>CAVTLB010000015.1:0-107326 GCA_963735415.1 uncultured Actinomycetota bacterium | reverse complement strand
TTTATAAATACTTGTATTAGGAGCTAATCCTTAATTAGGCTAATTCGAGGTACTAGCGTCGTTTTGTATTAGCTAAGACTTCTTATAATCAAAGCAGTCTTTGAGTTCGTAACTAAGGCGTTTGTAGTACAAATAGTAGGCTTAAGGATCGAAAAACGAGCGTATAAAGCCCCCTTTTTTATAGCCTTTATTTCGATTATTTTGACTATTTTAAGTAGTAAGAGCTTTTGGCATAGTATCCTTAAGAGGTTTCGCCTTAAGCTTACGCTCTTTGATAGTAGTTTCGGCCTTTAATAGTTCAAGCTTGACTTTCTCGATATTAGCTATACAACTGGACCCATACCCCGAAGTACTGGTCATGTGCACATTCGAAATCAGGAAAATGGTTGGCAGATCTTCGTTCCGAGGCTAGGATCTAACAGGGAAGTCTGCTATAAGATGCATCTTCCGGAGGCTCTGGCCAAAGCAATCGAAATACCCACATCTTGCAGAGAGCATATCAGCCTCGTTTTGACTAGCAGCATCTCCGTCATAGATGACCTCTTGGAAATCGTCGGCGTTGGACATGTCCCAGGCATTGAGGCAATTCCTCGAAGAGTGGTTGACGATTCAGATGAAGAGGAAGAAGAGGAAGAAGAAGTAGTAGTAATAACTCCGGAGGGAACGTCTAGAGTCATTGCCGACGAGTTCTTTGGCGTGTCCCAAGTGAGTCGAGCAAGTATCGCGATATCCGAAGGCGGCTCTACTCCGCCATCGAACGTCTCATCTCCACAACTATTCCTCGAGCCAGAGCCGGATAATATCCCAAATATACCCATTCAAGGTATATTCGGTAACGTCGACGCATACACGCAGCTTCTTGGCCATGTCATCCGCATCGCAAGACAGACGAGCTTACCACAAAGTGATTTCCCAGCAGCACCTGGCAATGGACAACATCTTCCTGGATACGATCACCAAGCTGCATTTGGTGTTCGAGCATTAAATCAGATGAGACATGACAATAAGATTGGGGCTGCTGGAGAGCTATTTGTCAGTATTCCACTCAAAAAATCAATACAACAGCTTTGACATGAAACTTTGTAGGTGTATGAAATATTTCTGAACGCCCTCGAGCCGCATTTCGGCACAGGGAATTGGAGAAGTACAATCCGCCGCCTGGTGACAGTCCACCCCAATTACCGTGGCATGCCCTCGTGGGATGAGCCCGAGACATCCGACATCGTCTATAGAGACACCAACAGCCACTTGACCAGACTGCTTATCCATCTTGGCTACCTGGATATCATTTGGATTGAATCCGAACCAGAATACCTCATTGAAGTCAAAACGACTACAGGAAACTGCGCAGATCGCTTTTTCATGAGTCACAATCAGTACAATATGGTACGTTCGACATTTTCCTATCCTTGGAATGAGCTAATGATTACAGATGCAAGCAAATGCGCTCCGGCCAGGACATACTTCTGCCCAGATTTATATTATTTGCAGAGTATATGATCTTGGTAAGGACAGTATGAACTTGAAGATTTATGTCGATCCGGAGACACATCGGCAAAGGAATGCATTGTTGTTTGCTCCGAGTTGGACTGTGAGACCCCGTGCTTGAGCAGAGAATCCGATCTTGAGACAATATATGAAGTGGATTTTCCCCGATGAACATAAATTATGCCAGAAGTCTGCGTGGGGACGCTTCAACTGCTCGGAACATATTCTTAATACAAACAAGTTCCAAAAAAAATCGCTATCAGGCAGGTGCATTTGACTTGGCATTGGACTATATCACTGTAAAGGCACTACGGTGCACTGGGGTCATAAAATAGGGTCTGATATCGTCCGGTTTAGCGCTTCCCGTGAGGCGGGTATGACAGCATTCTTGGTACGCTGTGATTTTGCGTTAATAGATAAACTCTAAGACAAGGAGTATTACTAACCAATTTTGACATCTCCATCAGGGTAAATGAGAATACTTGAACAAGTCAACGAGCCATGTTCTAATCCTTTCGCTGCCAGGTAGGCAAGGCCCTCAAGTACCTACTAGAGTCAGCGCCCGTCAGATGTTTATTGCTCCGTCTAAACTTACTTGTCCAAGTATTGAAGCCAATCGAAGTTCGTTAATGTAAGGATTGCCAGCGATATATTGAAGAGAGATGGGCATGTGCTCGAAAACGACGTACACCGATCCCTCAAACTTAAAGGCGTCGAGGGCCGAGACAAAGTTGGGGTGAGGAGCTTCTCGGGGCCGCGTACTGAGAATAAACTTTATGTGCTGCAACGGATCCACACTGTGACGACATCAAATGAGGGGCTCTTGCGCTCTGCAACGGTGACGCGATCCCCGACGCCTAGCCGCATCTGATAGATCCTACCATAGCTCCCCCATGGACACTCCTCCTTCGCCATTATGTATTCATGTGCTCTGAGCCCAGAATTAACAGCCTCCACAAGCCCGAGACGCACTAGGCCAGTGTTGGGATCGATCACAGTCCCTGGGGACGACGCCCTCGTCCTAGCCTGCCGCTTCGCAGTATCCTGCTTCGTAGCTGTGCCGTCACTGGTACTGTCTGCCTGTTCCATGACTCTCCCAGACTGCAGATGTAGCCTAGCTTCCCTCAGTGTGTCAAAGAAGATCCGCGTGCCGGAGTGCCCACGCGGGCGCGGCAGGCCTGCAACGGCTTGCGGATCATGGCATGCGCCGCCAAGATCAGACCTGGCGCTGGCACCGGAGCCGGCGGCGGACGGACGGAGACAACGCATGCGGATCGGCACCTCGGCGACGGAGACGGGCGGCGACCAGGCGCTAGACAAGCTGGCCGATCAGCTCCGGCGGGCGGCCGACGACGGGTTCGCGTCGGTCTGGATGGCGAACATCTTCGGGCTCGATGCACTGACCTCGCTGGCGGTGGCCGGCAGCCGTGTGCCGGGCATCGAGCTGGGCACGGCCGTCGTCCCCACCTACCCGCGCCATCCGGCGGTGCTCGCGCAGCAGGCGCTGACCGCGGCGCTGGCGGTCGGCCCCGGCCGGCTGACACTCGGCATCGGTCTGTCGCACAAGATCGTCATCGAGAACATGTACGGGTACAGCTTCGACCGGCCCGCCCGGCACATGCGCGAATACCTGTCGGTCCTGCTCCCCCTGCTGGAAGGTAACGCGGCCAGCGTCGACGCCAGCACGCTGCGCGCGCACATCGGCCTGAGCGTGCCCAGGGCGGGCCGGGTGCCGGTGCTGCTGGCCGCGATGGCGCCGCGGATGCTGGACCTGGCCGGCGGGCAGACCGACGGCACGGTGCTGTGGATGACCGGGCCCGCCACCGTCCGCGACTACGTGGTCCCGGCGATCTCGGCCGCGGCCAAGGCCGCGGGCCGGCCGGACCCGCGGGTCGTGTGCATCCTGCCGGTCTGCGTGACCAGCGACCTGGACGCCGCCCGGGCCAGCGCCGCGAAGGAGCTCGCCATCTACGGGCAGCTGCCGTCCTACCGCGCGATGCTGGACAGGGAAAAGGCGGCCGGCCCCGGCGACGTGGCGCTCGTCGGCGACGAGGACGCGGTCGCGGGGCAGATCCTTGCGCTCGCGGACGCCGGGGTCACCGACTTCGTGGCCACCGAGTTCGCTCATGGCCAGGACCGGGAAAGGACCCGCGCCCTGCTGAAGGCGGTCATCGCCGCAAGCTAGCCCCGGTGCCCTGAAATGCCCGGGCCGGCCGCATCGTTCGTCACAGTACCTTTATCCTGCCGCTGGTCCGGCAACGATCGCCACATTGAAGTGGCCGGCCGGGCGGGCGGGACGAGTAGGATGCCCATTGAACGCATAACGCGGCAAGCTGCAGATGCGGAGGCATTCATGGCCGTTGATGACGACGCGCAGTCCTTGGCGGGAGACGCAGAAGCCAGGTCCCTGCTGGAAGATCCGGATGAGGCCCTCAGGCGCTGGTACCAGACCTTCATGGCCCCCGCCAATAGCGAGAGCACTCTCACGGGCGGCCCCCTTCCCGCGCTCGGGCAGATTGGGAATATATTCGATCAGTGGTTCGATCGCCGCCGGGCCGACCTGCGTCTTCTTTTGTGCGAGAAGCTGCGTTACGCCCGGCTCCATGAACACGGGCGGGAGAGCCTGGAAATCGCGACCATTGCCCTGGTATCGACGGTCCTGGTCTCGTCGCATTTTGTTGGGCAGGCCGATCCGGTCGCGACCGCAGTCTTGCTTATATCGCGGCGGTCGCTGGACCGGCTGTGCGACGGCTTCACGGATAGCAATGCCGGGAACTGAGGTCATCTCCGTACTCAATGAGTTCCTGACTGGCCGTGCGCGCTCAGCCGTGGCACGCCTGCGCGATCCGGAGATCAGCCAAAGCTCAGCTCCGGGTAGCCTGGGAATCTTCTCCGGCTTCTTCATCTCCCCGGGCGGGCATCTCGTTACGGCCTTCCATCCGCTAAAGCACCGGCTGTGGGATACCGAGCGCGCGGCCAGCTTTGAGCTGGATATAGAATTCGACGGGGCTGGTGTTCCGGGCGGCCCCTCCCCGGACGCGGTGAGAGTGATTGCCAGCTACGCGCCCGGATGGAGCGACTTCAGGGCAGACTGGGCGCTCCTGAAACTCGACTATAAGCCCAGGGCCTATCTCCCTGTCGCCCAGAAGGGCCATCTCCGGCCGCCGCACGTAGACCTTTGCTCGCACGTCCGTGCCTACGGCTTCACCGAAGACCAGCCTGAGGTCGCCAGCCTCGGCGCGTACGACGGGCAGTACTCGCGGGCGTTCCCTGAACGGTCCCAGTTCCGGATGGGATTCGTGGACAGGGGCGTGGGGCAAAGCGGGGGGCCGGTGGTGGACTTGCGAAGCCGCACCGTGATCGGGGTGGTCTCCGGGCTGTACCACCGGCAGGAACTCCTCACCGCGGACGCGGCGGTCATCGACCGGGGAACCTTCGCGGGCCTGGAACTAGGGGCGGACCTGGAGGAACTGGCCTATGAGTGGCGCGGGCTGGCCGCCGGGCACCTTTCCTCGCACCTCGCGGAGTTCAGGCTGCTGTCCGGAGACTGCACGGCTCCCCCGCTACCCGACACCTATCTTCACGACCGCCAGGCGAGCACGCATCTCGCGGCCGCGCTGGCACAGGACGGCGCGGCCGCGATCGTCGTGCACGGGGCGCGGGGCAGCGGGAAGACGTCCCTGGCGATCGAGGCGGTCCACGACCTGAGCAGCCGCGGGATCGCTAGCGCGGTCTTCTGGTACGACTTCGACCAGCCCAAGAAGCGCAATGGCGACCAGCTCATCCCCTGCCTCGCGCTCCACCTGATGACGACGCAGGGGGCGTTCGAGCCCCTGGAGCGGTACGCCTACGGCGGCGGCCCCGGCCAGGACACGGCGGACACGGTCGCCGCCCTCGTCACGACGCTGCGCGATAGCGCCCAGATGCTCGTCTTCGAGAACATTCACTACCCGCATCGCGAGCAGCGCACCGGCACCCTGCTGCTGCTTGAACAGCTGGCCCAGGCCGCGGCCGCGGGCAGGTCGAGAGTGCTGCTCACCTCCTGGGACGCCCCGCGGGCCCCGCTCACGTTCAGCTCTTATCCGGTACGCGGCCTCGCCGATAGCGAGCTCGCGGCTTACTTCCAGCTGTACGGGCTCAGCCTGACGCCGAAGGCACTCGAATACATCAGCGGCTACTCAGACGACATCGTGTGCCTGGAAATGTTCGTCCGCTCGCCCGAGTGGCGCGCCGCGGCCGACGCGGGGCAAGAACTGACGCGGGAGCCCGAGTCCCTGCTGTCCTACTGGGTACAGCGGTACGTCAGGGATCACGTGCCCGAGCCAGCGCTGGGGATCCTTCTCGCCCTCGCGGTCCTGGAGCAGCCGTCGGACTACGACGCGCTCGAGGCCGTATCGGCGGCCCCGAACTTCCGTGAGACCCTGGATCTTCTCCGGACAAGCCCGCCCCTGGTCATGACGGGAGAAACAGCCCATGGCGAGGCCGTCGTCGGCGCGCCGGCCAGGAGCTTGTACAGCGCGCACCTGAACGTCCGCCGCGCCGTTCTCGCGACAGCCGACAAGGCTCAGATCGCGCGCGCGCACGGGCGCTCGGCGGACTTCTGGGCGGACGCGGGGGATTTCGCCACGGCTGCCCGGCACCGCCTGCGGGCCGGCAATCCAGCCGACGCGCTCGCCCTGATCCGGGATAACCGTGAGTCGATCATCGCCGCGGGCCGCCTCAATGACCTCGAAACGCTGGCCCGGGAACTGCTCGCGCGCTCCGAGCGGTCCCCGGACGCGCCATACGCCCTGCACCTGATCCTCGCCAGCTGCAGCAACATCCGCGGCGATTACGCCGAGTCCTGTAGGCGATGGGGCTTCGCGCTCCGCAACCCGCCGGACGGGCTGGCGATCGCCATGCTGTACAACCGCCGTGGCGATAGCTACCGGCTGGCGAGCGAATACGAGCGCGCGGGAAGCGACTACCGGCAGGCGGAATCCCAGGCGGCCGGCAATCCCGCGGCGGCGTACCGCCGGGAGCTCGGCCGCGCCCGGCTGGGACTGGCGAAGCTCCATCGGCTCAGGGGCGACTACGGCCGCGCGCGCGACTGCTATACGGCCGCTCATGATGTCTTCGAGGAATGCTTCGACCAGCAGGGCCTGATCGAGACCAGCTTTGGCATCGGGGAGGTCAGCAGGCTGGCCAGTGACTGGCCAGCCGCCCAACGGGCGTACGCCGAGTCCCTGGCCATGGCGCGCGAGGCGGGCAACGCCGAGCGGGAAGCATACGCCCTGTGGGGAGTCGGTGAGGTACTGCGCCTGACCGGGGACTATCCGGCCGCCGAAGAGGCGCACGCACAGGGCCTTGAATGCTGCGTGAAAGTCTGCGATACCAGGAGCGAGGGCTGGGCGCTGCTCGGGCTGGCCGAGACCCACCGGGCGGCGGGTGCCCTCGACAGCGCCCAGATCGCTTACCAGCAGGCCATGGACCGGTTCGCCCGCGCCAAGAGCGGCACCGAGATCGCTCATGCGACCCTGGGGTGGTGCGAAGCCGAACGCGCGGAGGGCCGCCTGCCGTTCGACCGCTACCTTGAGGTCGAGCAAACCTATCGCGACAAGGGATTGAGCCACTGCCTGCTCTTGTGCCTCACGTCGAAGGCCGCCGCCTTGCGGATGAGCGGCCGGACGGCCGAGGCAGCCTCGTGCCTGACGGAAGCCGGAGCACCTTGCGCACGCCGCGGGCCTGGCCCATGAGCTGGCGGCAGTGCGCTCGATGCAGGCTGACCCGTCGGCGGCACCCTCGCTCCCGCTGAACTTCCCCTGAAGTCACACTGCCCGCTGCGCGTGGCCGGCGGCCCGCGCGTGGGACGGGAAGCCCTCGTACCGCGCGATCTTCTCGGCCGCCGGGCCGATGGCGGCGGCACCCTCCCGTGAGACGTAGGCGAAGGAGGACCGCTTGAGGAAGTCCTCGACGCCGACGCACGAGTAGCTGCGGGCGAAGCCGCCCGTGGGAAGGATCGCGTTCACGCCGATCAGGAAGTTGCCGAAGGCGATGGATGTCCGCTCGCCGAGGAGGATCTCCCCCGCGTTCTTGATCTGGTGCAACACCTCGAATGGCTGGCGCACGATGACCCGGAGGTGCTCGGGGGCGTAATCGTTGACGAAAGCGAGTGATTCATCGACGTTATCGGTGATGACGACGCCGCCGAACCCGGCCATCACGGTTTCGCAGTACTGCCTGCGCGGCTCGGGAAGCTCCGCCACCAGGCCGGGGACCAGGTCCATGACTGCCCCGGCCACCCGCTGCGAGTCAGTGACGAGCAACGCGGCGGAGTCTGGGCCGTGCTCTGCTTCTACCAGCAGCTCGCGGGCGGCCACCTCCGGGTCCGCCGTGTCATCGCACATGATGATCGACTCGCTGGGCCCCGCGGGTGCCCCCGGGTCCACGCTGCCGTACACCCGGCGCCGTGCCGCGGCCACGTACCGGTTCCCGGGGCCGACGATCTTGTCCACCTTGGCCACGGTCTGCGTCCCGTAGGCCATGGCCGCGATCGCCTGGGCACCCCCTACCTTGTAGATTTCCTCGACACCGCAAAGGCGCGCGGTGACCAGGGATGCCGCGTCGACGGTGCCGTCCGGTCCGGGCGGCGTGCAGATCACGATCCGCGGGACGCCCGTCAGCACGGCCGGGATGCTCAGCATCATCACCACCGACGGGAAAGAGCCCTTGCCCCGCGGCACGTACAGCCCGGCGGAGGCGATGGGGGTGACGCGCTCGCCGGAGATGACCCCCGGTGACAGTTCCTCCATCCAGCCGGGGCCGGGAAGCTGGCGCTCGTGGTGCGCCCTGATGTTGGCAATGGCCTGCTTGATCGCCGATACCAGGCCGGGGTCGACCAGTTTCTCCGCCTCGTCGAACTCCGCGGGGCTGCACGCGCACGTCGCCGGGCCGCAGTTCCGCGCCGTCGAACTTCGCCGTGTACTCAAGCAGCGCCGCGTCGCCGCGCTGCTGCACGGCCGACACGATCTCATCGACCACCGGCTCGATTTCCCTGAGGTCCGCCTGGGCGCGGCGCATGATTGACGCCCGCTCGTCCTGGCCAAGCTCACTGAGCACGTACTTGTTGATCTTCACCGGGAACCCTCCAGTTCACTGGCCTTCCGCATATAGTCCTCAAGAACCCGGGTAAACCGGGTCATCTCCGCCGGCGTTCCCATGCTCACGCGGAACATGCCGCGCAGGAGGGGAGCGCTCATCGACCGGACCAATATGCCGTTATCACGCATGAATTCCACGGCGGCGGCGCAGCCGGGCGGCCTGACGAGCACGAAATTCGCCTTGCCCGGCCAGGCCGGGATCCCCATCCGGCGGCAGAAACTGGCCACGATCGGCTTGGACTCGCGGACGATCTCGCTGACGTTCCGCCGCATCGGCGCCAGGTCGGCAAGGTGCGCCTCCGCGGCCACCACGGCGAGCTCGTTGACGTCGAATGGGTTGCGCAGCTTGGCGATCTGCTCGATCACCGGCGGAGCGGCCACCACGTATCCCAGACGCAGGCCCGCCATCGCGAATGCCTTGGAGAAGGTACGCAGGACGATGACGTTGTCGTGGGAGCCGATCAGCCCGGCCGAAGTCCGCCCGGTGAACTCGTAATACGCTTCGTCGACGATCACCGGCACGTCAGGGTGGCTGGATGCCACCTCCCTGATGAATTCGTCCGCGACGGGCGTACCCGTGGGGTTGTTCGGATTGATGATCACGATGAGGTCGTGCGTTCCGCTGGCGGCGGCCTCGCGGAACTCCTCGTAGGGGAAGCTCAGGTCCTCGTGGTAGGGAACCCCGTCCACCCGCGCGCCGATGAGGGCGGCGACGTGACTGAAGATGGAGAACTCGGGCTGCGCCACGAGGATCCGCTGGCCTTCGTCAAGGAAGGCCCGCAGGCAGAGGTCAATGGCCTGGTCCGAGCCATTGGTCGTCAGGATGCACCCTGGCGATACCCCGCAGTAGCCCGCAAGCGGCCCGCCAAGGCGTTCAGCGTCCGGGTAGCTATGGACTCCCCGGGTCGTGAGGTACTCCGTCAGAGCGCTCACGACCGTGGCCGGCGGCGGCAATGTGCTCTCATTGCGGTCCAGGCGCAAATACCTGGACCTGTCCAGGCCGAGCCACTCGGGCACGTATCCGTGCGCACCCGCGACATGCTTGCTGAACCGCAGCGAGCTCGCCGCCGTCGGGGAGTTAGTCATGCAAGCGTAGCCTTCACGCCAGGGGCCAGTGCCTTGCGGTACGGGTTGTGGGCCAGCAGTTCCTTCACCGCCGCCCCGAGGCCGGCAAATACCATGTGCCATCCGGCGGCGGGGTCAACGCCCGAGGCGACATGCACCATCACGCTCGCCTCAAGGCCTCCGGCGAAGCCGTCGATGAAGTCGTCGAGGTCTTCGGTGAACAGCCCGTTCGGCAGCAGGTGACCGACGAGGAACGACTTCCGCAAGCTCGCGTAATCGGAATCGAGGGGAACGAACTTCCAGAACTTGCGGCCCTCCATGCTCACGCCGACCCTGATCGGCGCGCCGGTCAGGTCGCCGACGGACCCGATGCTTGATCCGGCGCCGTTGACGCCGAAGGCAACCATGCGCTCGACGACTACGCACCGCAGGGCCCGTCCGAGCGCGAGCCCGATGTCTTCGGTGACCACGTGGCTAGAGCTGAGGCGCGTGGCGGTGAAGCGGACGGAGACACGCAGCCCGGCCGCGAGCGCGAACTCGCGCAGGAGATCGCCGACGCCCTCGACCGTGATGGAATCCGAGACCGCCAGCGCGACCTCGGCGCCGGGACTGCCCAGCTCCAGCTCGATGTCGACCACGCTCTCCGCGGTCTCCCGGCGCAACCGGGCGGCCGCGGGCGAGGAGTGCCACACGGTCCAGCCTCGCTCGACGGGCGTTTCCCCGCGTGATGGCTGGCTGGCACGCGACGCGCCGGGGGCGGACGGCGGAGCGTCGCTCGCCGGCTCTTCCGCTTCCGCGGCGGCCGCCAGCTTGTTAAGCCCGATGCCGACTCCGCGGAAGATTCCCTCCCATGTGTGGTGCGGGTCCTCCGCGCTCGTCACCAGGATGTCCGCGTCCACGCCTGCAGCCGGCCCCGAGGCCGTGCAGCATGCTCACCAGCGGCTGCCCGTCGCTCAGCTGCTCGCACCGCAGGCCCAGGAACCAGTCCAGGTCCACCTGCTCAACGGAGCGGAGCCGGACGTTCCCGGTGCCGTCCTGGCGGAGCGCCACTTCGCAGCTGCCGTCGTCAATCATCCCGAGACAGGCGGCGGTCCCCTCCAGGGGGACGAGCTCCTCGACGCGCTGCCCCAGTTCGCGCCCGAGCCCGAACCAGTCGTCACTGGTCCACAGCACGTCCACCGAGCATCCGAGCCGCCAGGCGATGTGCTCGATCATGTGGCTGACGAACTCGTTCGGCGTGGCCAGGGACTTCTTGGTCACCCCGGCGCGGCCCAGCTCGACCCGGCAGGGCCCGAAGGCGGCGTACGCGCGATCCACGTGCGGCGATGACGAGAGCGCCGCGAAGTCCGCCGCGCCCGTGGCGACTCCGATGGTCACGCAGCCCGCGGCCTTAGCCGCCTGCGCCCCGAGGAGGGAATCCTCCACGGCGACATGAATGCCCGGTCCCCCGACCCGGCGGGCTGCTTCCAGGTAGGCGTCCGGCGCCGGCTTCTTCCTTAGACCCGGCACATCGTTGCCTACTACGGCCGCGAAGTACTCCCGCAGCCCCGCCGCCTTGAGCATGTGCTCCACGTCCGCGGCCGGGTTGTTCGAGACCACGGCGGACGCTATCGCGCGGTCGCGGGCCTCAGCCAGAATCTCGAGTACGCCCTCATGAACGGTGACCTCGGCCGACTCTCGCTCTTTCTCGTGCCCGCGCACCAGCTCGTCGAGGGTGTCCTGGGTAACTTCCAGGCTCATCCGGCCGCACAGGAGCCGCCAGAAGTCGGGGATGTCGTAAGGGAAGTAGTCGCGGACCACATGCCGCGGCACATCCCCCGCCCCCGGAACGTGAACCCGCAGTAGTCGGTTCACCAGCTCATAGTCCATTGTCAGCGTGTCGATCAGCACGCCGTCCATGTCCCACAACAGCGCATCCGTGCCGTCGGGCACGACAAGTCGATCGGCTATGAGCATGCGGTCATGCTACCCGCCTGGCGTCGCGGGCCGTGAACGACCCGGCGAGCCCGTCCTCCTTGACGCGAAACGAGAACACGTTACAGTTTTGGTGTGGCGAGCGCGATCAGCTGGGAGGCACCGGACGGGGCCCACCCCGCCCGCGGCGCTTCACGGCTTTCCATGGCCGCGGTCGCCGAAGGGCGCAAGGACGACTGGCTCGCGCTGCTCGCCCCGGACGCCGTCGTGGAGGATCCCGTCGGTCCCTCGATGCTGGACCCCGAGGGCAGCGGGCACCACGGGCGCGACGGGATCGGGACGTTCTGGGACCAGAACTTCGGTGCCGTCAGCCGGTTCCACTTCCAGGTCAAGGACTCCTTCGCCAACGGCCCGTGCTGTGCCAACGTCGTCGCCATCACGATGTGGCTCGGCGACGACGGCACCACGATGACGGTCGAGGGCGTGATGGTCTACACCGTCGACGACGAGGGCCGGATCGCCTCGATCAGGGGCTACTGGGAACCCGGCCGGGCGATGGCCACGATCACCGCGCCGCGGTTACCCGGCTGGCTCGCCCAGCGCGGCCGCGGTCAGCCAGCCGGTACACTCAAGCGCTGATCGTGGCAGTCCGCAGGCGAGGAACGTTGGCATGGATATCGGCAACATCGCCGAGCTGAACACGTTCCTCGTGCTCGACGCCATCAGGTCGCGCGGTCACGTCACGCGACGGCAGCTCGGCTTTGAGCTCGGGCTTTCGAACGCCTCGGTCAGCCGGATCGTCAAGCGACTGCTGGCGGCCGGGCTGATCGCCGAGGAGCCGGGGCGGGCGCGGTCCGCGGGCGCATCCCGGCCGTCCTGCGATTCGTCGGCCCGCCGGGCGGGGTGATCGCGGTCGACCTGGGCGGCACCCGCTGTCATGGCGCGCTCGCGGACCTGGCGGGCGAGGTGGTCGAGGAGGACTTCCGCCCGGCCGGCGAGGGCAGCGAGGCGGTCGGCGCGCTGCTGGGCTGCGTCGCGACCCTCGAGGCGCGGGCGATGGAGCTGGCGATGCCGGTGCGGGCGGCGGTCGTCGGCATTCCGGCGCTCATCGATCCGGCCAGCGGCCTGGCCACCGCGGGCCCGAACGTGCACTGGCAGGGCCTGGACCTGCTGGGAATCCTCCGCGAGCGCCTGACGCTGCCGTTCGAGGTCGATAACGACGTCAGCCTGGGCGCGCTCGGCCAGGCCTGGCGGGGCGCCGGGCGCGGGGCGCACTCGTTCGTGCTGATCTCGCTGGGCACCGGTATCGGGGGCGCGGTGGTGATCGACGGGCACCTGATCCGTGGCCGGCACAACGCCGCCGGGGAGGTCGCTTACTTTCCGGTGGGGCGCGGCGGCTTCGAGGGCGTCGCGTCGGGCACGGCGCTGCGGGCGCGGGCGGCCGAGCTCATCGCGGGCGGCCGGCCGAGCTCGCTGGCGACCGGGTACGCGGTGGCCGACATCTTCACCGCGGCCAGGCGGGGCGACCAGGCCGGCGGCCAGGTGGTCGGCGAGCTCATCGGCCACGTGGCGGCGGCGATCGCCGGCGCCACCGCGCTGGTCGACCCGGAGCGGATCATCCTGGACGGCAGCATCGGCCGGGCGCTCGAGCCGTGGCTCGATGACCTTCGCTCGGCGGTGGCGGCCGGCGTGTTCCGGTCCCCGGACATCGTGGTCTCCGCGCTCGGGCCGAACGCCACGGTACTCGGCGCCATCGCGCGGGCGCTCGCGATCGTCGCCGAGCTCGACGAGCCGTCCGTGGGACGGCCCGTCAGCGGCGCCTGAGGTACCTGAGGGGCCTGCGGGGCCTGGCGGGCCTGAGGCGCCCGCCCGGGCCGGAACGCCCGCGAATCGGCTATTGCCGACGCATGCCCTGATCGTTATTGTTCAATCAAAAGCATTCTTTTCAGGCTGAAAAGAATGCGTCATGCGGCCCGTGGCTCATGAGGAGGATTCCCGTGACAGCCAAGCTTCGGTTGGCCAGCGTCATCGCGAGCGTCATCGGGCTGTGCGCCCTCGGCGTGGCGCCCGTGGCCGCGACCGCACCGGGGGTGCCGCGATCAGGCGCCACCGTCACGGGCGCCACGCTCGTGGCCGCCTCCTCCCCGGCGGCGGGACCCGGGACCGGCGTGCTGACGCTGGGGCGCGCGGGCTGGCAGGTGCAGAGCACCGCGGCGACCACGGACTGGACCACGCGGGCCGGCGCCACCGAGGCGGGCAGCCAGGTCTCCGCGCCCGGATTCAGCACCGCCGGCTGGCTGCCGGTCGCGCCCGACGACGCCGGCGCGGCCGGCACCGAGGTCGAGGCCCTGCTGCAAAGCGGCATCTGCCCCGACGACACGGCGCTTGAGCCGGTCAACCAGGGCACGGACGGCCCGCGCAGCGTGTTCTACTCCGACAACCTGACCAGGTGCTTCGGCCCGCCGATGACCAGCCCGGGCGCCGACACGGACCCGCTATTCGACGTGCCGTGGTGGTTCCGTACCTCGTTCTCCGCCGGACCTCAAGCCGGGCCAGGACGCCAGGCTCGTCATCAACGGGGTCGTCGGGCAGGCCGACGTCTGGGTCAACGGCACCGAGGTCGCGACCGAGGCCACCGTCGAGGGCGACTACTCCAGCTACGCCTTCGACGTCACGAGCCTGCTCCGCCCCGGCCAGAACGTGCTGGCCCTGGAGCTGTACCCGGACAACCCGGCGACGATGCTCACGCTCGACAACGTGGACTGGACCCAGATACCGCCGGATAACAACACGGGCGTTCAGTTCCCCGTCCAGCTGCACATCGCGGACGCGCTGGGCATCTCCAACACCTACGTCACGCAGGATGACGCGCCGGACATGTCCACGTCGGCGCTGACCGTGCACGCGGACGTGGCCAACAACTCCGGCGCGCCGCAGGCGGGCGTCGTGACCGCGACGATCACGCCGCCGGGCGGCGGGACCAGCATCCAGGTAACGCGGCCGGTCGCGCTCGCGCCCGGCGCGAGCACGACGGTGACGTTCACCCCGTCGGGCTACCCCGCGCTCGTCATCAAGGACCCGCGGCTGTGGTGGCCGTACCAGATGGGCGGCCAGCCGCTCTACTCGCTGCGCGCCAGCGTTTCCAGCGCCGTGCCGGGCACGGCCGGTGCTTCCGGCCGCCCCGGCTCGCCCGACGCGGCGCCGCCGGTGGAATTCGGCATCCGGCAGGTCAGCACGTACCTGACCAAGGCGTCGGCGCAGGCGCCCGAGGGCGTCCGGGTCTTCGAGATCAACGGCGTGCCGTTTGACTACCGCGCGGGCGGCTGGTCGGAGAACCTGTTCCTGCACTACTCGGCGGCCGACCTGGCGAGCCAGGTCTCGATGATCAAGTCCATGGGCCTGGACGGGATCAGGACCGAGGGCAAGGAGATGCCGCAGGACTTCTACAACCAGATGGACCGGGCCGGCATCTTGATCGACGCCGGCTTCCAGTGCTGCGACAAGTGGCAGCCATCGGCCAGCGGGCGCGGCGTGACGTCCCAGGATTACCACGTGATGTATGAGTCGTCGCTGGCGATCGGGCAGCGGCTGCGCGACCACCCCAGCGTGCTTGACTTCAGCTGGAGCGACAACCCGCCGATCAACGAGCAGGAGTCCGCCTCGCTGGCCGGCTTCAGCCAGTCCGGCTTCCAGGAGCCGGTCATCTCCTCGGCCGAGTACAACACCAGCGGGATCCTCGGCCCGTCCGGCGAGAAGGAGGGGCCCTACGACTGGGTGCCGCCCGGCTACTGGTACGACACCACGCACTCCAGCAACAACGCCAACGACAACGACTCCACGCTGACCAACGTCGGCGGGTCGTGGGGATTCGACAGCGAGCAGGGCTCGGGCGACACGGTCCCGACGATGGACTCGATCGCAGCGCTTCCTGTCCCCCGCCGACCAATCGGCGCTGTGGCAGCAGCCGGACGCGCACCAGTTCCACACGAACTACGAGTCCACGGACGGGTCGCACTCGGGGTACTCGTTCGGCACGCTGGACAACCTCGACACCGCGGTCCAGAACCGGTACGGCGGCTGGTCCAGCCTGGCGCAGTACGACCTGGAGGCACAGGCCCAGAACTACGAGGACACCCGTGCCCAGTTCGAGGCGTTCATCGACCACTGGAACAACGGCCCGGCCCCGTCGACCGGCACCGTCTACTGGCAGCTCAACAAGGGCTGGCCGACGCTGCTGTGGGACCTGTACAACGACGACTACGACGAGGCGGGGGCCTACTTCGGCGCGAAGAAGGCCAACGAGGACCTGCACGTCCTGTACGCCTACGACACCGGCGACGTCACCATCGACAACCTGACCGGAGCCAGCCAGGGCGGGCTGTCCGTCGAGTCGCGCGTCTACGACGTCAACGGCTCGGTACTCGACGACCAGACCGCGAGCCACCCCGCGACGCTGAGGCCCCAGCAGGTCGCGAACGGCGTGCTCGTCCCCCGCGTGCCGGCCGCCACCACCGCGCCGACGCCGGCGAAGGCCTACTTCGTGGAACTGGTCTTGCGCCAGCACGGCCAGGTCGTGGACCGCAACGTGTACTGGCTGTCCACGCAGCAGGACGTGATCGACTGGAACAGCACCGAGGGTAACCCGCAGGCCGACAACGGCGCGCCGCTGGGCCAGTACGCCGACATGACCGCCCTGCAGAACCTGCCATCCGAGCCGGTACAGGTGGCGGCGTCCACGGCCGTGGGGAAGGGCGGCTCGGACGTCACCAGCGTGACGGTCACCAACCCGCCGTCGAACCAGGCCGTGGCGTTCTTCGTCCGCGCCGACATCCGGCGCGGCACCGCCGGCGGCGCGGCGGCCTCCGGCGACAACGAGGTGCTCCCCATTACCTGGAGCGATAATGACATCACCCTCTGGCCGGGCGAATCCGAGACGCTGACCGCGACGTACCGGTCATCGCTGCTTCACGGCGCGTCGCCGGTGGTCAGCGTCGGCGGCTGGAACGTGCCGGGCGGGACGTTCGCCGCCCCGCCGACCGCGGTGGCGGCGAGCGCGGAGCGGGCCGCGCAGGACGCGCCGCGCGTGCGGCATTTCGGCCGTGCGAACGGAGCACGCGGGGCCAGCGGAACCACCCGGGCCACTGCGGCTGCCGCTGCCGGGCCGGTGGCGCCGGCCGCGCCGGGCGGTACGGGGGCGGCCGAAGGCGGCCAGTGGACGATCACCTCGGTCGCGCACTCGCCGCACGCCACCCCGGCGACCAGCTTCAAGCAGGGCGACAGCGCCGATACCTACACGCTGACCGTCACGAACTCCGGGAAGTCGCCGACCGACGGCACCACCCCGGTCACGCTCACCGACATCGTCGACCCGAACATCAGCATGGTCTCCATCGGCGGCTCCGGCTGGACCTGCGATACCTCCAACGACCCGACCGAGGCCTGCACCGAGACAGGCGGGCCGGGCGGCGCGCCGGCCGTCCTGCGGCCGGGCCAGTCCTACCCGCCGATCACGCTGACCGTCCAGGTGCCGCTGGGCACCGGGTTCGGCACCCAGGACTCCACCGACGGGCCGCACGTGACCAACGGGGTTTCCGTGACTGGCGGCGCGCCATCGCAGCCGTCGGCGTCGATCGCGAGCCCGACCCCGATCGCCGGAGTGCCCGGCCTCACCGCCGACAACGCCGTCGACGGCGCGTTCCAGCAGGGCGGGACCGGGAGATATGAGATCACGGTGATCAACACCGGCGGCGCGGCGACGAACGGCGACGACGCGACCCCCGTCACCGCGACGATCACCGCGCTGCCCGGCGGCGTCAGCGTCCGGGCGCTGTACGGGAGCGGGTGGACCTGCAACATCGGCGCGATCACGACGCCGCGGGCCGAGCCGCGGACACCTGCTACCGCGGTGACGCGCTGGCGGGCGAGAACGGCGAGGCACCGCCGATCACGGTCGTGGCCGCGGTCGCCGCGAACGCCGCCGCGAGCGGGAACGAGACGGTCAAGGTCAGCGGGGGCGGCGACGCGAGCAGCCCGGCATCGGTCAGCGCCGCCACCACGATCTTGCCGGAAGCTCCGGCCGCCGGCGCTCCCGCGCCCACGGCTCACCCGCCGGCCCTGACGGTGACCAGCACCCACCCGGGAAGCTTCCGCCAGGGCGACAGCGCCGACGCCTACACGCTCACGGTGTCCAGCGCGGCCACGGGGGGGCCGTCAACGGGCACGGTCACCGTCGCCGACACGCTGCCGCCGGGCCTGACCCCGGTCGAGATGACCGGCGACGGCTGGACGTGCTCGCTGGCGCCGGTGACGCTCCCGCCGACGAGCTCCGGCCGCAACGCCCCGCCGAACACCTACGAGCCGCGGCCAGCCTGCCAGCGCTCCGACCCGCTGGCGCCGGGGTCGGCGTACCCGCCGGTCACGCTCCGGGTCGCGGTCGCGAACAACGCGCAGCCGTCGGTCACTAACACGGCCACCGCGTCGGGAGGCGGCGCCGCCCAGTCCGGCACCGGAACCGATCCGACCGTCATCGGCCAGTTGCCCGCGCTGGTCGTGACCGGCTACCCGGTGGCGGGCGGCATCCTGGACGCCCCGTTCACCACGGGTCACGCGAGCACTGACGCCTACGCGATCACGGTGGCCAACGACGGCTACGCGGCGACCAGCGCGCCGGTCACGTTCCGCGCCGACTTGGCCGCCGGCCTCACCGCCGAGTCGATCACCGCCGGCGGCGGCTGGTCCTGCACGCTGGCCACCGTGACCTGCACGACCAAGGCTGGCGTGCGCCTCGCGGCGGGCGAGCAGGACCGGGTCACCGTGAAGGTCGCGGTGTCCGGCGACGCCCCGCCGAGCGCGGGCACGCTGCTGCTGGCCACGGGCGGCGGCGCGGTCCCGGCCGCCGCCATCGACGAGAACAACGACTACAGCGTCGTCAGCAACGGAGGGGAGTACGTGGTACCGACGTACATCGCGCCCTTATCTCAGTGATTGCCCCGTTGGGGCAGGCGGTTTGTCGGAGTATGGGCTATTTCACACCGAGGAATGGTTGATGCTTCAACCATGTTCGCTCACCTGTCAGCTTCTCAGACAGGAGGCGAAGGTGACCTGCACGCGAGAGCTGTGGGGAACGGCGGCCGGCCTCGCGATCGCGGGCGCTGCCATCCTGGCCGTCACCCCCACGCTGGCGTCGGCGCACGGAGCCCAGGCGGGCGCGCGTCCGGCTACCGCGCCAGCCCTTCAGTCCAGCTGGCCCAGCGCGGGCCAGAACAACGACGACACGCACGACAACCCGGATGAGCACGCCATCGGGGCGGGCAACGTGAGCAAGCTCGCGCCCAGGTGGGTGTTCACGACCGCGGGCGACGTCTCGGCGACCGCCACGGTGGCGGCCGGCCATGCGTTCGTTCCCGACTGGGGCGGCAGGCTCTGGGCCATTAACGCGCGGACCGGGAAGGCGGACTGGTCGCGCACGATCAGCAGCTACGACGGCGTCCCGGGCGACGTGTCGCGGACCAGCCCGGCGTACTGGCACGGCGAGATCGTGATCGGCACCGGCGCGCAGGCGATCAGCGCGCTGGGCGGCGCTTCCATCGTCGGAATCGACGCGCGGAACGGCGTGATGCTGTGGCGCACGAAGGCGGACGCTGACCCGGCGGCCATCATCACCGGCTCCCCGACGGTCGACGACGGCGTCGTCTACGTGGGCACCTCCTCGAAGGAGGAGGCGCGTCCACGGCGCCGGCCTTCCGCGGCTCGGTACTCGCGCTGAGCGCCAGCACCGGCAAGATCCTCTGGCGCTCGTACACCGTTCCCGCCGGCTACACCGGCGGCGCGGTCTGGGGCAGCCAGCCGGTCGTCGACCACGCGACCGGCATGCTGTACGTCAGCGTGGGGAACAACTACTCCTCGCCGAAAGGCGTCTGCACGAGTCCCGCGCAGGCCCGCTGCACGCCGCGCAGCCCGGCCGACTACATCGACGCCGTCCTCGGGCTGAGCCTGCGCACGGGCGCGATCGAGTGGCACAAGGACACGCTGTCCGCCGATACCTGGACGATCCCGATGCCGAACGACGCCCCGGACTACGACTTCGGCGCTGACCCGCAGCTGTTCACCACCGAGATCAACGGGAAGCCGACGCAACTGCTCGGGATCGGCCAGAAGAGCGGTGTCTACTGGGCGCTGAACCCGGCGACCGGCGCGGTGGCCTGGCAGGCCCAGGCTGGCCCCGGCGGCGGGCTCGGCGGCATCGAGTGGGGCACCGCCACCGACGGCAAGCGCGTCTTCGTCGAGGAGGCGAACAGCGACCACGTGCCGACCACCATCACGACGCCCAGCGGCGCGAAGACCACCATCACCAGCGGCTTCTTCACCGCGCTCAACGCGGCGACCGGCAAGGTCGACTGGCAGGTCCCTGACCCTCACGGCGGCGACACGATAGACGACTCGTTCGTCTCCAGCGCCAACGGCGTGGTGTACGCGGGCTCCGCGTCCGCGACCGGCGCCAACATGTACGCGCTCAACGCGGCGACCGGCAAGATCTTGTGGTCTTACGCCAGCGGCGGCGCCGAGTTCGCCGGCGCGTCCATCGCGGGCGGCACGGTGTACTGGGGCAGCGGCTACCACACCGAGAACATCGGGCTGGATTACAACGGCGACAACGACAAGCTGTACGCCTTCACGCTCGGCGGCCGCTGACGCGCGAAAGGCGCACGGCGCGGCTGGCTATAAGCCGCCTTCCAGGGCTAGACTTTCTATTACTCGCAAAAAGCAGGATCGCGGACGCCCGCGTGGCGAGAAGGGGGAAGATAGTGGAGGGTCTCGCACGGAAAATCGTGCCCGCCGTGGCATCGTCGGCGGCGCTGGCGGCAGTTGTCGCGCTCGGGTCGCCGGCGGTTTCCGGTCTCGCGCAATCGCAGGGTGCCCACTCATCGGGGCAGCACGCCGCTTCCGGCTTCCACGTGACGGCGCTCGCCGACCCGGGCACCATATCACCGGATCTCCTCAAGCTATTGGGGTGACCTGGCTGATAATCCTGCCGGCAGCCGGATTACGGTGCATAGAGGAACATCGATAGAGCCTATTCTTAGGGCCTCCGATATATCCTGCCTGCGCGGGGCACTCGCCGAGGCTGATTACACCAGCGCGACCATAGCGAGCGTGCGCCGGCGCGGCGGCCCCGATCCTGGCACCCGCCTGCAGGTACTCCTCGACCTCTTCGAGTACGGGCGCGCCGTGGCAGCCGACGACCTGGCGCGAGCGCTCGCTCCGCTGAGCGTCGCGCACGCGCTGCGGGCCGGCCTTGTCGAGCCCGGTGACGCCGACCTGCGCGCGGCCCTCCACCTCCAGCCCTACGAGCGCACTCCACCTCTCCCGGCATGCGCAGGAGGTCACCTGCGCTGACCTGTCCCCGCGCGCCCTGCGGTTCGCCGCCGCTAACGCGCTGCTGAACGGGGTCGACTGGCGGCTGGCCGAGGGAAGCTTCGCGGCGCCGCTGCGCGGGGAGCAGTTCGAGCTCGTGGCCTGTAACCCGCCGTTCGTCGTCGGGCCGGGAGATGTCACGTACCTGTACCGCGATGCGGGTCTCCAGCTGTGACGGCACCGCGGACCTGCGCGACCAGCTTGCCCGTATAGCGCGCGAAGCCGGCCTGCAGCCCGCCGAGCTACAGGAAGCGGCCATGCCGGCCATCACGGAGCTCGTCGAGCAGCAGATCCTCGTCCCGGTCGCCGAGTAGTCGCGACGCGGCGGGCGGCGCTGGTGGTGTCGCGCCGTGCCCGATGTCGGGGACATGGACGGACCGGGTATTTCCATGATCTGGTGATCCCGTACGCGCCGCACCCGTCGGCCCTAGTGTTCGAGGGATGGCATAGATGAGCCACTGGCCAGCGCAGTCATGACCGCTCGCTCGATCAGCCCCAGGGTCGCGGTGAGCGTCGTCTACGTGGTCGCCATGTTCATGGCGATCATGGACACCACGATCGTCAACGTGGCGCTGCCCACCATCTCCCGCGACCTGTCCGCGCCGCTGAACCGGGTGGACGGCGTGGTCGTTGGTCGTCGGCTTCCTCGTCAGCCTGGCCGTGTTCATTCCCGCCCCGGGCTGGCTCGGCGACCGGTTCGGCACCAGGCGAGTGTTCCTGGCCGCGCTGGCCCTGTTCACCGCCGCCTCGGCGCTGTGCGGACTGGCGCACAGCTTCGGTGAACTGGTGGGGTTCCGTATCCTGCAGGGAGCCGGCGGCGGAATGCTCACCCCGACGGGGATGGCGATGCTGTACCGGACGTTCCCGCCCGAAGAGCGGGTGCGGGCGAGCCGGATCCTGACCGTCCCGACCGCGCTGGCGCCGGCGCTGGGCCCGGTGGTCGGCGGAATTCTGGTGACCGCGGCGAACTGGCGGTGGGTGTTCTACGTCAACGTGCCCATCGGCATGGCCGGCTTCATCTTCGGCGCGGTCTTCCTGCCCGAGCACCGGGAGGCGGGCGCGGGCCGGTTCGACCTGCCGGGGTTCGCGCTGTCCGGCGCCGGGCTGGGCGCGCTGATGTACGCGCTGTCCGAAGGCCCCTCCCACGGCTGGGGCTCGCCGCTGATCATCGCGCTCGGGCTGGCCGGGATCGGTGCCTGACACTACCCCACCGGTCATCACTAGCGCATCGATTAGCCCGGCCACCCTACCGGTAAGCCCCAACTCCGGGTTCGTGGACCTCGCTATGGACGTCGCCGACGCGATCGCGCCAGTAACAGCGGTCAGCGCTACGGTGTTCGATAGCGCCGGAAATATCGCCGGCGGCGGCGATGGCGGGGTATTTCTTCACCCTCAACGGGCCGGTCACCTTCTCGGTTCCGATTCCGCCTAACATGCAGCCGGGCACGTACACCGTCGCCTTTCAGGTAACCGACTCGGGCGGGCTGACGTCGAGCTACGGCTATCCGAACACGCCGCCTGTGCCTGGAGGCCCGCTGCAGTTCACCGTTACCCCTAGCGGCAGGCGGTGTTCACGCGCTCAGGCGGACGACGTCGGCGCCCTCGTCCGGGCTAGGCATGAGAACAACGTCGGGCGAGGCGTCGGCCCTGTTCAGGGTGCAGCGGTCTTCGGCGTACTCGACGATGATCATGGTGCCGCCAGGCCCGGCGTGGACGGACCAGTTGATGCCAGGCGCATCGGCGTGGGCACGGGTCCACCGGGACATGTCCTGTTTAGTGGTTATGTGCGCAATCCCGGTGATCACGCGCGTCTCCTTTCGGCGGAGCGCGGTCAGCGCTCCGTGGCCCCTGGGACTGGTAGTCCCCCAGGTGCCGGCGGGCAGGGTGGCGCGTCTGCCGGGATTCCACGATGGGTTGGCGGTCTTCGCCCGCCCTCGCCGGGAGGGAGGCCCGGCGTGCCGCGGGCCTGTTCGCGGCACGCGGCAGCGGCCGGCTCCGCTTGGAGGCGACCTCAGGATGGGGTTGGGCGCCGCATCGCGCTAGACCACGCGTGACCAGGGGGTTCGAATGGTCTAGACCGCTTATCGCGCCCCTTACTAATATCAGATGCTCCAGGGGCGTATCACCACTGCAGTGGCGTATGTGGCGCTTCACACACCCTCGGGGCACGCGGGACCCGGGAGAGACATGATGACCACGCCCGAGGGCAGGCCGCCTCCGCACCGGGGACGTCACCGGTGAGCGGGGACCCCGCCGGTCCCGGGACCAGCGGTGGCTGGCCGGCGAGGCCATCCGGACACAGACGATCGGCTTCGACCAGCCTCGTCTTGCTTACCACCTGGACCCGGCCGGCGACGAACTGGCACGAACGTCGCCCGGCCCGCGGTCGCTGGCCGGCTGGCGGCCTCCAGCCTGGCTGGCCATTGAGAGCCAGTCACTGCAGCCTCAGGATTTCGCTTCCCATGCCAAACGGCCCTTTTTTCGCCCTCATTTAGGCCATTTAAGGGCAGGTTCACATGGGAAGCGAACGGCAGTGACTCACGTTGAATCTGGGATCTGAGGCGGGTGAGGGAACCGATACGGATAAGTGCTGCGGGGCGGGTGAGGAAGCCGGAAGCAGGGTGGCTGTTATCAGGGGTCCCGCTGGCATTTTCCTCCGCTCGCGTTTCGGTGCTCGTATTCGGCCACTCTCGCTTCGCGGCCATGGTGCCACCGTGGCTGCCGTGTGATTAGGTGAGCTTATGCTGGAATCATCCGTATTTGACTACCTGGCCGGGGACGATGACGCGGCGGGACGACAGCTCATCGAAATGCTCCACGTCGGCCTCCTTAACGCGCCGATCACCGTGGCAATCTTGGACCTGGGCATTCCCGCGCTGCTCGCGGACAAGCCGCTGACCGCCGAGGAGGTCGCCACGGCGGCCGGTACGGATCCCGGCGCCACGGCCCGGCTCCTGCGGGCGGGGATCGCGGTGGGAGTGGTGGCCCTGGATTCCAGCGGGAGGTTCACGCTGACGGAGATGGGGAGCCGGCTCGGGCCGGGCACCGGGTCCCCGGGAGACATGGCCGGCTTCTGGCTGGGGCCGACGCGCACCGCCATGGACGGCCTGGCCGATCACGTCCGCAGCGGACGGCGGGTCAACCCGGCGGCCCCCGGCGGGGTGTGGGACTACTTCGGCAGCCATCCCGCCGACACCGTCAAGTTCTCCCGTGCCATGGGCTACGCCACCTCACGCCTGCTCGTGGCCATGACGGCGGCCGGCTACCAGCCGCCGCCGGCCGCGCGCATCGTCGACGTGGGCGGAAGCCGGGGAACGCTGCTGGCCTGGTTCCTCGCGGCGGCGCCCGAGGCCACGGGGGTGCTGTTCGACCGGGCGGAGTCGCTGGTCGCGGCGCCCGGCTACCTGGCCTCCGCCGGGGTCGCTGATCGCGCGGAACTTGTCCCGGGGAACTTCCTCACCGAGGTCCCCGGCGGTGACCTGCACGTCCTCTGCCAGGTCCTGCACAACTGGGACGACGAGAACGTCAGCCGCATCGCCGGGAACTGCGCGCGGGCGGCGCGTCCGGGCGGCTCGCTCGTGGTGATCGACTACGTTCTCCCGCCGGTGGCTGAGCCCGTGATCGGCCAGATCATGGACGTCCTCATGATGGTCCTGGTTGGCGGCGGGGAGCGCACGCTGGAGGAGCATCGCGGGCTCATCGAGCCGGCCGGGTACACCTTCACCCGGGAGGTCCCCATCGGTGCCGCGGCCGGGCAGCAGCCGCCGTGGCGGCTCCTGGAGTTCCGCCGGGGCTGAGGGCCCGCGCGCCGCTAGCCGGGCTGCTCGTCGTACGCGCGCGCCACCGACTTCGGGACGCACATGCGCCAGGCGTCGGTGACCAGCTCGCGCAGCTCCTCGACGTCGATCGCGGACATGCGGACCTCGATCCACTGGTACCGCATGTCCCGCTCGCCCGGCATGATGAACTTCCCGGGGTAGGCGGCGACCGCGGCCGCCCGTTCCTCCTTGGGGAAGCCGCAGCCCATCATCTGCTCGTCGCGGCTGAGCGCCACGAACACGATTTGCCTGACCCGGAACTTGACCCGGTCGCGGACGAGCACCTCATACGCGCGGGGCAGCGGCGCCACGGCACGGCGAATGTCATCGACGGTGACCACTGCTGCCTCCGACTGGCCGGAATGGGTCCCCCTCACCGTAACGCAAAGCCGCCGTCGCTCTTCAGGAGCTGGCCGTTGATCCACCCGCCCCGGGGCGAGCACAGGAACTCCACCAGGTGGGCGGCGTCTCGCGGGGTGCCGAGGCGGCCGAGCGGCGTCCGGCGGACGACGTCTTCCTTTGTCTCGCCGCTCATCCAGCCCGTGTCCACCGGGCCCGGGTTGATCACGTTGGCGGTGACGCCCAGGTGCGCCAGTTCATGCGCCGCGGCCAGGGTGATGCGGTCAAGCGCGCCCTTGCTCGCGCCGTAGGGCAGGTTGCCCACCGTGTGATCGCTGGTGAGGCTGATGACCCGACCGGTGCCGTGCGCGCCGCGCAAGCGCCGCCCGTACTCGCGGATCAGGAGCCAGGTGGCGCGAGCGTTCACGGCGAAGTGGCGGTCGAAGCTTTCGACGGTCGTGTCGAGCAGGCCGGAGTCGACGGACTCGCAGTGGCACATCACCAGCGCGGTGACGTTCCCTAGACGCCGCTCGGCCTCGTCGAAGATCAGTCCAGGCGAGGCGGCACCGGTGAGATCGGCCTCGATCGCCGCGACGGCCGCACCGTGGGTTGCCAGGGACTGTCCGATGGCGCTGGCCGCCCCCGCCTCGACTCCCCACGGCATCCGCGTCTCGTAGGCACTCCAGTACGTGAACGCGACATCCCAGCCGGAGGCGGCCAGCCGGGCCGCGATACCAGCGCCGATGCCGGCGGTACGCCCCGCGCCCGTCACGAGCGCCACCGGGCGGCCGGGACCGGATGAGCCCTCGCCCGCCGGGCCGTGATCGTGATCGCTCGTCATCTCACGAAGAGGTACCCGAGAACGCGCCACCACCGCAACCGCTTTTTCCGCCAGCCGCTGGCCCGCGATCGCGGCCGGCTCCCCCGGGCTGGAGGGGCCCCGCACGTTCCGCCGTTGACGCACGTGCCCTAGATAGGCATAATGGTTAGGCCATTACTGAATCGAGGAGATCGCAGTGCCGAAGGTGACCTATGTCAGTGCCCTGGGTGACCGGAGCGTCATTATCGGCCAGGTTGGCGAATCGGTCATGGCCGCCGCGGTGCGCAACGGCGTGCCGGGGATCATCGGCGAGTGCGGCGGCAACAACTCGTGCGCCACCTGCCATGTGTGGGTGCGCGATGAGTTCCGCGATCTCGCCGGGGAGCCGGGCGATCTCGAGGACGACCTGCTCGACCTCGGCGTCTCCGAGCGACGTGAGTGCAGCCGCCTCTCGTGCCAGATCGTCCTGACCGACGATCTCGACGGCCTCACGGTCGACGTGCCGGCCGAGCAGCCATAGCGATGCCTGTCCACTGGGCTTGCCGAGATGCAGGTCCTCGCCGAGATGCAGGTGCTCGCTGAGACACATGAGCTTGCCGAGACACATGGCTGGCATTGTCGCCTGTCTAATGGTCTGATAGTTATCCCTCTAGAGACACTACAGGACGGAGCCGACCATGCTGCGCACCGAGATCAACGAGTTGCTGACCCAGACGGGTCCAGGGACGCCGATGGGGCACCTCTTCCGCCGCTACTGGCAGCCGGTGCTTCTCGCGGAGGAGCTTCCCGACAACGACTGCCCTCCGGTGCGAGTCAAGATCCTGTCGGAGCGGCTCCTGGCGTTTCGCGACTCTGCGGGGCGTTACGGCCTCATCGACGAGTTCTGCGCGCACCGCGGCGCCTCCCTCTGGTTCGGCCGGAACGAGGAGGGTGGCCTGCGCTGCCCCTATCACGGCTGGAAGTACGACGTCACCGGCCAGGCGGTCGAGGTGCCGAGCGAGCCGGAAACGAGCAACTTCTGCGCCAACGTGAAGCTGAAGTCCTACCCCCTGGTCAAGCGCGGTGACGTGCTGTGGGCCTACCTCGGCGATCCCGCCAAGCAGCCGTCGCTGCCCGAGTGGGAGTTCGTCACCGTCCCCGAGGGCCAGGCCTTCACGTCCAAGCGGCTGCAGGAGTGCAACTGGCTGCAGGCGCTCGAGGGCGGCATCGACTCCAGCCACGTGAGCTTCCTCCATTCCGGCAACCTGGACAGCGACCCGCTGTTCAAGGGCTCGAGGGGCAACGCCTACAACAAGAGCGACCTCAAGCCGTTCTTCGAGGTCGTCGACTACGAGGGCGGCCTGCTGATCGGCGTGCGCCGCAACGCCGAGGCGGGCTACTACTACTGGCGGGTGACCCCGTGGGTGCTGCCCAACTTCACGATGGTGCCGCCCCGCGGTGACCACCCGATGCACGGTCACTTCTGGGTGCCGATCGACGACGAGAACTGCTGGGCCTACAGCTTCGACTACCACCCGACCCGCCAGCTGACCGGCAACGAGGTCGGGGCGATGCGGGCGGGCATGGGCGTGCACAGCGCGAACGACGCCAGCTACCGGCCGCTGGCCAACAAGGACAACGACTACCTGATGGACCGCGAGGCGCAGCGGCGCGGCGAGACGTACTCCGGCATCAAGGGGATCGCCCTCCAGGATGCCTCGCTGCAGGAGAGCATGGGCCCGATCGTCGACCGCACCAAGGAGCGCCTGGTCGCCACCGACGCCGGCATCATCAAGGCCCGCCAGAAGCTCCGGAAGGCGGCGCTGGCGCTGGCCGAGGAGGGGACCGAGCCGGTCGGCAACCGGCCCGGCGGACCAGAAGGTGCGCTCGGTCGCCGTCGTGCTCCCGGCCGACCAGTCGTTCATCGACGGGATCGGCGAGGCGATGGTCGCGCGGCCCGGCGTCCCGCAGACCACGGTCTGAGCAGAGCCCAAGGAGATCGTCGTGACCGTTCCGGTCCTGATGAGCAGCTGCGCGCGGGCGGCTACCGCCAAGGAGGCGGCCTTCCGCATCGACTACCCGCTCGCGCCCGCCCGGGCGACCCGCGTCGTCGGCTTCGACGCCCACGCCGTCGACGTGGTCAGATCGGCGGCCGGCCATGAGTGGGGCCAGGCGGAGTTCTACTCGGCCGCCGATCCCGGTCACTGGCTCGTGTCCATGGCCGGGGAGTCCCGCGCGCTCGCCGAGGCGCTCGAAGGCGTCGACTCGGTGGTCATGGTGGCGTCGACCGGCGAGCGCGCGCAGGCCGTGGCGACGATCGGCGCGGCCTGCCAGGTACGGGGCATCATGACGGCGGGCCTTGCGCTGACGCCCGGGAGGCTGGCGAGCGACGCGCTCATGGCGCTGCGCCCCTACGCGCGCATCCTCCTGGTGCCGGCCGAGGAAGATGACCTGCTCGAACTGCTCCGGGCGATCAGGGCATGAGCGAGCGCAGGGGCGCGGCGGCGCCTGGACTGAGCGCAGCGACCGAGGAACGAGGGAGCGCAGCGAGGGAAGGCGCCGCCCCTGAAAGCGCCCCGGAGCGAGCGGGAGGCAGGGCATGAGCGAGCAGGTCACCATCCCCGGGCTCCAGGCCATGAAGGCGGCCGGCGGCAAGAGCGTCTGCGTCGTCGCGTGGGATTACCAGATGGCCCGCATCGCCGACATGGCCGGGGTCGACATCGTGTCCGTCGGGGACACCGTGGGGGTCAACCTGTGGGGACAGCCGAACCCGCTGGAGATCACCATGGAGGAGATCCTGGTGGTCGCGAAGGCGGTCCGGCGAGGCGTCGGCCGGGCGCTGCTCAGCTGCGACTTTCCGTACGGGCCACTGCAGGAAGGCGCCGCGACCGCGGTACGGGCGGCGATCCGGCTGGTGAAGGAGGCGGGCGCCGACCTGGTCAAGCTCGACGGCGCGGCCGACTTTCCCGAGGCCGTCGAGGCGGTGACCCGGGCCGGCATCCCGGTCTTCGCGCAGTTCGGCATCACGCCGCAAACGGCGCTCAAGTACGGCGTCGCCTACTCCGCCGCCAGCGCGGCCCAGGTTCCCGAGGGGATGCTGGGCGAACTGGTCGACGACGCCAGGCGGCTGGAGGCGGCCGGCGCCGTCGCGCTGAACTTCACCAACTCGGGGCCGGTGGTTGGCCCCGCGGTCGTCGAGGCGGTCTCGATTCCCGTCCTCGGCGGCTTCGGCGGTGGCCCCTGGCTCGACGGCCGGATCCGCATGGCGACCGCCGCCATCGGCTACTCGGCGGGGAACGTGGGCAAGGATCCCGACACCTACGCCAATGTCGGCCAGGTCGCCTTCGACGCCCTGACGGCGTACGCGGCCGATGTCCGGGCCGGCCGGCAGATCCGGGGCGGCATCAAGGCCGGCCCGGCGTAGCGGCATACGCATCCCGATCCAGAAGGAGCAGCATGCCTGTCGTCGAGCTTGACGGCATCCCGACGCGATACGAGCTGGCCGGCGACGGCCCGGCCCTGCTGATGTTCAGCCCCGGCGGCTTCGATTCCCGCCTGGAGAACTGGACCAGCCTCGGGCGTTACCGCGATCTGGGCCTCGTGGACGCGCTCGCGCCGGCCTACACCTGCGTTCTGTTCGACCGGCGCGAATCCGGGCAGTCGGGCGGTCGTGTCCAGCGGCTCGGGTGGGAGCACTATGTCGCTCAGGCCCTGGCGCTGATGGACCATCTCAGCATCGAGCGGGTGCACGCCATGGGCGGGTGCGTCGGCTGCTCAACCGCGGCCGCGCTCGCGGTCGCGGCCCCTGACCGGGTGCGCAGCCTGGTGCTCTTCTCCCCGGCTGGCGGCCCTCGTTACCGGATGGCGCAGCACCGCAGGTTCGCCGAGCATCTCGCCTTCGTCGCGGGCCATGGTCTCGCGGCCGTGGCCGACCTCGCCCGGTCCACCGGGGCGGGCTTCAGCAAGGACCCCCGGGTGGGCCCGTGGGCCGCGCCGTTGCGAACGGACGACGCCTTCGCCGCTTCCTTCGCCTCCCTCGACCCGGCGCGCTACGAGGCCATCGTGGCGGGTACGGCTCGCCGCCTGTTCGACCGCGACACGGTGCCCGGCGTCGAGGCGGAGGACCTGATGACCCTCGACACCCCGGCGCTGATCGTGCCAGGCCAGGACGCGTCCCATGCCCCGTCAGCCGCCCGCTACCTGCAGGAATGCCTGCCCGTTCACGAGTACTGGGACGTGCCGGTGGCCGCGCAGACCGCCGATGCCGCGCCGGCCCGCATCCTTGAGTTCCTCCGGGGCCATGGCTCATGAGCCGGCTCGTCCTGCTCCGTCATGGCGAGAGCACCGCGAACGCCGAGGACAGGTTCGCGGGGTGGCTCGATGACCCGCTGACGCCGCTCGGCCTCGCCCAGGCCGAGGCGGCCGGCCACCGCCTGGCCGCGCTGCGCCCCGACGCCGTGCACACCTCCGTGCTTGAGCGCGCTATCCGCACCGCCCGCCTGATGGCCGCGGCCGCCGGCTGGGATGTGCCGCTCCGGCACGACTGGCGGCTCAACGAGCGCCATTACGGCGCCCTCCAGGGCCTGGACAAGGCGGAGGCACGCCGCCGGTACGGCACCGAGGATGTCGAGGCCTGGCGCCGGTCGGTCGATGTCGCGCCCCCGCCGGCGGCGGCGGGGCAGCTGGCGGAGCAGTTCGCCGACCGCCGGTACGCCCACGATCCGCGCGCCCGGTCGACGGTCACCGAGAGCCTGGGCGACGTGGCGAGGCGGATGGCGCCTTACTGGCGCGAGGTGCTGCAGCCGGAGCTGGCCGGAGGCCGCACGGTCGTCGTCGTCTCGCACGGCAACGCGGTGCGGGTCCTGCTGCACCTGGCAACGGGCGTGCCGCTGGAGGAGGCGGCCGCGCTCCGGGTGCCGTCCGCCACGCCGATGACGCCGCCCGCGCTTGTTCTCACGGGCTCGCCTCCAGCGCGCTGATCTGGTCGACGCGCTCCTGGTGGCGCCCCCCGTTGAACGGGGTCGCCAGCCACAGCGCGACGAGCTCGATCGCCTCCTCGTCGGAGACGACCTTCGCGGCGATGACCATGACGTTGGCGTCGTTGTTGCCGCGCGAGACCTGGACGGCGAACCGGCTGTAGGCCAGCCCCGCGCGCACGCCGCGGACCTTGTTGCAGGCGATGACCTCGCCCTGGCCGCTGCCGCCGATGACGATGGCGAGGTCGGCCGCCCCCGAGGCCACCATGCGGGAGACGGCCGCGCACCGGTGCGGGTAGTCGACGACCTCCCCGGGATCGTGACTGCCCGCGTCGGTGACGACATGGCCGCCGGCGGTGAGCCAGTCGCCCAGGCGGCGCTTGAGCCGCACGCCGTGGTGGTCGGCTGCCAGTGCGACCCGCATCAGCCGGCCAGGTGCCGGACGGCGGGCGCGAACATGGCGTCGAGGTCAGCCGGTGTCGCTGAGGATGTGCTGATCGCGCGCAGCGGCGATGAGGCTGTCCAGGACATGGCGGTTGGGCTCGATGCCGTACGGCAGTGGGTCGGGCCAGCCGGTCACCTCCATGACCTTGGCATGCAGCCGGTCGGCGGCGTCCGGCGCGGTGATGGCGCCCGACCGCAGGCCGGCGACGTAGCGCCGCTTCGACTCGGCGAACGCCTCGAAGATCGCGCTGGCGGCCTCGGGATGGCGCTCGAGGACCTCGTCCTTGACCACGACGAGGTGATTGATCGGATAGAGCCCGTGGTCGCGCAGGGCGGCGATCGCGGCGGCTTCCGGGTCGGGGATGAGCGGCACGACGTCGGGAGAGTCGATGACCGCGCCGACCACGGCGTCGACCTCGCCGTCGAGCAGCATCTGGCCGAGCTTCTTGCCGGGGCCGGCCGGCACCACGTTGCGCGGGCGGCACGTACGTCGCCACGTGCTCGTCGCCCGAGCGCACCCACGTCACCCGGTTCAGGTCGAGCCCGTACTCGGTCGCCATGATGGCGCGGGCCCACACGCCGGTCGTCACCGTGTAGCCGCGGTTGACCCCGACCCGGCGGCCGGCCAGCTGGGCCGGCTCCGTGATCACCGCGTCACGGCGAACCAGGATCGCGCCGTGGTGGAAGCCGCGCACGAGGAACACCGGAAGCGCCGTGAACCGGACGCCGTGCTCCCGGGCGGTGAGGTAGGTCGTCAGGGCCATCTCGCACGACGTCGTACGCCAGCTCGCGCACCATGCGGCGAAAGGCGTCCACGATCACGGGCACCTCCTCGAACGCGAGCGGGAAGCCCGCCGGGACGACGGCTCCCTCCTTGAGGGCGCGGTTATTGCCCTGAGTGCGAGTGACAGCGAGCAGCTGCTCTGCCATGGAATCTCCGTGCGGTCGCGACGCTAGTGACGTGGGCACCCTCATGGTATATTGGCCTAACCATTTTGCCAACGGCGGAGATGGCCTCGGGCGAGGGAGCCAGTGATGACGGAAAAGGTTCAGGCGGCTGTCCGGGTAGCCGCGGGTACCACCGAGATGCGCGAGTTCGACCTGCCGGAGATCGATGCCGACTCCGCGCTGCTGAAGGTGGAAGTCGCCGGCATCTGCGGCACCGACGTGAAGATGTACTCCAGCCCGCCCGCCATGATCAGCGGGCCGGTGATCATGGGCCACGAGAACGTCGGCGTCATCGCGCACGCGGGTGACCGGTTCAAGGAGCGGCACGGCCTCGCCGACGGTGACCGCGTCTTCGTCGAGCACTATGTCGGGTGCTTCACCTGCGAGTGGTGCCGCATCGGCGAGTACCGCCACTGCGAGGCGACCGACTGGCGCACCAACCCGGACGGCCGCCGGTACGGCTATACCTCTGCCGACAATCCCGGCCGCCTGTGGGGCGGCTTCAGCGAGTACATGTACCTGCCATGGAACGCGGTGCTGCACCGGGTGCCGCCGACGGTCACCGCCGAGCTGGCCGGCCTGGTGACGCCGCTGTCCAACGGAATCGAGTGGGCGCTGCGCGCCGCCGGCGTCGGGTACAGCGACACGGTGCTCATCCAGGGACCGGGACAGCAGGGGCTGTCCCAGGTGGTGGCGTGCAAGCAGGCCGGCGCGTCGATGATCATCGTCACCGGCACCACCCGGGACAAGGCCCGGCTGGACCTGGCCAGGGAGCTCGGCGCCGACCACGTGATCGACATCCTCCAGGAGGACCCCCTGGAGAAGGTCCTCGCCCTGACGGCGGGCCGCGGCGTCGACTTCGTGCTTGACTGCACGTCACGCGCGGGCACCGCGCCCGTTCTCCTCGGCATCGACGCCCTCAAGCGGCGCGAGGGAACGCTCCTCATCCAGGGCGAGCTGGCGGCGTTTCCCGACTTCCCGGTCAAGAAGCTGACCGAGAAGGCCATCACCATCAAGAGCGCGCGGGGGCACTCCTACAAGGCCTGCGAGCTCGCGCTGGAACAGCTCGCGTCCGGCCGCTTCCCGCTGGAGCGGCTGGCGACCCATCGCTACGGGATCGACCAGGTGGACCACGCGATCCGCGTGCTCGCCGGCGAGACCGACGACGACGCGATCCACATCTCGCTCATGCCCGAGCTGACCGGCCGGCCCGGCGGGGCGGTGACCCGGTGACCGACTGCCGTCCGCCGCCGCGCCCCGCCCTGCCGCGCACGGGACTTGTCATCACCGGCCATCCCCGCGCCGACGACGCGGTCAGGGACGGGCTGGGCACCTGCGCCGTCGCCACCATCCATGAGGCGCAGGGCCGCACGGGGCTGATGGCGTCCTGGCTCCGCCCGGTCTGGCCCGGTGCGCGCGCCTGCGGCACGGCGGTCACGGTCAGCGTGCGCGCCCGGCGACAACTGGATGATCCATGTCGCGGTCGAGCAGTGCCGGCCCGGTGACGTCCTCGTCGTCGCCCCGACCTCGCCCTCGGACGCGGGCTACTTCGGCGAGCTGCTGGCCACGTCGCTGCGCGCCCGCGGCGTCCGCGGCCTGGTCATCGACGCGGGGTGCCGGGATGTCGCCGAGCTGCGGGCGATGGGCTTCCCCGTCTGGTCGCGGGCCATCTCGGCCGAGGGCACGGTCAAGGAGACCCTGGGCTCGGTCAACGTCCCCGTCGTCTGCGGCGGCCGCCTCGTCGAGCCAGGCGATGTGGTCGTAGCCGATGACGACGGGGTGGTCGTCGTCCGCCGCGCGCACGCGGCCGCGGTGCTGGAGGCGTCCCGTGCTCGCGAGGAACGCGAGGCCCGCCCTGCGCGCGCGGTACGCCGCCGGCGAGCTCGGGCTCGACGTCAGCGCGATGCGAGAGCGCCTCCAGCGCGAGGGCCTGACCTACGTCGGCTACGACGAGTGGCTGAAGGAGCAAGGCATGATGTCCCGCGTCCACCTCACCTTCGCCTGCGGCGACTACGACCGGACCCGTGCCGTCGAGGACGGCAGTGTCCGGGTCGACGGCGTCGACCTGACGTACCTGCGCCTGCCGGTGGAGGAGACCTTCTTCCGCATGCTGCGCCACCGTGAGTTCGACGTGGCGGAGATGTCGCTGTCGACGTACGTCGCCACGCTCAACGCGCTCGAGGACGGCGACGAGCCGCCGTTCGTCGCCCTGCCCGTCTACACCTCCCGGATGTTCCGTCATGGCGGGATCTTCGTCAACACCGCCGCCGGCATCGGCGAGCCCGCCGGACCTGCGCGGCAAGGTGATCGGCACGCCGGAGTACCAGCTGACCGCCTGCGTGTGGATCCGCGGCATCCTGGCCGACGAGCACGACGTGCCGCTCGGCTCGGTGCGCTATGTCACCGGCGGCCAGGAGAGTCCCGGGCGCGTCGAGAAGGGCGCGGTGGACGTGCCCTTCGACGTCCGTCCGATCGGGCCCGGCCAGACGCTCTCGGCGATGCTCGCCGCCGGCGAGATCGACGCGCTGTACTCACCGCGCATCCCCAGCTCCTTCGTCCGCGGTGACGGCCGCGTCGCCCGGCTCTTCCCCGACACCGTCGCCGCGGAGAAGGCCTACTACGCCGCCACCGGGATCTTCCCGATCATGCACGTCGTCGTGCTGCGGCGGGAGGTCTACCAGCGGCACCGCTGGGTCGCGCAATCGCTGACCAAGGCCCTGACCGAGGCCAAGAAGCAGGCGTACGCCCGCATCTACGACGCCTCCGCGCTGCGGTTCATGGAGCCGTGGCTGAACCAGCACCTGGAGGACGCGCGGCAGCTCATGGGCGAGGACTACTGGTCCTACGGCCTCGGCGAGGCCGACCACAACGTGCTGGCGACGTTCCTGCGCTACCACCACGAGCAGGGGCTGTCGCGGACGGCTTCGCGCGCCCGAGCAGCTGTTCGCGCCCGAAGCGCTCGAGGCGTTCGTCATCTGAGCGCCGTGACCAGCTCCTTGAGCGGAACGCTCGCGTCGGCGGCACGGTCGGCGGGGATCGTGCCGCCCTCGCCGAGGACCTTGCGCGCCATCATGTAGTCGCGCGGAGCGTTGATGGCATCGACCGCGATCAGCTGTGCCGGAGGCGTAGTAGAGCACGGAGAACCGCTCGCTGGCCGGCGCCCCGCGCACCACGACCTGGTCGTAGCCGTGGGACAGCCCGGCGATCTGCAGCTTGAGGTCGGCCTGGTCGGACCAGAACCAGGGCACCGCCCGGGTCGCCGCCGGGCTGGCCGAGCAGCGATGCCGCCGCGGTCTTGGCCTGGGCGATCGCGTTCTGGACCGACTCGATTCGCAGCCGCCCCTCGCCGGTGACCGGATGGGGCAGCGTCGTGCAGTCGCCTGCGGCGACGACGGCCGGGTTGCTGGTGCGCGCGCAGGCGTCCACGACGATGCCGTTGTCGACCTCGAGGCCGAGTTGCCCGGCGAGCTCGGTGCGCGGCTCGAGGCCGATCCCGATGAGCACGAGGTCGGCGGGCAGCAGCCGTCCGTCGGCGAGCCGCACGCCCGCGACGCGCCGGCCGTCGTCGCCGGCCTCGATGGCCGCGACGCCCGCGCGCAGCAGCACTCGCGTCCCGCGGCGCTGGTGGGCGTCGCTGTAGAACTCGCGAGACGACGGGCGCGACCGCGCGCCCGAGGAGGCGGTCGGCGACGTCGACGACGGTGACGTCCTTGCCCGCTCCGGTGGCCGCGGCGGCCGCCTCCAGGCCGATGAAGCCGCCGCCGATGACGACCACGCGGGCGGCGACGGCGAGGCGCTCGCGAAGCTCGTCGGCGTTCCGCAGGTGGCGCAGGTAGCAGACGCCGTCGAGGACGCGGCCCGGTGAACCGGCGCCGGGAAGCCGCAGCCGTCGCGCCCGGCCGCCGACGGTCAGCGCGAGTCGCGCGAAGCCGAGCTTCTCGCCCGTCGCGCGTGGTCGCCACTCCGGATCCGCCGCCGGGCGCGTCGAGGGCGATCGACGCGACCGGCGTGCCGAGGCGAAGGTCGACCCGCTTGTCGGCGTACCACCCGGGTGAGCGCAGCTCGAGCGACTCGGCGGTCGCCTTTCCGTCAGAGGTACGCCTTCGACAGCGGCGGACGCTGGTACGGCGGTCGCGGCTCGCTGCCGACCAGCAGGATCGGCTCGTCATCGCCGAGTTCCCGCAGTGAGGTGGCGAGCTGGACGCCGGCCTGGCTGGCGCCGACGATGAGCGTTCCGACGCGCGAGACGGCCACTGTGCCCTCCTTAGGTCTATTGGTTATACCATACCGGACAGAGACGCCGGCTGCCTAGGTGGTCGCGCCGCGGCCGCGGCCAGGGCTAGAATGGTCAGACATTTAGCCCTATGCTTCAGGCTGTCCAGCGCGACCGAGGAGAAGGCGAGAGGCCATGGCCAAGAAGGACCGCACGTTCGTACGGGGGATGACGTCCGAGACGTACACGCTCAACCAGTTCCGGCGCGCCCAGCTCGCCGCTCCCCGCGTCCGCGATGACTCGGTCGTCGTCGACACCGGCGACAACGCGGCGCACTCGGGGGACTCCGCGAAGTCGCGCACGTGGTGGCGGATCGGTCCCGGCGACGAGCCGTTCCTCACGCAGACCATCCAGGTCCACTTCGTCGAGCTGCCGCCGCAGAGCGCGAACAACGGCCACGGCCACCAGAACGAGGCCGCCTTCTACATCCTCGAGGGCCGCGGCTACGAGATCCACGACGACAAGCGGTACGACTGGGAGAAGGGCGACCTGGCCTTCGTCCACACCGACTCGGTGCACCGCCACTACAACCCGTACGACGAGCGGGCGGTCTGCCCTGGTGATGAAGGCCAAGAGCACGTGGATGTTCATGGGCCTGATCCAGCAGGGCCGCAGCGGGCCGATCGACCGTCCCGACGAGTTCGGTGAGCGGGAGGACTGGTCGCCCGTCTGGACTCCCGGCGTCGAGCAGATGAAGAAGGTCGTCAAGCCGGCCGATGGCCAGTGGGAGTACACGCCCATGGGCCACGTGCGCGACATGAACAGCCCGGCGACGAGGGACCACCGGCAGTTCTCGGTCGACGTCTTCGAGGTCACGACACCGGCCGGCGGCCGCACCGGCAAGTACTGGAAGATGGCCGACGAGGTGCTCTACGTCCTGGACGGCGACGGGCTACTGCCTGCAGTGGGAGGTCGAGGCCGAGATCGCCGAGAAGTACTACGCCCGCGTCGCCAAGGAGCCGACCCGTCACGAATTCCGCAAGGGCGACACGATCTACGTGCCGCAGAACACGATCGCGCAGCACTTCGCCGCCGACGGCACGCCGCTTCACCTGCTCTCCGTGCGGAACCGGATCTTCCGCTACCTCGGATACGACAACGTCCACTACCTCCAGGACGCGCCCGAGTACACCGAGAGGCTGGCCAGCGCCGCCGCGCCGTGCGAACGCCTGACGCCCGCTCGGTCCGCTCAGTCCGCGATGGCCCGCACCCGACCGGGGCGGGCCGTCGTCGCGTCCTGGCGGACGGCGACGTACAGCTCCGCCAGCGCCTCGGGCAGGTCGGTCGCCTGCGCGATGACGTGGTAGCCGCGCGGATCGCACGCGCCCGCGAGGTAGTCGTCGCCGTCGGGGTCGACGGTGATGAGGTAGGGGTGCACCCCGCGGGCGCGCGCCTCGTCGAGCGCCTTGGCGGTGTCGCCCACCGCGTAGCCGAGGATGGCCTCATCGCCGTACTGCTGCCCGTAGTCGATGTCGAACGGACGCCCGTCGGAGATCACGATCAGCAGCTTCGTGGCGGCGTCGACGGCCTGGAGCCGGGCCGCGAGATGACGGATCGCCGGCCCCATCCTGGTGGCGTGGTCGGGCACCAGGCCACCCATGCGCCGCCAGACCGCCGGGGTGCGCCGCTCCCCCACGTCCTTGACCACGCGACAGCCGGACGTCGTCGCGGCCGCTGCCGCTGAAGCCGTAGATGCCGTAGTCGTCGCCGACGCGGTCAAGCGCCTGCGCGACCAGGCTGACGGCGTCGCGCTGCAGGTCGAGCACGCTTCGCACGGTGCCAGGGGCGTCCGGATCGGGCGGCAGCGCGATGGCGGTGGAGCCAGAGAGATCGATCGCGAGGGCCACGGCGACCTCGCGCAGGGGATGACGAAGGTCGGTGAAGATCCGGTCGCCCGGCTCGGCCCCGGCCCGCAGGTCGATCATCGCGTCGACGCAGCCATCCAGGTCGAGGTCGTCGCCGGCCACGGCGCGCCGCGTGACGGCCTGACCGTCGGAGCGCACCCGCTGGAGGCTGCGCACCATCCGGGCGAGCACGTGGCCATAGCGGGCGAGCGCGCGATAGTGCCGGTGGCCGGACCGGGACGCCGGGGCGGGAAGCAGGCGAACGCGGGTGAAGTCGGGGAGGTACCGGCCGGCGTAGGCATCCCACTCCGGGTAGGTGAACTCGTTGGACGCGCGGGCGGTGAGGCGGCCGGCCGGCGGCGAGAACGGGCCGGCGGCGCCGGGAAGCGGAACCGCTGGCCGCGTGTCCGGGGTGAGGCCGGAACGGGCCGGCGGCGTCGCGTCGCCGGCCGGGGAGGTCCGCGGGCGGCGGGCCGTCTCGCCGTCGCCGCGCCCGCCGTCGCCGCGCCCGCCGGGGTCCTGGGCGCGGGCCTGGGCGGCGGACCGCTGGGCGACCTGCGGGAGGAGGTCGGCCAGCGAGAGGTCGGCCGCCTGCTCGCCGACGTAGCGGGGACCGGGCCAGTCGCGATAGGCGACCGGGACATACCAGCCGGCGAAGCCCTCCGCGCCGGCCAGGCGGCGCGGCAATGCGGCCACGTCGAAGCGGGGCTCCTCCGGGTCGCAGGCAACGTCGTCGAAGCGCAGCTCGTGCACGGCGCGGTGCGCGCCCTCGGTGGGCAGGCCCGCGAGCACGTCGCAGATCCGCAGCGCGGCTTCCGCGCTGGAGGTGGCCGTGGCGCGGGGATCGCGCAGGCGCCGGGCGATGGCCGTGACGCGGGCGATCGGCTCCTCCATGGCGGTAGCGGCCAGGACGAGCGACCCGCCGAGGCTGAACCGCACGAGCGCCTCGATCGCCGCCGCGCGCGGGGCGAGGGCAGCCGGATGCGGCCGTTCATGGAGCGCGCCATGGCGCACGCCGCGCGCCGCGCTCGCCAGGCCCGGGTACAGGCGGTCGGTGGCGGCGTCGATGCGCAGGTCCTCGCACGTGGCGAAGATGTGCACGCCGAGCACCGAGTGCCCGAAGAGCGCGGCGAGGCGCTCCAGCGCGGGCACGGCCGGATCGCCGGCGAGGGCCGGCCGCAGCCGGCGGAAGAGCGGCTCGTCACGGTCGAGGTCGAGGTCGAACGTGCCGAGCCGCTGGTGCATCGCGCGATGAGTCATCGCCACCTGGAACCACTCGTCGGCGGTGAAGTCGGCATGATCGTCTAGCGGTGCACGGGCGGGCAGCCAGACGGTCGTTTCCGTGTCGGCGTGCTCCCAGGGGTCCCCGCCGTCGTCGTAGGGCACGAGCGAGCAGACCCGGCCGCACAGCGCGCGGTAGTACAGGGCAAGCGCGTGCCGGGCCCGCTCATGGACGGCGGCTTCGGTCATCGGCGGTTCACCCGGCACCTCGCCTGGCGCTTCACCGCGGGAAGACGGCGGTGACCACCTGGGTCACCGCCGCGCGGACGTCAGGATCGTCGGTCAGCGCCTGCACGAGGGCCGCGTCGCAGGCCCGCCGGGGGCTGATGCCGTCCGCGATGAGCGACCCCACGTGGACGAGCAGCCGGGTGCCCGGCCCCTCGATCACGCCCGCCTCGCCGAGGTGCCGCAGTTGCCCGCCAAGAAAGGCCAGCGACCGCGCGGTGGCCTCGTCGACGGCGGACTCATGGCAGATGATCGTGGTTTCGAGGTCGGGGGCGGGATAGGTGAACTCGATGGCCATGAAGCGCTGGCGGGTGGAGGGCTTGAGGTCCTTGGCGGCGGCCTGGTAGCCGGGGTTGTAGCTGACGACGAGGAGGAAGTCGGGGTGGGCGGGGATGGTGGTGGCGAGGCGCTCGAGGGGGAGGGCGCGGCGGTGGTCGGTGAGGGCGTGCAGGATGACGGTGGTGTCCTTGCGGGCCTCGACGACCTCGTCGAGGTAGCAGATGGCGCCGGCGCGGACGGCCTGGGTGAGGGGGCCGTCGAGCCAGGTGGTGCCCTGGGGGGAGAGCAGGTAGCGGCCGGTGAGGTCGGCGGAGGTGAGGTCGTCGTGGCAGCTGACGGTGATGAGGGCGGCGCGGGGGTCGCGGCCGTGCTCGCGGGCGAGCTGCCAGGACATGTGCTGGACGAAGCGGGTCTTGCCGCATCCGGTGGGGCCCTTGAGCAGGACCGGGATCCGCCGCTGGTAGGCCGCGCGGAAGACCTCAGCCTCATCCCCCACCGGCAGGTAGAACGGCTCAGGACTCGCGGTCGTCGGAGTGCTCCTCGTGGCGGACCCGGCGCGCCGTGCGGTCAAGGTGCGTGGTCGCGACCTTGCGGGCAGCGTCCAGGTCGCGATCCTTGATCGCCTGGGCCAGCTTGCGGTGCTCGCCGATGCCCCGGTAGCCCATCGGGGCGCTCTGGTGGGACTCTGCCAGCGACATCAGCAGCGGGCCGTGGAAGCTTTGCACCAGCATCGCGATCGCCGGATTGTGCGTGCACTCGGCCACCCTGATGTGGAACGCGGCCGACATCTCCACGCTGTAGGTGCCGGCGTCCAGGGCGGCCTGGGCCTCATCGACCATCGCGAACAGCGCGGCGATGTCGTCGTCCGTGGCGCGCTCGACGGCCAGGGGCAGGGTGCCGAGCTCGACGATGATGCGCGCCTCGGTGACGTTGGCCGCGGTGAGCGTGGAGACGGAGAGAAGATCGGCGAGGCCCTCGCTGAGCCGCTCGGTGGTCGGGCTGGTGAGGAACGCGCCGCCATGGGCACCCACGCGGATGGCCAGCAGGCCGCCGGCCTCGAGCACCCGCAGTGCCTCGCGCACGGTGACGCGGCTGACGCCAAAGCGCTGGCACAGTTCCCGCTCGCTCGGCAGCCGGTCGCCCGGCTGGAGACGGCCGTCGCGGATGAGCATCTTGATCTGGTCCACGATGACCTGCGAGACGCGGTCGACGTTGACCGGGCTGAACATGTCCGGTACCTGCGTGGTGTTTGCGCTCTTACTAGTCATCGATCCCCGTCTTCCGGTCATCACTGACAGCGTGGCTGTCTGACCGCTCACTCTAGTCGCTCCGCGCCATCTGTGGTATGACCAATGCTAAAGGTCTTATGGTATGACGTTGCTGGACGCGTGAAGGACAACGTGGCGATCTCGCCGGTCCTGAGGAATCGCGACTTCGACCTCTACTGGTCAGGGGTGGTGCTGTCGCAGATCGGGACCCGCGGCACGCTCGCGGCCAACCTCTACCAGGTGTACGCGCTGTCGGGGTCGCTGGCGCAGACGGGCCTGGTGGGCGCGGCACAGGCGATCGCGCTCGTCATCCTCAGCCCGCTGGGCGGGGCGTATGCCGACCGCCTCGACCGGCGCCGCCTTCTGCAGTGCACCCAGGCCCTCGCGATGGTCGTCGCGGCGGCGCTGTCGGTGCTCAGCCTGACCGGCGCGATCACCACCTGGGAGGTGCTCGCCTCTGTCGTCCTGACCACGGCGGCGGCGACGTTCGACCAGCCCACCCGTAACGCGCTGATTCCGGCCATGGTGCCACCGCGGCAGCTCCCGCAGGCCTTCGCGCTGCTCAACCCCTCCCGCGAGCTCGCCGTCCTCACCGGCCCGGCGCTGTCCGGGCTGCTGATCGCGGCCAGCGGACCCGGGCTGATGTACGTGGTCGACGCGGTGACCTACGCGATCCTCATCGTCGACCTTGCCCTGATCCGGGTCGGCCGACCTTCCGGGTGCTTCCCGCGATGAGCCGGTCTGGCGCCAGATCGGCGAGGGCTTCGCCTTCGTGCGCCGCCGCCGGATCGTGTGGATGATGATGTCGCTCGACCTGTCAGCGACGCTCTTCTCGTCCTACCGGGTGGTCTTGCCGGCGCTGGCGCTCCACCGGCTCCACATCGGCGCGACCGGCTACGGCCTGCTGTCGTCCGCGCCGTCGCTCGGCGCGCTGGTCGCGACGTACGTCGTCTTCCGGCTGGTGGGGCGGAGCCGCCGGCTCGGGACCGTGCTGCTGGCCTCGACGGTCGCCTACGGCCTGAGCGCGATCTTCCTGGCGCGGGCGGCGGACGTGCCCCTCGCCGTGACGGCGCTGCTGCTGCTGGGCGCGTGCGATGCGATCGCCACGACGATCCGGCAGGCCGCGGTGCAGCTGGAGACCCCGCACGAGCTGCGCGGCCGGGTCTCGGCGATCTACCAGATGGCCTCGAAGGGCGGCCCGGCCCTGGGCGACACGCTGATGGGCTCGGCGGCCGGCGCGCTCGGCCCCGCCGTCTCGCTGATGCTCGGCGGCGTGCTCACGATCGCGTACGTTGGCGCCTTCCTGGGGCGCGACAATCCTGTGCGCCGGTACGCCGGCGCCGCCGAGCCGGCGGCACGGCTGGGGGCGGCGACGGCTAGTGTCGGGACCGCGGATGATCCGGCCGAGGGCGGCGCGAGCCTTGACAGTCCACAGATTGGTAATACCATTACACCAAAATGAGCGGAGAGATGGAGTAGCCGTGGCCAAGGACGCCCTCGTTTCGGAGAAGATGGCGAAGAACTTCGCCAAGGAGAAGGATTCCCCCTACGTCCGGTGGGTGGAGGCCGAGGGCCTCGACATCATCGCCGCGCACTACATCCCCGATCTCAACACGGTCGACCTGAAGCCGTGGGAGCGCCGCGGCGGCCGCGGGGTCTTCATCAACCACGAGGCATCCCGGACCTCCAATGACTGCTACGTCTGCGAGATCCCGGCCGGCGGGCAAGCTCGCTCCGCAGCGCCAGCTGTTCGAGGAGATGGTCATGGTCTTGTCCGGCCACGGCTCGACGACGGTCTGGAACGACGCCGGCGCCACGGTGACATTCGAGTGGGGGCCGGGATCGCTCTTCGCGATTCCGCTGAACACCTGGCACCAGCACTTCAACGGCTCGGGCAGCGCGCCGGCGCGGTTCGTCTCGTCGACGAACATGCCTCCGATCATCAACCTGTACGACGAGCCCGAGTTCGTCTTCAACACCGCGCACGACTTCCTCGGCCGCTTCAACGGCGAGCCTGACTACTTCGCCGACAAGGACGAGCGGGAGGGCCTGCTGCTCAAGACGAACTTCGTCGCCGACGCGGTCAGCCTGCCGCTCGCCGCGGCCAGGGAGCGGGGCGCCGGCGGCGGCCACATCCGCTTCATGATGGCCAAGGGCTCGATGAACAGCCACATCTCGCAGTTCCCCGTGGCGACCTACAAGAAGGGGCACCGGCACGGCCCGGGCGCCCACGTGATCATCCTGACCGGCGAGGGCTTCAGCCTGATGTGGCCCGAGGGCGAGGAGCCCAGGCGCTACGACTGGAAGCCCGGGACCCTCATCGTCCCGCCGAACATGTGGTTCCACCAGCACTTCAACACCGGGGACGCTCCGGCGCGCTACCTCGCGTTCAAGCACGAGGCCGTTTCCGTCCGCAACGCCCAGGGAGTGCCGAAGGCGTGGATCAGCCGGCGGATCGGCGGCGACCAGATCGACTACGTCGACGAGGCGCCGGTCGTGCGCGAGACCTTCGCCAAGGCCCTGGCCGAGAGGGGCCTCGTCCCGGCGATGGACGCCGCGTACGCGGCCGAGCTCGAGGACCTCCCGCCGCTCCCCGGCGAGGTGACGCCCACCGCATGACCGGGCATGACGCGTGGCCACCACGAGCACGTGCATGGCCCGACGACGACCATGACGACGAGCCCGACGATCCGCTTGAGGACAACCCGATCTGGCAGCAGGACAACGTCCAGCTGCACAGCGTCGGGATCGACATCGGCTCATCGGGTACCCAGGTCGCCTTCTCCCGCCTGCACCTGCGCCGCCTGAGCGAGGACCTCACCAGCCGGTACGTCGTCGTGCGGCGGGAGACCCACTTCGAGTCCGAGGTGCACCTCACGCCGTACGCCGACGAGGCGCAGATCGACGCGGCGGCGCTCGGGGCAATCCTCGACGCGGCGTACGCCGACGCCCGGGTGGAGCCGGCGGACGTCGACACGGGCGTGGTGATCCTCACCGGGGAGGCACTGCGGAGGCGGAACGCGGAGCTCATCGCGTCGGTGGTGAGCGAACGGGCCGGGGACCTGGTCTGCAAGACGGCCGGGCACCACATGGAGGCCATGCTCGCGGCGTACGGCTCGGGTGCCGTCCGGATGTCGCATGAGCGCGGCCTGCGGCTGCTGAACGTCGACATCGGCGGCGGCACCACCAAGCTGACGCTCGTCGACGGCGGCGCGGATCACCGCGACCGCGGCATTCCATGTCGGCGGCCGGCTGATCGCGGCCGACGGCGGCGTCGTCACCCGGGTTGAGCCGGGTGGCGCCCGGCACGCGGAACGGGCCGGCGTCCCGCTCGCGCGTCGGGGCGGCGGCGTCAGCGGGCGGAACTGGCGTCCATCGGCACGCGGATGGCGGACGAACTGATCGCCGTCCTGGACGGGCGGCCCGCCAGCGACCCGGCGCTCTGGCTGACCCCGCCCCTTCGCGCCGCCGGCTCGCTGGACGGGCTGATGTTCTCCGGCGGCGTCGCCGAGTACGTCTACGGCGTGGAGCAGCGGGACTTCGGCGACCTCGGCCCCGCGCTCGGCGCGGCCCTTGCCCGCGCGGCCCGCGCGGGCCGGCTGCCGGCCCCGGTGCTCCCGGCCGCGGCCCGCATCCGGGCGACCGTCCTCGGGGCCTCGCAGTACTCGGTTCAGCTCAGCGGCATCACCAGCTTTATCGGGTCTGCGCGAGCGCTCGCTGCCGCGCCGCAACCTCCCGGTCGCCAACCCGCGGTACGACCTCGGCGACACCGTCGTCGCGGCTGACGTCGGCGCGGAGATCCGCCGCCACGTGGGCCGCTTCGGCCTTGCTCCCGCCGACGACATCGCGCTGGCGCTGCACTGGGAGGGGCCGCCGGAGTACCGCCGGGTGCGGGCGCTCGCGGAGGCGGTGGCGACGGGGCTGAGCGACCGCATCCGGGCGGGCGCGGCCGTCTACCTCGTGCTGGACGGCGATATCGCCCGCACCCTCGGGCTGATCCTGCAGCGAGGAACTGGGGGTAAGCAACGACCTCGTCGTCCTCGACGGCGTCGTGCTGCGCGACTTCGACTACGTGGACCTCGGCCGGGTGCGCCAGCCCTCGGGCACCGTCCCCGTGACCATCAAGTCGCTGGTCTTCTCCGGAGCGGACGGCCGCTGACGCGCGAATGCCCCTTCTGCGACTGCTTCGCTGTCCGTTACACCATGTGTCGGACCATCGAAGGTCAGTCACCGGAAACCCGAAATGAAGCGTTGACAAATGGTCTTACCATCGTGCCATACTCAGACCGGTAAGTGACGCGCGCAACATTCGGCGCAGTACATGCGGCTCCGACGGTCGTGGCCGCTGGTAGGAAGGAAGCATCGAATGAGAACTCGGACTGTCCGGCGGGCCGTCGTCCCGCTGGCCGCTCTAGGTCTGGCCGCCAGCGTGGCCGCCTGCGGGAGCTCTTCGACCGGTACACGGCGCGTCCAGCGCGAACTACAACAGCATGTCGGCCGCGGACCTCGCGAGCGCCGCGAACACTGAGGGTCAGGTGAACTGGTACACGACGTTCGCCTCGACCGACGTTCAGCCGATCGTCGCGGCGTTCAACAAGGCCTACCCGAAGATCAAGGTGAACCCCCTTCGCCTGAGCGCCTCCCAGCTTCCCCCGAAGATCATCACCGAGCAGCGGGGCCACCAGTTCACGGCGGACGTCGTGAGCGGCGACTCGCCTCAGCTCGCCCAGCTCATCCAGGCGAGCGCTCTTCAGCCCTATACCTCGCCGGAGGAGACGTCGCTGCCCCAGGGCTTGTCGCTGCCGTCGGGGTACCAGAGCGTCGTCTACGCCGTCACGACCGTCCTCGCCTGGAACCCGACGATCGTCAAGCAGAAGGGCCTGCCCGTGCCGACGAGCATCCAGACCTTCACCCAGCCGGCGTGGAAGGGCAAGTTCTCGATCGACCCGACCGCGGTGAACTGGTACGACTCGCTGATCAAGATCATGGGGCACCAGCAGGCGCTCGCCCTGGTCCAGCAGCTCGGCAACAACGACCCGGTCCTGGTCGAGAGCCACACCGAAGCGCTGACGGACGTGCAGGCCGGCGAGCCGGCCGGCGCGGTGACCGCCTACGGCTACAAGGCGTCCTCGCTGGAGAAGAAGACCCCCACCGAGATCGCCTTCCTCAACCCGAACCCGCTGCCGTCGTCGCTGAACCTGATTGACGTCGTGGCGAACGCCCCGCACCCGGCCGCCGCCCGCCTGTTCGTGAACTGGATGGTCTCCCAGGCGGGCCAGGCCGAGGTGGTCGACCAGACCAACCACACGAGCCTGCGGTCGGACGTCACCAACGACGCCAAGGTATGGGACCCGACCCAGTGGAATCCCACCTGGGGCAACCCCACGCTGCCGTCAGCCACCTACAACTCCGAGCTCGCCGAGCTAGGGCAGGCGCTCCACGCACCGTCGCAGTGACCGGTTCCCCGGAGCGGCCGCACGGGCCGCTCCGGGGTCGTCGACGTTACCCGATATCCCGATCCGGAGGACTCCGCTCTCGCCATGGCCACGCTGTTCGATTCCCCGACACGCCACGACGCCACGCCGCGGCCCCGCGCCCTCGGAGGCGGGTGGCGACGGCTGCTCAACGGCCGCTACCTGGCCATGGCCATAGCGTCGATCGTGGTGGCCTACCTCGCGCTCGTGCCGGTCGCCACGATGGTCTACGCCAGCCTGCAGAGCAACTTCCTCGGCATCGGCGCGAGCAGCTGGACGCTCGGCAACTACGCGAAGACGTTCACGACGCCGGGATTCGGCCAGCTGGTCGCGAACTCGTTCATCTACGCCGCCGCCACGTCGGCCATCTGCATCGTGGTCGGATTCGGGCTGGCCTGGCTCGTCGTGCGCGACCAACGCGCCGTGCAAGGCGTTCGCGCGGGCGGCCGCCCTGGTGCCGTTGATCATTCCGGGCGTCCTGAACACCATCGCCTGGAGCCTGCTGCTATCGCCCCAGCAGGGCCCGCTCAACCAGTTGCTGCGCACGGCGGGCCTGCCCGCCTTTAACGTCTACTCGCTTCAGGGCATGGTCTTCGTGCAGTCGATGCACGTCGTGCCGGTCGCGTTCCTCATGGGCACCGCGGCGTTCTCCGCCATGGACTCCTCCATGGAGGAGGCCGCGATGGCGTCGGGCGCCTCGCCGGTGCGCACGTTCTTCACCATCACCGTCCGCATGGTGCGGCCGGCGATCCTGTCGGCGGCGCTGCTGATGTTCATCCAGACGATCTCGAACTTCGAGGTCCCGCAGCTGATCGGCGTTCCCGGTCACACCTATGTCTTCGTGAGCCAGATCTACGCCGCGCTGCAGCAGTTCCCGGCGGACTACGGCACGGTGGGCGTCATCGGCGTTTTCGTCCTCGTGATCGCGGTCGCGGGGCTCTACCTTTCGCGGCGGGTGAGCAAGGGCGCCGGCATCCAGACCATCACCGGCAAGGCCTTCCGGGCGACGGTCGCGGACCTCGGGAAGTGGCGCTGGGCAGGCTTCGCCTGCTTCGTGCGTCTTCTTCCTCGTCGCCGTCGTGCTGCCGCTGGCGATGCTGGCGTGGTCGTCGTTGCTGCCCGGGTATGAGTCCCCGAGCCTGCACGCGCTGCGCGACTTCACCTTGTCGAACTACTCGGCCATCTTCAGCCAGCCGGTGCTGGTGCAGTCGCTGGAGAACAGCCTGATCACCTCGGTCAGCACCGGCCTGATCGTGACGGTGCTGTGCGCGGTGGTCGCCTACATCACGGTGAAGACCAAGATCATCGGCCGCGGGCTCCTCGACGGCCTCGCCACGGTGCCGATCGCGGTGCCGAGCGTCGTCATGGGCGTCGGAATCTTGTACTTCTACCTGGTCGCCCCGCTGCCGGTGCACCTCTACGGCACCCTCGCGATCATGATCATCGCCTTCGTGACGATCACGATGCCGTACGCCATGCGCTACATCGTCCCGGGCATGGCGGCGATCAAGGACGAGCTCGAGGAAGCGGCCACCAGCAGCGGCGCGAACTGGTTCCAGGGCTTCTGGCGGATATTCGTCCCGCTGCATGATGCCGTCGCTCCTCGCGGCGTTCCTCTACTCCATGATCGTCTCCTTCCGCGAGATCTCGGCCGCGATCTTCCTGTACTCGACCGGCACCCAGGTCGTCTCCGTGCAGATCTACGACCTCTACCGCAACGGCACCTACCCGGTCGTCGCCGCCCTGGGCATCTTGATGGTCATCTTCCTGGTGATCCTGGTCGTCCTCGTGCAGTTGCTCTCTCGCGCCATCGGCATCAGGCAGCGGCGCTGACCCCGCCGCCATCGCGGCCGCTCGCACGCGCCGCCCGCCCCGACCCACGTACGGCAGAAACGGAAGTACTGATGATCAAGCTGACGGGACTGACCAAGCGCTACCCGGGACGCACCGTGACGGCGAACGCCGTGGACGGTCTCGACCTGGACATTCCCGAGGGCAAGCTCGTCGCCCTGCTCGGGCCGAGCGGGTGCGGCAAGACCACCACGCTGCGCATGATCGCGGGCCTCGAGCGCAACGACCGCGGCACGATCGAGATCGACGGCAAGGTCGCGTCCGACCCGGCCCGCGGCATCTTCGTCGGGCCCGACAAGCGCCCGATCGGGATCGTCTTCCAGTCGTACGCGATCTGGCCGCACATGACCGTGGCGCAGAACGTCATGTTCCCGCTCCGCGTCGGCAAGTCCAAGGTGTCTCGCGCCGCCGCGCACGAGCGCGCGCTGGAGGCCCTCGACATGGTGGGGCTCGCCGACTTCGCCGACCCGCCCCGCGCCCGACCTGTCCGGCGGCCAGCAGCAGCGCGTCGCGCTCGCCCGCGCGCTCGTGCGGCAGCCCAAGGTGCTTCTCCTCGACGAGCCCTTGAGCAACCTCGACAAGGGGCTGCGCGACCGCATGCGCGATCAGATCCGCTCGGTGCAGCAGCAGCTGGGCATCACCACCGTGTTCGTCACGCACGACCAGGACGAGGCGCTGGCGATCTCGGACGACGTGGTGGTCATGAACGGCGGCACCATCGTCGAGCGCGGCCTTCCGCAGGAGATCTACACCTTCCCGCGCCACGAGTTCACCGCCCGGTTCCTCGGCATCAGCAACAGCCTCGAGGGCGTCGTCGAGGCCGTCACGCCCGACAGGCGTGGCGGTGCGCGTCGGGGACCTCATGCTGACCTCGGCGAAGGCGGCGAGCGCCGCGAAGGGCGACGCGGTCAGCGTCTTCCTGCGGCCGGAGAGCTTCCGCCTCTCCCGCAAGGAGGGGCCGTGGGAGGGCACCGTCGAGTTCAGCATCTATCACGGTGACTGCTGGGACTACCACGTCCGCATCGGCGAGCAGCTGCTCCGCGTGCGCGTCTACCAGGAGAAGGTCGGCATCGCCCACGGCGACCGCGTCTTCCTCTCGCCCGATCCGGAGACCGCGATGGTCCTTCCCCGGGAGTCGGCCGGACCGGAACCCGCGGATTCCGCCCCTCGTCCCAGCCGGTCACGGCCTGATAAGGCCCGCCGGCAGCCCCTCGGAAGGAGCACGCATTGACATCCGGGATCCTCACCGCGCCGGGCGTCCCGGCGCCCCTTGACGGCTTCGACTACCCCGCGCCCCGATTCCCGCGCTACCTGCTCCAGGAGCGCACCGACAGCGTCGAGGACCTGATGCCGCTGGCGCGCTCCCACGTGCGCCGCCGATACGGCCGCTCGGCCCTCGGCGATATCGTTTCCGGTGACGAACTGCTCATCGTGACGTTCCCGCACCAGAACGAGCTGGTCTTCGAGGCGCTCCGGCGGGCGCTGCTGGAGTCCGGCGTGGCGAAGGTCGACCGCATCGACGTCACGGACCTCGGCATGGAGGTCAAGACCTACAGCGCGGCCGAGGGATGGCGGGAGATCACCGACCGGCTGCCGCCGATGATCGAGGAGGGCGTCGAGTTCAACGTCGCGGCGGCGTCGCTGAGGAGGTTCCTTGACGACCGGCCCGGGCTACACCGGCGTCTACGCCGGCGAGGCGGGCCGGTCGCCACTGGCGGCGCGCCGCGAGCAAGCAAACTGCGGAACAACTGGGTGTACGCGACGTACGAGGACTTCATCTCCCACGCCAACAGCGTTCCCTGACGAGATCTGGCGCGAGGTCGACCTGCTGGTCGTCGACGCCTTCCGCGACCGCCGCCGCGGTGCGGATCACCAGCCCCGAGGGCACCGAGCATCGGCTGGGAGGTGACGCAGGAGCAGGCCGCGCTGTGGCCCAAGGGCGCCTACATCTCCGGTCACATCCTGGGCTCCACCATCCAGGGAATCCGCTTCGGGCATCCGGCGCAGACCTTCCTGCGCGAGGCCAGGCAGCTGATGCCGACCCTGAACGGCGTGATCGGCGGGACCAGCAACCACACCGGTTACTTCCCGCACATCCAGGTCACCGATCGAGAGCGGCATGATCACGAAGATCGAGGGCGGCGGCCGCTACGGCGACCTGTGGCGCGAGGTCGTCGAGCGCTACCGTGACGTGCAGTACCCAGGTTTCCCGTATCGCGGATGGGCGTACTTCAACGACGCCTCGATCGGCACCAACCCCAAGAGCTACCGGCAGATCGAGACGCTGTGGGAGCTACAACGACTCCTGGACCAACCTTCCCGAGCGGGCCCAGGCCGGCGTCATCCACTTCGGGTTCGGCGCCGAGCACTGGGACCAGACCTTCCTCCAGTACGCGAAGGCTAACAAGCTGCCGACGATGCACTTCCCGCACGTGCACAACCTCTTCGCGACGTACGAGATCAAGCAGCGCGACACCGGCGAGTGGGTCAAGCTCATCGACAAGGGACGGCTGGCGGCGCTCGACCACCCGCGGGTCGTCCGGCTGGCGAGAAAGCCTCGGCGGCACCGCATCACCTGCACTACGACTGGATCCCGGCGGTTCCCGGCATCAACTTCCCCGGGGACTACCACCGCGACTACGGCCAGGACCCGGTCGCCTGGATCCGGCGCGAGCAAACGGGGGAGTTCGCCCATGCCTGAGGTCATCACTGACACCCTCAGCCAGGCGCCGTTCTACCTGCCGGTCGGCGATGAGGTCGAGGTCTTCCGCGCGGCCTACGCAGCGGCGGATCCCGGTCCTGCTCAAGGGCCCGACCGGATGCGGCAAGACCCGCTTCGTCGAGCACATGGCCTGGCAGCTCGCCCGCGAGCACGGCCGCGACCCCCGCGCCGCCCTCATCACCGTCAGCTGCCACGACGACCTCACCGCCGCCGACCTCGTCGGCCGCTACCTGCTCTCCCCCGAGCGGCACCGACCTGGCTCGACGGCCCCCTCACCCAGGCCGTCCGCGCCGGCGCCATCTGCTACCTCGACGAGGTCGTCGAGGCCCGCAAGGACACCACCGTCATCCTGCACGCCCTCACCGACCACCGCCGCGCCGCTCCCCCTCGAGCGCCTCGCCACCACCATCCCCGCCCACCCCGACTTCCTCCTCGTCGTCAGCTACAACCCCGGCTACCAGGCCGCCGCCAAGGACCTCAAGCCCTCCACCCGCCAGCGCTTCATGGCCATCGAGTTCACCTATCCCGCCCCCGACCTCGAAACCAGATCATCGCCCACGAGGCGGGCGTCGACGCCGCCACCTGCGAGGCGCTCGCGTTCCTCGGAAGCAAGCTGCGGAAGCTCGACGAAGCCGACGTGATCGAGGGGCCGGGCACCCGGCTGCTCGTCCACGTGGGGTCGCTCATCGCGCGACGGCATCAGCCCGCGGCGGGCCTGCGACGTGGCCCTGGTGCAGGCGCTCAGTGACGACGCGGACGTTCAGGCCGCGATCCGCGACGTGGTCGACGCCGTCTTCGCGGCCTGAGCGGGAGGCCTGCGGGTGAGCGACCATCACCACCACGGGCCGCGCGGGGCGCCGATTTCGACGGGGACCGCCATCGCCTGGGCCTGTACTACCGCGCCTTGGCGGGGCGAGCGTGCGAGCTTGTCCCCTACGACGACGACGCCGACGTGTGGCAGCACCCCGATACGGCCACGACCGTGCGGCTCCCGGCGAGGGCGCCCGCGGCGCCCGCCCCCGCGGCGCCCGCCCCCGGCCCGCGGCGACCGGCCGCGTGGTACCGCGTCGCGCTGGCCCACCGCGCCATGCACCAGGCGTGCGGCACCTTCGGCTTCGACCTCGACCGTGACGAGCCGCTCTTCACCCGTCACCGGCCCTCCGCGAGCCGCCCGGGGGTCCCCCACCTGGAGCAGTTCTTGCGCTGCTTCAGCCGCACGGCGCTCGCCGTCGAGGTGCTCGCGGTGCTGGAGGACCTCCGGATCGACACGATAGCCCTGCGCCGGCTCCCGGGGCTGGCGCCGGCGTACACCGCGGCGATGCGGGCCGCCCTCGGCGGCCGGCCCGATCCGGGCACGCTGCCACCTCGCGGCGCGGTCGCCGAGGCACTGGTCCGCCTGACGCTCGGCGCCCGGGAGGTCGCGCTCGCCGAATCGGCCGTCCCGGCGCTCGGCGTGGTCACCGGGGTCGCCCGCGGCTCCTCGACCCGCGCGCGAGCGCGGAAAGCACGGCGGAGGCGACGATCAGGGTCTATTCGGTGCTCGCCGGCCTTCCCAACCTCGCGGCGGCGGGCTCCGTCACGGTGCGGTTCGACGACCTTCCCGAGCCGACGTCGAGGCTCCCGCGATCACGGCGATCGCCCCGGAGGTGCGGCTCGAGGGCGACGAGTCTTCGACGTCCGGTTCGTCCCGGTCCGGTTCCGCGACGTTCCCGGGCCGCGCTACCTCGGCCAGGCCGCCTCCGGCATGCCGCTGCAGGAGGCCATCTTGCGGATGACCCCCCGCGGCGGCCCCGACGAGCCGCCCGAGGACGCCGAGGACGCCTACACCGCGAAGTCGGCCCAGGCCGAGCGGGGCGAGGCCGGCACGGCGCCGGCGGCCGGCGCCGCCGCCCGAGCCGCTCCCCCATGATCACGGGCCTGATCTTGACGGTCATCACCACGCGGCCGAAGGGGCGCTGCGCGCCAGCGGGAAGGCCGAGTTCCTCTATCCCGAGTGGGACGAGGTCGCCGGGCGCTACCTGCCTGACTGGTGCCTGGTGCGCGTCAGGGAATCTCGCGAGGTGCGCTCGGCCGCCGGCCACCGGAAGGCGCTCGCCCGCCACGGCTACCTGCTGCCCGGCCTGGTCCGCCAGCTGGAGCGGATGCACGCGCAGGGCCGTGACCTGGCGACCCGCCAGCCGTACGGGCACGACCTGGATCTCGACGCGTGCGTCGAGGCGATGGTCGACCTCCGGACCGGCACCGAGCCCACGACGGCGCTCTTCGCCGCGTTCACCGACCGGATCCGCGATGTCGCGGTCGCGATCGCCGTTGACCTGAGCTCGTCCACCGCCGAGCGCCTGCCCGATGCCGCGCGCTCCGCCGGGCCGGCCGGCATCCTCGATCTCCAGCGGGATGCCGTCGCCCTGCTGAGCGAGGCGCTGGACCGGGTCGGCGACAGCTACGGCATCTACGGGTTCTCCGGCACGGGCAGGGCCGACTGCCGCATCAGCGTGGTGAAGGATCTCGGCGAGCGGCGCTCGCTGACCATGCTCCACCGGTTGCAGGGGCTACGGCCGGACCACACGACGCGGATGGCCCCCGCGATCCGGCACCTCACCCGGCGGCTGGAAAGCCACGCCGCCGCGAGCAAGATCATGCTGATCATCTCCGACGGGCGGCCGTTCGACCTCGACTACGGCCAGCGGTACGGCGACGACGCCGTCGTGTCCTACGCGCTGGCGGACACCGGCCGCGCCCTGGACGAGGCGCGGCGCCGGGGCGTATGGCCGTACCTCATCACCGTCGACCCGGAGGGAAGCGACTACCTCGCGGCATCTGCGACCCCGTCGAGTACCACGTCATCGCCGATCCGCGCGACCTGCCGTCCGCCGTCGCCGAGCTGTACCAGGTGGCCGCAGGGCCGGCCAGGCGCGGCCGCTGAGCCGGGCCCGGGTGGTCGCCTCCGTCGCGGCGGACATTAACGCTCATGTAACTTTCCGTCCGCGCGGACGCCTTTGCGCAGGTAGCACGGGCTGCCGGGCACGAATGCCTGTACACCCTTCCGGCCCCGGCCTATGGTCGCGGCAGTCACGCCCTCCGCGGATACCACCGTGGGTAGAGGGCACCGTAACACCTGGAGGTGTGCTGACATGAGACTGCGAGCGCGACCCGCCGTGCGGTTGCGCAGGACGATCACGGTGGCCGGGGCGGCCTTGCTGGCCGCGTTCGGCCTGGCCGTGGCCGGCGGCGCGGGCGGGGTCCCGGCCGTGGCGGCCACCTCGTCGTGCGCCGCCGCCTACAGCGTGCCAACCGACTGGGGCAGCGGCTTCACCGCGAACCTGAACGTCACCAACAACGGCACCGCCGCCATCACCGGCTGGACGGTGACCTACAGCTACGCCGGGAACCAGACGCTGGCCAACGGCTGGAACGGGACCTGGACCCAGTCCGGCAAGACGGTCACCGTCACCAACTTGTCCTACAACGGCAACCTGGCCGCCGGCGCGTCCGCCACCGGGATCGGGGCCAACTTCAACTACTCCGGCACCAACGCCGCCCCCACGTCGGTCACCTGCACCCCGACCGGGTCGACCACCCCGCCGCCCACCGGCTCGATCACCGCGACCCCGGCCAGCCTGAACGTGACCCAGGGCAAGACCGGCACGTTCACGCTGGCGCTGTCGCAGGCGCCCACGGCGAACGTCACCGTGACCGTCTCCGGTAGCGGCAACACCGGGGTGACCGCCTCCCCGACGAGCCTGACCTTCACCCCGGCCAACTTCGCCACGGCCCAGACGGTCACCCTGACCGCCAACGCCACCGGCACCGGGACGACCACCTTCACCGCGGCCGGCGGCGGTTACACCTCCGCCGTCGTCACCGCCACCGAGGTGCCCGTCCACGCACCGGCACGCCCAGCCTGATGGTGACTCCCGCCTCGCAGAACATCACCCAGGGCAGCACCGGGACGGTCGGGGTATCGCTGTCCTCGGCGCCGTCCGTCGAACGTGACCGTGTCGGTGGCGCGGACCTCCGGGAACACCGGCCTGTCGGTCACCGCCGGCAGCTCGCTGACGTTCACGCCGTCGAACTTCGCGTCGGCGCAGAGCGTGACGGTCACCGCGGACAGCACCAGCACCGGGGCGGCCACGTTCACCGTGAGCGCGACCGGCCTCACCTCGGTGACGTTCAGCGCCACCGAGGCCGCCCCCGTAACAGTGCGCGGCGCACGTGGCGGACCCGTTCACCGGGGCCAAGCCGTACCTGAACCCGGACTACGTGAGCGAGGTCAAGGCACAGGCGACGGCCGACGGCTCCGCGGCCGAGGCCCGGGTCGCGAACAACGAGACAGCCATCTGGCTCGACTCGAAGGCCGCGATCGCCGGCGGCACCACCACTAACCAAGGCGTCACCACCACCCGCACCGGCCTGCAGCAGCAGCTGACCAACGCGGCCGCGGCGGGCACGGCGTCCACCCCGTCCCTGGTCGAGATCGTGGTCTACGACCTGCCTGGCCGTGACTGCGACGCGCTGGCCTCCAACGGCGAGATCCCGGCCACCACCGCCGGCCTCACCGACTACGAGACCAACTACATCAACCCGATCGCCACGATCTTGTCCCAGTTCGCCACCAGCAACATCCGGGTCGTCGCGATCATCGAGCCGGACTCGCTGCCGAACATCGTGACCAACCAGAGCGTCTCTGCTTGCTCGACCGCCACCCCGTTCTACGAGCAGGGCACCACTTACGCCCTGAACAAGCTGCACGCGATCTCCAACGTCTACAACTACATGGACATCGCGCACTCGGCCTGGCTGGGCTGGCCGAACAACATGAGCGCCACGCCCGCCGTGTACAACTCGGTCGTCAAGGCCACAACCGCCGGTTACGCGAGCATCGACGGGTTCATCAGCGACACGGCGAACTACACCCCCACGCAGGAGCCGCTGCTGACCAACCCGACCCTGCAGGTCGGCGGCCAGAACGTGGACTCGGCCGTCTTCTACTCGTTCAACCCGACGTTCGACGAGCTCAGCTACGACACCGCGATGTACAACACGCTGGTCTCCGCCGGGTTCCCGTCGAGCAAGAAGTTCCTCATCGACACCTCGCGCAACGGCTGGGGTCCCACCCACCCGACCACTATCACGAGCGCGTCGACCCCGGATGCCTACGTCGCCGCCAACAAGATCGACAAGCGGCCGTTCCGCGGTGACTGGTGCAACCAGAACAACGCGGGCATCGGCGCGCGGCCGACCGACCAGCCGTTCGGCTCGTCCAGCCCGATCCTGGCCTACGTGTGGATCAAGCCGCCGGGTGAGTCCGACGGTGACTACCCGACCAGCACGCACAGCCACGGTGACCCGCACTGCGACCCGTCCCTCAACAACCAGATGGACGGGAGCGGGCACAGCTTCAACACCGGCGCGATCCCGGGCTTCGATGTCCCGGCGGGCGCGTTCTTCCCGGCTGAGTTCACCATGCTCGTCAAGAACGCCTTCCCAGCCCTGTAACCGCGATTCCCTAGCAGGTTAGACACAAGAACCGCCCCCTGCCGTCCGGATCCGGACGGAAGGGGGCGGATTCATTGTGCGGGAGCGGAACTCGTCAGCAGGTCACCGAGAGGCTCGTCGGTGCCGTCCCGTTGGCCGTGAACCCGATCGTGACCGAGCTCCCGGGCGAGATGCTCCCGTTGTACGGCTCGTTGGTCACGGTGACGTTCGCGCCCGGACTGGGTGAACACGCCGCTCCAGTCGCTGGCGAGCGTCTGGCCGCCGGGGAACGTCCAGCTCGCCTTCCAGCTGTGGTCGCGCCGCTGCCCGCGTTGCTGATGACCACCTGGGCCTGGAAGCCGCCGGACCAGGAGTTCACCACCGAGTACGCGCACGACAGCTGGGCCGGGGGCGGGGTGCTCGGCGGCGGCGTGCCGTTGCCGGCCCCGGGCAGCGGGAACTGGATCCCGGCCAGCAGCGACTGCTTCAGCGAGCTGACCGGGGTGGCGTCATAGCCGTTGTCCAGCAGGTCGTAGGCGTCCTCGCCGTTGAGCGCCCAGTAGGTCCAGCCCATCGCCGGATTGCTCTTGATGTAGGACACCAGGCTCTGGAACCACTGGCCCTGCGAGCCGGCGGCGCTTGACTGGATGTCGGTGGCGGTGTTGTCGGTGCCGAACTCGCCGACCCACACCGGTGCGGTGCCCTGCGCGTAGATGTAGCCCCAGTACTTGTTCCACACGGCGTCCAGGCTGGCCGGGGTGGTGGAGGAGTTGAACCAGGCCTGCTGGAACAGGACCGGCCCGTAGTCGTGCGCGGAGTAGACGACGTGCCCGGCTGAGCTCAGCACCACCGGGAACTGCGCGACGCCCTGCAGGTCGCCGCCCCACCAGGTGGTGTCGAAGCCGCCGGACGCCGACGAGTCCGGGAACTCGCTGATCCCCTCGCAGAAGATCAGCGCGCTCGGGTCCGCCGCGAGGATCGCGTTGCCGGCCTGCTCGTAGGCGAGCCGGACGTCGGTGGTCGCGACGCCGGTGCCCCAGGTGGCGCCCTGGGCGTAGGTGTCACCGGCCGGGGTGTGCGGCTCGTTGCGCAGGTCGAAGCCGATCACCGTCGGGTTGCCCGCGAACATCTTCGCCAGCGTGGTCCAGTCGTTGACCCAGTTCTGGCTGGTGTAGGTGCTGGTGTACCACAGGCCGTCCTGCTCGGCGGACTCGCCGGCCTCGGAGCGGTGGTCATCGAGGATGACCTTCAGCCCGGCCTGCCCGGCGGCGGTGACGATCTTCTGCAGGTCCTGCAGCGAGTTCAGGCCCTTGAGGTCCGCGTTGATCGGCCGGCCGGTGTTACTGCTGAACGACAGGTTCTGCGGCACGATCGGGGTCTCCACCATCTGGTTGGAGAACGGGATGCGGATCGTGTTGTAGCCGAGCGCCGCGATGTCGTTGATGATCGTGTGGTAGTCCTGCGCCCACAGGCCGTGCGCGATCTCGTCCGGCGTCTCGAAGCCGTACCAGTTGATGCCGGCGATGCGGACCGGGTTGCCGTTCGAGTCGAGGATCTGGTTACCGCTGGTATGCCAGTACCCCGCGCCGACGCCGGGCGAGGTGGCCGCCGCGGCCGGGCCGGCGCCGGCCGCGGTCGTCACCGCCACCGAGCCGGCCGCGGCCAGCGTCGCGGTGAGTGCCCCGGCTAGCGCGGCGGCCAGCCGACGGCGTGTCACAAGGGTCATTGTTCGGTCTCCTTCCGGAAAGAAAGGCCCGGCCAGGCGGCGCCCTGCTACCGCCTGGCCGGGCGGCACGCGGCGGGCGCCGCGCGCGGTGGCGGGCCTCAGCCGGCCTGCGAGCCAGCCTCAGCCGGCCGGACGCCGGCTCAGCCGGCGGGCAGGGCCTGCAAGACGGACTTGTAGGCCGCGCCGTAAGCGGTGGGCGTTCCGGTGTAGTCGGTGATCAGGCCGGGGCCGCTTGAGCAGGCGAAGTCGGCGTTCCAGGCCCAGGCGACGAAGCTGATGCCCTCCGACTCCATCCAGGTCGTCAGCGGGGTGATGTAGCCTCCGGCGCAGTCGTTCTCGCCGATCTCGCCGGCGACCACCGGAACCGACGCGGCGACCGGAGCCACCTGCGACGTCCAGCAGGATTGATTGCTGCACGCGTTGAAGTTGTAGGAGTGCCAGGACGCGGCCAGGTCGTGGTCCGGATCGGTCGGCTCATGCTGCAGCCATTGCGTCAGGTCGTTGGACCACTCCAGGCCACCGAGCATGACGACATTGTTCGCGCCGGTGGAGCGGACCGCGTTGAGCATCGACTGGCTGCCCGCGGCGGTGTAGCTGAGGCCGACGCAGGAGCTGCCGCCGTTCAGCCAGCACTGCCAGCCCTCCGTCTCGTTGGTGCTGTCGGCCTGCTCCGGGAACGGCTCGTTGAACAGGTCGAAGATCACCGCGTCGTTGCCCTTGAAGGTGTTCGCGACCGACGTCCAGAACGGGATCGCCTGAGCCGCGTCCGGCATCGGCTTCTGGCAGAACGCCTCGGCCTGGTTGGCCGTGGTGCAACTGCCCTTACCCGGGCCGGTGTAGGTCCCGTCGGTCCAGTGCAGGTCCAAGATGGCGACGATGCCGTTGGAGTTCAGCAGGCTGACGTAGCTCTTGATCGCGTTGATGTAGTTGGCGCCCGCGTCGGCGGAGGGGACGTAGGACTCGGCGTTCCAGCACGCCTCGTTCAGCGGCACGCGCACCGCGTTGACCGGTCCCCAGCTCTTGATCGCGGTGATGGACGCCTGGTCGCTCGGGCCGTCGAAGATCGTGCGTGTCGCCCTGAACGCACTGCGTACTCGGTGCCGGAGCGGTCGACGCCGTGCAGCACCACCGTGGCGCCGTTGGCGTTGACCAGCTTGTTGCCCGACACCTGCAGCTGCGGTGCGGCGCCCCCGTCGACGCCGGCTACCTCGGTGGCGGTGACGGTCGCCGCCGTGTAACCCGCCGCCGCTGGCGGTGAAGGTGGTGCGTCCCGGTGCCGGTCGAGTTGGCGGTCACGGTGACCGTCTGCGCCGTGGCGAAGTTGGACGGGGTGAACGTCAGGCTCGTCGGGGAGGCGGTCAGCCCGGTGTTGCCGCTGGAGGCGAGGGACACGGTGACGTTCGCCGTCGGCGCCTGCGACAGCGCCAGCGTGAACGTGCCGGTCTTGCCCTGGGTCACGGTCAGGCTGGCCGGGGTCGCGGTAATCGAGCCGCCGCCCGTGGAGGCGACCTCGGTGGCGGTGACGGTCGCCGCGGTGTAACCGCCGCCGCTGGCGGTGAAGGTGGTCGTCCCGGTGCCGGTCGAGTTGGCCGTCACCGTGACCGTCTGCGCCGTGGCGAAGTTGGACGGGGTGAACGTCAGGCTCGTCGGGGAGGCGGTCAGCCCGGTGTTGCCGCTGGAGGCGAGGGACACGGTGACGTTCGCCGTCGGCGCCTGCGACAGCGCCAGCGTGAACGTCCCGGTCTTGCCCTGGGTCACGCTCAGGCTGGCCGGCGTCGCCGTGATCGAGCCGGTGGGCGGCGGGGTGGTCGACCCGGTCGGGGTGCAGGTGACCGACGTGGGGGCGGCGTTGGTGCCGGAGTAGTTGAAGTTGGCCCCGATCCCGGTGGCGGACGCGCCGGCGGCCAGGTTGCCGTTGTAGGACAAGTTGGTGACGGTGACCGTCTTGCTCGACTGGGTCCAGTTGCCGTTCCAGCCGTTGGACAGCGTCTGGTTCCCGGCGTAGCTGTAGGTGACGGTCCAGCCGGTGATGGCGGCGGTGCCGTTGTTGGTGACGTTCAGGTTCGCGGTGAAGCCGCTGCCCCAGTCGGTTTGGCACGCTGTAGGCGGCGGCGCACGACGAGGTGGCCGCCACGGCCGGGATCGCCGCCCGCGCCGCCGGCCACGGCCAGGCCGAACGCGGCCAGCAAGGCCGCCCCGGCCACCGTGATCGTCGTGCGCAGCCTTCTCGGCAAGAGTCTCATTCTGCAGGCACCTCCATGGAATCTCCGAGCGCATCGGCCACAGGCTTCGCGGGCTGCGACATGGGTGCGCAGGCGTCTTCCGTAAGCCGGTTCGGACGCTAAGTCCGGCGAGTAAACCGGTCAAGCAAAGGCCATGCGGCAGGCAGTGAAAGCGGAGGCAGCGGCGCTATCGCGTCATGGAACTTTCACGTGCTCGCCGCCTGGCAGACGGCTAGCGGGCCTGCCGCCCGACCTCTGGCGCCGGGGCCCGCTCGGCCGGCCGGGCCGCCCGGCCAGCATGAGAGTTTCATGAACGTGAGACACGTCTATATGTGCTGGAACTGAACGCCGGCGGGCGCCCAGTCGGCCACCGGTCCCGTCGGCACCGGCCTCTGCGCAGGTAGGGGCGACGGCGTGCGCCGCGGCGCGGGCCGCCTGAAGATTACGGTGCCATCGCGCGCCGTAAGCGCTTTCATGCCGCCGCGATCGCGCGCTTTCGGGTTCACCGCGCCCGGGGTTACGTTGCGAATCTGATGTGCGGGCGCTCACCTCCACCTCAGGTTTCCCACTTTCCCATCGAGGAGATGCAGATGACTGAACATCGACCTCGTTCGCGCACACTCGTCAGCCTGGCCGCAGTCGGCCTGCTGGCGGGCACGATGCTTGCCACCGGCATCGCATCGGCCTCCCCCGCCCATCCCGCGGGGAACGCGCTGACGTCATCGATTAAGGCGAACTCCGGGCCGCCGGCCGGCGCGCCGATCACCAGCCCGGCCCCGGGCCAGGTATTCACCCCGGGCTCGACCATCAAGCTGGCGGCGGCCCCGTTCCTGGTCAGCGACGCCACCAAGGACGGGCTCAGCAACAGCCCCGTGACCTCCATCAAGTACTACGCGAGCAGCAACCTGACCAACAACGTCCTGGTGGGAACGACCACGTCGGCGCCCTGGACGGCGCAGTGGAAGAACGTGCCGGCCGGCGACTACTCGATAACCGCGGTGGTCAGCAACAAGCATGGCAGCACCACCTCGAACCCGGTCGCCGTCCAGGTCGAGAAGCCCAGCGTGGTGACGGACCAGTCCGCGCTCATGGTCGCGAAGGGCAAGAGCACGTCGTTCGGCGTCACGCTGTCCACGGCGCCCAGCAGCCCGGTCACGGTGAGCCTGAACGACTCCGGCACCGGGAGCAAGGTGTCCAAGGGCCAGAAGCTCACCTTCACCCCAGCCAACTGGAACCAGCCGCAGCAGGTCACCGTGGCCTCGGTGGCGGCCAAGACCGGCAGCCACTCGACCATCACCGCCTCGGCGGCCGGGCTGGGGAAAGCCTCGGTGGGAGTGACCGCCGCGGCGGCCGCTACCGGATATGACCAGTGGTTCCTCGACCTCTACAACCAGATGACGAACCCGGCCAACGGTTACTTCAGCCCGAAGGGCATTCCGTACCACTCGGTCGAGCAGCTCATCGTCGAGGCCCCGGACTACGGCCACGAGACCACCTCGGAGACCTACAGCTACTGGCTGTGGCTGACGGCCGACTTCGGCCGCGTCGCCGGGGACTGGACCGCGTTCAACAACGCCTGGGCCAACATGCAGCAGTTCCTGATCCCGAACGCGGCCAACCAGCCCGGGTGCAGCGCGTACAACGCGTCCTCCCCGGCGACGTACGGGCCGGAGGCAGGGTCCCCGGCCAGCTACCCGGTGGCCCTCAACTCCTCGGTCCCGGTCGGGTCTGACCCGCTGTCCGGCGAGCTGAACTCGGCCTACGGAGGCTGCACCCTCGACACGCCGATGTGGATCATGGACGTCGACAACCGGTACGGCTTCGGCCAGCAGGAAGACGGCACCTCCACGCCCAGCTACGTCAACACGTTCCAGCGCGGCTCCGAGGAGTCGGTCTGGGACACGGTCCCGCAGCCTGACTGGGACAACCTGTCGAAGGGCCAGAGCAACGCGGGCTACCTCGGCCTGTTCAACAACGGCGGCGGCAGCTTCGCCTCCCAGTACAAGTACACCGACGCGCCGGACGCCGACGCGCGCATGGTCCAGGCCGCGTACTGGGCCTTGCAGTACGCCACCACACAGGGCAACCAGTCGCAGCTCACGTCGACCCTGGCGCAAGCGGCCAAGCTCGGCGACTACGTGCGGTACTCGATGTACGACAAGTACTTCAAGCAGATAAGCGCCAACTGCAGCCAGGTCGGCTCGGTAGCCTGCCCGGCCGGCACGTCCAAGGCCAACGAGGCAACCTACCTGCTGTCCTGGTACTACGCGTTCGGCGGCTCCACCACCGGCGCCTGGTCCTGGCGGATCAGCGGCACCGAGATCCACGAGGGATACCAGAACCCGATGGCGGCGTTCGCGCTGTCCAACACCACCAGCCTGATCCCGCTGTCCTCGTCGGCCAAGGCCGACTGGGGGACCAGCCTGACCACGCAGCTCAACTTGATCCAGTGGCTGCAGTCGGCCGAGGGCGGCATCGCCGGCGGCGTCGCCAACAACTGGGGCGGCAACTACGGCGACGCGGGCAAGCCGCCGGCCGGTGATCCCACCTTCGACGGCATGTACTACGACTTCGAGCCCGTGTACCACAACCCGCCATCCAACCAGTGGTTCGGCTACCAGGCCTGGCCGATGGAGCGGGTCGCGGAGTACTACTTCGCGACCGGCAACGCCCAGGCCAAGGCGATCATGGCGAAGTGGGTGACGTGGGCCGAGTCGGTCGTCACGGTCAACACCACCACCGGGGCGATCTGCGAGCCCGGACAGCTCAACTGGAGCGGCCAGCCATCCGCGAGCTTCACGACCGGCACCTCCGGCACGGCGCAGCCGGCGGCCAACCCCGGCCTGCACGTCACGGTGTCGAACGGCTGCTCCGGGGACATCGGCGTGGCCGCCTCACTGGCCAAGGCGTACATGTACTACGCGGCCAAGTCCGGTGACACCACCGCGCAGACCGCCGCGCAGAACATCATCGATGTCATCCACCAGTTCTACGGCGACTCGCTCGGCTTCTCGGCGCCGGAGACCCGCACGGACTACAGCAACTTCACCTCGGCCTTCAACACCACCAACTTCGAGGGCCTGTTCATCCCGTCCGGCTGGACCGGGAGCTACCCCAGCCTCGGCAGCACCCCCATGACCTCCGCCGACAACACCTTCCTGTCCATCCGCCCGTGGTACACCAGCGTGGCGAACTACCCCGAGGTGCAGAACTACCTGAACGGCGGGGCCGCCCCGGCGTTCAATTACCACCGGTTCTGGGCGGAGGCGGACATCGCGACCGCGTTCGACTCGTTCGCCTTCCTGTTCCCGAACGCGTCCCCGCCGGCCAGCGCCACCTCCACGGTCACGGTGACCAACCCCGGTACCCAGACCGGCACCGTCGGCACCGCTGAGACCCTGCAGGTCCAGGCGTCCGACTCGACCAGCGGCCGGACTCTCGCCTACAGCGCCACCGACCTGCCGTTCGGCCTGTCGCTCAGCGCCACCACCGGCGCGATCACCGGCAGCCCGACCATGGCGGGCACCTACCTCACCACCCTGACCGTCAACGACGGCGTGGGAGCGTCCTCGGTCAACCTCAGCTGGACCATCAGCCCGCAGGGCGCCGGCAACACCGTCACGGTCACCAACCCCGGTGCCCAGACCGGCACCGTGGGAACGGCGGCCAGCCTGCAGATCCACGCCACCGACTCGGCCACCAGCCAGACCCTCACCTACACCGCCACCGGCCTGCCCGCCGGCCTGACGATCAGCTCCTCCACCGGACTGATCTCCGGCACCCCGACGACCACCACGGGCAGCCCGTTCAGCGTCACCGTGACCGCCACCGACACCACCGGGGCGAAGGGCACGGCCGCCTTCACCTGGACCATCAGCCCGCAAGGCGCCAACACCGTCACGGTCACCAACCCCGGTGCCCAGACCGGCAAGGTGGGAACGGCAGCCAGCCTGCAGATCCACGCCACCGACTCGGCCACCAGCCAGACCCTCACCTACACCGCCACCGGCCTGCCCGCCGGCCTGACGATCAGCTCCTCCACCGGACTGATCTCCGGCACCCCGACGACCACCACGGGCAGCCCGTTCAGCGTCACCGTGACCGCCACCGACACCACCGGGGCGAAGGGCACGGCCGCCTTCACCTGGACCATCAGCCCGCAAGGCGCTAACACCGTCACGGTCACCAACCCCGGTGCCCAGACCGGCACCGTGGGAACGGCAGCCAGCCTGCAGATCCACGCCACCGACTCGGCCGCCGGCCAGACCCTCACCTACAGCGCCACCCTGCCCGCCGGCCTGTCGATCAGCTCCTCCACCGGACTGATCTCCGGCACGCCGACCACGGCCGGAACCTCCAACGTCACCGTGACCGTCACCGACACCACCGGGGCGAGCGGGACGGCCACCTTCACCTGGACCATCAACCCCGTTAGCATCGGCGGCGCGTGCCATGTCACTTACACCCTGAACAGTGCGTGGAACGCTTCGCCTAATGGCTTCACCGCCCAGGTGACCATCGCCAACACCGGAGCGACCGCGATCACCTCGTGGTCGCTGACGTTCACCTGGCCGGGCGACGAGGTAATCACCGCTAACTTCAACGGTGGCTTCTCCCAGACCGGGGCGAACGCGACCCTCACCAACGCCAGCTACAACGGCAACATCGCGCCGGGTAGCAACATCACCGACGGCTTCCAGGGCACGTGGACCAGCAACCACGCCAACCCGACGTCGTTCAAGGTCAACGGCACCACCTGCACCTAACAGGAATAGCTGATCCCCGGGCCGGCCACCGGCCCGGGGATCAGGACAGGTAACGCGTCCGCCGGGGTCGCCACGACCCCGGCGGCCGCCATCTCACGCCACCAGCGGCCGTGGACGCCAGCATCGGCGCGTGCCCGCGCGCAATACGCCATAAAGCGGACTCGGTGCCGACGGGGTGTTAGGTGCCAATGGTGCCATCGATGATGTCGTGATGCGAGAGGTAAACGGTGTTGAAGGGTACTCCGCAGCCTGCCTGCCCGAAGTGGCCAGTGGTAAATCTGTGACCCACAAGGTTTTTGTGGCATCGCCCTAGGAATTCGAGCAGTCCTTGTCGAAGGCGGCGCCGTCGGCCTGGACCTTGCTCATGTCCGGAAGCTGCACCGCGCCGCTTTGCGACTGGACCAGGGCGTTGAAGTCGTCGGCCAGGGTGGTCATCGCCTTGGCCGTCGCCGGGCGCGCCTCATGCTGCGCGGCGGCGGTGAGCGCGTTGGCGAAGTTCGTGAAGTCCTGGTCGAGGACGGACTCGCTGTTCTGGTCCTTGCCCTGCCGCCCCTGCAGGGTCTGCTCGGCCCGCAGCGCGGTGACGCAGGCAGAATCGGGACCGAACGGCCCGTTGACGGCGGCGCTCGTCGGGGTGGCGGACGCGGTGGCCGACGGCGCGGAGCCAGTGGAGACGGCCCCGGCGCTGGCGGCCGCCGTGGCGCAGCCGCCCACGGCGATGCCGGCCACCAGCACCGAGGCGAGGGCGGGAAGGGCGCGAGCCGTGTGGTTCCTCATGGCTGGTGACGTTACGCCGCCCGTGCGGGCATGCCCAGGGGCGCCGGGACGCGGGCGCGTTCAGGCAGCGCGCCCGGGTGGCGCCCCGATGAAAATTACTCCGAGTTTTCATGCGGCCGTCCTGATCATCGCCGTGCTAGCGGCGCTGGATACGGCCCTGCTCGGCGGCCAGAAAGCCCTCCGCCTGCCCGTGGCGATGAAATTTACATTCTTGCCAGCTTGCATCAACGCATTCGAACTGCTTCGAAAGTAGTCACCGTACATTTTCGAACGGCAGGCCTATTGCGCACGTTTCAAGCTCGTTTCAAAATGATTCCCAACATCATCATTGGGGACTAGCAGGGGCCCGCTGAGCAGCTTCTGAGGAGGAGGCACCGTGACGGTCATAGATTCACTAACGCAGCCGACAGGGCTCCCGACGCTGGCAGACGTCGCGCACCTGGCCGGCGTGTCGTCGGCCACGGCATCGCGCGTGCTGACCGGGTCTGCCCGGGTACGGCCGCAGACGAAGGTCAAGGTCGAGCAGGCGATGACGCGGCTCGGCTATGTGCGCAACCGGGCCGCCCGCTCCCCGGCGACCCGGCGAGCGGGGTCCATCGCGCTGGTCGTGGGCGAGGAGACCGTCAGGGTCTTCACCGACCCCTTCTTCGCCCGCATGCTGCGCTCGGTCAGCCGGGAGCTGTCCTCGGCCGACTCGCAGCTCGTCATGCTCACGCTGCACTCGCCCCGGGACTACCACACGGTGTCGCGGTACCTGCGCAGCGGGCACGTCGACGGCGCGCTGTTCGTCTCCATGCACGACAGGCCGGATTTCGACTACGAGAGCCTCGGCATTCCCGTCGTCTTGTGCGGCCGGCCGGTCGCCGCCGGCGCCCCGCTGTCGTACGTCGACGCCGACAACGCCGGCGGTGCCGTCGCCGCGGTCCGCTACCTGCTCGACAGCGGCCGCAAGGCCATCGCCACGATCGCGGGGCCGCCCGACATGGCGCCCGGCGTTGACCGGCTGCTCGGGTACCGCCAGGCGCTAGGCGCGGCCGGCGTCCTTGACCCTGGCATGATCGCCTACGGCGACTTCAGCATCATGTCCGGGCAGCACGCGCTGCTCCGGCTGATCGACCACCGGCCCGGCATCGACGCGGTGTTCGCCGCCTCGGACCTGATGGCGGCGGGCGCGCTGCACGCGCTACGGCGGCTGGGCCGGCGCGTCCCGCGCGACGTGGCCGTCATCGGGTTCGACGACCTGCCTGTCGCGCAGCAGACCGACCCGCGGCTGACCACCGTGCGCCAGCCGGTCGACGCCATGGGAACCCGCATGGTGAGCGAGATCCTGGCGCAGATCGACGATCCCGAAAGGGAGGCATCGCATGTCGTCCTTGGCACCCAGCTGATCCTGCGCGGCTCCGCCTAGGCAGGGACCGCCGGGCAGGCGGCTTTCAGCGCCTTTCATTTCATGGCGCCGACGCGCTGTCCGGTGACCTGCGGTCCTTGCGAAACTTTCGGCACCGCCAGCGGGCCGGCTGGACTGCCGGCCCTCGGAACGCGGCTAATGAACGCAATCCGGCGATTTCTGGAGGGCTGGCCATGGCCATGAAAAGAGCGGCGACCACGATCGCCGTGCTGGTGGGGGCCGCGCTGCTCGCGGCGGCACCCGCGCTGCCCGCGCACGCGGCAACCTCCGCGAGCGTCACGATCAACGCCACCGCGGGACTCGGCACGATTCCGGGCGGCGCGATCGGCCTGAACACGGCCGTCTACGACGGCGACATGAACGATTCCGCGATAGCGCCGCTGCTGAAGGCGGCGGGGGTCAACGCCCTGAGGTACCCGGGCGGGTCGTACTCCGACATCTACAACTGGCAGACGCAGACGGCGGTGGAGGGCGGTTACGTCGCCCCGAACACCAGCTTCTCCAACTTCATGACGACGGCGAACTCCGCTGGCGCCAAGCCCATCATCACGGTGAACTACGGCACCGGAACGCCGAGCCTGGCGGCCGCGTGGGTCACGGCGGCGGCCAGTGACTCGGTCGGCTACTGGGAAGTCGGCAACGAGGTGTACGGGAACGGCACCTACGGGGCCAACTGGGAGGCGGACTCCCACTGCGAGACCTCGCTGAACGGGCCGGCGGTGACGATCGGCAGCGAGCCGTCGCAGACCTACGACTGCGGGCCTGCCCAGTACGCGGCGAACGTCGCGCAGTTCGAGTCGGCCATGCACGCGGCGAACCCGAACGCGAAGGTCTGCGCGGTCGTGACCACCCCCGGATTCTGGCCGGACGGCGTGACCAACTCCGAGTACCCGCAGTCGTGGAACCAGACGGTGCTGACCGCGCTGGGCAGCCAGACGCAGTGCGTCATCGTGCACTACTACCCGGGAGGGTCCACGACCGCCGGGATGCTGACCGATCCCAGTGACATCTCCGGCATCATCTCGACGTTGCACAGCGAGATCAGCCAGTACGCGGGCATCAGCAACGCCGCCAGCGTCCCGGTCATCGTGACCGAGACCAACTCCACGATCGACATGGACACCCAGCCCGGCGCGCTGTTCTCGGCGGACATGTACATGACGTGGCTGGAGAACGGCGCCGCGACCGTCGACTGGTGGAACGAGCACAACGGCGAGGGCACGGTCAGCACCGTGGACGGCGCCACCGACTACGGCGACCAGGGGATCTTCTCCAACAACTCCAACTCCGGAGGCACCACCGAGCCGGCCACCGACACGCCGTTCGCGCCCTACTACGGGATCGAGATGCTGTCCAAGCTGGCCGCGCCCGGCTACACCATGGTCACCTCGACCGCGAGCCAGGCGCTGCTGAAGGTCCACGCCGTCCGCGACACCTCGGGGAACCTCAACCTGCTCATCGACAACGAGGACCCGACGAACTCCTACACGGTGAGCCTGGCCTACAACGGCTTCACCCCCGCGGGGACGCCCACCGTGTACACGCTGGCCAACAACGCCACGTCGATCACCAGCGCCACGGGCAGCGCGAGCTCGGTCACCGTCGCGCCCTACTCGCTGACCGTGGTCCACGTTCCCGGCAGCGGCGGGACCGGCGTGACGGCGCCAGGGGCACCCGGCCAGCCGGTCGCCTCGGGCCTGTCCTCCAGCACCTCGTCCAGCACGTCCGGCACCGCCACGCTCACCTGGCCGGCCGCGGCGGCGGGCACCTACCCGATCGCGAACTACCAGGTCTACCAGGTCGGCGCGGGCGGCAGCACGACGCTGGCGGCCACCACGACCTCGACCAGCGTGGCCCTGACCGGGCTGACGATCGGGACCACCTACACCTACGACGTCGTGGCGGTGGACAGCCACGGCAACGCCTCGCTGCCGTCCACCCCGGTGACGTTCACCGTGCCGCCGCCGGCCAACGCCAGCTGCGCGGTCCATTACTCGGTCGCGGGCAGCTGGCCGGGCGGCTTCCAGGGCGGCGTCACGATCACCAACAAGGCCGCGACGGCCGTCAACGGCTGGAAGCTGACCTGGACCTGGCCGTCGAGCGGTGAGGCGCTCACCCAGATGTGGGGCGCCTCCTACACCCAGACCGGCACGGCGGTGTCCGCGGTCAACGCCAGTTACACCGCGACGATCGCCGCGAACGGCGGGACGGTCAACTTCGGGTTCCTGGCCAACGACGGCGGTCAGCTGCCGTCGCCGGCGGCGTTCTACCTCAACGGCACCGTCTGCGCCAACAACTAGGCGGCAGCTCGCGAGTCCTGTGCCGGCTCCGGTCCGCTGAGGGCCGGCGGCACCGTCGCCGCAGTCGTGCTGGTGTGATCACGCAGCGTGCAGGGTAGGACGCCGGCTGGCGATGCCGTGGGGACGACCGAGGGGGAGCTGGCATGGGGGATCAGGGGCCGAGCACGACGACGGACGCGGGCGGGCCGGTATCGAGCGATGAGTACTCGCTGACGGCGGGCCCGGGCCGGCCCAACCTGCTGCACGATACCTACCTGGTGCAGAAGCTGGCCCGGTTCGTCCGCGAGCGGGTGCCCGACCGGGTGTACCACGTCAAGGGCGGCGGCGCCTTCGGCTACTTCGAGGTGACCGCCGACGTGACCCAGTGGACGAGGGCGGCGTTCCTGGGCGAGGTCGGCAAGCGGACGCCGGTGCTCGCCCGCTTTTCCTCGGTGGCCGGGGAAGAGGGCTACCCGGACAGCGACCGCGACGTGCGGGGCTTCGCGGTGAAGTTCTACACCGAGCAGGGCAACTACGACCTGGTGGGGAACAACACGCCGGTGTTCTTCGTGCGCGACCCGATGAAGTTCCCCGACTTCATCCACTCCCAGGAGCGGATGCCCGACAGCGGGCTGCGCAGCAACAACATGCAGTGGGACTTCTGGACGCTGTCGCCGGAGTCGGCCCACCAGGTGACGATCCTCATGAGCGACCGCGGGACGCCGCGGACCTGGCGGCACATGCACGGCTACAGCAGCGACACCTACATGTGGGAGAACGCTGGCGGCGAGAAGTTCTGGGTCAAGTACCACTTCATCACCGAGCAGGGCATCGAGAACATGACCGACGGCGAGGCCAAGGCCATGCGGGCGGAGGACCTGGACTGCCATCGGCGCGACCTGCGGGAGGCGATCGCCCGCGGCGATCACCCGGTCTGGCGGCTGGAGATGCAGATCATGCCGTACGAGGACGCGGCCGGCTACCGGTTCAACCCGTTCGACGTGACCAAGGTCTGGCCGCACCAGGACTACCCGACGATCCCGATCGGCCGGATGGTGCTGGACCGCAACCCCGACAACTTCTACGCCCAGATCACCCAGGCCGGCTTCGACGTGGCCAACATGGTCCCGGGCATCGGTCCCAGCCCGGACCGGATGGTGCTGGGGAGGATGTTCGCCTACGGCGACTCCAACCGCTACCGCACCGGCCCGAACTACGAGCAACTGCCGGTCAACCGGCCGCTCAGCGAGGTGCACAACTACAACAAGGACGGCCCGATGCGCTACCACCACAGCGACGGCCAGCCGGTCTACGCGCCCAACAGCTACGGCGGCCCGCGGGCCGACTGGCAGGGCTACCACGACCCGAGCTGGTTCGTGCGGGCGGCCGAGATCATGCGCACGGCGTACGAGTCGCACAAGGAAGACGACGACTTCACCCAGCCCGGCACGCTCTACCGCCAGGTCATGACGCCGACCGACCGGGACCACCTGGTCACCAACATCGTCGCGCACCTGAGCCAGGGGGTGGAGCGCTTCATCCAGGAGCGCGCGATCCACGACTACTGGGCCAATGTCGACCACGACCTCGGGGCTCGCGTCGCCCAGGGTCTCGGCCTGGCCGCACCCGGGACAGTAGCTGGCCGCTCCCGGACGCAGGCGAGTGTGTCAGCCGCCATCCCAGGCCGGGTAGTCGGGGGCCCATATGTACGTCGGGGCCCCGCCTTGCGTGGTCAGCAGGACGTATCCGGGGGTGGACCTGACGGCCGCGAGGATCGCGGCGTCGTTGGCGTTGTGGTAGTTCCCGATCAGGCTGATCACGGCGAACCAGTGGGCGCGGATGGCAGCGCGGTAGCCCGGTCTCCCGGAGATGTAAACGCCCTTGCTGGTGCCCGCGGCGTTGCCGCCGAGCCCGGGGACCGGGTACTTGATGTACGAATCGTTCGCGTACTGCCACCAGTGCACGTCGAGCTGCTCGTTGTAGATGAGCTGCGCGTTGATCGTGCCCGCGAGCAGGTACCTTCCCTTCCGGGCCCAGCTGGAGGTATGGCTTGAGGTCGCTGAACGTCCGCCATCCTGGCCGCGATCGAGGCCTGCTCCTGGCGGGCGTGCACGCCGAGGCTGGCGGTGGTCACGCCGCCGGTTATGTTGGCCTGATCCGCGTACGTGACCTGCGGCGAACACCGCGACGGCGAGCGACAAAGCGATGACCGGAACCTTCCAGTACCAGCTGCGCGCCAGTTCGGCCGCGCGGCCGAGCGCGTAGCCGGCCGCGATGCAGGAGAACCAGGCGCCGAAGTCGTCATGCTTGGCGAGCGAGATCGAGCTGCTTATCCTCATGTTCTCGATCGTCACCAGCGTCCCGGCGACGGCGAGCAGCGCGAGCAGCGCGAGCAGCGAACGGCGGCGCTCCAGCAGCAGCGCGACGGCGAGTGCCGCGAAGCTCAGGGCAGGCGATGAGGCCAAGAGCGGTCCACGATAGTTGCGCTACCTGCAGTGGCGTCGCGGCAGGCCAGCCGTATACCTCCCCCGCCAGCGCCGCTGCTGCGGCTGAACGTGGTGAACGCGGCGCCGTGGAGGTAGGCGGTCCCGGCCAGGGTCGCCGTCACCGCCAGCGCGAGCGCCGTCGCCGCGGCGAGGGACGCGGCGCGCTGGAGCATGCGCCGCCAGCCAGCCCCCGTGCAGCATCAGCGCGGCGAAGCGCGATCACGACCGGATCGAACAGCACCGTCGCGTAACTCGTGGCGTTCGCGGCGAGCAGCGCCAGCGGGACGATCAGGAGCCAGCGCGCCCCGCCGCCCTCCGCGGCGCGGACGGCGCAGTACGCGCCGAACGCCATCAGCGCCAGCGACATCGCGTCGTAGGTCGCCAGCACGCCGAGCCCCTGGGTGATGCCGAGCGTCGTGAACAGCCCGGCCGCGGTGACGGCGGGCCAGTACCCGAAGAGCCGCCGGGTCGTCGCGTACAGCAGCGCGGTCGCGTGAGCATGAATGCCATGCTCACCGCTCGCGCACGAGCAGCAGGCCGCCGAGGTGATCGGCCATGGCGGCGAGCACCGGGTAAATCACCGGGGAACCGGAGAACCAGTCCTCGTAATAGGGGCTTCCGCCGCCGTGGAACAGCTCGTAGATCTCCTGGTGGCCGGCGTAGATGTAGAGGCTCTCATCGCCGGATGCGGCCGAGAAGACGTGCAGCAGCCGGGCCGACGCCGCGACCTGCACGACCAGGATCGTCAGCAGCGGCACGATGGCGAGCACCTTCGGGACCGCGAACGGCTCGCGCCGTCGCCTCGCCCGGGGGTCGCGGCCGTCGCTGCGTGCGAATGCCGGCGGTCATCAGGCACCCGCCAGCTGGGAGAAGCAGCCCTTGATCGCGGCCGCGCCGGGCGCGGCGACGAACGAGTAGGACGTCCGCGCCGACGCGACATCAAGCCGCTGCCCGACGCTGATCGACCAGAAGTAGATGCCGCCCAGATGAGCCGGCTTGCACGGCGCGGCAGGCGGCCGTGAACCACGCGGGCTGTAGCCGGGGGTCGAGCGGGCGCGTCCGACGGCGTCCACGAGTAGGGCGCGTCCTGCGCGCCTGCCCGGGTCAGGATGCCGACCTCGGACAGCACCGTGCCCGCGGGCAGGCGGCGCGTCCAGTCGGCCCACGAGGCGCCGAAGCCATCCGGGGGGACCGGCATCGGCTGGTAGGCGTCGACCGCGACCGTGGCCGGCGGCCCTCCGCTACCCGCCAGCGCCTGGTCGTCGACGTCTGACCAGTTCGCGGAGTAATACAGCCGGCCCGTGGTAGACGCGGCCGACCGCCGCGTCCAGCGCGGCCCAGTTGCCGCTGTGCGCGAACTGCGACAACTCGGTGCCCACGTAGAACCCGGCCACTCCCGTGCTGCTGCGCGACCCGCGCGTAGGGCAGCAGGAACGCCTGGTAGGAGCGGAACCACTCGGGAGAGGCTGGCCGGGCGCCACTGGACGCGGGAAGAAGCCGGGATTCCCTGGCTGACCAGCGGGCGCAGGTACACCGCTAGCCCGGCTGACCTGGCCGCGCTGATCGCCTGCCCGAGTACCGCGGGCGAGGGGGTGGACGGCCCGGCGGCGGCGGTGCTGCCGCGGGCGCGACAGCGGGAACGCGATCGACACCGCGTTCGCGCCGAGGCTCTTCGCGTAGCGCGCGTCGGCCGTGAAGGCCTGCGGCACGTTCATGCCCTTGTACCAGTAGAAGTCAAGGTCGATGCCCATCTGGTAAGCGGGCCGCGGCCCGTGGCTGGCGGGGTGACGTGGCTGGCCGCGGGCGAGGACGGGCGGGGTAGCGGCGGCGCACCCGGCCACGCCCAGCAGGACCGAGGCTGCCGCCAGCCAGATGGCGTGCTTCATCAAGCCCCCTCTCTTGTCTTGGGGATGACCTTGAACGTGCGCGGATTGCCCGCGATCAGCGGGTAGATCAGTCCAGCCGTGGTGATCAGGCACGACAGGGGCGACAAGACGACCGCCATGAGCGCGTTCAGCAGCCGTGAGTCGTCGTTGCGTCCCGCCTGGGAGCCGTCCGCGCCGATCCAGCCGGTCCAGAAGAACACGACCAGCCAGGTCAGCAGCGCGAGCTTGGACGCGTCGTAGGCCGGCGATGACGGGGCAAGGTGACCGGTGAGCCGCAAGATGATGCCGGTGGTGGACATCAGGAAGATCACCGAGTCGGCGACGTAGTTCAGCGCGACCGCCAGCGCGCGGGTGCCGGGCAGTACGTCGCGATGGGTGATCGCGTGGATGTTCCCCCATAGCCATCGTTCCCGCTGGATGAAGAAGTCCCGCAGCGTCCACGGCGACGTGAGCTCCACGTGCTCGTGGAACCAGCCCCAGCGCAGGCCCAGCTTGGCGGCGTTCTGCCCGAACGTGAGGTCCTCCGAGGCGAACACCGGGTAGTCCCAGGTGACGATCCGCTCGCACTCCCCCGTCACGGTCAGCCCTTCGCCGTGGACGTACAGCGGCTTGCCGATCAAGCCCTGGAATACCGAGCAGTAGATGAGGCACTGCCGTACCCGCACGTCGTCGACATGGGACGTGATCACGTGGCCGAGCGGCCGGGTGCCGTACTCGCTGCGCGGCGCGGTGATCCCCTGGCACACGTCGTAGTCGGCGGCGAACGCCGTCTTGATGTAGTCCTTCGTCGGCAGCACGTCATCGTCGGTGAACAGGATCTTCACGTCCGGCCGGTCGAGGCCGGACGTCACGCGCAGCTGGCGGGAGTACTCCAGGGCACGGGCCTTGCGCTCGCCGCGAGCGGTGAACCCCTCGGGGACGACGAACACCCGGTCGGCCCGCGGGTAGGTGTCGCCTTGACCCGGTTCTGTCACGACCCACACCTGGTAAGGCATCCGCAGCCGGTAGGCCGTGATATAGCCGATGATCTCATTGACCCGGCCCTGCTCCCGCCCGGTCGTTGTGACCTGGATGATCAGGAGCCGGAACTTGCCGGGGTCGCTGCGGAATCGCAGCCGGTAGTTCAGCTGCCCGGCCGCCAGCAGCGCGAGCTCGGCCAGCGGAACGAGCCACACGGCGTAGATAACGCCTCGGAGCAGGTGCGCGCCCATCTAGCTGCCTTCCGTTCGTGCCCGGTGGCCGGCACCGGGCGTGTCCGGGACACCGGCACTAGTCAGCTCCCCGGAGTCAGGTTGATCGAGCCGCCCATGGTCGCGATGCTGAGGCGCGCCGCCGCGTCCCGCGTCCCGACCTGTCCGCGGGCTACCCGTCCGCCGGCGTCAGTGGCGACGCGCACGGAGGAGAACCCGGAATTGATCGACCCGGAGCGGGCACGCGCGTTCACGAGGACCGACGAGCCGCCCCGCAAGGTGACGCCGGTCGCCCCGTTGGCGTTCCTGAACACGGCATGGCACCCCGGATCCAGGCTCCCGTGGAAGTTGATCGTGCCGTTCTGCGCCTGCATCAGCGTGGACCCGCGCAGCCGGGTCGAGACCGTGGTGATGGTCCCGTTGTCCGTGATGGCGCTGACCTGGCCGGTGACCCGGCTCGTGTTGACGGAGCCGCTGCCGGTTCGCAGCGTGAGGGCACCGCTGACGTTGCTCGCCCAGATCGATCCGCTGGTGTCTCGCAGCACCAGATTGCCGGTGAGGCCCGTCGTCTTGAGGGTGCCCGCCGCGACCGCGACACTCGCGCTCGCGTTCTGCGGCACCGCCACGTTGAAATCCACCCAGGTGGCCTCGTAGAGGCCATTCTCAACCGAGACGGTGACCGTAATCACATCACCCTGTTGCCGGTAACGCGTGTTAATGGCATCGGTTATGCCATTGCGGTTCTCCGTGACGCTGACCTGGCCAGCTGGCCCGGACCTCACGTTCACGCTGCCCGTCGAGTGGACGAACCGCAGCACCACCTGATGGCCGGCCAGCTGAAAGACCGTCGTTCCCGGTGCCGGATGGCGCCGCAGCGTGGGGGCGGCGGGCCTGGTCGCGATGATGAGCGCGACAACGGCCAGCGCCGCGATACCCGCGAGCATCAGCCACCGCGGATGCCGCCACTCCCGGCGGGCCTGAGCCGCCAGCGCGTCAAGGCAGCGTCCCGGCGCCTTGCCGCGCATGGCGGCGAAGGCGGCGGAACAGCCGGCGAGCAGCCGCCGGAACGCGGACTCAGGTTCCATAGCTCAATAATTCTTAGCCAGGCCCCTGACCCGCTCCATCCCGGGAATTGACCATGTTCCTGGCGCGGGAATCGCGTTCCGCCGCCGGGTGGAACTAAGGCTGGCGCTCGCCGTTGCTGATCGCCGGGATGGCCTGCTCGATGCCGGACGAGGCGCGCCCGGTCTTGATGTGGGGGTAGTGCAGGTCGAACGCCGGCCGCTCGGAGCGGATGCGCGGGATGCGGTAGAAGTTGTGCCGCGGCGGCGGGCACGAGGTCGCCCACTCCAGCGAGCTGGCGTAACCCCACGGGTCCTCTTCCGTCACCCGCCGGCCGAAACGCGCGGTGACGTAGACGTTCCAGAGGAACGTGAGCACCGACAGGGCCAGCAGCCAGGAGCCGACCGTCGAGATGACGTTCAGCGTCGTGACGTCGCCCGGCAGGAACGGGTAGTTCGCCGTGCGCCGCACCTGGCCCTGGACGCCCGCCCAGTGCTGCACCAGGAACGTCATGTTGAACCCGATGAACAGCAGCCAGAACTGGATCTTCCCCAGCCTGCTGTGGAGCATCTTGCCGGTCATCTTCGGCCACCAGAAGTAGAACCCGGCGAACATCGCGAACAGCACGGTGCCGGCGAGCACGTAGTGGAAGTGCGCCACGACGAAGTAGGAGTCCGACACCGCGAAGTCCATCGGCGGCGAGGCCAGGATGATGCCGGTGATGCCGCCGAACAGGAACACCACCAGGAACCCGACGGTGTACAGCATCGGCGGCTCGAACGAGATCTGGCCGCGCCACATCGTGCCCGCCCAGTTGAAGAACTTCACGCCCGGTGGGCACCGCGATGAGGAACGTCATGAACGAGAAGAACGGCAGCAGCACCGCGCCGGTGGTGAACATGTGGTGCGCCCACACGGTCATCGACAGGCCCGCGATCGAGATCGTGGCCGCGATCAGGGTCTTGTAGCCGAACAGCGGCTTGCGGCTGAAGACCGGGATGATCTCGGTCGCGATGCCGAAGAACGGCAGCGCCAGGATGTAGACCTCGGGGTGGCCGAAGAACCAGAACAGGTTCTGCCACAGCAGCGCGCCGCCCGACTGCGCGGAGAACACCTGGGCGCCGAGCCGGCGGTCGATCTCCAGCACCAGCAGCGCGGCGGCCAGCACCGGGAACGCCAGCAGGATCATCAGCGAGGTGAGCAGCGCGTTCCAGGTGAAGATCGGCATCCGGAACATCGTCATGCCGGGCGCGCGCATGCAGAAGATCGTGGTGATGAAGTTGACCGCGCCGAGGATCGTCCCGAAGCCGGACAGCGCCAGGCCCACGATCCACAGGTCAGCGCCGATGCCGGGCGAGTACGTCGCGCTGGTGAGCGGGGAGTAGGCGTACCAGCCGAACGCCGCCGACCCGCCGGGGGCCAGGAAGCTCACGACCAGGATGATCCCGCCGAAGGTGAACAGGTAGTAGCTCAGCAGGTTGAGCCGGGGGAAGGCCACGTCGGGCGCGCCGATCTGCAGCGGCAGCAGCTCATTGCCGAACCCGATGAACAACGGCGTGGCGAACAGCAGCAGCATGAGCGTGCCGTGCATCGTGAACAGCTGGTTGTACTGCGAGTCCGAGACGACCGACTGGTTCGGTCCCAGGAGCTGGACGCGGATCAGCATCGCCATGATTCCCGCGAGCAGGAAGAACACGAACGACGTGATCAGGTACATGTGCCCGATGATCTTGTGGTCGGTGGAGGACAGCCATCCCTGCAGGACGTTCCCCTTGCGCAGCGTGCGCGCGGTCACGCCCGCGGCGGGCGTCTGGCGAAGCGTTGTCACTGATCCCCCTGACGCAGGCTTGGCTAATAGCTGGCGTGATCAGATTTAAGCCATGAATGTGCGTATTACTGGCGGGCTCCGCAGCGCGCATGCCGGGACGCGATTCTTCTGGAGCCGCGTTTTGCGAGAACAATATCGCAAATTCCAGCGGGTCGGGTGCGCGCCCCCGAGGGCACCCGGAGAAGCCTGCTTCCTCCCGAAATGACCACTAGTGAAATGTAAGGAATGATCGGTAACGCGAGATTTGCGCGGGCCGGGCCGGCCAGAATGGTCAATAACAGGGATGTCGCCCCACCCGGAGTCGCGTAGACCTTTCCTGAAGGATCCGCAACCAAGGGAAAAGGTGCCGTCATGCACGCTTTGCGTTTCGACCACTTCGGCGATCCCCACGTCTTGCATCCCGCCGACCTGCCCGATCCCGTGGCGGGGGACGGCGAGGCCGTGATATCGGTCAAGGCCTGCTCGGTGAACCGGTCGGACGTGATGAACGTCGCCGGCCAGTTCGAGCAGACGACCCTCCCCCGCACTCCCGGGCGCGACTTCGCCGGGATCGTCGTGGACGGGCCGCGCGACTGGGCCGGCGCCGAGGTCTGGGGAACTGGCGGGGACGTCGGGTTCACCCGCGACGGGACGCACGCGGACATGCTCACCATCCCGGCGGGGGCGCTCGTGCACAAGCCCGAGCGCCTGAGCTTCGAGGAGGCCTCGGCCGTGGGGGTCAACTTCGTCACCGGCTGGCTCGGGGCGGTCGAGGCAGCCCACCTGGGCAAGGGCGAGACCATCGCCGTGTTCGGCGTCTCCGGCGGAGTGGGGAACGCCGTCGCGCAGATCGCCCACGCCCTCGGCGGCGAGGTGATCGGGATGGACCGGGTCCCGCCCGCCGAGGGCAGCCCCGCTGCCACGATCATCAAGCATTTCGTCCCGCTGGACGACCACCCCGGCGACATCGGCGCGCAGATCAAGCGGCTGACCGGCGGCGGCGCGGACGTGGTCTACGACACCGTCGGCGGCATCACGACGCCGGCCGCGCTGGCCTCGCTCGCCCCGCAGGGCCGGCTCGTCGTGATGAGCGCGGTCGGCACGCGAACCGTGGAGATCGACCTGGTCGACCTGTACCGCAACGAGAGCAGGATCTTCGGGTGCAACAGCGCGCACTACGACCTCGTCGAGTCGGCCGCTCGCCTGGAGCGGCTCGCGCCGTTCTTCGACTCCGGTCAGTTCCGGCCGCCGCCAAACATCGAGCGCTACAGCCTGGACGACGCCGAGGACGCCTACCTCGCCGTGGACAGCCACACGCGCGACCGGATCGTCCTGTGCCCCTGACCCCCGCCGGAGCGCCAGCCCGGTCCCCGTCCTCAGCCCGCCGCGCTGACCAGCTCGTCGAGCATGCGGTCGAGGGCACCGATCCCGATCGACAGGTGTCCCTCGCCGTCTTCCAGGTGCGCGCGGGCGCCCGGCATGGCGGCGGCGAGCCACTGGCCGTGAGCGAACGGCACCATCAGGTCCTCGCTCCCCTGCCAGATCATGGTCGGGACCGAGATCTCCGCCAGGTCGAAGCCCCACGGCTGGATGAACGCGAGGTCATCCTCCAGCCACCCGTTCACCCCCGGGCGCAGCGCCTCGTGGAAGGAGGCGACCATGTCCTCGCCGAACTCGCCGGTCAGCACGGCCAGGTCCGCCTCCGGGAGCAGCGTGCCCAGGGAGGCGACGATGTCGGCGGCGGTGGCGTCCTTGAGGTGCACGCGCACGTCGTCCAGGTAGGACCGCAGCTCGGCGTCGCCCTTCATCGCGGCCGAGAACTCGGCGACGTTCTCCTCGCCCATGCCGCCCAGCCAGTCCAGGCCGTCCGCCGGGAAGGGGGCGACCCCGGCGATCACCAGCACCCCGGCGGCGGCGGCCAGCCTGGCCCCGCAGGCCAGCGCGTGCGGCCCGCCACCGGACCACCCCGCGACCAGGCACCTGCTCGCGCCCATGCCGGCCAGGACGGCCTCGACGTCGGCCGCCACGTCCACGACCCGTCGTCCCGGCTGGGGGCTGGAGTCCCCGTACCCGGGACGGGACGTCGTCACCAGGCGAAGCCCGCGGGCGTGCGCCGCACGCTCCATCGCGCGGGTCGGGGTGCTGGCACCGGGGGTCCCGTGGTGAAAGACCAGCGGAAGCCCGTCAGCGGGACCGCTGACCCGGACGTCGAGGAATCGCCCGTCGGGCAGCTGAACACGATCTACGTCCGTCATGCCGCCATCATGGCATAACCCTGGTCGGTGGCCGCTGGCTGAGCGGCTCCGCAGGTCCCCGCCCGGGCCCGTGCGGGCGCGCCTGCCCTCTTCCGGCGGGCGCCGGCGGCGGAAACCTGGCAGCAGGACGCCCGGCTGCTGGCCGCGGCGCGCGGGCCCTCGTTTTTCACTAGGCTCGTGGCATGAGCAATGCTGACGCGATTATCGCCGCCCTGCGCAGCGGCCACGACGGCCTCGCCGCCATCGTCTCCGGCTACTCCGACGAGCAGCTCGCCGGGCCGACCGGGGCCGACGAATGGGACGTCTCCCAGGTCCTGTCCCACCTGGGAAGCGGGGCCGAGATCAGCCAGAACGGCCTCCAGGCCGCCCTGGAGGGCAAGCCGAACCCGGGCATGGAGTTCAACAAGACCGTCTGGGCCCGCTACGACGCGGCCAGCCCCCGCGAGCGGCTCGAGTGGTTCCTTGCCGCCAACGAGGCGACGACGCAGACATATGAGTCGCTGAGCGAGGACACCCGGCAGAACCTCATGATCGACATGGGCTTCCTGCCCGCGCCGGTCGACGTGGCGACGGCGGCCTCGTTCCGGCTCAACGAGCTCGCCCTGCACTCCTGGGACGTGCGCGTCGGCGCCGACCCGGCGGCGGCCATCGCCCCGGAGGCGACGCCGCACCTGCTGCCCGTCACCGAGATGCTGGCTCGCTTCCTTGGCAAGCCAGACGCGCTGAAGGGCGCGACAGCCGTCATCGCCGTCACGACGACCGGCCCAGCCGGGGAGCTGACCTTGCACCTGGACGAGCAGGTCGTCGTGAGCGCGGGCGCGCCGGAGCGGTCCGACGGCACCCTCACGCTGCCAGCCGAGGCCTGGGTCCGCCTCGTCACCGGGCGGCTCAAGCCGCCGTACAGCCCCGCCGCGATCGCCGCGACGGGCGCGGCCGACCTGGACCTGCTCCGCCTGGTTTTCCCGAAGTTCTAGCGGTTTCGCCCGGTTCGGGGCGATACGCCGCAAGCCTCCTTGCCGCGCAAACGCCCGCGCGCCCCCCGCGGCGCGTGGGCGCGCGACATTGAGGGCAGACTGACCACGATGCGCGAGTGGTGGAACCGGAGCTGGCGCGGGCTCGCGGCCCTTGTCCAGCGGCATCCGCGGACGGTAGCCGCGACCGGCGGCGGCGTGGTCGCGGCCGTGAGCGCCGCCGTGGCCTTGCTGCTGTCCAGCGCGCCCGCCCCGGCCACGCCGACCGCGTCGGCCAGCGCCAGGGCCTCCACCGCGACGATCCCCGGCAGCCCCGTGTCGCCGTTTACCGGCGAGCCGGTGGCGGCGTTCGGGCCGGTGGTCGCGGTGAAGATCGACAACATCGTCAACGCGCGGCCGCAGGCCGGCCTGCAGGATGCCGACATCGTCTACGTGCTGCCGGTCGAGGGCGGGCTGAGCCGGTTCCTCGCGGTGTTCTCCTCGCGCCTGCCGCCCGTTCATCGGGCCGGTGCGCAGCGCGCGTGAGGACGACCTGGAGCTGCTGCGGCAGTTCGGCACGCCGGCCTTCGCGTACTCGGGCGCGACACCGCACCTGCTCCCGTTCGTGGAGCGGGCCAGGATCGTCGACCTGTACGCCGGGCTGCCACGCGTCTCGCCGGCGTACCACCGGGAAAGCAGCCGGGGCGCGCCGTACAACCTGTACGCGTCGTCGGCCGCCTTGCGGGCTGACGCGCGGGGCGCGTCCGTGGCGCGTGACATCGGCTTCCGGTTCGGGCCGCTGCCCGCGAGTGCCCCGCAGGCCGCCCGGGCAGTCCCGGCGGCGGGATACTCGGCCGGGTACCCGGCGGCCTCGTTCACGTTCCGGTGGTCGCCGCGGGCGGGGAAGTGGCTCGTGCTGACGGACCGGACGGCGGCTTCGGTGATCTTGCCGTCGGGGGCGCCAGCGCGGCTGAGCGCGCCGACCGTCGTCATACAGCACACCCGGATCCGGACGTCCCGGTTCCTGGAGTACGGCAAGCCGCCGCCCTACGCGCAGAGCGCCGGCAGCGGGACCGCGGTCATCCTGCGCGGCGGCAAGGCCTACTCCGTGCGCTGGTCCCGCCCATCGGCGGACGGCGGGACGACCTACACCCTGCCCTCCGGGGCGCGGATGACCTTCGCGCCCGGCCAGGTCTGGGTCCTGCTCGTCGCCTAGCCCGCCGGTCATCCTCGCTCATAGTGTTCGGCAGTCCCATGTCAGGCAGGATAGTCATCGGCGTCTTCCCCTTGAGGCCGGATCGTTAACACTGCTAACCAGCAGGTATGTTGACTCAATGGCAGATGGCAGCACGCGCGGATGAGCTCACGCCTCCTGGGAGCGAGGTCCGGCGGGCTGGCCAGCCGCATCTTCATGGACGTCACGCCGCTGAAGGTGTCCCGCGACTACCGTGCGCTGCTGTCCGGTCAGCTGGTCTCGACGCTGGGCACCCAGCTCACGGCGGTCGCGGTGCCGTACCAGGTCTACGAGATGACGCGGTCCTCGCTCGACGTCGGGCTGGTGTCGCTCGCGCAGCTCTTCCCGCTGATCATCGGGTCGCTGTGGGGCGGCACGCTGGTCGACGCGATGGACCGGCGCAAGCTCCTCATGATCGAGGAGGCCCTGGCCGCGGTCATGGTCGCCGGCCTGGCGGTGAACGCCGACCTGCTGCACGCGCTGTGGCCGCTGTTCGTCTTCCCCGCCGCGACCGCCGCGCTTGGCGGGATCGACAGCTCCGCGCGCAACGCCATGATCCCCGGGATGGTGGGCCTGCGACTGGTGCCGGCGTCGAACGCGCTGTTCCAGTCGCTGTTCCAGATGGGCGGGATCGTCGGTCCCGCCCTGGCGGGGCTGCTGCTGGCCGGCGCCGGGATCAAGGCCGTGTTCTGGCTCAACGTCGCCACCTTCCTGGTGTCCGTCCTGGCCGTGACCTTCATCTCCCCGCAGCCGCCGCGGGGCACGACCACCCGGCCGGGACTGCGGTCGGTCCTCGACGGGTTCCGCTTCGTCCGGCGGTCACAGCAGGTCCAGGGCGCGTACCTGATCGACGTCAACGCCATGGTGTTCGGCCTGCCGCGGGCGCTGTTCCCGGCGCTGGCGGCCACCGTGTTCGGCGGGGGCGCGACCACGGTGGGACTGCTGTACGCGGCCCCCGGCGTGGGCGCGCTGGCGGGCGCGGTCACGACCGGCTGGGTCGGGCGGATCCGGCGGCAGGGCCTGGCGGTGACGATCTCGGTCATCGTGTGGGGCGCGGCGATCGCCGGGTTCGGCCTCGTTCCGTGGCTGTGGGTGGCGTTGCCGCTGCTGGCGGTGGCCGGCTGGGCGGACGTGATCTCGGCGGTGTTCCGGAACACGATCATTCAGATGTGCGGCCCGGACGAGATGCGCGGCCGGCTCATGGGGGTGCAGACGGCCGTCGTGACCGGCGGCCCGCGCCTGGGCGACCTGGAAGCGGGCGCGGTCGCCAACGCGTTCGGCAACACGGTCTCGGTCGTCTCCGGTGGCCTGGCCTGCATCGCGGGCGCGGTGCTCCTCACCGCGGCGCTGCCCGGCTTCCGGCACCAGCGAGTCCCGGCGGGCGACCCGGCGGCGGACCCGGGCGAGGAGCCGGTGCCAGACGCCGTCGGCCTGACGGCTGACGGCTGACGGCTGACGGCTAAAAAATCATGGCGGCGACGCGGTCCCGCTCGGCGTCGGTGATCGTGAGGCCGAGCTCCTCGCGCAGCGCGTCCTTCCACTCGGCCTCGGACAGGTCCCTGCGCTCCTTCACGTGACCCGGGCGGGTGATCGTGTACGCGCGGCCGAGCAGGGAGCGGATCGCCTCCGGCTCGCGGCGCACCACGATGGGCAGCTGGGTGAACCACGAGTCCGGGTGCGTGGAGGTGTAGTGGTTGGACACCGCGATGTCGATGGGGTGCACGCTCGTCTCCTCGACCGTGTACTGGGTGACCCACTCACCCGCTTGCAGCTCGCGCAGCGCCCAGCTGCGCGGCGGGTCCCCGGGCACCACGTCATAGGTCCAGGCCCCCGCCTGCCGCGGGCCTTCGGCGGCCAGCGATACCGGCTCGGCGGGCGACGAGCCGAAGCCGACATCGCACAGCCAGGCCTGGCCGCCCGCGGTGACCCGCAGCGTGAGGTGCGTGCGGGCCGACGTCGCGCCGGGCCGCCAGACGCGGGCGAGCAGCCGGTCCACGCCGAATCCGAGGCGCTCCAGGGCCGCGCCGAACAGCTGGCCGTGCTCGAAGCAGTACCCGCCCCGCCGCGCCCGGACGAGCTTGGCCTGGATCGACTCCAGGTCCACCCGGATGCCCCTGCCCAGCAGGATGTCCAGGTTCTCGAACGGGATCGCCGCCAGGTGCGCCCGGTGCAGCCGGGCCAGGGCCTGCCCGCTGGCCGGCAGCGGCTCGCCCGCCAGGCCCAGCCTGTCCAGGTAGGCGTCAAGGTCGAGCTGGGCGACGGACCAGTCGTCACTCATCCGGCTGCCTAGCCTCCGGTACCGTCCCGGGACCCGGTGCCGGGGTCGCCTCGACCGCGGGCGTGCTCGTCACCATCTTCGCGATCAGCGCGCCCGCCGCGACCGCGCCGCCGATCGCGGCGACCGCCGTCAGCGACTTCGGCAAGCGAGGGGCCGATCTTGTACTTGCCCGGGCCCGCCGCGGCCAGCGTCAGCGCCAGGGTCAGGTAAGCGACCGGCAGCTCGACGCCGTTGCGGATCGCCATCAGGCCGCCGGAGCGGTTGTGCGCCCGCCGCCACGGTCATCGCGCCCGCGACCGCCAGCGGGCCGGCCGGGTAGGCGATGCCGGTCACGGTGAGCACTCCCCCGGCGATCTCGGTGGCGGCGGCGGCCATGGCCATCTCCCGGCCGGGAGCGAGGCCGTTCTTCTCGAAGACGCCGCCGATCACGTCGAGCCCCGGCCCGTGAAACTTCCCCCACAGTTTCTGGGACGCGTGGAACCCCATGTACGCACCAAGCACCAGCCTGGCACCGAGCAGCGCGATATTACGCATCTTGTCGCCTTCCCGACAGCGGATTGATACTCCGACTTTTATACCTAAAGTGGGTCCAGAGGCTACCGCCCCGCTGATCACCGGCCCGGTGGCCACGATGTCCGTCAGCGCCGCATTCCGCTGGTGCAGGCGGCGCGCCGCCGCGATAATCCGTCCGCTTACCTAAACATGGCGGAAATCCCGGCCAAGCCACGGCGATGTGGTATGACTGATCGCGGGGGGGTAGCGCCAGGGAAAGGCCGGTACCCAAAGGTGGCCACAACGGTTACCGATTTCGTAGGCCGGGAGACAGAGCTATCGCACCTGGCCGGTCTGTTCAACAACGCACGCCTCGTGACCGTCATCGGGCCAGGGGGCGTCGGCAAGACGAGCGTGTCGCTGCGAGCGGCGGCCGAGGCGATGGGCTGCTACCCCGATGGGGTGTGGATCGTGGAGCTGTCCGGGCTCCGCGATCCTGAGCTGCTGCCCAACACCGTCGCCAGCCGCCTCGGCCTGCCCGAGCAGGACGCCCGGCCGCAGGTCGACGCGGTCCTGGACCACCTGCGCGACCGGCACATGCTCCTCATCCTCGATACCTGCGAGCACCTGATCGACGCCTGCGCGGGCCTCACGGAAGCCATCTTGCGGGAAGCCCCGCGGGTTACCCTGCTGGCCACGTCGCGGCAGCCGCTCGACGTATCGGGCGAGCACACGTTCCCGGTCAACCCGCTGCCGCCGCAAGACGCCATCGAGCTGTTCGCCCGGCGCGCCCGCGGCGCCAAGCCCGGCTTCCAGGTCACCGACGCCACCCGGCCCGCCGTCGCCGGGATCTGCCAGCGGCTCGACGGCATACCGCTGGCCATCGAGCTCGCCGCCGTCCAGTTGCGCAGGTACTCGCTGCGCGACCTCGCCAGCCGGCTCGACAGCCACTTCGCCATGAACGCCGAGGGCGAGGACGGCGCCGTCCTCCCCGGCACCAGACGATTCGCCGGGCGATCGAGTGGAGCTACGACCTGTGCTCGCCCCGTCGAGCGCTCCCTCTGGCAGCGACTGTCGGTCTTCGCCGGCCAGGTCGACCTCGAGGCCATCGAGGAGGTCTGCGCGGAGAGCGACCCGGAGCGCGCGGAGATCCTCGGCGCGCTCATCAGCCTCGTCGACAAGTCCGTCGTGCTGCGCGAGCCGGTCTCCGGCGAGCGGTACCGCCTGCTGGACACCATCCGGGAGTTCGGGGCCGAGCGGCTCACCGCCTCCGGGGACGAGGCCCGCTGGCGCGGGCGGCACCTGGACCGGTACCTGCGGATGGCCGAGGGATTCCGCGACAACTTCGCCTCCGACGAGCAGATGGAGCGCTACCATGCGCTGCACGACGAGCACGCCAACATCCAGGCCGCGCTGGTGTACACGCTCGACAGCCCCGACGGCGACCGCGACCTTGTCCAGGCAGGAGCGCGCCTGGTCAGCGCCCTCGCGTTGTACTGGATGATCTCCGGGCTGATGCGCGAGGGCGGCTACTGGCTCGGCAAGGCGCTCGCCCGGTTCCCCGATCGCGGTCCCGAGCGGGCCGCGGCCCTGGTCACCCGGGGACTGCTCCGGTCGTTCCAGGGCGACGTCACCGGGTCCATCGCCGACTGCCGCGAGGCCATCTCGATCGCCGAGGAGATCGGCGACCCGTGGATCAGCGCGCGCGGCTACCTGCACATGAACCTGTCGCTGACGTTCAGCGGCGACCACGAGCAGTCCGCCTTCGCCGGCGCGGAGGCCCGGCGGCGGCTCACCGCAGAACGGCGACCGTGTCGGGCTCCTGATGCTGCTCACCCAGATGGGGCACCTGCACCAGCTCGCTGGCCGGCTCGACGAGGCGGTCGCGACCTGCAACGAGGGCCTGGCGCTGCTCGGCGAGGGCTCGGCGGAGCGGTGGCTGCAGAGCTACCTGCTCATCGTGTCGTCGTTCGCGCTGTTCCAGATGCCCGGCCGGGAGGCCGACTGCGCCGCGTACGCCACCCAGGCGCTGTGCACCAAGTCGGAACTGGGCGACATCGCGGGCATCGCCTACGCCATGGAGACGCTGGGGTGGCTGGCGACCAGGGCGGGCCGTTTCGCCCGGTGCGCGTGGCTGCTGGGGGCGGCCGACCCGCTATGGACCCGGGTCGGCTCGCGGTTCGGCGGGACGGCGCTGCTGGAGGAGGTCCACCAGCAGTGCATCAGCGCCGCCTCGGCCGCCATGGGCGCGTCGCGGTTCGAGCAGCTGTGGGACCTGGGCGCGTCGCTGCCGGTGGCTGACGTGGTCGCGCACGCGGTCGCCGACGCCGACGAACTGCCCGGCGTCTAGCTCGCCTTGGCGCCGGCGGCAAGGTCAGCGCCAGCGCGGCCAGCGCTTCCCGGACAGCACCCAGAGCGCCGCGGCCAGCACCAGCACGCTGGCGGCAATCAGCGCGATGGCCCAGCGGGGAAACCCGGACGGGGGAGCCACGGCATAGGCGCCCTTGCCGACGGGTTCGTAGTTCTCGCCCTGGCCGCGGGGGATGGCGACGGTGCCGGACCATCGGGCAACCTGTTTCTTGCCGTACCGGACCTGGATGGCGCAGGGCACGGTCGTGCCATCCGGGAGGCCGGGGCGTTGACCGCGATGACCGTGTGATCGCGGGGCAGCACGGTATTCGCGTAGACGGTGTAGGAGTGCCACTGGCCGGCCGCCCGGCAGGATATCTTGCCCTTGCCCTTGGCGAAGGTCTGGCCGGTGTTGTACATGCTGACGTTCAGGCGGGCAACCTGTCCCACGGTCGTCCCTCGCACGCCGCGGATCGACAGCCGGCTCACCAGGGAGGACAGGTTACCGACGGTGACCGCCACGCCGACCGTCACCAAGCGGATGACGACCGCCTTCGTTCCCGCGCCCCCGTTCGAGCCGAGTGCCACCGGAGCGGAATGGGTGGCACGCTGGGCGGTGATGCCGCTCAGGTACTGGCCGGGCGGGGTCCCGCGCGGGACGCGCACCGTGAAGCTCACCTGCCCGGTGTAGCCGCCACCGAGCAGCGTGATGCCGCCCCTCGGCAGGCCGGTCACCCAGCACGCCGTGCCCCGGCATCGCCCGGTGACCGGACGGTAGGCGCTGCCGCCACCGGTCGCGGTGACGCCGACAGCGCGGCTGAGGGTCAGTGTCTGGGTGCGGCTGGACAGGTTGGAAACGGCGACGACGGCCGTGACGGCTCCCCCGGGATCGATGGCCAGCTGGAAGTACGACGACTGCTTGCCTTTCAGGCTGAGCGCCGGGACGAGGCCGATTCCCCCGTTGACGCCCATGTCGCCCGTGCCGCCCGTGCCGCCCGAGCCGGGGCCACCGGACGCCGGCCAGGGGGCCGCGGCGGCCAGCGGCGCCGGCCCGAGCGACAGCGCCGCGATCCCGGCCGCCGCCGCCAGCACGGCGGCCCGGCGCGGCCATGCCGCCAGGCGGCTGCACCATCCCATCGGCCCGACCCCCCGTCAGTCCTCGCATCAATCAGACACACAGTGAATACACTTGACTACATAAGGTAGCGCACTCTGGGCGGGGTGCATCCCCGCTACGCCGGGATGCACCCCTGGGCTACCGCTCCCGGGTCACGGCCCGGAGCTGACGCCGATCGTGACGGTTGTCGTGTAGACGCCGGCCTCGGTGCTGGCTGGCACCGTTATCCACCAGCCGACCGGATGCGCCGCGGTGCTTCCGCCGATGTTCATCGTCCCTTCTCCGGTACCGATGGCGGCGTTGTAGACCTCCGCCGTCGCCGGGGGGGTCAGCCCGGTGAGCGTCACCGGGTATGTCACCGTATTAGTCGGGAGAGAACAGTTGGGGCCGGGGACGCCGCCGTTGCAGGTCAGGGTCGCGGTCGGGGCCACGGCCGCCGTTTGCGGGGTGGCGCAGCCGGTCTGGGTATCGAGCGTGCACCCGTTGGTCTTGAGCACGATACCGGTGTCCGCCGTGCCCTTCTCGTTGGTGAAGGTCGTGGCGGACGCGGCCACGTTCCAGCCGTCGCCGCTGGTCGTCTCGTCATCCACCCCGTAGATCTGGTCGGCGGCCACCGTGTCGACGTAGAACGCCGTCGACGTCCCGAGCACCGAACCCGACCACGTCAGGGTGGCCGGCGCGGTCAGGCTCAGGTTACCGCCAAGGTCGGCACTACCCGCGATATCGCAGGTCGTTCCGGCCACGACGGGCGTGAGTGGATCGCACGCCGCCGCGTTAGCCGAGCCGGCTCCCGCAACCGCCGCGCCAGCGAACCCGCCGAGCGCCAGCGCGCCGGCAGCCGCCAGGCCCGCGAGTTTGCGCTTGCCGACAAGCTTGGGAAAGTTCATAGAGTCACCTCCGTTTTCACTGTGTGTAACCTAACGATCGCACAGGGTACCAGCAGGCCGTCTGGCCTCGTCAATAGGCCCGTCACCAGGCCAGGTCGCCGTACCTGTCCTCCGCTGCCGCGCCCCACAGGAAGCCCCAGAAGGTGCCGGTCGGGCCGTCGTCGGGCAGGGTCGCCAGGTAGACGCTGAATTCCGCGCCCTCGGCGGCGGAGCGGAAGCCCGTGTTCCCGTTCAGGTCCGTGGCGCAGTAGCCGGGATTGGCGGCGTTCACCTTGATGCTCGTGCTGGCCAGTTCCTTGGCATACATCGCGGTGACCATGTTGAGCGCCGCCTTGGACGCCGGGTAGGGAATCGAGGCGGGCATCGGCCACGCGGGGCTGTCCCGGTCGCTCACGAACGCTATCGAGCCGATCTCGGAGGAGACGTTGACGATCCGCGCGTGCGGGGCCTTGCGAAGCAGCGGCAGCATCGCGTTGGTGGTGGCGATGACGCCGAGCACGTTGGTCTCCATGATCACGCGGACGCCCTCAAGGTCAGTCTGGCTGGGCGCGCCTCCCCAGGAGGTGATGCCCGCGTTATTGACCAGGACGTCGAGGTGGCCGTAGTCGCTGACGAGCGGGCCTACCTGCTGCGGCTGGGCGGGGAGGCCGCGTTGCCTTCTGCCGGGCCCTCGCGGGCGGTCCCGCCCGGGATCGCCCACCTGCTGGACCTCATGCCCGCCACGCCGGCCTACGTGGTGTCCGCGCGCTACGACATCCTGGCCTGGAACCGGCTCGCCGTCTACTTCATCGGGGACCTGTCGTCGGTTCCCTCTTCGGAGCGGAACTTGATCCGGTGGACGTTCAGCCGGCCGGGCACCGACGCCTTCTGGTCGGATACGGAGGCGATCGCGTTCACCCGGTCGGTGGTCGCGGACCTGCGGGCGGCGTACGCGGCCTACCCCGGCAACCGGGATAACGCGGCGCTGGTGACGGAGTTGCTGACGCTATCGCCGCAGTTCGCGGCGATGTGGGCGGCCCAGGAGGTTTCCGAACGGCACTCGATGGTCAAGCAGGTGGACCACCCGGTGTTCGGCCTGCTCACGTTCTCCTGCGAGGTCATGCACATCGCCGACACCGACCAGCGGCTGATCGCGTACGCGGCCGAGCCTGGATCGGCGACGGAGGAGGCGTTCCGGAAGATGGCGGCTCTCGCGGCTAGTGCCTAGCGCCACTGCCGCGACGCGCGTCGATCGCGTGACTCACCTGCTGCGGGGCAAGTCGGTCGCGTGATCGTGCCGGAAAGAGCGTGGTCGATCGCGTTCGACTTGTTCGGGTAAGCGTCCTCCCCGTTTCGGGCGCCGTGCGGGGCGGCGTTGTGCCGCATCCGCGACACGGATCCGGAGCCGAGCCGCTGGCGGCAGCGGTGTCGCGGGACCCGGCACCCGGTGCCGCCAGCGGATGCCTCATAGAACACCGGAACCGCCAGCGGGTGAAGCTTTCGGCCGCACCGGCACCGCCAGCGGGGGAGGTACGTGAAGGGTCGCCGTCCACTGTGACCAATTCATCGGGGCTGGCTCTGGCGGGGCGGTTTTCCCCGTTTTACACTCGGGATGGCAGGCTTTCGGGTGCCCGAAGGAGTTGCCTGCCGATGGTCACGAGGAGGCCCCATGGAGTGGATGACGGTGCAGGAGGTCCGTTTCTCGGGGGCGGCCTACTGCGGACCGTGCCTTGCTCCGCTGATGGAGGCGCTCCTGTCGGCCGAGGACTCGAACCCCGCGATCATCGAGCCTGACGTCTGCGCGGACATCAGCTCCGGGGATCTCGAAGTCCGCATGACGATCGAGGCCGACGACCCAGTGGCGGCCATGAGCGTGGCGATCGCCACCCTGCGCGCGGCGATCACCGCCAGCGGGGACACAGCCTCCAACTGGGAGACGGCGGCATCCGTCCTGCACGTCGCGCGGGCGGACGCGGCCGACAGCCTGCTCGTGGCGGCCTGACCCGGACTGTCCGGGCAGGTCGCTGGGGCACTTCTTCATACCTGTCCACAACGGGCCCGACAAATCGCCTACCCGGGCTGTGCTCCGTCGGCCGGGCTGCTCACTGGCAAGTGCTTGCCACCATCGATGCCTATTGAGTCGCCGGGCGTGAAGACCTCGAGGAAATGCGCGTCTAGTTCGTCAGACGACTGGGCGGTAAACCCGCAAAGGCATGCCAGTTTTACCGGCCCCTCTTCGTGTGCCGTGCCGCCGGGCACCTTGCCGTCTACCGGGGAGAACATCTCAAGGAGATGATCCGTCAGCTCGGCCTGAACGCTGCTCGCGAATCCGCACTCGCAACTTTTCCTGTCCACTGATTTACTCCTTCTCGTTGCACCTAGGGGGTGTCGATGACGGACCAGGTAACCTTTCCGCCGTAGCCCTCGGGCGGGTGGTAGCAGCCCCACTCCGCGCTCAGCTCGCCCACGATGTACAGGCCGCGGCCGCTCTCATCCCAGGTCCCCGCCTCGCGGACGACCGGCACGCTGATGATCGCGTCCCAGGTCAGCACGAGGATCCGCGCGCTGTCACCGAGCACCCACAGCCGGACGGGCGGGGTCGCGGCCACCCACCGGGCGGCGGTCGTGGCGAGCACGGAGTTCGTCACCAACTCCGACGCCACCATAGTGGCCGACTCACGCAATTTCGCGAGATCCCACTCGGCCAGCACCACGTCGATGAGGCCGCGCGCGCTTCCCGGCGCGGTGGGATACGCGCCCAGTTCCAGGAACGCCCGCTGGTTCCAGCAGCCGAGCCACTGGTTATCCGGCAGCCGTGGATTAGGCGGCGGAGACCGGCGGGCTGAGCGTGCGGGCGTTCGCGGCATTCACGGTCATGCTCCCTTGCGGCAAGAGGTCAGGAACGGATCAAGCGCACGCCAAAATAGACCTTACGCAATTCGTCCCCGAACGGCGCGTGATCGGCGTGAAATCCACAATGCAACGGCCAGTGCGGGCTACGCTACGGCTAATAAACGATCCGGCCAAACTCCCCCAACGTCACGGAGGCGATCCCATGCCCCGCCCCAACAGCCGCGACCCGGAACTCGACCTCGCCGCAGCCCTGGGCGAGGAACTGAAGCGCGTGCGCGTGGCCGCGAAGTTCGCCACCCAGGACGCCCTCGCGCGGGCCCTGGGCTTCGCCCGCGAGGCCATCAGCAAGGCGGAGACCGGCGCGGAGCTGCCCGAGCGAAGGCTTGTACGACAAGTGGCTCGAAGCCTGCACGGTGTCGCAGGAGACGCGCCACTTCCTCGACCGCATGCTGGCCACCGCCCGCCGGGCCAGGTCCGTCCACTCCCGAATTCGCCAAGCCCTGGCTGAACGCGGAACGGCTCGCCGAGTTCCTGCTGCTGTGGTCCTGCGTCCTGGTGCCGGGACTGCTGCAGGTCCGCGAGTATGCCTATGACATGTTCACGCATGCCGGTTACGGCGAGGCCGAGGCGACCGCCAAGGCTGAGGACCGCCTCAAGCGGCAATCAATACTCGGCGGCCCGGACCCGGTGCACGTGTCCGCCGTCATCCACGAGTCCGTGCTGTACCGCCGCGTCGGGTCGCCCGCGACCATGGTCACGCAGCTGGAGCACCTGCTGGTGGCGTCACAGCTCCCGAACGTGATCATCCAGGTCGTCCGGGGCGATGAGTACTTCCCCGGGATGGAGGGAGAATTCCAGGTCGCGACCGGCGACTCGATACCGGATACTCTCGTGATGGTGGTGGCCATGGAGGACCAGAACAGCCAGGACAAGGCAATGGTCCGCACGGCTACCAAGCTGTTCAGGGAGATCCAGAGCCGCGCCCTCAACACCGAGGACACGCGGACCCTCATCCGGGAGGCACTACAGCGATGGCAGCCAGCCGACAGTGAACCCCGGCTGGCGCAAGTCCAGCTACAGCGCCAACGGCGGCACAGCGTGCGTCGAGGTCGGGGCGCTCCCGTGGCGCAAGTCCAGCTACAGCGCCAACGGCGGCACGCAGCTGCGTCGAGGCCGGCCACGTTCCCGGCGCGGTCCTCGTCCGCGACACCAAGGACGACGGCGCCGGCCCGGTGCTGCGCCTGACCGCCACCGACTGGCGGCGCCTCACCGCGCGCCTGCGCGCGACCGCGCCCGCCCGCTAGCCAGCCGGCAGGCCGGGGTCGCCCGTGGGGGGCCGCGCAAATTCGCGGATGACAGGCGGCTCCTGATGGCCCGGGCGAGGGCCGCCTGCCAGCCGTACCGACGTCCAGGACGCCGTTTTCCGCCATGAGCGCGTAGTACTGCTGCCGGTGATAGGGCACTCCCGGGGGAAGCGGCGCGACGTGCCAGTGCAGGTGAGCGTTGTCGGCACGACCGAGGCCACCGCCCGGGCGACCCGGTGCACCACGCGCTGCAGCGCCAGGTACTCCGCCTCGTCCAGGTCACGGACCCAGCTTTCGACGTGCCGCTTGGGCGCGACCAGGCAGTAACCCAGCATGGTCGGGTAGCGGACCAGGAAGGCGATGACGTCTGCGTCCTCTTGGTCACTCTTTCGACTTAAATGATCCGTCAAGGCTCCGGGGAGACTTCACACACTCTGCGACCACTTTCCGAGGCGATATGGGGCGAATTGTCCATACGGGAAGTGTGTGAAGTTCGCGGGCGGGTGCTGCTGGGGCTGAGGTGGCCCGGCGGGGGTCGCGGAATGCCGTCGCGGCACCGGGCCACGGCCGGGGCTGCCCGCTCCGCCGGCACTGAGGGGCGCACGAGGCCCGGCCCAACCCGGCCAAAACGGGATTCGAGAAGGCAGAGGGCTATCCATCCCATGCCCGGCGTCACGGTTGGCCCCAGCCGCCCGATAGGCGCAGATTGCCGGCTGAGAGCCGGGCTAGTTCCGCCAGCCGCAGCCGGATAAATGACTCAGGACACCGGCAACCGGCAGGTCACGATGGCCGCTAGCGCGCCAGTCGGCGATCCGGACGAGCGTCTCCAGGTAAGCCAGGACGAAGGGGCCGTACCTTTCCAGCAGGGCGGCCGTCGTCTGGTGCCAGTCGCTGTCGTCGCTCCCGTCGCCAAACATGCCCAGGTCCACCGTCAGCGCCGACTCGGCCAGCCCTAGCATCGGCGGCACCGCGCTGATGGCACCCTGTTCCAGCCCGAAGATCACGCCTGCTCCGGCGTCCGGCTCCCGCACGCGCATCCGCAGCCGGCCGTGGTGCGCTAGCACGAGGTAGCGGCACAGGTCCGCGTCCGGAGCCGCCGCCAGCACCTGACGTAGCGGCGAGTCGATGATCACCAACGAAGCCAGCTCGTGCAGGAACGACACCCCGCCCGCGAACTCCAGCCGCCCGCTCGCGCCGTGTCCCGACTTGGCCCAGGGCCGGCCGGCCTGCACCGCCCCGGCATCAGGTTCTGGCGCCAGCGCGCACAAGGCGTCCTGCCAGGTCGGGTGGCCCTTGCCCACGTCGTGCAGGTACGCGCCCAGCACCGCCGACGTCGTGGCCGCGGCCGGGATCGATGCTTCGAGCACCTGGACGAGCGCCGCCGCCTGGTCGCGCGCCTCCTCGGAGTGCGAGTCCAGCGTTTGCCACGGCCTGCGCGGCGCTTCCTCGGCCGCGCCCGGGGATTCCCCGGCTTGCAGGGCCAGCGCGGCCATCTCTGCTTCAAGCGCGGCGCATTCCTGCGGCGTCCGCAGGACCGGGCACCCGGGAACCGGCGACCGCACCGCCGGCGCGAACCCGCCGGCCGGGTCGTAGCCGCCATCAAGGGCGCTGACCAGCAGCAGTGTGAACGGCCTGACCTCGGTCACGTCAGGCACCCGCGCCCACCGCTCCTGCGAGGAGTCCCACCGCCAGACGGGACGGTCCCGCGCCAGTTCTGCGGCCAGGCCGCGCGGCACCGGGCACCGCCACTCGGCGGCCGGGAACCGTACCTCCGGGGCCGGCTCGCCATCCTCCCCCGGCGTCCAGGTGGCCCAGGCGATCCCCACTTCCGGGTCCGCATCCATATCTTCCCGGCAGAACGGGGCCGCCTCGTCGCCCGTCACGGCGTCGGTGTCGAACAGGGCCAGGAGATGCGGCGCGCCGGGGGCGGCCGGACCCGCCGGGACTGGCGGCCCGGCCGTCACCGCCGGGGCCACCATCAGCAGTTCCCCCGGGCTCGCGGTCAGCGCCGCCCGCTCGACGCCGCGCAGCCGCGGAACCGAGCGCACTGGCTCGCCAGGGCACGACAGCACCGTCAGGCCAAACGGCTCGGCGGTCCCCCGGTGCCCGGTGGCCGTCGCGACGCTCCGCAGCGTGGCGGCCGACCGCCGGGAGAGCCGTTCCTCGTGCACGATCCAGTGCGCGCCGTTAGTGACGAGCGCGAAGTCAATGGGCCACAGCACCCGGTCGACGCCGAAGGCACGGACGAGCGCCTTGCTGACCAGGTACTCGGCCGTCCCGATGACGATCGCGGGACGGTGCATGTCCGCCCGCCAGTCGGGACCCTCCGATGAGGCCCACGTGCCCATCGACAGGTGCAGCCCGACCTGGTCAGCCAGGCCGAGCCGGGCCAGCCAGCCCCGCACGGCCGAAGCGGCAGGCTCGGCCACCGCGCCCTGCGGCAGCGCGTAAACGAGTCGCCGCGCTTCGCGCATCTTGCTGTTATCAGATGGATATAGGTAGCGCCAGAGCCAGGCCGCGATGATGTCGGCCTTCACGGAGCCGGGCGGCACGTCCAGGGACGGCGGGAGGCCGTCGCGCGCGATGGCCGCCAGCCACTCCCGCGGCTCGCGGCTCGCGGCCACCTGGAACCACTCCCCGAACGTCAGCATCGCGCACCGGCCTCCCCGGGACGGTTCCGTCAGCCGGTGCCCTTGTAGTTGAGTACCTGGCTCAGCACGTGGACGACTTCCGTCAGGTCGGACTGGTCGGCCATGACCTGCCGGATGTCCTTGTACGCGCGGGGATCCTCATCGATGAGGGACCCAGCGGCGTCGGCGTTCCACGTCTTGCCCTTCATCTGCGCCTTCAGCCCCGCCTTGTCGAGCTGGCGCTTGGCGTCGCCTCGCGACAGGCGGCGGCCGGCGCCGTGCGAGCTGGAGTTGTACGACTCAGGGTTGCCCTTGCCCCGCACGATGTAGGTGTCGGTGCCCATGGAGCCGGGGATGACGCCGAGGTCACCCTGGCCCGCCTTGATGGCGCCCTTCCGGGTGATCCACAGCTCCCTGCCCAGGTGGATCTCGCGCTCCGTGTAATTATGGTGACAGTTCACCACCTGCACGGTGATCGCCTTCTCCTTGGCCGGGCGCTTCGGGCTGATGGCCTGCGCGAGGGACTTCAGCAGCTCGCTGCTCATCCGTGCCCGCGACTCGTAGGCGTAGCGCTGCGCCCAGAGCATGTCCTGGATGTAGGCGGCGAACTCCGGGGTTCCCTCGGTGAAGTAGGCGAGGTTCGGGTCGCCCAGCGTGGACAGGTGCTCCCGCATCGCTCCCTTGGCCTTGCCGATGTGGTGGGTCGCGAGCTGGTTGCCGATGCCACGGGAGCCGGAGTGCAGGACCGTCCAGACCTTCCCGCGCTCGTCCAGCGAGACCTCCACGAAGTGATTACCCGAGCCCAGGGTGCCGAACTGCGCGATCGCCGTCGCCTGCTGCTTGGCCGACAGCTTCGACGGAGGCTCGCCCACGACCCCGAAGACGTCGCGGTAGCCGTCGCGGTAGCCCAGGTCACGCCCCTTGCCGACGCCCGCGGGTATGCGCTGCGAGACCAGCGAAAGCAGCGGGCCCAGGTTGTCGGGCAGGTCGTCGGCGGTGTAGACCGTCTCGGTGGCGATCATGCCGCAGCCGAGGTCAACCCCGGCGAACGAAGGGACGATGGCGCCTTCCGTCGGGATGACGGATCCGACCGTCGCGCCCATTCCCACGTGCGCGTCCGGCATGAGCGCGACATGGCCCGGCACGAAGGCAAGCCTTGCCGCCCGGCCGGCCTGCTCACGGGCCTGATAGTCGACGTCGCTGCCCCAGACGAATAGCTTGTCGTTTACCTTTTCCATGAGTCACCTCCAGCAGGCCGTTCAGGCATGTCCCCGTCGGCCTCCAGGGTCCCAGGACGGACATTTCCGGTCAAAGGAATATCCAGCCGTCGCTATCCCTTACGGCCGACGCTACGCCCGGTCGCCGGACGGGGCCGGACCGCGCCCGTTCGGCGGCTCGGCGCCTAGCGCAGCGAGCCGGTCAGCAGCTGCAGGCCCAGGCTGACGCCCGTCACGGTGACCCAGAGCATGGCCCCGAGTAGCAGCGGCTTGACGCCCGCGCGGCGCAGCGCGGCGACGTCGGTGGACAGGCCGATCGCCGACAGGGCGACGGCTACCAGGAAGAGCGAGAGCTGGCTGAGCGAGCCATGCCACGTCGACGGGATCAGGCCCGCCGAGTTCGCGGCCGCCATCACGACGAAGCCGATCAGGAACCACGGAACGAGCCGCAGCGCCGTGCGCGGGGTCACCCGCGTGCCCGCGCCGGCCGCGGGACCCTTCCGCCTGGCGGTCACGCAGGCCCAGGGCGACGCAGATCGGGATGATCATCAGGGTGCGGACGAGCTTCACGACGACCGCGTAGCTGGCGGCCGGGCTCCCGTAGGTCGTCGCCGTCGCCACCACCGACGAGGTGTCGTTGACCGCGGTGCCCGCGAACAGCCCGAAGGCGTGCTGGCTCATGCCCAGGGCGTGGCCCAGGAGGGGGAAGGCGAGGACGGCCGCGATGTTGAACAAGAAGATCGTCGACACCGCGTAGGCGACGTCGGCCGAGGAGGCCTCGATCACCGGGGTCACCGCGGCGATCGCCGACGCGCCGCAGATGCCGGTGCCGACGCCGATCAGCGTGCGCAGGTCCCCGACGACGCCGAGCAGCCGGCCGTAGACGACCGCCGCGCCAAGGCAGACCGCCAGGGTCGCGAGCATCACCGGCAGGGAGGACAGGCCGACGCGGGCGGCCTCGCTGAGGGACAGCTGCGCGCCCAGGATCACGACCGAGCATTGCAGCAGCCGGGAGCTCGCGACCTTAAGCCCCGGGGCCAGGCGCGCTCGCAGCCCGGCCGGGCCGGCCTTTCCCTTCGCCGTGAGCACCAGGGCCACGGCCAGGCCGATCACGGCACCCGGCACCGCGGTGCCGGCCAGCGGCACGACGTGGCCGACGACGGTCGCGGCGACTCCGACGGCCACCGCGAGCGCCAGCCCCGGCAGCGCTGCCCGGGCAGGGAGCGCCGTCCTGGCCGATAGCGCCGCCCGGGCAGGCCACCGCTGCCGTGACCGTTGGGGGTGCTTGGCGGGTCCCGGCGCGGGGTCGGGGAGGCGACTTGAGTGGAAGCGTTGAGGATCGAGGTGGACGGGGGCAGCCATGGCCTCTACCTTCGGGCGCTACCGGGCGCCGCAGAAGGCGAGCGGCCTTGTGGGGGTACAAACTGTCCTTGTGACCGATGTGCCCGAGGCCCGCCTCGTGCCTGACATCGACGCGCTGCGGGCGCTGCGCGAGGTCGGCCGGCACGGGTCGATCGCCAGCGCCGCCGCCGCCCTCGGCATCTCGCAGCAGGCGCTGTCGGCGCGGATGCGGACGCTGGAACGCGCGATGGGGCTGCAGTTGCTCGTCCGGACGCCGGCCGGCTCGCAGCTGACCGAGCAGGGGCGGCTCGTGCTCGGCTGGGCCGAGGACGTCCTGGACGCGGCCGACCGGCTGGCGGCGGGCGTGCGGTCGATTCGCTCGGGGATCTCGCACCGGCTCGTCCATCGCCGCGAGCCAGACGACCGCCGAGCACCTGGTGCCGTCCTGGCTGATCGAGCTTGCGGACGGCCGAGGAGGAGGCCGGGTTGCAGCCGACGGTCGTCGAGCTGACCGTGGCCAACAGCACCGGCGTGATCGAGATGGTCCGCGGCGACCGGGTGAACATCGGCGTCATCGAGACGCCGCACCTGCCGCCGGACCTGGTCCGCGCCCACCTGCGCGAGGATGAGCTGCTGGTCGTCGCCGCGCCGTCGCATCCGTGGGCGCGGCTGCGCCGCCCGGTCGCGCTGGCGGAGATCGCCGCCACGCCACTCGTCATCCGCGAGGCCGGAAGCGGGACGCGCGACACGCTGACCGACTACCTGGCGGCGCGGGAGCCTCCGCTGTCGCCGGTGCCGCCCGCGGTTGAGCTGGGCACGAGCGCGGCCGTGCGGTCGGCCATCGCCGCCGGGGTCGGCCCTGGGGTGCTCAGCCGCCTGGCCGTCCGTGACGACCTGGTGCTCGGCCGGCTCGTCGCGGTCGAGCTAGCGGGACCGCCGCTGACCCGCGTGCTCACCGCCATCTGGCGGCATGACCGGCCGCTGCCCGCCGAGGGCCAGCGGCTGCTTGCGGTGGCGCAGCGCCCCTGAAATCACGTGCCGCTAGCGCCGCCCGCCCTCCGCCTCCAGCCGACGCAGCGCCGCCCGGATCGCGCGGTACTGCGACAGCGGCAAGATGACGAGCACCAGCACCCACGTGCCCACCGTGACCGCCAGGGCCGTGATTCCCCCGTGCTGGCCGCTTGCGCTGCCCGCGTGCTGGACGAGGTACGCGACGGCGACCAGGATCACGGCGATCACCGCCCCGCCGATGGGCCAGCGCGCAGGCCGGCCTCTTCGGCCGCCAGCGGTCCCAGCCGCCGAGACCAGCGTGGACGGGCACCTTGGCATCGTCCGGGATCACCCGGTCCCCGTACCGGTAGATCGCGACCATCACCGCCACCAGCACGAGGCAGGCAGCCAGCGCCGCGACGATCATCGCCACCTCCGTGAGCGCCCGGCACGCGCACCGCGCATGGTAGCTCAGAAAGATCCTACCGTGGGAGGGATTCCAGTTGATTCCAGCATTCCCCACCTAGTACCATTGAAGAGCTGGGACTTCCGGCAACAAGATGCGACAAGTGAGGCGATCACATCGCACCATTTGTCGCAACTTCTCGCAATACGGACTCAGGGAGGCAACAGTGGACCTAACGTTCATCCGCAAGGACCCGCTTTCCAGCCCGGGCGGCTCGCCGACGGTGTACGCCACCGGCGAGCGGACCCTGATCGTGCAGGGCTGGAAGCTGACCGACGAGGAGGCCCGGACCCAGATGGCGATCCCGTCCCACGAGGACGCGGTCGAGATCCCGGTCCGCATGGTCCCGATCGTCGTCGAGGCGCTGCTGGAGATCTTCCAGCAGGTGGCGGGCAAGGACACGATCAAGCGCGACAAGGAGAACCGTGACACCGGGGTTCCTGACATCAGCCCGGCGGGCATCGCCACGCCTGGTGTCGCCGCGTGACGTGCGCGGGCGCCGAGCATGAGCCAAGCCCGCCCGGCTCGGCCAGCTCAGCCGGATACGCCGCCGCGCCCGGGTATGCCGGCGCGGCCAGATCAGCCAAGGACGCGAAGAAGGCGCTGGGCGCCCGCATGCGCGAGGTCCGCAGGGATGCCGGCCTCACCGCGCGGGCGCTCGCCGCCGCCACGGGGCAGCACTTCACGCGGGTCAGCAAGATCGAGAACGGCACGCAGGCGCCGACGGACTCCGACATCCGCGCCTGGTGCGCCGCCTGTGGCGCCGAGGACCAGGTCATGGACCTGATCGCCGACGGCGCGGGCCGTCGAGTCGGCGTACCTGGAGTACAAGCGGCAGTCTCGCGCCGGGCTGAAGCGGGCGGTCGGCCCGTTCACGCAGCAGCGGTACGAGGCGACCAGGCTGTTTCGCGTCTACGAGCACAACGTCATCCCTGGCCTGCTCCAGACGCCGGAGTACTGCGCGGCGATGGCGTCGTTCTGGATCGAGTTCCTGGGCATCCCCAACGACGTGCAGGACACCGTCCGCGACCGGATGCTGCGGCAGGAGGTCATCGGCTGGCCAGGGAAGGAGTTCCGCGTGGTGCTGGAGGAGCAGGCACTGCGCGTATGGTTCGGCACGGCGGAGGTGCAGGCGGGCCAGCTCATCCGGCTCCTCGATGCGATGGCGCACGATGCCGTGACGCTCGGGATCATCCCGATGATGCGGGAGCGCACCGGGGTGCCGACCGCGTCGTTCTGGATCTTCGACGACGAGCTCGTCGGCGCTGGAGACGCCGAGCGCCCATGTCGAGGTCACGCGCCCGGACGAGATCGCCCTGTACGCGAAGATGTTCGGCCACCTGGAGGCCGCCGCCGTCCATGGCGCGCAGGCCCGCGCGCTGATCGAGCGGGCCCTGGAGGAGATCGACGAGTTGCCGCAAATTGATCGCAACTTGTCGCAACACTGAGACGGGCAAATGCGACAGACGTACCATTAGTGTCGGCGGAGCCGGGACGGCTGGGCGTTCCCGGCTCCGCCGGCTGGTCCGGCCCGCCCGGGGACGGGCCGGACCACGTCCTGAGCGGCAGACGCCGGGCCGGGCCGGGGCCCGACGGGGCGGCAATCCGGTCGCGCTGGCGAGGCAGCCGCCCTACGCTCGGGTCATGGACCGGCCTCTTGTCGCCTTCCTCACCGGAGCGGGGATATCCACCGACTCCGGCATCCCCGACTACCGGGGGCCGTCGGGACTGTGGACGCGAAACCCCGAGTACGAGAAGCTCGTCACCTACTCGTACTACATGGCGGACCCGGCTATCCGGCAACGGTCCTGGCAGATGCGTCGCGAGCGTGCTCGACGTCAGCCCGCGGCCGAACGCCGCGCACCGAGGCGATCGCCGCGCTCGACTCATCCGGCGCTGTCGCGGTCCGGGTGATCACGCAGAATACCGACGGCCTGCACCAGGAGGCGGGGCTGCCCGACCGGAAGGTGCTTGAGCTGCACGGCACGTCGCGGTTCGTGGTGTGCACGTCGTGCGGGGCACGCGGGCCGATCGCGGAGGCGCTGCGCCGGATCGACGCCGGCGAGCCGGACCCGCCGTGCCTGGAGTGCGGCGGGATCCTCAAGACGGCCACGGTGATGTTCGGCGAGGCACTGGACCCGGTCGTCCTGGAGTCGGCGGCGGCCATCGCGAAGGCCTGCTCGGTGCTGTACGCGGTCGGAACCTCGCTGCAGGTGTACCCGGCGGCGGGCCTGGTGCCGCTGGCGACCGAGGCGGGGGCGCGGCTGGTCATCGTGAACGCCTCGCCGACCCCGTACGACCCGATCGCCTCCTCCGTGGTGCGAGAGCCGATCGGCACGGCCCTGCCGCGGCTCCTGCGGGAACTCGCGGCGGCGTAGCTCCCGCTCTTGCCGGCGGCCAGCGCAGCGGCCCAGCGACCGCTGCTGCCGCCGGGGCCGGTGCCAGTCACTTCAGCATCAGCTTTTCGCTTTGCATGCGAAACGGCCCCTTTCCGGCCTCATTTGGGCGCGAAAAGGGGCCGTTTGATATGCAAAGCGAACAGTAGAGGCTCCTGTGATTGCTGAGGGGCTGTTATTAGGGATACGCGCGAGTTCGCCGGTTCCTATGGGGGTAGGAGCGCGCGATGTTGCTGGAGCGCTTGGGGCGGCCGGCCCCTTGCCGGCGGTCAGCGCTGCGGCGGGACTAGCGGGGCGACGGGCGGCCTGCCGGGGCTTGCCTGCTCTCCGGTGGCATCACCAGCCCCGGGAGCATCACCAGCCCCGGGAGCGTCACCGGCTCCCAGGCCGCCTCACCGGCCCCGGGAGCATGACAAGCCCAGGCCGCCTCACCGGCCCCGGCGGCCTCGAGTTGCCGGAGCGTGTCCAGCAGGACGCCGCGCCAGCGCATCCGGGCGCGACCGGGCTTGGCCAGGTACTCGCGCAGCGAGCCCGGCGTGGCGGTGCCGCGCTGGCAGGCCGCGACCGGCCAGGCGGCGGCCTCAGCGGCGCTCGCCGCGCTATTGACCAGGTCAAGGACCGCGTCCTGCGGCCAGGTGACCGGCAGCGGCACCGAGGGGCAGCGGGCGTCGGGCAGCCGGGCGGAGTAGTGCAGCCGTACCTCCGGCACCGTCAGGGTGCCGGCCTGACGGGGAACGCTGACGTGGATCACCGGCGACGGCCTGTCGGTGATCCCCCAGATCTCGGCGGCCGTCTCGTGGCTGAGCACCGCGCCGTGGCCGACGCGCAGCACTGCCGCCCACAATTGCGCCTCGCGGGGCACCGGCCCGGTGAACGTGTAGTAGACGCCGTCATGAAGCCTCTGCCACCGCCTTGACTCCAGCCGCGCGGTGACCGCGTGCCGGGTCATCCCGTCCGCGAGCGCCTGCTGGCGTGCGATAACTCCCCGCTGCAGCGGCACGAGGTCCTCAAGCCTCACCGGCAATTCGGTAGCCACCGATGCATATTGCCACATTACGACGCGCGGGTGGGGCATTGAGCGCGAATCGATCCGGCGGCTTTTCGCAATTGCGACGAACGCTCTTGTCACGCGACGGCAAGCAGGCGGCCCCCGCGGGCGGCTAGCTCGCGGGGACCCGGTACTTCTCCAGGTGGGCCAGCAGCGCCTGCTGGGCCTCCCAGCCGTCGGGGAACTTGACCTTCACGTTCAGGTGGACAGGCTCGGCCGAGGGGTGGGCGTCCAGTAGCTCCTGGATGCCCGCCCGCGCGACCACGACGCAGGCGTGCCGGTGCCGCGAGGCCAGCACGCACAGCCGGCCGGCCTCCAGGTGGAACGCGGTGGCGTCACGGCGGCCTGACAGCGGGTGCAGCATGATCGTCACGTCGAACTCCCGGCCCTGCAGCCGGTTCGCGGTGTCCACAGTCACCCCGTCGGCGCCCAGCCGGGCCAGCTCGGCGCGGACGGCCGCCGCCTGGTCCCGGTGCGCGGTCCCCACCGCGATGCGCCCGGCCGTCACCGGCACGGGCTCGCGGTGACCGCTCGGATGTCGCCACGGCGCCCCGCTCCAGCAGCCGCGCGGCCAGCGCGGCGCACGCGCCGACCGCCTCCCGGTCAGTACGCGGCTTATGGCCGCCGGGCAGCTCATACAGTCCCCAGCCCGTCTGGGCCGCGGTCTCCAGGACACGGTCGAGAGCACTTCTCCCGAACGCCCTCGCCATGAAGTCCAGCCGGCGATCCCGCGCCGACGTGGCGGACGTGAACGCGCTGAAGGGGTAGAACGCCGCGGACACCACGGGAGCGGCGGACGCGGGCAGCCGCCACGACACGGGCAGCTGCATCACCGGAACGTGGCTCGTTGTGCCGCAGCAGGACCTCGACCGCGCTCAGCGTCGGATCCCAGGACAGGCCGAGCCAGCGGTCGACCTCGACGACCGAGAACGGGTCAAGCTGTCCCGGGTCCCCGACGAACAGCGCCCTCTCGAACAGCCCGGCGACGCGCAGCAGCAGGTCCGACCGCATCTGGTAGGCCTCGTCCACGATCGCCCACGGCCACTGCTCGGCCGCCTTCACGGTGGCCCACTTATGCGCGGTCGACAAGATGACCTGGCAATCCGCGAGCTCGCTCAGCGTCGCGGCGGACTGTCACGCTGGCGTGCCGGCTCGACGCGCTCCGGTGGCCGGTAATCGGACTTGGCGAGCCTGCCCACGCGCCGCATCTTGCTGTTATCAGACTCGGAGCGGGTGGGGCCAGAGCCGGAGAGGGTGCGCGCGACCGCGGCGGTCAGGTCATCGACCTGCTCGTTCGTCTGCGCGATGATCATCACGCGATGGCCCTGGCTGGCCAGCTGATCGGCCGCGCGCACGACCAGCGTTGACTTGCCCGCTCCTGGCGGGGAGTCCACGACCACGCCGCGCGGAGCGGACTCCATCGCCGCGAGGATGTCCTCGGTCGCCAGCCGCGCCCGGAGGGCGGCCTCCGTCATGGTCACTGGGCAGTGTCCTCCGCTCGCTCCGGGGCGCTTCCTGAGGCGGCACTTTCCCTCGCTGCGCTCCGTCCAGGTGCCTCCGTCTCGTCCAGGCCCGCCCGCCCCCGCGCTCGCTCATTCCCAGGCCGCTTCTTCCCAGGAGCGGCCGTCCCACGGCTCGGTCGCGTCCTGGTCCGCGGGGACGTATTCCGGCGGCGGGCCGCCGTGGGTCCACGGGGTGTCCTCCCGCGCGGGGAAGTCCGGCGGCGGCTGGAAGTCCAGCTTGAGCGTCGTGTAGCACAGCACGTCATCGGCGTCGGGGACGCTGCCTGGCGCCGGGACCAGTCCCCTTCCCATGCCGCTTTGAAGTTCGAGCGTCACTCGCGTCCGGCCGTCCAGCTTGTCCACCTCGATGACCGCTGCCTTCTGGCCGGGCCGGGCAGGCGAGCGGAGCTCGGCGCCGGGCTCGGCGGTCACCTCATCGGTGGTCTCCAGGGTGATCCGCGGCCGGAGCTTGGCCCGCTTGCCTGACTCGTCCAGGCGGTCCGGCTCGGCGTGCACGACGACGCCCTCGAACGCCTGGCCGGTCATCAGGTACTCGGCCATGACCAGCGGGTCATCGAACGCCATCTGCGCGTCAAGCTGCTCCTGCTCGCTCTCCAGCCGGGCCAGCCGGCGGGCCGCGTCCACGGCGGCATCCCGCTTCGCCTGGGGGAAGCCGCCCTCGCGCAGGTACCGCGCGTACCCGGTGAACGACCTGCGGTCCGACTTCCACCGCTCGGCGACGTGGCCGCCCTCCGGAAGCGCGCGCAGCAGGTCGATCGACCGCCACACGAGCTGCCAGGTCGGCTCGAGCGCTAGCCGCAGCGCTCGCTCCAGCCGCGCCAGGGCCTCCTCCGGGCCCGCCCGCCTGCCCGCTCGGTCACCCCGTCGTCCGCGGCCCGGGATTCCTTGATCGCCTTGTACAGCCCCACGAGGACGTCCCGGTCAAAAAGCCGGGTCGGTCGCGGGCCCCGCGGGCGGGCACCGCACTGGATCCTCGGCCAGGAGCGCCGCCTGCCTGGCCGGTCATGCCCGGAGGCGGTGATATCCACCCGAGCAGGGCCGCCAGGTTCTGGTCCTCGGCCGCCGACTGGCCGGTCGCCCAGTGCGCGCTCAGCGCCCCCGTCGCCGTCAGGAGAAGGCTCGACGCCGGGTGCTGCGCGCGCTCGGCGAAGTACGTGAGCCAGCGGCCGAGGGCCGGCACCACCGCGGGAACGGCCCCCTGGCCGGCCGTGCGCCGGAAGCGGGTGGAGCGGCCAAGCAGCTCAGCGAACTTCACGCCGCCGGGGTTGGGCACCACGAGCTGCGGCGCGTCCGGGTACGCCTCCTTCTCCCCCGGCTCCGGCCCGGCGGCGAAGGCGTCGATGTAGGCGAGGGCGATTTCCGCCAGCCCGGC
>CAVTLB010000014.1:0-209098 GCA_963735415.1 uncultured Actinomycetota bacterium | reverse complement strand
TTCTTTGAAAGCTCGCCTTCGAAATGAGTTTCAACCTCTCCACGACTGGGCGGGGTTTTCATGCCGGTCAATACAATCGAATAGACGATTTTGTTGCCTTCCACCTGAGCGGTGATAAACGCCGTCTCGTCCAGTTCCTGGTTGGTGAATTTCACTTTTCTGCCATCTGCAAGAGTCTTGATCCACTCGTCGTCTGGCATTTTCAGTTCCTCCGCAACACAGGCAATGCTCGTGTGGGGCGGACACTCTTGTCCGCCGCTTTTGACTTCGATTCCGACCCTCACATGCCCAAGCTAGCTGTTTTCGATAGGAAATACGAGTACCGTTTTGAAGTTGGGGGCCGGGGCGGGTTGTTACCGGGGTTGGAGCACAGCGAAGGAGAAGTCAAAGTCAAGGTCAAAGGCGGCGGACAAGAGTGTCCGGCCCGCACGGCAGGAGTCGTCTACTGTGCCGCCACTTCTTCTCTGGCCGCGTAGTGGCTCTCCACATACTCATCCACCAGCTTGATGAACTCGGCGACGATGTGATCGCCCTTCAGCGTGGTGAAGAGTCGGCCGTCGATACATAGACCGGCGCCTTCGGCTCTTCAAACGTGCCGGGCAGCGAAATGCCGATGTTGGCATGCTTGGATTCGCCGGGGCCGTTGACGACACACCCCATCACCGCGACCTGCAGCTCTTCGACGCCGGTGTAGCGTCCCTCCAGTACGGGCATTTGGTCGCGCAGGTAGCCCTGAATCTGGTCGGCCATCTCCTGGAAGAGGGTGCTCGTGGTGCGGCCGCATCCGGGACAGGCGGTGACTTGCGGAGTGAAGCTGCGAATGCCCATGGATTGCAGAATCTGCTGGCCCACGCGGACTTCTTCAGTGCGGTCGCCGCCAGGCGCGGGAGTCAGCGACACGCGGATGGTGTCGCCAATGCCTTCCTGCAACAACACGCCCAACGCCGCGCTCGAAGCGACGATGCCCTTGGCGCCCATGCCGGCCTCAGTGAGTCCAAGATGCAGCGGATAGTTGCACCGCGCGGCCAGCGAACGGTAGACGTCAACCAGATCCTGCACCCCACTGACTTTCGCGCTAAGAATAATCTGGTCCGGACGCAACCCATACTTCTCAGCCAGCGTGGCCGATTCCAGCGCGCTCTCGACCATCGCTTCCATAGTGCACTCGCGGGCGTCTTTCGGCTCCGCGAGCCGCGAATTCTCGTCCATCATGCGAGCAGAGCCCTGAGTCCAGCGATCCCCAGTTGACACCGATGCGAACCGGCTTCTCATTCTTCACCGCCACGTCGATCATGGTGGCGAAGTTCGAATCGTCGTTACGGCCGAGGCCGACGTTACCGGGATTGATCCGGTACTTGGCAAGGGCGCGGGCGCAGTCAGGAAACTTCTTCAGGAGGAGATGGCCATTGTAATGAAAGTCTCCGATGACGGGAGCTCAATGTGGAACTCCAAATAATCACATGTGAGCAGATGAAGAGACGCCCTGGAGACAGTCCTCATTTCATGATGGTCCATGATATGGCTCGAAAAGCCGAGAGAAATGAGCTGTTTGCAGGTACGACAAAAATGTTGCTCGCAGGGGAAGAGACAATTATTTTCCCACTAAGCAAGGAATGTGTGAACCCCCTCGTTTCTCCCCCAATATGAGCAACCGTGGGAAGCTAGACAGCATTGTGAATACGATGGACGTGAATAAAATTTTTGAAAGAGTAAAAGAAAAATTAAAAGAATGGCTTGGAAGGGATTCCTCAAAGTCAAAACATCGTGAAACTCCTCCTGAAACCCCTAGTGAACCAACACGCACAGCCCAAACTATCAGCAGTGAACTTGCCAGCTCCGGAGTATTGGGAGGAGAAGATTTTAACGCCTCAATCGCCGAACAATTCGGCATTCCCATCTATCGGGATATCTCGACATTGCGTTTATCGAAAGAGATCTATAAAGCTCTCCCTTATACCTATGCAAAAAAACACTGTATTCTCCCTATTCAGGAAGAGGGAAAATACCTCATTGTTGCTGTGGCCGATCCACTTAACCTTGGTCCTCTTGAAGAACTTCAACATATCCTACAGCGAGAAGTCAAAGCTGTCTATACTCCAAAAGAAGCAATCCTGACTGCGATTAACGAATGCTATAATCAAACTGAAGGAGCTGCCTCAGAGCTCCTGGCGGGACTTCAAGAGAGTAAAGAAGAGCTTATCGACGGGGAAATTGAATCCTACGATCTTCTAGATACTACAGCTTCCCAAGCGCCTATTATCAAACTGCTCAATTTAATTATGCGGGGCTGGGCCGCGGGCCGCGAGGGCCGCGCGACCCTGGCGGCGGGGGCAAGCAGCGCCGCTACCGGGCGCAGCCGGTCGAGCAGGTCGCCGATTTCCCGCGCCCGGTCGAACAGGGCCAGGGCGGCGTCCCTGTCGCCGTCCAGGCTGGCCAGCATCTCCAGCCCGAGGATGCCCGCGACGACGGCGTGGGCGACCTGCTCGGGCGGGACCACTGGCCCCAGCGGCGAGGCCGCCATCACGTCTCGCACCGCCGCTACGGCGAATTCGCGCCACGGGGCGAGGATCGCGGCGATGCGCTCGCCCAGGCCCGGCACTGACTGGGCGCCGCTGATCATCTCGGTCAGCACCCGGACGTGCCCGGCGTCAAGGTCGGCCTCGAAGACCACGCGGGCGGCGGCGGCCAGCTCGCCGAGCGTCCCCGTGTGCCCGAGCAACCCCCGGTAGGCCGCCATCCGCTGCGCGCTGACCTCTTCAAGCGCGGCGACCTGCAGGTCGGTGACCGATCCGAAGTGGTAAAAGACCAGTGCCTGGTTGCACCCGGCTCGCTGGGAGATCTTCCGCGCGCTGGCGGAGGCGAAGCCGCACTCGCGCAGGACGTCGATGGTCGCCGCGATCAGCGCGTCCCGGGTGTCGGTCACGAGCGGACCTCTCTTGAGCGATCGATTTAATCGAACGCTCAAAAGCTACCGCGCAGGTCCACCGCGGTCAAGCGCGCAAGCGCAAGAGCGGCCGGGTCAGGCGCGCCGGCGGGTGCGGTCGCGGTGGGGCACCTGGCGACGGATCCCTAGTCCGCGAGGTCTGTCAGGTACTCGCCCGCGCGTTCCCTGACGAGCGGCCGCGGGCCGCCGACGATCGCCTGGAGGCCGATGTAGCAGACCAGCGCGACGCCGGTCAGGATCGCCATGGACAGCGAGGCGCTGTCATCGCCTGTCTTCACGAACACTTCCCCGGCCGCGAACGCGCCCAGGAGGGCCGCCAGTCCGGCCGCCGCGGGGGTGACGAGCACCATGTCCCCCAGGGCGATCGCCCGCAGCAGCAGGAGGCCAGCGGACAAGAACAGCAGCACGCCGATCAGGGCATGCGCGGTGAGGACCGCGGGCGCGGTCTCTATCTCCCGGAGCCAGCTCGCGTGCGCGTCGGCCGCCGGGATGGCGACGTAGAGGTTGAGGATCATCCCCAGGGCGAACTGGACGGCCAGCCCGACCTGCGCCACCAGGCATATCCAGCGCAAACCCGGCCGGCCGAGTACCCGCGCGTGCTCGCCGGAGAAGACGACGACGAAGCAGCCCCGTAGTGTCGCGAACATTGTCCCCCTGCTTTCTAACGCTCCTGCCCATGGGTACGTGCGCGGGCGGCAGCGGGATCGCCGATGGCGTCGTGAGCAGTGCCGCCTACGACCACGCGGTGACCACCACCGACCAGCCGCCCAGGAGGACCGCCGCGACCAGGACCAGGTACGCCGGGTAAAACCGCCGCCAGCGCACCGAGCACGCCCCGATGCCCGTGGCGAGCAGGCCGAACGCCAGGATGCGGGCACCTCTGGCCTGCGCGCTTTCCAACAGGAACCGCCCGAGTCCAACATGGTACACACCGGAGGCGGCCACGTACACCTTGAACGGTATGCCGCTGAGCGGCTGGGCCAGGACCGCCGCCGCGCCGTGGGCCGTCACCTGGGCGGCCACCGCCGCGTGCATCCGGGCCGTCGTCACCGGCTCGGGCACGATGGTCCCGTGCGCCGCGAGCAGGTACCCGGCGGCGCCGCCCGCGACGCTGCCGGCCGCGGCAGCGAGTGACAGCCTGATCCCGGCCTTCGGAGCGGCCACGCACACCACCGCCAGGGCCACCTCTGGCAGGAGGGGCCAGCTCAGCGCCTCGCCGAAGGCCCACGCCGCCATCAGCAGCACGCCATGCCAGGCCGCCGCCAACCGCTCCGTCCGGATCCGCAATCGCGAGTCCGCGGGCGCGAGGCCCGGCTGGGCGGGCGCGGAGACCGCCTCATTGCCCGCCACCAGCAGGGCGACCCGCGCTCGTGCCTGCGCTGTCATGCCGGATATGGCATCTCGTGGCAGCGGCCTCGGGCGGGTGGCGGCTGCAGCCTCGGTGGCGCAGGCGCTGGCGGCAGGCCAGGACCTACTGGCCGGCGGCGCGACCGCGACGGACCCGACGGCTACGGCAGGCCCGACAGCCGCGACGGACTGCGCGGTCGCGACGGCGGTACTGGCGGGGACTGGCGTCCCGATGTGCACCGTTACGGCGCTGCGCCGGCCCCGGACGCCGGCCTTGCGGGCGGGCAGCAGCTCTCGTGTGCCGGTGATCCCGACGGGCACGAGCGGCACGCCGGCCAGAACGGCAAGACGGGCCGCCCCGTGCCGGAACTCCCCGACGCTCCCGTCCCCTGAGCGGCTGCCCTCCGGGTAGATCACCACGTCACGGCCCGCCGCCAGCAGTTGCCGCGCTGCCTGCAGGTCAGCCGTTCCGCCGCCACCGCGGCGCACCGGGAACGCGCCGCACAGCGCCCGGCACGCCCACGGGCGCAGGCCGGTCCCGGACAGCGCGGCGCGCAGGCCGCCGTTCGCGGCGTCGAACCAGTAGTCGGCGGCGGCGGCGACGGCGGGCCGCCGCCTGGCGGGCAGCGCCGCGATCAGCGCCGCCGTGTCAGCGTGCGAGTTGTGGTTGGCGACGATGACGCAGGGCCCGTCCGGCAGCGGCGCCGCGTCCCGGACGCGCAGGCCGCCGGTCACGGTCAAGACCGCGCGCCATAGTGCCTTGCGAGCGGCCGCCACCCAGAAGGCGGGCAGGCCAGCCGTCCGGTTCACAAGATCACCGCCAGCGCCAGCACCACGAGCACCGAGTCGATCCGGTCCAGCAGGCCGCCGAACCCGGGCAGCCACGGCCCGCGTCCTTGACCCTCGCACCGCGCTTGACCATCGACTCCAGCAGGTCACCCAGCGGCGCGCCGACGGCGACCGCCACCACGTGCACCGGGGCAAGGACACCCGGCGTCCCGCTCACCGCGGCCATCGCGGCCAGGGCGGCAGTGCCGAAGATCGCGCCGCCGAGCACGCCGCTCCATCGCTTCGCCGGCGACAGCGGCGACAGGGCCGGCCCCTTCAGCAGCTTCCCGCCGCACCACGCCCCGACGTCGGCCACGGCGACCGCGAAGAGCACCGGCAGCGCCATCTTGCCCAGGATCACGATCCCCGCCAGCGCGCCGAGCCAGGCCACGCCGAGCACGCTCATGGCCGCTCGCCGCGACCCGTGTTCCGGGTCAGCGTTGAGTACCGGGACGAGGACCGCGGCAAGCAGCCCGCAGGCCAGGGCCGGCCAAGCTCGCCTGGGTCGCGCCACGCGACGGCCGGCAGCGCGACGACGGTCACGATGAGCACCACGAGGTCGGCGCGCCGCAGGCCGGCCAGCCGCCCGTACTCGACCGCCGCGACCAGGGCGAGCAGCGCCGCCAGGACGGCGGCACCGGCAGCGCCCAGCCACAGGCAGCCGATGACCAGCGCGGCGGCCATCAGCCAGGTGCGCCACCGGCGGATCAGGTCGCGCTGGCGCGACGCCAGCACCCCGATCCCGCCCGCCGTCAGCGCACCCCCGATGCACCCGGTCATGCCCACGAGGCCGCTCATCGCGCCACCTGCTCCGCTGCCCTGGCTCGCCGCGCGATCCGGGCCAGCCGGACGAGTGCCGTGACCGCCGAGCCGGCCGCGATGATCGCGAGGAACACCGTGACAAGGCCGGTCCCGGCCAGCAGCGCGAGCAGCAGGCAGCGCTCGGTCTTGCCAACCGGGCCGCCCTGCACACGGCCGAGCCCGGCGCAAGCCCCCGCGAGCGCCACCCAGGAGGGCAGCGTCGCCGCGAGCCCGGTCGCGCAGACGAGCCACACCGGGGCGATCGCCAGGCACCCGGCCAGCGCCGCCAGCTCAGCCAGCCGGTCGCCGAGCTCGTTGAGCACGGCACCGAACCGCGTGGACCGGCCGCCGTCGCGAGCCACGCCGCCGTCCAGGTTGGCGCAGGCGAGCCGGGCCGCCAGAACGGCGGCGACGACCACGCCGGCGAGCACCCCCGGTCGCAGCAGCGCGAGGGCGGCGCCGGCGCCGCAGCCAAGAGCGACCCCGCACGCCGTGATCATGTTCGGCGATACGTTCGCGGCGACAAGCTGCCGCAGAAGAGGAGAGAGCCGCCCCGCGTACCAGGGCTTCAGTGCGTACAGGCCACTGTTCATGGCTCCAGCCTCGCGCCCGGCGGCGATCCCGGCATGAGTGCGGATACTCAGGCGCCTCATCGGCCGACAGCGGCTTACGGGCCTACCCCGAAGTGTCAATCATCTAGGCCTGATGACGATGGACGACCATGTGCAACTGGCCCGTCATCGCCGCCGTCCGACGAGGCACCGGAGCACAAGCGACGCACGATAGCGGGTTGAGGCGCGCGACTCGCCGCAACGCCACCTTGAAGCACTCACAGAACGCGGTCGACCGCGCATTTCACACGTTTCGGGCGAGCGGGCGACCGGATGGCGGGCGGCCCTTCGGGCACACCAGCACCGCCAGCGGGGGGACCGGCGCGCATTCCACCTGTTCCGGGCCGCCTGGGCCGGCGGCGCGGCTATTCGGGGTCGGTTGCCAGGCCGTGCTCTATCGCGTACCTGACCAGCTCGACGCGGTTGTGCAGGTGAAGCTTGCCGAGGGTGTTCTGGACGTGGTTTTGCACCGTGCGGTGGGAGAGCACGAGCCGGGTCGCGATCTGCTTGTAGGACAGCCCGGTGGCGACCATGCGGAGGATCTCGGTCTCGCGCTCGGTCAGCTGGGGCACGTCCGCTGACCCGGCGCCGCCCGCGCCGGGGGGTGCGGTGGCCATCCGGCGGAACTCCCCGAGGACCAGCGCCGCCAGCCCCGGCGTGAACACGGCATCCCCGTCGGCGGTCCGCCGGACGGCGTCAAGGAACTCCGGCCGGGCGGCCGACTTCAGGAGGTACCCGCCCGCGCCCGCCTTGACGGCGTCCAGCACGTCCTGCTGCTCTCCGCTCGCCGACAGCACGAGTACCCGCACCGACGGGTCGGCGGCCCGCAGCGCGACGGTCACCTCGACCCCGGACATGTCCGGCAACTGCAGGTCGAGCACCACGACATCGGGCCGGGCGGCGCCGAAGACGCGCACCGCCTGCGCGCCGTCCGAGGCGGTGGCGACGACGTCGTACCCGGCCTCGGCCAGGTCGCGCGCGACGGCGTCCCGCCACATCGGGTGGTCATCGACCACCATGACCCGTGTCACCGCGCCTCCCAGGGGGATCACCGCGCCTTTCCTCATTCTTCAGGATCGCAGCCTGACTGACTGGGCGGGCACCGCCGCGCCCGCGCGAGGCAGCCGGAGGGTCACCTCCGTGCCCTCCCCCGCCGCGGTGCGGATGCCGGCCGAGCCGCCCAGGTCGCGCAGCCGGCCGCAGATCGACTGGCTGACCCCGAGCCGCCCGGCGGCCGCCGCCTCGGCCAGGCGACCCTCGGGAAAGCCGGGGCCGTCGTCGCGGATCGTCACCGTCACCACGTCCAGCTCGTCCTCTACCAGCACCCAGGCGTGTGCCTGGTCGCCGCAGTGCCGGCGCACATTGTCCAGCGCCGCGCGGACCGCGGCGGTGATCTCTTCCGCCGCCGTGCCGCTGACCCGAACGGCCCCGGCGGGCGCCGACACCGTTACCGAGTCCGTTGCCACCGACAGCAACAGCGCGCTCAGGTCCACGTCGCCGGACTCGGCCGCGCTCTCCACGCCGATGAGCGCGCGCAACGCGGCCTCCTGCTGGCCCGCCAGCCGCCCGAGCTCGGCCGCCTCGCCGCCCGCCTCCAGCCCCCGCCTGGCCACCAGCGCGAGCACCTGGAGCACTGAGTCGTGGATGTCGCGCGCCAGCCGCTCCCGCTCCCTGCTGGCCGCCTCCGCCCGGTCCGCGTGCTGCCGCTCGGTCTCCAGTCCGGCGGCCAGCCTGGCCACGTGCCCGACGACCACCCCGGCCAGCAGCATGAGCACCTCACCGTTGGGCGGGACGGCGAACGTCCAGCCGCGCAGCGCGAAGTCGCACGCGGACAAGATCAGGGCGACCACGGCGCCGGCCACCCGGCCGTAGCGGACGGCCCAGACGAGCACCGGCCCGGCCACCCACGTCGCCGTCACCGGCACCGTCCCCGCGCGCGTCCACTGCGGGTACTGCAGCCCGAAGGTCGACAGCAGCAGCCCGGTCGTGACGAGGAGGTCAAGGAGGAGGAAGACCGTGGTGCGACGGCGGCGGTGGGCATACCCGACCGTGGTGACGAGCGTCCACGCGGCCATCGCGGCGAATGCCGCCCAGGCCCAGTCGGGCCGCTCGTACTTGCCCGCGTTGATGACGCCGATCAGCAGCGCGGCATAGCCCAGGCTGGCAATGCGGAAGACCGCGATCGCGCGCCACAGCGCTTCGGCACTCCGGGACACGCCCCAATAGTCGCATGCCCGGCGAGGGCCGACGTTGTCACTTGCCGTATGCCGCGACCGCGGCGGCGGCCTTGCCGGCCCAGTACCCGCCGGCGCCGACCGTCGTCTCGGTTAGCCCGAATGCCTGATTAGCGGCGTCGATCCCGCTGGATGCCCCGTTGTCATCGTATAGCGCGGCCGCCGCGTCATTGTCGCTATTTTCAATCATCGTGGTCGCCAGTGCCTCCTGGCCGGCGGAAAGGCGGCTGTCTTCCTGCTGCCGCTGATGAAGCAGCGTTGCCAGGATGTCTACCTGCTTTCTTCCCGCCCACCACCCCAGGCATCGGCCTTCACAATGCTCGCGGTAATGAATTCGCGATTCCCGTCGCATGAGGCGAATTGCCCCGCTGCTGAGGTCATCGACGGCGATCGCCACATGATCGTCGTCGCGGGCCGCGAGCGCCGCCACGGCGCTCGTGAGCAGCCGCTGCGCGGACTCGACCGCCTTGGGCGTGGCCGCTGGCGCGGGCTTGGCCGCGGGGCCGGGCCGCGCGGCTCCCTTCCCGGCGACTTCTTCCCGCGTCACCCGCGCACGGCGCCGCGGATAGCGCCGCCGGCCGCGCATTACCGTCGGGGGCGGCGGAATCCGCGCCCGCGGTCGCGCGGCCAGCGCAGCAGCTGGCGAGGATCGTCAATTCGATTGTCGCGGCGCGCGTATTCCGCCCCATGCGCGCCGACCGTAGGCGGGCAACCCGGGAATGGTCATGAATCAATCGGAGTGTTTACTGAGGGCCAGCACATGCCGGGCCCGGGCGGGCAGCGGTTACCATGCAGGCATGGAAGCGAGCGCGGGCATCGTGCTGGCCGGAGGACGCTCCTCGCGGATGGGGACGCCGAAGGCGGCACTGGAGTGGCACGGCGCCACCCTGCTGCACCGCACGGTGTCCATCGTGGCCCGCGCCACCGACGGGCCGGTCGTCGTGGTCCGCGCTCCGGGCCAGGACCTGCCCGGCCTGCCCCGCGGCACCCTCGTCGTCGAGGACCCGCGGGAGGGCCAGGGCCCGGTCCAGGGGATCGCCGCCGGGCTCGCCGCCCTGGCGGGCCTGGCCGAGGCCGCATTCGTCAGCTCCACCGACCTGCCGTTCCTGCATCCCGCGTTCATCCGCCGTGTGGTGGGCGGCGTCGGGCGGGAGCGTTGTGGTGATCGGGTGGCTCCGGACGTCTGCCTGCCGGTCGCCCGGGGCTATCCGCAGCCGCTGGCGGCCGCGTACCGGGTGGCGCTGGCCGGCACCGCCGAGCGCCTGGTCGAGGAGGGGCGACTGCGCCCGGCCTTCCTGTTCGAGGAGTGCGTGGTCAGCCGGCTGGACGACGCCACGCTGAAGGCCGATCCCGCGCTGGCCGCGCTTGATCCCGAGCTCGACTCGCTCGTCAACGTCAACGAGCCCGCCGACTACGCGGCGGCGCGGGCCAGGCCCGCCCCCGAGGTCACCGTGCGCCTGTTCGGCGCGCTGGCCAGGGAGGGTGCCGGCGACCGCTGGTCCGGGCGGGCCCGGCGGGCCCCGCGGCCAGGGGCCGCACGCGGTCCGTGCCGCCACCATCGCCGAGGCGGCGCGGGCCGTCGGGCTGGCCTTTGACCGGCACGTCACGGCGGCGCTGAACGGCGACCAGGTCACCCGGGACGAGCTGATGCCCCTCGTGCCGGGCGACAGCGTGTTCTTCATGTCAGCGGACGCGGGAGGGTGAGGCGGATGGAGCAGCGCCCCTTCCGCTGGGTGGGGTACTTCGGGCGGGCGCTCGTCGTGGACGTGACGGACGGGTCGGCGTCGGCACTGCCGCTGCCTGAGAACGTGCTGCGTGACTACCTCGGCGGCGCTGGCCTCGGCACCTGGCTCATGCACCGGCTCGGCCCGCCTGGCGCGGATCCGCTGGGGCCGGGCGCGCCGCTGGCCTTCGTCTTCTCGCCGCTTGTCGGGACGCCGCTGACGACGAGCGCGAAGTTCGCCGTCGTGGCCAAGTCCCCGCTGACCGGGATGCTGACCGACGCGCTGGCCTCCAGCCAGTTCGCCATCGCGGGGAAGCTGACCGGCCACGACGCGATCGTGATCCACGGCCGGGCCGCCGGGCTGTCGGTGCTCCTCGTCGACGGCGACGGAGCGCGGCTCGCCGATGCCAGTCACCTGGCGGGGCTGACCGCCGCCGAGGCGCAGGGCCGGCTACGCGACGACCTGGGCCGGGGATGGCGGGTCGCCGCGATCGGCCCGGCCGGCGAGCGCGGCGTCAAGTACGCGACGATCTCCCATGACGGGCGGCACGCCGGGCGCGGCGGGCTGGGCGCGGTGCTGGGGGCGAAGAACCTGAAGGCGGTCGCGGTGCGCGCGGCGGGAAAGGTGCCCACGGCCGACCCGGAGGCGGTGCTGGCCCTGGCCCGGGACCTGCGGTCCAGGTCGTTCGGGCCGGCCACGGCCAAGTACCGCGAGCTCGGCACGCTGGCCAACCTGCTGGCGTTCAACGCGATCTCGGCGCTGCCCACCCGCAACTTCCAGGCGGCGACGTTCGAGGGCGCGGCCCGCCTGGCCGGCGAGCGGGATGCGGCGCCCGCGAGCCCGGCCGGCGACGCCCCCGCCCCGGCGCCGGGCGACATTGAGGGGATGCGCCGGGTGGCGCGCAGCGGGTGCGCGTCCTGCACGATCGGCTGCGCGCACATCTACAAGGCGAAGGGCAGGAAAGGACCGGGCGGGGACAAGGGCGTCCGGGTTGAGTACGAGAACGTCTTCGCGCTCGGCCCGATGTGCGGGGTCAGCGACCCGGACGGGGTGCTCGCGGCGAGCGCGCTGTGCGATGACCTCGGCATCGACACCATCTCGGCCGGCGGCACGATCGCCTGGGCGATGGAGTGCGCGCAGCGCGGCCTGATCGACGCCCCGTGGCTGCGATTCGGCGACTCCGAAGCGCTGCTGCGCGCCCTGAGCGAGATCGGCGAGCGCCGCACGCCGCTCGGTGTCCTGCTCGGCGAGGCGCGAGGGCCGCGTCGCGGAGCGGTCGGGGCCGGCTCGGAGGCGTTCGCGTTGCACGTGAAGGGCCTGGAGATGCCGGGGTATGAGCCGCGCACGCTGCACGCGATGGCCCTGGGCCTGGCGGTGAACGCGCGCGGCGCCGACCATAACCGGTCCGGCGCCTACGAGGCGGACCTGTCGGGAGACCTGGACCGGCTCGCTGGCGGGGACGAGCACGTGGCCGCCGCGGTCGAGACCGAGGACCGGGCCGCCATCATGGACTCGATGATCTTGTGCAAGTTCCTGCGGGGCGTGTTCACGTCGCCGTTCGACGAGTGGGCCGGGCTGCTGGCCGGCGTTACCGGCTGGGACGTGACCGGCCAGGAGCTGCGCGCGACGGCCCGCCGGATCGTGGCGGCCAAGCGGGCCTTCAACGTGCGCGAGGGCTGGCAGCCCGCCGACGACTGGCTTCCCGACCGGCTGCTGAGCGAGCCGCTCACGCTGCCGTCCGGCCGCGAGGCCAGGCTGACCCCGGAACGCCTGCGGGCCATGATCGCGGCCTACTACAAGGCGCGCGGGCTCGACGCTGACGGCTACCCCACCGTGGCGGACCTGGCGATTCCGGGATTGCCCGGTTAAGAGGGCCAGCCAGGACGGCTCCCGGGAAGAATGCATGGCTTTTTCTCCGCGTCGCGGTGCTTTGCGCCGCTGCCGGTTGTGACTAGTCGATGGCTCTCAACGGCGCAAGCCACGCGAATGCGGCAAATCACGCATAACGATCCGCGAACCGTCCATCAGTTAGGCCCGGTGACGACGGACAACCATGCCCGATGCGGCTCGGCGGGATCGCCGATCTTGGCCGCCCGGGCGGCCGGTACGTGAACCGGCAGCGCGGCGCCGGCCGGGCGGACGCGGGGCCGGGGATCATGGCCGCCGCGGGCCTTCGGGCTGGACTTCGTCCCCGTCACCCGCGAGCCCTATGACCTGGTCGTCGCGCCCGGCGCGATGGACTCGCCGCAGCTGGCACCGCTGTGGTCCCTGCTGCGCCGCGACCGGTTCCGCGCGGCGGTCGAGGGGCTCGGCGGCTATCGCGCGACGGAGACGGGCCGCCGGATCCGGTAGCCGCCGCCTCCGCTGGTTCACCGGGCCGGTGCATGATGGGCACATGCCCGACGCCTACCTTGAGCGGACCCGGGAGTTCTTCGGGATCCGGGCCGCGACCTGGGACACCAGGTTCGGCCACGACATGCCCGTCTACGCCGCCGCGATCGCCGAGGCCGGCATCCGCCGGGCTGGCGTCGCGGTCGACGCCGGCTGCGGTACCGGGCGCGCGCTGCCCGCGCTGCGGGACGCCGTCGGTCCCGACGGCACCGTCATCGGCCTTGAGGTCACGCCGCAGATGCTGGCCGAGGCGCGGTCCAAGGGCTGGGCGGCGAGCGCCACCTTGCTCGTCCTGGGCGACGCCCGCGCGCTGCCGTTCGCCGGCGCGTCGGTCGATGCCGTGTTCGCCGCCGGGCTGGTCCACCACCTGCCCGATCCGCGGGCGGGACTGGCCGAGCTCGCCCGGGTCACCCGGCCGGGCGGGATCCTCGTGCTCTTCCACCCGGTTGGCCGGGCGGTGCTCGCCGCCCGGCACGGCCGGACCATCTCCCCCGACGAGATCCTCTCCCCGGCACCGCTGCGCGCCGCGACCACGGCCACGGGGTGGGACCTGGCCGCCTATGAGGACGCGCCGGATCGCTTCTTCGCGCTGGCCATCCGCCAGTGAGCGGGCTGATGGTACCGGTCGGGCATGGTAGCCCATCGTTGACTGAACCTGTTGATTGGCAAAGGTGAAGTTCTCGGCGTGTTGCGGAAGCGGATCGTTATGCCCGATTTGCCGCATTTACGTGGCCTGTGTCGCTGCTGGTCATCGTTAGCCGACAGCGGTCAACGGGCCTAACTGATTCAGACTTCGGGGGTGGCCGCCCCCACAGTGTCAATCATTTAGGCCCGATGACGATGGACGACCATGTGCAGCTGGACCTGCGATCGCCGCCGTCGGACGGGCACCGGCGGCCCGAGCTGAGCAGGTCCAGGGTGACCGTTTCCCTCGCGACCTTGTGCACGCGCCGTCGCGACAGCGGGGTGACCATCGGCCTCGATCGCATGTTTCACGCGCTTAGTCTAATGCCTGGCCCGGCGACAGGAATTCGCGCATGCCTTGCCGTCATGGCGCGCGTGATGGCGCCTTTCTCGCCGTCGCATCGATGTCGCGTCAGCGTCGTTACCGAAAGCTGCCATTCGCAAACCGATCGGCGGGCGCTCTATTGCCAGCGCTGTCCGCTCTGCCAGCGCTGTACACACCGTCAGCGTTGCTGGCACTACCGAGCGCCGTGACCTGCGGCATCCCGCATTCCTCGGTGCGGGTGCGACATCCGGAAGAGTACCCGCCGCAGGCATGTGGATAAACGTCGGCCGGGACCTGGGCATGCTAACTGTATTTGGCGATCATTGCCAGGCCCAGCGGGAAGTAATCTCCCGTTATTACGTGCAAGAGGGCTTTCGACGGGTAGTAAGCCGAATGCGCCGCGTGTTTGCGGGGCACGGAGACAACCGGGGGAGATTCATGTACCACAAGCTCGACGCCCTAAACAGTAAAGGGTTCGTCATCCTTCGCGACTACCAGGACCAGGTGATTCCGCCGGCGGAATGGGAGTCGCTGGAGTACCTGGACTGGAAGAGCGGCGGGGACACCAACTTCGCGCCACTGGCCTCGGCTACCGGCGAGATGGACTGCCGGGGATTCTGGGACCACGGCAAGGCAGACAAGGACGGCATCTGGACGCCCAACCGGGGGGTTGCGCCGAGCCTGGTGCGCTATGTCGAAGAGGTTGGCGGCAACTACGGCCGGGTTCGCGTCATCAAGCTCAACCCGAGCAGCGAGGAAGCCGCCCTGCGCCAGCTGCACCGGGACGACAACAACCGGCTCAACCCGGAGGGGGAAGGCTGGGTGGTCCGGTCGTGGCTCGAACTGGACAACGCCCCCGGCCAGTCGGTGTTCATCTTGCGCGAGGACAAGGAGGACCCGTCCACCGAGACCCGCATCCCGCTGCATCCGGGCATGCAGCTCGTGATCGACACCGAGCGGTTGTGGCACGTCGTCTGGCACCCCGGCCCGCGGCCGCGCTACGCCCTGATTACCTCGTGGGAGAGCGACGCGGTGATCGCCGAGTGGATGAGGCAGGAGGCGGCGGACAAGCCCCGCGAGGAGGAGCTGGCCAGAGTCAGCTAGCCCTGGCCGGCCCTGGGCCAGGATGGGCCCAGGGCCACCGCCCGGCCCTGCACCGGCTCCCGGCCGGCCCGGCGGGCCTCAGGTTCCGCGGCGGGCCCCGGGTTTAAAGGCCCTGGCGGGCTTCGGGCCTGCCGGTAGCCTTCCTTTATGGCACGCGACGAGCGCGGGGTGACCCCGCAGAGCGAGGACTTCTCCTCCTGGTACAACGAGCTGGTGACCAAGGCGCAGCTGGTCGAGCGCGGCCCGGCGAAGGGCACCATGGTCATCCGACCGTATGGCTACCGGATGTGGGAGCTGCTCCAAGCCGAGCTCGACCAGCGCATCAAGGACACCGGGCACGAGAACGCGTACTTCCCGCTGCTGATCCCGGAGTCCTATCTCCAGCGCGAGGCCGAGCACGTCGAGGGCTTCGCGCCCGAGCTGGCCGTCGTCACGCACGCGGGCGGCAAGGAGCTGGAGGAGCCGCTGATCGTGCGGCCCACCTCCGAGACCCTCATCGGCGAGATGATGGCCAAATGGGTCTCGTCCTACCGGGACCTGCCGCTGCTGCTCAACCAGTGGGCCAACGTCGGTGCGCTGGGAGCTGCGCCCCCGCCTGTTCGTGCGCACCACCGAGTTCCTGTGGCAGGAGGGGCACACCGCGCACGCTGGACGAGGCCGACGCCATGCGCGAGACCCTGCAGATGCTCGACGTCTACGCGGAGGTCGCCCGCGATATCGCCGCGATCCCGGTCGTGCCCGGCGAGAAGACGCCGGGCGAGCGGTTCGCCGGCGCGGTCAGGACCTACTCGATCGAGGGCATGATGCGCGACGGCAAGGCCCTGCAGGCGGGAACCTCGCACTACCTCGGCACCAACTTCGCCAGCGCCTTCGGCATCCAGTACCTGACCAGCGCCGGGCAGCAGGAGCTTTGCCACACCACCTCGTGGGGCATGTCCACGCGCATGATCGGCGGCGTCATCATGACCCACGGCGACGACAAGGGCCTGGTCCTGCCGCCCAGGCTCGCGCCGTACCAGGTCGTCATCGTGCCGATCGCCCGCGGCGAGGAGGCCGACGCCGTCCTGGAGGCGGCGAGCGACCTGGCCCGCCGCCTCAAGGCCGCCGGCATCCGGGTCCACGTCGACGACCGTCCCCAGGTATCGCCGGGCTTCAAGTTCAACGACTGGGAGATGCGCGGCGTCCCGCTGCGCCTCGAGATCGGCGCCGCGTGACCTGGCGGCCGGCACCGCGCTGCTGACCAGGCGGCTGGGCGGCGAGGGCAAGGCCGCCATCGGCCTGGACACCGCGCCGGAGACGGTGGCCGCGGCCCTCGACGCCTTCCAGGCGCTCCTGTTCCAGCGGGCCACCGAATTCCGTGAGTCAAGGACGACGACGGTGAGCTCCTGGCCAGAGTTCATCGAGAGGGTCGCCGACGGCTGGGCCCGGGCGCTGCACTGCGGCCAGGCGTCGTGCGAGGAGGAGATCAAGGCGGAAACCGCGGCGACCCCGCGCTGCGTCCCGAGCGAGGCCTCGGCCGAGTCCGGCACCTGCGTGCGCTGCAACGCCCCGTCGGCCTACGGCAAGCGGGTCCTGTTCGGGCGGGCGTACTGACCCGCCAGGGCTGCCCATATAAGCCCCGCCGCCGCGCCCGGTACGGTGCGCGGCGGCGGATTGCCCCTTTGCATGCCCGCTAGAGCAGCCGTCACACCGTCAGGCCGGGAATCCGGCCCGGATGCGGTCGGGCCCGGCGTTGCCAGGGACGCCCTGAAGCCGGAAGCGGGCCTGCCGGGGACTACGGACGGGCGCCGCCGTCGTAATTTTGGGCATACCAGCCGGTATCCAGCGGGAGCAAGCGGATCACCTCGCCCGTTTGCGGCGCGTCAATGATCATGCCGCCGCCCACGTACATCGCCTCGTGCCCGATGCCGTCGAAGAACACCACGTCACCGGGCACGAGGTCGGCCTTGGACACGTGCGGCAGGGCGTCCCACTGCTCGTAGGTCGTGCGCGGAAGCGACACCCCGGCATGCGCCCACGCGGCCTGCACGAGGCCGGAGCAGTCGAAGCCGGGGTTGCACGGCCCGGTGCCGCCCCACAGGTAAGGGCAGTCGAGCTGGTCATAGACGAACTGCACGGCCTTGCCCGCCGCCGTGTTCGTCGGGCCGCTGTAGGTCGCGTGGGTGATGAAGCTGCCGCCACCGCCGACGGCGACCGCGGCCACCTCCTCCTGCTGCTGCAGGTTCAGGTTCGCCAGCGTGTTGCTCGCCTGGGTCAGCAGCGCGTCCAGGTGAGACTTCTTCTGCTTCAGCTGCGTCTGGAGGGAGGTGATGCCATTCTCGGTGCGCTGCACGTTCGCCTGGGCGGTGGCGACCTGCTGCGCGGCCGCGAGGTACTGGTTGACCTGCGCGCTGTCGGCGGTGCCCAGGTCTTCGAGCAGCGACGCCTGCTGCAGCACCTGCGTCGGGTCGCCCGAGGTGAGCAGGCCCGCGATGGAGGACTGGTTCGCGGTCTCGAACGAGGCGATGGCGATCCGCTGCAGCTTGGTCTGCGCCGCGCGGAACAGGGTCTCGGCGCTGCTGTCCTGCTTGCGGACGGCGGCCAGCCGTGCCTTCGCCGCGGTCAGCTGCTCGGTCGCCGCGTCATACTGCTCGCCCACCTGGTCGACCTGTGACTGGAGGCTGTTGACCTGGTGCTGGACCTGCGGGATGGTCGGCGTGTTGGCCGCCCCGGCGTCCTGGCTGACGGCGATGCCCCCGCCCGCCAGCGCGAGTGCGAGCGCCACGACGGCGGCGCGGCGCGCCCCGAAACCCCTCGACCCTCTAGTGCCGCCCGATCGTAGCCAGCGCACGCTCGTCACGCTCCTTGTCCCTGATCCCTTGGCCGGGCCCGGCACGCCGGCCAACGGCGGCCCGCGGCGGTCCCTAACCGTGATGAACCGTAGTGACTCTCGAGGTGCCTCACAATCGGATCGCTGAAATATCACGGAAGTATTACGTGCCTGTCGGTATTTGCGGGCGTTTTCTTCCCGCCCACCACCCCAGGCATCGGCCCGCTTTCTTCCCGCCCACCACCCCGGGCGCCGCCTGTTCGTGGCGGCGCACAACCGCGCCATGGCCGCGCGCGGGGCCATGGCGCGGCGAGTGCGCGGCGCGTAGCGTCCGTAGCGAAGGCCCTGTCCCCCAGGCACGCCGGAGGTGGAGTCCGTGACGAGCGGTGCCGATCCAGGGGGGCGCCCCCCCGCCGAGGACTACCTGGAACTCGACGGCGGTCGCGTGCACGTGTTCCGCGGCGGGTCCGGCGAGCCCGTGCTCTTCCTGCACGCGGCGGGCGGGGCCGGCACGTGGCCGGAGTTTCACGGGCTGCTGTCGCGGTCCTTCGACGTCATCGCGCCCGATCATCCGGGCTTCGGCAAGTCCGACGACTTCCCCGAGCTCACGGCGATGGACGACCTTGTCTATCACTACCTGGAGGTCATGGACGCGCTTGGCCTGGACCGCCCGCACGTGGTGGGCGCGTCGTTCGGCGGCTGGATCGCGGCCGAGCTCGCCGTGCACAGCCCGCACCGGATCGGCTCGCTCACCCTGCTGAGCGCGGCCGGCCTGCGGGTGGCGGGCCACCCGGTACCTGACATTTTCCTGACCCCGCCGTCGAAGCTCGTTGAGCTGCTGTTCCACAATCCCCCGCCACCGCCCGGGCCGCCCCCGCCCGGCGGCCGGCCAGACATCGACGCTGTACTGGCCGCCTACCGGGACGCCACCGCGCTGGCCCGGTTCTGCTGGGTCCCGTACATGCACGACCCCAAGCTGGAGCGCCGCCTGCGCCGGATCGGCGTGCCGGTCCTGGTGGCCGCACCCGAGGATGACCGGCTGATCCCGGTCGCGCACGCGCGGCGGTACGCCGAGCTCATCCCTGGCGCCGCCCTGGCCACGGTCGCCGATTGCGGCCACGCCATGTACTTCGAGAAGCCCGCCGAGTTCGCGGCGCTGGTCGCCGCGTTCCTGAGCGAGCGCAGCCCCCGCCAGAACGACCCTGGCCTGGACGGAGCGGCGTCGTGAAGTTCAGCTTCTTCCACCTGATGCCGTACCCGTACCTGCCTGACGACTTCGACGAGGCCTATGAGACCTCGGCCCTCACGTACCCGAACAAGCTCTTTGACCCGCGGCGCGGCACCGAGCTCTACCACCGCTACCTTGACGAGATCGAGTACGCCGACGAGCTCGGCTTCGACGGCGTGGCGGTCAACGAGCACCACCAGAGCGCCTACGGCCTGATGCCGTCGCCGAACATCATGGCCGCGGCCCTGACCCGCCGCACGCGGCACGCCCGGATCATGGTCCTCGGGAACGCGATCGGCATCCGCGGCAACCCCCTGCGGGTGGCGGAGGAGATCGCGATGCTTGACCACTTGTCCGATGGCCGCGTTGACTCCGGGTTCGTCCGGGGAATCGGGTGGGAGTACTTCGGCCACTCCATCAACCCCACGAAGTCACGGTCGCGGTTCAACGAGGCGCACGACCTGATCATCAAGGCGTGGACCTCAGAGGAACTGTTCGAGTGGTACGGCGAGAACTACGAGTACCGGTACGTGAACATCTGGCCGCGCCCGGTGCAGCAGCCGCACCCGCCGGTCTACATTCCCGGAGCGGGATCGACCGAGACGATGAAGTTCTGCGCGCTGCACCGGTATACGTTCATGTCCGTGTACTCACCGACGAAGGTCGTCCGGCTGTGGTTCGACGGGTACCGGCGCGCGGCGGCCGATCTCGGGTACGTTCCCGAGCCGGAGAAGATCGCGCTGTCCATCCCCATCTGGGTCGCCGACAGCGACGAGCAGGCCCACCGGGACGCCGAGCCCGCGCTGATGTGGCTGTTCCGGCGGGGGCTGAAGCAGACCATGGAGATGGTCAACCCGCCCGGCTACGTGTCGCCCGGCTCGCTGCGCGGCATGCTGTCCCTGGACCGCAAGCCGTTCTCCGCGCTGTCGTATGCGGAACTGCTGGCCGAGGGGTACGCGGTCGTCGGCAGCCCCGGCACCGTCGCGGCGCGCCTCACCGAGATGCACGAGCAGCTCGGCGGTTACGGGCAGCTCATCGGCCTGTTCGCGATCGGCGCCGCGACCCGCGAGCAGACCAGGCGGTGCACCGAGCTGTTCGCCAGCGAGGTAATCCCGGCCATGCGGCATCTCGGGGCCGGGTGACCGTGGACGAGGCGGACGCGCTCATCGAGGCCAGAGGGGTCAGCGGCTTAACCCGGGCAGCGGGCTGCCCGGGCTGGCTGGGCGACTTCGCGGAAGCGCCTAAGCGACTGCCGTGGGGAAGGCCGCCGGGCTGCGGTGGCCGGCCTGGTCGACGGCGCGGATGCCGAACTGGACGTTGTCCTTGGAGATGTCGAGGGTGACCGTGGTGACGTTGCCGACGTCAATGGCGCTGGTCCAATCGGCGGAGGTGGTCTCGCGCATCACGACTTCGTAGCCGGCGAGGTTGGCCTCGGGATTGGCGTCCCACTGCAGCGTCGAGAGGTTCGTGCCCGAGAAGGTGCCGGGCGGCGTCGTGTGGATCTGCGCGTTCTTCGGCGTGCCTGGCGCGGTGGCCAGCGCCCACAGGGCGGCGCCGTTCACCTTGGCCACCCGGCCGGCGTAGTTGAAGTCCACGAACTCGATCAGGTCGCCGAACTGGACCCCGTCAACCACCTGCGTGTTCTGGTGCTCATGGTCGAAGTTCTCCCGTGGCTCGGTGAACCTGGCGGCCGGGTAGCCCTGCCCCTGGAAGGAGAGGTGGTCGCTGCCGCGCAGGTAGCGGTCCCGGCGCCAGATGACCCTGATGTTCATGCCGGTCAGCTCGAATGGCGCGGACTCCGTCACGAACCGGGCCAGCTGGCGGGTCGCCCCGTCGTTCTCGCCGCCGACCGACTGCATCAGCGCGATCTGAGCCGCAGTGGCGGCGGTCGGGATGCCCTCCACGAACATCCGCAGCGTGTGCGGGTCCGGCTTGGTGCCATCCCAGGCCTGGCTCGCGCCGACGATGTCGTTGCTGAACATGCCCTGGACGTCGGCGCCCGCCGCCTTCATCTGCTGCGCCATGAAGGACGAGCCGTACAGCCCCTGCTCCTCGCCCGCGACGGTCGCGAACACCAGCGTGCCGGGGAACTGATGAGTGGCGAACAACCGGGCGAGCTCCAGGACGACCGCGACGCCCGAGCCATCGTCGTCGGCACCCGGAGCGTCGCTGGTGAAGTCAAGCACGTCGGTCACCCGCGAGTCCAGGTGGCCGGTCACCACGTAGAACCGCTGCGGCGAGGCGGTGCCCTGCAGGGTCGCGATGACGTTGGTGATCTGGGTCGGCACCGGGATGCGGCTGGAGACCGGCTGGGTGAAGGTCTGCTTCTGCACCGTCATGTTGCCGTGCGAGGTGGCCGCGATGTCTTGCATCTGGCCGTACACCCAGGCCGTCGCCGCGCCGATGCCGCGCACGGGGTCGGTCTGGCTGGAGGCGGTGTGCCGGGTCCCGAACGAGACCAGCTTCTGGATCGTGGCTTCGATCCGGCGGGGGTCGACCCGCCGGAGCAGGGCACGCAGTTCCGGATCGGGAATGTGCGGTGCGGAGGGGGTAGCGGCACTGGCCTGAACGGTGGCGCCGAGGAGGAGGGGGGTCGCGGCCGTTATGGCCGAGGCTGACAGAAAGGCGCGTCGGCTTGTCACCATTGAGCGCGCGGGCGCTTTGTCTTTATCTCCCATATTCCTGAACTAATGACACGCGGACCCAAAAGTCAACATGCTGGCGCGGGTGCCTTGCAGGAGACTGGCGGGCCCGTTGCGTATCTGAAGCCGTTGTGCGCGGGAAAGTTAGAGCGCGGTGCCGCCGGTCGCCAGCCGCATCAGGTCCGTGTCCAGGCTGATCTCCGTTTCCGCGGCGTTGGCCGCGCTTCCGTAAGCGCTGCCGGGCTCGTGCTGGTAGCTGCCCCACGACTCGTCCCTGACCTTGCGGGCGAAGCCGCTTTCCATCAGCAGCAGGAGCTCGGTCGCGGCGCGGTCGGTCCGCTGGCCGAGCGTGCCATCGCCCCAGTCCTCCGGCGCGGCGAACAGCGAGGTCGGCACGGGCAGCGCGCGCAGGTAGGCGAACAGCGGGCGCATCTGGTCGTCGGCGACCAGGGCGTGCCGTTGCGTTCCCGCGGTGGCGGCGATCACCACCGGCTTGCCGATGAGCAGGTCATTGTCGAGGACCTGGAAGAACGAGGTGAACAGGCCGCTCGGGCCGGCCTTGTAGACCGGGGCGGCGGCGATGATGCCGTCCGCGGCCGCGAGCGCGTCGACCGCCTTCTGCAGCCGGGGGCCGGTGAGCTGGGCGGTCAGGGCGGTGGTGATCTCGGCGGCGATCTCGCGCAACTCCACCACGCTGACGGTTACGTCCGCGTCGTGGCTGGCGGCGAGGGCCGTCACGCGGGCGGCGACCCGGTCGGCCAGCATGCGGGTGGACGACGGGTCGGACGTGCCGGCGCTCACGATCACCAGCCTGAACGGGCCCGCCAATTCCGGGGCGCCGGCGGCTTGCTTTTGAGCGGCGTTCATTGCGCCTCTCTTTTCTCGTTGTTTTCCTTATTGTTTTTCTCTGTGCTGGCCAGCTTGGCGCAGATCGCCGCCAGCTGGCTGAGCTCTTCGCGGGTGAGTGCCGCGGTCATGGCCCGGGCCACGTCGCGCGCGTGCTGGCGGCCGATGCGGCGCTGTAGCTCGCGTCCGGTCCCGGTAAGCGACAGGCGAACGCCGCGCCTGTCGTCCGGGTCGGTGCCCCGGGCGATCAGGCCCCGGCCGGCCAGCCGGTCCACCATGCGGGACATGGCGGGCTGGCTGAGCAGGACGTGCCGGTTGAGCTCGGTGAGGCCCACGGGCCCGGGGCACTTGGACAGCGTGTAAAGAACGTCGTACTCCTTCATGGAGATGTCCGCCCAGATCTCGCGATGCCCGACGAACTGCCTGAACAGTGCGGCGTGCGCGGCAAGGAGCGACTCCCACGCGTCGTTGGCTCGCATGGCTTACAGCTCGGGGTAGCTGGCCTGGTATTCCGGGTCAGTGTCGGTGTAGGGCGAGGAACCGGTCACGTTGTCGCCGCGGTTGGCGTTCGGGCGCGGCTGGCGCGGGGCGGCGTCGCCGTACTTGGCCCTGACCAGCAGCTCGTGCGTCGGGGCGTCCGCGACGCCGTCGGCGCGGCGCGCTTGCAGCTCCTTGCGCAGGACCGGGATGACCTCGCCGCCGAGCAGTTCCAGCTGGTTCAGGACCGTCTTCAACGGCAGGCCCGCGTGGTCCATCAGGAACAGCTGGCGCTGGTAGTCACCGAAGTGCTCGCGGAAGGTCAGCGTCTTGTCGATGACTTCCTGAGGGCTGCCCACGCTCAGCGGCGTCTGCGCCATGAAGTCCTCCATGCTCGGGCCGTGGCCGTACACGGGGGCCTCGTTGAAGTAAGGGCGGAACTCCCTGATGGCGTCTTGCGAGTTCCTGGCGAGGTAGGCCTGGCCGCCCAGGCCGACGATGGCCTGCTTTTCCGTGCCGTGGCCGTAGTGCTCGAAGCGCTTGCGGTAGAAGGCGATCAGGCGCTGGTAGTGCTCCTTGGGCCAGAAGATGTTGTTGGCGAAGAAGCCGTCGCCGTAGAAGGCGGCCTGCTCGGCGATCTCCGGTGAGCGGATCGACCCGTGCCAGACGAACGGCGGCACGTCATCGAGCGGGCGCGGCACGGCGGTGAAGCCCTGCAGCGGGGTGCGGAACTTGCCCTTCCAGTCCACGACGTCCTCGCGCCACAGCTGGTGCAGCAGGTTGTAGTTCTCCAGGGCGAGCGGCAGGCCCTGCCGGATGTCCTGGCCGAACCACGGGTAGACCGGGCCGGTGTTGCCGCGGCCGAGCATGAGGTCCATCCGGCCCTTGGACAGGTGCTGGAGCATCGAGTACTCCTCGGCGATGCGCACCGGGTCGTTGGTGGTGATCAGGGTCGTGGCCGTGGTGACGACCAGCCGCTGGGTGGTGGCGGCGATGTAGGAGAGCAGCGTGGTGGGGCTGCTGCTGAAGAAGGGCGGGTTGTGGTGCTCGCCGATCGCGAACACGTCCATGCCGACCTCTTCGGTCTTCTGGGCGATCTTCACGATCGCGTCGATCCGCTCAGCCTCGCTCGGGGTCTGCCCCGACACCGGGTCCCGGGTGATGTCGCTCACCGAGAAGATTCCGAACTGCATTGCTGCCGCCTCCCTGGGCCCGTTGATGTATGCGTTTGCATATAACACTGGGCGGCGCGGGGTATTCCCGGGGGCCTGCCGGGTGCGGGAGCTTGCCGCTCCTGCTGGTCCTGCTGGTCCTGTTGGTCCTGCTTGGTCCTGTTGGTCCTGTTGGCCTGGTGGACGAGGTCGCGCCGGGGTCGCGGGAGGCCTAGAAAGTAATGATGAAAGGTCGCCGATATCCCGCCGGGCGGTTGCGAGCTGGCCGAGGGCGCGATCGCCTGCGGGCTAGGAATCATGGTCCATCGCGGGGAAGACGCCGGAATCGGCAACTGGCCTGCCGTCATCCCGCGCCCGCAATGGGAATTCACGCAAGAGCTACTCCAGTTCCGCAGCACAGCGGCGCAGTCAGAGCAGGGCCCGCGTCCGCAGCGTACGTACATCCTGCGCGGCCTGATCGTCTGCGGAAGGCGCGGAACCGCGTTATCGGGGAATTCCGGCCGCGTCTACCGCTGCACGCGCAAGCCAGTTAGTTACCAGGCTAAGATCATCTTTCGAAAGTTTGGCTTTTACGGGGTCCTGGCACCCCAAAAGCCAAACGTTCGTTCTTAACGATCTTGCCTGTGGCTACAGGATCGCGCTGCTGACTGACATCGCGGTGCTCCGCCGGTTCGCCGACGCCCTTGAGACCGCCCCGCAGGTCCTCGGCCTGGCTCCCGGCCCTGCCCGCGCGGACCAGCCGCCGCCAGGCACACGGCGGCCGGGCAACGGCACCGGGCGTGCCGCTGCCGCCACCGAGTCGGTCAGGCCCTACCCGGCCGGCCGCCGATGACATCGTCATCCCGGTAGTCATTTGACGCTAGCAACCCCCCGCCGCCCCGTCGAGAGTGGAGCCGACAGGGCACCCGCGCCTGCGTAGGGTCGCACTCGGCCAGCACACGCCGGCTCAGCATCGGTAGCCAACCGGGAAAACAACGCAAGGGACGAGAACATGAAACATCGGTTCAAGGCAGGCATCGCCGCGCTCGCCGTTGGCGCAGCCGCCGTCCTCACGTCCGCGCCTGCCAGCGCTGCTACCAGCAGCACTGCCGGCTGCGCACAAGCATGGGTCTTCGACAAAACCCAGATCCAGGTCGACAAGTGCCCGGGCAACGGCGCAACCAGCTGGGTCTGGATGTACGCCGGTACCGGCTTCAGCGGGACCATTTACATCTATTCTGCGACTATCTACATCGTAAACGCGGATGCCCGGGAAATCCATTGGAGTGTCCGTGCCGGACACGCCAACTACGAATCCTATTATGGTGTTAGCGGTAGGGTCGCGTCGTTCCACGTATGCGAGACCTACTTCACCGTACAGTTCCCGCCGCTACCCATCTATCGCTGCTCGGTCGAAGTTTACCCATGACCCGGATTGGCATGACCGATCCCTGCCGGAAAGCCACGCCTTACGGGTGCGGCGGCACCGCCCCCTCTCTGTAGCGAGTTCCTGGCCTCGGCCGCCCCGCAGACGCGGGCGAGGCCAGGGCATAGACGAAACGTTCGTCAGCTCAGCGCAAGCGTTACTGGCATCCGCAGTCAACCCCGCGGAGCGCCCGCAGCGCAGCGAGGACGAACGACCTGGAAGCGCGGCAAGCCGACGGCCACACTCGGCCACGAAGAAGCCGACCCACCCACTTGACACAAAGAGGCATTCGATATGCGTGGGAGTCCGGTCAAGGCCCACGGCGGCGGAGGCCGCGCAAATTTGGGCATTCTGTATTGAGCTTGCTGCCGGGTTCTGTGCTTTTAGCGCGGCTTCACCGCGTCACCGACAATTGCCGCGCCACTGCTCCAGGGCCTCTAGAGTCGTGGGGTGCCCGTACAGTCCGCGCGCCTGAGCGGGCTTCTCGGCGCTCCCCCGCACCTGGCGACCTTCGAGCAGGTCACCGGCCTGGTCTCGCAGAAGGCCCGTGAGGACACCGACCTCGACTTCAAGGGGGCCAACAGTTACCTCAACGGCGGCGACAGCGCCGACGAGACGAGCGCCGACGGTGGGGCGTAACGTGACCGTCGGGCGGAACGTGGCCGTGAGGAACAGCCGTAACGACGGGAGAACCGCGATGACAGACCAGGCTCCGACGACAGGCCAGGAAGCGATGACAGGCCAGACCGGGGCGGACGTCATCACCAAGCTCAGCACGCGCTCGGTGGCCGATACCGTTTCGAAGCTGACGGGCATCATCGACTCGAAGGGCTTGCGGCTGTTCGCCGTCATCGACCAGAGCGAGGCGGCGCGCGCCGTCGGCCTCGAGTTGCGGGACACGGTCCTGGTCATCTTCGGCAGTCCGGCGGCCGGCACGCCGGTCATGGCGGCCTCGCCGCTGGCCGCGCTCGACCTCCCGCTCAAGGTCTTGATCTGGAACGACTCCGGTCAGACCAAGGTCTCGTACTACTCGCCGGACGCGACTGTCGCCCGGTACCACGTGCCGGCCGGCCTGGCGGGGAACCTTGCCGGGATCAACGCGGTAACGGACGCCCTCGTCGCGTAGGGGGACGCGGGAAGGATCGCCAACCCGGCCAGTTGCGGGCCGTTACTGGCGGTCACTGTCGACGCCACTGGTAACCTTCTACGGCGTGACCAGGATCCCACCTGACCAGCTGGCTGCCACGCTTCGCGCGGCCGGGGTCAAGGAGGTTGATATCTCGCCCCGGCGGCGGGCCGAGTACTCCTCGGACGCCTCCAACTACCGCGTCGTGCCCGTCGTCGTCGTGTTCCCCCGGGACACCGACGAGATCGAGGCCACCTTCAATGTCTGCAAGAACCTGGGCGTTCCCCTGGTCCCCCGCGGCGGCGGCACGTCGATCGCCGGCAACGCGATGTCCGCCGGGGTCGTGCTCGACACCTCGCGGCACCTCAGCAAGGTCCTGAGCATCGATCCGTCGGCGCGCACCGCCGTGGTGGAGCCGGGTGCCGTCCTTGACGACATCACAAGGGCGGCGGCACCACATGGCCTGCGGTTCGGGCCCGACCCGTCCACCCACTCCCGCGCCACGATCGGCGGCGCGATCGGCAACAACGCCTGCGGCTCCCGCGCGTTGCGCTACGGCCGGACCGCGGACAACGTGGTGGACCTGGACATCCTCACCGGCACCGGCGTGCGCTTCACCGCCCGGCGCTACGGCGGCGCGGCAGTCGCCCTCAGCACGTCAGAAGGCCGGCCGGAGCAACGCCTCGTCAGTGACCTGATCGCGCTGGCCAGTAGCCGCCTGGCGGTCATCAGGAAGGAGTTCGGCCGGTTCACCAGGCAGGTGTCCGGCTACTCCCTTGAGCACCTGTTGCCGGAGAAGGGCACCGACCTCGCGAAATTCCTGGCCGGCACCGAGGGCACGCTCGCCCTGACGTTGCAGGCCACGGTGAGGCTGGTCCAGCCGCCGAAGGCGACCGCCCTGACCGTCCTGGCGTACCCGGACATGGCCGAGGCGGCCGAGGCTACCCCTGGCCTCCTGCCGTTTCGGCCGGTAGCCCTGGAGGGCATGGACGCGCGGCTGGTCGAGGTCGTCCGGACCCGGCGGGGGACGGCGGCCGTTCCGGCCATCTTGCCCGATGGCGGCGGCTGGCTGTTCGTCGAGACCGGCGGCGAGACGGCGGATGAAGCCGTCGACGCCGGCCGCCGGCTGGCCAAGGCCGCGTTCTGCCTCGACAGCACGGTCGCGACCGGGGCGCAGGCGGCGGCGCTGTGGCGGATCCGCGAGGACGGGACTGGCCTCGGCGGGCGCACCCCGGCGAACGCCCCCGCCTGGCCCGGCTGGGAGGACTCGGCCGTGCCACCGGAGAACCTGCCCAAGTACCTGCGCGAGCTTGCGGCGCTCCTGGCCCAGCATGGGCTGGACGGCCTCATGTTCGGGCACTTCGGCGACGGCTGCGTCCACGTCCGGATTGACTTCCCGCTGCGTGACCGCGCGGGCGTGCTGCGCGAGTTCACCGAGGACGCCGCGCGGCTGGCCGCCGCCCACGGCGGCTCCATCTCCGGCGAGCACGGGGACGGCCGGGCCCGGGCGAGCTGCTCAAGTACATGTACTCCGAGCCGGCACTCGACGCGTTCGCCCAGGTCAAGCGGATCTTCGACGCGAGCAACACGCTGAACCCCGGCGTCATCACCGACCCGGGCGGGCACGGCCCCGCGAAGCTGGACGCCAGCCTGCGGGTTCCCGCCGCCCCGCCGCTGCGCAAGGACCTCGGCTTCGCCTACTCCCACGACGGCGGCGACTTCACCACCGCCGTGCACCGCTGCGTGGGCGTGGGCAAGTGCCGCGCCGACAACACCGCGGCCGGCGGCGTGATGTGCCCGTCGTTCCTGGCCACCCGGGACGAGAAGGACTCCACCCGGGGCCGTGCCCGCGTCCTGCAGGAGCTGGCGAACGGGTCGCTCGTCACCGGCTGGGACGCCGCAGAGGTCGCCGAGTCACTCGACCTCTGCCTGGCCTGCAAGGGCTGCTCGACCGACTGCCCGGCCGGCGTCGACATGGCCACCTACAAGGCCGAGGCGCTGTACCAGCGCTACCGGGGCAAGCCCCGGCCCGCCTCCCATTACTCCCTCGGCTGGCTGCCGCGGCTGGCCCGGCTGGCATCGGTGGCCCCGAAGATCGCGAACCTCATCCTCAACGGGCCCGCCGGCTCGCGGCTCATCAAGCGGCTGGGCGGCATCGATGAACGCAGGCCGCTGCCCAGGTTCGCGACGCGGAGCTTCCGCCGCTGGTTCGCCAGCCGCAACCCGCGCGCCGCTGCCCCCGGCCGGCCCGGCCGGTGCTGCTCTGGGTGGACACCTTTACCAACGCGTTCAGCCCGCAGGTGGGCCAGGCGGCCGTCCGCGTGCTTGAGGCGGCCGGATACACGGTGCAGGTCACCGGGCGGACGGCGTGCTGCGGCCTCACCTGGATATCCACCGGGCAGCTCGACGGCGCCCGCAGGCAGCTGCGGCGTGCCCTGGACCAGCTCGGCCCGGCACTCGACGCGGGCATTCCCATCGTCGGCCTGGAGCCGTCCTGCCTGGCGGCGCTGCGCGGCGATGCCGCCGAGCTCCTGCCCCACGACCCGCGCGCCCGGAAGCTGAAGGGCGCGGTCAAGTCGCTCGCCCAGCTGCTGCGCGAGACCGACGGCTGGACGCCGCCGGACCTGCGCGGGGTCACCGGGGTGGCGCAGCCGCACTGCCACCACCGGGCGGCCGGCGGCTGGGCGGACGACGCCGCGCTGCTGAGCGAGGCCGGCGCGACCATGCGGGCCGTGGGCGGCTGCTGCGGCCTGGCGGGCAACTTCGGCGTCGAGCGCGGCCACTACGAGGTCTCGGTCAAGGTGGCCGAGACCTCGCTCTTGCCCGCCGTTCGCGAGGCGGGGCCTGAGGCGACGATCCTGGCCGACGGGTTCTCCTGCCGCACCCAGCTCGACCAGCTCGCCGGCACTCCGGGGATTCACCTGGCGGAGTTGCTCGCGTCGCGGCTCGACGGCTCGTAGCTCGCGTCGCTGAGGAATCCGGCGGGCTCTCAGGCAGGCCGGCACAGGCCGACTTGGCGGCGCACACTCACCGGTTCCGTTGGGGGCGTGCTTCCCGAACATGAAAACGGCCCCGGGGAAGCCCCGGGGCCGTTTCTGCTTACGCGGCTAGGCCGCGGCTGGCTCTGGCTCGGCCGGGGCGCTGCCGCCGACGCGGACGAGGACCAGGTAGACGGCCGCGGCGACGATCCAGCCGACGACCCAGGAGATGTCGGCGCCGCCGAGCTTGCTGACCAGGGGGCCGGTGTAGTCGGGCTGCGACACGAACGGGAACTCGATCCCCAGGCCCACGAAGTAGGCCACCAGGCCGCGCCAGGCGAACCTGCCGTACCGGCCCTTCGCGGTGAAGAACGAGCTTCACGTCGTACTTGCCGTGCCGGACGAGGAAGTAATCCGCGAGGTTCACCGCCGACCACGGGATGAAGATGACCAGCAGCACGTCAAGGAAGTTCTGCAGCGAGGTGACGAACGACTTGTAGCCCAGGACCGCGATGACGACGCCGACCGCCATGACCGCGATGTAGGGAATGACCCGCAAGACGATGGAATCCGCCTTGAGCCGGCTGAACATGTTGCCGATCGACAGCACCTGGAACGCCCCGGTGTAGGCGTTGAAGGTGTTCGCCACCACGAGGCTCAGCGCCAGGACAACGAGCGCCCAGTCGCCGTTCACCTGCTGGACCGCGCCGATGGGGCCCAGCTTCGGCAACAGCGCGCCAAGGAACGCGCCGATCGCGCAGGCGAAGAAGGTGGCCAGGACGTTGCCCGCGTAGATGGCCCAGAACAGCTGCTTGCCGTTGGTGTCCTCGGGCAGGTAGCGGCTGTAGTCGGAGACGAACGGGCCGAACGACAGCATGTCGATGACCAGCAGCGCGACGCCCAAGCAGAACACCCCCGCGGTCGGCGCGGTCATGCTCGTCTGGCTCGCCGGGAGGCTGCTGTGGTACGTCAGGCCCTGGATGAGCATGATGACCAGGGAGACGCCCAGGACCACCGCGGTGCCCTGCATCACGTAGTGAATCCACCGGTAGCCGAGGATCCCGATCACCAGCGAGGGCACGGTGAGTATCAAGATCCACTCTGGCATCGTCAGCGCGGTCGTGAGCGCGAACAGCGCCTGGGCCTGGATGACGAGCTGGGCGGCGATGAAGCCGACGTTGAGCAAGATCACGCAAGGGAAGAGGAACGCCGCGCCGTAGAAGCCGAACTGGCCGCGGCTCTGGATCATCTGGGGCACCCCGAGCTTGGGTCCCTGGGTGGCGTGCAGGGCGATCAGGAGGGCACCGACGATCACGCCGACGGCGATGGCGATCAGCGCCCAGTAGAAGGTCAGGCCATACGCCGTGATCAGCAGGCCGCCGAGGACCAGGTTGAACACGTTGACGTTGCCGCCCCACCAGAAGGCGAACTGCTGCCACGGCTTGCCATGCCGCACGTTCGCGGGTATGCGGTCGATGTGGTGGCTCTCGACGTACCGGCGCAGCTGCTCGTTCCGCCCCGGGCTGGTGGCGGTGGTCAATGGTCCGGCCATGCGTGCATCCTCTTTCCCATCTTAGGGGGTCATGGGCCGCTGGCTCACGCGCGGCCGGTCAGCAGCGCCGCGGCCTTCTCCGCGATGGCCAGGACAGTCGCGTTCGGGTGGGCGTTCGGGATCACCGGCATGACCGACGCGTCGGCTACGCGCAGCCCGGCCACGCCGTGGACGCGCAACTCGAGGTCGGTGACGGCGAGGGGATCCGTGCCCATCCGGCAGGTGCCAACTGGGTGATAATAGCTGGTCACGACGCGGCGGGCGTGGGCGCGCAGGCCCTCGCGGTCGGTGACCGCGCTCCCTGGCCACAACTCGGTGCCGCGAACGCCGTCGAACGAGGGGCCCGCGACGACGTCGCGGATCAGTTCGAGGCCGCAGACGGCGCGCTCGGTGTCCTTCGGATCCCGGAACAGGGCGGGATCGATCAGCGGCGGGATGCGAGGGTCGGCGGCGGCCAGCCGGAGGGTGCCCCTGCTGTCGGGCGCGAGGACGGCCGAGGCGAGGGTGTAGCCGGCTGGCGGGGGCTGCTCGCCCGTCGGGGCAGCGGGCAAGAGGATCGGGAAGACCTGCAGGTCGGGATAGGTTCCCGCGAGCGGGCTTCGCAGCGTGCAGTAGAGCTCGCCATGGTTGTAGTCGCTGCCGGGCAGGTCGCCTGACTCGTAGTAGGCCAGTGCGATGGCGTGATCATGCAGGTTCTCCCCCACGCCGGGCAGGTCGGCCACCGGGTCGATGCCCAGCGCGCGCAGCGGGGCGGCGGGGCCGATGCCGGACAGCAACAGCAGCTTCGGCGAGCCGATGGCGCCGGCGCAGAGGATGACCTCGGCCGACGCGGTGGCCATCGCGGGCGCCTCGCCATCGCGCGCGTAGCGCACGCCGCGGCAGCGGCCCTCGCCGATGAGCAGGCGGGTCACCAGGACATCGGCCGCGACGGCCAGGTTCGGCCGGATCATGACCGGTCGCAGGTAGGCGTCGGCGGGGCTGCACCCGCTGGCCGCCGGCCAGGGCGAGGTCGACCCAGGCGGCCCCCTCCTGGACGGCACCGCTGAGGTCATCGGTCGCCGGGTAGCCGACCCGCCGCAAGCCGTCGGCGAGGGCCAGCGCCACCGGATGCCGGGAGCCCGGCGGAACGGGGGCCACCGTGACGGGCCCGCTGGTCCCGCGCAACCCGGGGTCGCTGCCCGCGCGGCGCGCGGCCTGCAGGGGCCGGACGGTCTCCGAGCGCTTGAAGTAGGGCAGCAGGTCGTCGAATCCCCAGCCGGCCGCGCCGCCGGCGGCCCAGTCATCGTAGACCGCGCGGTTGCCGCGCACGTGGACCATCGCGTTGATGGCGCCCGACCCGCCCAGCGCCCGGCCCGCCGGGTAGCCCAGCGGGCCCGCGTCGGCCTGCGGCGTGGTGAGGTATCCCCACTCGGCCGCGGTGCCAATATTGCGCGGCCAGGCATTCGGGACCGTCATCGCCTGCGTCCGCCCGGCACTGCCTGCCTCGAGGAGCAGCACCCGCGCCGCCGGATCCTCGGTGAGCCTGGCCGCGAGCACGCAGCCGGCCGAGCCGGCGCCGACAACGATGAAATCGTATTCAGGCACGTCAATCCTTGCGGGCAGGCGGGCTGGGTGAGTGCCGTGGCGTCGGCGTATAACGCGGACATAACGACCGGAAATGTACGCGGCTCACGCTAGTGATTGACGTGAACCGTGTCAAGATCCACCAATTCCGATACTTTTCATTGACAGGCGTTCGATATTCGATGAATGGCTAACCAGGCACCTCGGCCAGGCATTATTGGATATATATTCGAAATATATCCGATACCAGGCGGTCAATCATTATTGCAGGTGATCACGGATAATTCGATTACAGTTCCCATGATTGCATGGCGCTCAATCCCGGCACTCGGGCGGCTAGTACCATCATTTTTCGCGATAGCCGCATAACAGATGGCGGGCAATGAAACGCGGGTGATTGGAGTTGCGCATGAGCCGGGTCAGGGTGGGGTCAGTGCCGCAGCTCGCGGATGGTCATATCACAAGGGCTGAAATCAGTAGCGCCCTCGCGGCGGCGCTCGGGCCCGGCCTGACGGCCTCGCTCGCTCCCGCGCGCGACCCCGGCGTTCCTGACATGCCACGCGACTGGAGCAGCGCCTCGGGCAAGACCCAGGCCGCCGTGGCGTACGCGGAGGACCAGTGGGCGGCGGAGGGCGTCGACATCCTGGTGTGGGTGAACGCGACCAGGCCGGCGGTGCTGGCCACGCTGGCCGAGGCGGCGGGGGCGGTACGGGCGGAGCTGGCACGAGCGGAGGCGGCACGGGCAGAGCCGGTGCGGGCGACCGGGCCGGCCGAGGCGGTTGCGGCCGGCTTCCTCGCGTGGCTTCGCGAGACCACGCGGCCGTGGCTCGTCGTGCTGGACGACCTGGCGGACCCGGGCGTCATGGGGAGCGGCTGGCCCGAGGGAGCGACGGGACGGACGCTGATCACGACGCCGGATCCTTCTGCCCTGGCCGGCGAGCGCCTTGGAACGGTCATCCCCGTCGGGTCGTTCAGCCCCCGCCAGTCGCTCGCCTTCCTCATGGGGCGGCTGACGGCCGACCTGGACCAGCGGCAGGGCGCCGTCGACCTCGTGGGCGCGGTCGGCCACGAGCCGCTGGCGCTCGCCCAGGCCAGCGCGGTCATCGCCAGCTCGGAACTGACCTGCCGCGGCTACCTTGACACCCTCACCGCCAGGCGCGCCCTGGCTGCCCCCGGCAGCCCGCCGGCGGCGGCCGCGCTCACCTGGTGGCTGGCCGTGGAGCACGCCGACGCACTCGTCGCGAACCTGGCGCACGCGCAGCTGGTCTTCACCGCGCTGCTCGACGGCAACGGGATCCCTGGCACCGCCTACTCGGCGGCCGCCCGGCGGCTCGGGGTGCCGGAGAGCGTCATCGGCGACGGGCTGGCCGCCCTCGAGACGGCGGGCCTGCTGTCGGCCGACCGGTCGGGGACGCCCGCGCTCATCAGGATGAACTGGGTGGTCCAGGCCGCGATCCGGGCGGCGGCACCGCCCGACCTGCTCGCCTCCGCCGCCCGGGCGGCGGCTGACTCGCTGCTGGACGCGTGGCCAGACAGCGACCAGCCCGGCCACGTCGCCCGGGCCTTCCGCAGCTGCGCCGAGAGCCTGCGCCGGGCCGCCGGGCAGGCGCTGTGGCAAGACGGCTGCCACGAGGTGCTGCTTCGCTACGGGCGCAGCCTCGAGGCCGCCGAGATGGCCGGCCCGGCGGCGCACTACTGGGAAGACCTCGCCGCCGCCAGCGGCCAGGCGCTGGGCGCCGCCCACCCGGACACCGTGGCGATTCTCGGGCGCCTTGCGCTGACCCGCATGGCGTCGGGGCAGCCCGACCAGGCCATCGCGATGTTCGGCTCGGTGCTCGCCGAGCGGTCCGCGGCCCTCGGCCCCAATCACGTGAGCACCGCCCAGGCGTCCCAGGACCTTGGCCGCGCGCTGCTGGCGGCGGGCCGGGCCACCGAGGCCGTCACCGTTCTCGGCGACGCCGTGGCCTGCCTTGAGCGGACGGCCGGCGCCGGCAGCGGTGAGGTCGCCGCCGCACGGGAAGACCTCGCGGCGGCGCACGCGAGCGCGGGCCAGGTCGCCACGGCGATCACGCTCTTGCGCGACACGCTGGCGATCCGCCAGCGGGTGGCCGGGCCGCGCACCCCGATACGCTCGTGACCTGCCGGAAACTGGGGGACGCGTACCTGGCGGACGGTCAGGTGAAGAATGCGATATCGCTTTACAAGCGGATACTCGACGAGCGCGAGAAGACGCTCGGCGCCACCGATGAGGAGACGATCGGCGCGCGGGGCTCGCTGGCCGCCGCCTATTTCGCCGCGGGCCGGATGGCACAGGCCCTGCAACTGCTTGAGCAGGTCCGCTCGCAGTACACGACGGCCATCGGGACCGACCACAGGACCACGCTGGCCAGCAGCCTTAACCTGGCGAACGCCTACCAGTCCATCGGCCGGCTGACGGACGCGGTCCGGCTCGTGCGCGACACCGTGGAACGCTGCGAGCGAAGCCTGCCCGATTCCGACTCACTGGCGGTCGCCGCGCGCGAGAGGCTGGCGGCCATGACCGGCTCGTTATCTGCACCGGGGCCGCCCTGTCAAGTACCGGCCGATCAATCCGGCCGGGCCGGGTTCCAACATGCCCCAAATGAGGGGATGTAACAGTCCGGCATAGCCCGCCAGGATATCCTCGGAACTCGAAGACAATAGGGACTCGGTTAAACGAATCGGGTGCCTCGGGTCCCGAAAATTGCAGGAGTCTCCTCGATGGGCGTACCCAGCTCCAGCTCCGCAGGCCAGGGGCCGCCGCGCGCCAGGTCGATCCGCACGCACATGGCGGCACGCCTGGCCTTGCCAGTCGTGTGCCTGGTGGCATTGTGCGGGCTTGCCATCGGCGTCGCGTTCGGCGGACCGCTCGGCCCGCTCCGGTTCATCGGCTCCGGATCGGCGCAGCAGCGCGCGCTCGCGCAGGCGGGCGCGCTGGCCGGAGCGGCCCTGGTCGTCTCCATCCTTGTCGTCGTGCTCGTGGCCGCCTATGCCCGCCGCCTGTCGCACGAGATCTCGGACCTGACCCAGGCCGCCAGGGTCCTCGCGAACGAGCAGTTGCCCCGGGTCGTGCGGGAACTGCGCGAGAACCCGGCCACCCCCGGGGCACAGGCCGACCAGGCGGCCCGCCGGGCCCTGGAAGCCCAGTGGCTGGCGGCGCGGGCGCAGCGGACGAAGACCGCCGAGATCGCCGCCGCCGTCGGCGCCATCACCAGCATCGAGCGGACGGCGGTCGAGGCCGCGACCGCCGAGGCCGGCCTGCGCGACGGCCTGCGGCAGATCCTGATGAGCCTCGGCCGCCGCAACCAGTCGCTGCTGCACCGCCAGCTCAAGATCATCGACCACCTGGAGCAGCAGGCGGTCAGCCCGGGCGAGCTCGCCGACCTGTTCGCGCTGGACCACCTCACAACGCGCATGCGCCGCCACGCCGAGTCCCTGACCATCTTGTCGGGTGCCGCCCCCGTGCGGTCGTGGAGCGCGCCCGTTCCCGCCATTGACGTCATCCGCGCCGCCGTCGCGGAGATCGAGGACTACAAGCGCGTCTCGGTCATCACGGACGCCGACGAGTCGGTCGCCGCCTCCGCGGTCACCGACATGATCCACCTGCTCGCCGAGCTCATCGAGAACGCGACGCTGTTCTCCCCGTCGACCACGCGGGTCGAGGTCCGGGCCGAGCGGGTAGCCAACGGATTCGCCATCGAGGTGGAGGACCGGGGCCTGGGCATCGCGGCGGAGCAGCTCCGCGAGATCAACGAACGGCTGGCCAGCCCGCCGGACTTCGACCTGGCCGACGCCGACCGGCTTGGCCTGTTCGTGGCGGGGCGCCTGGCGGCACGGCACGGCGTCCAGGTCGAGCTGATCCCGTCCGCCTACCGGGGCACCAAGGCCGTGGTCTTGCTGCCCGATGCCCTCATCACCACGGGGACCGAGCTCACCAGCGCTGATTCGGTGCTGCGCGGGGCGGCCCGGCTGAACGTCCAGTCGCCGGACGCGCTCTCGCTGGTCGGCGCGACGGCCTCGCGGTCCCTGTCTTCCGTCGCGTCGGCCGAGCGCGGGCCGGCCGACTCGCTGTCCGTACCCGATGGCCTCGTACCCGATGGGCTCTCTCGCGGCGGCCTCTCTCGCGGCGGGCTCTCTCGCGGTGACCTTGCGTCCGATGACGCCGCACCGGCTGAACTGGCGGCCGTTGAACTGGCGCCCGGCGCTCGCGCGCCCCGGTGGGAGGAGCTGGCTTCCCGCGGTGAGGCGCTGTCCGGCGGTGAGGTGCTGCCGGCCCGCGAGCCGCTGCCAGCCCGCGAGGGACTGCCGACTCGCAGAGGGCTGTCCGGCCGTGAGGGACTGCCGGCCCGCGAAGGAGTTTCGGCCCGCGAGGGACTGCCGACGCGCGACGGATTGCCCGGCCGTGAGGGGCTGTCAGCCCGCGAGGGGCTGCCCGGCCGCGAGGGACTCCCCGCCCGCGAAGGGCTGTCAGCCCGCGAGGGGCTGCCCGGCCGCGAGGGGCTGCCAGCCCGCGAGGGGCTGCCGCGGCGGGAGCACGTGTCCCCGGCTGAGGAGAGCACCGTCCGTCGCCTTCCGCGCCGCGTGCGGCCCGGGAGCCCAGAGCAACTCGCCAACGGCGCCCCGGTCCGCATGCCGGGCGCCGCAAGGCCCGCGGAGGCACCGGCGCCCGAGCGTGCCCGGAATCTCGCCGCCTCGCTGCAGAGCAGCTGGCAGCGGAGCCGGGAGGCTGACCGTGACATACCCGATACCGATCCTGGGGCACCCGGCTGGGCACCCGATAGCGAGGAGAAGTTATGGCTGACGGCGACGGAACCAGCGGGACTGATTCTCGCGACCTCGCCTGGCTCCTTGATGACCTGGCGTCCCGTGTCGAAGACTTCCGCCGGGCGGTGCTGCTGTCGCGGGACGGGCTGCTGATCGCCTCATCGGCCGACCTTTCCCGCGAGGACGCCGAGCACATGTCGGCGGTGGCCGCGGCCATGCAGTCCCTGGCGGCGGGCACCGGGGACCGCTTCGACGCGGGCGGGGTACGGCAGACGGTCATCGAGCTGGAGAAAGCGCTCCTGTTCGTCACCGCGGCCGGCGAGGGCAGTTGCCTGGCCGCGCTCTGCCCGGCGAACGCGGACGCGGGCCTGGTCGCGTACGAGATGGCGATGCTCGTGAAGCGCGCCCGGCCGCACCTAACTCAGCACGCGAGGATTTCGGCGACCGAGACCACGGTCGGGTGACCGAGGTGGCCCCCGGAGACAGCTGGAAACGCCGCGAGTCCGGGCCCGTTGTCCGGCCCTACGCGGTGACGGGCGGCAGGACGGAACCGGCCGACGGAGAAGTCCTCGACCTCATCGCCGTCGTGGTGGCGACCAGCCCGGCCGGGAGCGGAGGCAGGGCCAGCGCCGGCACGAGCCGTCCCGCAAGACCCCGGAGCACCGGAAGATCATCGACCTGGCACAGCAGCCGACCACGCTGGCCGACATCGCGTCAGGGACCAGGCTGCCAGTCGGCGTCGTCCGCGTGCTTCTCGCGGACTTGATCATGCTGGGAGCAATAAAAGTCGTTCGGCAGCGCCCGCCGAGGGAGATGCCCAGCGACGACTTGCTGAGGGAGATACTCAATGGACTCCGCGCGCTCTGACACCCAGGTTTCCCGGCGGCCTGACGGGAGACCCTCCGGGCGCCCGGCCGGGCCCGGCGGCTCGGCGGCCGCCCTGACCCCGTACAAGCTCCTGATCGCGGGCGGGTTCGGGGTCGGCAAGACGACGATGGTCTCCGCCATCAGCGAGGTCCGGCCGCTGCTCACCGAGGAGAGGCTGACCACCGCCAGCGTCGGCCACGACGACCTGAAGGGCGTGCCGGGCAAGACGACGACGACCGTGGCGCTTGACTACGGGCGGCTCAGCCTCAGCGACCAGCTGGTCCTGTACTTGTTCGGCGTCCCCGGCCAGGAGCGGTTCTGGTTCATGTGGGACGAGCTGGCCTTTGGCGCGCTCGGCGCGGTGGTGCTGGCGGACGTCCGCCGGCTGGATGACTGCTTCCCGTCGGTGAACTACTTCGAGACCCGCGGCGTGCCGTTCGTCGTCGCGCTCAACTGCTTCGACGGGGCCGAGCGCTACGAGCGGGACGAGGTGCGCGACGCGCTGGACCTGGACCCGGACGTGCCCGTGGTGCTGTGCGACGCGCGAGAGCTGGGGTCGGTCAAGCAGGTCCTGATCACCTTGATCGAGCATGTCGTCGCCCAGCGCGCGGTGAGCTCGGCCGCGCAGTCCGCTGCCGCTGTACCTGGCCGATAAGAGGCCAGCCGGTGCCCTCACTGAGAAAGCCCGTTGCTCCTCCTCCGCCGCCCCTCCCCCAGCCGCCCGCCCTGGCCACCGGGTTCATCGCCAGGCCCGAGACCGGAGCGGCGGCGGCGGCCGCGCTCGTCCCCGGCGCGACCGTGGTGCTGGTGTCCGACCGCGGCGTGGCCGCGACGGTTCCCGCGACGACCGAGCGCGTCGCGAGCGGGGCGCGCGAGTGGGCTGACTCCTGCGGCAAGACCCAGCTGGCGATCCACCTCGCGACGAGCCTGCGGGACGCGGGCACGGTGGAGGCCGTCATCTGGGTACCCGCGACCAGCCGGGCCACCGTCTTGTCGGCGTACGTGGAGGCGGCCGCGGCCCTGGGCCTGCAGGCGGCCGGCGACGCCGACTCGATCGCGACCCGCCTGCTCGGCTGGCTCACCGAGACGACGCGGCCCTGGCTGGTCGTCTTCGATGACCTGAGGGAGGCCGTGACCCTCGACCAGCTCTGGCCGGCCGGCAAGGCGGGCCGGGTGCTGGTGACGGCCACCAGCCCGGCGGCGGCACGCTCGCGCGGGCTGGCGGGCATGGTGACCATCCCGCTGGGGCCGATGAGCCACCGGGAGTCCCTGTCGTACCTGATGGGCCGCCTGACGGAGGACCTCGACCAGCGGCAGGGCGCGGCTGACCTGGTGGCCGAGCTGGGCGACGAGCCGCTGGCCCTGCAGCAGGCGGCTCGGTCATCGCGACGTCTGAGGTCACCTGCCGCGGTTACCTGAACCGGCTCATCGACCGGCGCGAGCGGGTCCCCGCCGCCGATGCCTCGCCGGCCACGCTCACCTGGGCGCTGGCGGTCGAGCACTGCGACCTGCTGGCCGAGGCGATCGCCCACGCCCACCTCACCTTCGCGTCGCTGCTCGACGGCAACGGCATGCCGTACTCGGCCTTCATCACCGCCGGCCGCCAGCGCGGCATCGCGGACTCGACGCTCGACCAGGGGCTGGCCGCGCTGGAAGCGGCGGGGCTGGCGTCCATCGACCGGGGGGTCAACCCGCCCCTGGTGCGGATGAACTGGGTCGTCCAGGCGGCGGCCCGCGCCGCGAGTCCCGCCGCCACGATCGGACCGGTGGCGAACGCGGCGGCCGAGGCGCTGCTGGCCGACTGGCCGGAAGGCGACAAGCCGGAGTGGCTCGCGCGATCCTTCCGGTCCTGCGCCGACAGCCTGCGGCGGGCCGCCGGTGACACGCTGTGGCACGGCGCCTGCCACAAGCTCCTGCTGCGCGCGGGGCAGAGCCTGGACGCGCTCGCCGGGAGCGCCGCGGTCGACTACTGGACCGACCTCGCCGCCACCAGCGAGCGCCTGCTCGGCGCCGATCATCGCGACACCCTCGCGATATCGGATCACCTGGCCCGGGCCTACCTGGCGGCGGGACGGCCGGGCGACTCCATCGCGTGGTTCCAGTGGGTCAGGGGCGACCGCCTGAGCAGGTTCGGCCAGGACGCCGCCGAGACCGCCGACGCGTCCCATGACCTCGGGATGGCGCTGCTGGCGGCGGGCCGTGCGGGCGAGGGCGCCGCGATGCTCACCAACGCCGTGGGCGGCTATGACCACGTGGCGGGGGCCCACAGCCCCAAGGCCATGAGCACGCGGGACGATCTCGTCACCGCCCTGCGCGCTACCGGGAAGCTGTCGGAGGCCATCTGGCTGGGGCAGCGGGTGCTGGCGGATCGCGAGCGGGTGCAGGGCGCCAGCCATCCTGACACCCTGTCCACCGGGCTGCGGCTCGCGCGGGCCTACCTGTCGAACGGTGACGTGAAGGCCGCGACAAGCATGCTGAGGAACATCGTGTCCGAGCGGGAGAAGGTGCTCGGAAACGGCAACGCCGACACGATCGCCGCGCGCCTCGCGCTCGCGGACGCCTATCACAGCGCGGGCAAGATGGCCTCGGCCGTGCACCTGTACGAGCTGGTCAGGGCCGGGTACAACCAGGTTCTCGGCAGCGGCAGCCGGCCCGCGCTGTCGGCCAGCCTCAACCTCGCGCACGCCCTGTACGCCGTTGGCCGGGCGACCGACGCGGCGAAGCTGCTGCGCGAGACCGTCGACCGCTGCGAGGCGCAGCTGCCGGCCGACGACCCGCTCACGGCCACCGCGTCGGAGAGCCTGCGCAATGTCGTGGGCGAGGATGCCCCGGGCGGGGCCGCCGCCGATTCCGGCCTGTCATCGGCCGCGGCCGACGAGGCGGGGCTGGACCAGAGGGCCGGCGGCGGCGGGCGGGCGGCGGCCGGCACCGCACTAGCCGGTAGGCCGCCCAGGCCCGGACATGACGGCGGCGGAGCGAATTCACTCGCCCCGCCGCCGTCGGGCTTGCCAACTGCCCCGATCGCGCCCTGCCGTTGCGTTAAGCAGGTACGTCCACGCCGGAGTCGCTCTCCCGCTGGATGGAGAAGAACGGGGACTTCGCCCGAACCGGGCGACGAGCATGAGCACGAAGCCGAAGACGACGATGCCGACCAGCGTCCACAGCTCCGGCGCCTCCTTTTCCATGAGCGCCTTCGCCACCATCCAGACGAGGAAGGCCGCGGCTGCCAGTGGCAGGATGCCGAGCGTGATCGCCTCGACCGCGCCGCTCATCACGCGGCGGCGGTAGTACACGATCGTGGCGATGGCGGTAAGGACGTAGAAGACGGCGAACAGGATGCCGGTCAGGTCGAGGATGTAGCCGAAGGCCGTCTGCACGGAGCTGGCGAGCAGGTACACCCAAGAGAGCACGATGAGCAGGAAACCGACGACGAGGCTCGCAGCGGCCGGGGTCATGAACCGGCGCGGGACGTTGGCCAGGAATTCAGGCAGGACCCGGTAGCTCGCCATCCCGTAGATGATGCGGGCGGAGATAACAATGCCGGTACCGGTGGTCGCGATCCCGGACAGCGCCACCGACAGCGCCATGAGCTTGCCCCACGTCGCGCCGCCCAGCACCGTCCCGATGTCCACGAGGGGGGCGGCGCTGTTTTGCAGCTTGTCCGCCGGCAGCACGCCCTGCAGGCCGAACTGCGCCAGCGCGTAGATGATGGTCAGCAAGATGACGGCGATGATGGCCGCGCGCCCGGGGTTCACCCGCCTGTGCTTGACCTCCTCGTTGACGTAGATGGTGCCGTCCCAGCCGCTGAAGGCGAACACCGCGATGAGGAAGCCGCCGACCAGGTCACCCTTACCGCCGATTCCGGTGAGGCTGAACCAGCCGCTGGATACGGGGACAACGGTGGGGGCGTGGTGACCCAGCACGTACACCAGGCCCCAGATCGAGACCCCAATGAGGATCGCGTACTCCACGATCGCCATTCCGACCTGGACGCGCGCCGTGACCTTGATCCCTATGATCGCGATGACCATCATGAGAAGGCCGAGCACAGTGGCGATAATCACGTTGGGCCAGGTACTCGAGGCGTCGGTGCCGAAAACGGCGAGCACGTTCGGCCCGAGCACCGTGACCCCGCTCAGCGTCCCGAAGACGTAGCCAGCGATCATTAGCCAGCCGGTCATGAATCCCAGGTAGGGGTTAATCGACCGGCCCACCCATTCGAACGAGGCACCGCTATTCGCGTTCCACCTGTTCAGGCGGTGATAGGCGTAGGCAATGATCAGCATCGGGACACCCGTCACGAGGAGGGTGATCCCGCCACCGTAATTAACCGTCAGGGCCAGCGAGGCCAGGATGTACGCGACGACCGCGGCGGGTGCGGACGTCGCCATGCCGATGATCGTGTCCTGGGCGACACCGATCGCGTCCGGCTCCAGCCGGGCGGGTGGTGCGGGGATGGCTGTCTCGGACAGCTGCTCCGCCATTGAGGTCTCCTCGTAACTAGGGCGTAACAAAGCAAAGAGGGGCACATAAGTCACAGGAGATGATAACGGTCGTACTACGCAACTGCCATGAACATAGCGTTTAAATCTACGCAGGACTTAAGAAAAAATTCAGACGCTTCGGGCACGAACCACGCATAAGTGGGTACTGAAGTAGATAACGAACGGGCAGGGTTAGCGGCTCCTTCGGCCCGAGCCGCCCCCCGCCCGTTCGGGCTATCCAGGCTCGCTACGCGACCTTGGCGGCGGCGAGGGACTCGGTGGCCAGCGGGTGGCCGATGGTCAGGCCGGTGTCGGGGTCGAAGAAGTGCAGGCGGCTGGTGTCGATCGCCAGCTCGTGCGCCTGCCCGGGACGGACGCGGGAGCGGGCCGACACGCGCGCGGTCCACAGCGACTTGCCGCCGGCGAGCGCGGCGACGGTGCCTTCCTCGTCATCGCCCGCGGTGGCCTGGGTAATGCTGGCGTGCTCCACCGGCGGGGCGTCGATGGTGAAGATCGCGTGGATCTCGGTGCCGAGCTCCTCGGTGACGCCGACGTTGATGCCGATGCGCGGCCAGGAGGCCTCGGCCATCTCGCCGTCCTCGAAGTCCGACGGGCGGATGCCCAGGATGACCTTCTTGCCGAAGTAGCCGTCCAGGCCCTCCTTGGCCGCCAGCACCGAGGCGGGAACCGGCAGCCGGTAACCCGCGAAGGTGACCGCCGGGCCGTCATCGCGGACGAGCTCGGCCGCCGCGAAGTTCATCGCCGGCGAGCCGATGAAGCCGGCCACGAACAGGTTGACCGGGGACTCGAACAGCCGCTGCGGCGTGTCGACCTGCTGCAGCTGGCCCTCCCGCAGGACGCAGACCCGCTGGCCCAGCGTCATGGCCTCCACCTGGTCGTGGGTCACGTAGACGGTGGTCGTGTGCAGCCGCTCGTGGAGCTGGTTCAGCGCCGCCCGCATCGACACGCGCAGCTTGGCGTCCAGGTTGGACAGCGGCTCGTCCATCAGGAAGGCCTGCGGCTCGCGGACGATCGCGCGGCCCATGGCCACGCGCTGGCGCTGGCCGCCGGACAGCTGGGCGGGCTTGTTCTTCAGGTAGGACTCGAGGCCAAGGAGCCTGGCGGCGTCATCGACGCGGCGCTTGATCTCTGGCTTCGGCGTGTTGCGCAGCTTGAGGCCGAACGCCAGGTTGTCCGCGACCGTCATGTGCGGGTACAGCGCGTAGTTCTGGAACACCATCGCGATGTCGCGGTCCTTGGGCGGCAGGTCGTTGACCACGCGGTCGCCGATCCTGATCGACCCTGCGGTGATCTCCTCCAGGCCGGCGATGGAGCGCAGGGCGGTCGACTTCCCGCAACCGGAGGGGCCGACGAGCACCATGAACTCGCCCTCCTTGACCTCGAGGTTGAGGTCGTCCAGGGCCTTGCGCCCCCCTGGGTACACCTTCTCGACGTGGTCGAGAACGATCTGTGCCATGCGAGAACTCCTGCGTAGTAGTGCTGCGTCCTATGTACCGTAGCCAACCTGGTTCTTTGAGACTAGTCCCCAACGGACCCTTACGTTAAGATCCATCCCGAAACAATTGCCGAAAACATAAAATGTTCCTACTTGTCTGGAAGTGTACCCATGCTCGTTGCCGGCGTTGACTCTTCTACTCAGTCCACCAAGGTCCTGTTGTGCCAGGCCGCGGACGGCACCGTGGTGGCGCAGGCCAGCGCGCCGCATCCCGATGGCACCGAGTGCGACCCTGAGCACTGGTGGCGGGCGCTCGGGGAGGCCGGGCGCGGCCTGCTGGAGCAGGCCTCGGCGGTGGGGGTGGCGGCCCAGCAGCACGGCATGATCACCCTCGACGAGTCGGGCGCGGTCGTCCGTCCGGCCATGCTCTGGAACGACGTCAAGTCCGCGCCGCAGGCGGAGGAGCTGATCAGGGAGCTGGGCGGGCCCGTGCGTGGGCGACGCGCACCGGTTCCGTTCCGACCATGTCGTTCACCGTGACGAAGCTGCGGTGGCTGGCCGAGAACGAGCCGGGGAACGCGGAGCGGACCCGGCGCGTGCTGCTGCCGCACGACTGGCTGACCTGGCGGCTCGCGGGGGGCGGCCCGGACGGTTCTGGCGGTTCTGGCGGTTCGGGCGGTTCGGGCGCAGCCCGCCACCGACCGGGGTGACGCGTCGGGGACCGGGTACTTCTCGCCCGCCGACAGCGCCTGGCTGCCCGACATCCTGCGGCAGGCGCTCGGCCACGGGGCCGAGCCGCCGCGGCTCGCCGGGCCATCGGAGGTCGTGGGGCAGACGAGCTGGGGCGCGCTGCTGTCCGCGGGAACCGGCGACAACATGGGCGCCGCGCTGGGCCTGGGCCTGCGCGAGGGCGACATGGCGGTGTCCATCGGCACCTCGGGCACGGCCTACCTGGCCACGGCGGCGCCCTCGGCCGACGAGTCCGGTGCGGTGTGCGGCTTCGCCGACGCCACCGGGCGGTTCCTGCCCCTGGTCTGCACGGTGAACGCGGCCCGGGTCCTCGACGTGACGGCGCGGATGCTCGGAACCGACGCCGCCGGCCTCGCGGACCGGGCGCTCGCCGCTGCCCCCGGCGCGGGCGGGCTGGTGCTGCTGCCCTACCTGGACGGCGAGCGCACCCCCAACCGGCCCGCCGCCAACGGCGTCCTGCGCGGGCTGACCACCCACAACGCGACGCCGGAGAACCTGGCGAGGGCGGCGGTCGAGGCGGTGCTTTGCTCGCTCGCCGACGCCATCGATCACGTCGCGGCGGTCACCGGCGTGTCGCCACGGCGCGTGGTGCTGACCGGCGGCGCGGCGCGCTCGGCGGCGATCCGGGCGCTCGCCCCGGCGATCTTCGGCGTCCCCGTCACCGTTCCCGAGCCGGCCGAGGACGTCGCGCTGGGCGCGGCCCGCCAGGCGGCCTGGGCGCTGGCCGGCACGGCCGAGCTGCCCGACTGGCCCGCCCGGGCGGCGCAGGCATACGAGGCGGACCCGATGCCCGCGGTCCGCGAGCAGTACGCGGCGCTGCGCGACGACACAGCGGGCTGGCAGCGCTAGTCCTGAGCCTCCGTTAGTTCTGAGCGTCGACAGAAAAAGTTTCGGTAATTTCGAAGTAACATGCGTAACAATGGATCCGCTGAATCACTTTCGTTTCAGCGGATGGCGCAAACTCCCTATTGACGGGCGTTACCGGGGGCGTTTAGGTTTCGCTTATCCGATAAATTTACTTCGAAACTTTCGCAGTGGAGCGAAATGTTTCGGGTGAATGGGAGGCGATCACATGGATATGAGACGCCGTTCTTTTCTGGCCGCCGGCGCGGCACGGCCGGGGCGGCGGGGGCAGCAGCGCTCCTCGGCGGGGCGGGCACCGCCAACGCCGCGACCAAGGCTCCGCTCCGGCAGCCAGCCGCGCTTAACGAGGACGCGTCGCTGCGCGACCTCGCCGCGAAGATCGGCCTGCGAATTGGCAGCGCGATTATTCCGCAGGACATCAACACCCCCGCCTGGAACGCCATCGCGTGCGAGCAGTTCAACGTGTACACCCCAGGCAACGAGATGAAGTGGCAGGTCGTCGAGCCCGAGCAGGGCGTATTCGACTGGTCGCGGGGCGGACAACCTCATCAACTTCGCCGACGCCAATCACGCGCTCGTCCGTGGCCACACGCTGTGCTGGCACAACCAGCTCCCCGACTGGCTGACCACCAACGTGGCGAATGGCCTCTACACCAAGACCCAGCTCCTGGACCTGCTGCAGAAGCACATCTTCACCGAGGTGGGCCGCTTCCGCGGCCGCATCTGGCAGTGGGACGTGTGCAACGAGTTCCTCACCGACTCCAACCCGTCCCAGGTTGACCCGAATAACTGGTGGATCGTCAACGCCGGGCCTGAGTGCATCCCGCTCGCCTTCAAGTGGGCCCACGAGGCCGACCGGAACGCGCTGCTCTTCTACAACGACTACAACATCGGTGGCGAGGACGGCAGCAACGCCAAGCACAACGCCGCGTTCGCCCTCGTGCAGGGGCTGCTGGACGACGGCATCCCGATCACACGGCGTCGGCAACCAGGGCCACCTGGACACCCAGTACGGCTGGAGCCCGCAGCTGCTGCGGCAGGACCTCGAGCACTTCGCCAGCCTGGGCCTGAAGGTCGCGATCACCGAGGCCGACGTGCGCACCTTCGTCAACAACGCCACCGCCCAGGTGCCAACCAGCAACCTGGCGCTGTTCGCCCACCCCTTTGAGTACGAGGAGATGCTCAAGGCCGTCCTGGCGGTCCCCGAGGCCATCTCGTTCACGGTCTGGGGCTTCACCGACTCGGACTCCTGGGTGCCCGCCCTTCTTCATCGGCGAGGGCTACGCGACGATCTACGACGTCAACCAGAACCCCAAGCAGGCTTTCTTCTCCCTGCAGTCCCAGCTGGCCCTCGCGGCCCACGGCGCCCCGCACCGGGTGCGCACGTACACCCCGCCGATCACCCACCCGATCCATTAAGGAACGCTTGCTGGCCCGCCGGCTGTCCCCTGGCTGGCGGCGGCAAGCCAAGCGCGCGACCGGCCTCCTCGCGCAGGAGGTGGAACGGGCGATCGACCTGCTGGGGTAAGCGTCCCGAATCAAGGCGTGTTCTCGGCGTTGTTGCGGAAGCGGATCGTTATGCCCGATTTGCCGCATTTGCGTGGCCTGTGTCGCTGGTGGTCATCGTTAGCCGGCAGCGGTCAACGGGCCTAACTGATTCAGACTTCGGGGGTGCCCGATGCCCGCCCCCACAGTGTAAATCATTTAGGCCCGATGACGATGGACGACCATGTGCAACTGGCTCCGCCATCGCCGCCGTCCGACGGGGCACCGGAGCACAAGCGAGGCACGATAGCGGATTGAGGCGCGCGACTCGCCGCAACGCGGCCTTATTTCGAAACACTCACGGGAATTGGCGCAACGCGCGATTGACCGGGTTCTCGGTGGGCTGTCAGGCACCCGCTGGCGGCAGGCGGCAGCGGGTGCCGGATCCAGGAACACCGCTACCGCCAGCGGGTGCTCTCGCCCCTGCCCCTGCCCCCGGGCCGGGGGCAGGGGGGGCGGGATTAGCGCACGCCGTAGAGGTGCTCCAGGGCGAGCTGGTCGAGGTGCTCGTAGGCCATGCCGCGGGTGCCGAGGGCGTCGGCATCCACGCTGACGTCGCGCACGTCGCGCCAGCTCTCGCCGGGGGCGAGCGTCGGCACCGCCAGCTCGGCGACCCGGGCGGCCTCCAGCGCCGCCTGGACCTCGGGGTCGGCGCGGAACGCCAGCGCCTTCTCCTTCAGGATCAGGTAGTTGCGCATGCAGGCGGCGGCCGATGCCCAGACGCCGTTGTCGTCCTCGGTCCGCGGCGGCTTGTAGTCGAAGTGCACCGGGCCGTCGTAGCCGCCCTGCAGCAGCGCGTCGACCACCCAGAACGCGCCGCGCGCGTTGCCCGCCCCGAACCGCAGGTCCTGGTCGTAGCGCGGGCCGTTCTGCCCGTTCAGGTCGATGTGGTACAGCTTGCCGTGCCACAGCGCCTGGGCGATCCCGTGCGCGTAGTTGAGGCCCGCCATCTCCTCGTGCCCGACTTCCGGGTTGACCCCGACGAGGTCCGGGTGCTCCAGCTCGTTGATGAACGCGATGGCGTGCCCGAGCGTCGGCAGGAGGATGTCGCCGCGCGGCTCGTTCGGCTTCGGCTCGATCGCGAACCTGATCTGGTAACCCTGGTCGAGCACGTACTGAGACAGCAGGTTCAGGCCCTCGGCATACCGGTCGAGCGCGGCCCGGATGTCCTTGGCCCCGCCGGATTCGGCGCCCTCCCTGCCGCCCCAGAACACGTATATCTTGGCGCCGAGCTCGGCCGCCAGGTCGAGGTTGCGCATCACCTTGGCCAGGGCGAACCGGCGCACGTCGCGCTCGTTCGCGGTGAACGCGCCGTCCTTGAACATCGGGTGACCGAACAGGTTCGTCGTCGCCGTGGTGACGACGAGGCCGGTCTCCTCCAGCGCCTTGCGGAACGCCGCGATCTTCTCCTCGCGCTCCGCGGCCGAGGCGGCGAAGTCGAACACGTCGTTGTCGTGGAAGTTGACGCCGTAGGCGCCGAGCTCCGCGAGCTTGCGCACCGCGCGGTCGGCCGCCATGGGCGGGCGTACCGCCGTGCCGAACACGTCCGTGCCCTGCCACCCCACCGTCCAGATGCCGAACGAGAAGTGATCGTCTCGCGACGGCACGTACTTACCTGTACTCATGTATAACTCCCTTCCCTATCGTGTCTACCCTCTCATCCCTTGACCGCGCCAGCCGCCCCCGCGACGAGGTACCGCTCGGCGAAGACGAACACGGCCAGGGCGGGCGCCGCCGCCAGCATGGTGAACGCCAGGATGAGCGACGTGTTCGATGAGTACGTGGCCTGATAGGTGGAGACGCCGACCGGCAGGGTGAAGTGCGACTGCGTGGTGAAGACGAGCAGCGGGAGCAGGAACTGGTTCCAGCTCGTGACGAACGCCAGCAGCGACACCGTGACCAGGGCCGGCTTGCACAGCGGGATCAGGATCCGCACGAAGAACCGGAGCCGGCCGGCGCCGTCGACGAGCGCCGCGTCCTCCAGGTCGCCCGGGATGGCGCGCATGAAGGGGCGCAGGATGAGCATCGTGATCGGCAGCGCGAACGCCGCCTCGGGCAGCGCCACCCCGGCCCAGTTGTCCAGCAGGTGGATGTCCTGCAGCAGCCCGAACAGCGGCAGCGCCGCTATCACGAGGGGGAACAGCAGCCCGGTGATGAACAGCGTGTAGTAGAACTCCCGGCCGCGGAAGTCGTACCGGGCCAGCGCGAACGCCGCCATCGACCCCAGCCCCACCGCCAGCACGGTCGCGACCGTGGCGATCAGCGCGCTGTTCCCCAGGAACTGCCAGAATGGCGCGCTGGTCAAGATCGATCCATAGTTCGACCAGACCCAGGGGCTGGGCAGCGCGGTTGAGTTCGCGCTTATCTGCGCGGTGCTGCGTGCCCCGTCCAGGAACACGAACAGCAGCGGGGCCACCGTGATCCCCAGGATCACTATCGACACCAGGTAGGTGGCGGGCATGGTCGTCCACCTTCTGGTGGCGTGGAACCCGCCCGTCATGGCTGGCGCGGCCATGTCATACCACCGCCCTGGTCAAGGCGCCCGCCGTGTCCCGGCGCAGCGCGAACCGCTGGTACACGAGGCAGAACACGAGGCAGATGACGAACATGATGATGGAGACCGCGGTGCCGTACCCGAACGCCTGGTTCTGGAACCCGGTGCGGTACATGTACGTCGCCATCGAGTCGGACGCGCCCGCCGGGCCGCCCTGGGTCATCAGCCAGATGATGTCGAAGACCTGCAGCGAGCCGATGACGGTGATGAAGACCCAGATCCGGATCGTCGGCCCGAGCAGCGGCAGCGTGATCCGCCGGGTGACCTCCCACGAGGTGGCGCCGTCAATAGCGGCGGCCTCCTTGAGCTCGTTCGGGATGCCCTGCAGGCCGGCCATCAGCAGCACGATGCCGAAGCCTAGGTACTGCCAGGTGAGCACCACAAAGTTGGTGTACAACACGATGTGCGTGTTGGCCAGCCACAGCTGGATCAGCCCGCCCAGCCCGAACGACTTGAACACCTGGTCGACGAAGCCATCCGGTTGCAGCAGCAGCGACCACATGACGGCCGTGACGGCCGGCGGCAGGACGTATGGGGCGAAGATCACCAGCCGCATGAACGCGCGGCCGCGGAACTTGCGGTTCAGCAGCAGCGCGATGCCCAGGGCGAGCGGCCCCTGGATGACCAGCGCCAGCACGGTCAAGATGACGGTGTGCTCGATCGCCGCCTGGAAGTCGCTCGACCGGAAGGCATACGTGTAGTTCTTCAGGCCGACGAAGTCGGTGACCGGCCCGTACCCGTTCCAGTTATAGAGGCTGTAGTAGATGCCGACCGCGATCGGCCCCAGGACGAAGATGATGAACAGCAACAGTCCCGGGGTGAGGAGGAAGCTCAGCTCCCCCGTCTTGCGAAGCTGCCGACGGTGCCGATGCCACCAGTTGGAAGGCCGGGCAACGCGCGGCCCGGCCGCGACGGCTTGCGCCGTCACGGCCGGGCCGCTCAGCCCGGCGTTAGCCGTGCCTCGCGTCATATCACGGGGCCTGGACCGAGGAGATGATGCCCGCCCCGGTAGCGTCCGGGCTGGAGAACCACTTCGCCACCGCGTTGTCCAGGTTCTGGCCTGGCGTGGTCGGCAGCGCGGTGTCGAAGTACACCTGGACGTACGTGGCCTTCGAGTTGGCCGCCGAGGCGTCCTTCTCTCCTGGCACGGCGAGCGAGCTATTGGCCGCCGGGTTCGACGGCAGGCCGGCTCCGGCGCCGACAATCTGCGCCTGGACAGCGGGAGTGGTCAGGTACTGCAGGAACTCCGCGCAGGCCGGCTCGGCCGCGGCCGTGGTGCAGGAGTAGCCGTCACCGCCGCCGAGGACCGCGCTCGGGTCGCCGGCCCCGCCCGGAACGGCCGGGAAGGGGAACCACCCAAGCTCGTTGGTCCAGTTCTTGTCGGAGGTGAGGCCCGCGCCGGCGGCGGGGTCCCAGTCGCCTTGGAAGCTCCATCGCGACCTTGCCGTTGGCGAGCAGCCCCACCGAGCTGTTCGGCACCGACTGAGCCGGGGTGGCCTGGAAGCCGGTCTGGAACGGGTTGGTCTTGACGAAGTTGTCGAGGTCAGCGGATGCCTTGGTGAAGCACGCGTCGCTCAGGTTGACGTTCGTCATGGCCTGCGTGATGGTCGACTGCGAGCATTCGCGGAGGGCGAAGTACTCCCAGTAGAAGGCGTCCGGCCAGCCGTCCTTGGAGCCGATGCCGATCGGCGCGATGCCCGCCGCCCGCAGCTTGGCGTCGTCCGACTCAAGCTGGGGGATCGTGGTGGGCGGGGTGGTGATGCCCGCCTTGGTGAACAGCTTCTTGTTGTACCAGAAGCCGACCACGTGCAGGTCATACGGGATGCCGTACCACTGCCCGTTGGTCTGCCACGCCTTGGCCGCAGTGCCGAGCTGCCCGACCCAGCTGGAGACTTGCGGGGAGATGTTGGCCAGCTTGCCGGTCTTGACCTGGGTCGCCTGGCCGCCGCTGCCCCACTGCTGGAAGATGTCCGGCGGGGCGCTGCCGCGCAAGGCGGGCGTGATCTTGGTCTTGAACTGCTCGTTCTGGAGCGGGACGTTCTGGATTGTGATGCCAGGGTTGGACGCTTCGAACGTCTTGATGATATTCGTGAATACGCCGAGCAGAGGTTGCGTGTTCGCGTTGTTCCACCAGGTCAGGGTGACCTTGGAGCTTGAACTAGAGCTTGAGGCGTTGGTGCTAGTGCTGCTGCTCGAACCGCCGCTGCTGCAGGCGGCGAGCACGAGGCTCGTGGCTGCCGCTGCCACGACGGCCGCGACAGCCCGTCTTCTCATCATTTAAAGGCTCATCTCCCCAAGGGGTTGGCGATAGCGGCGAGACCGGACCGGTCGAGGGAGGCCCCCCTGCCCGGACCAGCCGAGATATTGCCGAAAGTTTCTAGCGTTACTTTCGATGGTGTGGTCATCGTAGGTTCGCGCCAGATCAAGGTCAACCCCTGGTTTCCGGGCTGTTACCGACATTTTCGCGGACTGCGACCCAATCGGGATCAACCAGGGCGCCGACCGCCCCTGATTACCGCAAAGCCAAGGCAGACGGCTGCGATGGCCCCGTTGGGTGATTCCCTAGATCACCCGTTTCACGTACGATGCATCTTGGACGGCGCGTCCCCGGCACCGCGCTGCAATCCGAAACTTTCGGAAATCTGTCGGGAAGAACTTGGCAGGAAGGTGGGCCCTGTGCGCCCTCAGGACGACCCAGCCGCGCGTCAGCGACAGGACGGGACCATTCGGCTCCGCGACGGCAGCCGGGTACTTGAGCGAAAGACGACGCTGGCCGCTATCGCCGCCGCGGCCGGCGTTTCCTTGCCCACCGTGTCCAAGGTCGTCAACGGCCGCCCGGATGTCGCGCCGGAGACGCGCGCCCGGGTAGAGCGGCTCCTCGACGAGTACAACTACGCGCGGCCCGGCCCCCGGCGGCACCGGCGGGCCGGCCTCATTGACCTCGTGCTCGCGGGCCTGGACAGCCCGTGGGCGGTGGAGATCTTGCGCGGCGTGGAGGAGTGGGGTGCCTCGCATGAGACCGGGGTCGCCGTCTCGTCGGTGCGGCACGGCAGCGCCCGCCCGGCGAGCTGGACCTCCGCCGTGGCCAGCCACGACTCGGGCGGCGTGATCCTGGTGACCTCCACGCTGACCGAGGGGCACGTCACCCAGCTGCGCAGCGCCGCCATCCCGCTCGTTGTCATCGACCCTTCCAACGCGCCGCCCGCCGACATTCCCAGCGTCGGGGCCACCAACTGGGCCGGGGGCATCGCGGCCACCGATCACCTGCTTGAGCTGGGGCACCGGCGGATTGCCGCGATTACCGGTCCCGTTGATATGTTGTGCAGCCTGGCCCGCCTGGACGGATACCGGTCGGCCCTCGACCGGTCCGGCATTGGCTATGATTCCGCGCTCGTGCGCTACGGCGACTTCACTCACGAGGGCGGCTTCGCCCGCGCCGCGGAGCTGCTCGACCGGCCCGAGCCGCCGACCGCCATCTTCGCCGGCAGCGACCAGCAGGCTTTCGGTGTCTACGAAGCCGCGCGCATCCGCGGCCTGCGGATACCGCAGGATCTCAGCGTCGTCGGCTTCGATGACCTGCCGGTGACCCGCTGGGCCTCGCCCCCCATCACCACCGTCCGGCAGCCACTGACCGAGATGGGCAGCGTCGCGGCCCAGATGCTGGGCGACCTCATCGACGACAAGCCACTGCCATCGACCCGGGTGGAGCTCTCCACCGAACTCGTCGTACGGGAGTCGACTGCTGCTCCCGGGAGGATCGTGAAGTGACCCATTCAGTTGAGCCGACCACTTCAGTTGAGCCGACCACGGAGGCGACCAGCAGCCCCTGGCGAGATCCCGCGCTACCGGTCGCCGAGCGAGTGGCGGACCTCCTGTACCGCATGACGATCGAGGAGAAGCTCGCGCAGCTCGGCAGCGCCTGGGTAGGCTCGTCCGGCGAGGGAGACGGCGTCGCCCCGATGCAGGACCAGTTCTTCGACGACGAGCCGCCGCCGCTTGAGGAGCTGATCAAGCACGGGCTCGGCCAGCTGACCCGGGTGTTCGGCACCCGGCCGGTGCCGCCGTCGGCCGGCCTGCAGGCCCTCGCGAGCCTGCAGGCCCGCATCGTGTCGGCCAGCCGGTTCGGGATCCCCGCGGTCGCGCACGAGGAGTGCCTGACCGGCTTCGCCGCCTGGACCGCCACGATCTTCCCGACGCCACTGGCCTGGGGCGCGTCCTTCGACCCGGCGCTGGTGCAGGAGATGGCCCGGTCATTCGGCTCCACGATGCACGCGCTCGGCATCCACCAGGGCCTCGCCCCGGTGCTCGAGGTCTCCCGTGACCCGCGCTGGGGCCGCACCGAGGAGACGATCGGCGAGGACCCCTACCTCGTCGGCACCGTCGGCAGCGCGTACGTGGCCGGGCTGCAGGAGGCCGGCGTGCAGGCCACGCTCAAGCACTTCGTCGGCTACTCCGCCAGCCGCGCCGGGCGCAACATGGCCCCGGTCTCCATGGGGCCGCGTGAGCTCAGGGACGTCATGCTCGTGCCGTTCGAGATGGCCCTCAAGCTCAGCGACGCCCGGTCCGTGATGCCGACTTACGTCGAGATCGACGGCGTGCCCGCGAGCGGCGGACAAGCACCTGCTCACGACGCTGCTGCGGGATGAGCTCGGCTTCGACGGGCTGGTCGTGTCGGACTACTTCGCCGTCTCCTTCCTGGAACTGCAGCACGCGGTGGCCGCCTCCCCCGCCGACGCCGCGCGGCTGGCGCTGGCCGCCGGGCTGGACGTCGAGCTGCCCAACTTCCGCTGCTTCGGCGCGCCGCTGCTGACGGCCGTCCTGGCCGGCGACGTCCCCGTCGAGCACGTTGACCGGGCGGTCGCCCGTGTCCTCGCGCAGAAGATCAGCCTCGGCATGCTCGATCCCGGCTGGGTCCCGGTCCCCGCGATGCAGCGCGCCCGATCTCGACTCGCCGGCCCAGCGCGCCATCGCCCGCCGCCTGGCCGAGGAGTCCGTCGTCCTGCTGGCCAACGACGGCGTCCTCCCGGTCGCGAGACCGGCGAAGATCGCGGTCGTCGGCCCGCTGGCCGACGACGAGCTGGCGTTCTTCGGCTGCTACAGCATGCCCCGGCACCTCGGAGACCGGGTCCCGGGGGGAATGGACGGCGCGGGCGTCGCGGTCACCACCCTGCTCGGGGCGCTGCGCGAGGAGCGCTCTGGCGTCACCTACACCCGCGGCTGCGACGTGCTCGGCGACGACACCTCCGGCATCGCCGCCGCCGTGGCCGCCGCCCGCGAGGCCGACGTGGTCATCGCGGTGGTCGGCGATGAGGCCGGCCTGTTCGGGCACGGCACCTCCGGCGAGGGGTGCGACATCGCGGACCTCACGCTGCCCGGCGTGCAGGAGGACCTGCTGCGCGCCCTGGCGGGCACCGGCACGCCCGTCGTGGCGGTGCTCGTCACCGGCCGCCCGTACGCGCTCGGCGGCCTGGCGGGCCGGCTCGCCGCGATCGTCCAGGCGTTCTTCCCGGGCGAGGAGGGCGGGAACGCGATCGCCGGCGTGCTCACCGGGCGGGTCACCCCCAGCGGCAAGCTGCCGGTCGAGGTTCCCCGTGCCGCCAGCGAGCAGCCATCGACCTACCTGCGGACCCGCAACGCGGAGCGGCATGACGGCAGCTCGGTCGACCCGACCCCGCTGTTCGCCTTCGGGCACGGGCTTTCCTACACCAGCTTCGAGTACTCGGGCCTGGAGCTGTCGGCGCATGAGGTGCCGACCGACGGTGCCGTCGAGATCTCCTGCACCGTCCGGAACGCCGGCGACGTCGCGGGCACCGAGGTCGTCCAGTTGTACCTGACCGACCCCGTGTCCCAGGTCGTGCGGCCGGTCCGCTGGCTTGCCGGGTTCGCCCGGGTACCGCTCGCGCCGGGCGAGGCGCGGCGGGTGGCGTTCCGGCTGCACGCCGACCGGACCTCGTTCACCGGCCTGTCGGGCAAGCAGATCGTCGAGCCGGGCGACATCCAGGTCGCCATCGGCGGCGCGTCGGACAGCCTGCCGCTGGCCGCCACGTTCACGCTCACCGGCCCGCTGCGCGCGGTCGGCTGCCACCGGGTCCTCGACACCCCGGCGTCCGTCCACGACCTCCCGGCCTAACCAGGTCCAAGCGCCTGGCGAACGCCTAGCGGGAACCCTGGTGTGGGGCTACCGGTCGGTAGCAGTGTAGATATCGGCGATTATCGCGGAGAACAACACTGCTACCGGCGAGTAGCGATGGCTGCGGGCCGCGACGGGCCTGCGACTTCGCCACGCCGAGATCCAGAGTACGGGCGGGCCGTCGCGGTCGAGAATCGACTGCCGAGCGAGCCGGGCAGCGACCTCCTCGTCCACCTTGTCTGCGGTTATGCCAACGCGGGCCGAGATAAGGGCGCGGGCGTATGCCTCTGTCTGCACCAGGCCCAATGCCGCTTAGCTTATAAGCCACTGGGTTATCACCGGCCACGTTGAGCACTCGGGCCGCGAGGTGTCGGAGCGGTGGGATGCCGTTGTGATGGCGGCCTGCCACCCGTTGGCGGCGTTGCTGGTGCGGGATCCCGCACCCGTTGGCGGAATCGGACGTCTCACAGCTGTTCGATGGCGGCATCGGGTGCGCGTTTTTGCCGCAGCGATACCGCCTACGGGTGGCCATCTGGGTGGCAGGGCGCCCAGGACTGGCGGCGGCCGAATTCCGGCCATCCTGGGACCGCACCCCCTTCCAATGGCCAGACAAGCCACTGACCAGCACAAACCTAAGCTAAGGGGCATTCGCACCAGGCCGGGCAGGACAACCGGTTGGAAGGAACGCAGCCGTACCGCTCCTGCTTCCTTTCCTGGCCAGCCGGCGAACCAGCCGGGGAAGACTCCGGTCTTCATGTAGTCGCGCATGTTCTTGAAGAGCGCGCGGAGGGCGCCGTCGCAGTGCAGGTCGCCGATCGCCTCGCAGGCGGTGACGAGCTGCTCGCTGGCGGTCCAGTGGCCGGCCTCGACCTTGCGGATCAGCGAGCCCGACACGTGCACCAGCGCCCCGGGCTGCTCGGGGGTCAGGCCCGCCCGCTCGCGGAAGAAGGCGAGCATCGAGCCGAACAGCTTCAGCGGGCTGACCCCGCCGGCTTGCGTCATATCCGTCCACTCCATTCCGCCGGTCCAGCCATGTCCGAGGGCGGCCGGAAATTGTCCCAGAAGGGAAATGCGGGTACCGCTTACGAGGGTAACCGCGGCGCGGCATTGTGGTGGGCAAGACACTCACAGGTGAGGCAATTCGGGAGGCGGGAATCATAATATGGATAGCGCTTCGGCTTATTTTGCCATGCCCGCTCGGGGCGCTGCCCTCGGCCGTTTCGCTGGCACGGCGGCATACCAGGGAAATGCTCTGGGAATGGAAGCTTGACTCCCGCTGACGGCATCGGCCGGGATGGGCGGGGGCACGCGCAGGCTTGACGTGCTTGCGTGTTGCCGCTTGCCCCGTGCGCGTTGGCAGCGGTAGTCATTTATATCGAAGACTTTTCCGGTCACGTAGACTTGTCCGGCCCTGATGGGAAAACTCTTCCGGCAAGCGTCCGGCGCGGCGAACGAGGCTCAGCGGCGGTGCCGGCCGCGACGCGCGATGCGCCGCCAGCTGCCGTACGCTCGCGCGGACGCCGCCCGCTGCTGGCACTCGCGATGCCACGGGGGAGCGATCTGCGGGCAGCCAGGTCGACGGTGCCCGCCCGCCTGTCTGGGGCAGCTGTGAGGCGAGGGACAGCAGGTGCCGCGCGGGCCGGGCGGAGCGTTGCGGCAGGTGAGAATTTTGCGGCGGTTGCGGCCTCTGCTGTCACGGTAGCTGGGGTGGTCACGGTAGCTGGGGTGGTCATCTCGGTTTCGGCCGGCTGGCTGGTCTCGGCGGATTGAGTGGTCGCGGCGGTCCTGCTTTCGCCAGGTCGCCTCCAGGATGAACTGGAACGCCTGCCCGGCCAGGGCGGCTCCCTGCAGGGCGAGCGCCAGGTCGAGGCTCACCACGTCGCACTGCCCGGCGTCGCCACTGCCCGGCGTCGCGGTCCCCGGCGCGCCGCTTCCGGAGGCTGCGGCGCCCACGCCCCGCCTCGCCAGTGTCACCTTGTTGCGCCCACAAGCTGCGACGTCGCCTTGAGGCATCTCGGCCTGCTTTCGTCTCGTGAATCGAGGGGCATTTGCCGGCGGAACCTAGCCGCCCAGACGCGATACTAGTCGACTAGAGAAGATCATTCAGGAGATCGGCAACTTTGAAAATGGCGTTTATAAGCGCCAGGCGCTTATTTAAGCGATATCGCTTCCGGGTGGCGGTGATAACGCCGGCGCGGCCCGCCAAAGGCCGCGATCCGCTAGCCTGTGCACTGACGCGGGACGCGGAGGAATGGGTGGCGAAGGACTGGGACGCACTCGGCGAGGCCCTGGAAGAGGGCATGTCAGCCGCTGGCCTGAGCCAGAAGGAGCTAGCCGAGAAGACGGGGGTCGCGCCTTCCACTATTCGCAAGATAATGCACCGCGTAAAGGAGAACTATAATTCGGCGACGCTGAATTCGCTGTCCGTCGGGATACGGCGGCCGGCTAGCTTCCTGGACAATAGGTTCAACCAGCGAGTGCCCCAGGATTCCGGCGCTCCGGCACCCGATCGAATGGTGCTGGAATGGGTTCAGGATATTCAGGGGCGACTGCGCCGGGTCATTAAGGAACTGGACGACCTCCAGCCGTACCTCACCCCCGACGTCATGCACGGCGGCTTTATGCCCGCCGAGGTTCCTGGCGAGCTGAACGAGGAGCACGACCAGTAGTTCGTGCCGGGGGCACATTGGGTGCCCGCTGGCGGTAGCGGTGGGGCGAAAAACCGGAGCTGGCTCAGCCTAGTGCGCACCTCCGTGCCGCGGAGCGGTCAGCCCCGGCCGTGGCCCCCGGTGCCGCGACGGCACTCCGCGTCCCGGCCGGGCCACTTCAGCCACAGCGGCACCCGCCCGGGAACTTCGCACACTTCCCGTATGGACATTTCGGGCATATCTCCGGAAGAAGTGTCCGTAGAGTGTGCGAAGTCGCCTCGGGGGGCTAGCCGGGCACGGGCTAGGCGATGACTGGCGGCCGTCATGCCAGCGGCGGCCGCGGGGCGGCCGCTCGCTGCCCCGCCAGCCGCGTCTAGTGCGCAATCCTGATCGCCGTGAGCGGCAAAGTTCCAGGTCCGAGCCGTGACGGATCACTCAAGGCGAAAGAGTGACCCAAGTCGGGGTGGGGCGCGCCCGCTGCCGGGAGTCGCGCCCGCTGGCGGTAGCGCCGGGGCGAAGGCTCCGCCCGCTGGCGGTGGCGGTGTCGTATGAGACGCCCAGCACCGCCAACGGGCGGGGGAACTCACCACACCAGCACCGCCAACGGGCGCGGGGCGCGCATCGGCAGCGCCGGAACGGGCGTTGGCCGCCGGGAACGGGTCGTTACATGGGCCGGGGCGGGCGCCGCAGGAGGCGCCCGCCCCGGTGCTCGCCTCGCGGGGGTGAACGGGGGGTGTTGCCGCGAGGCGAGCGGTGGCGTGCCCGACACTTGGGGGGCGGAATTCGGGCACGCCACGTCAAGGGTTCCCTGGCCCCCTAGGCGCGGCGGCTAGCCGGACTTCCCGGCTGCTTCGTAGGCCTTTCCGACCACGGTCGCGACTGCCCCGGCGCCGAACAGGCCGGTCGTGCCGCTGCCGGCCGAGACGGGCAGCGCGAACCAGGCGTAGCGCTGCACGTAGGGCAGCCCGTCGAGCATGGTCGTCGCCGCCGTCAGGAACGCGGCCTGCTGCGCCTCGCGTCGGGAACGTCGGGGTCGACCGCCGCGTAGTTGGTGAGGGCGAACTCGGTCAGCCAGATCGGCAGGTGGTACCGGTCGTAGATGGCCTGCAGGTAGCTCTGCAGCTCGCTGACGGCCGGACCGGTGTCGAAGTCGCCGCCGTACCAGTGCACGGTGATGAAGTTGACCCGGTAGCCGCGGGCCTTGGCGCCCTGCATGAACTGGTCGAGCCAGCCGCCCGGCGTGGCGGCGTTGGAGGCCACGGCGGGGCTGCCCAGCGTCATGCCGGTCGCCATCAGCTTCGGCCACAGGCTGAGTGCCTGCTGGCACGGTCATGTTGGCCTGGCTGCCCAGGTCCGGCTCGTTGAAGCCGAGCAGGACGTCCCCCTCGCTGCTTGACCTCGCTCAGCGTCGCGGCCGTGACGCTGGCCGCGCCCCAGATCATCGGGACGAAGCTCGCGCTCGACGGGGCCGTGATGCCGTTCGGGGTCGGCGCCCCAGTTGTAGTACCAGGAGGCGCCGGACTCGGCGAGCGCCTCGTTGACGCCGGTGAAGTTCCAGGTGCTCACGCCCTTGCGCTGGCTGTCGTCACGGCGGCCGGCGCGGGGCGTCGGCGGTGGGCGTTGGGCGTGGGCTCGGCTTCGGCCGGTGCGTTGCCGACGGCGAGGCGACCGGGGCCGGGCGGGTACTCGCGCGCCGCGGGCGTCACGGCGGCGGGCGTCACGGCGGCGGTCGGCGCGGCGGCCGATGGCTTGAGCGCGTGGGCGGCCGCGAACGTCCCGCCGGCCGCGCAGGTCGCGAGCGCGACCGACGCCGCGATCAGCTTCGGCTGGGCGGAGGCGGCGGCCTTGGTGCAGCAGGCGCGCGTGGCGGCCGGGCGTGCCGGGCGGCCGGGCGCGCCGTGGCCGACCGTGCCCCGGCCGGGCCGCCCGCGGGCGGCCATGCCGGCGCTGGCGGCGCGGCGCCGGCGCCGTGACCGCCGACAGCGCCGCCGGGACAGCAGCGGCCGGCACCGCACCAGCGGCAGGCCGCCGAGCAGCCGCTCGGCCGGGACCATCTCGTCGGTGTCGGCCAGGCACCACGGGCAGTCCCGGACGTGCCGGGCCAGCCGCTTGCGCCACAGCGGGCTCGGCTCGCCGTCCCACCCGGCCGTGATCGGCCGGCGAGCCGCGGGCAGGGCGGCGACCTGGCGCAGCGCGCGGACCACCGTGCGGGAGGTGACGAGCCGTTCCTTCATCCGCGCGACGCGGACGGCGACGTGCGCGGGGCAGCCCGAGCGGCCTGGCCAGGTCGGCCCGGTCGAGCGTCCCGGCCGCCTCCTGCCACCACAGCGCGAGCAGCGCGCCTGTCCTCGTCATCGAGCCAGCGGGTCGCCTCGGCCGTCTCGCGCCGCTGGCCGGACAGGCCGAGCCGGTCGATGGTCAGGTCGGCGAAGTCCGGGCCCGGCCAGTTCGGTGGCCGGGTCCGCGACCGGGGGCGGCTGCGCCAGCCGGTCCCGGTAGGAGTCGCGCACCTGCCTGATCGCGATCGCGACCAGCCAGGACCGGAACGCCTGCGGGTCACGCAGGTCGCCGATGCCGCGGATCGACGCGGATCATGGTCTCCTGCACCACGTCGTCGACGTCCGGGTGCCCGTTCATGGCCCGGCCGACGATGTTGTAGACCAGCGGCATGTAGCGACGAGACCAGGTCGTCGAGCGCGGTCGCGCTCCCCGCGCGCGGCGGCGAGCACGACGCGATCGCCGGCTCGGCCTCTCGGGGCGTTCGCATCACGCGTCCTCCTTCTCCAGTTCCACTCTTACTAGGAGACGACCACGCTGCGGCGTCGGATAACGGAAACTTTCCGGAGCTTTCTCACGCAGCTTTCCGTTATCCGGCACTGCGTCCGCGCGGTCTCCGGTCGGGAGCGTCATGACGACGGCAGGGAGACCCGGGTGATGTTCGGCAGACGGACACGGCGGCGGGCCGGCGGGCGACGCGGCTCGCGCTTGCCCTCGCGGCGGCTGGCCGCTGGCGGTCATCACGGCCGCGTGCTGCGGCGGCGCCTGCCACGAGCGCGCCGGCGCGGGACGATGCCCGGCGCGCCGGCCGCGCACGGCCATCCACGCCGCGGCGCCGGCGATCGACGGCGGTGCCAGGCCACGCCGGCGCCACGCGGCCGCGGCCACCGCTAGCGCCCGTCGGCCACGCCGGCGCGGCCGCAGCGCCTCGGCGACGCCGTCCGCCTCGACGTCGTCCCCGGTTCCGCGGCATCCTCCTCCGGCGGCCGCCGGGCCACGCTCACGTCCGGGGGCCGCCGACGCGCCTGGTGACCTTCGTCAACAAGACGAGCCAGACGATCTGGGTCGCCGCCGCGCCCAACGCGAGCACGCCGCTGGCCGCCACCGGCTGGGTGCTTGCGCGTCGGGCAGAGCGTCACGATCACCACGCCGAACAACCTGAACACCCGGTTCTGGGGCCGCACCGGCTGCGTCATTCAACAGCCGGGCGTCGGTCACTGCCAGACCGGCGACTGCGGCGGGCTGTTCCAGTGCAAGGGCTGGGGCACGATCCCCGCGACGCTCGCCGAGGTCAACTTCGACGCCTGGGACGGCCTGGACTTCTACGACGTCTGCATGGTCGACGGCTCCAACCTGCCGATGTACATCAACATCTCCGGTCGGCAGCGCGGACCAGGACCAGATCAGCTCCAGACGGCTGCGTGCCGGCCGGCTGCACCAAGCCGGTCGTCTGCCCGAGCGCCTTGCAGGTCAAGGCCGGCGGCAGCGTGGTCGGCTGCATCTCCGCCTGCGCGCGGCTCGACACCGACCAGTACTGCTGCCGCGGCCAGTGGTCGCCGCGGGCCGACTGCGACCCGGCCAAGTGGCCGGTCGACTACGCCGCGGTCTTCAAGAAGGCCGAGCCGTACGCCTACTCCTACGTCGACGACGACGCGACCAGCGTGTACGTCTGCAAGGGGCGGTGTAACTACCGGATCGTGTTCGGCGTCACGCCGTGAGACGGGCCTCTCGCGCGGCGGCCTGGTTACCCGGGCAGCGCGTTACAGGGGCGGCCCGGGTCACCCACGCAGCCCGGCGGGGATCCCGGGCGGCGTGGGTACCGGCGTCGTGGCCGGCCAGACCTGCCAGGGCAGTCCCGGCTGGCGGGCGGTGCCGAGCCAGGTCCTGCGCCGCTCCCACTCGCGCGGGTAACCGACCGAGACCTCCTCGAAGCGGACGCCGTCGTGCCAGGTGACGCGGGGGATGTGCAGGTGCCCGTAGACGACGGCGGCGACGTTGAAGCGCTTGTGCCAGTCGGCGGTCCTGGTGGTGCCGCACCACTGCGCGAACTGCGGGTACCGCAGGATGCGGGTCGGCTCGCGGACCAGCGGATAATGGTTCACGAGCACCGCGGGCACGGCCGGGTCAAGCTCGGCCGCCAGCCGTGACTCGGTCCGCGTGACCCGTGCCCAGCACCAGTCCTCGCGGCTCGGGTACGGGTCATGGTGCAGGTGGTACTCGTCACTGCAGACGATCCCGGTCCTGATCGCTTCCGCGAGCCCCTCTTCCTTGGTCGTCGCGCCATCCGGGAGGAACGAGTAGTCATATCCGACGAACAGCGGCGCGACGGTCACCGGCCCCGCCTGCGCCGTCCCACGTCGGGTACGGGTCTTCCGGGGTGATGACGCCCATCCCCCGGCACATCTCCACCAGGCGCTGGTACCGGTCCTCGCCCCGCGCGGTGAGCGTGTCGGCGCGGGACGTCCACAGCTCGTGGTTGCCCGGCACCCAGACGACCCGGTCGTACCGGCCGGCCAGCAGGCCAAGCGCCCACTCGATGTCGGCGAAGCGCTCCCCCACGTCCCCGGCGACGATGAGCCAGTCCCCCGGGCCGCCCGCCGGGAACTGCTCAAGGAGCGCCCGGTTCCGTGGGTACCCCACGTGCAGGTCACTGATGGCGAGCAGGACCGGGGAAACGGTCACCACTTGCCCCCGAGCCGGTGAGTCGTAGCCACTATCGCCTCCAGGATCTCGCACACCGCTCTGGGCGACATGTCGTAACCGTACTCATAGTATTTCCCGCCGAGCTCGCTGCGGAATGCGCCATTCTTGCGGCAATTCGGCGGCTCGGGGCGGGTCGGCGCCGACGCGGGTGCAGGTCAGGGCGGCGACCTGGGCGGCGAAGTCGAGGGCGGCTTGCACGAGCGGCGGCTCGGCCAGGCCGGGACGGCCGTGGCCGTGCGCCGTCCACCAGGCAAGGAACGCGCCGCCGAAGGCGTCGCCCGCGCCGATCGTGTCGGCCACCTCGACCTCGGGCACCTGCCCGGCGAGAACATCTCCGCTGCCCAGGAACGCCCGGGCCGGGCGGGGGCCGTCGGTGACGAGCACGAGGCGTGCCCCGGCCGACAGCAGGCCCCTCGCCGCGTCCACGGCGGACTGTCCCGGGCTGATGTAGGCGAGATCCTCGGCCGAGGCCTTGACGATGTCGGCCCGGCCCACCAGGCGGGTCAGCCGGATCAGGTAGGTCGCCCGCGCGCTGATGGCGCCGGGCCGGCAGTTCGGGTCGAGCATCAGCAGCGCGCCGGGGGGCAGCCCGGCCGTGGCCAGCCAGGAGATGCTGGTCGCGATGGGCTCAAGGACAAGGCCGAGCGTTCCGACGTGCACGGCGGTCAGGCCCGGCCCGAGCGCGCCGAGCAGTTCCCGGTACTCCAGGTCGGCGGCCGAGGTGCCGTCCAGGTAGAACCGGTACTCCGCGCTCCCGTCGGCGCCGATGCCCGCCACCGCGAGCGTGGTGGGGGCGGCCGAGAGCCGGGAGATCCCGGCAGTAACGCCGGACTCCGCCAGCCCCGCGTGCAGCAGCCGCCCGAAGGAGTCGTCCGCGAGCCGGCCCGCGAAGGTGACCGCCAGGCCCAGTCGCCCGATCGTGCGGGCCGTGTTGTACGGGCCGCCGCCGGGCCGGGCCGACAGCGACCCGCTGGCGTCGGCCACGAGGTCGATGAGCGCCTCTCCGATTACCGCGATCATTGGCTCACGATAACCACCACGGTCCCGGCGGGCGGTGAGTGCCGCGCAGGCTGGTCCATTGGGGGGTGACAGCGCGCGCGAGCGCGTACCCTAGCGGCATGTCTGCGCTCGGGATAGTTAGCGAGCTATGGGATCGTGTGTCCGGAGTACAGCCGGTTCCGCCGGGATGGGAGGTCGCCGCCTGCGCCGGGGCCGCCCTGGTCATCACCTGGAACCGGACGAGCTGGCACATCGCGCGGAACGCCATCACGATCGCCCATGAGGGCGGGCACGCCATCGTCTCGCTGCTGACCGGGCGGAAGCTGGAGGGAATCCGGCTGCACGCCGACACCTCGGGAGTGACCTACTCGCGCGGGAAGGGAAGCGGGCCGGGGATGGTGCTCACGGCGGCGGCGGGATACATTTCGCCGTCGCTGCTGGGCTCGGCGCGGCGTTCCTGCTGGCCGCCGACCACGTGACGGCGATGCTGTGGCTGCTGCTCGTGCTGCTGGCGGCGACGTTCCTGGAGATCAGGAACGCCTACGGGGTCCTGGCGGTGCTCGCGACCGCCGGGGCCGTCTTCGCGGTCAGCTACTTCACCTCGGCGATGGTCCAGTCCGTGTTCAGCTACGTGGCCGCGTGGTTCCTGCTGATCGGCGGGATCCGCCCCGTCTTCGAACTGCAGCGGCAGCGGCGTGACGCGCTGCGCCTGCGACGGCCGCTTGCCTCGGACGCCGACCAGCTGGCGCGGCTGACAGGCGTGCCTGGCGGGGTATGGGTCGGGCTATTCGCCGTGGCGTGCGTGGCCGCGCTAGCCCTGGGCGGCTGGCTGCTGGTCCCGCCCTACCTGCTGCATGAGGCCGTGCCGCACGGGCTGCCGCACCCGCACGTCAGCCTCTAGCGGGCGACGGCAGCACCGGGCCGTAGCCGGCCACGCCGTCCTGGCGGGGCCAGGGAACGCGCTCCGTCAGGTCCGCGCAGGCGGCGGCCGCGGGCGGGCAATGCTCCCAGTCCCGCACGGACGGCGCGCGCGTGGCCCCGGAGGCCGCGGCGGCGCTGGCGGCCTTGCTCATCGCGGCGGCGAACGCGGGCGAGCTGACGAGCGACTTGATCCCGGATACGACGCCATTACTCGGCGGCTGCCGGTGCCCGCCAACCATGCCGCGAATGGCCGCCACGCCATCGATGCCCGCCTGCGCGCACGCGTAGCCGGTCACGGCCAGGCACGCCGCCAGCGTGATCAGCGCCGTCGCGCGCGGTCCCGGGCGCCGGGAGGGGCGCTGCCCGGGGTTCGCTCGGGATCGGGATCGGGATCGGCTGCACGCGATTCTTCGTCTCGGGCCATCGCCAGCCATTTCGCCCCTCGCCTGTTCATGACCGTGCCGCGTTCCCGTAGCCGAGGACGCTCACCGGAACTGCGCGTCGCCCCAACTGCAAATTGCTATCACCTGGCAACGTCGCTCGCGCCTGCGAACCGACAAAGGCACTATAGCGCGCACTCGCGCGCGTCGTCATGCGGCCATTGCCCCTTTCATGCCGTGCCGCCGGCGCGCGTCGCGCTGGACGCTACGACGCGCTCCTCATGCTGCCGGCCTGCGGCGTGCCTCGACGGTGCTAACCGGTTGCCGGCGGTCTTGCGGTCCGCTGGAGCCGCCGCTGGTGCCGACGGTGGCACCGGGCCGGATCCACCCCGCCTCCGTCCGGGACCGTACCACCTTTGCGGGCACCCCGGCCACCACGCAGTAGTCGGGCACCTCGCCGCGCACCACCGAGCCGGCCGCGACCACCACGTTGCGGCCGATCCGCGCGCCGGGCAGCACGATCGTCCCGGTTCCCAGCCATGTCCCCGCCCCGATCTCGACCGGGGTGTTGACCGGCATCTGCCGCCCGATCGGCGTGTCGGGGTCGTCGTAGCCGTGGTTCTGGTCGGTGATGTACACGTAGGGCCCGGTCCAGACGTCATCGCCGATCGTGACGTGGGCGTGGGCGACGATGTGGCTGCCACGGCCGATCACGCACCGGTCGCCGATCCGCAGTACCGGGTCCGGGCCGAGGTCCTGGCCGGGGACCAGGCCCGCCGAGATGGTGACTTGCGCCCCGATGACGGTGCCGTCGCCCACGGTGATCCAGTGCTCGCCGTAGACGGCGCCCGCCGGAAAGGCCATGACCGACCCCGGGCCGAACTCCCGGAACGCCCGCCCGGCGGGAGTCGTCGCCGGTGATCGTTCCCGCCCGCTGGAACTCCTGCCAGCCCCAGTGCACCGCGCGCCATACCAGTGCCTGGCGCCGTGCCGCCAGCCGCTGACTCAGTTGCTTGAACATCACCTGGGAAGTATCTTGCAGTCTTTTCCGGGGCGTACACCAGCCCCCCGGGCCCCAGGCTCCGCTACCTGGTAACGAGGGGGAGGGCGCGGCGGGCGGCGCCGACGCGGCGGCCCGAGCGGTCCCCGGGAGCGACGCTCGCGGCCAGCTGGCCGCACGCGCCGTCGATCTCGCGGCCGCGCGTGTCGCGCACCGTGACGGGCACGCCGTGGGCGGCGATCCTGGCGACGAACTCTTCCTGGACGCCCGGCAGCGACGCGGTCCACCGGGAACCCGGCGTCGGGTTGAGCGGGATGAGGTTGACGTGGGCCAGGTGCCCGGCCAGCAGCGAGCCGAGCAGGTCCGCGCGCCAGGCCTGGTCGTTGACGTCCCTGATGAGCGCGTACTCGATGGAGACCCGCCTGCCGGTCGTCGCGGCGTAGGCCCAGACGGCGTCGAGCACCTCCGCGACCTTCCAGCGGCGGTTGACCGGGACGAGCTCGTCCCTGGCCTCGTCATCGGGCGCGTGCAGGGAGAGGGCCAGCGTCACCGACAGGCCCTCGGCCGCCAGCTTGCCGATCGCCGGCACCAGCCCGACGGTGGAGACGGTCACCGAGCGCTGCGAGATCCCCAGTCCGGCCGGCACCGGGTCGGTCATCCGGCGGACGGCCGCGACGACGTTCTTGTAGTTGGCGAGTGGCTCGCCCATGCCCATGAACACGATGTTGGAGACCCGGCCGCCGCCGGGGGCGAGCAGGCGCTCGCCCGCGACGACCTGGGAGACGATCTCGGCGGTGGACAGGTTCCTGGTCAGCCCGGCCTGCCCGGTCGCGCAGAACGGGCAGGCCATCCCGCAGCCTGCCTGTGACGACACGCACATCGTCACGCGGTCGGTGTACTTCATCAGGACGGACTCGACGAGCGCCCCGTCCAGGGCGCGCCACACCGTCTTGCGGGTCGCGCCGCGGTCGGCGCTCAGCGTCCGCTCCTCGGTCAGCAGCCTCGGCAGCAGCTCGCTGGCCAGCGCCTCGCGCAGCGCGACCGGGAGGTCGGTCATGTCCTCGCGCCGCGTCGGTGTAGCGCCCGAAGTAGTGCCGGGACAGCTGGTCGGCGCGAAATGGCCGCTCGCCGAGGTCGGCGACGGCCTTGCGGCGCTCGGCCAGCTCAAGGTCGGCGAGATGGCGCGGTGGACGAGACACGAGGCTGCGACTCCGCTCTGCTGAGTTATGCCCCCTACGGGGGGACGAGACCCCCGGAACCACCGGGAGAATCCCTGACCCGGCAATTTTACCTGGACGTGCAGGCTTGATCGCGGAGGGCAATCCGGAAGATAGTAATGATATGGCAATCATGCGGTCTGGCCTGGAAGGCGCCCAGCAGCCGGCCACGCTGCTCGAGAGCGTGAGCCCGTACGGGAGCCGGCGAGTAACGGTCGAATACGACGGCGTCATCACCGCCGCGTACCTGCACGACGAGACATCAGTGATCGCCTCTACCTGGATCGCCAACCACGTGCGGGCACCGCACGCGTCCGACGCCCGCCGCCTGCGCGACGGGCAGGCACCGTTGATGCCCGCCGCGCGGACCAAGCACCCGCGCGGCAGGCCGCCGCTCGACGCGGCCTCGCTGCAGGCGCTGTGGTTCGAGGAAGGCGACGGCGTGGCCATCCTGGAGCGCGGCACGCTGCTCGCGGTCATCCCCGGCTGGTCGAGCATGGCCCGTGGCATGCCCGGTTACTGCCGTGACGTGATGGGCCAGACGCCGTTCGGCTGGTCACTCGAGGACGCGCTTGAGGGCCTGGGGCCGCGCGTCGAGCGGGCCAAGGACTACTGGCAGTGGCGTCAGTCGCTCGTCCGGCTGGGGCCAGTTCCAGCAGGCCGCGCTCACCCACCTGACGCGCACCCTCGGGCCGGGCGCGCACTACTGGGACGCCGCGCAGGGCCAGCGGCCGTCGATCGGCATCTCCGAGCGCCCGCCCGACGCGAGCCGGCCCTACACGGTGCTGTCCACGGTCGGGATGTCCGCCCAGCGGATGCCCGTTGTCGAGCAGGTCATCGACGACCCGACTGCTTACTGCCGGATCGAGCTCGCGCTGGCGACGACGCTCCCGGCGGGCACGGCGGCCCTGATCTTCTTGTGGCTGGCGGCGTACCCGTGGCGCGCGGTCACCTGGTTCGGGCCGGGCCACAGCGTCCGGTGGTATGACCAGTCGACCCACTTCCCGCTCGGCAGCGGATATGAGGGCGTCCTGCTCCTCGATGACCCGTCGGGGCTGCCAGGCCCCGCCGCTCCTGACTTGTCCGGCTTCACCGTCGACGACGATCCCGTGCGCTGGCTCTGGATCGTCCCCATATCCGAGCGATCCCGGCAACTCGCCCGGGAGCGCGGATCGGCGAGTCTCGTCCGCCGGCTGGCCGTGGAGGGCCGCACCTGGGTGTCCGGCCCCGATTAGGGATCGGACACCCCGACGCAGGTGCGGCTGGTGACGCCGGCGCGGCCCAGGACGCCGGCGTACCCTTGACGGGCTAGCTAGCCCGTGACGTGCAGGTTGACGCCGAGCAGGACGAGCCACCACAGGAAGACCGCCAGCACGACGCTCGCGAGCGTCCGTAGCCAGGCGAGCCCGAGGTAGCCGTGGTCCCAGGCGATCACGATGCCGATGATCAGGTAGAGCGATATGACGATGAACCGGAACACTCTCATGCGCCCTTGCCTCCCGCTCAGGAAGTGCCTGGCACACAACTGCCTTGAAAGCGGGCAATTAAACGCGGCGGGGAAGACGAACCCGTTGCGTAAAGGTGCTACCGGACGAAGGCGGCCAGCAGGAGCCACACCACGGGCGCGCAGATGACCAGGGAGTCGAGCCGGTCCAGGACACCGCCATGGCCGGGCAGCAGGCTGCCCATGTCCTTGATGCCGAGGTCGCGCTTGATCATGGACTCGACGAGGTCGCCGAGCACGGCCGCGGCGACGGCGGCGACCCCGACGATGGCGCCCTGCCACCAGTAGCCGTGCAGCAGGACCGGGACCAGGATGACGCCGGCCACGATGACCGTCAGGGCTGACCCGGCAAGGCCCTCCCACGTCTTCTTCGGGCTGATGGTGGGCGCCATCTTGTGCCGCCGCCCCGGCCCAGGGTGATCCCGGCGAAGTAGCCGCCGATGTCACTGCCGATCGTCAAGACGACGAAGGTCAGCACGCGCTTGGGGCCGTCGGTCGGCCGCCAGCATGGCCGCGACCGTCGCCCCGGGCAGTCCCAGGTAGGCGGTGGCGAAGATCGCGCCCGTGACATCCTTGACGTAGCCCTCGGCGCCGCCGAGCAGCCGCCAGGCGAGGACCGCGATGAGCGTCAGCGCGAACGATGCCGTGACCGCCCCGCCCGCCGCCCAGTAGGCGCTCGTCACCATGGCCGCCCCGCCGAGCAGGACCGGGATGAACGGGATGCGGATGTCCCTGGTGCGCAGCGCGCCGGCTCAGCTCGTGCAGGCCGATCCCGAGGCCGAGGCCCATGTAGATGAGGAACGTCGCCTTGACGGTGAACAGGGTGATCAGCGCGCCGGCGACGAGGGCGGCCCCGACCGCCGATCGCGGCGGGCAGGTTGCGCCCGGTGCTGATTCCCTCCGGCTTGCCGGGAGCCGCCTCGCCGGGCCTCGTTGGGATCGTGGCTGGGGTTGTCGGGGAGGCCGGAGTGACGCCTGCTGGGGCCGTTGTCCCAGGGGGCGTGTCGTCCGACGGCGCGCCGGAAGGCGTGGTGCGGGTGGTCCTCACACCATCACACCTCCAGCAGCTCGGCTTCCTTGTGCTTGAGCAGCTCGTCGATCTGGCCGACGTAGTTGTCGGTCAGATCCTGGAGCTCGCGCTCGGCGCGGCGCACGTCGTCCTCGCCGGCCTCGCTGTTCTTCATCAGCTTGTCCAGCGCGTCCTTGGCGTGACGGCGGATGTTGCGGATGGCGACGCGGCTGTCCTCGGCCTTGGACCGCGCGGTCTTGATGTACTCGCGGCGGCGCTCCTCGGTGAGCTCGGGGAAGATCACCCGGATGATCATGCCGTCATTGGACGGGTTGACGCCGAGGTCGCTGTTGCGGATGGCCTTCTCGATCGCGTTGAGCGAGCCCTTGTCGTACGGCTGCACGAGGACCATCCGCGGCTCGGGCACGTGGAACGAGGCGAGCTGGTTCAGCGGGGTCTGGGCACCGTAGTACTCGGCGGTGATCTTGCCGAAGATCCCCGGGTGTACCCGGCCGGTCCGGATGTTGCCGAAGTCTTCCTTGGCGACCGAGACGGCCTTGTCCATCTTCTCCTCGGCTTCGAGGAGGGTGTCATCGATCATCGTTGCGACTCCTGTGCCCACTCGTGCTCGCCCGGCGGCGTGCCCCCCGACGTCTTCACCACAATATCGGAGGTTCGCCGGAACAGGCCCTGGTGCCGCGCCCGGTAACCCGGGTGCGGCGCCGCTGGCTGGCGGCCTGCGCAGGTGCTGACCTGCGGTCAGGCCTGGCCGACCTGGAACCGGGCGAAGCCCTTGACGTCCACGCCGCCGGCCTTGAGGACCTGGGCGATGGACTGCTTGTTGTCCTTCACGAACGCCTGCTCGGTGAGCACGACTTCCTTGTAGAAGCCGCCGACCCGGCCATCGACGATCTTGGCGATGGCCGCCTCGGGCTTGCCCTCGTCGCGGGTGATCTGCTCGAAGATGCGGCGCTCCTTCTCCACGACGTCCGCGGGCACCTCGTCGCGCTTGGCGTACTGCGGGCGCATGGCCGCGATCTGCTGGGCGAGGTCCTTGGCGACGTCCTCGTTCTCCTTGTCCAGCTGGACGAGGACGCCGAGGGTCGGCGGCAGGTCCCGGTCGGACTTGTGCAGGTAGGCGTGGACGTAGCCGCCCTCGAAGCGGGCGAAGCGGCCCAGCTCGAGCTTCTCCTTGATCGAGGCGCTGGCGTCCTCGATGAGCTGCTCGACGGTCTTGCCGTCCGCGCCCTCGGCGGCCAGGAGGGCGAGCCGGTCGCTGACCTTGCTGGCGATCGCGGCCTGCGCGATCTTGGCCGCGAGCTCCTGGAAGCCCTCGTTCTTCGCGACGAAGTCGGTCTCGCAGTTGACCTCGACCAGCACGCCGGCCGTGGTGCCGTCCAGCGCGGCGGTCACCAGGCCGTTGCCGGCGGTGCGGGTGGCGCGCTTGCCCGCGTCCTTGACGCCCTTCAGGCGCAGCAGCTCGATGGCGGCGTCGACGTCGCCGTCCGCCTCGGCGAGGGCGTTCTTGCAGTCGAGCATCCCGGCGCCGGTCTGGTCACGTAGCCGCTTGACGTCAGCGGCGCTTACATTGGCCATGTTCTTGTCGTCCCTAAGGTTCTTGATGGGTGGCTCGTCAGGCTTCCGCGTCGGTCTCGGGCGCGTGGACGTGCACCGTCTCGCCGACCACTGGCTCGTCCGCCGGCGTCTCGTCGACCGCCTCGTCGGCGGCCTCGGCGACCTGCTCGGCGATCGCGCCGGTCTCGCTGATCACGTCGTCGCTGGTGGCCGCCGTCTCCGGTCGTGGCCGTGGTGCCCGGTGCCCTCAAGGAGGTCACGCTCCCACTCGGCCAGCGGCTCCTCGCTGCACGAACTGGTCCTCGCGCGGCTTGGCTGTCGGCGTCGGAGGCGCCGGCCCGGGCCATCAGGCCATCGGCGACCGCGTCCGCGACCACCCGGGTCAGCAGCGCGACGCTGCGGATGGCGTCGTCGTTACCCGGGATCGGGTAGGTGACCTCGTCCGGGTCGCAGTTCGTGTCGAGGATGGCGACGACCGGGATGCCCAGCTTGCGCGCCTCGCTGATCGCGATGTGCTCCTTCTTGGTGTCAACCACCCAGACGGCGCTCGGCACGCGCGACATGTCGCGGATGCCGCCGAGGGTCTTGTCCAGCTTGTCCTTCTCGCGCTTGAGCTGGAGCAGCTCCTTCTTGGTCATGCCGGAGCCGGCGACGTCGTTGAAGTCGATCTCCTCAAGCTCCTTGAGCCGCTGCAGGCGCTTGAAGACGGTGGTGAAGTTGGTCAGCATGCCGCCGAGCCAGCGCTGGTTGACGTACGGCATGCCCACCCGGCGGGCCTGCTCGGCGATGGCCTCCTGGGCCTGCTTCTTCGTGCCGACGTACAGGATGGTGCCGCCGTGCGCGACCGTCTCCCTGATGAACTCGTAGGCGCGGTCGATGTAGCCCAGCGACTGCTGCAGGTCGATGATGTAGATGCCGTTACGCTCCGTGAAGATGTAACGCTTCATCTTGGGGTTCCACCGTCGGGTCTGGTGCCCGAAGTGGACGCCGCTCTCCAAGCAGCTGCTTCATGGTGACGACTGGGGCCACGCTGGGTCCTTCCTTCGTGCGCGCCGTGGACCGTGTCCTCGACGCGCGGCTCGGTTGCTGCCTGGTGCCCGTGTAGTCACGCACCACGCCGTCCGGCCCTGAGGGCCGGCGGACCGAGTGGTGCGCCTCCGCGGCGCCTGGGCACTCCCGCTAGAGCAGACCTGCTAGCGTTCGTGCGTCGGCGTCCCATACGGCATACGGACACGCGAATTGCGACCACCCCACACTCCGGTACGGAGTGCCGATGGGTGATCTCCACCAAGGTTACTGGAAAACACTTAGCGCCGTGCCGCCCGGGCCGGCTCGCGGCGGCCGGCACGAGGGCTCATGGCCGGCGGCATCGGCTTGCCAGCCGGCGCTCCGGGGTGCCGCCGGCTGGCTCGCGGGGCTCGCGCGGCTTGTCAGGCGCGGGGGTGGGCCTGGCGGTAGCTCGCCTTCAGGCGCTCCGCGGACACGTGGGTGTAGATCTGGGTGGTCGCCGGCGAGGCATGCCCCAAGATCTCCTGGACGCTGCGCAGGTCTGCCCCGCCCTCAAGGAGGTGGGTGGCCGCCGTGTGCCTGATCGCGTGCGGGCCGGCGTCCGGCGGGGCGGACCGTCCCGTGGCGGCCGGGCGGACGGCCGGGGCCGCCTGCGTGCCCGCCTCGGGACTCGTGGCGTGGCCGGCGTCTCGCAGCCGCGCGTGGACGACGCGCCGGGCGGTCCGCGGGTCAAGGCGCGCGCCGCGCGCGCCGAGGAACAGGGCCGACTCGCTGCGCGCGTTGGCGAGCACGGGCCGCCCCACGTCGGCCCAGCGGGTCACCGCGCGCACCGCCGGAAGGCCGACGGGCACGACGCGTTCCTTGCCGCCCTTGCCGAGGACGCGGACGGTCCGCCGTTGCGCGTCCAGCCCGCCCGTGTCCAGGCCGCACAGCTCACTGACCCGGATCGCCGACGCGTAGAGCAGCTCAAGCACCGCGGCGTCCCGCATGGCCAGCGCCGCCGCCGCCCGCTGGCCGGACGCGAACTCCCGCAGCGCCCGGTCCTCGCAGTCGGCCAGCACGGACTCCATCTCGGAGCGGGCCAGCACCCGGGGCAGTGTCCGGTGCGCCTTCGGGGTCCCGAGCTGCGGCCCCGGGTCGTCGGCGAGCCAGCCCTGCCGGAAGGCGAAGGAGGTGAACGCCCTGGCGGCCGCGCCGCGCCGGGCGATCGTGGCCCTGGCCGCCCCCGCCTGGTGCTGGCCGGCGAGCCAGCCACGCAGCGCGTTCACGGTGATCTCAGCGGGGTCGGCGATGCCGTGGCGGCACGCGTACTCAAGGAGCGACTGGACGTCGCCGTGGTAGGCGCGAACCGTGTGCCGGGAGAGGGCACGTTCCGCGTCCAGGTGGCGCCTGAACTCGGCCAGCGCCGCGGTCAGGCCAGGAGGCAGCGGTGTCCCGTGGCTCATGGCCTGAGCCGGGCTGCCCGCCGCCCGGTCACCCGCTCCTGCCGGGCGCGCGCTTGGCGTTGCCATGGGCCTAGTGTCTCCCGGGCCGGGCCAGCTAGGACCACCCTGGCCCATGTTTTAACCGGATGGTTGCCGTGCCGAGTGCCGCAGCGTTACCGGGCGGGCCTGGCGCGCCACCCCAGCTCGGTGCGCTCCGCCAGCCCGAAGACCGCGAGCACCGCCAGCCTCGCCAGCACCGTCGCGGGCTCCAGGCCCGCCTTGGCGGCGACGTCCGACGTCGGGAGGCCGCCACGGGCGGGCAGCGCGTCGAGGACGATGGCCGCCTCGCGATCGAGCGCGTCCCTGGCGAGATCCTCCCGCGTGGGCCGGTCCCGGGGAGACCGGGCCGTGGGGACGTTGGAGGGCATGGTGATCGCCGTCCCCGACGGCTTGCGCGGTGGCCCGCTGATGAGGGCGCCGACGCCATCCAGCGCCTCAAGGACCTCGTCGGCCTCGGTCACCAGCGTTCCCTGCCAGTCCCTGATGATCGAATGGCAGCCAGCGGACAAGTCTGACGTGACCGGGCCGGGCACGGCCATCAGCGGCCGGCCAAGGTCGCGCGCGTGCCGCGCCGTGTTCAGCGCGCCGCTGCGCCGTCCCGCCTCCACGACCAGGCAGCCCCGGCTGATCGCGGCGATCACTCGATTGCGCACCAGGAACCTGAGCCGGGCCACCCCCTGCCCGGGCGGCCACTCGCTGATCACGGCACCGGTGGCGGCCACCCCGTCGAGCAGTTCCTTGTGCCCCACCGGGTAAGGGCGGTCGGCGCCACATGCCATGACCGCGACGGTCGGCCCCCGCGCGGCCAGCGCCCCCCGGTGCGCGGCTCCGTCGATGCCGTAGGCGCCCCCGGAGATGACCGTCCAGCCGCGTGCGGTGATGGAGGCGGCCAGCTCGGCGGCCACGTAGGACCCGTAGGCGGTCGCGGCCCGCGAGCCGACGATCGCGACAGAGCGCCTGCAGAAGGCGCCGAGGTCGGTCGCCGCACCCCGCAGCCAGATCGCGTAGGGCTGATGGTCCCCGAGCTCCGCCAGCCCTTCCGGCCACTCCGCGTCGGACGCGGTGATGAGCCTCAGGCCGCGGGCAAGCTGGCCCGCGACCTCGTCCGGCTCGGGGACGCCAGCCAGCCGGAGCCGCCATCGAGTCATGGCCCTTTCCGCCGTATCGCGCCGCCTGCCGGCGGGAAGCTGGCCGGCCCGGATAGCGGCCAGCGCCCCCGCCGCGCCGCGCTCTCGCACCAGCACGGCCAGCCAGGGGTCGCCCGGCTCCGCGAGGTAGGTCAGCGCCGCCCGGGCGTACCGCTCCTCGTCCAGTTCAGACTCGCTCATTGGCTCCCTCCGGGGTCGCTCCGCTCAGTCCAGGCACCACCATCTCTTCCGGGCCCGCCCGCCACCCGCGCTCGCTCACATGCGCACCCCCATCCACAGGCCGAGGGCCTCGTGGACTTCCTCCGCCGTCGGCTCGGGCTCGCCTGCCACGTCGGCCAGGGTCCACGCGACCCGGATGATCTTGTCCGCGCCGCGCGCGCTCACCTGGCCGAGCTCCATCGCGCGGTCCAGTACCGCCAGCGCCCTGGGCCGCAACGGGAAGGACTTGCGCAGCTCGGCGCCGGGGATCTCGGCGTTGAACCGCCACGGCGTGCCGCTCAGCCGGCTGGCGGCCCGGTCCCTGGCCGCGCGCGACCCGGCCCGCGACCACGGCGCTGCTCTCGGCTGACCTGGTCTCATAGAGCATCTGGGTCCGGCTCACCGGATGGAGCCGCACCTTCACGTCCACCCGGTCCAGCAGCGGCCCGGACAGCCGCCCCAGGTACCTGCGCCGGGTCGCGGGGCTGCACTCGCACCCCTCCCCGCCGGAGTCCGCCTTCGCGCACGGGCACGGGTTGGCCGCGAGCACGAGGGCGAACCTCGCGGGGAACCGGGTGATCGATCGCCTGCCGCGCGATGATCACCTCCCCCGCCTCCAGCGGCTGGCGGAGCGCGTCGAGCACGTCCCGGTGGAACTCCGGCGCCTCGTCCAGGAAAAGGAAGCCCCGGTGCGCGAGCGAGGCCGCGCCCGGCCTGATCATCCCGTAGCTGCCCCCGCCGACGATGGCGGGCATGCTCGCCGTGTGATGCGGCGCGCAGAACGGCGGCTCGGTGATCAGCCCGGTCCCCGGCTGCAGCATCCCGGCAACCGAGTGGATCGAGGTAACCTCCAGCGCGGACGCGGCGCTCAAGGCGGGGCATGATCGTCGGCAGTCGCTCGGCGAGCATGGTCTTGCCCGCGCCAGGCGGCCCGAGGAGCGACAGGTTATGGCCGCCCGGCCGCGCAGATCTCCACGGCGCGGCGCGCCTCGGCCTGGCCAAGCACCTCCGCGAGGTCCTTCGCGTGTCCCCGCGCCGCTTTCGTGACGACATCGGCCGACATGGCCACTTCGGCTTCGGCTACCGAGGGCTGCGGCCCGCCCCGCAGCCACAGCGCCACGTCCCCGAGCCAGTCCGCCGTTACGACACGGACGCCGGGGACCAGGGCGGCTTCCGCCCCGTTCCGCGCGGCCACGACGACCAGTTCCTTGCCCGCGCCCGCGGCGGTGACCACGGCGGGGAGCACCCCGGGAACCGGCCGCAGCCGGCCGTCCAGCCCGAGCTCGGCCAGGAAAACCGCCGCGGGCGGTACCTTCATCGGCAGCGCGTCCTGGGGTGGCCCGGGGGAGTCGCCGCCGTCCCCCCGGGTCTCGCCCCACGCCGCGAGGATGGCGATCGCGATGGCCAGGTCGAACCCGCTGCCGTGCTTGGGCAGGCTGGCGGGCGACAAGCCGACCGTGATCTTGCGCCCGGGCCAGCCTAGCTTGCTGTTGACGAGGGCCGCGCGGACCCGGTCCCTTGCCTCGCGCACGGCGGTGTCCGGCAGCCCCACGAGGATCGTCGCGGGAAGGCCACCGCCGATGTACGCCTCCACCTCGACCAGGTGCCCGGCGACTCCCATCAGCGCGACCGCGTATGTCCTGGCCAGTCCCACTCAGCCCGCCCCCCGGACGTGCTCCACGGTGAAGTCCCCGGTCGCCTCGCGCACGAGGCCCACCACGTCGACCCGGACCTGGTCGAACCGGACGCCGTGGGCGGAGAGCCACGCGACGGCCAGCCCGCGAAGCCGCCGCATGCTTCCTCGGACCGACGGCCTCCAGCGGCGTGCCGTATCCCGCCCCGGAGCGGGTCTTGACCTCGCAGACGACGAAGACATGGCGCTCAACCGCGACAATGTCGAGTTCCCCGGCGGCGCAGCGCCAGTTCCTGTCCAAGATCCGGAAGCCGTGCCGCGTCAGGTAATCAACCGCCGCCTGCTCGCCATCCTGGCCGAGGACGTCCTTGGGCTTCATGGCCATGTGCCATCACCTCCCGGATCGACAATGACTCCGCGAGGCGCCGCTGGCCCAAAGCAATCTGCGGCCTGTGGATAACTTACTAAGAAATAGTTAATTGTGAGCGACGGCGGCCGGGGGGCACGCGGCGGCGCGGCTGGAGACGGTACAGCCGGGGTGGGCGCGGTGGCGGGCCCGTGGGGGATATGGGGTTTTAGGTCTGGGCGCGGCGGCTCTGGGGAGTGCGGCCGGGGGGCTGCGATGGCGGGGGCAGCGGCTGCAAGGTGGGGATGTCCAGCGATACCGGCTTATCGCCGATCGTGACGACGTCGCCGTAATGCGCGATGTCCATGTCGGGGCCGGACACCAGCGAGTACTTGGCCGTGCCGCTGCGGACCTCAACGTGCAGCACGCGGCCCCGGAAGCGCAGCCGGAACGATAGCCGCATGATGCCCGGCGGCAACTGCGGGCGGAAGCAGATCCCCTCGCCATGGGTGCGCATTCCGCCGAATCCGCCGACGAGTGCCATCCAGGCCCCGGCGAGTGAGGCGATGTGCAGGCCGTCCCTGCTGTTGTGCTCAAGGTCTTCCAGGTCCATGAGCGCCGCCTCGGCGAGGTAGTCGTAGGCAAGCTGCAGGTGCCCTACCTCGGCCGCCATCACCGCCTGGGTGCAGGCCGACAGCGAGGAGTCGCGGACCGTCAGGGCCTCGTAGTAGTCGAAGTTCCGCAGCTTTTGCTCGGGGGTGAACATCGTCGCCTCGCAGTTGCATCGCGAGCACCACGTCCGCCTGCTTGACCACCTGCTTGCGGTACAGCTGGACGTACGGGTAGTGCAAGAGCAGCGGGTAATTGGACTCGGGCGTGCCCTCGAAGTCCCACCGCGCGTAGCGCGTGAACCCGTCGTGCTGCGGGTGGACGCCCAGCCGCTCGTCGTAGGGGATGCGCATGTCCTTCGCCGCGTTGCGCCAGGAGGCGGTCTCCTCGGTCGTGACGCCCAGGGCCCGTGCCTCGTCCTCCAGCTCTTCCGCGAAGTCAGCCGCCCGAACCAGGTTGTGCTGGGCCATCAGGTTCGTGTAGAGGTTGTTGTCCTTGACCGCGCTGTACTCGTCGGGACCGGTCACGCCGTCGATGCGGAAGTTCCCGTGCGCGTCGTGCTGCCCCAGCGACCGCCACATCCGGGCGGTCTCGACCAGCAGCGGAAGCCCGACCTCGGCCCGGAACTGGGTGTCTTGCGTCGCGTCCATGTACTTGAGCACCGCCACGGCGATGTCCGCGTTGATGTGGAAGGCCGCGATCCCGGCCGGCCAGTAGCCGGACGTCTCCTGGCCGCGGATGGTGCGCCACGGGAACGCCGCCCCGTCCAGTCCGAGTTCCGCCGCGTGCGACTTCGCGTAGTCAAGGACGGAGTGCCGCCAGCGCAGCGCGTCGGCGGCGGCCGACGGGCGGGTGTAGGTCAGCACGGGCAAGACGAACGCCTCGGTATCCCAGAACGTGTGCCCGTCGTACCCCGACCCGGTCAGGCCCTTGGCGGGGATGGGACGGCGCTCGGCCCGCGCGCCCGCCTGCAGGATGTGGAACAGCCCGAACCGCACCGCCTGCTGGATCTCCAGGTCGCCATCGACCTCGACGTCGGCGCCCTCCCAGAAGTCGTCGAGGAAGGCCCGCTGCTCGGCGATGAGGCCGTCCCAGCCGGCCAGCTCGGCCGCGGCGATGGCCCCGCTCACCTGGTCGACCAGCGCGGGCCGCGACCGTGCGCGACGACCACCCGTAGCCGAGGTACTTCACGAGGCGGAGGCTCTCCCCCGCGCCCACCTCCGCCGCGACGATCACCCGGGCCAGGTCGGGGAACGACTCGGACTGCACCGTCCTGCGCTCGGGCCCGGAGACGTGGTGGCTCATCCCCGCGGCGATCCGCCAGGCCGCTGGCGCGCGTGTGGTGCACCAGGACCGCGCGCAGCTTCTCCTCGCCGCTGACCGTGTGCTCCTCGGCTTCCAGCGGGTGGGCGAGCACGGACGCGGCCCGCGGGTCGCTGGAGTCGATGGGGATGTCCTCGTTCGCCACCAGCGAGGACATGAGGACCAGGCGCGCTGGCTCGTCGAGCGGCGTCACCGTGTAGCAGATCGCCGCGATCGCCCGCTGGGTCAGCGACACCAGCCGGACGGAGCTGGACCTTGACCCGGCGCCCGGCGGGCGAGGTCCACTCGACGTCCCTGGTCAGCGTGCCAGCCCGCAGGTCCAGCCTCCGGACGTGCGACTCGAGCGTGCCGTAGCGGATATCGAACGGCTCGTCATCGACCAGCAGCCGGATGATCTTGCCGTTGGTCACGTTGATGACCGTCTGGCCGGTCTCCGGGTAGCCGTAGCCGGCCTCGGCGTAGGGCAGCGGGCGCTCCTCGTACACCGAGTTCAGGTAGGTTCCCGGCAGCCCGAAGGGCTCGCCCTCGTCCAGGTTGCCGCGCAGGCCGATGTGGCCGTTGGACAGCGCGAAGACCGACTCGCTCTGGGCGATCAGGTTCAGGTCCAGGTGGTCCTCGGTGAGGGTCCACGGCTCGACCCCGTAGGGAGCGTTGACGATCACTAGCGCTGGCCCTCCTTGCCCTCGCCGGACCCGGACCAGATTTCGCTCCGGGTCCCCTGCCGGGTCCCGCGGCGTGTCCCGCGCCCGGAAGCAGGTCCCCCAGGTCCGCCACCACGATGTCGGCACCGTGCTCGCGCAACTGCGCCGCCTGGCCTACCCGGTCAACCCCGACCACGATGCCGAAGCCGCCGGCGTGCCCCGCCTCGACCCCGGCGAGCGCGTCCTCGAAGACCGCGGCCGCGCCGGGCTCGACCCCGAGCATCCTCGCGGCGGCCAGGTAGGTATCCGGCGCGGGCTTGCCGTGCAGCCCCTGGGCCTGCGCGACGTGACCGTCGACCGTCACGTCGAACTGGTCCGCGACGCCGCCGGCCGTGACCACCTGCTTGGTGTTGGCGCTGGAGGAGACGAGCGCGGTGCGCAGCCCGGCGGCGCGCACCGCGGCCAGGTAGCGCCGCGACCCGTCGTAGACCTCTACGCCGTCCCGCTCGAGAACCTGCAGGAACAGGGCGTTCTTGCGGTTGCCCAGCCCGTAGAGCGTGGGCGTGCCCGGCGGGTCGTCTGGCGTGCCCTCCGGCAGGTCGATGTGGCGCGAAGCCAGGAAGGACCGGATGCCGTCGAGCCGGGGCTTGCCGTCGACGTAATCGTCGTAATCCCGTACCGGGTCGAACGGGGCGAACTGGCCGCCGGCCTCGCCGTGGCTGCCGGAGCCGTGCCGCACCGGGTGCCGCCTGCCCGCCTGACTCCGTGCCGCCGCGGCCCGCGCTTGCAGGAACTCGTCGAACATCTCCTTCCACGCCGCGTCGTGCACGGTCGCGGTGCGGGTCACCACGCCGTCCATGTCAAAAAGGCACGCGCGTCACCTGCATCGGGAAGGCCTAGCACGGGTTCCCCCTTTCGCGGTAGGCCCCCCGCTGGCAGCAGCCACCCCCATGGCTACTGCGGGAAGCCCGGCTTGTCCTCCGGCATTTCAAGGTCGCTCTTGGCGAGTTCCTCGATGTTGACGTCCTTGAAGGTGACTACCCGCACGTTCTTGACGAAACGCGCCGGCCGGTACATGTCCCATACCCAGGCGTCATGCATGACGACCTCGAAGAACACCTCCCCGTTGTCCGTCGACCGCACGTTCATCTCGACATCGTTCGTGAGGTAGAACCGGCGCTCGGTCTCGACAACGTGGGTGAACAGGCCGACCACATCGCGGTACTCGCGGTAGAGCTGAAGCTCCATCTCGGCTTCATACTTCTCCAGGTCTTCCGCGCTCATGTCACCTATTCTCCCTCCAGCCCGGACGCCGGGTCGACGACCATGGCGCGTCCGGGCACTGCGGCCCCGACTGCGGGCACGCAGCGGAACGACCGGCGATGCTCCGGGCACGGCCCCGCCTCGCCGAGCGCCCGCAGGTGCTCGCCCGTTACATACCCCTTGTGGCGGCCGAAGCCATATCCCGGATAACGTTCGTCGAGCTCGCACATCATCCGGTCCCGCGTCACTTTGGCGATGATGGACGCCGCCGCCACCGACGCGGCCACTTGGTCACCCTTCCACACCGCGAGGGCCGGCGAGCCGAGTCCCCGCACCGGGAAGCCATCGGTCAGCACGTACCCGGCCCGCGTCGCCAGCCCGGCGTAGGCCCGGCGCATCCCCTCGATGTTGCACACGTGCAGCCCCAGCCGGTCGATCTCCGTCGCCGGGATCGCCACGACGTGCCAGTCTAGTGCGTGCCCGACAACGCGCGCGTACGCTTCCTCGCGGGCCGCCGGGGTGAGCAGCTTGGAATCGGCCAGCCCCGGGATCTTCTTGATCGCGCGGCAGTCCAGCACGACGGCGGCCACGACAAGCGGCCCCGCGCAGGCCCCGCGACCAGCCTCGTCGATACCCGCGACCGGGGTCAGCCCGGCACGCGCGAGCGCGTGCTCATAAGCGGCGAGCCCGGCGCTGCGTCGCGGCGTGAACCCATGCTGGACCATCTCACTTGGCAGGGTACGCCAGGATGCCGCCTGGAGGGTACTTTCTTGTCCCGGGGGTAGACACCAACCCCCCGGATCCCCTGGTCTCCTGGGTTGCTGCCTGCCCGCCCGGCTTCACCTGTGAGGCCCTCTCGCTTCACTTCGGGGTACCGAATTGTCGCATTCCTGACCTTTTTACCGAGAATGCCCATCTAGTAGAGTTTTCCCTTTCGGAAGAGTTTTCCTGTTGGACGGGTGCGTGGACTGGGTACAGGTCGCGTGACCCTGGAGAAGCTCGTTGGCGGGCGGTCGTGCTGGACGTCGCCTGGGCAGGCCAGGCGCTCGCGCGCTGGTTCAGGCGGCGCGGCGGGAACGGCGGCGACGGGACAGGCGGCTGCGGGCGCGGCGCTGGAGCCAGGTGAGCGGGACCGCTCCGGTGAACCCGGCCGCCAGCGGCAGGGGCGACCAGGCTTGCCTGACCGTTGGCGGCCCGCTGTCGCGGCGCGGCGGCCAGCGTGGCGGGCGAGTCGCCGGCGGTGCCGGGCGAGGCTAGCGTGGGCTGGCTCGAAGGTGGAGGGGATGTTGAGGAATCCCCACTGGCTCAGCGGCCAGACGATCACGAAGGCCCGGCCGACCACGGCGCTTTCGGGGATCGTTCCGCCGCCGGGGTCGCCCATGTGCCCGCGCGAGTCGTAAGAGACGTCGCGGTGGTCGCCCATCACCCAGAGCCTGCCGGGCGGGACCGTGACGCTGAACCTCTGCTCGGACGGCGGGTTGCCCGGATAGAGGTAGGAAGCCTCGCTCAGCGGGGTGCCGTTGACCGTCACCCGGCCCTGCGCGTCACAGCAGCCGCACGTGGTCGCCGGGCACGCCGATGACCCGCTTGATGTACACGTCCGACCCGTGGCTGATCCCGACGACGCCCTCGACGGCGTCGAAGAACCGCACCAGCGGGTTGGACGGCGTGGACGGGCCGCCGTAGTCCCAGGATCCCTCGCCGTTGAAGACGACGATGTCGCCGCGGTCGACGCCGCGCACGTCGTAGACGACCTTGTTGACCAGGACGCGGTCGCCGATGGCCAGCGTGTTCTGCATCGACCCGGACGGGATGAAGAACGCCTGGACGACGTAGGTCTTGACGACGAGCGCGAGGACCAGCGCGATGACGACGAGCACGGGCAGCTCGCGCCAGAAGCTTCGGCGCCTGCGCTGACGGCTTCGCCCGCGTCGCCCGGTGCGCGCCCGGTGGCCTGGTCCTGCCGCCCGAGGGAGGCCCGTCGTCGCGTGGCCCGGCCCTCGGGCGCCGGGTTCCGACCACGAACCGCCACGGTCAGTCCCCGGGCGGCCTGGTTCCGACCACGAGTCGCTAGGGTCGGTCCCCGGGCGGCCAGGCTCTGCCCACGAGCCGCCACGGCCGGTCGCCGGGGGGGCAGGTGTGCCGGTGCCCGGGCGTGTCCCGCGCGGGATCGGGGTGAAGGCATCGACGGCCGTCTCGTCGGGGCTGGCCGGTTCCGGCCAGCGCCCGGCCCGTGCCCGGCGCTGCTGCGCCCTGGTCCAGCGCTGCTGGGGCTCGCCCCGGCCGGGCGCCTCGCGGTTGCCGTCAGGATGGGTGGCGTCGCGGTAGTCACTGGCCGGATAGGTGTCGTCGTGATGGGTCCCGTTGTGAGGGGGATCCACGGGGCCGACGGGATCCCGGGGAACGGACGTGAAGCCGTCGCGCGAGCCCGCGCCGCTCCTCCACGCCTCTCGGCCGCGGTATCCGTCGTCCATCAGTATGAGCGTAGCGTTCTTTCCTGAAGGGGCGGAGACGAGCGGTGCGCGGGCGCTGCTAGCGGGGCGACCGCCGACGCCGCCACGCCAGGGCACCGGCGGCGGCCGACCCGCCGACGGCGGCGGGACCGTAGTTGACCACGGCCGCGCTCGCGCTGAGTGCCGCCTGCTTGAACGTCGTCGGTATCGGCAGGTCACCGATCCGAGACGGGGGCCAGATGATGATGAACGCCCGGCCGACGACCTCGTTCTCCGGGATGGTGCCGTTGCCGCCCTCGAGCATGTGGCAGCGGGAGTCGCAGGAGTCCGACCGGTGGTCCCCCAGCACGAACAGCCGGCCGGGCGGGACCACGACGTTGTAGCTCGTGTCGTCGGAGTTGGGCTGATCGCCCGGGTAGAGGTAGGAGGACTCGCTCAGCGCGACGCCGTTGACCATCACCCGGCCCTCCGCGTCACAGCACTTCACGTGGTCGCCTGGCACCCCGATCACGCGCTTGACGTAGTCCGTGCCCGGCGCGGAGAGCCCGATGAGGTTGGTGAAGTCATCCCAGGTGCGCTGCACCGGGTTGCTCGGGCCGGCGGCGGCGGAGGGCCCCACGACCCGTCGCCGCTGAACACCACGATGTCGCCGCGGTCGATGCCGCGCAGGTGGTACACGAGCCGGTTGACCAGGATCCGGTCGCCGGGCATGAGGGTGTTTTCCATCGACGCGGACGGGATGCTGAAGACCTGGAACAGGAACACCTTGATGACGACGGTCAAGACCAGCGCCGCCGCGACGATGATGAACAGCTCCCGCCAGAACGGGCGCTTGCGGACGGCTACAGGCGCGGCGCTGGCCTTATCGCCCGTGCCCCCGGCGGCGCCGCCCTCGTCATCGCTGTCGTCGGCGTCTTCATCGTCAGCGTCCTTGCCGGCGCTGTCCTTGCCGGCGCTGTCCTTGCCGGCGCTGCTCGCGGCGGCGCCGTTGCTCGTGACAGGATCACCGCTGACGGTGCCGCCGCTGACGGTGTCGCTGCTGGCAGCGCCGTCCTTGCCGGCGGCCAGGGTCGCGTCGGGCGGCTCAGGGGCCTGCGACGGCTGCGAAGACCCCATCGCCTGGGAAGACTCCGCTGACCATGGGGACATTGCGCCAGCGGATTCCGGCTGGCCCGACTCGACGTCCATTGGCGAGGCCTTCCCGAGAACCTACCGTCAGCTTGCGGTGTTGTCCCGGCGCTCCTTGATGCGGGCCGCCTTGCCGCGCAGCTCACGCATGTAGTAAAGCTTGGCCCGGCGGACGCGGCCACGGGTGACGACCTCGATCTTGTCGATGGAGGGGCTGTTCACCGGGAAGGTCCGCTCAACGCCCACGCCGTAGCTGACCTTGCGCACCGTGAAAGTCTCACGCAGGCCGCCGCCCTGGCGCCCGAGGACGAAGCCCTGGAACACCTGGATCCGGGAGCGGGTGCCCTCCGTCACCTTGACGTGCACCTTGAGGGTGTCACCCGGGCGGAAGTTGGGGACGTCGTCCCGAACCTGGGCCTTCTCAATCTCGGCGATCACGGTATGCATCGAAGTTCCTCGTCCTGATCGGGCACGCGCGTCAGCGCATGCCCGGGGTATAAGCCTGGTTCGCCCTTGCCTTAGGCGTACCGCCTGTAGGCGTACTGCCTGTAGGTCTGTACTGCCTGTAGGTCTGCGCTGCCGCCAGACCCGGGCAGCACCCCAGCATAGTCATCGCCCGAATGGGCAGCGTCCTTTAGTGTGCCATACTTTCGCCGTCAACCGGAAAACCGGCGTCGGCGAGCACGGCCCGGTCCAGCTTACCGAGTCCCGGCTCCCTGCGCGAGCAGGCGGCTGACCAGATCCGGGCGGACTGCGGCGGTCCGGCGCAGCGCCTCGTCCCGCCGCCACCGGGCGATGGCCTTGTGGTTGCCGGACAGTAGCACGTCGGGCACCTCGCGGCCGCGCCACGTCCGGGGCCGGGTGTAGACGGGCCCTTCGAGCAGCCCGCTGGTCCCGTCCTCGCCGAAGGAGTCGTCGGCGGCCGACTGCTCGTTCCCCAGCACCCCGGGCAGCAGGCGGCAGACCGCCTCCAGGATCACGCAGACGGCGACCTCGCCGCCCGCGAGCACGTAGTCGCCGATGCTCACCTCGTCGACGGGCATCCGGGACCGGGCGTCGGCGACCACCCGCGAGTCGATCCCCTCGTAGCGCCCGCAGGCGAACACGAGGCGGGACTCGCCCGCGTAGGCGGCCGCCAGTTCCTGGGTGAACGGCGTCCCGCTCGGCGTCGGGACGATGAGCCGCGCGGGCGCGGTGACCCGTGCGCGCCGGCGCCGGGGCCGATGCGGCCGCCGCGAGCACCTCGTCGAGGGCCGCCCCCCAGACGTCGGGCTTCATGACCATGCCCGGGCCGCCGCCGAACGGGGTGTCGTCGACGGTGTGGTGGACGTCGGTGGTCCACTGGCGCAGGTCGTGCAGGCGGAAGTCGATGTCGCCGCGGGCCGCGGCCTTCCCGATCAGCGAGACGCCAAGCGGCCCGCCGAAGTAGTCGGGGAAGATCGTGACGATGTCAACGCGCACGGGCCTGGCCCCCTCACTCGGCCTCATCGGGGTTGAGCAGGCCCCGGGCGGATCGATGACCAGAGTGCCCCCGGCGACGTCCACCTCGGTGACGATCGCCTTGACGAAGGGCACGAGCAGTTCCCCCTCGGGGTCACCGGCCGGCCGGATCGCCAGCAGGTCCTGGCCAAAGTGCAGGACGTCGGAGACAACGCCGACGACCTCACCGTCCCTGGTGCGGACGGTGAGGTCGATCAGCTGATAGTCGCGGAACTCGTCGGGATCGTGCGGCGCGGCGAGCGTCGCGGAGTCCACGATCAGCCAGGTGCCCGTCAGGCCGCCGGCCACCGTGCGGTCGGTGATCCCGGCGAAGCGGACGAGCAGCTCGCCGGAGTGCCACCGGGTGGCGGCGACGGTCAGCGGGCCGACGCCAGCGGGGTCGGTGTCCAGCCGCGAGCCCACGGCGAACCTGGCGTCCGGCTCATCGGTCCGGACGCCGACGACGACGTCCCCGCGGACGCCGTGCGGGCGGCCGATCCGGCCGACGGTTACCTGCATCGCAGGCCTAGCGAACCTCTCCGGTCTCCAGCAGGTCGATGCGGACGTGCCGGTCCCCGGCGAGGGAGCTGATCACGGTCCGCAGCGCGCGGGCGGTGCGGCCGCCCCGGCCGATGACCTTGCCGAGATCGTCGGGGTGCACCCGCACCTCGAGGATGTTGCCGCGGCGCAGGTTGCGCTCAGCTGACGCGGACGTCGTCGGGGTGCGCGACGATTCCCCTGACCAGGTGCTCGAGGGCCTCCTCAAGCACGTCAGGCCTCGCTGTCGCCAGCGGGTCTCGCGCGGGCGCTCGGCGGTCGGGCCTCGGCGGCCGGGGCCTCGGCGACTCGGGGCCTCGGCGGCGGGCCTCCTCGGCGGAGCCGGCTTCCTTCTTCGGCCTGGCGGCGGCCTTGGCCGGCCTGGTGTCCGTCTTGGCCTCCTTGATCGCGAGGCTTTCCCTGCACGAGCTCGTCGTAGCGGTCCTTCTTGTCCGCCTTCGCCTCGGCGACCTTGAGCGTGCCCTCGGTGCCGGGCAGGCCCTTGAACTTCTGCCAGTCACCGGTGATGGTGAGCAGGTGCCGCACCGGGTCGGTCGGCTGCGCGCCGACGGACAGCCAGTGCTGGACGCGCGCGGAGTCGACGTCGATGACCGACGGGTCCACCTTCGGGTGGTACTTGCCGATCTCCTCGATGGCGCGCCCGTCCCGCTTGGTGCGCGAGTCGGCGACGACGATCCGGTAGTACGGGTCCCGGATCGTGCCCATTCGCTTGAGCTTGATCTTGACAGCCACGGCTGTGCTCTTCTCCCTGAAAGTTAGGTTCGTGTGTCGGACACCCGCCAGCGGGGAAAGGCCGGCCGGACCGATCGAAGGCGCCGGGCCGGGCGGACGGAGGAGAGGGCGCCGCGTGGCCAGGCTTCAGCCCCCATTGTGCCAGAAGCATGCCGCCTAGCGGTAATCGCCGGCCGCACCGCCAGCGCCGGCGCTACGGCCCGCGCGGACGTCACCAGCGAAACCCCCAGGTACTTGAAGAATCACGCATCGCCACGAACGGCATGAAACAGTTACATAACGCGCGACCGTATTGGCTGCGCCCGCAGCCCGACCTATGACACCTTTGTCAACAATCGCTTTACAAGTACAGTCGTGCGCAGAGCGAACAGGACATGAACGCCCTGGTGGCGCTCGAGGACTCTCCGTCACCACCAGTGACGAGCAGCACCGGGCGCGCGGCTCGCGGCCAGCGCGCAAGCCTCGTCATGCACAGACCCCGCCGCTCACGCTATGGCCACATACACCTTCATATCGCCGTAACTAGACATGTTCCAGCACCTAGGGGACTTGTCCGATGTTAGCCTCGGGACGCTCGCAGCAAGGGGGGCCGCGACCGAAGCCTCCCGCGTGCCGACTGACGGACATCCCTCAAAGCAGTGACGTGCCTGCGTGCAGGCGATCCCATAAGGAGAGATCCAGACTCATGACTGACCAGACTGCTCAGTCCGCAGCACCCCCGAAGCCGTCGCCGGCAACGTTCTCCCGGCGCAGCCTGTTCCGCGCGGCCGGCGTCGGCGCGGCCGTCGTGGGCGGCGGCGCGCTTCCTCGAGGCCTGCAGCTCCGGCATCAAGGGCGCCAGCAGCAGCACGAGCCCCAGCTCCAGCAGCAGCAGCGGCTCGGCGCCAGCAGCGGCGGCGAGATCACGATCGGCTGGATCCACCCGCTGACCGGCTCGCTGGCCGGCTTCGGCGTCCCGGACAACTGGGTCATCCAGCAGATCATGGCGACCTCGCAGTACAAGAACGGCTTCAAGATCGGCGGCACGACCTACAAGGTCAACATCAAGTCCTACGACACGCAGTCCAGCGTGACCCAGGCCGGCACGCTGGCCAAGCAGGCCATCCAGCACGACAACGTGGACCTGCTGTTCGCCTCCTCCACCCCGGAGACGGTCAACGCGGTCGCCAGCCAGGCCGAGACCCTCGGCACCCCGCTGATCTGCTCGAACATCCCGTGGGAGTCCTGGTACATCAACCTGGGCGGCAACCCGACGCCAGAAGCCGACCCTCAAGCCGAAGTACACGATCATGTACTTCCTCGGCGCCGAGCACCTGGTCCAGGCCTTCATCCCGATGTGGAACCGGATCGGCGAGAAGTACGGCAACAACCACATCGTCGCCGCCGCGTTCCCGAACGACTCCGACGGCAACGCGTTCCGCGCCGTGTTCCCGCCGATCGCCAAGGGCGCCGGGCTACACGATCGACCTGTCGACCGCCTACACCGACGGGCTGACCAACTACACGTCGATGATCTCCCAGTTCAAGACGCCAAGGCGACGACTTCTTCACCAACGTGCCGCTGCCGCCCGACTTCGCCACCATGTGGAAGCAGTCGCTGCAGCAGGGCTTCAAGCCGAAGCTCGCCACCGTCGCCAAGGTGCTGCTGTTCCCGACCGACGCCTACGCCATGGGCACCAAGGTCTACAACATCGCCACCGACGCCTGGTGGGTGCCGTCGCTGCCGTGGACCTCCTCCCTCACCGGGCAGACCTGCCAGCGAGCTGGCCGACCGCCTACACCGCGGCCGGCCTGGGCCAGCCGAACCAGAACATCTCCAACTACACCCTCTTCGAGATCGCCTACGAGGCGCTGACCTCGGTGAACAACCCGCACGACCACGAAGAGGTGGCCGCCGCGCTGTTCAAGGTCAAGCTCCCCGAGGCGGTCGCCGGCCCGATCGACTACACCTCGACCAACTCGAAGACCAACCCCGCCCCCGGCGTGGCCATCACCCCGCCGGTCGGCATCCAGTGGCAGAAGGGCACCAAGTACCCGCTCGAGGCCATGGTCGTCGACAACACCCTGCAGCCGAACGCGAAGATCACCGGCGACCTGCTGCCGACCTTCGCGTAAGTCGAACCGATTGGCATAGTTCCGTGCTTGAGCTCGACCACGTGACGAAGCGGTTCGGCCGCGTCGTCATCGCGGAAGACCTCTCCTTCACGGTCGGCGCCGGGGACACGGTCGGGATCGTGGGGCCGAACGGCGCTGGCAAGACCAGCCTGTTCGGCCTCATCTCCGGCGACCTGGCCCCCGGCGCCGGCCAGGTCAGCTTCGCCGGGAAGAACGTCACCCGGCTGGACGCGGCCGCCCGGTGCCGCCTCGGCATCGGGCGGACCTACCAGGTTCCCCGGCCCGTTCACGGACATGACCGTGTTCGAGAACGTGCTGGTCGCCGCCCAGCAGGGCGGCGGCCTGCGCCGCAAGGCCAGCTACGCGGCGGCCGCGGAGGCGCTGGAGCGGACCGGGATCGCCGGCGAGGCCAACCTCCCCGCCTGCCGGCTCGGCCTGCTGCCGCGCAAGCGCCTGGAGATCGCCCGGGCGCTCGCCACCGGCCCGCACGCTGCTGCTGCTCGACGAGGTGGCCGGCGGGCTCACCGATCCCGAGGTCAACGTGCTCGTCGAGATCGTCCGCGCGATCAACGCCGAGGGCATCGCGGTCGATCTGGATCGAGCACGTCGTCCGCGCGCTCACCTCGCTGGTCGACCGGATGACCTGCCTGTCACGGCGGCGACTTCGTCGGCGACGGCACCCCGCCGAGGTGCTCGCCAGCCCGCGGGTGCGCGAGGTCTACCTGGGCAGCGACCTCGAGACCTCCGCCGTCGAGGCTGTGCTGGATGAGCCGCTCGGGACGCCGGGCGCAGCGGCACCGACGGAGCGACGCCATGACCGAATCTCCCGGAGGGGCGACCCCCATCCTTGAGGTCCGCGACCTCGTGGTCCACCACGGCCAGCTCGAGGCCTTCAGCGACGTCTCGCTGACGGTCTGCACCGGCGAGGTGTACGCGATGATCGGCGCCAACGGCGCCGGCAAGTCCACCCTGCTGCGCACCATCGCCGGCCTGCACTCACCCGACGAGCGGCCCGGTCCTGCTACGACGGCGCGGACGTGACCAGGATGCGGCCGGAGAAGCGCGCCACCGCCGGGATCAGCGATGGTCCCCGAGGGCCGGCGGCTCTTCCCGTCGCTGACCCTGGAGGAGAACCTCAAGGTCGGCGCGTCGTACGCGCGCAAGGGCCCGTGGGACATCCCGGCGGTCATCGAGCTGTTCCCGTTCATGAACGAACGGCGCAGGCAGAAGACCGCGCAGATGTCCGGCGGCGAGCAGCAGTCGGTCGCGATCGGCCGGGCGCTTGTCGCCAACCCCCGGCTGCTGCTGCTCGACGAGCTCTCGCTGGGCCTGGCCCCGGTGATCGTCCACCGCATCTACGACGTGCTGCCGCAAGATCCTGGACTCCGGCGTCACCGTCCTGCTCGTCGAGCAGGACGTCAGCCAGGCCCGCCGGGTCGCCTCCCACCTGCACTGCCTGCTCGAGGGGCACACCACCCTGGAGGGCCCGCCGGCGGAGTTCACCTCCGAGCAGGTCGAGGCCGCGTACTTCGGCCTTGCTGGCCAGCACGGTGCCGCCCAAGACGGTGCCGCCCAGGACGGTGCCAGCCAAGACGGTGCCAGCCAAGACAATGAAGGGGCCCACTGATGGTCTGGGTCAACGACATTATCCAGGGGATCTTGGCCGGCGGCCTGTACGCGCTGTTCGCGTGCGGCCTGTCGCTCCTGTTCGGCGTCATGAAGGTCGTCAACCTCGCGCACGGCGACCTGGCGGTCGTCGGCGCGTACGTCGGGATCGGCGTCATCGCGGTCACGCACATGCCCTTCCTGTGGTCGATCCCGGTCGTGTGCGTGCTCATGGCGGCGCTCGGCTACGTCCTGCAGCGCAGCCTCATCCAGCCGGCGCTCAACAAGGGCGAGCTGACCACGCTGATCGTGACGTTTGGCCTGTCGATCGTGATCGAGAACGGCCTGCTGCAGTTCTTCACCGCCGACACGCGCGGCTACGGCGCCGGGTCGTCGATCGAGAGCTCGTCGTTCACGATCAACTCCCAGATCCAGATCGGCTGGCTGCCGCTGTCCATCTTCGTGCTGGCCGTGATCGTGCTGCTGGCCCTGCAGTACTTCTTGTCCCTGTCCAAGTACGGCCGGATGATCCGGGCGGTCGCCGACGACCGCGAGGCCGCGCTGCTGTCCGGGGTCAACGCCCGGCACGTGTTCGGCGTCGCGGCGGCGCTGGCCTTCGCGACCGTGGGCCTCGGGGGCGTGGCCTTCGCCATGTCAGGAACGGTCGCGCCGACGACCGGCACGGACACGATCTTGCTGTTCGCGTTCGCTTCGGTGGTGATCGGCGGCCTCGGCTCGCTGTGGGGCACCCTGCTTGGCGGCATCGTGCTCGGCGTCGCCCAGCAGGTCGGCGCCCAGATCAATCCCTCGTACGAGGCACTGGCCGGGTACGTCGTCTTCCTTGTGGTGCTGGTGCTCCGGCCGCAGGGCCTGACCGCGCGGAGGTCGCAGGCATGAGCGTTTCAGGCGAAGCAGCCTTCCTGACCGGGGTCGCTCCCCGGGTGACCCGGTCACGGCGGAACGTGTGGTGGACCGGCGCCGTGGCGCTGATCATCGTGATCGTGTTCTTCTCGCTGCCCTATGAGGTGTACGCCGGCACCACCGGGATCCTGGACCAGGCGTTCGTCATCTTGACGCTCGCCTGCATGTGGAACCTGCTAGCCGGCTACGGCGGCCTGGTCTCCGTCGGGCAGCAGGCCTTTCTCGGCCTCGGGGCGTACTTCGTCCTGATCGGGGCGATGCACGGCATCTCACCGTTCGTGGGGCTGGCGCTGGCGGCGATCGGGGCCGGCGTCGCCGCCCTGCCGCTGTGGTGGCTGGTCTCCCGGTTGCGCACCGGGTACTTCGCGATCGGCACCTGGGTGCTGGCGACCGCGGTCGCGGTGTTCGTGGAGCAGTTCCAGTCCATCGGCGGCGGCACCGGCATGCCGCTGCCGGGGCTGAGCGGGATCGACCCGACGGTGCTGTCCGCCGACACCTACTGGGCCGGCCTCACGGTGACGGTCCTCGCCCTGGCTGCCGTCTACTTCCTGCTACGCAGCCGGATCGGCCTCATGCTCACGGCGATCCGCGACGACGAGACCGCCGCCCGCAGCTCGGGCGTCCGGGTCGGACTGGCCCGCATGCTCGTCTTCGTGGTCGCGGCGATCGGCTGCGGCGCGGCCGGCGGCGTGCTGGCCATCCAGCAGCTGCAGGTCGTGCCCCAGACATCCGGCGGCGTGTTCAGCGTGCAGTGGACGGCCGAGATGGCGTTCGCGGTCATCATCGGCGGCATCGGCACGATCGAGGGCCCGATCATCGGCACGGTCATCTACATGGTGCTCCAGCAGACGCTGCAGCAGTACAACGTGTGGTACCTGATCACCTTGGGCCTCGTGGCGATCGCGATCACGCTGTTCGCGCGCCGGGGCCTGTGGGGCCTGGTGGACGAGCACCTGGGCGTCCGCCTGTTCCCCGTCGGGTACTACCTCTGGCCCCCCGGCAAGACCCGCGACGGCAAGCGCGCCGGGTAGGCGCATTCTTCCTCCTCAACGGACCCGCTCATGGTCGCACGCGAGGCCCCGCCCCCTCCGGGAGGCGGGGCCTCGCGTCTGCGCTGGCCTCCCGGAACCTTCCCGGGACGGGGATGGCGGATCCTCGAACTGCCAAATCCGCGCGGCTCCCATGGCAGTCTGCGCCTCAGCGAAGACGCTTGCCTAACAAACGGCGAGCTGGCGCTACTGACATTTCGCGGCGCCTCGAGTGCCTCACTCACTGCCGAAAGGCAGCTGCCCCTGCACGATCTGGATGTCCCGGGCGTTGAAGAGCCAATAGAAGTTTCCGGCCCGTGATTGCTCGCCAGTGACCCGCAGCACGTCCCCGATCCGGTGCGCCTCGATGGCCGCAGCGTACTGGTCGGGCGAGAGCCGGACCCGGATCCTGCTCGCGGGCACGCCGCTGATGACGTTCAGCGTCGTCGTTCCCGACTGCCCGAACCGGGCACGTCTCCATGAAGACGACCTGCGCTGCAGCTCCCGAACAAGCCTGTTAACCCAAGTGTACAAGTAGTGACATGCCCGAAAAGGCCAGGCCTGATCGTGCAGCGAGAAGAAGTCGCATGGGAACGTCGCCGGAAAAAACTCCGTCAAAAGTTGTTGGCGTGAAGCGGGCCCGTGTCTCCTACTGACGGAAGGGCGGCCGGGTCCGGCTGGCGAGCGGGCCTGCCCGGTACCTTCCGCATGGACGGCGTGGGCCGGGCGGCTCTGTGGAGGGGACATCCCCCGGTCCACGCTGACTCGCCTGGTCGCGGCGCTGGCGCGGGGCTAGGGGGCCGAGTGGGGGAGGCCGGGGCTAGGGGTTGGCTGGGGTGATGATGCGGGTCGCGTTGGCTTTGCTTGGCCTGACTAGGTCGGCGTTGGGGCGGTCGCTGCGCTCCACCCACTCGCGGGCCGCGCGCGCGTCGCGGCCGCCCTTGAGCTGGCGCGAGACCAGTCGCGCCTCGCGTACCGAGTCGGCCGCCTCGACATACCACAACGCGTCGATGAACTGGCGGGCCGGCCGCCATGCCGGGTCGTCGAGGGCCAGGTAGTTCCCCTCCGTCACGACCAGCCGGGCGGCGGCGGGGACCCAGAGCCGGGCGGCGATCGGCTCATGGAGCCTGCGGTCGTATTCCGGCAGGTACACGTCGGCCGGCGGATCGGCGGCAAGCCGGGCGAGCATGGCCTGGTAGCCATCGACGTCGAAGGTGGCCGGCGCGCCCTTGCGGTCCTCCAGCCCGAGGCGGCGCAACTGGGCGTTCGACAGGTGGTAGCCGTCCATCGGGAAGCAGGCCGCCCAGTCGTCGCCCATCCGGGAGCGGGCGTAGGCCACGATGGCCTCGGCCAGCGTGGTCTTCCCCGCTCCCGGCGGGCCGGCCAGCCCGAGCACGAAACGCCGCCCCGATGCCGCCAGCGCGAGCTCCACGGCTTCCAGCGCCGCCTCACTTTTCCCTGTCATCACAGCACAAGCCTACGGTTTCACCAGCAAACCGGACAGGACCCCTCGCGTGGGCGGATACAAAGCCCCGGCTGCGGGCACAACTCGGCTACGGCCCAAGGAGGGACGCGGGGGTCTGATGTGACAGCAAAGCCCATTGTCCGGAAGGGAGGCACCCGATGCGCGTCTGGATCTGGGACGCCGGAAGCCGACACGGGGTCACCGACAACGCCGATCACGCGAAGCTCGCCGCGCAGGCCGCGCTGCATGACGGGGAGACCGCCAGCGTGGAGCTGGCGATCGCCGCGCTCGGCTTCCGCGAGCTGACCGCCACCTACGTTCGCACCGGCACTGGGTGGACCGCCCACGCCAGCGCCGGTGCCGTCACCTGGACCCCGCTGACCCCGGAATGACGCCCAGCGGGGCAACTGCGGGCCGGGCGAGCGTCAGGCCGGGAGAGGCAGCGGGTCGCCCGTCTCCAGGAGCGTCTTCAGGCTGGCGATCACGGCGGGCCAGCCGACGCTGACCATTTCCGCCGCCGTGCTGCCCGGAGCGAAGCCATCGTGGATGACCGTCAGCTTGACGACGCCCGTTCCCGAGGGCTCGATCTCGAAGGTCACCGTGGAGCGCGGCTCGCCGCTGAGCCTGGCGTACAGGTCGTCGTCCCAGCCGAAGCGCCGGGCCAGTTCCGGCGTGAAGCTGTGCCAGGTATAGGACAGGCGGCGGAACGGGTCGGACTCGACCACGACCTGCTCGGGGTCGGTGATCTGGACGCCATGGTTGTCCCAGGTCATCTCCGATCCTTGCGCCCAGTCGGTGGTGAAGGTCGTTTCCCAGTACCGCTTGGTGAAGGCCGGCTCGGTCAGCGCCTGCCACAGCCGCTCCGGCGTCGTGCTGATGTAGGTCGCGTAAACCACGCTTGGCTTGTCCATCGGGCTCTCCTCCAGGGCTTTCTTCAGGTCCGCGAGCGCGCGGACCCGTGGTTGGTCGTACCGGCTGATCCACCGGTCGGCGATCGCGCTGATCGGCTCGGCGTTGAGGTAGTGCAGCTTCTCCCGGCCACGCCAGACGGTGGTGACCAGGTTGGCCTGCTCGAGGATGGCCAGGTGCTTGCTCACCGACTGCCGGGCCATGTCCAGCCCGGCGCACAGCTCGCGCAGGGTCTGCCCGGACCGCTCGTTCAGCCGGTCGAGCAGCCGCCTGCGACTGGCGTCGGCCAGCGCCCTGAACACCTCATCCATCGAGGCTCATCCCCACCGCCTCACGAAAATGCAGCCATCTGGTTGCACTTCACAATAGGCAGCCTTACGGCTGCATGTCAAGGCGGCCAGGGTAGCGGAGCGGCGGCGGGCGAAGCCGCGGTCAGGGGCGAGCGGGCGCTCAGGGGCGGCGGTCAGGAGGCAGGCGGACGCTCAGGGGGCAGGCGGGCGCTCAGGGGCGAGCGGGCGTTCGGGTGCTGCCGCCTCGGTCAGGCTGAGCAGCTCGCCGAATACGGCTGACTCGATGTCGGACAGGGATCGCGTCTCGCCTTCGCGGATCCACTGCGCGAAGGCGATACCGAACACGGTGGCTCCGGACTGGGCCGCGAGCGTGGCCGACGGCTCGCCGATGCCGCGTGCGCGCAGGGCCTCGGCGACCTGCGTGGCCAGCCCGGCGAGCTTGTGCTGCTCGCGTTCCTGCAGCGCGGGGTTGGAGTCGATTACGGACTGCCGCAGCCGGGAGTACGAGCGGCGCTCGTCGGGGAAGAACGTCGCCGCCGAGCGCAGCGCGAAGGCGATGACCTCAAGCGGCGACGCGCCGGGCGGCGCGGCGTCCACCCCGTCGAGGAACGCCTTGAGGAACTGCTCCTGCCCGTAGAACAGCACCTCGCGCTTGTCGCTGAAGTGCCGGAAGAAGGTGCGTTCCGTCAGCCCGACGCACTGGGCGATCTCCGCGGCGGTCGTCTGCTCGAACCCGCGAGTGGCGAACAGCTCGAGCGCCGCCGCCTGCAGGCGCTCCCTCGCACCCGGCTCCCAGCGCACCATGATCCAAGTCTAGTGATGACAGCGACTGTCGTCTAGGTGTAGGGTGATGTCTGTAGCTGACATCAGTCACTGACATCATCGCTGAAGGGAAAGCGCCATGCATGTCTTCGTCACCGGAGCCTCCGGATGGATCGGCTCGGCCACCGTCGATGAGCTCCTTGCCGCCGGACACGAGGTCACCGGGCTCGCCCGGTCCGACGCCTCCGCCGCCGCCCTGCAGGCCAAGGGGGCGCGGGTGCTGCGGGGCGACCTCGACGATCTCGCGAGCATCCGGGCCGGCGCGCGGGCGGCGGAGGCCGTCATCCACCTCGCGAACAAGCACGACTGGTCCGACCTGGCCGGCACGGCCGCGGCCGAGCGGGCCGCCGTCGCGACCATCGGCGACACGCTCGCCGGCACCGGCGGGGCATTCCTGGTCGCCTCGGGCGTCGCCGGCCTCACCCGGGGCAGGCCCGCGACGGAGGACGACCCGTCCCCGTTCCATGGCCCGGACTCGCCGCGTGGCGGCAGCGAGAACCTCGCGTTCGAGTTCATCGACCGCGGCGTGCGCACCGTGAGCCTGCGCTTCTCGCCGACCGTCCACGGCGCCCGCGACCACGGGTTCATCGCCGTCATCGCCGCGGTGGCCCGCGAGAAGGGCGTCTCCGGCTACCCGGGAGACGGGACCAACCGCTGGGCGGCCGTGCACCGCTCCGACGCCGCGCGCCTGGTCACCCTCGGGCTGGCCAAGGCCCCCGCGGGCACCCGGCTGCACGCCGTCGCGGAGGACGGCATCCCCACCCGGGACATCGCCGAGGCCATCGGCCGCGCCCTCGGCCTGCCGGTCGCGTCGATCGCCCCCGACGACGTCGCGGGCCACTTCGGGTGGATCGGCACCTTCTTCGGCATGGACCTCGCGGCGACGAGCACCGCGACGCGGGAGCTTCTCGGCTGGACGCCCACCGGCCCGACCCTCATCGAAGACCTCGACGCTGGCGCGTATTCCGCGTGAGCGGCGGCTGTTAGGGTGCACGGGTGGCGACAAGCGAATTCGAGGAGCTGCTGCCGGCTACCCGGCGGGCGCTGCTGCGCCGGGTAGCCGTGGGGCAGGCCGAGGGCCGCGCCCCCTCGCTGGTCGGGGCGGTCGTGCGGGACGGCGGCCGGGTGTGGTGCGGCTCGCGGAGCATGATGGAAGACCACGAGCCCGACGGCGACACCCAGTACCGCATCGGCTCGCTGACCAAGACGTTCGTCGCGGTGGTGATCATGCGGCTGCGGGCGGAGGGGCTGCTCAGCCTGGGCGACCCGGTCGGCAAGCACCTGGACGCCGGGGAGGCCGGGACCGCGACGATCGCGCAGCTGCTCTCGCACACGGCGGGACTGGCGGCTGAGTCCCGCGGGCCATGGTGGGAGCGGACGCCGGGTGAACTGCGGCCGTCGCTGGGCGACATCTTCGGCGACCAGCCTCGGCCGCTGCCCGCCGGACGCCAGTTCCACTACTCCAACCCCGGGTTCGCGCTGCTCGGCGCCCTGGCCGGGCAGCTGCGCGGGCACGGCTGGGACGAGGCGGTGCGCCGCGAGATCCTGGTGCCCCTCGGCATGACGCGGACCACGGTGCGCGCGCGGCCACCGCACGCGGGCGGCTTCGCCGTGCACCCGTGGGCCGACGTGATGCAGCCCGAGCCCGCCGAGCACACCGGGCACATGGCCCCGGCCGGCGATCTCTGGTCGACGGCCGATGACCTCTGCCGTCTGGCCGCGTTCCTGCTCGACGGTGATGACCGGGTGCTGCCCGCCGCGACCCTGGCGGAGATGCGAGCGCCCGCCGCGCCATCGCCGGGCGGCGCGCCAGGGTACGGCCTCGGCCTGCAGGTCCTTGAGCGCAAGGACCGGGTGCTGGCCGGCCACGGCGGGTCGATGCCCGGCTTCCTGGCCACCTTGTGGGTATCCCCGGAGGACGGGCTGGGCGCGGTGGCCCTGTCCAACGTCACCTCGGGACCGGTGATCGGCGAGATCGCCGCCGACCTCATCGACATCGTCGCGGACCGCGAGCCGCGGCTGCCGCCGCGATGGAAGCCGCAGCCCGGGATCGGCCCGGGCTTCCTCGCGCTGACCGGGCTGTGGTACTGGGGGCCGCGCGCGACCGTGCTGCGGGTGCTGTCGGCGCAGACGCTGGAGCTCGCGCCGGCCAGCGCGCCGGACGACGGGGCCCGGTTCCGCGCCGCGGGCGACGGGACCTGGACCGGGCTGGACGGGTACTACACCGGGGAGACGCTGCGCCTGGTCCCCGCGGCCGACGGCATCGCCGAGCACCTGGACCTCGGGACGTTCGTCTACACGCGCGAGCCCTACGGGCCGCAGTCCCCCGACGCGGCCCGGCCGCACGCCGGCGGATGGCGGGCGGGCTGAGCGACGGCGCGACGCCTGGCCGCACGGCCGCGCTGTTCGCCGGCCTGTGCACGTTCGACCTGATCCAGGCGGTCACCCGGGTGCCGGGGCCGAACGAGAAGGTGACCGCGCTGCGCCAGCTGACGGCGGCCGGCGGTCCCGCCACGAACGCCAGCGTGACGTTCGCGTTCCTCGGCGGGCAGGCGACCCTGCTCACCGGGGTCGGCCGCCACCCGCTTGGCGACGGCGTGCGGAGCCGACCTGCGGCGCGCGGGCGTGCGCCTCATCGACGCCGCCGACACGGACGACAGCCGCCGCCGTCTCGTCCATCCTCGTCACCCAGGGGACCGGCGACCGCTGCGTCGTCTCACGCAACGCCTCTGGCCGTGCCGTCGATCCGCCGCGCGAACCTGGACGGCGCTGGTGGCGCGGTCCCAGGCCGTGCTGCATCGACGGCCATCATCGCGCCCTCGCAGTCGCGGCCGCGCGCGCGGCCCGCGAGCAACGGAGACCGTGCATCCTGGACGGCGGCAGCTGGAAGCCGGTGACCGCCGAGCTCCTCCCCTATGTCGACATCGCCGTCTGCTCGGCGGACTTCCGCCCGCCGGGCAGCGCCGGCGAAGCCCGCCGACGACACCCTGAGACTACCTCCTCGCGCCGCGGAGTCCGTTGGGCCGTGATCACCGACGGCCCCCGGCCGGTCCAGCTGGGCCTCGCGCGCCCACGGCACGCGGCGCGGGCATCCCGGTTCCCGCCACGGACGTCGCCGACACGCTGGGCGCGGGCGACGTCTTCCACGGCGCGCTCACGCACGCGATCGCGGCGAGTCCGCTGCCCGGCGCGAACGAGCTCGCCGATGCGCTCCAGTTCGCCGCCACCGTCGCCGCTCATTCTTGCGCGACCTTCGGTACCCGCGAGTGGATGCGATCATGGCCCGCGGCGTTAGGCTGCGGGCCATGACGTTCGAGAAGACTCCTCGCGGCAGCTACGGCCAGAAAATGCCGCCGTTCGCGGTGCCGCTCCTGAAGATGATCAACCCCTTGATGCTCTGGCAGGTGCGCCGCGGCGGCCGCTCCGCGGGCATGAGCCTCGTCGTGCTCACGACGACCGGCGCGAAGTCGGGCCAGCGCCGCCAGACGATCCTGGGCGCCCTGCCCGACGGGGATCGCGCCTGGCTGATCGCCGCCTCGGCCGGCGGTAACGCGGCCAACCCGGCCTGGTACCACAACCTCGCCGCGCACCCCGACCGGGCCGAGATCGAAGTCGGCAAGCAGAAGCACGCCGTGCACGCGAGCCAGCTGTCCGGGGCCGAGCGCGAGGCCGCATGGCAGAAGATCGTCGCGGCGGGACCGCGCTACGCGGGCTACGTGACCAAGACCGACCGGGTGATCCCGGTCATCCGCCTCACCACCGCCGCCTGAGCAGCCCCCGCCCACGGCGGCAATCCCTTCCGCCCATATCCCCGTACTCCGTACAGGTGCGTGCAAGCCGCCCAGGTCCAGCGGGCGGCTCACTGGATAGGGGACCACGGGTGTCGGAGGCGAACAGGACGGCGCTCCGGATTCAGCTGCTTGGCCCCGTGCGGGCCTGGCGCGGGGAGCGCGAGATTGAGCTTGGCGGGCCGCAGCGGCGGGCGGTGCTCGCGATGCTGGCGAGCGCCCGCGACACGGTGTCACTGGGCGAGGCGATCGACGGCCTGTGGGCCGGCCATCCCCCGGCGAGCGCGGAGAACGCCGTCCACGTGATCATCTCGGGGCTGCGCCGGGCGCTTGAGCCGAGCCGTGCCCCGCGGGCCCTCGGCCAGCTGCTCACCGCGTCCGGGCCGGCGTACCGGCTCCGGGTCCCGCCGGGGAGCGTGGACACCGAGACGCTCAGCAGCCTCGTGGCGGACGCCCGCCGCCTGGCGGCCAGCGACCCGGCGGCGGCGGTAAGGTCGCTGGACGGCGCGCTGGCGCTGTGGCGGGGAGCGTCGCTGTCCGGGATACCCGGTCCCTGGGCGGTCATCGAGCGTGTCCGGCTCGACGAGCTGCGGCAGGCGGCGATCGCTGACCGCCTCGACCTGCTCCTCGCGCTCGGCTCCCATCATGAGGTCGTGGCCGAGCTCGCCGCGCTGATCAGGCAGTACCCGCTGCGCGAGCGGTTGCGCGGCCAGCTCATGCTGGCGCTGTACCGGTGCGGGCGGCAGGCCGAGGCGCTCGCCGTGTTCGCCGCCGTCCGCCGGGAGATGGCCGTGCAGCTCGGCATCGATCCCGGGCCCGCGCTGCGGCGGCTGCACGAGCAGATCCTCGCCGCCGACCCGGCACTTGACCTGCCACGGCCCAGGGCTGGCGGCGACGGCAGCGTCCGGTGCGCCAACTGCAGCGGCAGCGCGGCGGCATTCGCCCGACGGCCGCGAGCCGCCCGGCGATGCAAGACGACGCGCAGGCGGCCGTTACCGGACGGGCCAGCGGGCGACGCGACCGCCCGGTCCCGGCCGTTCAGTAAAAAATAAGTCCCGGGTAATCGGGTGCCGGCATGCTTAGGACGTGGGGCGCCGCCCGGCGGGAGGCGGGCGAGAGTGAAGGGACACTCGTGACGACTTACATCGCTGCCGCTGCCGGGGAGCGCCGGCTCGCCTGCCGGCGCGCGGGCCGTCCGGAGCGTCCGCTCGATCCCGGGGAAGGGCCGCTGCCGCAGTTCGCGCTCGCGTTGCGCCAATTGCGCGCAGCGGCCGGTTACCCGGGCTACCGCGTGCTGGCCAAGGACGCGCTGTTTTCCGCCTCGGTGCTGTCGTGCGCCGCGAGCGGCATGACCTTCCCCACGCTCGCGGTCACGCTCGCCTATGTCCGGGCGTGCGGCGGTGACCTCACCGAATGGCGCGACCGCTGGACCGCGACGGCCATGGCGCTGGCCGCGCAGGAGCGCGGGCGCTGAGCCGGCCGTCCGGGCAGGGCCAGCGCGCCACGACAATGATCGTGACGTGGAAGCGGGCGGCGGCGGGCCCGCGGGCGAGCGCCTCGGCGCGGCTCGTCCGGCGGGCCGGCCAGACGGCGGTGCCGGCGTCAACGAGCCGTCAGCCGGCAGACGGTGCGCCTGGTGCCTTCCGCCGCGGCCGCGGGGCACAATGGCATGGTGCTTCTTGCTCAGCTTGCCGGGGCGTCGCGGGAGGTGGCCGCGACGAGCGCGCGGCTGGGCAAGATCGAGGCCCTGGCCAGCGCCTTGCGGGCCGCCGGGCCTGACGAGGTGCCGGTCGTCGTCGCTTACCTGTCGGGCGAACTGCCGCAGCGGCAGATCGGCGTCGGCTGGGCGACGCTCAAGAACGCGCCACCGCCCGCCGACGTCGCCTCACTGACCGTTGCCGGGGTGGACGCCGCGTTCACCGTGATCGGCGCGGTGACGGGGAAGGGCGTCGCCGCCGAGCGCAAGCGGCTCGTGAGCGAACTGCTCGGCCAGGCGACGGCGGACGAGCAGTACTTCCTGGTCCGGCTGCTGTCCGGCGAGCTGCGGCAGGGGGCGCTTGACGGGGTGATGACGGACGCGGTCGCGAAGGCGGCCGCGATCCCCGCGGCGGACGTCCGGCGGGCGGTCATGCTCAGCGGCTCGCTCCCCCGGGCGGCCCACGCGGCGCTTGACGGCGGCAGCGAGGCGCTCGCGGCGTTCGGCCTTCAGGTCGGGCGGCCGGTCAAGCCCATGCTGGCGGCCAGCGAGCCGACGATCGCCGACGCCCTCGCGCGGGTGGGCGGCACGGCCGCCGTGGAGTGGAAGCTGGACGGCATCCGGGTCCAGGCGCACATCCGCGACGGCGAGGTCCGGCTGTTCACCCGGACGCTCGACGACATCACCGCCCGGCTTCCCGAGGTGGTCGCCGAACTGGGGGCGCTCGCGGCGGGCGATGCCGTCTTCGACGGCGAGCTGATCGCGCTGCGCGCCGACGGGCGGCCGCTGCCCTTCCAGGACACCGCCGCCCGGGCGGCGACCGGGACCGGCCCCGGTTCCGCCGCGGCCGTCCCGCTGTCGGCGTTCCTGTTCGACGTCCTGCACCTCAATGGCGAGGACCTCATCGATCGCCCTGACGCCGAGCGGCGCGCGGCGCTTGCCGGGTCCGTTGCTGAAAAGCTGGTCATGCCCCGGCTGGTGACCTCCGATACCGCGGCGGCGCAGGAGTTCTTCGCGGACGCGGTCGCCCGCGGGCACGAGGGCGTGGTGGTGAAGGCGCTGGACGCCCCGTACGCGGCGGGGCGGCGCGGTGCGGCCTGGATCAAGGTGAAGCCGCGGCACACGCTCGACCTGGTGGTGCTCGCGGCCGAGTGGGGGCACGGCCGGCGCCAGGGCTGGCTATCGAACCTGCACCTGGGTGCCCGTGACCCGTCGACCGGGGGCTGGGTGATGCTCGGCAAGACGTTCAAGGGACTCACCGACGAGTTGCTGGCGTGGCAGACGACGCGCTTTCTCGAACTGGAGAACCACCGCGACTCGTGGACGGTGTACCTGCGGCCCGAGCTTGTCGTGGAGATCGCCTTCGACGGCGTCCAGCGCAGCCCGCGCTACCCCGGCGGCGTCGCGCTGCGCTTCGCCCGCGTCCTGCGCTACCGCGAGGACAAGCCGGCGGCCGAGGCCGACACGATCGACGCCGTGCGGGCACTGGGCGCCTCCTAGCCGCCGGCGGCGCGGCATCCGCAGGCGCGGCGGGGCGGTTACTTCTTGCGCTTGGGCTTCTTGTTCCCGCCGAAGGCCGGGGGGACGCTGCCCGGGGCGTTGCCCCCGCCGGCCAGCGGGGGGATGCCCGCGGGACCACCACGGAAGCCGGGGAAGTCGGCACCGCCCAGGCCGGGGAGGCCGCCGCCTTCGGTTGCCTCGCGGAGCATCTCCGAGAGCTCGGCCATCGACTTGGGGGGCGCGGCCGCGTCGGCGGGGCCCTGGCCGTCCGCGCCGCCTGAACGGCCAGATCCGCCAGGCCCGCCGCTCGAGGCCGCGAGCGCCGCCTTGCGCGGGTCGCCGCCTGGGTGCTTGCGCTTGGCCTTGGCCGCCTTGGCCGCCTTGCCCGCCCCGGGACGGCGGCCGCCCAGGCCCGGCGGCATGCCTGGCATGCCCCCGCCGAACAGCATCTTCATCTGCCGCTGGCCCTCGAAGAAGTTAGTGACCAGCTGGGAGACCTCACCGACCGAGACGCCCGAGCCCTTGGCGATGCGCAGCCGGCGCGAGCCGTTGATGATCTTGGGGTTACGGCGCTCGTCCGGGGTCATCGACCGGACGATCGCCTCGGCGCGGTCCAGGTCCTTGTCGTTGACCTTGGACAGCAGCTCCTTATTGCGCGCGGCGCCGGGCATCATGCCGAGCAGGTTCGTGATCGGGCCCATCTTGCGCAGCATGCCGAGCTGCTCGATGAAGTCCTCGAGCGTGAATCCCTCGCCGGACATCATCCGGCTGGCCATGTCCTCGGCCTGGGACTGGTCGAACGCCTTCTCCGCCTGCTCGATCAGGCTGAGCACGTCGCCCATGTCCAGGATCCGCGAGGCCATCCGGTCCGGGTGGAACAGGTCGAAGTCGGCCAGCTTCTCGCCGGTGGACGCGAACATGATCGGCTTGCCGGTGAGAGCGGCGATCGACAGCGCGGCACCACCCCGCGCGTCGCCGTCGAGCTTGGTCAGCGCTACCGCGTCATAGTCGACGCCATCGAGGAACGCCTGCGCGGTCGCGACCGCGTCCTGGCCGATCATCGCGTCGACGACGAACAGCACCTCGTCCGGGTCGACGGCTTCGCGGATGGCCCGTGCCTGCGCCATCATCTCCGCGTCGATGCCCAGGCGGCCGGCGGTGTCGATGATGACCATGTTGTGCTGGGTGCGCCGCGCCTCGTCCAGCGACTGGCGGGCGACCGCGACCGGGTCGCCCACGCCGCTCCCGGGCTCGGGCGCGAACACCGGCACCCCGGCGCGCTGGCCCATGACCTGCAGCTGCTGGACCGCGTTCGGCCGCTGGAGGTCACAGGCGACGAGCAGCGGGGTGTTGCCCTGCTCCTTCAGCCACAGCGCGAGCTTGCCCGCGAGGGTCGTCTTACCGGTGCCCTGGAGGCCGGCCAGCATGATCACCGTCGGCGGTACCTTGGCGAACCGGAGCCGCCGCGTCTCGCCACCCAGGATCGCGATGAGCTCCTCATGCACGATCTTGATGACTTGCTGGGCGGGGTTCAGCGCGGCCGAGACTTCCTCGCCGCTGGCCCGCTCCTTGACCCGCCCGATGAACTGCCGCACGACGGGCAGCGCGACGTCCGCCTCGAGCAGCGCGATGCGGATCTCCCGCGCGGTGGCGTCGATGTCGGCGGCCGACAGCCGTCCCTTGCCGCGCAGCGAGGAGAAGACCTGAGTCAGCCGGTCCGATAGCGTCTCAAACACGAAGTCAAGGTTACCGTCTGCAGGCAGGCCTAAGGGCGCGGTGGCCGGCGCGGCGGTCCTCAGCCGGGAGCAAGGGCCGCGAGGACCGTCGCGATGGTGTGCTTGCGCAGGACCGGGTCGGTCACCAGGCCGCCGTCTGAGCCGGTCACGTAGAAGACATCGACGGCCTCCGCGCCCAGCGTCTCCACGCGGGCGGCCGTGACGTTCAGCCCGCAGTCGCCCAGGGCCCGGCCGATCCGCCACAGCAGGCCCGGCTCGTCGTGCGCGCGGACTTCCACGACGGTCGCGGTCCGCGAGGCGCCATCGACCAGGGTGACCTTCGGCGGCGGCGCGGCGGCGCCGAGCGAGCGGACGTTGCGGGCGCGCCGCTCCAGGCGGTCCTCCACGTCGAGCCTGCCCTCCAGCATCCGGAGCAGGTCCGCGGTGACGAGGGCCGCGTCCGGCGGGTCGCCGTACTCGGGGACGACGCTGAACACGGTGACCGCGGTCTCGCCGACCGACATGGCGTTCGCGCCGCGCACCGCGAGCCGGTGCGAGGCGAGCACCCCGGCGGCCCGCCACAGCAGGCCCGGCCGGTCCAGGGCGACCACGGTGACCTCGCTGCCCTTGACGATCGCGGCGGGGCCGCCCTCGCTCGCCAGCGTCAGCTGGTCCTCGCGCAGCGGCACCGGCCCGGGCACGGGATCGCCGTCCAGCACCGCCGAGACCCGGCGGACCAGTTCGGTGACGAGGCCCGCCTTCCAGTCGTTCCAGGCCGCGGGGCCGGTGGCCAGCCCGTCCGCCTGCGCCATCGCGTGCAGCAGCTCAAGCAGCAGCTGGCTGCCCAGGGTGTCGGCCACGTGCCGCACGGTGACCGGATCGTCGAGGTCGCGCCGGGTAGCCACGCTGGGCAGCAGCAGGTGATGGCGGACCGCGGCGGCGATGATGCCGGCGTCGGAGTCGCTCAGGCCCACCCGGCGGGCCACGTCGCGGGAGACGACCTCGCCGGAGACGCTGTGGTCACCGGGCCAGCCCTTGCCCACGTCGTGGAGCAGGCAGGCGAGCAGGAGCAGGTCGGGCCGCGCGACGTCACGGGTCAGCGACGCGGCGTTGGCGGCGCACTCGACGAGGTGCCGGTCGACGGTGAAGCGGTGCAGCGGGTTGCGCTGCGGCCGGTTGCGGACCCGCTCCCAGTCCGGGATCAGCGCGGTGAGCAGGCCCTCCTGGTCCAGCGCCTCCCAGACGGGGATCGCCGCGGGGCCGGCCCCGAGCAGCGCGAGCAGGGCGTCGCGCGCCTCGACTGGCCACGGGACCGGCAGGGGCGGGCACTCGGCGAGCCGGGCGAGGCACCGCGGCGCCATCGGCAGCCCCGCTTGCGCGGCGGCCGCGGCGGCCCGCAGCACCAGGACCGGGTCCTGCGCCGGGCTAGCCGCCCGGGCGAGGCTTACCTCGCCGTCTTGCTCGACGACCCCGTCCGCGAGCGGGCGCCGCTCCAGCTTGGCCCGCCGCGTGCGCACCCCGAGCGCGCGCCGGCCGCCGGCCCGGTCGGCCTGGCGGAACGCGTGATCCACGGCGTAGGCGACGGTACGGCCCGCCCCGGCGAGCCTGCGCAAGAGCGCGTCACCGTCGAGCAGGTCCAGCGTCCGGGCGACCTCGTCCTGCTCCTCCAGGACGAGGCGGTCCTGGCGGCGGCCGGTGACGTCGTGCAGCACGTGCCGCGCGTCGAGGACCTGCTCGTAGGCGGCCCTGACCTTCGGCCCCGGGGCGGGCGCGACCCAGGCGGCGGCGATGGCCTGGATCGCGTGCACGTCCCGCAGGCCGCCGCGCGACTCCTTCAGGTCGGGCTCGAGCAGGAAGGCGAGCTCGCCGTACAGCCGGGTGCGCTCCTCGTGCAGCGCCTTCAGCTCGGCCAGCCTGGTGCGCGCGTTGGACCGCCAGTCCTCGTAGGCACCCTCGCGCAGCCGGGTGGTCAGCTCAGGGTCGCCGGCCACGTGCCGGGCGCTCAGCAGCCCGAGCGCGACCTTGAGGTCGTTGCGCGCGACCCGCCTGGCCTGGGGGACGGTGCGAACGGCGTGGTCCAGCCGCGCGCCGGAATCCCAGACCGGGTACCAGATCCGGTCAGCGACCTGGGCGATGCCCTCTCGCCCGTCATGCAGCAGCAGGACGTCGAGGTCGCTGCCGGGCAGTAGTTCCTTCCTCCCGTAGCCGCCCACGGCCACGAGGGCGACCCCTGGCTCGGCGCCGAGCATCCCGGCGAGCCAGCGGTCAGTTTCTGTTGTCCTTCGGCCTCGGTCGGCCGCGAATGAGGTCATGACAGTCACCAGGTCCCCCGATTGTCAGTGCATGCCACGGCTGACACGCTCGCGGTACTGGCCCCCCGGAGGCCGTGACGCCCGGCTCAGATGGCGTCAGAACCCCGTTCTCCCGTGCGGACCCGGACAACGGCGTCAACCGGGCTCATCCACACCTTCCCGTCACCAATCCGTCCGGTCTGGGCCGCCTTGGCGATGACGCCTAGCACGTCCTCGGCGTCCTCGTCGTCGCAGAGCACTTCCAACCGGACCTTGGGCACCAGGTCAACCTGGTACTCAGCGCCACGGTAAACCTCCGTATGCCCGCGCTGCCTGCCGTAGCCACTCGCTTCGCTTACCGTCATTCCGTGTACGCCAAACGCCTGCAGAGCGGCCTTTACGTCATCGAGCTTGAAGGGTTTAATGACCGCCGTAATCAGCTTCATGTGACCGCCCTGTCTGTCGTCTGCTCCGACAATGCCGTACCGGCGTTTCAGTCGTCTAGTCGGAGTGTGTCGGGGACGTGAAACAGGTCGTCGCTGTGTTACACGGGCGTTTCCGGCTACCCGATGATCGCGTCCACGAACGTGGCCGGGTCGAAGGGCGCCAGGTCGTCAGGCCCCTCCCCCAGCCCGACGAGCTTGACGGGGACGCCGAGCTCCTGCTGGACCGCGATCACGATGCCGCCCTTCGCCGTCCCGTCCAGCTTCGTCAGCACGATCCCCGAGACGTCGACGACCTCGGCGAACACCCGGGCCTGGCGCAGCCCGTTCTGCCCCGTCGTGGCGTCGAGCACCAGCAGCACCTCATCCACGCTGGCCTTCTTCTCGATTACCCGCTTGACCTTGCCAAGCTCGTCCATCAGGCCGGTCTTGGTGTGCAGGCGGCCCGCGGTGTCGATCAGCACCACGTCGACTTCGGACTCAATGCCCTTGCTCACCGCCTCGAACGCGACGCTCGCCGGGTCCGCGCCCTCCTTTTCCGAACGGACCGTCTCGGCGCCGACCCGGTCGCCCCAGGTCTGGAGCTGCTCAGAGGCGGCCGCGCGGAAGGTGTCGGCCGCCCCGAGCAGCACGGTCTGGCCGTCCCCGACCAGGGCACGAGCGAGCTTGCCGCACGTGGTGGTCTTGCCGGTGCCGTTGACGCCCACCATCATCACGATCGCCGGGTGCCCCTCGTGGCGGTGGGTGCGGACCTCCCGGCTGGCGGGCGTCTCGACCTGGCCGAGGAGCTCGTCGCGGAGCATCTGCCTGACCTCATCGGCGGTCCTGGTGCCCTCGACCTTCACCTTGGTCCGCAGGTCCTGCACGATCTGCCGGGCGGGCGCCACCCCGACGTCGGCCGTGATCAGGGCTTCCTCAATCTCGTCCCAGGTGTCGTCGTCCAGCCGGTCCCGGGACAGCAGGTTCAGCAGGACGGCTCCGAAGCCGGTCTGCGACCGGGCGAGCCTGGCCCGCAGCCGGATCATCCGGCCGGCCGACGGCGGCGGCTTCTCCAGGGCCGGCCTGGCGGGCGCCTCCGGCTCGGCCGGGGCGGCGGGCCCCGGGAGCGTCGCCGTGGCCGTCCCGCCGCCCGTCTCGCCACCTGACTCGCCCGCTGACTGCCGCGGCGTGCCCGGCGGTACCTCGCCGGCCCGTCCCCGGCCCATCCGGCGGCCACCGCGCGGGCGCAGCAGGAAGGTGCCGCCCAGGCCGCCGATGAGGAGAACGGCAAGCACGACGATCAGGATGATGTATTCCATGACACCCACAGTCTCCAGGGACGGTCAACGGAGCGCGGCGCACGCGGCGACCGCCAGCCACTAGCTTGCCCCATCGCCGGGACGGGGTGCGCCACGGGCCAAGGATTGCGAGGCGCGAGGCACCCCCCGGGCGGACACGGGGCCGCGACGCGAAGCGAGCGCCAGCGAGCGGAGCTTCGAGCCCGATGAACGGCGGGAGGCTGCACAGGCGGGGGGTCTGGGGGGTTGGTGTGTACCCCCCAGAAAATAACGCCAGTTCGGGCTCGCGGACGCGCTGGCCGATCACCGTGGAGACGCCGTCGCCGCGCATCGAGACGCCGTACAGCGCGTCCGCCGCTTCCATCGTCCGGCGCTGGTGAGTGATGACGATGAGCTGCGAGCTCTCGCGCACTTCCTCGAAGACCCGCAGCAGGCGCTGCAGGTTGCTGTCATCGAGGGCGGCCTCGACCTCATCGAGCACGTAGAACGGGGACGGCCGTGCCTTGAAGATCGCGAACAGGTAGGCGATGGCCGTGAGGGAGCGCTCGCCGCCGGACAGCAGGGACAGCCGCTTGACCTTCTTGCCCGGCGGGCGGGCCTCGACCTCGATGCCCGTGGTCAGCAGGTCGTCCGGCTCGGTCAGTATCAGCCGCCCCGACCCGCCGGGGAACAGGCGGCTGAACAGTCCCTCGAATTCCCGCGCCGTGTCGGCGTAGGCGGCGGAGAAGACCTCCTGGACCCGGTCGTCGACCTCCTTGACGACGGTGAGCAGGTCCCGCCGCGTCTTGCGCAGGTCCTCAAGCTGGGTCGCCAGGAACTGGTGGCGCTCTTGCAGCGCGGCGAACTCCTCCAGGGCCAGCGGGTTCACCTTGCCGAGACGGGTCATCTGCTTCTCGGCCTCGGCGGCGCGGCGCTCCTGCTCTTCCCGCACGTACGGCACGGCCTCCGGGAGGGGCTGCTCCTCTTGCTTCTTGCGGCGCGGCCGGGCGGCAGTGCCGTCTGCGGGTGGTGCCGTTGGCGGGCGTGCCATTGTCCTGCGCTCGCGCGGCCTCGCTCACGGCCAGCAGCGCCTCGGCCAGGCTGCCCCGCGCGGGCGCCGCGGTGGTGGCGGCCGGCGGAGCCGGCGGCGTTGCCTTCGGCGGGCGCGCCGCCGGGGGCCGGGCTGTCAGCGGACCTGCCGCCGGCGGGCGCGTTGCGGGCGCTCATGCCATTGGCCGTCGCGCCGTCAGACGCGGCGCCGGCGGGCGTGCCATCGGCGGGGGCGCCATCAGCGGATGCGGCGTCGGCGGGGGCGCCATCAGCGGGCGTGCCATCGGCGGATGCGGCGTCGGCGGGCGCGGGTCGGCGGGCGTCGCGACGGCTGTCGGGACGAGTACCTCGGGGCCGTACTCGGCGATCAGGACGGCCGGCTCCACGCCGTACTCCTCGACCGCGTGCGCCTCCATCTGCTCCAGCCGCAGCCGGTGCTCGGCCCGGGCGATCTCCGTCCCGTGCGCCGTGTTCACCACCTGGTCGAGCTCGCCGGATAGCGCCGTGACCCGGGTGCGCACCGACCTCAGCAGGCCGGCCCCGAGGCGCTGCGCTGCTCCGCCGTCTCCCGCCTGGCCAGCGCGGAGGCGAGCGAGGACTCCGCGGCCGACACCGCGACCCCGGCCCCGGCCGCCACGGCCCGCGCCACCGATGCCTGCGCGGCCCGCTGCCTGCGGCGGGCGGCTGCCCGCTCGCGTGAGGTCCGCTCGGCCGCGGCGGCAGCGCTCAGGGAGTCCGCCCGGCCGCCGATGGCCCGCAGTCGCTCCTCCACGGTGCGCACCTCAAGGCGGGCTTCCATCTCGGCGTTCCGCGCGCCGGTAGCTCGCCGCGCCAGCTCGGCGCGTTCCTCCTCGGCCTGCTCGGCGGCGACACCGGGATCGCGCGCCCGTTCCTCGTCGGCTTCCGCTTCGGCCGAGCTCCGCCCTGAGCCGGGCGAGCTTCGCCTGATCCTGCTCGGCCGACCGGCGGGCCGCGCCGACGGACGCGTCCAGCCGGCTGGCCTCATCGGTCGCCGCCCGGGCAGCCCCGGCCAGCCGGCCCAGCCGCCCGGAAACCTCGGCGGCGGCCGCGTCGGCCGCCTGCATCTGGCCGCGCATCTCATCGACCGTTGCCTGCGTCGCCTCGTGCGACTCGGTTGCCTCCGCGAGGACGATGGCCGCCTCCTCGGCGCGCTCCATCGCCGCGGCGAGCTTCGCCGCCGCCTCATCGGCGGCCGCCCGCACGTCGAGCAGCGTCTGCGGCCGGGCCGACCCGCCGTGCGCCCAGTGCGCGCCCAGCAGGTCACCGGACATCGTGACGGCCTTAAGTCCCCGTGATCGCGGACAAACTCGCCGGCCGTCGCGAGGTCCGCGACGACCACCACGTCGCCGAGGATCTCCGCCAGCCCCGCGCCGAGCTCGGCCGGGGCGGTCACCACGTCCAGCGCCCATCGCAGCCCGTCCGGGAGGCTTCCCGTGGCGGGACGGTCCTGGTCCCGGACCGGGGCGGGGGGTGAAAGCGGGGTGGCGCCACCATCGTTTCCCCCCGGGGAGGCCGCGATCACGAGGCCCACTGTTCCCGCGTCGGCCGCGCGGATCTCGGTGAGCACCGAGACCGCCGCGTTCAGCCCGCCGACGGTGATGGCCTCCGCGGCAGCGCCGAGCGCCGCCGCGATCGCCGTCTCGAAGCCATCGGCCACCACGAGCTGCCCGGCGAACGCGCCGAGCACGCCGGTGAACCGGTCCGGGCTGGCGAGCACGGCCGCGGTGGCGTCCGCGCCCCGCCGCAGCGTCTCCTCCAGCGCCTCGGCCCGGGCCCGGAGGGCCGACGCCTCGCTGTTGGCCTGCCGCTCGGCCTTGCGGGCGGCCGAGACGCGATCGGCGGCCTGCCGTTGCGCGGCGGCGGCCTGCTCGTACTCGACGGCCAGCCCGCCGCGGTCGTCGCTTTGACCGTCGACGAGGTCCTGGACCGCGCTGTATTCCAGCCGGGCCTTCTCCGCGCGGGCGCGGGCCTGCTCGGCGGCGACGGCGAGGCGCTCGATCTCCTCGGCGGTCGCGGCGCTGCGGCTGGCGGCGGCGTCGGCCATCCCGCGCAGCCGGGCCAGGCGCTCCGCCCGGCCCGCGGCGGCCCGCGCCTCGTCGGCGATCCGCCGCTCGGTGGCCGCCAGGGCCAACTCGGCCGCCGACCGCTCGGCGATGGCGTCGGAGAGCACGGTGCGGCCCTCGCCCATCCGCTCGGTTAGCCCGGCCTCCTCGTCGCGCAGCTCGGCGGCCTGCCGCTCCAGCTCATCCGGATCCCGGCCGGGGCGCTCGGGCTCGGGGTCGGCCGACAGCAGCCGGGACCGCTCGGTGGCCAGGCCCGCGACCGCGCGCATCCGCTCGGTCAGCGACGACAGCGCGAACCAGGTGTGCTGGGCCGCGGCGAGCTCGGTGGCCTGCGCGGCGGCGGCCTGGTCGAGTTCCTCTTCCTGCTGCCGTGCGGTGGCCAGGTCCGTCTCAAGCGCGGTCCTGCGGGCGCGGATGGCGGACTCGTCGGCCTCCTGGCGGTGGAGCTTGTCGCGGAGCGTCAGGTAATCGTCGGCGAGCAGCCGCAGCCGCGCGTCGCGCAGCTCGGCCTGGATGATGTTGGCCCGCCGGGCGACCTCGGCCTGCCGGCCGAGTGGCTTGAGGCGGCGGTTCAGCTCCGCGGTGAGGTCCACCAGCCGGGTGAGGTTAGCCTGCATCGCGTCCAGCTTGCGAAGCGCCTTCTCCTTGCGCCTGCGGTGCTTCAGGACGCCGGCCGCCTCCTCGATGATGGCCCTGCGGGCCTCGGGACCGGCGTGCAGAACCTGGTCGAGCTGGCCCTGGCCCACGATGACGTGCATCTCACGGCCGAGGCCGCTGTCGGACAGCAGGTCCTGGACGTCCAGCAGGCGGCAGCTGTCGCCGTTGATGGCGTACTCGCTCTGGCCCGAGCGGAACATCAGCCTGCTGATCGTCACCTCGGCATAGTCGATCGGCAGCGCGCCGTCGCTGTTGTCGATGGTGAGGGAGACCTCGGCCCGGCCGAGGGGGGCACGCGTGCTGGTGCCCGCGAAGACCACGTCCTCCATCTTGCCGCCGCGCAGCGACTTCGCGCCCTGCTCGCCCATGACCCAGGAGAGCGCGTCAACGATGTTGGACTTGCCGGAGCCGTTCGGCCCGACGACGCAGGTGATCCCTGGCTCCAGGCGCAGCGTGGTGGCGGAGGCGAAGGACTTGAATCCACGCAGCGTGAGGGTCTTCAGGTACACGGCCCCTCACCTCCCCCGGATCTGCCCCGACGAACTTCTGGAGAACCTTACCGTGAGCGGCCACGGCAACGGCGCGACCGGGAATTTTAGGGAAAGCCTGCGGGACGAGCTGACGATCAATCGACGACCACCGGGGCCTAGGGGACTAAGGGGACTATCGCGGGCGATTCGCCGCGCTGTTCGCGACACGGTTCTCGATGCTGTGACATTCAACACAACAATTCCCGCGTGCCCGCCATTCCAGCGCGACGCGCGAGGCGGCGCGCAGCGGCAGGGACGGCATGAGCGACAAGCCCGACACGCTGCCCGGGCACGACCGGCCGGCAGGCCGCTTGACGCGCGTGACGGCACGGCTGGCCTACTTGACGGCGCGGCACCCGAGGGCGTAGTGATTTACAGCACAGTCGGCATCGAGAGCGACTGGATGGCACTCGGCCACGCGACACCGGAGAATGCTTCCCTGGCTACGGGAAATTACACACGGCAACGACAATAGTCCGAATGGCACCGGAATGCTCGGTTAACAGCGGGGAGAACGGCTAGCAGAGACCACCGCGCCGACCGCGCCAAATAGCGCGATGCACCAGTAAACGCACCATCGCCACCTAACTTACGCAACTAGTAACCGTGCTCGCCGCTACAGCACTCACCGGCTGCAGTACCTACTCGACTGCAGCACCTACTGACTGCAGCACCTACTACTACAACGGGGACTAACCACGTAATAGCCAGGTAAGTGAACGCGTAACACGGGTACGACAACGAAGAGGGACGCCGGGAGAGCGTCCCTGTTCCGTTCTGTCGTCCTGCCACGCCTGCCGCATTGCGTGGAACGCGGCAGCGCCAGCACGCCCTCGCTAGGCGAGCGCTGGCTCGCGGTCCAAGACCAGCATGTCCTCGGAGCGAGCTGTCTCCGCCGCGAGCGCGTCGTTCTCTTCCTGAAGCCGCATAAGCTCGGCTTCGAGGTCGCGAACGCGCTGCTGGAGACGGCGCATCTCGGAGACCATGCGGGGATCGGTACCGCCGACGTGGCCGAATAGAGCCTTCGCCATGATATGAGGTCCTCCACACTGAGTGACCAGAGTGGGCACACATGCAAACTGCACGCTCATGCGTGCAGCAACAGCTACTAGGTTCTCACCTTGAGCCTTTAGAGGTCAAGCCGAGGGCACCCCAGTACCTGCTATGTGGCCTTATCTTACCAAGGATACTTCAGTATTCAAACTCAGACCGGGGACGTGGCCCCCAGATGTTGGGGGCCGACGGTGGCAGCAGTGCCACCGGTAGCCCTCCGGGGAGAATGAACGCTGCTTACCAGTGTGCACTGCGCGGGCGAGGCTGGCAACGCGGGCAGCTAAACGACGAACGGTTCATGAACGAATCCCGGCGGATCGGCGTCCCGCACCGGCCGCACGGCTGCCCTTCCCGGCCGTAGGCCTCCAGGGAGCGGTCGAAGTACCCGCTCTGCCCGTTCACGTTCACGTAGAGGCTGTCAAACGACGTCCCGCCAGCCCCCAGGGCCTCCGTCAGCACATCCTGGACCGCCGTGAGCAGCCGGGCCACCTCCGCTGGCCGCAGCGTCTCCGTGGGCCTCGCCCAGTGCAGCCTGGCCCGCCAGAGCGCCTCATCGGCGTAGATGTTCCCGATGCCGCTGATGAGGGACTGGTCGAGCAGGGCGCGCTTGATGCCCGTGCGGCGAGCACGCAGCCGCATGCTGAACTCCTGCGGGCTGAACGCCGCCTCCAGGGGATCGGGGGCGATGTGCGCGATCGGCTCCGGCACGAGCCGCGGCGCCAAGGGAGGCGCCGACCCCGGCCCGGGAGCCGCGATGTCCCGGGGGCCCCCGTTCCTTGCGGGTTCCCCCGGGAGGGGGGGTGCCGGGGGGGTCGGCAGGGGGGTCGCCCCCCTGGGGGAAGGCGTGGGATCCCCCCTGAGCCGGGGGTCGACAGGGGGTCGTCCCCCGGGGATACAGAGCGGGACGAGCATGAGGTGGCCGAAGGTGCGCTGGTCGGTGAACCTCAGGTCCGGTCCCCCGTCGGTGAACGTGAACCGCGCCCGGACATGCGGGGACATCGGGCGCTCTGATTCCCCGACGAGCATCTGGCCGCTCATGCCCAGGTGGGCAAGCAGGGCCATGCCGTCGCCCACCGCGACCCAGAGGTACTTTCCCCGGCGTTCGGCGTGCTCCAGGTAACGTCCCGCGATCGCTGACTCAAACCCGGCCGGGCCCGCCGGATCGCGACGCACCGCGCGGGGATGCAGCACCCGCGCCGTCGAGATCACCCGGCCGATAACGTGGCGTTCCAGGCCGGCTCGCACGGTCTCGACCTCAGGAAGCTCGGGCACCGCCTAGTGCTCGCCCGCCGCGCCCCGCGGTGGCGCTGATTCGCTGGAGGCGGATTCCTTCGGCGCGGACTGCGGCGGGATGCTCGCCGCCGCCCCGGGCAGTTCCTCGTCAGCGGGCGGCTTCCCGGCGGTCACCTTCCCGGCGGGCGACGCGACACTGCCGGTTCCGTTGCTGTCGGTGCCGGCGCCCGCCTCAGCCTCGGCGCTGAGCGCCCGCCAGGCCGCCTCGGCTGCCTGCTGCTCCGCCGCCTTCTTCGAGCGGCCCTGCCCGGTCCCCAGGTCCCTGCCGCCGACCCGGACAACGGCGTGGAAGACCTTCTGGTGATCGGGGCCGCTGTCGTCGACGTGGTACTCGGGGACGCCAAGGTTGCGGACGGCGGTGAGCTCCTGCAGTGAGGTCTTCCAGTCCAGGCCGGCGCCGAGCATCGCCGAGCGCTCGATGACCGGGTCGAACAGCCGGTGGACCAGGTCGCTGGCGGTGACGAGGCCGCAGTCCACGTACGTCGCGCCGATCACCGCCTCGAGCGTGTCGGCGAGGATCGACGGCTTGTCGCGTCCGCCGGTCCCTTCCTCGCCCCGGCCGAGCCGGACGTAGGAGCCCAGGCGCAGTTCCCGCGCGACGTCGGCGAGCGCGTTCATCTGCACCACCGCGGCCCGGAGCTTAGCGAGGTGTCCCTCCGGCAGTGACGGGTATGAGGAGAACAGCGTGTCCGTCACCACGAGGCCGAGCACGGAGTCGCCAAGGAACTCCAGGCGCTCGTTAGTCGGCAGGCCGCCATTCTCGTACGCATAGGAGCGGTGCGTGAGCGCGCGTTCCAGGGTTCCCGCGCTTATCGGCACGGCGAGAGCGGACTTCAGCTCGGCAGGATCCCGCCCCGCGGCAAACCCGCCGTCCATGCCTCGCCCGCTCACCACGCTGACGGCACTCCTTACACTGCTTCCCGAGCTCGCGGAGGGATCAGGCCGGGGTGATGACCTGCCGCCGCCGGTACGTGCCGCAGGTCGGGCAGGCAATGTGCGGCAGCTTCGGGCTACGGCACTGCGGGCAGCTCACCAGCATCGGCGCGGCGGTCTTCCACTGTGCGCGGCGGTGGCGCGTGTTGCTGCGCGACATCTTCCGCTTGGGAACAGCCACTTCAGCTCTCCTGTCGGTCTTTCACTCTTGGTCAGAAACATCAATACGGCGGAGCGCGGCCCACCGGGGGTCCACGTTCTCGCCATGCCCGTGATCCGGGCCCGCCTCGGCGAGGTGGGCACCGCATTCCGGGCACAACCCAGGGCAGTCTTCCCGGCACAGCGGCGAAAGCGGCAAGGCTAGCACCACCGCGTCCCGGAAGGCAGGCTCCAAGTCGAGCAGGTCGCCGTCGAGGAAGCGCTCCTCGTCGTCGGCCTCCTCGTCAGCGGCACCTGACTGGTACAGGTATAGCTCCTGGAAGCTGACCTCCATGGAGGAGGTCACCGGATCCAGGCACCGGGCGCACTCGCCCTGCAGCGGGGTGACCGCCGAGCCGGTGACGAGCACCCCCTCGGAGACCGCCTCGAACCGCAGGGCTAGAGCAACGTCCGCGCCGGCTGGCACCAAGACTAGCCCCGCGCCGACACCACCCGGCGCGCGCGCCGTGCGGGTCTCGTCGCGGAACGAGCCAGGCTGCCGTCCAAGGCTGCGCATGTCGAACTCGAAGTCCCTGCTCAGGTTCCTGCTCTTCGACGCGGAAGAGGCAAATCCCGATGCAGCCGGCCGCACCGGGCTCGACTGGTTTTCCGTTCACGTTGGACATCACAGCTTACCGTGTTGGCAATGACTGAACCGACCGTTCAGACTACCCGCATTTTCCGAACGGTTACACACCAGGCGCCGGGGAGCTACTGCCCGGCGGCGAGCCGGGCGTGCAACCGGGCCAGCACCTGCTCAGGGACCAGCGTGCTCACGTCGCCGCCGTACTTGGCGATCTCCTTGATCAGGCTGGAAGCTCAGGAACGAGTACAGCGGGTTCGTCGTCATGAAGAGCGTCTCCACCTTGGCCAGCTGGTAGTTCATCTGCGCCATCTGCATCTCGTACTCGAAATCGCTGACGGCCCGCAGGCCCTTGACGATCGCCGAGATGCCGTTGGCGGCGCAGAAGTCGACGAGCAGCCCGTGGAAGCGCTCCACCCGGACGTTCCCGTAGCCCTTCGTGACCTCGCTGAGCATCTCCACCCGCTCATCGACGGTGAACAGGCTCTTCTTGGTGATGTTGATGAGGACCGCGACGACCACCTCGTCGTAGAGCCCGGAGGTCCGGCCGATGATGTCAAGATGGCCGTTCGTTACGGGGTCAAAGGAACCAGGGCACACAACTCGCCGCACCGGTATCACTCCCTACTCGCCATGCCGCCGTCAGTTCCCGCGCTGTCACCGTGACACCTGTCGCCGGTACAGCTGTCATCGATGGCCGCGCGGTGACCGTACCAGAACGTCGCCTCGCCGTACCTGCGGGACTTGGCTGGCTGGAGCCCGCTGGGCCAGGTGATCTCGCCCGAGCGCGTCGCGCGCTCCACGACCACGAGGGCGTCGGGCGCGAGCCAGCCGCGGGCCAGCAGGGTCAGCACCCTGGTGACGCTGGCCTCCGCGACCGCGTACGGGGGATCGGCGAAGACGAAGTCGAACGGCTCCATGTCCGGAGGGCGGGCGAGCATCCGCTCCACCTTCTCACCGCGCACCTGCGCCCCGGGCATCCCGATGGTGGCGATGTTCGCCTTGATCACGGCGATCGCCCGGGCATCGGACTCCACCAGGAGCACGTGGCCCGCCCCGCGGGACAGCGCCTCAAGCCCCACCGCGCCCGATCCCGCGTAGAGATCGAGCACCCGCCGCCCGGCCAGTGACCCGAGCTCCGACGCCACGCTGGCGAGCAGCCCTTCCCTGGCCCGGTCGCTCGTCGGCCTCGTGGACATGCCGGCCGGCACGGCGAGCCGACGCCCCCCGGCCTCACCAGCTATTACGCGCGTCATCCGTATTACGCCTTATCCAGGAACTCGGCCCGCTGGTCACCGAGCAGGGCATCGATCGAGGCCGCCAGCGCGCCATGCCGCGCCAGCCAGGGGTCGTCGTGCACGACGGCCGTGGCTTCCTCCCTGGCCTGGGCGATCAGCTCCTCATCGCGCAGCAGCTGCAGCAGCTTCAGGCTGGACCGCCGGCCGGCCTGGGCGGCACCGAGCACGTCGCCCTCCTTGCGCTGCTCAAGGTCGAGCCGGGACAGCCGGAACCCGTCCAGGGTCGCCGCGACGGCGTCGAGCCGCTCGCGGGCCGGGCTCAGCTCCGGTGCCTCGGTGACGAGCAGGCACAGTCCGGGGTGGGCGCCGCGGCCGACCCGGCCGCGGAGCTGGTGGAGCTGGGACACCCCGAAGCGGTCCGCGTCCATGACGACCATCACGGTGGCATTGGGGACGTCGACGCCCACTTCGATGACGGTCGTCGACACGAGGACGTCCAGCTCACCCTGCTTGAACGCGGTCATCACCCGGTCCTTCTCCTCGGGCGTGAGGCGGCCGTGCAGCACGCCGAGGCGCAGTTCCGCGAGCGGCCCTTCCGCCAGCGCCGAGGCAACGTCGAGCACGGCCAGCGGCGGACGGCGAGCGTCTTCCGGCTCGCCGTCGAGTGCCTCGTCCGCCTCCACCGCCGAGCCGTCCGCGTCGTCCATGCCGCCCCGGTCCAGGCCCTTCGCCTTCCGCCCTGCCTCCGTCTTGCCCGCCGCTCCCGTCTTGCCCGCCGCTCCCGTCTCGCCCGCCGCTCCCGTCTCGCCCCCGGCCTCGGCGGGGTCGGCGTCGCCGATGCGGGGGCACACCACGTACCCCTGCCGCCCGGCCGCGACCTCCTCGCGAAGGCGTTCCCACGCCCGTTCCAGGTACCGTGGCCGGTCTGCCGCCGGGACGACATGCGTGGCTATGGGCGACCGCCCGGCTGGCAGCTCGGTCAGCGTCGAGACCTCAAGGTCGCCGAAGACCGTCATCGCCACCGTCCGCGGGATCGGCGTCGCGGTCATGACCAGCACGTGCGGGCGGGCCGCGACCGCCTTCTCGCGCAGCGCGTCCCGCTGCTCGACGCCGAACCTGTGCTGCTCGTCGATGACGACCAGGCCAAGGTCGGCGAACTGCACCCGGTTCTCCAGCAGGGCGTGGGTGCCGATGAGGATCCCGGCGTCCCCGGTGAACACGTCGGTCAGCGCGCTGCGGCGCTTGCGTATCCCGGTCGAGCCCGTCAGCAGCGCGACCCTGGTGGCGCGCTCGGCGGCAGCCAGCTCGCCGGCCGCCGCGAGCGGCCCGAGCATCGCGGTAATCGAGCGGTAATGCTGCTGCGCGAGCACCTCGGTGGGCGCGAGCAGGGCGGCCTGCCCGCCGGCGTCGACAACCTGCAGCATCGCCCGCAGCGCGACGATCGTCTTGCCTGACCCGACCTCCCCCTGCAGCAGCCGGTTCATCGGCGAGGCGGACGACAGGTCGTGCGAGATCACCTCGCCGACCTCCCGCTGCCCGGCGGTCAGCGTGAACGGCAGCATCCGCTCGAATTCCGCCGCCAGCCCGTCCGGCTCCGGCGGGCGGGGCACCGCGGGCATCGCGGCGGCGGCCATCCGCCGCTGGGCGAGCGCCGCCTGCATGATGAAGGCCTCGTCCCACTTCAGGCGCTTCCTCGCCGCGTTCACCTCCCCGCGGTCCCGTGGCCGGTGTATCGCGACCAGGGCCTCCCGCTGCCCTATCAGCTGGTAGGTCTCCCTGACCGCCGCCGGCAGCGGATCCTCGGCGATCTCCAGGCCGGCCAGGGCCGCCCCGATCGCCCGCTCGATCGTCCATGAGCTGGCCTTCGCGGTCGCCGGGTAGACCGGCAGCAGCCGGGTGGTGTACTCGGCGGCGATGTCCTCCACGGCACCCGCGTGGGCGGCGTCCGGTATCAGCTGGTACTCCGGGTGAACCAGCTGCACCTGGCTGCGGAACAGCGAGACCGTCCCCGCGAACAGCCCGACCCGGCCCTCCTGGAGGTCGCGGGCCGCCTTGTGCACGCCGCCGAAGAAGGTCAGCAGAAGCCTGGTCGTGCCGTCGGTCACGACGACCTCGAGCCGATCTCCGCCCCGGACCTTAGGCCCGCTCAGGTAGGCCGGGCGCTGGACGCGCCGGGCCGAGGCGACCTGCGCGAGCACGGTGACGTGATCGCGCTCGCGCAGCAGGGCAAGCTCGGTGAGCTCGCCGCGCGTGTAGTACCGGCGCGGGTAGTGCCGCAGCAGGTCGCCGACCGTCTCGATGTCGAAGGCCTTGGCGAGCTGCTCCCTCGTCGTCGCCGGGATGAGCCTGTCCAGCGGGTCGCTCAGCGCTGCCACACATGGCAGCATAGAAGGCAGGGCCGACATTGCGGTTCGCGCCGTGCCCGCATGTCGGGTAGGCTGCTGTGGCCGCCACATCCGCATGCCTTCGGTTCCCGGGGCCTCGACAAAGCGGATCGGGCGCTAACCGACTTCAGCTAACCGATCATTGGAGCGAACCGTGGCTTCCGTCTGCGACGTATGCGGCAAGAGGCCGGGCTTCGGCAACAACATCTCGCACTCGCACCGCCGCACCCGCCGCCGCTGGAACCCGAACATCCAGACGGTCCGCGCGGTCGTTTCCGGGACCCCGAAGCGCCTCAGCGTCTGCACCTCGTGCATCAAGGCCGGGAAGGTCTCCCGCTAGGCGCCTGAGCCCGCCATAGACATCACGCGTGGCCAGCCCGTCGATCCGGCGGGCTGGTCGCGTTTTTCGCGTGCTCCCGGACAGGTCGCGGGATCCCCGTTGCCGACGGTGGCGGCAGTCCGTGTTGCCGACGGTGGCGGCAGCACGCCGATCGCGGGCTTGTCTTGCTGCGGGAGGCGTTTCGAATCAAGCTGAGATCTCGGCGTGCACGTTTGCGCGCTTGGCGTAGCTGTCACTTGTCACTAGTCGATAGCGCTCAACGGGCCTGTCCCGGCCATCGAGCGAGCGCAGGAGCGCGATGGGGCACTGTAGCGGACTTACTGAGGTCGAAGTTCGAGGGTCAGGCGGCCCGTCGGCGCCCGGCATCCGGTTACCTGCTGGTAGCAGTGTATTTTTCGGCGATAATAACGGAAAAATACACTGCTACTGACGAGTAGGCCACGCCGCCCCGGAGCCGGCCACCACGGGGCAGGTACGCGGCCATCCGGGCACGATCAGCCGAGAAGGACCTCGTCACTTCAGTCCCTGTAGGCCCGCGACTCGCCGCGGGGCCACCTCATTTTGGAACGCTCACCGTGCGGGTCGATCGCGCGACCGTAGCGGAAAGAGCACGGTCAATCGCGTATTCCGCGCGTTTTGGCGGGCGGATGGCGCGCGTGGCGGCCGGATCCGGGCGGAGTTTTCGACCACGCCAGCACCGCCAGCGGGGGGACGAGACGGGGATGGGACGGGGCGGGGCTACTGGAAGTGCTGCCAGCCGGCGGGGCCCTTGTGGGGGGTGCCGTCCACGGTGATGCCTGAGCCCGCGTGCACTGTGCCGATGACCCGCCAGCGGGGCGTCAGCGCGGCACCCGGCGGGAACGTGGCCGCGAGAGAGTGGTCTTCGCCACCGGTCAGGGCCCACGACAGGATCTTGTCCGGCCCTGGGGCGAAGGTGGAGTCCGCTGCGGCCACGGCCGCGAGCGGGCCGCCCAGGTCGAGGGCCGCCGTCGTGATGTCGATCGCGACGCCGGAGGCCTGCGCGATGTGGCCGAGGTCGGCCAGCAGGCCGTCGCTCGTGTCGATCATGGCCGTGGCGCCGAGGCGGGCCGCTTCTGGCCCCGCGTCGTACGCCGGCGCGGGGCGCAGGTGAGCCGCGACCAGCTCACCGCGAGCAGCGGCGGCCTGCGGGCGGTCCGCCAGGCCGGCGGACAGCAGCGCGAGTCCCGCGGCCGAGTGCCCTAGCGGCCCCGCGACGGCGACAATGTCGCCCGGGCGGGCACCGTTGCGGCGCACGGCGGCCCGGCCGGCGGGCAGCGCGCCGAGCGCGGTCACCGAGATGATCACCGAGTCCGCCTTGGCGGTGTCACCTCCGGCCACCCCGGTGCCCGCCCGGCGGCACTCGGCGGCGATCCCCGAGGCGAGGTCAAGCGCCCAGTCGGCGGGCAGCGAGTCGGGCACGGCCAGCGCGACCAGCAGGGCGGTCGGGACCGCGCCCATGGCCGCGATGTCGGCCAGGCTGCGCGCCGCCGCCTTGACCCCGGCGTCGTATCCCGAGGACCACGCGCGCCGGAAGTGCCGCCCCTCGATCAGGAAGTCCACCGCGGCGACGACGTTGCCCTCGGGCGTGGCGAGGACGGCCGAGTCGTCCCCGATGCCCACCGTGGCCGTCGGGGCCGGCGGGAACCTCGCGGCAAGCGCCGCTATCAACCCGAATTCCCCTAGGCTGGCCAGGGACCGGCCCGTGGCGCCGCCCGGATTCGCCATTAAGCCTCCTCATCGGCAGCCCAGGTGCGCGACCGGTCTGGACCATTACGGTACCGTGGCACATCAGGGGCAGTTGTCCTACTCTGCCCCTGGGAGGACGTCATGGTGCAGGCTTACATCCTCATCCAGACCGAGGTCGGCAAAGCCGCCGACGTGGCCCGGCAGATCGGCGAGATCAGCGGGGTCACGCAGGCGGAGGGTGTCACCGGCCCGTACGACGTAGTTGTCCGGGTGAGCGCCACGGACGTGGATGAGCTTGGCAAGCTAGTCGCGAGCCAGATCCAGGCGGTGAACGGGATCACCCGCACGCTGACCTGCCCGGTAGTGCATATTTGAACCTGGGGGATCCACGCCAATCCTCCAGGCCCCTGGAGCTCAGGGGCTGCCGTTCGCCCACCTGGCTTCGCCTGGGGGCTGCGGTCAGGCGACGTCGAGCAACGCCTCCGCGACGGCCATGGTATGCGGCCCCGCCCCGAGTTCTACCGCCGTGCGCAGGTCATCGGGGGTATCGACATCGCGGCGGAGTCCCGGTATGCCGTCGAGCAGCAGCTCACACGCCCCGCTCGCGGCATGCCTGCGGCGCGATGCCCCGCCGAACATCGGGCGGAAGTCAGCCCCCGGTGCCGCCGCGTACAGCGTGGTGCCCACGCCCTGCTCATCGGCGATGAAGGCGGCCCGGCCGGCCGGCAGCGCCGCGGCGGCGCGCAGCGCGCGGCTGAGCTCGGCCGGCCGCAGCGCGGGGAGGTCAGCCGACAGGGCGGCGATCCCGGTTCCCGGCCACTGGCCGGCGGCGACCGTCGCCCCCTGCACCAGTGCCGCGTTCAGCCTGTCGTCGAATGCCTGGGCCTGGCGGACGGCAGGCTCACGGGGTCCCGTTGCTCCCGCGGGATCCGCGACGATGATCGCGCCCCGTGACGACAACTGTCCCGTCACGACCGCGTCGGAGGTCACCACGAGTACCCGGGCGACGTCGGGGCAGCTCAGCACCGCGGACACGGTATCGGTGGCCATGGCCATGGCCAGCTCCGGGCGCCGCGGGCCGGCCAGCACCCCGAGCCGGGACTTCGCCTGGGCGAGTACCTTGACAGGGATTACTACTGTCCACGTCACGGCCATGCGGGCGACCACCACATCACGGAGACGACAAACATGCGAAGGCCCCTCAGATGACCAAGGCTTACTCGCCGGCCTGGCGGCTGCTCACCGTCATGGTCCTGCATCCGCTGCTGCGCAGCCTGATCAGGAACAAGTGGCAGGGAACGGAGAACATTCCCAGGTCGGGACCGGTCATCTTCGCGCCGAACCACCTGTCCTACGTGGACTGGGGGACGGACGCGCTGTTCTTCCAGGCGAACGGCCGGTACCCGACGTTCATGATCAAGGCGCAGGCGTTCAAGGTCAAGTTCATCGGCCGGGTGTTGCACAAGGCGGGGCAGCTGCCCGTGTACCGGGGCCGGGCGGACGCCGCCCTGGTCCTGAAGCAGGCTGAGCAGGCCCTCGCACACGGCGCCGCGGTGATCGTCTACCCGGAAGGTACCGCGACCCGCGATCCCGAGCTGTGGCCGATGGTCGCCAAGACTGGCATCGCCCGGCTGGCCCTGACGACCGGCGCCCCGGTCATCCCTGTCGCCCATTGGGGCACTCAAGACATCCTCCCCTACGGAAGCAAGGATCTGAAGCTCTTCCCGCGCAAGGTCGTACGCACGGTAGCCGGCCCGCCGGTGGACCTGTCCAAGTGGGCAGGCGGGCGGCTGTCCGGCACCGCGCTGCGTGAGGCTACCGCAGCGATCATGGCGGACGTGACGGCCCTCGTCGCCGAGCTGCGCGCCGAGACCCCGCCGGCCATCCCCTACAACCCCGACACCCAGTCCCGCACGATTCCCGGCAGGCCGCCCGCCTCGCCGCGCTCCCGCGGCAACGGCACGGCCGCGACGGCCGAGGCGGCACCGGCCGAGACAGCACCGGCCGAGACAGCACCGACGCAGGCCGAGGCGACGACGGCGCGGAGCCGGCCACGGGTGCCGGGCAAGGCGAGGCCAGCCCGGCGTGAGGGCGACCATCATGGGAGCGGGCTCGTGGGGCACGACGTTCGCCCAGGTCCTGTGCGACGCCGGGACGCCCACCGTGCTGTGGGCACGCGACCCGGCCGTCGTCGACGCGGTCAATTCCACCCACGAGAACCCGCGCTACCTGCCCGACATCGCGCTCCCCGAGGCGCTGACCGCGCACGCCGACCCGGCGTCCGCCCTGGAGGGCGCCGACCTGGTGGTGCTCGCGGTACCCGCCCAGACGCTGCGGGCCACGCTGGCGGCGTGGGCACCGCACATCCCGCCCGGGGCGCTGCTCGTCAGCTTGATGAAGGGCATCGAGCTCGGCACCTGCAAGCGGATGAGCGAGGTCGTCGTGGAGGTCCTCGGCGTCCCGGAGTCCCGGGTCGCGGTGGTCTCCGGGCCCAACCTGGCGCGCGAGATCGCCGTGCGCCAGGTCGCCGCTACCGTGGTCGCCTCGACCGACGAGACGGCCGCCAGGCACCTGCAGCAGGCATGCCACACGCCTTACTTCCGGCCGTACTGGAACACGGACGTCACCGGCTGCGAGCTCGGCGGGACGGTAAAGAACATCATCGCGCTCGCGGTCGGCATCGCGGTGGCGCTCGGCCTCGGCGACAACACCAAGGCGACGCTGATCACCCGCGGGCTGGCCGAGATAGGGCGGCTGGGCGAGGCCATGGGGGCCGATCCCCGGACGTTCGCGGGCCTGGCCGGGATGGGCGACCTGGTGGCCACGTGCAGTTCCAGGCTGTCACGGAACCGCAGGTTCGGCGAGTACCTGGGGCAGGGGCTGAGCACGGCGGAGGCCCTCGCGGCCACGAAGCAGACGGCCGAGGGCGTCACGTCCTACGCGCCGGTGCTCGAACTGGCCCGCAAGCACGGGGCGGAAATGCCCATCACGGAAGTAGTCGCGGCCGTCATCGCGGACAATCTGCCGGTGCGGGAGGCCGTCGCGGTGCTAGCGTCGCGTTCAGCCAAACCGGAATGGTACGGAGCCTGAACGTGGAAATAGCGCGACGGCAGCTTGGCGAGAACACGCGGGCCGTGCACCTGCCCGCGCCGCCAGAGACAGCCCAGCGGCCGGTCGGCACGCCCGTGCACCGGACGGCGTCCTTCTCGTTCGGCAGCGCCGCGGAGTACGCGGCCGTGCTCAACGACCAGATGCCGGGGTATAGCTACAGCCGCATCGACAACCCGACGGTGGACGCGTTCGCGCGCGCGGTCGCCGCGCTTGAGGGCGCGAACCTGTCCCGCTGGCCGGCCGCGCAGGGGTTCGCGTCCGGCATGGCGGCGATCTCCGGCGTCCTGATGACCTACTCGCGGGCCGGCGCGCACGTGGTCTGCTCCTCGGCGGTGTACGGGGGCACGTACAGCCTGCTGCGCAACGTCTTGTCCCGGTTCGGGGTGGAGACGGACTTCGTGGACATCTCCGACCTCGACGCGGTCCGCGCCGCGATGCGCGCCACGACGCGGATCGTGTACGCCGAGACCATCGCGAACCCGACGACCGCCATCGCCGACCTGCGCAAGCTGGCCGACATCGCCCACGATCGCGGAGCGTTGCTCGTCGTCGACTCCACCCTCGCCCCGCCGGTGATCTGCCGTCCCCTCGAGCACGGCGCCGACCTGGTCATCCACTCGGCCACCAAGTTCATCGGCGGGCACTCCGACGTCACCGGCGGCGTGGTGACCGGGCAGATCGAGCTGATCAGCCAGGTCCGGTCGATCCGGGTGGACACCGGCGGGTCGCTGTCCCCCGACGACGCGGCCCTGCTGCGCCGGGGCATCGAGACGCTGCCGGTCCGGGTGCGCAGGCAGTGCTCCACGGCCGCCGTGTTCGCCGCCACGCTGGCGCGCCACCCGGCCGTGCTGCGGGTGGACTACCCGGGGCTGCCCACGCACCCCCAGCACGACCTGGCCCGGCGGCTGTTCGACGTCGGCCCCGAGGGCGTCCGGTTCGGCGCGGTCGTGACCGTCACGCCATTCGGCGGCCGGGACGCCGGGCTTCGCGTTCGCCGACAAGCTCCGGCTGGCCCAGCAGGCGACGTCGATCGGCGGCACGCACACGCTGGTGTCGCACGTCGCGTCCACGACCCACCGGCAGATGGACGACCGGGCGCTGGCGGCGGCCGGCATCGACTCCGGCGCGGTCCGCTTCTCCATCGGCCTAGAAGACGCCGAGGACCTCATCTCCGACGCGTACGTGGCCCTGGAGTCCCTCGGCCGCTAGCCCGTCGGCGAGCTCACGCGGCTTGCCGGGTTGATCCCTTGCCCTATTGATACAAAGCATGCTACAAAATCGCTATGGCGCTGCTGACCCTAGACCCCTCGTCCCCGATGCCGCCTTACGAACAGGTCCGGTCCCAGATCGCCGCTGCGATCGAGGACGGCACCCTGGCCCCGGCCACTCAGTTGCCTACCGTGCGCCCGGCTGGCCCGCGAATTGGGCCTCGCCGTCAACACGGTCGCCCGCGCTTACCGGGAGCTGGAGTTGGCCGGCCTAGTGGAGACGCGGGGGCGGCAGGGGACGTTCGCCTACGGGCCTGCCTCGCAGACCCGCACGCTGGCCGTTCAGGCGGCGCGAGACTTCCTGCAGCGGATGAGCGACCTCGGCGTGGACGCGGCCGGCGCGGTGGCGATCGTCCGCCACGAGGCGGAGCGCGCCGCGCGCCGTGACTGGCGTGCTCACGAGCGCCGGCTTGGACGTCTTCGGCCTGCAGTCCGTCCGTGCCCCGGCGACCTGGTGGGTCGCGTGCTCGGCGGCTTTCGTGGGCTCGGTGGCCCTTTGCTGGCACGTGGCCACCGTGATCATGAGCCGTCCGTCGAGCGCCAGCGATGTACTCGAGCTGGGCTGGGATGACCTGTTTCGGTTCAAGCGGGTGCGCGGACTTGTCGTGGCTACGGCGTGGGCGCCAACGCTGCTACTCCTGCCAATCGAGGGTGTTCTGTCCAGCGCCTTCAGCGGTGCGAGCGGCGAATCGTTCCTGCCCTGGGAGGCCGACGCCGTGCTTGCAGTCATGGTCATCGTGGTATTCAGGCAGGGACGGCACCTGTGGCGGCGCGCCTGGGAGGCGCGACAGCCGGGGATGGGCGCGCCCCGCTGACGGCTGGCCGATGATGCCTGCCAACGAAGGACACCGCGAAGAGAGCCGCCCCTCAATGAGCGGAACCGACGTTGTAACCTGCGCGGCCCTGAGCAGGGACTACGATCGGTGGTCACAACGAGAGCGGAGGTAGGCGCGTGGGCGAGCGGAAGACCCGGGTCGCGGTGGTGTTTGGTGGCCGCAGCGTGGAGCATGCCGTTTCGTGCGCGAGCGCCGGGCTGGTGCTGAGCGCGATCGACCGGGACCGCTACGACGTCGTCCCGATCGGGATCGCTCGCGACGGCCGGTGGGTGCTGGCCGCCGATGACCCCCAGCGGCTCGCCATGGGCAACGGCGAGCTGCCCTCCGTGGACGCGGTCGCCGAGCCGGACGTCTCCGTCACGCCGCGCACCGGCCCGGGCACCGCGGCGCTCATCGTGAGCGGCCCCGCGTCGCTGCCGCCCGGCCTGGGCGAGGTCGACGTCGTGCTGCCCCTGCTGCATGGCAAGTACGGCGAGGACGGCACGATCCAGGGCCTGCTGGACATGGCCGGCATCCGGTACGCCGGCGCGGGCGTCCTGGCCAGCGCGGCGGGCATGGACAAGGAGTACATGAAGGTCCTGTTCACGGCGCGCGGCCTGCCTATCGGCCCCTACGCGGTGGTCCGCGACCGGGACTGGACGTCGCCGACGCCGCAAGCGGGTGCTGGACGAGATCGACGAGCTGGGCTACCCGGTGTTCGTGAAGCCCGCCCGTGGCGGCTCCTCGATCGGGACATCGCGGGTCGACTCACCTGAGGACCTTGAGCACGCCATCGAGAACGCGCGCAAGTACGACGGCAAGGTGCTCGTGGAGGCGGCGATCGCCGGCACGGAGATCGAGTGCGCGGTGCTCGAGGGCATCGACGGTGGCCCCACCGAGGCGAGCCTGCCGGGGCAGGTCGCGGTGGACCCGCAGTCGACGTGGTACGACTTCGAGGCCAAGTACCTGGGCGAGGGCACCGCGCATGGAGATCCCCGCCCCCATTCCCGCCGAGGCGAGCGAGCTGATCCGCCAGCTCGCCTGCGCCGCCTTCGACGCGATCGACTGCGAGGGCCTGGCCCGAGTGGACTTCTTCTACACGCCCGACGGCAAGGTCCTCGTCAACGAGATCAACACCATGCCGGGGATGACCCCGGCATCCGGCTTCCCGAAGATGTGGGCCGCCACCGGCCTGCCGTTTCCCCAGCTTATCGAGCGGATCATCCGACGGCGCTCGCTAAGCCGCCGGCATCATGACGGCTGGGCGCCAGGCCAAAGAGCTAACGCCGACGCCGCGCATAAACACCACGACGGACGGCGGCAGGAGTAATAACCCGTGCCGCCGCCCGTCGAAGTGCAAGCTACTTCTTCTTGGCCGCCGCCTTCGCGGGGGCCTTCTCGGCCGGCTTGGCGGCACCGCCGGCGGAGCCATTTACCAGCGCCTTGAAGTCCGCGCCGGGGCGGAACTTTGGCACCGAGGACGCGGCGACATGGATCGGGTCACCGGTCGCCGGGTTGCGGGCCGTGCGGGCGGGCCGCTCGCTCTTCTCGAAGACACCGAAGCCAGTGATGGCCACCTTGTCACCGCTTGCGACGGCCGCCTGAATGGTGTCCAGGACAGCGTTCAGCGCCTCAGTCGCCGACTTCTTGTCCCCCAGCCGGCCCGAGATCGCGTCGATCAGATCACGCTTGTTCATTGTTCTCTCTCCTGCGTTCCCCCAGGGAGGCCGACTAGGCGCCGCCTAGGCCTCGACCCCTTACTTGCCCGAAATTAGGTGATCGGACTCCGGTACACAATAACCCTTGCACAAATTAACCCCCGTGTCGGCCCAGTTCAGAGGCCCCGCGACTCGAAAAATCGAACAAAAGGGGCAAAATACCCCACCAGCACGGGGCAACCCACGGCCACGGGGAGCACCGGCAGGGGTCCAGGGGATCAGCGCGCACCGAGCCCAGGCGGTTGCCGGCACCGGGCCGCACCGGAGACCACGCGTGGCCGTCAATCGCGTAGGTCGAATGCGCGATCGGCGATGGTCTCACCGGCGCGGACACGCGCTCGCCGATGCTGCGGAGCAGCCGTGGCGAGATGGCCGATCGACGCTGCCGTGGCAACAGGTGCGATTGCGCGATACGGCCACGCACTGCGAGCGTTACCGAATCGAGGCGAGTTCTCGGCGGCGTTGCGCGCAGGCAGTGGGCCGATCGCGCTATCGGCCTCGGGGGGCTGCTGGCTAGCGGGAGCGGCAGGCGGGGTGCTGCTTGCGCGGCAGCGGGCTGCGTGCGGGGCTGGGACGGGTTACACGACTGTGGGCAGCCAGTGGGGGCGGGTGACTTCGTAGGCGGCGACGGCGTCCTCGTGGCGGAGGGTCAGGCCGATGTCGTCCAGGCCCTCCATCAGGCGCCAGCGCGTGTAGTCGTCGATCTGGAACGGGGCGACCAGGCCCTTGTGGGTGCCGCCCTCCACCCGCACCTCGCGGGCGTCGAGGTCGACCGTGATCTCCCCCGCCGGGTCCTCCTCGGCCGCCTCCTGCAGCAGGAGCACGGTCTTTTCCGGCAGGACGACCGGCAGGAGGCCCGCCTTGGTCGAGTTGTTCCTGAAGATGTCGCCGAACCGCGGCGCGATGACCGCCTTGAACCCGTAGTCCATGAGCGCCCAGACGGCGTGCTCGCGGGACGAGCCGGTGGCGAAGTCCCAGCCCGCTACCAGGAGGGTCGACCCGTCGTAGCGGGACTGGTTGAGCACGAACGACGGGTCTTCCCGCCACGCGGCGAACAAGCCGTCGCCGAACCCCTCGCGGCTGACCCGCTTGAGGTAGGAGGCCGGGATGATCTGGTCGGTGTCCACGTTCGTGCGGCGCAGCGGCACCGCGCGGCCGGTGTGGCGGACGAATGGCTGCATGGTCAGGTCTCCTTAGACGCGCGGGGCGGGCAACTCGGCGGGCGAGGTGAGGCGGCCCGTGACGGCGGTCGCGGCGGCCACGGCCGGCGACACCAGGTGGGTGCGGCCGCCCTTGCCCTGGCGGCCCTCGAAGTTCCTGTTGGAGGTGGAGGCGCTGCGCTCGCCCGGCTTGAGCGTGTCCGGGTTCATGCCCAGGCACATCGAGCAGCCGGCCGACCGCCACTGCGCGCCCGCGGCGGCGAATACCGCGTCCAGGCCCTCGGCCTCGGCGAGCCTGCGTACCTCCATCGAGCCGGGAACGACCAGCATCGTGACGCCGTCGGCGACGCGCCGGCCGCGCAGCACCTCGGCGGCGACGCGCAGGTCCGACAGGCGGCCGTTGGTGCACGATCCCACGAAGACCGTGTCCACGAGCACGTCCCGCAGCGGCTGCCCCGGGGTCAGGCCCATGTACTGGATGGCGCGCTCGGCGGTGGCCGCCTCGTCGGCGTCGGCGATGGCGGCGGGGTCGGGCACGAACGCCGACAGCGGCAGCGCCTGGCCCGGGTTGGTGCCCCAGGTCACGTAGGGCGTCAGCGCCGAGGCGTCGATGGTGACCTCGTGGTCGAACTCCGCGCCCTCGTCGGTGACCAGCGTCTTCCAGTACCCGACCGCCGTGTCCCAGTCGTCGCCCGCCGGGGCGTGCGGCCGCCCCTTCAGGTAGGAGAACGTCACCTCATCCGGGGCGATCAGCCCGGCGCGCGCGCCGAACTCGATCGACATGTTGCAGACGGTGAGGCGTCCCTCCATGGGCAGCGACCGGATCGCCTCGCCCCGGTACTCCACGATGTAGCCCTGGCCGCCGCCGGTCCCGACCTGCCCGATGATCGCGAGGATGAGGTCCTTGGCGCTGACGCCGTCCGGCAGGGCCCCGGTGACGTTGACGGCCATGGTCTTCGGCTTGATCTGGGGCAGCGTCTGGGTCGCGAGAACGTGCTCGACCTCCGAGGTGCCGATGCCGAACGCCAGCGCGCCGAGCGCGCCGTGAGTCGAGGTGTGCGAGTCACCGCAGACGATCGTCAGGCCCGGCTGGGTGAGCGCCGAACTGCGGGCCGATGACGTGCACGATGCCCTGGCCGGCGTCGCCCATCGGGTACAGGCGGATGCCGAACTCCTCGGCGTTCTTGCGCAGCGTCGCGACCTGGGTGCGCGAGACCGGGTCGGTGATCGGCGAGTCCGGGCCGGTGATCGGCACGTCCGGGCCGGTAACCCCGGTGGTCGGGACGTTGTGGTCCTCGGTGGCGACCGTGAGGTCCGGGCGGCGGACCTTGCGCCCGGCCGCGCGCAGCCCGTCGAACGCCTGCGGGCTGGTGACCTCGTGGATCAGGTGGAGGTCGATGTAAAGCAGGTCCGGCTCGCCGGCGGCGCTGCGCACCACGTGGGCGTCCCAGATCTTCTCCGCGAGCGTGCGAGGCACTGGTTATCTCCTTTGATCTCGCTGAACTGCGGGATTCCAACTTGCATCTCAAATAATGAGACGGCAGTATCAGTACATGAACAACTCTAGCGGAGTCGGCGTACTGGACAAAGCCGTGAGCGTCCTTGCCGCCGTCGAGAGCGGCCCAGCGACGCTGGCCCAGCTCGTCGAGGCGACCGGCCTGGCCCGGCCCACTACCCACCGTATCGCCGTTGCCCTGGAGCATCACCGCCTGCTCACCCGCGACGTCCAGGGCCGGTTCATCCTCGGCCCCCGCGTCGCCGAGCTCGCCGCCGCGGCCGGGGAGGACCGGCTGCTCGCCGTCGCCCAGCCGGTGCTCAACCAGCTGCGCGACGCGACCGAGGAGAGCGCGCAGCTCTACCGGCGGCAGTCCGACGTGCGCGTGTGCGTCGCGGTCGCCGAGCGGGCCAGCGGGCTGCGGGACACCGTGCCCGTGGGCGCGGCGCTGCCCATGACGGCCGGCTCGGCCGCGCAGGTCCTGCTGGCCTGGGAGGAGGCGGAGCGGATGCACCGGGGCCTGCGCGGCGCCCGGTTCACCGCCGCCACGCTGGCGACGGTGCGCCGCCGCGGCTGGTCCGCCAGCGCCGCCGAGCGCGAGGCGGGCGTGGCCTCCGTTTCCGCCCCGGTCCGCGGCCCGCAGGGACGGGTCCTGGCCGCCATCTCCGTCTCCGGTCCGATCGAGCGCCTCGGCCGGTCCCCGGCCGCCTGCACGCCGCCGCCGTGATGGCCGCCGGAGAGAAGATCACCGAACTGTTGCGGGCCGACAACCGCGCCTGACGTTGATGTGCCATGGGCATCTAGCTAACGTGCAGAGGGAACTTTGGCCCTACCGTTCGGCCGCCTGCGCGCCTTACTGTCGAAATATCGAGATATTGCGCAGCGACCAAATATTGCATAACCACACGAACCTGACCGCAGCGGAAGGGACGCCCGGGATGAGAAGGTCGTGCCCATGAAGGTAGCCGTCGTCAAGGAGAGCGCGCCCGGCGAACGGCGCGTCGCCCTCGTGCCCGAGGCCGTCCCGCGACTGCGGCAGGCCGGGCTCGAGGTGCTGGTGGAGTCCGGGGCCGGGGATGGAGCCTGGTTTCCTGACACCTCATACATAGAGGCAGGGGCGGAGGTCGTCAGCCATGAGGACCTGTACGCCGCTGCCGAGGTCATCCTCTCGGTCACCAGGGCCGAGCCGTCCTCCCTCAAGGCGGGCCAGGCCGTCATCGGCATGCTGGCCCCGCTCACCGACCCGGCGCTGGCCGCCGACCTCGCGGCCAGGGACGTGACGGCGATCAGCCTCGACGGCCTGCCGCGGACCCTGTCCCGGGCCCAGGGGATGGACGCGCTGACCTCCCAGGCCAACGTCGCCGGGTACAAGGCGGCCATCCTGGCGGCCGCGGAGTACGGGCGGTTCTTCCCGCTGCTGATCACCGCGGCGGGCACGGCCCGGCCGGCGAAGCTCCTCGTGCTGGGCGCGGGCGTGGCCGGCCTGCAGGCCATCGGGACAGCGCGGCGGCTCGGCGCCCAGGTCAGCGGGTATGACGTGCGCCCGGCGAGCAAGGGCGAGGTCGAGTCGCTTGGCGCGACGTTCATCGAGCTGACCTCGGTGACGAACGCGGCGGGCGAGGGCGGCTACGCGCGCGAGCTCACCGAGCAGGAGCGCCAGGCGCAGCAGGCCGAGCTGGAAAGCCACATCGCCCGGCACGACATCGTGATCACCACCGCGCAGGTGCCTGGCCGCACCCCCCCGCTGCTGGTCACCGACGACGCGGTCAAGGCGATGGCGACCGGCTCGGTCATCGTCGACATGGGCGCGAGCGCCCTGGGCGGCAACGTCGCCGGCTCACGGCCCGGCGAGACGGTCGTGACCGGCAACGGCGTGACGATCATCGGCGCCCAGAACCTCCCGAGCACGATGCCCACCGCCGCGTCGGCCGCCTACTCGCGGAACATCTCCGCGCTCCTGCTGCACATGGTCAAGGAAGGCGAGCTCGCCATCGACACCAGCGACGAGATCCAGGCCGGCGTCGTGGTCGCCCACGACGGCAAGGTCGTCCACCCGGCGGTGCTGCAGGCTGACCGGACAGAGAGAAGGGTAGGAGCCAACTCATGTCGACCGCCCTGGTCACCGACCTGACCATCTTCGTCCTCGCGCTGCTCGTCGGCATCGAGGTCATCGGCAAGGTGCCCGCCACCTTGCACACGCCGCTCATGTCGGCCGCCAACTCGATCCACGGGATCGTGCTGGCGGGCGCGTTGCTCATCGGCGTCACCGCGCACAGCGTGGTGGGCTACGTCCTCGCGTTCATCGCCGCGTTCTTCGCCGCCGCCAACGTGGTCGGCGGCTACGCGGTGACTGGCCGGATGCTCAAGATGTTCCGGCGCAGGACGCCCGGCGGGCCCGTTGCGTCCCAGGGGCTCGCTTCCCAGGGCAAGGACGGATCATGAACAGCTTCACCGCCACGATCCAGCTGGTGTACATCCTGGCCGCGGCGTGCTTCGTCGTCGGCCTGCACCTGATGAACTCCCCGGCCACCGCCCGGCGCGGCAACCAGGTGTCGACCGGCGGGATGATCATCGCGGTCGCGGCGACGCTGATCCTGCTGATCCACGACGGGAGCGTCACCGGGATCGGCTGGACCGTGATCATCGTCGGCGCGCTGCTCGGCTCGGCCGCCGGGCTTTACTCGGCCCGCTCGGTCAAGATGACCGCGATGCCGCAGCTTGTGTCGATGTTCAACGCGGTCGGCGGCGGGGCGGCGGCCCTGGTGGCCGTGTACGGCTACATGCATGACGAGTCGACGGGGGCCGGCGTCCTCGGCACCACCACGGTCACCACGGTCCTGGACGTGATCATCGGCTCCGTGACCTTCACCGGCTCGCTCATCGCCGCGGGCAAGCTCCAGGGCGTGATCACCGGCCAGCCGGTCGTGTTCAAGGGCGGCCGGGCGCTCAACGCGGCGCTCGCCCTCATCGCGATCGGCGCGGGAGCGTTCATGCTCACCACGGCGAGCCAGCCCGCGCTGCTGATCGTGGTGCTGGCGTCGCTCGCGATCGGGGTCATGATGGTGCTCCCGATCGGCGGCGCGGACATGCCGGTCGTGATCTCGCTGCTGAACGCGTTCACCGGCACGGCGGTCGCGATGGCCGGGTTCGTCATCACGAACTGGGCGCTGATCGTCGCCGGGGCGCTGGTAGGCGCGTCGGGCGGCATCCTCACCAAGCTGATGGCCGACGCGATGAACCGGTCGTTGTGGAATATCATCGCGGGCGGCTTCGGCACCGGGGACAGCGCGGTGCCGGTCGCGGTGGCCGCGGACGCGCAGATCCGGTCGATCGCCGCCGACGACGCCGCGATCCAGCTCGCCTATGCCTCGAAGGTGATCATCGTCCCTGGCTACGGCCTGGCCGCCGCGCAGGCCCAGCACGCCGTCGCCGAGCTCGCGCAGGTCCTGGAGTCGCGCGGTATCGAGGTCAGCTACGCGATCCACCCGGTCGCGGGCCGCATGCCCGGCCACATGAACGTGCTGCTGGCCGAGGCCAACGTCCCGTACCCGCTGCTCAAGGAGATGGACGAGATCAACCCGGAATTCGCCCGGGCCGATGTGGCCCTGGTGATCGGGGCGAACGACGTCACCAACCCGGCCGCCCGCCGCCCGGCAACGCCATCTCCGGCATGCCGATCCTCGACGTGGACCAGGCCAAGTCGATCATCGTCATCAAGCGATCGATGGCCTCCGGCTACGCCGGCATCGACAACGAGCTGTACGCCAACCCCAAGACCAGCATGTACTTCGCCGACGCCAAGAAGGCGCTGGCCGAGATGACCGCCGCCGTCAAGACCCTCGTCGGGTAGGCGGCGGCCGCGCCGCGAGGCTGGCGTGCAGCCCCCGGGTGAAAGAGCCGGATAATTGGGGATAAGTCCCGTGACCGCGGGCCTTATCCCTGATGGCAGGACTGGTGGCTCGCGCTGATGAATGCAATGAGGCGACCGCGCGGCGCGTCGGCGCTCGCCGCGCTGGTAACGATCGTTCCCGTGATGGCGGGGGCGTGCCTGCTGGCGGGCTGTACCAGCAGCGGCGGCACCACCACCACGCCGCAGAACACCGGCCCCAGCAGCGGCCCCGGTGGCGGTGCGCCTGCTGGCGGTGCGCCTACTGGCAGTGCGCCTTCTAGCGGTGCGCCTTCTAGCGGTGCCCCGGCGGGCTCGGCGGCCTCGGTCGAGATGGCGGCCCTGGCCAGCCTCAAGGCGGGGCCGACGGTGCACGTCGACATCCGCAGCGTCGACGCGTCGGGCACGGTCACCACCTTCTCCGATGAGGCGACCGCCACCGGCGGCAAGCAGGTCATCACCATCGGCGGGAGCCAGCACGCGACCGTGCTGTACGTCGGCGACATCGGGTACATCCAGGGCGACGAGGCCGCGCTGGCCGGCTTCTTCGGCGTCCCCACGTCCCAGGCGGCGGACCTGGCGGGCCGGTGGCTGTCCTTCCAGCGGGGCGACACCCTCGGCACGTCCTCCTACGCCGACGTCATCGCCGGGATCACGCTGTCATCGGTGGCCACGGAGATACAGCTGCCCGGCCCGTACACCAAGACCGGCCCGGTCACGGTGGCGGGCCAGCCGGCGCTCGCGATCGGCTCGCCGGCGGGCGAGGCCCAGCCGCTTCCGTCCTCGGCCCGGATGACCCTGTACGTGGCGGCCAAGGGATCGCGCCCTGTGCTTGAGAAGCTGTCCAATGGCGGCAGCTCGCAGTACCAGATCTCGTTTAGCCACTGGGGCGAGACGGTGCACCTGACGGCGCCGCCGGACGCGCTGCCCGTGTCGTCGCTCGGGACGCCCGTCATCGCGTAAGCGAGGAGCTACAGCCCGGTGACGGTGACGCTCGCCGGATGCTCGACGGTGAAGCGGTGCCTGATGATCGCCGACTTGCCCCCGTCGAGGGCCAGGTCCCAGGTGATCTCGCCCAGGTCGTCGGTCCTGGCCGGGGCCGGCGCCGTCTCGCGTGCCTTGACCTTGATGTCGCCGTCGCGCGACAGCGGGATATGGTCGTGCACGCTGACCTTGGCCTTCCCCGTCCGGTGGTTCTCCACCGTGATCTCGTAGGCGATGTCGATGGTCCGGGTCCCGCCCAGTACCGCCTTGCTCGCGGACCGGCGGGTCAGCTTGCGCTCGACCCGGATCTGGTCATCGACGCCGAGCTGGACCTCGAACTCCTCCCCGGCCGCGACCGTGCCGAGGTCCGTTGCCCCGACGAACTGGGAGCCGTGGAAGACCCGGGCCGTGCCGGGCAGCAGGAGCAAGGCGCCATTCGTCACGGTGGCGCGCAGGTATGCCTCGGCGGCGATGACCGGCACCGTCAGGTAGTCAAGGACCGCGTCCGCCTCGAACTTCGCGACCGTGGTCTTGTGCGGCCCGCCATCGGCGGGCACCGCCACCGGCAGTGCGACGGTATAGGTGATCCCGGCCCCCGCCTCGCCCGGCTGGCCAACCTCGGCCGCCAGGTCCTCGAATCCCTGCGCGGGCACGCCCGCCGCCGCGGCGGCCATCGGCGGCGGCAGGGTCGGCATCCCGCCGACGACCGTCGCCGATTCGTCGCTGCCCCCGAAGGCCGCCCTGGCCTTCATCGCCATCGGGTGCGGACGGGGCGGGGCCGCCCGGGTGACGAACCACGGGGCCAGCTCGGGCAGGCCTTGCTGTTGCCCTTGCCGCGCGGTGGACAGCACGAGCCTGGTCTCCGGCCAGTCCTCCCCGGTTCGCTGCGTGACCTCGGCGAGGTAGGCGATGGCGAGCTTCTCGCCGTTCAGCGTCAGGTCGTAAAGCGGCCGCCAGGACGCGCCTGTCACGTGGTAGGACACGTCGACGTCGGCGCTGACGGCCGCCGCCGCCTCCAGCACCACCGATACCTCGCAGTACTGCTCGGTGCGGCCCGCCCCGCGCTCGGCGGCGGCGAGCCGCTGCTCGGCGGCGTCCAGCTCGCGGCGGGCCGTGCGCAGCCGCGCGGCGATCGCCCGGCGGCGGCCCAGGGCGCTGGCCGTCCCGCTCGTCAGGTGCCCCGCCATCCGGGACAGCTCCTCATAGCCTGCCCGGCCGCCGCTGACCGCCCGGGCCAGGGATGTCGCCGCCGACTCCGACAGGTGGTGCAGGAAGCCCAGGCTCGCGGCCTCGGCCGCGTCCTCGTCTTCGAGCTCCTTCACCAGGTCCCTGAGCCTTTCCGCCTCCTCCCGCAGCCGGGCGGGCTCCTCGCGCGCCGGGTCGGCCCGGAAGCGCTTGCTCACCTCGACTTCGAGCAGGGCCACGCCGGCGCCCCTGACGGCGACGCGGACCGAGGCCGGGTCGGCGACCGCGGGCAAGACGGCGGCCCGCGCGCGGTGCAGTCCCGCCTGGACGTCCAGCCGGCCTGCCCGGGTCACCCGCGCCCCGTCCCGGAAGACCGTGACCCCGGTGATCGGGGCGTCCGCTTCCCGCGTCCCCTCTGCCATGCTCGTTCCTCCCGCTTCCCGCCGCCGCGGCCCGTTCGCGTCATCTCACCATGACCTCAACGCGCGTCCGGTGCGGAAGGTTCATCACTTTGCAACGCGGCCCGCCGCCCCGGCCCCGCCTCCCCGGGGCTGCTTCCCGCATCGGCGGCCGGACCGTGGAAGACTGGGGCCATGGCATTCGAGCTCTCGGAGCAAGTCGGGCGGCGGCTGACGACGGATGAGGTGGCGTGGCTGACCACGGTGACCCCGGCCGGCAAGCCGGCGCCCCGGCCGGTCTGGTTCGTCTGGACCGGCGAGGCGATCGTCATCTACAGCATGAACGGCGCCGCCCGGCTCGGGTACATCGAGCACAACCCGCAGGTCAGCGTCCACTTCAACTCCGTCGGCGGCGGGGACATCGTCGTGATCTCCGGTACCGCGCAGCGCTTTCCCGACGCGCCGGCGCCGTCGGAGTTTCCCGGCTTCCTGGACAAGTACGCCGTGCTCATCCAGCGGATGGGCGAGACCCCTGAGTGGTACGACAACAACTACGGCACCGCGCTGCGCGTCATCCCTGAACGCTCCTGGGGACATCGGTAGCCTGACGCGGGCCCGCGTCGGGCCGGCCGCCGAGGATGGTGACGGCCACCGCGGCCGCCCGGGCGGCGGAGCTCATCGCGCCGGCGAGCCCGGCGCCGGCGAGCCACGCGGCCAGGAAGCCGGCGCAGAACGCGTCGCCCGCGCCCGTCGTGTCCCGGACGACCGCCGGGTGGGCGGGGAAGCGCCGCGGTGCTGTTTCCAGGGCCTCGCGGGTCGCGAGGACCGCGCCGTCCGCGGCAAGCTTGACCGCCACGACGCCGTAATGCGCGCACAGCGAGCTTGCCATCCGCGCCGGGTCGGTGCCGCCGGCCAGCACGGTGGCCTCGTCGCGGTTGGGGAAGCAGACGGCGGCGCCCGCGGTCCAGCGGAGGAACTCCCCCGGCGCCAGGCCCGCGAGGAACGCCGCCGATCCCGGGTCAACGCTGACCGGCACCCCGCGCCGCCTGGCCTGCGCGATCAGGTCCAGCGCGACCGGGCGCGGCCCCGGGTCAACCAGCGTGTACCCGGTCAGGTGCAGCAGCGCCACGCCATCGAGCAGGCCAGACGGCGCGTCGGAGGGGGCCAGCCGCAGGTTCGCCCCGCGGTCGGTGATCATCGTCCGCTCGCCATCGGCCGCCGACGAGCACGACGATCGAGCCAGTGCCGGCCGACTCGTCGGCGGCAAGCCTGGCATCCACCCCGAACCGGGCTAGCTCCGCCCGGTGAAGCTCGGCGTCGGCCGTGCCCACCCGCCCCGCGAACACCACGTCGAGCCCGAGGTGCCCCATCCAGGCGGCCTGGTTAGCGGCCGAGCCGCCGGGCCGGGACCGGATCCGCGCCGGGTTGTCCGTGCCTTCCACGAGCGATCCCCTGGGCTCCACGAGGACGTCGTTGATGACATCGCCGATGACGAGAACCCGCGGACGGTTACCGCCGGGCAAGCGCCGACCAGGCGACGGCGATCTCGCCGGCCAGGGCGATGTTGCCGCGGGCCACGTCGAGGTTGACCGCCACGCTCGCGCCGCCGGTCGCGCGCTGCATGTAGTCGAGCAGGAACGGGGTCACCGCCTTGCCGCGAATCCCGGCTGCCCGCGCCGCGGACAGGGACTCGGCCAGCACCCGGTCGTGCAGGCCGGGGTCCAGCTGCTTGCCGGGCGGCAGCGGGTTGCCGACGAGCAGCGCGCTGGCGTCCCCGACGGCGTCGCGGGCGGCCATCACGGCGGCGACCTCATCGGCCGAGTCCACGCGCCAGTCCAGGTCCTGGCCCGAGTCCGTGAGGTAGAACGCCGGGAACCGGCTGGTCCGGTAGCCGACGACCGCCACGCCGAGCGTCTCAAGCCGCTCCAGGGTCGCCCGGATGTCCAGGATCGACTTCACCCCGGCCGACACGACGGTGATCGGCGTCCGCGACAAGACGGTCAGGTCGGCCGACTCGTCGAACGACTCGCCATACCCCCGGTGCACGCCGCCGAGGCCGCCGGTGGCGAAGACCCGGATGCCCGCGCGGGCGGCGAGCACGGAGGTCGCCGCGACGGTGGTGCCGCCGGTCCGCTTGGCCGCCATCGCCAGCCCGAGGTCGCGGGCGGCGACCTTGACGACGGACTCATCCAGCGCGATCCGCTCCAGGTCCGCGTCCGATAGCCCGGCCTTCGGCACCCCGTCGATGAGGGCGATGGTCGCGGGCGTCACGCCCGACTGGGCGAGCAGGGCCTCGAACTCGCGCGCGGACTCGAGGTTCCCTGGCCGGGGCAGCCCGTGGGAGATGATCGTCGACTCCAGCGCGACGACGGGACGCCCCTGCGCCAGTGCGGCGCGGACGGCCGGGGAAAGCTCGGGAAGCGCGGATTGCGGTGCAGCGGACATGGGAGGAGATTAATGGTCTTCTATCCCGGAGTACACACCAGGCCCGGGACCCCGCCCGCACACGGTCTGCCGGCGCGGCCCTGGCCGAACTGCCACCCGCTGCCGGTACCGGTGTGGCCGGCATGCGCACCCGGCGCCGCCTACGGGTGGGGGATGTGACCACACCACCACCGACAACGGGGGCGGGACGGGCACGGGGGGCGGGCGGGGCGGGGGCTTCGGGAGGGCCTAGGGAACGGGGGCTGTCCGGCGTAAGGTCATGGCAGCGTTCCTGACAACGATTCCCCCGGAGGCAACGCCGTGCCCGAACGGACCAAGTACATCCTCGACGAGTCGCAGATACCCACGGCCTGGTACAACGTGATCCCTCACCTGCCGGCGCCGCCGCCTCCGCCGCTGCACCCGGGCACGCTGCAGCCGGTCGGCCCGGACGACCTGGCGCCGCTGTTCCCCATGGAGCTGATCAGGCAGGAGGTCACCGCCGACAACTACGTCGACATCCCCGGCGCGGTCCTCGACGTGTACAAGCTGTGGCGGCCGACTCCGCTGTTCCGCGCGCGGCGGCTGGAGAAGCTGCTGAACACCCCGGCCCGGATCTACTACAAGTACGAGGGCGTCTCCCCGGCCGGCAGCCACAAGCCGAACACGGCGGTCCCGCAGGCCTACTACAACTCGGTCGAGGGCACCAAGCGGCTCACCACCGAGACCGGCGCCGGGCAGTGGGGCAGCGCGCTGGCGTTCGCCTGCGCCCAGTACGGCATCGACGCGGAGATCTGGATGGTCCGCGCGTCCTACGACCAGAAGCCGCACCGGCGCACGCTCATGCAGACCTGGGGCGCGACCGTGCACCCGTGCCCGTCGCGGGCCACGCAGGCGGGCCTGAAGGTGCTCGCCGACGACCCGGGCTCGCCCGGCAGCCTGGGGATCGCGATCAGCGAGGCCGTCGAGGCGGCGGGCGGCAGCGCGCAGACCCGGTACGCGCTGGGCAGCGTGCTCAACCACGTGCTGCTGCACCAGACGGTCATCGGACAGGAGGCGGTCAAGCAGTTCGAGCTGGCGGGCGAGGAGGGCGGGCCCGACCTGATCGTCGGCTGCACCGGCGGGGGGTCGAACTTCGCCGGGCTGTTCTTCCCGTTCCTGGCGGAGAAGCTCCAGGGCCGGATGAACCCGGTGTTCCGGGCGGTCGAGCCGGCTGCCTGCCCGTCGTTCACCCGGGGCCGCTACGCCTACGACTTCGGCGACACCGCCGGCTTCACGCCGCTGCTGAAGATGCACACCCTCGGCCACGGCTTCATACCCGACCCGGTGCACGCGGGCGGGCTGCGCTACCACGGCATGTCGCCCCTGCTGTCGCACATGTACGAGCTTGGCCTGTTCGAGGCGGTCGCCAAGCCACAGCGGGAGTGCTTCGCCGCCGCCGTGACGTTCGCCCGGGCGGAAGGCATCCTGCCGGCGCCGGAGCCGACGCACGCGATCGCGGCGGTGATCGAGGAGGCCAGGCGGTGCGCGGAGACCGGCGAGGAGAAGGTGATCCTCACCGCGCTTTGCGGCCACGGCCACTTCGACATGGTCGCCTACGAGCGCTACCTGTCGGGTGAGATGGAGGACTTCGAGCTCCCGCAGGACCGCATCGACGCCGCCCTCGAGGGCCTGCCCGCCGTCCCCGGCACGTGAGGTAACCCGCTCCCTGGCGGGCCGGCCGCGCGGGCGGCCCGCCAGGGACGGCTGACGTGCTAGAACAACAGGCTGGACAGGCGCGCCCTGGCCGCCTTCACCGCGGGGTCGCCCGGCGGGAAGATGTCGAACAGCTCGATCAGGTGGACGCGCGCCTTGTTCCTGTCGTCGCCGGCCGTCCGGCTGACCACGCCGAGCAGCCGGTCGAAGGCTTCCTCCGCGCGACCGGAGGCGAGCTCCAGGTCGGCCGCCTTGACCTGCGCGTCGGGATCGTCGGGCCGCTGCGCCGCCTCGCGGAGGATGGCCGTCGCGTCGTCGTACCCGCTGACCCGGCGCATCACGTTGGCCTGGGCCAGCCAGCTCTTCGCGATCGTGTCGCCCGGCACCTCGGCGACGGCCTTTTCCAGGAGGGCGGCCGCGGTGTCGAACTCACCGTTTTCCATCGCCTCCCGTGCCTCCCGCAGGTGCGGCGGCAGGTCGTCGTACTCTTCGCCGTCACCCGGCTCGGCCGCCGCCGCCGCCGGCTGCCCCTGGCGGCTGGCCGTCGACCGCGAGACCGACCTGCTCGGCGACCGCGAGCACCTGGGTGAGCCACTGCCTGACCTGGGACTCGGGCATCGCGCCAAGGAAGCCGTCCACCATCTGGCCGGCGATGATGGCGACGACCATCGGGATGGACTGCGCCTGGAACATCTGCGCGAGCCGGGGGTTCGCGTCGACGTCGACCTTCGCGAGCACCCAGGCTCCGCCCGCCTCGGTGGCGAGCTTTTCCAGGACCGGGCTGAGCTGCTTGCAGGGGCCGCACCAGTCCGCCCACAGGTCCACGATCACCGGGACCGACCGGGACCGGAGCGCCACGTCCTGGTTAAAGGTCTCTTCAGTGACGTCGACGATAAAGGCATCGGTAGTGCCGTCCTGATCAGGGCTGGCGTCGCCGGTGGCGCTGGCACCGCTCGAGGCGGCACGTGCCACCTGTTGCCGGCGCTGCGCGGCCGCCTGCCGCGCGCCGAGATCGACGGCACCATAGAGGGAGAAGTCCCGCGGCTGTTGCATACCTCTATCCTGCCGCATCCTCGGGGGTCCGCAAATTCGGACGGCGCAGTGTTCTCCCGAAGAGAAGCCGTTTTCTTCCGGAGGGAAGCGGACAGGATCTCCCCGGGATGCGCGGCCAGGCCATTCCGGTCCGGTAACGGCGTTCGATGTCCTCCACGCAGTAGCATTAATAGTGCTACTGTTTGTGCATGACAACGGAGGGCGAGGGGCACAACGCCCCGCGACGGGGACGGCCGAGGCGGACGGGGGCGGACCGCCTGCAGCCAGACCCCGTGCACCACGCGATCGGCTCGCAACGTATCGGCATCCGCGAGCTCAGGCAGCACGCAAGCGTGTACGTGGACCTCGTAGAGCGGGGCCACACCGTGGACATCACGAACCGGGGGCGCCTCGTGGCGCAGATGATCCCGGTCAAGGAACCAGACAGCCCGCTTGAGCGGTGGATCGCCGCCGGCGTGGTCGAGCGAGCCGAGGAAGCGGGCAGCGTCCTGGAGATCGACCCGTACCCGGCGCTTCCCCCGGGACGGCCTACCGCGAGCGAGGTCCTCGGGCAGATCCGCGAGGAGGACCGCTCATGATCTACCTCGACTCCTCGGCGCTCGTGAAGCTAGCGCTGACGGAACCGGAGTCGGCCGCGCTCACCCGCTACCTCACCGAGCGGTCGGATCAGGCGGTCGTCTCCAGCGCCCTGCACAGGACCGAGGTCCTGCGCGCCATCTGGGTTGCCGAGCCTGGCGCGCTGACCAGGGGCGTCCGGCTCGTCAGGCGGATCGGCCGGGTCGCGCTCAGCACGGAGGTGCTCGACAACGCGGCCACCCTGCCGCCCCAGCGGCTGGGGCCGACCGACGCGATCCACCTCGCGTCGGCGCTCGCCATCAGGCGGGACCTGTCGGCCTTCATCGCCTACGACAAGCGACTGCTTGACGCGGCGGCCGAGGCCGGCCTGCCCACTGCCAGCCCGGCGTGAGCCTCGTAGCGGAGAGTCACCGCGCGATAAGACCACAACCAACTCCACGTCAGTCGCGTCTCAGGTGGTGGCCCGGGTCAGCCAGTTCCGGTTGCCGCTGTCCCATCCTCGTCTGATTGCGTGGTGACCACCTTATGCACGCCGGTAGCCTTGCCGCCGAGGACGTGACACCGCTTGGATACGCCATCCCCGTGCGGACGGTCACGGCGCCCTGGCAAGAGCGACGCGATGACCGGAACAGAGGAGGCGGCCCGGTGGGCGGGGACGGCCCGGCAGGCACTGGCCCGCAGAGGGGCCCGGACGACGACATCATCAGTTCGACCGGCCCCATGGCGGTGCAAGGGAAAACGAGCACGGCCGGGCACCGGGCCGCGGAGCAGTTGTTCGCCGCGAACTACCCGAAGCTCGCTGGCTGGGTCCGCCGTCTCGTCGATGACGACGAGACGGCGCACGAGATCGCGTCCGAAGCGTTCGTCCGGCTCATGTCCCGCTGGACAAAGCCGGGTAACCTGGACAACCCGCAAAGCTACCTGTATATGATCGCGACCAACCTGGTCCGCGACCACTGGCGGAAGGCGGACCGGGAGCGGCGCGCCATGCGGGCCGTGACCTCGGGAGCCGACCTGAATCCCGCCTTCGAGCCAGCCCAGGACGTGGACGTGCGCGAGTTGCTCAAGGGCCTGCCCGCCAGGCTGCGCGAGCCGTTCCTGCTGCACTATTACGCGGGCTTCGGCGTCCGTGAGATCTCGGGGCTGCTCAAGCGGCCGGAGGGCACGATCAAGGCGGACCTGTACCACGCCCGGGCCAAGCTCAGGGAGATGCTGGAAGGTTCCGCCCCCGCCGGGACACGGCAGGCGAAGGGGACGAAGGGAGGCAAGGGCTCATGATGCCGGGTAACGGCGCCCGCGACCCGCTGGAGGACTGGCTGGATCGCGAGATCCAGCCGCTGCCGCCGCCCGACGGCGCATTCGAGGCGATCAGCAGGCGGGCGCGCCACCGCAAGATGGGCAAGCTCGTGACGGCCGTCTCCTGCGCCGCGGCCGTGGCCGTCGTGGTCGGCGCGGGCGCCGCCGCCGTCCCGTCGCTGCTGGCGCCGCACGCCTCAACGCCCGTCGCCTTCGGGTCGCGGGCGGCGGGCCGCGCCTCCAGCACCGCCCCGTCCGCGAACCCCAGCCCCACGGCGGGCACGGCGGGCAGCGCGACGCCCGCGCTGCCCACCACGCAGACGCCCATCGGGGAAGCGACCGGGTCCACGAACGGGTACCCGGCGGGCGGCGCCGTCCCGGACAACTTCCAGCCGACCTCGGTCACGTTCATCGGCCAGAACACCGGCTGGGCGATCGGGCAGGCGGGCACCCCGGGATCGTGCGCCAACGCCGACCCCACGACCTGCACGTCGATCGTGCTCACCCAGAACGGCGGGCAAAGCTGGCGGGGCGTCCCCGCCCCCAGCACGAAGGACGTCAGCGGCATCCGCTTCCTGAACGGCCAGGACGGCTGGGCGTACGGGCCGCAACTGTGGTCGACCCACGACTGGGGCCAGCACTGGGGGGCAGTCAACACTCACGGCAAGGTGGTCACGGACCTGGAAACGTCGAACGGCCAGGCGTTCGCGGTGTTCGCCACGTGCCAGGCGACCTCCCGCACCCCGAGCATCGCCTTCTACAACGACCAGTGCACCGACTTCACGCTGGAGACCGCCCAGGCGGGCACCGACACGTGGACCCAGATCAGCCTCAGCGGCGCCGACGGCGGTACCACCCTCACCATGAGTGACGCCAACCCCGGGGCGATCACCAAGCCGACCATCCTGCTCCAGGGCGGCACTGGATGGTTCGCGGGGCCACTCGGCCAGGTCTTCAGCGGCTCGCTGAAGTCCGGCACCTGGACGCAGGTCTCGCTGTCGCCGTGCGGCGGCAGCAACACGCAGGCGGTGGGCGCCGCCATGCTGGACTGGTCCCTGGCCACCGGCGACCTGCTCATGGCCTGCAACGAACAGCAGTCGGTGACCGTCTACAGCTCGGCCGACGACGGCAAGACCTGGGCCAGGCAGGCCACGACCCCGGCCTTCGGCACGGGCACGTCGCTGACCGCGTCGAGCGCCGCCCCGGACATCGTGGCGACGACGGACGGCATCGTGGCGCTCAGCAAGAGCGGGCAATGGCACGAGGCCGTATCGCTGCGGGGCGGGTTCAGCTACGTGGGCATCACGATCAACGGCCAGGGGGTCGCCGTCCCGGCCAACGCCGGCCTGCACGAGCTGTACATGACCTACGACGGCGGCCTGTCCTGGACGCCCGTGCCGATCGTCGCGTCGTAACGGGCCTCGCGGCAGGTCCCTGGTCCCGAGGTCCCTGGCCCCGCTCAGGGCGCGGCAGGCGTACGCCCCGCCGAGGCCAGCAGCTTCTCCGATGCCTCGTGGGAGTCAAGCGCGCCGTCGGCGACCTGGCCCGCCAGGGCGTCAAGCAGCGGGCCGTCGAACGCGGTCCGCACCGCCCCGAAGGCCATGGCCAGCACCTCATCGCGCGCCCGCGCCCGGCGACGGCGGGCCAGGTCACCCGACGCCGATAGCCACGACCAGTGCCGGTCAAGCTCGGCTGTCAGCGAATCGATTCCCTCGGACGTGGTCGCCACTGTCGTCACCACCGGCGGCTTCCAGGCCGCCGATGAAAGCGCCACCATGTTCCGCAGGTCGCGCACCGTCACCTGGGTATCGGGCCGGTCGGCCTTGTTCACCACGAGCACGTCAGCGATCTCCAGCACGCCGGCCTTGGCCGCCTGGATCGAGTCCCCCATGCCCGGCACCACCACGACGACCGTCGAGTCCGCCGCCGAGGCGATCTCCAGCTCGGCCTGCCCGACGCCGACGGTCTCGACGAGGATCACGTCGAAGCCCGCGGCGTCCAGGGCACGGATCGCCATCGGCGTCGCGGCCGCCAGCCCGCCGAGCTGTCCCCGGCTGGCCATCGACCTGATGAAGACGCCGCTGTCCGTCGCGTGCCCCTGCATCCGCACGCGGTCACCGAGCAGCGCCCCGCCGGAAAACGGCGAGGACGGGTCCACCGCCAGCACGGCAACCCGCTCGACGCGCTTGCGCAGTGCCGCCACCAGTGCGCTAGCCGTGGTGGACTTGCCCGCGCCGGGCGCGCCGGTGATGCCGATGACCCGGGCGCCCGCACCGGTTCCGCCACCGCCCCGGCCTGCCGTCGCGGCCGTCAGCTCCCTCATCACCGAACGGGCTCGAGGTTCCCCGTTCTCGATGAGCGACAGAGCGCGGGCCAGCGCGCGGTCGTCGCCTTCTCCTATCCGGCTGGCGAGAAGGCGATCGGCAGGCGACGGGGCGGCCGCGTTCAGCTCTGTGACCTGAGGATCAGCGCGGAGCCCTGGCCGCCGCCCCCGCACAGGCCCGCCGCGCCGAGGCCGCCGCCGCGGCGGCGCAGCTCGTAGGCGAGGGTCAGCGCGATACGGGTGCCGGAGGCGCCCAGCGGGTGGCCGAGCGCGATCGCGCCGCCGTTGACGTTCACGATGTCCGCGCCGACGCCAAGCTCGCGCATGGACTGGACGCCGACCGACGCGAACGCCTCGTTGATCTCGATGAGGTCGAGGTCGCCGGGCTGCTGGCCGGCCTTCGCCAGCGCGCGCTTGATCGCGTTGGCGGGCTGGGAGTGCAGCGAGTTGTCCGGGCCCGCCACCGTGCCGAAGGGCCCGACCTCGGCCAGGATGACCGCGCCGAGCTGCTCGGCCTTCTCGCGGGAGGTGACGACGACCGCGGCCGCGCCGTCGGAGATCTGCGAGGACGACCCGGCGGTGATCGTGCCGCCGGCGCCGAACGCCGGCGCCAGCTTGCCCAGCGTCTCCGCCGTGGTGCCGGGCCGGATGCCCTCGTCGGCGGCGAAGATGGCCGGCGGCTTGCCCCGCTGCGGGACCTCGACCGCGACGATCTCCTCGGCCAGCGTGCCGCTTTCCGTTGCCCGGGCCGCGCGCTGCTGCGACCGGGCGGAAAACTCGTCCTGCTCCTCGCGGGTGATCCCGAGCTTGGCGTTATGCCGCTCGGTGGACTCACCCATCGAAAGCCCGTCGAAGGCGTCGGTGAGCCCGTCGAAGGCCATCGCGTCGATCATCTCGTACGCGCCGTACTTGTAGCCCTTGCGCGAGTTCGGGAGCAGGTGCGGGGCGTTGGTCATGGACTCCATGCCGCCCGCCACGATCACGTCGTACTCGCCGAGCCGGATGAGGTCCGCGGCCTGGGCGATGGCGTCGAGGCCCGACAGGCAGACCTTGTTAACGGTGGTCGCGGGAACGCTCATCGGGATGCCCGCCTTGACGGCCGCCTGGCGGGAGGTGATCTGCCCGGTGCCGGCCTGCAGCACGTGGCCCATGATGACGTACTCGACATCCTGCGGGCTGACGCCGGAGCGCTGCAGCGCTCCCGTGATCGCGAAGCCGCCGAGCTGCGCGGCTGAGAAGCCGGCTAGCGAGCCGAGTAGCCGGCCGATCGGGGTACGCGCCCCTCCGATGATCACTGGGTCGCTCATGTGGCCTCCGCGTCGGTCGGACATCCTTGTCTGGATGCGTGGCTGTTCCGCTTGCCCGTGGGGGTTCCGGGGTACGTCCCCCCGGGCGATACATGCAACGATAGCCCGCATGCTTCGACGCATCGATCATGTGGGGATAGCCTGCCGGTCCCTGGAGGCCGCCATCGAGAGGTACACCTCGGTGTTCGGGTTGTCGGTGACCAGCCTGGAGGTCAACGAGGAGCAGGGCGTCAAGGAGGCGATGCTCGCCCTGGAGGGGGCTGCCGCAGGTGAAGTCGCCGTCGGATGGCGGCCTGGGCGTGCCGTTCGCGTCCTATGTCCAGCTCCTGGAGCCGCTGTCGGAGGACACCCCGGTCGGTAAGTTCCTGGCCCGGCGGGGCGAGGGCATCCACCACGTTGGCTACGCTGTGGCGAATGTCACGGAGGCGCTGGCCACGGTCGAGGCGGGCGGCCTCGTCCGGCTGATCGACGCCCGCCCCCGGCACGGCTCGATGGGCGCGTCGATCGCGTTCCTGCACCCGGCCGATCTCGGGGGCGTCCTGACCGAGCTCGTGCAGCCGGCCTCTTCCGTGGGATAGAAACCAGCCTTCGGGTAGCGGGCGCGCCGTGACGATTTGTCACTGTTTCTGACATGGGTGAAACGTGATCATCCAAGGGTGCCCACCGGGGCCCACGAGGCGCGAGTGGCCCGTAGACTTGCCTGCTAGGCAGCGACAAAGCCTCCGAAGACCCCACCAACGAGGCGGAGGCGGAGTAGTGTGCCTGTCACTGGGCGAGAAACTCGCCGGAGTCCGCGATGCAGCGTCATAACTCGTGACCATCGGCCCGGGCCGCCGGGTTGTGGGTCGCGAGAGTGGCACCGCATGTCCACGGCCGTGCCGGCGACTACCCGGCCGCTGACCCCCGCCTGCCGTTTCCCCGTCTAGCCAGGATATAGGCCACATGCAATCGGACATTGACGCTCAACTGACCAGCTTCTTCGAAGAGACCCCGCCACGTGACTTCGCCAAGGTGATGCGGGGATACGACCCGCACCAGGTCGATGAGCACATCCGGCAGCTCGCTGCCGAAGTCCGCCGGCACCAGGAAGACGCGCTGGCCGCACGGCGTGACCTTACCGACGCGCACCGGCAGATCCAGGAGCAGGAGCGCCCGACGTACTCCGGTCTTGGCGCCCGGATTGAGCAGCTGCTCCGCCTTGCTGAGGAGCAGGCCACGGAGCTCGTTCAGGCCGCCAGGTCGGAGGCGAACGAGATCAAGGCCGCGGCGAAGGTCGATGCCGCCGAGTTCCGCGCCGCCGCCGAGAACGAGGCCGCTGAGCTGCGGGCCAACGCCAAGCGCGAGACTGACGACGTGCGGGGCGCGGCCGAGCGCGAGGCGGACTCGATCCGGACCACGGCCCGGCGGGAGGCGGACGAGCTCACGTCCACCACCGAGCGTGAGGTCGCCAAGCTGCGGGCCACTGCCGACCACGAGGTCGCCGAGAAGCGCGCCGCCACCGAGCGCGACATCGCCAAGCTGCGCACCACCACCGAGCGTGAGGTCGCACAGCTCAAGGCGAACGCCAAGCGGGAGCGGGACGAGATCCTCACCACCTCCAAGCGGCAGGCCGACGAGATGCGCAGCCAGGCGCAGCGCATCCTCGAGGAGAGCGAGGCCCAGCGCGCCCAGGCCGAGGCCGAGTTCGAGATCCAGCTCGCCGCCCGCCGCGAGGACTCCGAGCGCCAGGAGGCCGAGCGGCTCTCCGCCGCCCAGGCCGCGACCCAGAAGCTGGTCTCCGAGGCCGAGCAGCGGGCGTCCACCGCCGAGCAGCGGGCCACCAAGGCGTCGGCCCAGGCCGACCAGACCCGCCGCGACGCCGACCAGCACGCCCGGCAGCTCGTGGCGAACGCGAAGAAGAACGCCGACCAGGTCGTCGCGCAGGCCAAGGCCCAGGCCGAGGCGCTGCTGTCCGAGGCGAAGAACGACGCCGAGCGGCGCCGGGTCACCGCCCAGCGCGAGGTCGAGGAGCTGACCCGCCAGAAGGACAACATCTCCGGCCACCTGGCGCAGGTCCGCCAGCTGCTCGGCGGCCAGATGGGCCTGGCGATGCCGAACCTGGACCCGCAGGTCCAGGCCGCGCCGGCCAAGCCCGCCATCGCCGAGAGCGCTCCGGCGGCCCCGGCACCCGCCGCGCGGCCCAGTGCCCCCGCCCCGGCCGGAAACGGCACCGCGCCCCAGGGGGCCGGCAACGGCAAGGGCGACGAGGACTGGTGGACCGAGTAACAGCGGTCTAGGCAGGCTCGCTTTCTTCAGGCCTGGTGCGCCGGGGTTTCCTCCGGGGCACCAGGCTTTTTCACGGGGCTTGTCCGGTTGCTGGCAGCAGGTCAAACGCGCGATCCACCGTGCTCTAGAGCAGTACACAAGATCTACGACGCTTTGAACTGCTGATATGTCCGGCAATGTGATGCTGATCACTCGGCGGGCAATGGCTGGTGCTGCGACAGCGTCCTTGAGAGACGCCATCGCCACATCCCATCCGTCACAGTGGCACCTCTGCTTGACTTCGCATACTCGCCGTATGGACAAATCGCTCATATCGCCCGGCAAAGTGGTCGCAGAGTATGTGAAGTCTGCCTGCGGCCAGTTGCGCAAACCAGGCATGGGCATCGCCGTAGAAGCCGTCCAACTCGGCGCACAGGTCGGCAATGGCGGCCTCGTCTCCGAGTGCGGCATCAGCAAGCCGGATCAAAGCGCTATCTCCCTTACGCCCGTGGTGTCATCGAGAAGGCGCATGCCACGTGTTCGAATGATCTGCCCTGACGTGCCTGTATGGCAACTTTCCCGGCACTGTGCGGTATTACCCGAACCGGGTTGACAGATCCCGGGATCGGCCTGTCGGTGACGGGTAGCCGGGATGGTTTACCCTCGGGGGGCGCGGAGCCTGTCGAGGAAGCTGTGGGCCGCTTTCGCGGCCGAGTCGGCGGTCTTGGCGGCGGCTCCGGCTGACCGTATGGCAGACCGCATCGCGGGCGGCATGTTCAGGTCGTGGAGCAGGCTGTTGTCGGTGTGCTGCAGGCGGATGCCCGGCGGGACGTCCAGGGTGAACTCGCTGCCATCGGCCGACAGTGGTGCTATGTCCCTGAATTCGTGGCGCATTACCCGCGTACTGCCCTGGTACCAGGTCCTGAGCAAGACGATGCCGAGGCTCGGCGTCCACTACTATGTCCGAGTCCCGCGACGGCCACGGCGTCACGTAGTAAGGAAGCCCATCATCGCGCGCCGCCCGCAACGCGAACCCGCGCCTCCCGGCCGCCTCCGTCTCGGCGACGTTGGACACGTGGCAGGCAAGCAACACGGCGGTGTCGACCATGTCAGTGATGCGGTTCCCAATGGTCGAGCTGCCTCCACCAGCGCGAGCGGGGGGCCGACGACCACCCGGTCGTCGTACTCCAGCCAGCGCCGGGTGCCGTCACACCCGATGGCATTCGGGCCGTACTTGCGGCGACGGTGCGGGAAATCCAGCCGGTACCTGCCGTCGCCGGCCAGCGCCACCCGGATCACCGGTGGGCGCGGTCGATCCGGTCGCTGAGCGCCTCGGCCACCGATCCGATCCCGTCCCACCCGTGCCCGCTGGCCCACGATCGCGCCTGCTCCCCGACGGCAGCCGGGTCGACCCACTCGTGCAGGGCCGCGCGGAAGGCTGCCCGCCCGCTGCGGTAAAGCGCGTGCAGGAGCTCCTCGCTGATTGGCGAGCCCGAGACCGAGGGGTCGAACCGTTCCCCACCGGGCGGCATCGCCGCATCGGGGTCACTGCCCGACGGTGGCGCCGCCCGGCCGTCGCGCGGTGTGCTTGATCGCGGACCCGAGTACCGGCCCGACGGTATTCGTCGCCGCCTTGGCGGCATGAACCGCTGACCTGGCCTTCGCCCACCGCGGCCCGGAGAATGGCGGCGGTCCTTCGCGGGGCTCCCCGTCGTCTTCGCCATGGTCCGGGACCGAGAACTCGCCGGGCGGATCGAACGTCACGTCGGTCAATTCCACGAGCTGGACCGTCCGCCCGTCGAAGACCTCCTCAAAGCGCAGCAGGATCCCCGTCGCCGCGTCGGCGATAATGTCGATGCGTTCCGGCCGGCTGGTCTTTGCGGCTCGCCATACCCCCGGGGCCGGGGTCGCGACGACGCGCAGCGCCGCTCGCTCCGCCACCTCGAACCGCTCCGCCAGTTCCAGGGTGAAGGCGTTGAGTACCGGGGACGGCCGCAGCAGTTCGGGATACGGCGGCGGCAGGCCCGGCCTGGTGCCGTAACGGCACCGGGGGACGCGATCGCTGTCCGCCGGGTTGTCGCCTTGGCCATGCTCCGCGCCCGCGTCGTCCTGGCCGGACGGGATGTCGATTCGGTACCGCCCGCCGGGCGCCACCCGCAGCCTGGCCCGGTGCACGAGCGCCGGCCGACTCCCCCGGCGGCAGGTCCCCGACGAGCGAGGGGAACCTGGGGTGCGCGGGCTTGCGCATCTTGGTCCCTAGCGCCCAATCGTTCACCTCGTGCACGCTGGCCGCTAGCGAAAGCCGCGTCCAGTCGGCATGGTAGAACAACGCGACCAGGTCAGGCTCGCCGGCCATCCAACGCTCCCATCCTCACGAAGGGCCCACATGAAGACAACGCGCCTGCCGGGCGTGAAGTGTCAGGCGGACCACTGTGCCGGGAGCGTTCCGCCGGTGAGGGCGGCCGGGTTGACCGCGCGGACGATCTCGTTCAGCACGATCCGCACGAAGGGCTCGCCCACCCACAGGTGCTTGGCCCGGTCGACGGCGATCAGCTCCGCCTTGGGGACGCGGGCGAAGTGCGGCCGGGCCTGGTCTGGCTTCAGGTAGTCGTCGAGCTCGGGCACGAGGGCGACCAGCGGCTTGCCCGACTCTGCCCACCGGTCCAGGTCCGCGTCGGTCGCCCGGTGCAGCGGCGGGGACAGCAAGATCGCGCCCTCGACCGCTGGCAGGTCACCCCAGCGCAGCGCGATCTCGGTGCCGAACGACCAGCCGAGCAGCCACGGCCTCGGCAGGCCGTGCGCGACCGCCCACTCGACCGCCGCCTCGACATCGAATCGCTCGGAGTAGCCATTGCCGAACTCGCCGTCGCTGCGCCCTCGCTCCGAGGAGGTCCCACGCGTGTTGAACCGCAAGACGGCCAGGTCAGCGAGCGCGGGGAGACGGTTGGACGCCTTCTTGTACAGGTGGCTGTCCATCATCCCGCCGTGCGTCGGCAACGGGTGCAGGCAGACAAGCGTGCCGACGGGGTCCTTGGCCTCGGGCACCGCCAGCTCCCCCACCAGGGTCAGCCCGTCGGCGGTCTGGATGTCGATCGGCGTCCGCCGCGCGGGAAGAATCGTCGAGGCCCTGATCTCACTCACGGGTTCTGGTGCTCACTCTCATCCGGGTCGTGCAGGTCCAGTCCTAGCGCGGCTGTCCCTGATGTGCTCAGCCCTAACGGCCGGGGCGGCGCTGGACGCGCCGCTGCCAGCACGCGGTGTGCCAGTGCCGCCGGGACTCTATCCCCGCCGCACGGCTCGGCCAGGCCACCATGTGCGCCGTCCCGGGGAAGATCTCCTGATCGCACCCGGGGCACCGGTAGCTCTTGGCCGCCGCCGCGCCCGGCACGGGCCGGACTACCCACTCGTCATCCTGCCATTCCTCGATACGCTCCGGCCCGAGCGGGGCAGGCGGCGCGGGAGGTCGCGGGCGGCGGGTTTTGCGCGGGCTCACAGCAGTCCAGGTTATCCGCCATATCGCCAGGGAGGACGCCCCCGTACCCCGCGCAGAATGCCGTATCGCGTCCGAACGGCCGCTGTTTCGCACTACAGTGCCACCGTGCGGCTCGTTATCGCGCGGTGCAGCGTCGACTATGACGGCAGGCTGACCGCCCACCTCCCCTCGGCCCTGCGGCTGCTGATCGTCAAGGCCGACGGCTCTGTCCTCGTGCACTCCGACGGCGGTTCATACAAGCCGCTGAACTGGATGTCCCCGCCGTGCAAGCTGACCGAGCAGCCGGCGAAGTGGACGGTCACCAACAAGGCCGGGGAGACGCTGACGATCAGCATCGAGGAGACGCTCAGCGATACCTCGGTCGACCTCGGCATCGACCCCGGCCTGGTCAAGGACGGGGTCGAGGCGCACCTGCAGGAGCTGCTGGCCGTGCAGCTCCATCTATTGGGCGACGGCTGGCGGCTGATCCGCCGCGAGTACCCCACCCCGATCGGCCCGGTCGACATCATGGCCCGCGACTCCAGCGGCGAGCACGTCGCCGTCGAGATCAAGCGCCGTGGCGAAATCGACGGCGTTGAGCAGCTGACGAGGTACCTGGAGCTGCTCAACCGCGACCCGCTGCTCACTCCGGTCCACGGCATATTCGCCGCGCAGGAGATCAAGCTCCAGGCCCGCACGCTGGCGGAGGACCGCGGCATCCGCTGCGTCACCCTCGATTACGACGCCATGCGCGGCATCGCGCGCGAGGGCACCCTTTTCTTATCGCAAAAGCGCCGTCCAATAAGCCTGGCGTGCGAGAACAGCTCCGGGATTACCATGACGGGGTGACCTACGCCGGCCCCTCGTACTGGGACGGGTTCTATCGCCGATTGCACGAGAGCGGGATTGACCTGGACTGGGAAGGCCTGTGGACCGGTCCGTTCCTTGGTCCGTTGCGCGCGGCGGGGGCGCGCGCCGTGCTCGAACTGGGCTGCGGGACCGGGAATGACGCGGCCCGGCTGGCCCGCGAGGGCTATCAGGTCACCGGGATGGACCTGTCAGCCGAGGCTATCGCCCGGGCACGGGCCAGGTACGGCCACGCCGTCCGGTTCGTCATCGCCGACATCGCCGTGCCGTTCCCGTTCAGGGACGGCCGCTTCGACGCGGTGATGTCCAACGTCGCGCTGCACATGTTCCCCTACCAGATCACGCGTTCTGTCTTCGCCGGGATCGGCCGCCTCGTGCGCCCGCGGGGCCTGTTCCTTTTCCACGTCAACTCGCTGGAGGACCGCCCGCTGCGCGCCCGGCGGCTGCCGGTGGCGCGCGAGCTGGAAGAGGACTACGTGCTCGAGGAGTCCGGCCAGGCCGTGCGCTTCTTCTCCGGGCCCTGCCTCCGCGAGCTCCTGGGCGGGTGGAGCGAACTGCGCCTGGAGCCGGTCCAGCTCACGCACCCCACGGCCGGGCAGTCCAAGCGGGTATGGCGCGGGATCGCGCGCCGCTGAGCCCCTGAACCGCCGGCGTTGCGCTTAGGCCGGCTCGGGCTCTGGCTTCGCGCCCTCCAGGAGCCAGTCGATCTCGACTTCCTCGCCGCCGACGTTGCCCGAGTCCCACTGGTCGCTGACGAGCAGGGTGTGGATCAGCGAGCCGTTCATCTTGTCCAGGTGCGCGCGCAGCGTGTCGTCGTCGGGCATGCCCTGGACGCGGGGGGCGAGGCGGCCCCTGACCTGGGACATGCGCTGCAGCAGCGCCTCCAGGTCGGCCTCACGGTCGAACGTGCCCTCATCGCCCTCGGCGATGCCCTGGGCGATGATGTCCTTGATCGCGCGGAAGTTGCCGTCCTGGTCAGCGGTGACCATCTGCAGCCAGGCCCGGCTCTTGTGCCGGTACTGCAGCATGGACATCACGGCCTCGTGCCGGGTGAAGTCGGCGTCCCGCAGCGTCGGGCCGCGCCGGGGCCGGGCCAGGCAGCGGGCCAGCGAGATCGCCGACGCGAGCCCGCTGTTCAGGCCGCGGCCCGGCCAGAAGTGGATGGCGTTGGCCGCGTCGCCGAGCAGGAAGCCGAACGTGCCCGGGGTCGTCGCGGTGCGCGGGAACAGCCGGACGGAGAACCGCGGCCGCTGGACCATGTCCAGCTTGAAGCCGGTCACGGCGGTCAGGTTCTCCGGCGGCACGCCGAACAGCGCCAGGCCCTCCTCGACCCGCGCCCAGAACGCCGACCCGCGCAGCAGGGCCGGGCAGGAACAGGGTGTGGTGCGTGCTGCACGCGAAGTCGCCGCGCGGGGTCTTCTCCAGCACGCAGGGCGCGGACTGGATGCAGCCGGTGAACGTCTGCCTGACGGGGTCGATGCCGACCGCTTCCTTCGCCTCCGTGTCGGTCAGCCGCATGTTGAGGAATCCCTCGCCGTTCAGCGAGTTCAGCAGGAACCGGTTCTGCGACACCGTCAGCAGGACCGCCATCGGGTCGGGCAGCAGCGACTTCACCCGCAGGCCGAGCACCATGTCGGAGACCTGCGCGCCGTCCAGGCCGTAGAAGGTCTCGTCGGCGCGCGCCGAACTTGCCGGCGAAGTAGTTGTAGGTACGCGACCGGCCGCCCTCGCAGATCGCCAGCACGTGCTGCCGGGAGATCTCGTCGCGGTGCGACTCGGCGTCGAACGGCTCGGGGACCAGCTCGATCTGGTCCCGGTAGTCGTTGGCCAGGTCGAGCAGGCGGTCCTCGACGTAGGCGATGCGGATGTTGCGCGGGCCGAAGCCGTCCACCGAGTCCGGGCCCGACGGCCACATCTCCGTGAAGTTGCCCGGGGTGAACAGGTGATCCTGGATGTGCTGCGGGAGCTTGCGGAACTGGCGGCTCTGGATCGTGACGACCTGCAGCCGGCGGACGTTTCCCTCGTCGTGGCCCTTCCACACCACCCGGTCGCCTTCGCGCTTCCAGCGGCCGTCGAAGATCCTGATCGCCACCTTCGGCCCCATCAAGTCCGCGAGGAGCAGCGCGAACGCCAGGCCGACCGGCCCGCCGCCGGTGACGGTGACCCGCAGGACGGTCGCCGGGTCCACCCGGGCGACGGGCGGCAGGTGCTTCAGTGACCTTCGTGGCCTTCGGGTCGGGCGCGGCGCTCTGCTCGGCCTCCTCGAAGCGGAACAACTGGTCGCCGATCTGGATCTCATCACCGGGCCGGAGGTGGGTGCTCGTGACGGACTGGCCGTTCACCCAGGTCCCGTTGCTGCTACCGCGGTCGGTGAGCACGTAGCCGTCGGCCTCCTGCCTGAGCTCGGCGTGCAGCCGGGAGGCCGCCGGGTCGCCCAGGACGACGTCGTTCTCCTCACCACGGCCGAACGTGACCGGCGTGCCGCCGACCGCGAAGCTCTTGCCAGTCAGGCTGCCCTGCAGCCCCACGACCGATGCCTTCACCGTGCCATCTCCCACCCGCACGTGCGCATACCCGCACGACCTCACACCAGCCACCACGATAGCGTGCTGCCGACTCGCCTCCAAGATAGGGTTATGTCACTGTTGCTATGCCGAAATGCCGGTGGCCGCTATACTTGACTTACGCGGTATTCGCACACAAACTTTCTCACTCGAACAGGTCGGATGCGTTGTGGCGCAATATCCCCAGATGCCATCTCCCTACGTTCCAGGTCCGGTAGCGCAGGCGGGACTCCCCGCCCCGATGAGGTGGGCTGGCGGGCTGATGTACGCGGGAGCGGCGCTGTCCGCGATCTACGGCATCGTCTACGGCATCGCCGCGCACGCCAACCTGGTATCAGCGGGAACGCACAACACGGCGTACGACACCGGCTTCCTTATCGGGGCCATCCTGGAAGGATTCGTGCAGTCGGGCCTGTGGCTGTGGATGGCGTGGAAGACCAAGGCCGGACGGAACTGGGCGCGGGTCCTGTCCAGTGTCTTCTTCGGCTTGCTGTCCTTGCAGTTCATCGTCGCGCTCTTCGTGCAGCCCGCCTCGTCGAAGGCCATTGTCATCATCCAGTGGGTCGTCGCGCTCGCGGCGCTCATCATGTTGTGGCAGCGTGAATCCGGCCAGTTCTTCGCGGCGGCGAAGCTGGCGAAGCAGGCCTACGCGGCACCTGGGCAGCCGGGCTACCAGGCGCCCGCCCAGCCGTACGGGCAGCCAGCCCCTTACGGGCAGCCGGCCTCTTACGGCCAGCCGCCGCAGTACGACGGGCAACCGCAGTACGGGCAGTCACCGCAGTACGGGCAGTCACCGCAGCACGACGGGCAACCTCAGTACGGGACTCCGCCGCAGTACGGACAGCAGTCACCCCAGCCTGGCCAGGCGCCCAATTACGGGCAGCCGGGCCAGCAGCCGCGGTACGACACCCCGCCCCAGTACGACACCCCGCCCCAGTACGGCCAGCCGCCGCAGTGGGGCCAGCAGCCGCCGCAGTAGTAGCCCGCCTCAGTAGCCGAGGGCGGGCGGGCGCTCGCGGGCGGTCAGGCGGTAGCGCGAGACCACGATGTCGCCGAGGCGGCTAACCGACTCCAGGCGCATCGGGGCGTTGGCGTCGTGAGGGTAGCGTCCTGGCAGGGCGAATCGCGGCGCCTGCGCGTCGCCGACGAAGAACGGGGCCACGGCCAGTCGCAGCTCGTCCACGAGGCCGTCAGACAGGGCTTGCGCGATGAGACTCGATCCCCCTTCGAGGAGGAGGATGGAGATCTTCCGTTGGGTCAGATCGCGGAGGACCGCACGGAGGGTGGGCGCTCGCCCGCGTCGGCCACGACGGCGGTGCCGGAGAGCCGCGCCGTCGCGGGACCGAGGGCCGCCGAGCCGCAGTAGACCAGCGGAGGGCTGCCGGGGCCGGTGAAGAAGCGGGCCGTGGGTGGCAGCAGCCCGGACGCGGTCAGCGTGACGCGCCGGGGGTGCCCGGGCAGGCCACGCGCCGCGCGGGCGGCCACCCGCGCCGGGGAGCGGACGAGCAGGCGGGGATCGTCGGCCCGGATCGTGCCCGCGCCGACGAGGATCGCGTCGGACGCCGCCCGCAGCGCGTCCACCTCGTCCAGGTCCTCGGGACCGGACAGGATGAGCCGCCGGGGAGAGGCGTCGTCCAGGCACCCGTCAACCGAGATCGCGCAGCTCAGAACCGTATACGGACGATCTGTCACGCTCGGCAGCCTATCGCCGGGTTCCGAGTGGGACACGACAGGAGACCCCGGGCCGAACGTGGTGTTTACTTTCTTTATGGCAGGTAATGCGGCGTCCACCGGGCTGCGTTCGTGGGATGCGACCGCGACGGTGTTCGAGTCTGTGAACCCCGCGACCGGCGAGGTGCTCGCCACGTACCCGATCGACGCCGAGCGCGAGGTCGGGCTGGCCGTCCGGCGCGCCCGCACCGCGGCCGCCTGGTGGGGCGGCCTGTCGTTCGGCGAGCGGCGGCTGCGGCTGCTTGCCTGGAAGTCCCACCTGACCCGGTACATGGGCCGGCTCGCGCAGATCGTGCACGAGGAGACCGGCAAGCCGGTCGATGACGCGACGCTTGAGGTCATCTCCGCGATCTTGCACGTCGACTGGGCGGCCAGGCACGCCAAGCCGGTGCTGCGGCCGCGGCGGGTGCGCAGCGGGCTGCTCATGTACAACCAGGCGGCCTCCGTTGAGTACCAGCCGCTCGGCGTGATCGGGGTCATCGGGCCGTGGAACTACCCCGTGTTCACGCCGCTTGGATCGATCGCCTACGCGCTCGCGGCCGGCAACGCGGTCGTCTTCAAGCCCAGCGAGCTGACCACCGGCACTGGCAAGTGGCTGGCCGACTCGTTCACCGACACGCTGACCGAGGTGTTCGGGGACACCGAGCCCGTGCTGCAGCTTGTCACCGGGCGCGGCGAGACGGGGGCGGCGCTGGCCCGGTCCGGGGTGAACAAGGTCGCCTTCACCGGGTCGCCGGGTACCGCCCGTAAGGTCATGGCGGCCGCGGCCGAGAAGCTCACCCCCGTGCTCGTGGAGGGCGGGGGCAAGGACGCGCTGCTGGTCGCCGCCGACGCTGACCTCGACGCCGCCGCCGACGCCGCCGCCTGGGGGGCAATGTCCAACGCCGGGCAGACCTGCGTGGGCATCGAGCGGGTGTACGTCGTCGAATCCGTGTACCACCCGTTCCTTGAGAGACTGCAGGCGCGGGTGTCGGCGCTGCGCCCCGGCGAGTATGAGGGCGCCGCTTACGGGCCGATGACGCTGCCCGGGCAGGTCGACATCGTGGAGCGGCACCTCGCTGACGCGATGGCCCGTGGCGGGCGTTCGACGGTGGGCGGCCTGGAGTCGGTGCGGCCGCCGTTCGTCCAGCCCGTCGTGCTCGTCGACGTGCCGGAAGATAGCGCGGCCGTGCGGGAGGAGACGTTCGGGCCGGTGGTCACCGTCACTCCCGTGCCGTCCCTGGCCGACGGCGTCCGGCTGGCGAATGCCTCGCCGTACGCGCTCGGGTCGTCGGTGTTCACCCGGCGGCGGCGAACCGGGCTGGCCGCTGCCCGCTCGCTGCGCGCGGGGATGACGTCCGTCAACTCGGTGATGGGCTTCGTGGGGGTGCCGTCGCTGCCCTTCGGCGGGTCGGGTGAGTCCGGCTTCGGCCGGATCCACGGGGCCGACGGGCTGCGGGAGTTCTCCCGGGCCAAGTCGATCGCCCGGCAGTGGATACGACCCACGGTGCTGACGACAACGTTCCAGCGGACCGATAAGGACATGGACAGGCTCGTCAAGATCGTCACGCTGTTGCACGGCCGGCTGTATCAGCCGCGCCGGCCCCGGTCCCGGTTGCGGTTGCGGTTGCGTAAGGGCCAGTAGCCCGGTCGCTGGCCCTGCTTGCCTTACCGGTCGCCGCCGGGCCGCCACAGGACGTCGCCGTGGCTCTCGTTGGCCGCGCGGGCCAAGATGAACAGCAGGTCGGACAGCCGGTTGAGGTACTTGGCCGGGAGCGGGCTGACGGTGTCGCCATGGTCTTGCCTGGCCGCCCAGGCGGAGCGCTCGGCCCGGCGCGTCACGGTGCGCGCGGTGTGCAGCAGAGCGGCACCCGGCGTGCCGCCGGGGAGGATGAAGCTGCGCAGGGTCGGCAGGTCCGCGTTGTACTGATCGCAAGCCTGCTCCAGGGCCTCCACGTAGCTGTCGTCCACGCGGATCGGCGGGTAGGCTCGCGGCTCGTCGCTGACCGGGTTGGCCAGGTCCGCCCCGACGTCGAAGAGCTCGTTCTGGATGCGAGCGAGCAGCGTCGCCATCTCCTGCGGTAGTCCGCCGAGCGTTATCGCCACGCCGATCGCGCAGTTCGCCTCGTCCGTGTCCGCGTAGGCCACGAGGCGGCTGTCGGTCTTGGCGGCGCGGCTGCCGTCCGCGAGGGCGGTGGTGCCGTCATCCCCGGTACGGGTGTAGATCCGGGACAGGACGACGGGATTGTCGCGAGGGTCGTCACGCATGAAGACCACCATAGCTGGCGGCCGCGGGGCGGGTACCGGGCGAGCGGCCGCAGTCACGTGGGCGTGCGGCCGCGGCCGTGACTGACGCGACGAACAGCGAGTGACATGGCCGCGATGTTGACTACAGAAAGTAATCATGATTGTGAGGTGATCAAGGCATGACCTGGGGTATTTACAGCTCGGCTCCATCGGAAGCCGCACTGCGGTCACGATAGGTAGCCAACCACAGGCTCCGGGGTCCGGCGGTTATCGGGGGCCCGCCGGACTCCGGACTGTGTTTTCCGGGGGGTAAACACCAACCCCCCAGGCCCCCCGGAGTGCAGGGTTGCTGTCTGCCCATCAAGCTTCGCTCGCTGCGCGTCGCGGTGGCGGCCTGCCGATTAATACGAAGACTTTTCCGGTTACGTAGACTTTTCCTGTCGCAGTGGGGAAAAATCTCGCGGGTGGGCTGGCGGGGCGTTCCGCTGGGGAACCGCGGTTATCGTCGCGGGATCTTGTGCGGGCCGCTATCGTGTCAGCAAATGTGTGGTTGATCCCTGCTGGGGTGGATGGCGTGTACGACTACGTGATCGTTGGCGGCGGCAGCGCTGGATGCGTGCTCGCGGCGCGTCTGTCGGAGAACCCGGACTCGCGCGTCCTGCTGCTTGAGGCGGGGCCGGAGGCCGACGCCGACGAGCTCGCGATCCCCGCGGCGATGAGCCGGCTGCTGCAGAGCAAGTACGACTGGAACTACACGACCGTCCCGCAGGAACGGGCTGGCTCCAGGACGATCTACTGGCCGCGCGGCCGGGTCCTCGGCGGCTCCTCGTCGATGGACGCCATGATCTACACCCGCGGCAGCCGCTTCGACTATGACTCGTGGCGGAACGACTTCGGCTGCACCGGATGGGGGTACCGCGACCTGCTCCCCTACTTCCGCCGGGCCGAGGCCAACCAGCGCGGCGCCAGCCGGTGGCACGGGACCGACGGGCCGGTGCCCGTCCGGGACCCGGGCCTGCGGTCGCCCCACGGCAAGGCCTTCATCGAAGCCGCCAAGCGGCGCGGCGCTCCCGATAACGACGACTTCAACGGTCCCGTCCAGGAAGGCGTCGGCTGCTACCAGATCACCCAGCGGGACGGACGGCGCTGCTCGGCCGCCGACGCCTACCTGCCGCCCAGCGTCCTGGCCGCGCGCAAGAATCTGACCGTCAAGACCGGGATGCTCGTCACGGGCGTCCTCATCGAGGGCGGGCGGGCGGCCGGGGTCACCGTCCGGCAGCGAGGCGCCGAGGAGACCTTCCGGGCGGAGGCCGAGGTCATCCTCGCGGCCGGGGCGATCGGCAGCCCGCAGTTGCTGATGCTGTCCGGCATCGGCCCGGCCGACGAGCTACGCCAGCACGGGATCTTCGTGATCGCCGACGTTCCCGCCGTCGGGGCCAACCTCACCGACCACCCGATGGTCCCGGTGATCTGGGCGACTCCCGGGCTGCGCGGCCCGTGGGAACGCTACGGCAACGCGGGCGTCGCGCGCTGGAAGCTCACCCACAAGGGACCGCTGACCGTCAACTTCGCCGAGGCCGGCGGCTTCGCCCGGTCCGACCCCCGGCTGCAGGCACCCGACCTGCAGTGGTACGTCGTGCCCGCCGCCTTCCTCAACCAGGGCCTTACCGACCCCGCGCGACGGGCGATGACCGTGGCCGTCACGCTCGTTAACGTGGCCAGCCGCGGCTGGATCCGGCTCGCGTCCAAGGACCCGCGACACCGGCCGCTGATCGACCCGGCGTACCTGTCGGATGTCTCGGACCTGTCGGCGCTGACCACCGGCGTCCGGATGGTGCGTGACTACGCGTCCGCCGCGCCGCTTTCCGGCATCACGGCGGGCGAGATCGCGCCCGGCGACTCGGTGCGCACCGACCAGGAGGTGCGCGACTACATCCGGGCTAACGTCTCGACGATGTTCCACCCAACGGGCACGTGCGCCATGGGCGGGGACTCGGCGCTGCACGCCGCGCGGCAGGCGTCCGTCGTCGATCCGATGCTGCGGGTGCGCGGGGTCACCGGATTGCGGGTCGTTGACGCGTCGGTCTTCCCCACGCTGCCCCGGGGCGACACGAGCGCGCCGACCGTCGCCGTGGCCGAGCGCGCCTCCGACCTCATCGTCGGGCGCGCCCCGCTCGCCCCCGACCCGGTAGACGCCGTCACCTCCGAGCTGATCGTCGCCCGGTAAAGGCGCCGGGGCCTGCGAGTGGATCGGGCCGCACCTCCCGTCCCGTCCCCCGCTGGCGGATCCGGGGTTGGGTGAGGTGCCCGCTGGCGGCGGGTGCCCGACGCCGCTACCGCCAGCGGGTGCGATCCGGATCCGGCGCCGGCGCTATCCGGGCGGGGCGGATGTGGTTTTACGGGCGGCTGGGGCTCGGCGGGCCGGGGGGCGGAGCTAGTCCAGGTGGGAGCCGGGCGGGGCGGCTTCTAGCCAGGCGAGGAAGCCGGTGAGGGCCTGGTCGCTCATGGCGAATTCGACCTGGTCGTCATCGAGGCCGGTCTTCGCCTCAACGACGATCCAGGCCGGGTCGAGAACCGCGGTCTCTGCGGGGTCAACGGGGCGGCGGGAGGTTACCTCAACCGACCGCCTCGGGAAGACGTGCTCCGGGCGCAGCCCCACGCCGAGCGCGCCGTGCCACAGCAGCTCATCACGCTGGTAGGAGACGACGCCGAGCCGCCAGGCGCCGCGCCCCGCTACGCGCCGCAGGCCGCACTCGACGGTGCCGCCGCCCCGCTCCAGCCAGTACCTGCGGGTGGCCAAGGCCACGCCAACGACCACCACGAGCACGAGGAGGGCGGCGAAGAGCCACACAGCATCGACTGCTAGCCCCTCGCCGACCCTCTGCGCTGCCTCAGGCAGGGCGGCAACAGCTGCGACGCGCGCCGTGTTAGGCCTGCTCGCCGGTCGCTAGCAGCCTCGCGCGCGCGTACCGGTATTCCGGTGACTCCTCGGCGGACGACCCGGCATCGGCGGCCGCCGCCTCTAGCTCCGACCGCGCCTGGTCCGCGTCCACCTCGGCCGACAGCTGAGCGACCGACGCGAGGATGGACACCCGGTCTTCGTAGACGGACAGGAAGCCGTCACGGACCGCGGCGCGCACCACGTCACCGGGGTTCTCGTCGCCCGGCACCTCGCGGATGCGGACGACGCTGCCCGGCGACAGGATGCCGAAGACCGGAGAGTGCCCGGTCTGCACGCCGATGTCGCCATCGGCCGTCTTCGCGATCACCAGCCCCGCCTCGCCGGACCACAGTGAGCGGTCCGGCATCAGCAGCTCGACGTGCAGCGTCACGACCGCTCCAGCTCCTTGGCCTTGCGCTCGACATCCTCGATGCCGCCGCACATGAAGAAGGCCTGCTCGGGAACGTGGTCGTACTTGCCCTCGGCGATCGCCTTGAAGGAGGAGATGGTCTCCTCCAGCGGGACGAACGCGCCCGGCTGGCCGGTGAACTGCTCGGCCACGTACATCGGGTGGGACAGGAACCGCTCGATGCGACGCGCCCGCTGGACCGTGATCTGGTCTTCCTGGGAGAGCTCGTCGATGCCGAGGATCGCGATGATGTCCTGCAGCTCCTTGTACCGCTGCAGGATCTGCTGGACGGTCCGGGCCACGTCGTAGTGCGTCTGGCCGATGTACTTGGCGTCCAGGATCCGGGACGTGGAGTCCAGCGGGTCCACCGCCGGGTAGATGCCCTTCTCCGTGATGGCCCGCGACAGCACCGTGGTGGCGTCGAGGTGCGCGAACACCGTGTGCGGTGCCGGGTCGGTGATGTCGTCGGCGGGCACGTAGATCGCCTGCATCGAGGTGATCGAGTGACCGCGGGTGGAGGTGATCCGCTCCTGCAGCTGGCCCATCTCGTCGGCCAGGGTGGGCTGGTAGCCCACGGCGGACGGCATGCGGCCGAGCAGCGTGGAGACCTCCGAGCCCGCCTGGGTGAACCGGAAGATGTTGTCGATGAACAGCAGCACGTCCTGCTTCTGCACGTCGCGGAAGTACTCGGCCATCGTCAGGGCGGTCAGCGCGACCCGCAGCCGGGTGCCCGGCGGCTCGTCCATCTGGCCGAAGACCAGGGCGGTGTCGTTGATGACGTCGGTCTCGGTCATCTCCAGGAAGAGGTCGTTGCCCTCACGGGTGCGCTCGCCGACGCCGGCGAAGCAGGAGACGCCGCCGAAATTCTTGGCGACGCGGCGGATCATCTCCTGGATGAGCACGGTCTTGCCGACGCCCGCCCCGCCGAACAGGCCGATCTTGCCGCCGCGCACGTACGGGGTCAGCAGGTCGATGACCTTGATGCCGGTGACGAACATCTCGGTCTTGGACTCAAGCTGGTCCAGGGGCGGGGCGAGCCGGTGGATCGGCCAGCGCTCGGTGATCTTGAGGCTGTCCTTGGGCACGTCGAGCGGATCGCCGAGGACGTTGAACACGTGGCCCTTGGTCACGTCGCCCACCGGCACCTCGATCGGGGCGCCGGTGTTGATGACCTCGGCCCCGCGGACCAGGCCGTCGGTCGGCTGCAGCGAGATCGCGCGGACGAGGTTGTCGCCGAGGTGCTGCTCGACCTCGAAGGTCAGCGTGCGCGTGGTGCCGCCGATGGTCACGTCGGTGTGCAGCGCGAAGTAGATCTCGGGGATCGACTCGGCCGGGAACTCCACGTCGACGACCGGGCCAATGACCCGGGCGACGCGGCCGGTCCCCGTCGCGGTCCCGCTCTCTGTTACGGGTGCGGTCATGGTGTGTTACTCACTCCCTGCGTTCGCCTCAGCGAGCGCGTTCGACCCGCCGACGATTTCGCTGATTTCCTGGGTGATCTCGGCCTGGCGGGCATTGTTCGCCTCTCGGGTCAGCCGGTCGAGAAGGTCGTTCGCGTTGTCGGTCGCGGCCTTCATCGCCCGCCGCCGCGCGGCGAGCTCGGAGGCGGCCGCCTCCAGCATCGCGTAGTAGATGCGGCTCGCGACGTACTGCGGCAGCAGCGCGTCGAGCACCTTGTCCGGCGACGGCTCGAACTCGTAGCTGGGCAGCTGTCCCGCCGGCCGCTCGCCCTCTCTCTCCTCCACCTGGAGGGGAAGGAGCCGGCGAACCACCGGGCGCTGCGTCAGCATCGAGACGAACTCGGTGGAGACGAGGTAGATCTCGTCGACGCCGCCCTCGCCCGTGGGCTTCTCGTACGCGTCGAGCAGCGCCACCGCGATCTGCTCGGCCTCCGCGTAGGACGGCGCGGCGGAAAAGCCGCTCCACTCGGCGGCCAGCGGGACCTCGCGGAACCGGTGCCAGCCGATGCCCTTGCGGCCGGCCACGTAGACGTCGGACGCGACGGCAGACTCGGAGTTACGCTGCCGCAGCCGGGCGGCCTCACGCAGCACGTTCGAGTTGTAGGCGCCGCAGAAGCCGCCGTCGCTGGTCAAGATCAGCACCGCCGCCCGCGCTAGGCTCGCGGGCTCGGTGATCATCGGGTGGTTGAGCGTGGCGGACCGGCTGACCACGGCCTCGACCGCCTGGGTCAGCTCACGGGCGTACGGCTCCGCCGCACGCATCCGCTGCTGGGCCTTGACGATCCGGGACGACGCGATCAGCTCCTGGGCGCGGGTGATCTTGCCGATCGACTTGACCGCCCTGATCCGCGCCCGGACCGCGCGAAGCTGTGCTCCCATGGCGCGTTACTCGCCGTCCGCCGGAGGCCGGGCTTGGCGTACTTCGCGACCTTCTCCTGGCCATGCTCGCCGGCGCCGAGCGAGTCGACGGACTCCTCCTCGACGACCAGCGACTCGTGGCCCGAGGGCTCGAAGGTCCGCTTGAACGCGCCGATCGCGTCCTGCAGCGTCTGGATGTTCTCGTCCGTCAGGTCCTTGGTCTCGCGGATCGCGCCGAGCAGGCCCGCCTGGTTGCGCCGCAGGTAGTCGAGGAACTGCGGCCTCGAACCGGCGGATGTCCTCGACCTGCACGTCGTCCAGCTGGCCGGTGGTGCCGGCCCAGATCGAGACGACCTCCTCCTCGACCGGGTACGGGCTGTACTGCGGCTGCTTCAGCAGCTCGACCAGGCGGGCGCCGCGGTCGAGCTGGGCGCGGGAGGCCGCGTCGAGGTCGGACGCGAAGGCGGCGAACGCCTCCAGGTCACGGAACTGCGACAGCGAAAGGCGCAGCTGGCCGGCGACCTTCTTCATCGCCTTGACCTGGGCGGAGCCACCGACTCGGGACACCGACTGGCCGACGTTGATGGCCGGGCGGACACCGGAGTTGAACAGGTCCGTCTCGAGGAAGATCTGCCCGTCGGTGATCGAGATGACGTTGGTCGGGATGTAGGCCGAGATGTCGTTGCCCTTGGTCTCGATGATCGGCAGGCCGGTCATCGAGCCGGCGCCCAGCTCGTCCGACAGCTTCGCGCAGCGCTCCAGCAGGCGGGAGTGCAGGTAGAAGACGTCGCCGGGGTAGGCCTCGCGGCCCGGCGGGCGGCGCAGCAGCAGCGAGATGGCGCGGTAGGCCTCGGCCTGCTTCGACAGGTCGTCGAAGACGATCAGCACGTGCTTGCCGTCGTACATCCAGTGCTGGCCGATCGCGCTGCCGGTGTAGGGGGCGATGTACTTGAAGCCGGCGACGTCGGACGCGGGCGCGGCCACGATGGTGGTGTACTCCATCGCGCCGGCCTCTTCGAGCGGACTGCTTGACGGCCGCGATCGTCGAGCCCTTCTGGCCGATCGCGACGTAGATGCAGCGCACCTGCTTCTTCGGGTCGCCGGACTCCCAGTTGGCCTTCTGGTTGATGATCGTGTCGATCGCGATCGCGGTCTTGCCGGTCTGCCGGTCGCCGATGATCAGCTGACGCTGGCCGCGGCCGATGGCGGTCATCGCGTCGATGGCCTTGATGCCGGTCTGCATCGGCTCCTTGACCGGCTGCCGCTGGACGACCGACGGCGCCTGCAGCTCGAGGGCGCGCTCGCACCGTGTTCTCGATCGGGCCGAGGCCGTCGAGCGGCTCGCCGAGCGGGCCGACGAGGCGGCCGAGGAAGCCGTCGCCGACCGGGCACCGACAGGACCTCGCCGGTGCGGCGGACCGTCTGGCCCTCCTCGATCTCCGAGAACTCGCCGAGGATGACGACGCCGATCTCGCGGACATCGAGGTTCAGCGCGATGCCGCGGACGCCGTTCTCGAACTCAAGCAGCTCGTTCGCCATGGCCGAGGGCAGTCCCTCGACGCGCGCGATGCCGTCGCCGCACTCGACGACCGTGCCGACCTCTTCGCGCGCGGCGCCGTCCGGCTCGTACTCTTCGACGAACCGCGCCAGCGCGTCCCGGATCTCATCCGGCCGGATTGTCAGCTCCGCCATCTTCCTCATTCCGTTCGTAAGTAAATCGTAGCGGTGCGTACGCGGTTCGTACGCGGCGCGGTGCCCTGCCGCAGGTCAGCCCGCCAGTTTGCGGCGGACCTCCGCCAGCCGGCTGGCCGCGGTCCCGTCGACTAGCTCATCCCCGATCTGGACGGACACGCCACCCACGACCGCCGGATCGTGCACGACATTGAGGTGGATTCCCCGCCCGTACTGCGCGGCGAGTACCCGCGCGAGCCGCTGCCGCTGCTGCGGGGTCAGCTCGGTGGCGACCCGTACCACCGCGATGAGCTGCTCCCGCCGGCGCGCGGCGATGGTCGCCGCCAGGTCGAGCGCCGCCTGCGGCGAGCGGCCCCGCGGGTGCGTCAGCAACTGCGTGATCAGGCTCAGCGACGGCGCGCTGACCTTGGTCGCCAGCAGGTCCTGGCAGCAGTCCCTGCTTGGCGGCCTCGCCCGCCGGGCCGGTCAGCGCCGACCGCAGCTGCGGCTGGCCGGAGACCACGCGGCCGAACCGGAACAGGTCGTCCTCGAGGTCGTCGAGCGTGCCGTCGAACTGCGCGGCCAGCGTGAGCGCCTCGATCGCGAGCTGCTCGATCGCGTCCGCCAGGTCGCCGGAGGTCGCCCAGCGAGCCGCCACGGCCTCCGCCACGAGGTCCGTGGTGGCCTGCGAGACGCGGCCGCGCAGCAGCCGGGTGATCAGCGCGGCCTTCTCCTCGCCCGGCTTGGTCGCGATCGGCGAGGGCGCGGCGCAGCCCGTGCTCGGAGTCGAGCAGCCGGATGACCGCGAACAGCTCGTCGCCGACCTGGGCCGCGACGGGGGCGCCCGGCACGGCGGCGGCGAGCCGCTCCCGCAGCTCCGCGTAGGAGGCCCTGCTGGCGCCGCGCATTAGCGCTGGCCCCGGTGGTGGCGGTCGTCCCGCTGCCCTCGAGCTCGGCCAGGAAGCGGTCGACCATCCGGCCCTGGCGGGCGGTGTCGGTCAGCGACTCGCCGACGATGCGGCTGGCCAGCTCGGTGGCGAGCGCGCCGACCTCGGCGCGCAGGCGCTGCAGGGCCTGCTGGCGCTCGGCGTCGATCTGGGCCTGGGCGGCCTCGATGATGCGGCGAGCCTCGGCCTCGGCCTGCTCGCGCATCTCGGCGATGATCTGCGCGCCCTCCTCGCGGGCCTCCTCGCGCTGCCGGTTGGCCTCGCGGTTGGCCTCGGCCAGCTGCGCCTTGTACTGCTCGCGCAGCTCGGCGGCCTCGGCCTGGGCCCGCTCGGCGCGGTTGATGCCGCCCTCGATCGCGTCCTCGCGCTCCGCGAGCGTCTTGCTGATCCGCGGCAGCAGCATCTTGCCGAGGATGCCGAAGACGACGACGAAGACGATCGTCCCGATAATGAACTCGGCCCAGTTCGGGAGCAGCGGATTCTGGGCCGCAGCGTCAGCGAGTGACATTCCTGCTCACTTCTCCCTGGTGCTCAGGCAGTAGTGGAAGATGAACGGCGCAACGAGGCCGATGAGGGCCAGCGCCTCGGTCAGCGCGAAGCCGATCCACATGTACAGCTGGATGCGGCCGCTGGCCTCGGGCTGCCGGGCCATGGCCTCGATCGCGTGGCCGAAGACCAGGCCGATGCCGATGCCCGGGCCGATGGCGGCGAGGCCGTAGCCGACGGCACCGATGTTGATGCTCAGCGTCGAGCTCGTGGCAGCGAGGACGGTAGCGGCGGCGAGAGACATTGGCTTTCTTCCTTTGCGGTCGGTCCGGCGGCTTCTTAGGTCATCCGCCGGGCTGGCTAGCTAGAGAACTGCTTGCTGGCAGGCTTGGCTTGCGGGAAGCTCAGTGCCCGTACTCCAGCGAGTCCGCGATGTAGGTGGAGATCAGGGTGGTGAAGATGAACGCCTGCAGGAGGCCGACGAGGAGCTCGAGCAGGAAGACGAAGAACACCATGAAGAGCGAGCCCGGCGGCGTACAGCAGGCCGACGGAGAGGCTCGTCAGGTACCAGGTCGCGACCATGAAGATCGACAGCAGCAGGTGGCCGGCGAACATGTTCGCGAACAGCCGGACGCCCAGGGTGAACGGCTGGACGATGACGTACTTGAGGATCTCGACCGGGATCAGGAGGCGAAGATCACGATCGGCCATGGCGCCGGCGGGATCCACGACTTGAAGTAGCCGAAGAAGCCCTTGGTCTTGAAGCCCAGGTACCAGTACAGGCCGTACACCATGAAGACCAGCGGCCAGACGAAGCCGATCCGCGACATCGCCGGGAACTGGAGGAGCGGGATCAGCTCCATCAGGTTCATCAGCCAGGATGAAGAAGAACAGCGACACGATGAACGGCAGGTAACTGTCGCCCTTCTTGCCGAGCACCGGGCGCACGATCTGGTCCCGGACGGCGAGGATGGCCAGCTCGCCCAGGCTCTGCGTCCGGCCCGGGATCAGCTTGGGCCTGGCGAACGCGACCCAGAAGAACGCGATCACGACGAGCGCGCACAGGATCGCGATCAGCTCGGGCTTCGTGAAGCCCCACGAGCCGATCGTGAACAGCGGCTTGAAGTCGAAATTCTGCAGCCCGGGCGCGGGATAACCGCACCCGCTGAAAATGTGGCAGCCGCCCGTGGCGGCCGCGATACCGCGACGTCACCGGTCACCGGCAAATCTCCTCTCGGGGGCTTGATCCCCTCCGGCGGCGCTCGGGCGGCCCGCCGCTGCGCGCGTGCTTGTGTGATCCATCACTTGCGGCCGAACCGGTAGACGACCCAGCCGAGTGATATCGCGACCCCGACCAGCATGCCGATCGGGAAAAGCAGCTGGATGTGCGTGAAGTGCCCGATCAGCCAGCCGATGCCGCCGTAGGCGAGTCATGCCGGCGATCAGGTAGCTGAAGATCTCCCAGCCGGTACCACGGCTAACCTTGTCCGAGGACTCGCCCGCCTCGCCAAAGCCGCGCTTGAAGCGACTCTCCCATGTCTGGTGGCGACGGCTCGCCAGCCCCCTCGGGGTCGGCCTTGGGATTCGGCCGCACTCTCGTCCCGGCCGCCATCCCAGTGGATCTCGGGGTCACTCACCATCGCCACCGCCCTAGTGCTCCTCTTCCGGAGTCACGTAGAGCATCTTTGACCGCATCATGGTGATAACCTGCGCGGCGCTCCAGGCGAGGATGAGAACAATCGCGGTAAAGCCGAGGGTCCGCGGCGTTGAACACGGTGACATGCTGAAGCACGACCAGGATGATCATGAAGGCGATGATCTTCACGATGTACGTCGCCATCGCGACGGCCATCATGACCATCGGGCTGACCTTCGCCGCCCGGCCGACGGCAACGATGCTGATCCCGAAGAAGACCGTGACGATGCCGACGCCGACGAGGGCGCCGTAGAGGCCCTTGGTCCCGGCGATGGCAGCGCAGATGGCGATCATCACGACGGCAACCACGCTGCACAGCGCGGCCGAGCGCCGGACGACACGCGCATAGTTAGCCATCACGTGCTGGCTCCTGAGGGATAGGTGAAATCGTTGCCCGGGGTTGAAGCTTCCCAGGGAGCCTCCCCGGGCAGGCACGCGTGGTCCGCGCGGGCAACGCCGGGTCATGCTCATGACCAGACTGCCCAGGTAGGTCCACGTACGTTACCACGAGCCTCTCACTCGGTTTCTAGCGCCCCGCCCATCGGGGGGGAGGGTGCTTGTGAAGCGTATCACAAGATTCTTGACTCTGTCTTTACCTTATCGCTGACTTTACATGACTAACCGCCAAGGTTCACAACTAGGTCCAGGGAACCGAAAGTTCACCTTACGGCTGGCCGCTCGCCCGCGCGGCTCACCGCGCCGGCGCCTAGCGGCGCGAGGGCTTCGGCCGGACCGGCAGGTCGCCGAGAGGCCAGTCACGGGCGGCGCCGTTGGGATCGGCGACCCGGTCGTCATGCCGGAGGCCGGCGGCCCGGGCGGCGCGGCCGGCGCGGCCGGACCGTGGTGCCACTCGCCGGGGTAGGCGCCGCTGGCGGGCCCGTACTCACCGGGCCTGTACCCGTTCCTGACGTACCCGCCAGGCGCGTAGTCCCCGGGCGGGAACCCGTTGGGTGGTTCCTCGACTGTCAGCGCGGGAACGGCGGGCTCGTTGGGGACGGGGGGTTGCTGCCTGGCGGGCTTGCCACGCCACGGGCGCCACTGCGGGATGGTCGCCAGCAGCAGCGCGACGAGGGCGGCGAGGGTGACGACCGCCAGCCAGACCACCTGGGTCCTGACGACCGACAGGCCGACGACGGCACCGGAGAAGAGCACCGCCCACAGGTACATCAGCAGCACGCTCTGCCGGTGCGAGTGCCCCATGTTGAGCAGCCGGTGGTGCAGGTGCTTGCGGTCGGGCGAGAACGGCGACTTGCCGCGCGCCGTCCGCCGGATCACGGCGAGCGCCAGGTCCGTGTACGGGATGATGAGGATCGCGACCGGCAGCAGCATCGGCAAGATCGTCGGGAACCGGTTCAGCGGGTGATTGGAGTAGTTGACCAGCACGTTCGGGTCGAGCGACAGGGCGCTGGAGATCGGGCCGTAGGCCAGCAGCAGGCCGATCAGCATCGCGCCGGTGTCGCCCATGAAGATCCGGGCCGGGTTGAAGTTATGCGGCAGGAACCCGGCGCACATCCCGACGAGCACGGCCGACGCGACGGCGGGCACCGACTGCGACGGGAGGTGGATCGAGTTGGACAGCGTGTACGAGTAGATGAAGAACGCGAGCGCCGGCGATGCCGACGACGCCGGCCGCCAGCCCGTCCAGGCCGTCGATGAAGTTCACCGCGTTGATCGTGACGACGATCAGCAAGATCGTGAGCGTGTAGCTCAGGTCCGGCTCGAGTATGAAGTTCTCCCTGTTGGGCAAGGGCAGCCACGGCAGGTAGGTGCCGCTCCAGGCCAGGATGCCGCCCGCCGCGACCTGCCCGGCCGCCTTCTGCAGCGGCGCCGATCCCGAACCTGTCGTCGATGATCCCGATGATCACCAGCAGGCCGCCGGCCACCAGCAGCCCGTTGACCGTCTTCGAGGACGGGAACGCCTGCTGCAGGTAGGTCAGCCGCTCCGCGACGAGCAGCGCCGCCACCATGCCGCCGTACATCGCCAGGCCGCCGATCAGCGGCGTCGGCTCCTTGTGCACGTCCCGGTCACGCGCCTCATGCTGTGCCTTGATCTTGCGGGCGAACAGCCGGACCAGCGGGGTGAGGAGATAGGTCACCGCCGCCGCGATGAGGAAGATGAACAGGTAATCGCGCATTGCGGCGCCAGGTCAGGAGCCGGCTTCGCCGGCCGGGCCGGCTGGGGCGTCTTCGGCGGTCGCCGGGACGGCGGCCACTGGCCGGGGTCGTGTCGGGAGCCGGGGTCGTGTCGCCGCGGCGGCGGTCGTGTCGGGCTGGCCGGGGCGGGCGGGGCCGCCTGGGGAAGGTCGATCATGGTCGCTACCTTGCGCAGCTGGTCCACGCTGATCGCGCCGACCCGCAGGACCCGGGGCGTTCCCGCGGTCAGGTCGACGATGGTTGACGGGACGTTGTCCGCGCACGGGCCGCCGTCCAGGTAGACCGCGACCGCGTCGCCAAGCTGCCGCTGCGCGTCATCGGCGGTGGTCGCGGCGCTCTGCCCGGTCTTATTGGCGCTGCTCACCGCGATCGGGCCGGTCCGCCGCAGCAGTTCCAGGGCCACCGGGTGCAGCGGCATCCGGACCGCGACCGTGCCGTTCGTGTCGCCGAGATCCCACTTCAGCGTCGGGCTCGCGCGGAACACCAGCGTCAGCGGCCCCGGCCAGAACTCGTCGATCAGGTCCTGGCCGAACGCGCCGAGCGTCTCCGCGAGCGCCGAGGCGGCCCGCACGCTGCCGACCAGGACGGGCGGGCGGCATGTTGCGGCCGCGCCCCTTGGCCGCGAGCAGCGCAGTCACCGCATCCGGCGAGAACGCGTCCGCGCCGAGCCCGTATACCGTGTCGGTGGGCAGGACGACGAGGCCGCCCGCCTTGACGGCGTGTCGACCGCCGCCAAGATCCCAGCTTCCCGCTGCTGCGTGTCCGCGCAGTCGTATCGAGCGCTCATATCGCCTCCATCCTAGGGCTACTGAACAACGTAAGTGCGCGGTTGGCCCGGTAGGCCCCGGTCGGCTTCGCCTGGCCAGCCGGCTAGCCCCAGGCGCCGGCTGGCGGGAACTTGGCGCGATCGAGCGGGCCGCGCAGGCGCGGATGGGTGGCGGTAGCGGGCGGCCGGGTCGCATGGGTCCCGCCGCCGCCTCACGCACCATTGGCCTCAGACGTCATGAGTCCCGGGGGTAACACAGGCCTCTAATCTTGCTCCCCGCGTGATCCTCCCCCTTTAAAGGCCAAAGGGGGGCTGCTGTGACTTCAACGTTCCCGCAGGCGGCGCGGCAGCGGCACGGCAGCGGAGGTCGGTCGCGGGTCTCGACTTGCTGGTTCCCGACGGGGGCCGGGGTTAGGGGCCGGGGAAGACGGCGGTGACGAAGCGGTCGCGGCCGGCCAGGTCCTTGTGGTTGCGGGTGTCCCGCCAGCCGGCTTCCTCGCTGAAGATCCAGAAGACGGCGGCGCCCTGCTGCCCGCCGTGCTCGACGGCGACCAGGCCGCCGGGCCGCAGCAGCCACCGCGCGACCCGCTCCACCGCGCGGATCGCGTCCAGGCCGTCGGCGCCGCTCCACAGCGCGGCCGGCGGGTCGTACTCCCCCACCTCGGGCGGCACGTGCGAGCCGAGCGGGATGTACGGCGGGTTGGAGACGACAAGGTCGACGGTCCCGGCCAGGCCGGCCAGCGAGGCGAGGCCGTCGGCGCCGCCGTCGAGTCCCCGGGTGAAGTCGCCCGCGTGCAGCAGCACCCGGCCCGCGGTGTAGGAGTCCACGTACCGGGTGATGTTCCGCTCCGCCCAGCTCCGCGCCAGCGGGTCCCCCTCCACGGCGTGCACCCGGGCGCGCGGCACCTCCTGCGCGATCGACAGCGCGATGGCGCCGGACCCGGTGCCCAGGTCGACCGCCACGGGCTCGGCCACGTCCATCTCGCGCAGCCGGTCGATGGCCCAGCCGGTCATCACCTCGGTCTCCGGCCGGGGCACGAACACCCCCGGGCCGACGTCGAGCTCCAGGTAGCGGAAGTACGCGATCCCGGTGATGTGCTGCAGCGGCTCCCGGTTCTCCCGCCGCGCGATGTCCGCCCAGAACGTGGCGTCGAACGCCGCGTCCGGCACGGTGTGCAGCTCGCCGCGCTTGACGTCGTGGACGTGCGCCGCGATCAGCTCGGCGTCGGCGCGCGGTGACTCCACGCCCGCCTCGGCCAGCCGGGCCGTCGCCAGCGCGATCTCATCGAGCAGCAGTGCTCACTTCTTAGACCTGTTCAGCCAGCTTCGCCTCCAGGTCCGCGGCGGCGAGCGCGTCGATGACCGCGTCCAGGTCGCCGTCGATGACCTGGTCGAGGTTGTACGCCTTGTAGCCGACCCGGTGGTCGGAGATGCGGTTCTCCGGGAAGTTATAGGTGCGCACCCGCTCGGACCGGTCCACGGTGCGGACCTGGGCCTTGCGCTCGGCCGCTGCCTTGGCGTCCGCCTCCGCCTCCGCCGCCGCCAGCAGCCGCGACCGCAGCACGCGCAGCGCCGACTCCTTGTTCTGGAGCTGGCTCTTCTCGTTCTGGCAGGAGACCACGATGCCGGTCGGCAGGTGGGTGATCCGGACGGCGGAGTCGGTCGTGTTCACCGACTGGCCACCCGGCCCCGAAGAGCGGAAGACGTCCACGCGGAGGTCGTTCTCGTTTACCTGGATGTCGACCTGGTCCGCCTCCGGCATCACCAGGACGCCCGCCGCGCTCGTGTGGATGCGGCCCTGCGACTCGGTGACGGGCACGCGCTGCACCCGGTGCACGCCGCCCTCCCACTTCAGCCGGGACCAGGCACCCTCGCCATTGCGGCCGGCCTTGACCGCCATGGTCGCGTCCTTGACCCCGCCGAGGCCGGTCAGCGTGGAGTCGATGATCTCGGTCTTCCAGCCGTGCCGTTCGGCGTAGCGCTGGTACATCCGGAGCAGGTCCCCGGCGAACAGCGCGGACTCCTCGCCGCCCTCGCCCGCCTTGACCTCCAGGATGGTGTCACGGTTGTCGTTGGGGTCCTTGGGAACGAGCAGCGTCCGAAGCCGTTCCTCGACCTGCGCACGCTGCCTGGCCAGGTCGTCGGCCTCCGCCGCGAACGCTGAGTCCTCAAGCGCGAACTCGCGCGCCGTCTGCTCATCCTCGCCGAGCTGCTGCCACTCGCGGTAGGCCGCGACGATGGGAGTGAGCTCGTGGTAGCGCTTGGCGAGCGTCCGGGCCTGGTCCGCGTCCGCGTGCACGGCCGGGTCCGCGAGGGCACGCTCAAGCTCAGCGTGCTCGCTGGCCAGGTCGCCGAGCCGATCGAACACGATCAAGACCTTCTCTCTCGTAAAACCTGCTAGCCCGCGCGTCGCGCGAGCGCCCTTAAAACCTGCGCTGTCTCCGCACTAACAGCCGAACGCCCGCACGGGTAGCCACGGGAGAGCCTCCTCCCTGGCCTGCCGTACGGGCGTAGCGTAGCGCGTGCTACTTCTTGCCGGCCTTCGTGCCGGTGACCTTGGTGCCGAAGCGCTTCTCGAAGCGGGCGACGCGGCCACCGGTGTCGAGGATCTTCTGCTTGCCGGTGTAGAACGGGTGGCACTGCGAGCAGACGTCGGTCTGGATCACGCCGCTGGTCACGGTGGACCGGGTGGTGAAGGTGGCACCGCAGCCGCAGTGCACCTCGGTGGCGACGTACTCCGGGTGGATCTCAGACTTCATGAAAGTGGCTCCTTGCCTCAAGCGGTCGCCGGGTCGCCGCCGCCTGTCACGTGGCAGGCGGCCTGGGGCGTGAACCGGTACCGCGGCTGTGCGGCTTTTAGTTTGCCAGACGCTAATAACCATTCGTGCCCAGTTGGAATTCCCAACTGGGCACGAGCGGAGGGCTGCTAGCGCTCGCGGTCCACGCCGAGGGTGGTCTTCTGCACCTGGAGCAGGAACTCGGCGTTGCTCTTGGTCTTGCGCATCTGCTCCATGAGCAGTTCCAGCGCCTGCTGCGGCTCCAGGGCGTGCAGCACGCGCCGCAGCTGCCAGATGACCTTCAGCTCGTCCGGGGCGAGCAGGATCTCTTCCTTACGGGTGCTGGACGCGTCCACGTCCACCGCCGGGAACAGCCGCTTGTCCGCGAGCTCGCGGCGCAGCCGGAGCTCCATGTTGCCGGTGCCCTTGAACTCCTCGAAGATGACCTCGTCCATCCGGGAGCCGGTCTCGATCAGCGCCGTCGCCAGGATCGTCAGCGACCCGCCGTTCTCGATGTTGCGGGCAGCGCCGAAGAACCGCTTCGGCGGGTACAGCGCCGTCGAGTCGACACCACCGGACAGGATGCGCCCGCTGGCCGGGGCGGCCTGGTTGTAGGCGCGGCCGAGCCGGGTGATGGAGTCGAGCAGCACGACGACGTCGTGGCCCATCTCGACCAGGCGCTTGGCGCGCTCGATGGCGAGCTCGGCGACGGCGGTGTGGTCGTCGGCGGGGTGGTCGAAGGTCGAGTGGATGACCTCGCCCTTCACCGTGCGCTGCATGTCCGTGACCTCCTCAGGCCGCTCGTCCACGAGGACGACCATGAGGTGGCACTCCGGGTTGTTCTTGGTGATCGCGTTGGCGATGGCCTGCAGGATCATCGTCTTGCCCGCCTTCGGCGGCGAGACGATAAGGCCCCGCTGGCCCTTGCCGATCGGGCAGATCAGGTCGATGATCCGGGTCACCATGTTGCCCGCGTCGGTCTCCAGCCGCAGCCGACTCTGCGGGTACAGCGGGATCAGCTTGGAGAACTCGGGCCGGTGCAGCGACTGCTCGGGGTCAAGGCCGTTGACCTTGTCCAGCCGGACCAGCGCGTTGAACTTCTCCCGCCGCTCGCCATCCCGGGGCTGCCGGACGGCGCCCTCGATGACGTCGCCCTTGCGCAGCCCGTACCTGCGAACCTGGGACAGGGAGACGTACACGTCGTTGGAGCCGGAAAGGTAGCCGGTGGTCCGGACGAAGGCGTAGTTCTCCAGCAGGTCGAGGATGCCGGCGATCGGGATCAGGACGTCATCCTCGGCGAGGACCGTCTCGGGCTCGCCGCCCTGCCGCTCGCCGCGGCGGCGGTTGCGGTTGCGGTACCGGTCCCGGCCACGGCGACGGCCCTGGCCGTCGTCTGAGTCGTCGTCGTTGGCGATACCACGGGGGGGGCCGGACTGCGGGGCCTGCGCGTTCTGGCCACCCTGGCCGCCCGCGCCGCCGGCGCGGTTCGCGGCCGGCTCGCGGTCACGGCTGGCCGAGTCCCTGCCGCCGGCGTCCCTGCCGCCGCGTCCCTGCCGCCAGCGTCCCTGCCGCCAGTGTCCCTGCGATCGCGGCCGTTGCGGCGCCGGTCCCGGCGGGCCTCGCCCGTGGCCTGGCCATCGCCGCCCTGGGCGTCGCCGCCCTGGAAGTCACTGCCCTGGGCATCGCCCTCGCGGGACTCCCCTGCCGGGGCCTGCGCCCCGCTGTCCTGTCGCACCGTGTCGTCGCCCGGCGTTACCGCACTGTGCGGCGCCGCATTGTGCGGCGGAGCGCTCTGCGGCGCAGTGTCCTGCGACGCGGTGCTCACGGGGGCGGCGCTGGCGACCTGCGCGCCAATCCCGGCCTGCCCGGCGCTCGCCGCTGCGCTGATAGCGGCCGGCGCCTCGCCGATGCCGCCTGCCTGCACGGCATCGCCGATGCCTGACCGGACGGTTGTGCCTGCTTCCATAGCATCCTGATTCAGGTGGCGCGGCGCGCCGGCTCCCGCCGGTGCACCCCGCGTGGCTGACTGTTGACTAGCGGAGCCGGCCGGGCCGCCGATCTGCTGCTCAATGGCGGCGACGAGTTGGCCCTTCCGCATGCGGCCCGCTCCGGGGATGCCGAGCTGCTGAGCGATCTTTTGCAGGTCGGGAACGAGCAGCTTAGAGAGGTCACCGACCGGGCGGCCCTGTGGCCTTGACGCGGCAACGGTTCCTTCCGGGCCGACAGCCGACTGGCCGATGAGGGTTTCCCCGGACGCGGGGGCCGCCGCGTCGCTGAGGAGTTCGGTGGTGTCGCTCACTAATGGTCCTTCCATTATGATCCTCGGCCGCCTAGGTGTCTTGCTGACCCAGTCCGTTGTGCCCGGTTCGATTCGCTTTGCCCGCTAGATCCGCATCGGTGTTCACGATGACAGTCGGATCTTGCGCCCGGCTTCCGCGCCCGGTTCCCGCACTCGGTTTCTCGGTACCTGGCCGTCCAGCACCAAGGAGCCGCGCTTGAGGCCTGCTCAGCACCTCGCGTATGTCCGTAGCCCGAGACCCTGACCCGGGCTCGTGACGTGAAGGCGTGAAACGGGGTGCCGCACAGGGGAACAGGCTGCTCTCCTGGCGTGATGCCGAAAGCCCACTCCCTGGGTAGGTATACGTTACCGCCCAGGTGGCGTGTGGATGAACAGCACCCGCCCTGCGAGGGGCAACTGATGCTGTATCCAGCTTAACACCAGGCAAGCCCACGGCATTCCTTCGCGGCCATCCAAGTCGGGGAAAGGGGGTAAAGCGGCCACACGATGACTGTCGGTGCTCACCAGAGCCAGCTCACCGGCCACTTGGGACGGCCGACGCCACGCTGGCACCTCGTCTCTCGACGTCAAGCGGGCTTATGTGCCATCCAATACCCGCTTCGCGCACGGTTGAATCCACGACTTGTGAAGCCGCCTCACGTCGGCCCGGCACAGGGCGACCGGGCGAATCAGCATCCCGGGCACCAGTGCCGTCCTCGGCGAGGAAGGCTAGCACCGACGGCCCCGCGCCGGAGACGACGGCGGGGATTCCCGCTGCCCGCAGGCGTCGGACGAGGTCGTGCGTCGCGGGCATCGCCGGGGCGCGATAGTCCTGGTGAAGCCAGTCTTCGGTGGCGTCAAGCAGCGCCTCGGGGCGGGCCGTGAGCGCGGCCACGAGCAGGGCCGAGCGGCCCGCGTTGCGCGCTGCGTCCGCGTGCGGCACCCGGCCGGGAAGCAGGCCGCGCGCCATCTCCGTGCTCACCGGCTCGGGCGCGATGATCGCGACCGGAGTGATGCCAGGCAGCGGCTCGAGCCGGATCGCGCTCACGCGCGGGCCGCTGAGCCAGGCGACGGTCAGGCCACCGTAGAGGCACGGCGCGACATTGTCCGGATGCCCCTCAAGCTCGCTGGCCAGCGCGAGCGACGCGCCGGCCGAGGTGCCGGCGCTGGCCAGCGCCCGCGCGGCCAGGACGCCCGCGACGATCGCCGCCGCCGAGGCGCCCAGGCCGCGACCGTGCGGTATCCGGTTCAGGCAGCGCAGCGCGATTCCTGGCGGCTGCCCGGGTGCCACGCCAGCGCGGGCCAGGTCGTCGAAGGCCGCCCGCATGGCCCGCACGACCAGGTGCTTTTCCCCGGCCTCGGCCATGTCGGACGCGCACTCGCCGGACACCTCAAGCGTGAGGCCACTAGGGATGACCCGCGCCTCGACCTCGTCATGGAGCGTGAGCGCCAGCCCTAGCGCGTCGAACCCGGGCCCGAGGTTGGCGCTCGTGGCGGGCACCCGCACCCGCACCGCGCAATCAGTCCACGCCATCTAGTCCCACCTGTATCACAGCCGCCTTTGCGGTCGTCTCGGCCCGTCTCGGGTGCTACTGGTTGAGCATTGTCATCTATTGTCACTGGGCCTAGCTGTTTTACGTTCCGGGGGTAATCACCCCCAAACTGTCCGTCGAGCGCAGTCGACTACCGTCGACTTCACTAAGGGAGCTCCGCTCACGGGGCTCCGTGAGGACACTGCGGACGGGGCTCCGTGGGGGACCTCCGTCCACCGGGGGCTCCGTGAGAACTCCATGCACGGGAGGCTCCGTGGGGACTCCGTGGACGGGTTCAGGCTAGGCCTAGCGCGGCCGCTGCCGCGCCCGCGTCGGCCTTGACCGTGGTCGGGGCCGGGGCGCCCGACAGCGCCCAGTCCGGGTCCTTGAGGCCGTTGCCGGTAATGGTGGCGACCACGCGCGAGCCGACCGGGATCAGTCCGGCGGCCGACGCCTTGAGCAGGCCGGCGACGCTGGCCGACGAGCCGAGCTCGCCGAATACCGCCTCGTCGCGGGCCAGGATCCGGTAGGCGGCGAGGATCTCGCGATCGGTCACCGAGTCGATCAGGCCACCGGATTCATCGCGTGCCGCCTCGGCAAGCGTCCAGGACGCGGGGTTGCCGATCCTGATGGCCGTGGCGATCGTCTGCGGGTGCTTGACCGGGGCACGGGTCACGATGGGCGCCGCACCGCTGGCCTGGAACCCGAACATCCGGGGCCTGCGCCCGGCTAGCCCCGCGTCGAAGTACTCCTTGTAGCCCATCCAGTAGGCGGTGATGTTCCCCGCGTTGCCGACCGGCAGGCAGTGAATGTCCGGCGCGTCGCCAAGGGCGTCCACGATCTCGAAGGCGGCCGTCTTCTGCCCCTGCAGCCGGTCCGGGTTCACCGAGTTGACCAGCGCCACCGGGTAGTCGATGGCCAGCTTGCACGCCAGCTCAAGGCAGTCGTCGAAGGAGCCGTCGACCTGCAGCAGCTTCGCGCCGTGCACCAGCGCCTGACCCATCTTGCCGATGGCGATCTTGCCCTGCGGCACGAGGACCCAGCAGGTCATGCCGGCCCGGGCCGCGTAGGCGGCCGCGCTGGCCGAGGTGTTCCCGGTGAGCACCACGTAGGCCTTCCTGCCGCTACCGCCAGCAACGCGATGCGCAGCGGGTTGTCGTAGTCAGCGGGTCCGACGCAAGAGGAGGTCGGCGATCTTGCATTTGCCGAACGGATCCCGTTGCACGAGCTGACGACTCGCACGGCGACCCTCGAGGAGGCGTTCCTCGAAGCGACCGCCGGTTCGCAGGAGTTCGAGACAACCGGGGGGCTCGCATGAAAAGCGCATTGCGTTACGAATGGATGCGGCTGCGCACCCTGCGCTCGACCTGGTGGCTGACGGGGTTGTCACTGCTCGTCGCAGGACTGCTCGGACTTGCCGCCTTCGGCATCAAGCGCCCGCCCGCCGGTGACCCGCAGACACTCGGCATCACCGACTACGGAGACGTCCTCACGGGCGGCGGCGGCGGCGCGATCCTGCTCGTGTCGATCCTGCTGTCAATCATCGGGGTCTTTGCGATCGGCCACGAGTACCGCTACGGAACGATCCGGCCGACCTTGACCGCGCTGCCCCGACGATCGGACGTGCTCGCCGCGAAGGTCATTGTCGTGACTGCGTACGTGTTCGTCGTGGCCCTGGCCTGCGTGGTGCTTCGCTACCTGATCGCCGTGCTGATCTTGGGCCATCGGCTGCTCGACCTCGGCCTGTTTCCGTCCCCGATGGCGCGCGTGTGGATCGGATCGGTCGTCTACACCGTCATCTTCACGCTGGTCGGACTCGCACTGGCGGGCCTCTTTCGCAACATCCCAGCGGCGATCGTGACGGTGATCGTGTTCCCGCTCATCGCGGAAAACATCCTTCGGGGGCTCCTCGGATTGCACGTGTTCCATGCGATCCGCGGGTTCGCGAAGGTTCTTCCGTTCTATGCCGGATCGCAGATCCTTCGCTACGGTCCGCCCGGGACCAACGGCAACGACACCGGTAATGGACACTCGACGCCGAGCCCAGTCGATGGGCTACTGATCTTCATCGCGTTTCTCGTGATCGTGCTCGGCCTGTCGTGGGTGCTGTTCGAGAAGCGCGACGCCTAGAGCGGTTTCCCCGCTTCGATGGTGACTTCACGTTCGGCCTCGATGTCGATCAGTGCACCCGAGCAACACGATGAAAACGCAGTAGTAGAGCCACAACATCAAGATGACGATGCCGCCCAGGGTGCCGTAGGTCTTGTTGTAGTGCGCGAAGAAGCGCACGTAGAGAGAAAACCCGACGCTCGCCAACACGACGAACACCGTCGAGAACACCGCACCCGCCGAGGCCCACCGCCAGTTGACGGACGTCTTCGGCGGCGCCATCCAATACAACGTCGCGATCGCCGCGGTGAGGATAAAGGCCAGTACGACCCATTCACCGACGTCGAGCGCGAGTCGCCACGCGATGTTGTGCACGAGGTGCTGGATCGCCGGCGCGATACCGATCGCGGCCAGCACGATCGCCGGCAACCACGATGACGCCGACACTCGCCAGCAGCGAAAGTCCGCGCAACTTGCAGGTAGCCGCGAGTCTCCTCCTGCTCGTAGGCCGCCGTAATCGCCTTGATCAACGTCCGGACGCCGGCCGAGACCGCCCACAGAGACCGCCAGGTCCGACGACCAGGCCGAGCCCGAGTTGTTGATGGCTCGTACTGGTGAGTCCGGCGAGCCAGTTGGTGACGACCTCGCGCGTCGACGGCGACAACGAGCCACCAAGTTTCGTGACTTCTTTCGTCACTTGCGACGGACTCGCGACGATGCCGTAGATCGTGACCACCGCGATGATGGCCGGGAAGATCGAGAGGATGGCCCAAAATGCGGTTCCGGCCGCGAGGATCGCGAGATTCCTCTCAACGATCTGCTTGCGAACACGAACCGCAACCACACGCCAGCTCGGCGCGGTCCCGTGGCTCGACCGACAGTTGGTGGGTACCGCGGTTTGCTTTCACCGACGTTCGCTCCTCGCCGTCCAATCAATCAGGTGCCGTATCATGACAGCACCGAAGGGGAGTAGCCCTCGCGTCTGCGGCCGTCAACACGGTGCCTCCACAGGTACCCGGCCAGCGGCGGTCCGACACGGATCGCGGTCAGACCTTCGGCGACCGATGGTTGCCGGAGGAAATGACATGATCGCTCGTTTGAACAACACGACCCACGTGCCCGTCTGGCTCGCCGCCCCGTCGTCACCCTTGTCGGCGTCCTCCTGATCGCCGTCGGGATCGTGCTGCTCGTGCTGCCCGGCCCTGGACTGCTCGTCATGGCCGTTCGGACTCGCGGTGCTGGCTACCGAGTACCCAGCCGCGCAACGTCTGCTCGACCGCATCAAGATCCCGATCGCCAAAGCCCGCGCGCGGTGGGCAAGCCGGCGCGCCTGATGACGAGCACACCGGCGTCCGAGCAGCGCCTGCGCGACCTAGCGCGGTTACGGCGGGTTCGCGACCGTATGGACCGTGAATACGCACAGCCGTTGGACGTCGAGGCGCTCGCTCGCGGCGCCCACATGTCGGCAGGGCACCTGAGCCGCGAGTTCAGGCTCGCCTACGGGGAGTCGCCGTACAGCTACCTGATGACGCGACGGATCGAGCGCGCGATGGCCCTGCTACGCAGGGGAGAGCTCAGCGTCACTGAAGTGTGCTTCGCGGTCGGCTGCTCGTCGCTTGGCACCTTCAGCACCCGCTTCACCGAGTTGGTCGGTGTGCCGCCGAGCACGTACCGCACTCAGGAAGCCGGCGCTGTACAAGGGATGGCGCCGTGCGTCGCGAAACAGGTCACCAGACCGATCAGGAATCGAGAAGCACGCGTCGACGAGTCCCAACTAGCCTGACGCTATGGACATCACCATTCACGCGAGCTTTCTCCCGCACGACGACCCCGAAGCATCGCTGGCCTTCTATCGCGACACGCTCGGCTTCGACGTCCGTCTCGACGTCGGAAAAGGCACGATGCGCTGGATCACGGTCGGCCCACCCGACCAGCCAGGGACCTCCATCGTGCTGGCCCCACCGGCCGCCAATCCTGGCATCACCGACGCCGAGCGCCGGACGATCGCCGAGATGATGGCCAAGGGCACCTACGCGGTGCTTTTGCTCGCCACCAAGGATCTTGACGGCACGTTTGAGCGCATCCAGGCCAGCGACGCCGAGGTCATCCAGGAACCGACCGAGCAGCCGTACGGTGTGCGCGACTTCGCCGTCCGCGATCCCGCCGGCAATCTCGTTCGCGTCCAAGAGCTGCGCTGACCCGACACAGCGGACGTTTACTGCCTCCTGAGGGCACGAAACGTCACCTCTGCGGGTTCGGCCAAGCCCATAGGCATAGTGCCGATAATGTACATTATGTCAACTTGCGCTGATTTCTACGGTGCGGAGCTCATCGAGACGGTCTGCGCGAGCCTCCCCTGCAGGAACGCGCTTTCGGCGTCGTTCTCCGCGAGTTCGATCGCGGCGCGATACTCGCGTGCAGCTTCGTCAACGCGACCTAGCCGTCGCAACAGATCTGCACGCGTTGCTGGCAGGTAGCGGTAGCCGGCGAGGCGGCCGGTCGCATCGAGTTCGTCGAGCTCGGCCAGTGCGGCCGCCGGCCCGTTGATCATCAGCACGGCCACGCACCGGTTCAGGGCGACGACTGGCGATGGCCAGAGCCTCAGTAGCTCGTCGTACAGGGCGAGGATCTGTGGCCAGTCGGTGTCGGCGTAGGTCTTTGCGTCGGCGTGCACAGCCGCAATCGCGGCCTGGACGGCGAATCGCCCGGCCCCGCCTCCCCGTAGCGCCTCGATGACAAGCGCGGCGCCCTCGGCGATCCGGTCGGCGTCCCACTTGCTTCGGTCTTGGTCTTCGAGCAGCACCAGGTTGCCCGCCGCGTCGACCCGCGTGGCGCGCCGGGCGTCGCTGAGCAAGATGAGGGCGAGCAGACCGCGGACCTCGCGCTCGTCAGGCATCAGCGCAAGCAACATCCGCGCCAGTTCGAGCGATCGCTCGACGAGGTCAGCCCTGACGAGCTGCTCCCCCAGCGGCGCGGTGTGTCCGGTCGTATAGAGCAGATGGACGACGGTCAGTACCGCATCGAGCCGGTCGGGCAATTCGGCGGGATCGGGCACACGGTACGGGATCCGGGCAGCGGCGATCTTCTTCTTCGCGCGCGTGACCCGCGCCGCCATCGTCGGCTCCGTGACGAGGAACGCCTGCGCGATATCCGCCGTCGTCAGGCCGCACACGAGTCGCAGCGTCAGTGCGACCTGTGCCTCACGCCCGAGCGCCGGGTGGCAGCAGGTGAACACCAATCGCAACCGGTCGTCGCGGATGTGGTCAACGTCCTCAGGTTCGGGCGCTGCCACATCGGGTTCGACGAGCAGCGGCAGTTTCTCCCGCAGCGTGTGGTTTCGGCGATGGGCGTCCAGCGCTCGGTTACGAGCTGCGGTCGTCAGCCACGCTGCCGGGTTGAGCGGGACGCCCCCCCGCGTCCACGCGTCGAGCGCCGAGACATACGCGTCTTGCACGCACTCCTCAGCCAGGTCGATGTCGCCTGCCACGCGCGCGGTCGCCGCGAGCACGAACCCCCACTCGCGGCGGTGCGCATCGGCGATCGCCCGGTGCACTTCGGCGATCTCAGGCGGCACGTCGTCTGGCGTTGTGCTCACCCGCCGGCGAACTCCATGATCGGACGGACCTCGACGCCGCCGTAAGGCGCGGGGCAGGCTTTTGCGATCGCGAGCGCCTGGTCGAGATCCCTGGCCTCGATTAGGTAGAAGCCGCCAAGGGCCTCTTTCGTTTCGACGAACGGGCCGTCGGTCACGACGTCATCGCGCACCGACGTCGCAGTGGCCGTCGGCTGGAGTCCCTCTCCGCCAAGCATCGTGCCGCCAAGGGCAGGTATCTGTTCGGCGAAGCGCGTGTGTGCTTCCATCGCGGTTCGCCAGACGTCGGGACTCGACGACGCGTACCCCTCTTCGTTCTCGTAAATGAGGATCAAGTACTTGGCCATGGGCTTCCTTCCGCTGATGCGACTCGGACACCACTACGACGTACTCGACGCCGCGAAATCGACACGCGACCGCGGTGAAAACGACAAGCCCTTGGCGTGATTGTGCCTGATCGCACGTTCGTTAGGCTGCGCGCGTGCTGGTCATCGCTGTTGTGCTCAGCGCGATTGCGGTCGGACTCGACAATTTTGCCGCCGCCATAGGGATCGGGCTGGCTGGCGTCGATGCGCGCACCCGCGTGCGCGTCGCGGTCGTCTTCGGATTATTTGAGGCCGGCATGCCGCTCGCTGGCCTCCTGATCGGCCACGGCGCGTCGAGCTCTCTCGGGCGGGCGACGCGCTACGTCGGTGGCGCGCTGCTCGTCGCCGCCGGGCTTTGGCTCGTACTCGAAGGGTGGCGCGCGCGTCGCGGCCAGCGAGGAATCAGCGCGACGCCGAAGGGCCGCGCGCGACTTGTCCTCACCGCGCTGGGGCTGTCGATCGACAACCTCGTCGTCGGGTTCGGGCTCGGCGTGACCAAGATTCCGCTTGTGCTCGCGCTACTCATCTTTGCGGTCGTCAGCGTGGCGCTCTCGCTCGCGGGTCTCGAGGTCGGGCGGCGTCTGAGCGCGCGGATGCAACGGCGCAGTGACGAGCTAGCCGGCGTCGTGCTGATCGCTGTTGGGATCCTCGTCGGTGCCAACGTCTTCTAGCTAGACGCGCGAGCCCTGCGCCAGCAGATGCTCCGACGGGGTGGCCGGCACCGAGTCGCCGTGCTCTTCGGTGACCGCGAACGCACTCACGTCGGCAATGGGTGTTGCGAGTGTGCCCGCTCGCACCGGACCCGACGTCGGAACCGTGTGCAGGGCCGCGATTCCGACCGGTGCCTTGCCCTGCGAGATCGACCACAGCACGTAGACATCGCCGGCCGGCGTTGGCGGCAACCCGTGCGGATCGATGTAAGCGGCGTTGTCGAGAACCATCACGGCCGCAACCGATTGCCCGGCACCGGTCAGCGTGATGATCGGGCAGTTCACCTTCGCGCAGCGCTGCGCGATCGACGCGGATTTGTGCCCGGGTGCGACGACCCACGCGACGACAAGTGCGAGCGCCACCACAGCGGCCGCGACCCCTGCGACCCAGGGTTGCGCGTATCGCGGGCGGCGCCGCGATCTGGGAGCCACATCAGTACCGCCGACGCCAGGGACCAGGCTCAGACCAACCGGCTCGGGCACCTCGCGGCGTCCGGTGATCGGGATGACTCGCCCGCGGCCATCACCGGCAGCGTCGTCGCGAACGGCCGCCATGATCGAGTCTTTCAACGCCGGCGGCGGCAGCACGGGAGGCGTCGCGTGCGCGAGGTCGGCGAGGACGAGGCTGAGGTCGCGTTCCATGTCACGACACACCTCACACGACGCCGAGTGCTGGATGTACATGGCTTCGTCGGCGTCGTCGAGCGACGACATTGCGTGGCCCGCGGCCAGCTCGGCCCAGAACTCGTGATCGTCGGGAGGCTCGGGCGGACGGGTGGTCATGCTCCCTCCCCCTCGGAACTTGCGGTGTGTAGTTGGGCGTCGTCGAGCACGCCGCGCAACCGCCGCAACGCTGCCAGCGTGCGCGTCTTGACGGTGCCTAGCGGGATGCCGGTGAGTTGGGCGATCTCCGACTGCGAGTAGCCCCCGAAGTAGGCGAGCATCAATGCCTTCCGCTGGGCCTCCGGCAGGTCTGCCAGGGCCGCTCGCACCTGGTCGCGCCGCACCGAGGCCATCGCTTGTTCGTCGACACCCGGCGCGGGATCGGGCTCGGAGGTCAACGCTTCCTCGGGGGCACGGCGGCCGCTGTGCCGCTGCGCTCGCCTGACCGCGTCGACCGACTTGTGATGGGTCAAAGCGAACAACCAGGTGCTGAGCGAGCCACGCGAGCCGTCGTAGGTTGCAGCGCCGCGCCAGATCGCAAGAAACACTTCTTGGACGACGTCCTGTGCCAGTTGATCGTCACCGACCACCCGGCGGGCTAAGCCGTAGCAGGCGCCCCCGTGGCGGTCATAGAGCTCCTCGAGCGCTAACGCATCACGTTCGGCGATCAGCTTGCCCAGGCTCGAGTCGTCGTACGTTTCGTACGCCGAGCCACGCTGATCGACAGCCACAGCGCCGAGTCTCACACACGGCGACGGCCCAGCAGGAGCAGACGGCGTATCCCCCGCCCGCCTGGCTTCCGGAATGCGGATCAAGCGGGTGGGTGCGAGGTGCCGAGTGAGCGAGCCGACGGACAACAAACTCACGCTCCTCATGGCTTGATTCGAACGTGACGTCGTGCGCTCTCGAGTCAGGTTCGCCCCCCGATGCATTGCCGGTTCACCTGCTGCTTACCCGCCCGCAACCGGGCGGCTCTATCGGCCCCGGGCATCGCAGGGGCTGGGCGCGCGTTCGAACATATGTTCTAATACGCTATGCGCTGGGAATCGCAAGGCATTGATAGTGACGTCAGCCCGTCGGCGTCCGCCCAAACGCTTTTCGCACGACCCGCGGTGATCCGCACCTTCGACTCTCCGCAGTTCGCCGGCATGACGTTCTTCGAGGTACACGCGAAGTCGATTCTGAACAAGGTGCCGAGTGCGTCGCGGCTGCCGTTCGGTTGGACCATCAATCCCTACCGTGGGTGCTCCCACGCCTGCCGGTATTGCTTTGCCCGTAACACCCACACCTACCTCGACCTCGGCGCCGGGCTCGATTTCGACACAAAGGTCGTCGTCAAGGTGAACGCGCCGAGCCTGCTGCGCAAGGAGCTCGCGAAGCCTTCGTGGGGCGGCCACCCGGTCGCGATGGGCACCAACGTCGACTGCTACCAGCGGGCCGAGGGGCGCTACCGATTGATGCCCGGGATCCTCACCGCCTTGACCGAGGCCGCCAATCCGTTCTCGATCCTCACCAAGGGGTCGTTGATCCTGCGCGACTTGCCGTTGCTGCGTCACGCCGCGGAGGTGACCGACGTGTCCACGGCGGTGTCCGTCGGGTTCGTCGATCCTGTGTTGTGGCGCGAGGTGGAACCCGGCACGCCGAGCCCGCAGAAACGCCTCGAGGTGTGCCGAACCCTGAACGCGGCCGGCGTCAGGTGCTCGGTCTTGATGGCGCCAATCCTGCCGGGCCTCACCGACTCCCCCGACCAACTCACCCGCACCGTCACCGCGATCGCCGCCGCCGGTGCATGTTCGGTGACGCCGATCGTGTTGCACCTGCGCCCGGGCGCGCGCGAATGGTTCATGGGGTGGCTCGAAGCCGCTCATCCGGAGTTAGTCGCGACGTACACCGCGATCTATGCGCGCTCGGCGTACGCGCCAAAGCCTTATCAGGACGACGTGTGCGCGCAGGTCCGTGAGCTAGCGCGCGCTGCTGGTATCGGGTCGACGAATCCAGTCGATGCGCGGCGTGTTCCACACCCCGCCGACGACGTCCGAGGCACCTCGGTTCGCAAGCAGCCGGTCTGTGATCAACTCTCGCTGCTGTGATGCACGCTAGATTTTGCGGTCGTGGGGAAACCGCTGATCGTGCTCGACATCGATGGTGTGCTTGCCGACGTCCGCCATCGGCTGCACCACCTGGCACGTCGGCCAAAGGACTGGGACGCGTTTTTCACCGCCGCGAAAGACGATGACGTGCTCGAGATCGGTGCCGCGTTCGCGCGAAAGGCTGCCGCGACCCACGACATCGTCTATCTGACCGGACGCCCCGCCCGTCTGCGCGCAGCAACGCAGGCCTGGCTCGATCATCAGCTACTGCCCGCAGGGACCTTGCTGATGCGGCCCGAGGGCGATCGACGTCCGAGCGCAGTCGTCAAGCTGCACGAGCTGCGCCGCCTGCGCCGCGAATCGGTCGTCGATTTGCTCGTCGACGACGATCCGAGCGTTATCGACGCGGCCCGCGCCGCGGGCTTCACCGTTCAACTCGCCGAGTGGATGTCGGCGCTCGCCGCCGCTGACCCGGCGCAAGCTTCGTTGTTCGACGATGACCTGCTGCACAACGCACAAAACCTCGAGGGCCGTACCTAAGGCAGGCTCGTTCAGGTTTCGTAGGCCGATGGCGGCGGGCAACTGCATACGAGGTTGCGATCACCGTATGCGCCGTCGATGCGCGAGACCGGAGACCAGTACTTCCCGCGGCGCAGCGCCGCTACCGGATACGCGGCCAACGCGCGCGAGTATGGGTGCTCCCACGCACCCGTCATCGACTCAGCGGTGTGCGGCGCATTGTGCAATGGGTTGTCGAGGCGGTCCCACTCCCCCGACGCGACCTTGGCGATCTCGGCGCGGATCGAGACCATTGCCTCGACGAAGCGATCGAGCTCATCGAGCCCTTCGGACTCGGTCGGTTCGATCATCAACGTGCCCGCGACCGGGAACGACATCGTCGGCGCGTGGAAGCCGTAGTCGATAAGCCTTTTCGCGACATCTTCGACTGTGACGCCACTGTCTTTGGTGATCGGCCGCAAATCGATGATGCACTCGTGTGCGACAAGCCCACCGTCGCCGGTGTACAGCACCGGGTACGACGGCACGAGCCGACGCGCGAGGTAATTCGCGGACAGGATCGCGACTTCGGTCGCTCGGGTCAGGCCCTCGAGACCCATCAACCTGATGTAGGCCCACGGAATCGGCAGCACGCCGGCCGAGCCGAAGGGCGCGCCAGAGACCGGCCCTGGGCCTGTCGTCGGTCCCGCCTCACTCGAGAGAGGGTGGTTCGGCAGGTAAGGGGCGAGGTGCGCGCGCACGGCCACCGGCCCGACGCCGGGGCCGCCGCCGCCGTGCGGGATGCAGAACGTCTTGTGCAGATTGAGGTGCGACACGTCGGCACCGAATCGGCCCGGCCTCGCCAACCCGACTAGGGCGTTGAGGTTGGCGCCGTCGACGTAGACCTGTCCGCCGGCGTCATGGACGGCCGCGCACACGTCGACGACGGTCGACTCGAAGACTCCATGCGTCGACGGGTAAGTGATCATGATGGCAGCGAGCTTCTCGGCGTGGGCGTCGAGCTTCGCCCGCAGATCGTCGAGATCGATGTTCCCGTCGTCGTCGCAGGCGACGACGACAACGCGCATGCCGGCCATCGCCGCGCTCGCCGCGTTGGTGCCATGCGCTGAGGCGGGAATCAGGCAGACGTTTCGTTCGACGCTTCCTCGCGCCGAGTGGAACGCGCGGATCGCCAGCAATCCCGCCAGTTCGCCCTGCGATCCGGCGTTGGGTTGAACCGATACCGCGTCGTACCCGGTCACGTCAGCCAGCCACGACTCGAGCTGGCCGATCAGTCGGGTGTAGCCCGCAGCCTGTTCTGTGGGTGCGAACGGGTGCATGTCGGCGAACTCGGGCCAGCTGATGGGTTCCATCTCGGTTGTTGCATTCAGCTTCATGGTGCAAGAGCCGAGCGGAATCATCGAACGGTCCAACGCGACGTCCTTGTCGGACAGACTGCGCAAGTACCGCAGCATCGACGTCTCCGACCGATGCTGGTGAAACACCTGGTGGCGAAGGAAATCCGACGTGCGCAGAACAGGCTCGGGGTACCTGTCGTCGAGCCCTGAGTCGATCGCGTCAATGTCGGCGGCGGTAAGGTCGGTGCCGAACGCGGCCCACAACGAAGCGATGTGATGGCGGCCGGTTGTCTCGTCACACGAGACGCCGACGGTGTCGGCATCGACGTGCCTGATGTTGATCCCACGCTCGAGTGCTGCTGCGACAATCGATGCGGCATCCTTCGGCACAGCGACCTGCACGGTGTCGAAGTACGTGTCGGTGAGCACGTCGAAGCCGCTGCGCCGCAGGCCCTCCGCAAAGATTGACGCACTGCGATGTGTGCGACGCGCGATGTCGGTCAACCCCTGCGGCCCGTGGTAGACCGCATACATCGAGGCCGCCACGGCAAGAAGTACCTGCGCGGTACAGATGTTGCTTGTGGCCTTCTCACGCCTGATGTGCTGCTCGCGCGTTTGCAGGGCGAGCCGGTATGCGGGCTTGCCGTCGGCGTCGATCGATTGACCCACGAGGCGCCCAGGCAGCGACCTCGCGAGCGACTCGCGCACCGCGATGAAGCCTGCGTGGGGGCCGCCGAACCACAACGGAACGCCAAAACGCTGGCTCGAGCCGACCGCGATGTCAGCCCCCCACTCCCCCGGCGGGCGCAACAACGTCAACGCCAGCAGGTCTGTTGCCGCCACCACGAGTGCGCCGGCCTCATGAGCTTGCGCAGCGAGCGCGGCCTGGTCTCGCACCCGCCCGCTAGTACCGGGATCTTGAACAAGAGCGCCAAAGCACTCGGCGTCCGGCAAACCGTTGCTGAGGTCAGCCACGACAACCTCGATGCCCATGGGCAACGCACGGGTCTGCACGACCGCCTTTGTCTGCGGCAGGACGTCGGCATCGACGTAGAAACGATGGCTGGACGACGAGGAGTTGCGGCGGCATAGCGCCATCGCCTCGGCGGCGGCTGTGGGTTCGTCGAGCAGGGAAGCGCCGGCGACAGCGAGGCCGGTGAGATCAGATATCACCGTCTGGAAATTCAGCAGAGCTTCGAGCCGCCCCTGAGAAATCTCTGGCTGGTAAGGCGTGTACGCCGTGTACCAGGCCGGGTTCTCCAAGACGTTACGGCGAATCACCGCGGGGGTGTGCGTGCCGTAGTAGCCGAGGCCGATCATCGGGGTCGCCACCGTGTTCATCGCGGCGAGCGCGCGCAATTCCGCGATGACCTCAACCTCACTCGCAGCCGGCGGGATCAGTGATTGGCGCTCGCGATCGTCGACGATCGAGGCGGGAATCGCGCGAGCCACCAGCTCGGCCAATGAGCCGTACCCGATAACCGCCAGCATCTTCGCCTGCTCGTCGGCGTCCGGCCCGATATGGCGGTCGACGAAGGCATGGCCGGATTCGAGCGAGCGCAGCGAGTGGTTCGGCTGCTGGATTGTCGGGTCGGACTGGTTCACAGGGGCCTCCGGACGCAAGGGTCGAATTTCCCCCTCTGTCGCGGGCACCTGAGAGCTTCACCGGCCGGGTACGGTCGGCTTTCACCTTCGGTGACGTGCCTTGCGGCACGCTCTTTCCAGAGTTGCCTCGCCTGCGCGGTCGCTGGGCCTGAGAGATTCCGGGGGGTTGCTCCTTCGGCGCCTCACGCTGGCGGCGTGAGAACTCTCCCGTACAGGGTTGTCGGCATCTCCAACGCTAGCAGGGCGCGGCGCGTTCGTGGCGCCATCCGGCGCTGCCCCACGCACCGCAGTCCGAACGCGCTATAACGCTTGACGTTATACCGCCGGACGCACTAACTTCATCATGTGGCAAGCACAGAGAACGACCTTGGAGCGCTCGGCCGCTACGCCGGTCCGGCAACGTTGATCCTGTCGAGCCTGGCGGCCGGTCCGAAGCATGGTTACGCGCTCACTGCCGATATCGAAGAGTTCGCCGGGGTTCGTTTGCAACCAGGAACTTTGTATGGGGCGCTCAGCCGTCTTGAGGCTCAGGGCCTGATCGAATCTCTTAAGGCCGAGGGCCGTCGATTGCCATATCGGCTTACTCCCAGCGGCGCTGCGACCCTGCGCACCCATCTCACGGTGCAAGCTCAGACGGCGGAGATCGGACTGCGCAGGCTCGGCGCCAGTTCCACACCTGGCCTGGCGATCTCGTGACTCGCGTCGAGGAGCTCCACGAGCGATTGGGGTTCTGGCGTTTCGCGCTGCTGTCATTGGTGGTCTGGGTAGTGCTGTGGCCGGTTGTCATCGGGTGGCTAGTGATCGCGGCGATATGCGGCTACCGGCGGCTGGACAAAAGCCCGGCCGCCAGAACCTCGCGGCGGGTCGACCGCTACCTGTCGTGGTATCCCGCGCCGTGGCGAGACCGCTACGGCGACGAGCTCGAACAATTGCTGCGCGACACGATCGACAGCGGCCACGGCGGTATCCGATTGACGCTCAACATCGCGCGCGAAAGCGCGCTGGCGCGCTACACCTCGACCGGCAGCACTGTGGGCGCACTCTGCTGGTCGTTGTGCTGGATTCCCCTGATACCGCAAGGTGTTGTTCCCCTGGTGCTGAAGCTCACAGGAGTCTCGACTCGCTCGTGGTTCCTCGCGATGTACTTGCCCGCTCCGCTGCAATGGCCCGTGATCGCAGCGATGACTGCGGCCGGCATCGCCATGCTGTTCACGGCAATCCGCTTGTCGCCCGTGAACTCGCCCAGAGCAGCCAGTGATTAATCTCAGTAGGCACGTCGATCATTTAGCCCAGGGAAATCTCGTCCGCTAGCTGCGCTCGGGACGCAGGTTTCACGAGCCTTCGGACGCGAGCCGGACGCCGAACCCGATCAGCACCAGCCCGGTGGCACGATCAAGCCGCCGACGGATTGCGGGCTGGCTCATCCATCGGGTGATGCGGCCCGCGAGCATCAGCAGCAACGCGAAATAGGCGGCCGTCTCGATGACGAAGATCGCGCCGAACACCAACGACGTGCTGCCGACCGGATGGCCGGACGGCACGAAGCCGGGCAGGAAGGTCACGAAAAAGACGCCGACCTTCGGGTTGAGTAGGTCGGTGGCCAATCCGGCGCGATAGCCGACCCCGAGTAGTTTGGGCGGGGAGATTGGCGTGACCTCGTCGGTGTGTTTGGCGGCCCGCGTGCGGAGAGAATTCACTCCGAGCCACACCAGATAGACCGCGCCGACCAGACGCAGAGCCGTGTATCCGTCGCGGCTGGCTCGTAGCAGGGCTGCTAGGCCAAGCGCGGCCGTAACGACCCAGATTGCCAGGCCTGACAGCACACCAAGAACCGTGAGTGTCGCCCCCCGCCGCCCGTCGCGGATCAGGTTGCGAACCACGACGAGGGTGTCTGGGCCGGGAAGCAACACGATCAACGCAGCCGCGAGGCTGAACGTGATCAACGCGGTGAGCATGCCTCGATCATGTCACCGCACATGAGGTGACCGCAGGTAGGTAAATGCCCGTGGGTGAGGGCCGCGCGCTGAGCGGACTAGCCGATCCGGCGGGCTCGTCGCCGTGCGAGTTCGTCGTCGTGCGCCGCGGTGTCGCCGACGCTTTCGTCGGCGTCAGGCCGCTCGCTTGGCAAAGTCGCCAACGAGCCTTCGACCTCGCGCACGACGCGACCGACCGCGATCCCGAACACGCCTTGGCCACCCTGCACGAGGTCGATGACCTCGTCGGCGGACGTGCATTCGTAGACGCTGGCGCCGTCACTCATCAAGGTGATCTGGGCGAGGTCGTCGATGCCGCGCTCGCGCAAGTGCTGGACGGCCGCGCGGATGTTCTGCAACGAGACCCCGGTGTCGAGCAGCCGCTTGACCACCTTCAGCACCAAGATGTCGCGGAATCCGTACAGTCGCTGCGAACCCGAGCCGGCCGCGGCACGCACAGTGGGCTCGACAAGGCCGGTGCGGGCCCAGTAGTCGAGCTGGCGATAGGTGATGCCAGCCGCTGCGCAGGCGATCAGGCCCGCGGTAGCCGACGCCCACGTCGGGCACCGGGAAGTCGTCGGAGAACAACGTGCCTTGGCGGCTCGACGAGTCGTAGTGCAGCGGCACGAGGGGAAGCTGCGCTGCCGGCACATCGGCAGGAACTGAGCCAGACGCCGACCCTGACAGAGGGGGCTCACCGTTCGTAGCCATCAGGGTCTCCCTCGGTCAGTTCAAGCGGTCAGTTCAAGTCGGTCAGTTCACGCGGTCAACGCAAGCGCTTCGGAACAGTCACGCTAGGGACGGCGACACGACGAGTCAACGCGACGCGCGGGAAGCCGAAGTACAACTCAACCCTCAACCTTTCCTTGAGGGTCATGGCCAGGCGTGACGACGACACCGCAATCGTCGCGTCAGCCTTGCGTCGTGTCGAAATCCTCCGGCGAGATCGTGTCGAGGAACTCGCGAAACTTCTCGACTTCGTCCTCGGCCTCGTGCTCGTCGGCGATCTCGATGCCGGCTTCCTCGAGCACCGATTCGGATCCGAAGATCGATGCGCCGGTGCGCAACGCGAGAGCGATCGCGTCGCTCGGGCGAGCGCTGACCTCGCGACCGTCGTCGAACACCAGCTCGGCGTAGAACACGTTGTCGCGCATCTCGGTGATCCGCACGGCACGCAGCTTCGCGCCGAGCGCGGCGAGCACGTCGCGCATCAAGTCGTGGGTGAGCGGTCGGGGTGGCACGACGCCTTGCTGAGCGAACGCGATCGCGGTCGCCTCGACGGCACCGATCCAGATCGGCAGGTAGCGCTCGCCTTCGACCTCACGCAGCAAGCACGATCGGCTGGTTCGTGGGCAGCTCGACCCGAACGCCCACCACGTGCAGTTCGTTCACGGTGACCGCCCTCGACGCCGCTGTGTCTCGCGAGTTACCACCGGCAACGGAAGGTGTTTCGCTGCCTGTTCCTCACGCTACACCGCGCTCCGGCCAGGTACCCGCGAAGTCGCCCGGGTAGTGCAGCCGGCGGGCCGATCTACCGACTGAGGCCGGGCCGCAACCCTGCCTTGACCAGGGACGCGTGCAGGCGAACCGACAATGCGGCGAGTTCGCGCGCAACCTCTTCGGCACGAGCGCGTGCCTCCGGATTTCGCTGCCGAACCAGGGGCGTGACGACCTGTTCGACCAAACCCACTTCGCGGTCGGCCGCGGCCTTGAACGAACGCAGGTGGCGCGGCTCGATACCGAACCTCGACATCTCGGCGACGGTGCGGGCGACCACCAACGACGTGCCGTCGTAGTGATTGCTGCCCGGGCCGCGTCGCGACGAGGCCGTACTGCTCGAGTTGGCCGAGTGCCGCGTCGTCGAGTTCGGCCGCTTCGAGCAACTCCTTGCGCGACAGCCGGACGTCGGCGGGGTCGGTGCCGAACGCCTCGGGGCCCGGGCAGGCCGTCGGTGGCGATCAGTGCCATCGGTACCCGCGGCCCGGCGTTCGGCGTGGTCGGCTGGTTCGAGCCCGCGGTCGAGTGCATCGAGGTGATCCTTGATCACCCGCAGCGGCAGGTAGTGATCGCGCTGGGCCGTCAAGCACGTAGCGCAGTCGCTGGACGTCGGCGTGGGAGAACTTGCGGTACCCGGCCGATGTGCGATCGGGCTCGACCAGGCCCTCGGCCTCGAGGAACCGGATCTTCGAGATCGTGACGTCGGGGAAATCGGCCGCGGAGATGCGTGAGCACCTCACCGATGCTCAACGAGGCACGTGAGGTCGAGCGGGCGCTCATAGCTGCCACCGTCACTGCGCTCTGGTGTCGCGAGCGTCGCCAGCATCGCCGGCGGCCGGACCCGGTGCGGATCGACCGGTCAGGAAGACGAGCCTGAACTTGCCGATCTGCACCTCGTCGCCGCCCTGCAGCGGGGCGTCGTCGATCCGTTCCCGGTTGACGTAGCTGCCGTTCAGGCTGCCGACGTCTCGCACGAAGAAGCCGTCAGCCGTCTTGCGGAACTCGGCGTGACGGCGCGACACCGTGACGTCGTCGAGGAAGATGTCGCTCTCGGGGTGCCGGCCGGCGGTCGTGACGTCGGCGTCGAGCAGGAACCGGCTGCCGGCGTTCGGGCCCGCGGCGGACGACCAGGAGCCCTGCCCCAGGCGGAAGACCGTCGATCGCGGCCTGATCGGCCAACCCCTCGTCGTCCGGCGAAGGCTCCAAGACCTCAAGACCGGAGATCGAGATCGTCGTCGTCGAGTCTGCTGGCGCTCGGACTGACGGGGTTACCCGGCCGGTTCAACGCGTGCCCGCAGCTCGCGCAAAACCGTGAGTCGTCGGGATTCTCGTGCCCGCAGTTCGTGCAGAAGATCGTCGGCATCGGGCTCGTCCCCTCCCCCTCAGGTTCGATTGGTCTACGGGCTGCGACCGTCAGGTAGAGGTTGACGGTCAGGGCAACCTATGCGCGCAACGCACGCCGGTCAACTTGTCGACGGCTCGAGCGTCAAGACCGAGCCTCGGCACCGGAATGCGCCTTCGAATCGCGTGTCGGGCTATGCGGAAGCCACTCGACGAGCGATGCCGTAGGCCGCTGCGTCAAGCAGGGCATCGACGGCGGCCGGGTCGGTCGGTGCGATCTCGATCATCCAGCCCTCGCCATAGGTGTCGGCGTTGACCAGTTCTGGCCGCGCGTCGAGCGCCTCGTTGCGGGCCAGAACCTCGCCCGAGACAGGCGCGTAGATGTCGGACACGCTCTTCGTCGACTCGACCTCGCCGAGCGGCTGGCCGGCCTCGACCTGCGTACCCGGCGCCGGGAAGGGTGACGAAGACGATGTCGCCGAGGGCCTCCTGCGCGTGGTCGGTGATGCCGACCCGCACGCCTCCGTCGACGACCTTCACCCACTCGTGCTCGGCGGTGTAGTGCAGGTCGTCGGGTATCACGGGAACCTCCAGGCGCGAGCAGATCGGGATCGGTCGAACGATGCGACTGCATCGTTCAACCGGCCGATGAGACCGCAGGCGCCGGGCGAGCGTACTGAGGCGTGGCGAGCATCGTGCAACGCAGTGACCCGGACGACGTCGTGCTGGATCACCGTGCCGGTCGCGCCCTTCCCCGTCAGTGTCTCAAGCACGCCTCCGGGGATGCCCATCGCCGTCGTGATCGTGTGCGGGTCGCCGATCGCGATGATGTCGTACGGCGGGGCGAGCAGGACGCCATCGACGATGACACCGCTGGTGTCGGCCGCGTCGAGGAAGTAGCTGCTGGCGACCAGTCGCACAGCACGCCCTGAGGCGCCCGCTCGATCCGTCGGCGTCGCGTCGTGGCTCCGTCGGCCGGCTCGGTCGCACCGGCGTCGCGGCTGGGCTCGCGACCGCACTTCCGGTGATCTGGATCGCCTCGGCGCCCGCGTCGCGCAACTCCTCGAGCGCCTCCAGCAGCACGTCGGCACCGACTTGGTGTTGCGGATCGCTGATCTGCAACTCGATGCCTGGTCCGGTCGCCGCCACCGTGCCGGCCAGGATCTGCAATGTCTGCGCGCGTGATTGCGCTTCGTCCAACGCGGCCTGGGTCTGATCGGTGCCGCCGGTCAGTTTCGACAGCGACGTCTGCTCGGTCGCGATCTGCGCTCGAAGCTGGTCGGAGCGCGCCGAGAGGCTGTCGAGGATGTCGACCAGATCTGATTGCCGCGCCGTGGTGAAGCCGAGCCCGGCCGCACTGTGCACCTGGGTCACCAGGGCGAACCCCAGCAACCCGCAGAGCAGGGCGCCGATGAGTTGGCCACGACTCGCACGTGGGCGACCTGCGTCGACGAGCATCTGCAAGGGAGTTCGGGCACTCGGCTTGTCGTCCGGCTCATCAGCGTGGCCGCCGTGTGATCGTCGCTCATGCGCGGAACAGATGTCGCCGGATCGCCGCGGCATTGGAGAAGATCCGGATACCGAGGACGACGACCACGCCGGTCGACAGCTGGCTGCCGACCCCGAGTTGGTCGCCAAGAAAGACGATCAGCGCGGCGACGAGCACGTTCGCGATGAACGACACCACGAAGACCTTGTCGTCGAAGATTCCGTCGAGGATCGCGCGGATCGCGCCGAACACGGCGTCGAGCGCGGCCACCACCGCGATCGGCAGGTAGGGCTGCAAACCGACCGGCACGGTCGGATGCAAGATGACGCCGAGCACGACACCGACGGCAAGGGCGAGGGCGGCAATCATTGCGCATCCAACGGCTGGGCGTAGTGGACGACCACGTTGGCCGCCGAGGGAAGCGTAAGGCGTTGATGATCCTGGAGTGTGAAGCCCAGGCCGTAGAGCTGATGGTCGGTCACGAACAGCTGCGCCGTCTGTCCCGCCGTGAACGTCGCCCCAAGGGTCGTCGGACCGATCGCGTCGATCGTGTAGGGCGGTGACAGCGGGCGGTAGTCGACCAGGATCGCGCCGCCGGCCTCGCGGATGGCCGTCTGTGTCGTGAGCCGTTGGCCGTTGATGCTGACCGCCTGAGCGCCCGCAACGAACAAGCCGTTCACCGCGAGCTGGAGATCGCTGTCGAGGATCACCCCCGACCCGTCACTGCCGGCGGCGCGAGATGCCGGCGAATCGTCGAGCACGACGCGCACGCCCGTACCCTCGACCGCGACCACGCCGTCGACCGGCTCAAGGTCTTTGATCTGATTCAGCAACGCTGCCCCGCGATCGTTGACCGACAGCGCGCGGGTGCGCGCGTCGGTCACCTGGGTTCGCAGTGCGCTGAGCTGCTGTTGCAGCCCGTCGACGGCCGTGGTCTGAAGTTTCGCCTGCTGCACCAACTGCCGACGGTCGCGCTGGGCCGCCGCGTTGCCACGATGCGTCTCGACCGCCGCGGTCGCGAACAGCGCGCCTGCCAGCGCCAAAACCACTGCCGCCGCGGCGGTTGTGCGGGTGGGGACCCAACGGTTGAGCCCGGTGGCTGGTGCGGCCGCCGGGTCGACCACCCGCTCGGTAGGTTGCTCGGGAGCAAGGCGCGGTCGGTGCCGCGGTCCGGGCTGGCAGCTGCGCCGCCGGCTCAAGACGACCTTGCGCAGCTTTGCGCTTCGCGGCGTCGGCGTATCCCTCGTCGACAGCGTTGGCCATCAGGTCGAGCAACAAGCGACATCGAAGCGTCGGGACGACGACCGGCTGGGCTTTCGGACGGACGTGTCGACGAGGTCGTCAGGTGCCGGCCCCCTCGACCACCGCGGCCCACTCCTCGAGCAGTTCAGTGGCGGAGTCGGCGTCGGGGCCCTCCGCCCACAGGTGGGTGGTGGCTTCTGCGGGGTCGGGCAGCACGAGGACCCAACGGCCGTCGTCTTCGACGACGCGAACGCCGTCGGTCGTGTCGAGCTCGCGATCGCCGGCGGCTTCGATCGACCGATCGCATCACCATGCCCTTGGCGGCCCAGGGTGTGGGAACCGAGCGACGCAGAACATGTGCCTGCGGGATGCGTGCGTCGATCTGGCTCAGGGTCAGCTTGGTCCGGGCGACGAGTCCGATCAGCCGCACGAACGCAGCGATGCCGTCGATGGCGGTGTTGAACTCGGGAATCACGTAGCCACCCCTGCCGTCGCCGGCGAAGATGGCCTCGGTCGAGCCGGCGGCCTTGGTCAGTTCGTCGGGTGACGTCGGTGCCCACAGGGTGGTCACGTGGTGGAAGCGGGCGACATCTTCGGCGATGCGGGTCGTCGTGATCGGGATCGCGATGCTGCCCGTGTGGAGCTCGGCGGCGACCAGGTCCATCAAGACGAGCAGCGCACGATCGTCGTGCACGATCACGCCTCGCTCGTCGACCAGTGAAATCCGCTCACCGACCGGATCGAAGCGCACCCCGAAAGCCGCCCGCGACGAGGCGACGAGTTCGCCGAGTCGTTCCAATGCCCGCATGTGCTCGGCAACCGTCTCGGTCGGCGAACTCTCGTCGAGCCGGTTGTTCACGGTCAGCACGTCGATGCCGATGCGACCGAGCAGCGTCGGCAACACGAGCGCGGCCGTGCCGCCCGCTGTGTCGATCACGACCTTCAGGCCGGCATCGAGAACGCCGGTCGTGTCGACGCATCGCATGACCTCTTGGGAGTAGTCCTCGAGGGTGCGCGACGGATTCGTGAGATCGGCAATCTCGCCGGGGAAATGCGCGCCGAAACTCCTGCCGTGAGAAGACGCGCTCGAGTCTGCGCCGCGCCGCCTGAGACAGGTCGGCTCCTCGTTCATCGAGGAAGCTGATGTCGACGCTCTGCGCGTCACCCGGCGTCGTCCGGATCATGATGCCGCCGGCCGAATCGCTGTGGGCAATCTCGAACCGGCTCACGGGTTCGGGTGAAGCCTCGAGGTCGCGAACGTTGATCGCGCTCGCCGTCAGCGCGCTGATGACGGCTCGCTTCAGTGCGCGCGCGGCGCGTGACACGTCACGCGAGGTCGTGACGACGTCGCCCTTCTTCAACGTCGTGGCATAGGCAGACGCGAGCCGGACGGCGAGTTCGGGCGTGATCTCGACGTTCACGAGCCCGGACACTCCGCGTGGCCCGAACAGGTTGCGCTGCCCTCTGGACTCCCAGATCACGCTGGTGTTGACCAGCGCGCCGGCTTCGATGGTCTTGAACGGGTAAACCTTCACGCCCGCAGAGACGTAGGCCTCTTCCTCGACGACGCACTCGTCGCCGATGACGGCGCCTTCTTCGATCCGGGCAGCTCGCATGATGTCGGTGTTCTTGCCGATGATGCAGCCACGCAGATTGACCTGCGGTCCGATGAAGACGTTGTCGTGCACCACGGCGCGATGCAAGAACGCGCCGCTCTTGACGACGACATTGCTGCCGAGCACGGTGTACTCGCGAAGCTCGGCCGCGGCCTCGACTTTTGCGTAGTTGCCGATGTAGAGCGGGCCTTTCAAGATCGCCTCGGGGTCGACCTCTGCGCCCTCGCAGACCCACACGCCCGGCATCATCTCGAAGCCTTCGATGTCGACATCGACCTGCCGGTTCAGCACGTCGGCCTGCACCTGGAGAAGGCTCTCGAGCGTGCCGACATCCTCCCAATACGCGTCGGCGATGTAGCCGAAGACCGGCGCGCCGACATCGAGCAACCGCGGGAAGACGTCTTGCGACCAGTCGACGGCCTCGCCTGCGGCGACGTACTTGAAGATCTCCGGCTCCATCATGTAGATGCCGGTGTTCGCGGTGTCGGAAAACACCTGGCCCCACGTTGGCTTTTCGAGGAAAGCGCTCGATCCGCCCGTCATCGGCGGTGTTCACGATTCCGAACTCGAGTGGGTTGGGTACCCGCTTCAAGGCGACAGTGACCAGTGCGTTGTTCGCTTCGTGGAACCGCGCCATATCGGTGAGGTCGATGTCGGTGAGCGCATCGCCGGAAATGACGACGAACCGGCTGTCGCGCAACTCTGCTTCCGCGTTCTTCACGCTGCCCGCAGTGCCAAGAGGCTTTTCCTCGGTCGCGTATTGGAGGTTCATCCCGAGCTCGTCGCCGTCACCGAAATAGTTGCGAATCAACGACGCGAGGAACTGGACTGTCACGACCGTGTCGGTGAACCCGTGCCTGCGCAGCAGCCGGAGCACGTGCTCCATGATCGGTCGATTCACGACCGGCAGCAGCGGCTTGGGCTGGTTCGCCGTCATCGGCCGAAGCCGGGTGCCCTCGCCGCCGGCCATCACGACGGCCTTCATGCCGACTCCCGGTTGCAGGCCGACGAGTCATACGGCCGCCTCTTCGACGTGATCAAGGCCGATCGACGGGCCGGAGGCCCCGACGATCAGCGCGCACCAACTGCCTGACCTGCGACCACGTAGAGCCCACCGGCCCACCAGTACAACGCGGTTCCCCAGATGGCGAACGCCCAGCCGATGATCCTGGCCACGTGGTTCACGGTCTCGTGACCGTCGCCCAGCAGCAACAGCGGAAGCGCGTACAGCAGGTTAAACGTTGCAGCCTTGCCCAGATAGTGAACCGGCAGCGGACCGTACCCGTGCCGCTTCAGGATCGGCAGGAATCCCGCGAGCACCACGTCGCGACCGATCAGGACCGCGGCAAGCCACCACGGCATGATGTGGCGCACCGACAACGCCAGCACGGTCGCCAAGATGTACAAGCCGATCGGCCGCGGGATCGAGCAGCTGCCCAGGCGGCTCGTCTGGTGGAGCAGCCGCGCGAGCTTTCCGTCGAGCCAGTCGGTAAAGCTGCTGATACCGAGGACGACGATGGCCCAGCCGTCGGCCTTCGGTCCCAATGCCAACCACAGAAACAACGGGACGCCGAGGAGCCGGAGAACGCTCAGGCCGTTGGGCACCGTCAGGACACGGTCCGACGCCACCTGCTCCGCTTCCACCCGACGTCCTTCCGCGGCCCCTTTGTTCACCCCGTCGCTCCGGTCTCAGCTTACGGCGGTCGGGGCCTGTTTCAGGACGCGCGAGGTTGGCCTGTTGAAGGCAGTGGACAGCATCGGCGGCGGGGACCAGGTCGCGGCCGTTCGGGGCTAGGCGACCCGGTGCCGCAAGGAGTCGACACGGGCATCGGCGGACGCCCGGACCCGGGCGAGTTCGGCCAGCACCGACGGTGTGGCTCCGGCGACCTCGGCCGCCTCGAATTCAGTGGTCGCGCGTAGCGAATCCCGCAATGCCTGGCTGTTTTCCGCGGCGTCCTTGATGGGGTTCACTCTCCGCCCGATGCACGCGGATCCGATAATCCGCTGTGCCTGTGTTACTGCCCGACGCCGGCGGGCCCAAACGGAGCTGGAGGGATCAGGAGGCGGCGGGTGCGGCGAATGGCGCACACCCCGCGAGGAGTTCGGCGAGGGTGAGCTCGGCCTGCGAAGGATCGAGTTCGGCGGGTGAGAGAACATCAGGGAATGTCGTCTTGATGGTCGCGAGGTCGGCGGTCCAGGTGGCGCCGAGAGGCTTCAGCTGCGCGCACGCAGCCGTGAAGGCGGGGACGTCCTGGTTGTCGGCGGCGGTGAAAGCCGTGTCCTCGACAGCTGCGAGCGCGGCAGTGTCGGCAGAGAGCTGCTCCAGCGCCGGGTGGATGTCGGTTATCTTCGCCATGGCCGCGTTGAAGTTACTGAAGGACACCGAGTTGATCCCGGATGTCGGGTCCAACGTCACCGTGGCCAGGGGTGCCTTGGACGCCGACGAGCATGCGCTCAGTCCCAACGCCGCAACGGCGGTCAGCAGCGCGAACGACTTCTTCATGTCTCTCCTTGTGCGGGACGCACGATGGTCCCTTGTGCGGGACGCACGGAAAAGCGCTGCCCGTGGTTCCCTATACATCGGCTGTTGGTCGAGCACGAATGAAGGCTTTCTTGTGTGCTCTTGACCTCAATGCTCCCGGCCCGGCCCGTTTCGTGGTACCGCCGAATCGCGTTGTCCGACCGGACCGTTCGGCGAGCCGATTGCGCGCGGGTTCTTCCAAACGGCCATGTCTGACGCGCGATCGGCGGAATTGACCGTTACGCCAACCGCCAGCCCGATGCCCAGCCATCGCTCAACCGCCGACAGCCGCCGGCGCGCTTC
>CAVTLB010000013.1:0-124513 GCA_963735415.1 uncultured Actinomycetota bacterium | reverse complement strand
GCACGGTGGCCCGCGGCCACGCCGGGCTACTTCAGCAGGCGTGACATGCGCCGGTCGGCCAGCGGCTTGCCGCCCGTCTGGCAGGTCGGGCAGTACTGCAGCGCCGAGTCGGCGAACGAGACCTCGCGGATGGTGTCCCCGCACACCGGGCACGGCTGCCCGGCCTTGCCGTGCACCCGCAAGCCAGTCTTCTTCTCCCCCTTGAGGTCCGCCGCCGCCAGCCCCGCCGACCGCTCGCACCGCATCCCGCAACGTGGTCACGATCGCGGTATGCAGGGTAGCGACCTCCTCCGGAGTGAAGCTGGAGGCAAGCTTGAACGGCGACATCTTCGCCGCGTGCAGCACCTCGTCGGAATAAGCGTTCCCGATGCCCGCGATGATGTGCTGGTCCCGCAGCACGCCCTTGATCTGGGCCCGGCGTCCGGAAAGGATCCCGGCGAGCGCCTCGACCGTGAACGCGGGACCCATCGGCTCGGGGCCGAGGCTCGCCACGCCAGGCACGCTCAACGGGTCTTTCACCAGGTACACCGCGAGGCGCTTCTGCGTTCCCTGCTCGGTGAGGTCGAACCCGGACCCGTCGTCGAGCACCAGCCGGAACGCCAGCGGGCTCTTCCCCGGCTTGACCGGCTTGGCCGGCAGCTCATCTCGCCACCGCAGCCACCCAGCGCGCGCCAGGTGCATGATGAGGTGCAGTTCACCGCAAGCCAGGTCAAGGAACTTGCCGTGCCTGCTCACCTCGCCGATCGTCAGCCCGGCCAGCGCGCTCAGCGGCGGGTCGAACGTCTTGAGTGCCGCGAACGAGGCGGCCTCGGCCCGGGCGATGGCATGCCCGCGGGCGCGCTCGCGCAAGAAGGCGGCCAGCGCCTCCACCTCTGGCAGTTCGGGCACGCTAGTGAGTCTACCGATCAGCCGATGCCGCTGCTAAGTACCAGTTCGGGGAGGGCGTCGATGCCGTCGACCACGTGCGTCGCGCCCGCCTCGCGCAGCGCCGCCGCACGCCGCGCTCCGTCCGCGATCCCTACGATCATGCCGGCGCCCGCGCGCTGCCCGGACTGCACGCCGCTCTCGGTCGCGCTGACCACGGCCACCTCACGCACGCCATCAGCACCCATCCGGAGCATGGCGGTGAGCACCAGGTCCGGCCACGGGAAGCCGCGTGGCGCGTCATTAGCGCACAGCAAGAGATCCGCCACTCGCTGCCGGCCCATCTGGTCGGCCAGCGGCCCGAACGCCCCCCGGCTCAGGGTGGTCATCAGGCAGACGCGCACGTCACTTCCGCTGAACTTCCCGAGGGCATCAACGAACCCGGCAGGCGCGGCCACCGCGAACCGGTCGGCTGCCGCCCGGAACGACCGCTCAAACGCCAGCGTGGCCGCCGACGCCGCGGCGTCGTTCCCGTCGAACAACTCCCGCATGACCTCAGCGGGCGGGCGTCCGCGCGCACGATCGAATCTCACCATGGCGCGGGTATAGCTCTGCGTTCCTGACACTATGCCCTGGGCGGCGATCGCCTCCCCGAACGCGCGCTCCACGACGGAGCCGTGGATGACGAGTCCGGCCAGGTCACAGCAGATCAGCGACACGCTGCCGGTGCCGCTCACCGCTGGCGTCAGAAGTCGTCGCTAGCCGTGGCCTCGCTCCACAGGTCAAGGTCAGCACGCTGCGCCTGGATCTTCCGCCAGACAGCGAAGCCGCCGAGTACGAGCAGGCCGAGAATCAACAGCTTCTTCACAGCGCGGACCCTCCATCTCAAACGTGAAGATCGGCATCGCCGGACTTCTTTGCCGCTAGCCTACCGCTCACCGGGCCGCCGCCCGCTCCTTTGCGTTGCCCGTCCCGCGAGCACGACGGCGGAATCCGGCCCGGCCTTATTCGCTCGCCATGCTTCCGGCCGTTGTGCGATCCTCCCAGGCATGCCCGCGCCCCTGACTGTTCCCGTCCTGGCGGCCAGCCCGTTCCTGCTCCGCCCGTTCACCCTCGCTGACGTCGACGCGGTGCGCGAGGCCTCGAGCGATCCCCGCATTCCGCTGATCACCACCGTGCCCGCCGTTTTCACCGACGAGGAGGGCCACCGCTTCATCGAGCGGCAGTGGAGCCGCTCCGAGCAGGGAACCGGGTACTCGTTCGCGATTGCCGACGCCGGCACCGACCGTGCCGTCGGCCAGATCGGGCTGTGGCTGAAGGACCTCAGCGAGGGCCGCGCGTCCGTCGGGTACTGGGTCGTCCGTTCGGCCCGCGGCCGCCAGGCCGCCGCCCGCTCCCTGCGGGCCCTCGCCCGCTGGGCGCTCGATGAGCTCCAGGTCCCGCGCCTGCAGCTGTACGTCGAGCCGTGGAACACGGCATCGGTCATGACCGCGGAGCGAGCCGGCTTCCGGCGAGAGGGCCTGCTGCGCGGCTGGCAGGAAGTCGGCGGCACGCGCAGGGACATGTACATGTACGCCCGCCTCCCCGGCGACCCCGTTCCGCCGGAACCCTAGCCAGCCGGGCGCCGCCCGGCGGGAAGGTCGTCCGTCACGGCTTCCTGTGTGATGATGACCGCATGGATGAGGGATCGTCCGAGCCGGACTTTATTGAACAGGGCGGCACGCCAAGGCTGCCTCATCTGCCTTCCCCTGGCTGGCGTCCCTCGCGTGGCGCCAGCATCCTGGCCGCCGTGACCCTGGCCATTGGCCTGGCGGCCGGCGTACGCGGCCGGCCAGGGACGAGGCACCGCCGCGTCCGGGAAGCCCGCCGCGCCGGCCGGTCAGGTCCAGGGGACCATCGTCGCGGGGCCGCCCTCAGCGTTGGGCGTCTTCCTCGGCCAGGACCTGACGCAGGGGACGGGCACCTGCTCCGTACAGGCCGGACGTGACCTTGAGCTCGGCATCCCGGTCACGAACCTGTCCGGGGGGACGGTCCTGCTTGAGTCGGTCAAGCCAGTGCCCCCCTTGTCCGGCACGCTCAAGGTGCTGTCCTGGCACTGGGATCCCTGCGGCTCCGATAACCACGGGGCCGCCCCGGATACGGTCGTCCTCGGCCCGGGCGCGACCACCTGGGTCACCGCCGTCGTCGAGTCCCTGATCGCGTGCCCGGGCCCCGCTCCCTTGCAGTTCCAGGTCACCTACTCCGCCAGCACCCGCAAGACCACCCTCAAGCTGCCCGGCTTCCCTGACCTGAGCGCCGTCCACTACAGCGGCTGCCCGGCCCCCGCCGCCTAGCACACCCGCCACCAGCCCGCCGGCCCCGCCACGCACACCCGCCACCAGCCCGCCGGCCCCGCCACGCACACCCCGCCACAGCCGCGGCCCCGCCACGCACACCCGCCACCAGCCCGCCGGCCCCCGCCACGCACACCCGCCACCAGCCCTTCGGCCCCGGCCACGTGCCGCGAGCACCCCCGCTCCCGGCGCGATGCCGATGCGGAGCGAAACCGGCCCGGAGCGCAGCACGCGCGGCGCCCGAGCCCGAAAGCGGCACTGCCGCGACGGCATTCCGCGCCCCGCCCCAGTCACTTCAGCCACAGCGGCACCCGCCCGCCAACTTCGCACACTCCCCGTATGGACAATTCGCCCATATCGCCCCCGAAAGTGGTCGGGGAGTGTGCGAAGTCTCGCCGGGTCCAGCCGGAGCGGGCCATCATGCGTGATCCGCGGGGACGAGCCCGCACCGTCAGCCTGGGCAGGCAATCTAGGACCGTGACGGATGATTGGCGTGAGACGCTGGCGGATGCCGGGCTTGTCGAGGTTGTTGAGGATGACCGGGCATCGGCCGGGCCGGCCTGCCGAGAGCTGGGCCCGGCGGCGGTGTGCGAGCTCCCGCTCCCCAGCCGCAGCGGCGGCGGCCCAGCGAATCTTCGACGACATGACCCGCCTGATCAAGTCCCAGCCGTAGCACTGCCCGCTAATGCTCCAGGCGACGAGCCCAGAGAAGAGGTCCAAACGCGCAGTGCCACCTTGCCGGAAAAGGCCAAGTGGCACCGAATATGATGTCTGCGCAGGGCAGACGACGCATCGCCAGGCCTCCGGGCAGCCACAGGTTTAACTCCTGCCGGCTGCCCAGCTTCGCCCAGGTGTAGCTGTCCAGACTGTCAAACGAGCTGCGGCACGTCTGCGCGTCTCTCCTGATCGCCTCCGGGGCAACCGACACGCAGGTGTGCCGACAAATGGGACATAGCAAGGTGGAGACCACCAAGAACATCTACGGCCACCTGTTCGCCCAAGACCAGGCGGCCATCCTCCACGCGATGAACCAGGCCGTGACCCGCCTCTACGTCCAAGACGACGAGAGCGACCAACCCGACGAGCAGGCAGCCTGACCGGGCTACAGCCCATTCCTGACATGAAAGAGACCCCCGGCGATTGGGCCTCCGGGGATCTCGCACTAGGGGCGCTGGCCCTACAACCTGTAGGCCACGAACCTGGATTTCTAGGGCCGCCCCGGGCGTTTCGGCTGGTGGGGGTACCAGGACTTGAACCTGGGACCTCTTCCTTATCAGGGAAGCGCTCTAACCGTCTGAGCTATACCCCCGAGCGGAGCAGACTGCGTTACTCTATCGCACCCCGCGTACCGCTTGGGCCGGGGAACGGCCCTGGCTATTCCGTCTCGCGCAGCGTTATCTCGACGCCGCCGATGGTCTGCGCGATCAGGTTGTAGACGACCGCCCCGATCGTGGAGATCGCCGTGATCAAGACGATGTTCAGCGCGCCCAGCATGCCCGTGTACCCGAGGATCCGGGAGGCGCTGAACCAGGACGAGACGTTGGTCCCGGCCGTGTTCTTGCTGCCCGTGAGGGTCGACACGGTGTGCTGCAGCGAGTCGAAGACGCCGAGGCTGGACACCACCATGTACAGCAGCGCCACCGCCACGAACAACACGATGAACGCCACGACCGACACCAGGAAGCTGAACTTCATGACCGACCACGGCTCGACCCGGGACAGCGTCAGCTGTGCCTGGCGACGCGACTTCTTCTTCTTGTTCTTAGCGCCTGCCGTGGCCCGGCCCCGCCAGGACGACGAGGACGAGGACGACGATCCCGGGGACGACGTTCGGGAGGAGCTCGTGCCGGGGCGGCTACCAGCGTAGGCGGCGCCCGCGCCAGTGCCGGCCCCAGCGGCCGCGCTGCCCGCCGGGAAGGTGCCGCCCTCAGCGGGGGAGGTGCCCGCCGCCGGGCCGCCGTAGCTGGCATCGTCGCTGTAGGTGGTGGTGCCGGTGTAGCTGGCACTGTCGCCGTAGCTGGCACTGTCGCTGTAGCTGGCAGTGTCGCTGTACCGGGCCGTGTCGGTGTACTGGGCAGTGTCGCCGTAGCTAGCACTCCCGCCGTAACTGGCACCGCCCGGCGCGGACGCGTTGTAGCCAGCCGGAGCCCCGTAGCTCGCGGACCCGCCGTAGCTTCCGGTGCCGCTGACGTGCTCGGTGGTGTAGCCCGCCGTCGACCCGCTGTCCCTGGCCGGCGTGAACGCCGACCTGGAAGCGGTGCCCGACGAGGACGCGTCGCCCGGCGAAGACGAGGATGACGAGGACGACCTGGACGACAGCCAGTTGTTCGGCCCCGTCATGGCCTGGCGCCACGCCTGGCGGCCCCGGTCGAGCTTGCCGTTCAGGTCCAGCTTGCTGCCCAGGCCCGCCGCGACCGCCCCGAGGCGGTCGGTGGCAGAAGACCCGGCGGCAGGGGAGCCGCCAGCCGAAGACCCGGCCGCGCCGGAATCGCCGGCACCCGCCGAACCGGGGGAGAGGATGCTGTCCTCCCGCGTGTTCTCCCGGCCGGTAGCGGCGTCGCCATACGTGCCCACGTCCGGCCTGGTCTTGCCAATCCCGTCAGCCGGGAACGGAACGTCCACCCGCGTGGCCTCCGACGTAGCCGAAGCACCCCGAAGCCGGCGAGTAGGCGCCCTCCGGGGCATTCTCGCCGGAGCCACCCGAATCACCGCTGTCCGCGGAAGAATCCCAAGAAGAGGCACTCCAGGCAGACGAGTCCCAGGAGAAGGCGCCATCCGCATCATCTTCAGCTGGAACAACGGCATCGGCATCCTCGTCGCGGCCATGATCCGCCGCCGAGACCGCGGCGGACGAGGTCGCGGCAGCGTCCTCAGGGAAGCCGTCCTCAGGGAAGCCGTCCGCGACATCCGCATCGACGTGCGTCGCGGCGTCCGAGTCAACATCCTCAGCCGCTGACGCCGTCATCAGGGGCGGCTTCGCAGATCGTCCCGCCTCGTCCACGCCGTCCTCCTTGGTACCCACTGGTCCCCTATGTAGCCTCAGCAGAGACTATCCGACGAGAGAGGAATTTCTGGATGCCACGGGCTAATCCAGAAATTCCGTCCCTACATCAGACGAAGTTCTCCCCGCCATCGTTGCCTTCATCCGCCACATCGGCGGATTCTGCCGCCTCATCGGCAGACTCGGCCGCCTCGTCGACGACCTCGGCCACCGCATCAGCGGATTCGGCGTTGTGGGCAAGCGCGACGACACTGTCGCCAGGTGCAAGGTTCATTAGCCGTACACCCATCGTTTGCCGTCCTGACTGCTTTACTTCACTCGCCCGGGTCCTGATGACGCCACCCGCCGAAGTGATCGCGAAGATCTCGTCGTCCGGCCGGACCAGCAAGGCCCCGACCAGCCGGCCGCGGTCCTCCACGATCCTGGCCGTGATGACCCCAAGGCCGCCACGGTTGCGCACCGGGTACTCCTCGGCCGGCGTGCGCTTAGCGTATCCGCCTTCGGTCGCGACTAGGACATCTTGGCCATCTCGGACAACGTACATCCCGAGCAGCTCGTCGCCCTCGTTGAACCGCATGCCGATCACGCCCGACGTGGCGCGTCCCATCGGGCGCAGCGAGTCGTCATCGGCCTTGAACCGGATGGCCTGCGCTTCCTTGCTGATGAGCAGCAGGTCCTCGTCGGGGGAGACCAGCCGGGCCGAGATGACCTCGTCGTCGTCGCGCAGGTTGACCGCGATCAGGCCGCCCGATCGCGGCGAGTCGAAGTCGACCAGGCGGGACTTCTTGACCAGCCCGGACTTGGTGGCGAGCACCAGGTAGGGCGCGGCCTCGTAGTCGCGCAGCGCGAGCACCTCGGCGATGGTCTCATCCGGCTGGAAGGCGAGCAGGTTCGCGACATGCTGCCCGCGCGCGTCCCGGCCGGCCTCGGGAAGCTCATAGCCCTTCGCCCGGTAGACCCGGCCCTTGTTGGTGAAGAACAAGATCCAGTGGTGGGTGGACGTCACGAAGAAGTGGTCGACGATGTCGTCGGTCCGCAGCTGCGCCCCGCGGATGCCCTTCCCGCCGCGCCGCTGTGCCCGGTACTGGTCGGTGTTCGTCCGCTTGGCGTAGCCCCCGTGGCTGATCGTCACCACGATGTCGGACTCGGCGATCAGGTCCTCGTCCGACACCTCGCCCTCGGAGGCGATGAACTGGCTGCGGCGGTCATCGCCGTACTTGGCGACGATCTCCGCCAGTTCCTGGCTGACGATCTGGCGCTGCCGCGACGGCGAGGCCAGGATGTCCTCAAGGTCGGCGATCTTCGCCTCGAGCTCGTCCCGCTCGTTGATCAGCTCCTGCCGCTCCAGGGCGGCGAGCTTGCGCAGCTGCATGTCGAGGATGGCGCGCGCCTGGATCTCGTCGATCTCCAGCAGCGCCATGAGGCCCGTCTGCGCTACCGCCGCCGACTCCGACCGCCGGATCAAGGCGATGACCTCGTCGATCCGGTCGATCGCCTTGAGCAGCGCGGCGACGATGTGCAGCCGCTCCTGCGCCTTGCGCAGCCGGAACCGGGTGCGCCGGACGATGACCTCGATCTGGTGCGCCACCCAGTACCGGATCATCTGGTCCAGCCGCAGCGTGCGCGGCACGCCGTCGACCAGCGCCAGCATGTTCGCGCCGAACGTTTCCTGCAGCTGGGTGTGCTTGTACAGGTTGTTGAGGACGACCTTGGCCACCGCGTCCCGCTTGAGGACGATCACCAGCCGCTGTCCGGTCCGGCCACTGGTCTCGTCCCGCACGTCCGCGATGCCCGACAGCCGCCCCTCGCGGACGAGGTCGGCGATCTTGAGCGCCAGGTTGTCCGGGTTGACCTGGAACGGAAGCTCCTTGGCGACCAGGCAGGTACGGCCCTGGATCTCCTCCACGTCGACGACGGCGCGCATGACGATCGAGCCTCGCCCGGTCCGGTAGGCCTCGCGGATGCCGCGGCGGCCGACGATCAGGCCGCGCGTCGGGAAGTCCGGTCCGGGGATCCGCTCCATGAGCCCTTCGAGGAGCTCTTCCCAGGCGGGCCGCCGGGGGTGGTCCTCATCGGCTTCCGTCGTCGCGACGGTCGCCGTGGCCGGGCGCCACGCCGGTAGCCGGGACGCCCGGGGCGGCGGAGAGCATCTCGAACCGCTCGTAGTTCTCCAGGTACCACGCGACCCCGGCCGCCACCTCGCGCAAGTTGTGCGGCGGGATCTTGGTCGCCATCCCGACGGCGATGCCCTCGGACCCGTTGACCAGGAGGTTCGGGAAGCGCGCGGGGAGCACGACCGGCTCGGCCGACCGGCCGTCGTAGTTCGGCCGGAAATCAACGGTTTCCTCGTTGATGTCCCGCAGCATCTCCATGGCCAGCGGGGCCAGGCGGCACTCGGTGTACCGCATGGCCGCGGGCGGGTCGTTGCCCGGGGAGCCGAAGTTACCCTGGCCGTCGACCAGCGGCATGCGCATGGACCAGGTCTGCGCCATCCGCACGAGCGCGTCGTAGATCGCGCTATCGCCGTGCGGATGATAGTTACCCATGACGTCGCCGACCACGCGGGAGCACTTGAAGAACCCGCGCTCCGGGCGGTAGCCGCCGTCGTACATCGCGTACAGGATGCGCGTGTGAACTGGCTTCAGGCCGTCCCGCACGTCCGGCAGCGCCCGGCCGACGATGACCGACATCGCGTAGTCGATGTAGCTGCGCTGCATCTCCAGCTGGATGTCGACCGGCTCCGTGCGGTCGTGCTCCGGCTGGTCAGTGATTTCCGTCAAGATGCCTTCTCCACTTGAGGTTTCCGGCCCGGGCACTCAAGAGCGCTCAGGGCCGGCCAGCCGTCAGATGTCCAGGAAACGGACGTCCTTGGCGTTGCGAGTGATGAATGATCGCCGGGCCTCGACGTCCTCGCCCATCAGCACGGTGAACAGCTCGTCCGCCTGCGCCGCGTCATCCATCGTGACCTGCAGCAGGACCCGGCGGGCGGGGTTCATCGTGGTTTCCCACAGCTCTTCGGCGTTCATCTCGCCCAGGCCCTTGAACCGCTGCACGCCGTCCCGGGGCCGGGGGTCCCTGCGGCCCAGGGCCATGCCGGCCTCGATGACCCGGTCCAGCTCGGTGGGCGAGAACGCGTACTCCGGGTCGACCGCGCGCTCGGACCACTTGATCTTGAACAGCGGCGGCTGGGCGAGGTAGACGTGCCCGGCCTCGATGAGCGGCTTCATGAAACGGAACAGCAGCGTCAGCAGCAGCGTCCGGATGTGCTGGCCGTCGACGTCGGCGTCGGCCATCAGGATGATCTTGTGGTAGCGCAGCTTGGTGATGTCGAACTCGTCGTGGATGCCCGCGCCGAGCGCGGTGATCATCGCCTGGACCTCGTTGTTCTTCAGTACCCGGTCGATGCGTGACTTCTCGACGTTGATGATCTTGCCCCGGATCGGCAGGATCGCCTGGAACTGCGGGTCCCGGCCGCCCTTCGCCGAGCCGCCCGCCGAGTCACCCTCGACGACGTAGATCTCCGACTTGGACGGGTCGGTCGACTGGCAGTCCGACAGCTTGCCCGGCAGCGACGAGGTCTCAAGCAGTGACTTGCGCCGGGTCAGGTCGCGCGCCTGGCGGGCGGCGATCCGGGCGCGCGCGGCCTGCATCGCCTTGTCGATGATGTCCTTGGCCTCGCCCGGGTTACGGTCGAACCAGTCGCGCAGGTGGTCGTTGGTGACCCGCTGGACGAACGACTTGGCGACGGTGTTGCCCAGCTTCGTCTTCGTCTGCCCCTCGAACTGCGGCTCGGCCAGCTTGATCGAGACGATGGCGGTCAGGCCCTCGCGGATGTCCTCGCCGGTGAGGTTGCCGTCCTTCTCCTTGAGGAACTTCTGCTCCTTGGCGTACCGGTTGACGACCGAGGTGAGCGCGGCGCGGAACCCCTCCTCGTGGGTGCCGCCCTCGGCCGTGTTGATCGTGTTCGCGAAGGTGTGGACCGACTCGTTGTAGCCGCCGTTCCACTGCATCCCGATCTCGACCGACATGCCCGGCTCCTCGTCGGAGAAGGCGATGATCGACGGGTGCACGGGGTCCTTGGACGCGTTCAGGTAGCGGACGAAGTCCGACAGGCCCTCGTCGTACTTGTACGTCACCGACCGGGGCGCGACCTCGGTCGCGTCGACCGCGTCGTCTTCCGCGGTCGTCACGGGGCGCCGCTCGTCGGTAAGCGTGATCCGCAGGCCCTTGTTGAGGAAGGCCGTCTCCTGCATCCGCCGCGACAGCGTCTCGAAGGTGTAGTCGGTGGTCTCGAAGATCGTTCCGTCCGCCCAGAACGTCGTCATCGACCCCGTATCCGACGTGGCCTCGCCGCGCTCCAGGGACCCTTCGGGCACGCCGCGGACGTAGGCCTGACGCCACACGTGCCCGTCGCGGCGGATCGCCACCTCAAGTCGCGACGACAGCGCGTTCACCACGGCGGCGCCGACGCCGTGCAGGCCGCCGGAGACGGCGTAGGACTTGCCGTCGAACTTGCCGCCGGCGTGCAGCACGGTCATGACGACCTCGACCGCCGGCCGCTTCTCCACCGGGTGCTCGTCCACCGGGATGCCCCGGCCGTCATCGAGCACCCGCACGCCGCCGTCGGCCAGCAGCGTCACCTGGATATCGGTCGCGTAGCCCGCGAGGGCCTCGTCCACAGAGTTGTCCACAATCTCGTAGACAAGGTGGTGGAGACCGCGCTCGCCGGTCGAGCCGATATACATGCCGGGACGCTTGCGGACGGCCTCAAGGCCTTCAAGTACCGTGATCGACCGCGCATCGTACGACAAACTGGACTCCATCCCTGCGGAAGCTAGCCACTGGACCCCCCGGGCATTAGCCCTGTGACTACCTTTTATTTTAGCTGTGGTTACGGAGTCCTGCGGCGGGCTTAACCGTACGTGTCGCCGCTGGCCAGGCTGATTCTCCCCACCCGGCCCTCCCCAAGCGCCCGGCCCTCCCCAAGCGCCCGGCCCTCCCCGGCCCCGGCCCTCCCCGGCCGCCGGAGGGTCCCTGCACCCGTACCCGGCGCACGGTACCGGCGCCGACCTCCGCTCCTAGCCTGCGCAGCAACTCCGGCGCGAGCAGTCGGACCTGCGCCGCCCACGCCGCGGAGTCCGCCGTGATGACGAGCTTCTCCGTCCTCCCCGAACGTCTCAGGCCGGGTGTGCGCCGCCAGTTCAGGCCCCACGACCTCCGCCCAGCGGCCGAACACCGCGCCCACCGCCGCGCGCTGCCGCCATCCCCGGGCCGACAGCAGGGCACCGACGGCGGCGGTGAGCGGCTGCGGGTCGTCCCTGCGCGGCCGGGAGGCGATCCCGCCCGAAGAGGCCATCCCCGCGCCCGCGGGTCCTGGCTCCGCTACCCGGCCGGACGGCGCCCCGCCGCCCGGCGCCCCCGCCACCCCCAGGGGACGCTCGCCCCGCGCCCACGCGTCGGCCTTCGCCCTGGCCAGCGCCTCGGCCGCCAGCCGGACGCGCTCTGGATCAGCCGGCACGGGTCAGCCCGCCATCGGACACCGTGAACCGGGCACCTTCGAGCACCGCCGGGGATGTCCTCGGGCACCGCCGCGGTGACGAGCACCTGCTCGGCCTCCGCGACCAGGCGGGCGAGCCGCTCCCTGCGGCCCGCGTCCAGTTCGGCGAACACGTCGTCGAGGATCAGCACCGGGTCCTCGCGCCCGGCCCGCAGAAGCTCGAAGCTGGCCAGCCGTAGCGCCAGCGCCAGCGACCACGACTCCCCGTGGCTGGCGTACCCGCGCGCGGGCAGCCCCCGCACCGAAAGCTCCAGCTCGTCCCGGTGCGGGCCGGCCAGGCAGACGCCCCGGTCAAGCTCGCTGTCGCGCACCTCGGCCAGGGCCGAGCGCAGCCCCGCCTCCGCCGCCATGACCCGCTCCCGGTGATTCCAGCGGACCGTCCCGGCCTCCGCACCCGGCGCCCCGGCGTTGTCCTGGCCTACCGTTTTGTCAGGATTAGTCATGCTTTCAGAATTCACGGCGCCGTCCGGGTGACCGAACGACCTGCGGTAGCTGATCGTGGCCGGCCCCTTGTGCCCGTCGGCCGGGTCGCCGCCGGACGCCACCTGGAGGTAGGCGTGCTCGACGTGCGGGCGGACCGCGTCGACCAGGTGCTCCCTGGCGACGAGCAACTCGGCCCCGATCCTGGCCAGGTGCGCGTCCCAGACGTCGAGCGTGGCCATGACGGCCTCGCGTGCGCCCCGGCCGGCCTTGCCCGCCTTCGGCCCGGCCGACTTCAGCAGCGCCGTGCGCTGCTTGAGCACCCGGTCGTAGTCCGAGCGGACGGCCGCGTACCGCGGTGCCATCGCCACGAGCAGGTCGTCCATGAACCTGCGGCGCTCACCGGGGTCGCCCTTGACCAGCGCCAGGTCCTCGGGCGCGAACAGCACGGTGCGGAGGGTCCCGAGAACCTCGCGTGGCCGGCCGAGCGGCACCCGGTTGAGCCGGACCCGGTTGGCCCGCCCCGGGTTGACCTCGATTTCCACCAGGTTGTCCCGCGTGGCGTCGGTGATGCCCGCCCGGATGATGGCCTGCTCGGCCCCCTGCCTGACCAGCGGCGCGTCCTGCGAGACCCGGTGGCTGCCCAGCGTCGCGACGTAGCCGACGGCCTCGACGAGGTTGGTCTTGCCTTCACCGTTCGGCCCGCCGAAGATCGTGACCCCCGGCGCCAGCGCGACATCGACGCTCAGATAAGAGCGAAAGTCCGCCAGCGCCAGCCGAGTCAGGTGCACCCCTCGATTATCACCGACGCCGCCCGCCCCGCGTGGCCCTCGGCGAGTCCCCGCCCGCCCCGCGCCTCCGCTCATTGCGCCGCCCCGCGCTGCTCGCCAGCACCCGCCCGCGGGTTGACCCGCACCTCAAGCAAGTCGATCGCGCGTTCGTATCGGTGAGAACGTGGCGGGCCGCGTGACCCACCTGCTGCGGTAAGCGTTCCGAATCAAGGTGAGTTCCCGGCGTGTTGCGCAAGCGGATCGTTATGCCCGATTTGCCGCATTTACGTGGCCTGTGTCGCTGCTGGTCATCGTTAGCCGGCAGCGGTCAGCGGGCCTAACTGATTCAGGCTTCGGGGGTGCCCGGCGCCCGCCCCCATACTGTAAAACATTTAGGCCCGATGACGATGGACGACCATGTGCAACTGGCCCGCCATCGCCGCCGTCCGACGGGCACCGGAGCACAAGCGAGGCACGCTAGCGGGTTGAGGCGCGCGACTCGCCCTATTCGCCCGCTATCCGCACACGATCACGCCATCATGCGATCACGAAGCACTACCCCGCCGAACGGATCGGCATGATGACGTACCGGTAGTCCGGCTGCGTCTCGCCCTTGCCGGTGATGACCGCGGGCCGGGTCGCGCTCGTGAACGAGATCCGGGCGACGTCGGAGTCGATCGCGCCGATGCCGTCCAGCAGGTACTGCGGGTTGAACGCGATCTGCATCGTCTCGCCCTCGTAGCTCGACTCGATCGCCTCGGTGGCCTGAGCCTCGTCGCCGCTGCCCGCCTCGAGCAGGACCTCGCCGGCGTTGAAGGTCAGCCGGACCGGCGTGTTGCGCTCGGCGACGAGGGCCACGCGCTTGACGGCGTCCGCGAACTGGGCGGCCGGCAGCTCCGCGACCGCCGAGAACTCGCTGGGCAGGAGGGTCTGGTACTTCGGGTACTCGCCCGACAGCAGCCGGGTGGTGGTCCGGCGCCCGGTCCCCTCGAAGCCGATGATCCCCTCGGAGCTGGCCCCGCTCGCGGCGTCTGCCGCCAGGGCGACGGCCACCTCCGCTCCCGACGTGAGGGCGCGCGCGGCGTCCCCGAGGACCTTGGCCGGCACGAGGACCGCCGTGTTGAGGCCGGGAACCACGGGGGTCCACCGCAGCTCGCGGACCGCCAGCCGGTACCGGTCGGTGGCGACCAGGGTCAGCGTGTCGTCGGCGATCTCAACCCGGATGGCGGTCAGCGCGGGGAGCGTATCGTCGCGCCCGGCGGCGATCGCCACCTGGGCGATGGCCGACGAGAACGTGTCGGCGCCGACCGTCCCGGTTACCTCCGGCATCTCCGGCAGGGTCGGGTACTCATCCGCCGGGAGCAGCATCAGCGTGAACGTGGTGCTGCCGCAGCGGACGGTCATCTTGGTCCCGTCGGTCGACAGGTCCACCGGCTTGGCGGGCAGGCTGCGGACGATCTCCGCGAGCAGCCTGCCCGAGACCAGGACGGTTCCCGCCTCATCGGCCCCGACCCCGATGATCGCGCGGGCCGAGACCTCGTAGTCGAAGGTGGAGAGGGTCAGCTCATCGCCTGCCTGGATCCTGATGCCCGCCAGCACGGGCGCGGTCGGCCGCGCCGGAAGCGCCCGGGCCGCCCAGGCCACCGCCTCCGCGAGTGGATCGCGCTCAACCTGAAGCTTCACTGAACTTGCCTCCTGCCGTGTCATCCCGGGTGCCCCTGTTGATGATGCCGTGTTTGGATCGGCGGCGGGCGGGGCACCTACTACTTGGTTTTGTGTTTTCTAGATAGATAGGAACGTCGTAGTAATAGGCCCTGTGGATTCCGTGGAGAACGTCGTACGCCCAGGTCAGGGCCGGTTCTCTGGACACAGGGGCTGTGCGGCGTTCGGGGGTGTCCCGGGGGCTCCTGTGAGTCCCCCGGCGTTCTCCCCGAGTTTTCCACGCGTTGTCCCCTGGTTATCCATAGCCGTTCCACAAGGTTATCCACAGGCTGTGTCCACAGGATGGGAATAACTTCTGTGGACAGGGTGTGCGCGCTGTTGCCAATTACCCGGCCTGCCGGAATTCCGGATGGTCACCGCTGCCCTCAGCTCCGCGCCTGCATCTTGATCCGGTTGGTCAGCTCGGTGACCTGCGTGTAGATCGACCGGCGCTCGGCCATGAGCGAGCGGATCTTGCGGTCGGCGTTGATGACGGTGGTGTGGTCGCGCCCGCCGAACTGCTGCCCGATCTTCGGCAGGGACATGTCCGTCAGCTCGCGGCACAGGTACATCGCGATGTGCCGGGCGGTCACCAGGACACGCGACCGGCTGGTGCCGCACAGGTCCTCGATGGACAGGCCGAAGTACGCGGCCGTCTGCCCCATGATCGTCGCCGCCGTGATCTGCGGGCCTTGCGTCTCAGGGATGAGGTCCTTGAGCACGATCTCGGCCAGCTGCTGGTCAACGGACTGGCGGTTGAGGCTGGCGAACGCGGTAACCCGGATGAGCGCGCCCTCAAGCTCCCGGATGTTGGTCGAGATCCGGGAGGCGATGTACTCAAGGACCTCCGGCGGCGCGTTGAGTCCCTCCTGGACGGCCTTCTTGCGGAGGATGGCGATCCGGGTCTCAAGTTCCGGCGGCTGGACGTCGGTGAGCAGGCCCCACTCGAACCGGCTGCGCAGCCGGTCCTCCAGGGTGACCAGCCGCTTTGGCGCCCGGTCACTGGAGATGACGATCTGCTTGCTCGCGTTGTGCAAGGTGTTGAACGTGTGGAAGAACTCCTCCTGGGTCCCTTCCTTGTTCTCCAGGAACTGGATGTCGTCCACAAGCAGCACGTCAATGTCCCGGTAACGGCGGCGGAAGCCGTCCTGCTTGCCGTCGCGGATCATGTTGATGAACTCGTTGGTGAACTCCTCCGAGCTCACGTACCGGACCCGCAGCCCCGCGTACAGCGTCTGGGCGTAGTGCCCGATCGCGTGCAGCAGGTGAGTCTTGCCCAGCCCGGAGTCGCCGTAGATGAACAGCGGGTTGTACGCCTTCGCCGGGGCCTCGGCGACGGCCACGGCGGCGGCGTGGGCGAACCGGTTGCTTGACCCGATGACGAACGTCTCGAACGTGTACTTCGGGTTCAGCCGGGCCGACGGCCGCGGGGCCGTCGCGCCAGGAATGACCGGGAGCGGCCCGGTGTGCGGCGGCGACGCCGTGTGGTGCGGGAGAGTCGTGTGAGGGACAGGCTCGGTGAGAAGAGCGAGCGCCGGGAAGCGGGATCCGGTGCTGTCGAGCGGCGGGCTATGCGGCGCCGGGCCGGACCCCGCCGGGTTGTGCACCCCGGGCCGTGCGGCATGGGGCTAGGCGAGCTGGCGCCGTGCCCGGCCGCCTGGTGCGGGCCGCCCTGTCCTCCGCCGTAGTGCTGGCCGGGCCCGTAGGGGCGCGAGTCGCCGTACGACGCCGGCTCGCCGTAGGGGTCGTTCTTGTACGGGTTGTACTCATACGACTGCTCTTCGTAATCACCTTGTCCCTCGCCGGGCCGCGAGAAAGACGGCAGGGACGGCAGGGCCGATTGCTCGGCGGGCTGGGCCGGGGCGTCCTGATGCGATCCCGGCTGAAGGGGACCGGGCTGATGCGGTCCGAGGTCGGGAATGGCCGGTTGTGGCGCTGGTCCGCCCGGGCTCGGGTCAACGGTGACGGCGATCTGGACGCTGCGGCCGAGCTCACGGGAGAGCACGTGAGTGACCAGCGAGCGCAGGCGGGTCTCCAGTTGCTCCTTGACGAACGCGTTCGGCGTGGCGATCAGCGCGGTGTTCTCCACAAGCGCGAGGGGCCGGGTGAGCTTCAGCCACGCCAGCTGACTCGGCTGGATGTGCAGCTCGACGAGGCCGTCGAGTGACCGCGCCCACACGTCCGTCAGGTCTGATTCAGTCACCGATACGCTCCCCCCGTCAGGTTGTCCACAAGTTAGTCCACATGCTGTTGCGTGATTTTCCACAGCCTAAGTCGCCGGACCGGGACACGCAGGCGTTTCCCGGGGGATACGTACTCTTCCTCCTGGGGGGATACACACCAATCCCCCCGGACCCCCCGACTTCCGCAGCCTCCCGGCCGCTCCTCAGGACGCGCCGGCAGGACCCCTTCGCTTCGCTCTCGGGGTCCCGGCGCGACTTGCCCTGATCCGCGCCTGTGCTCGCTCGCTGGCGCTCGATGCGCCGCGCGGGCCTCCGCGTCCCCACTTCCCAGGAGGCGCGCTTAACCCGGCCCCGGGGCGGAATCCCTGGGGAGCGTCCCGTCCCGGATACGGCCGGGCGCTGGCGGGCGGTGCTTGGGGTGTGTGGGCGGCGGAATCCGGGCCGGGCATGGCGGGGGTGGGCGTAACCTGAGGGCTGAACTGGGTTTTGGCCGGGATGCCGTCGGTGGGCGTGGCGGTCAGTTTGACCTGCACGGCGATGGCCCTTACCGTTAACAGGCTGACCCTAGATTCGTGTCGGATCCCTATTTCCTGGAGCTCCAGTGAGCAAGCGTACGTTCCAGCCGAACAACCGCCGGCGGGCTAAGACCCATGGCTTCCGGCTCCGGATGCGTACCCGCGCCGGCCGGGCGGTCCTCGCCTCGCGCCGCGGCAAGGGGCGCGCGCGGCTGTCCGCCTAGCGCCGGGTAACGCCGGCTGCGCAGGAGGCGTCGTGCTGCCGCGGCAGTCGCGAATCAGGCGGCCACAGGAGTTCCGGCTCGTGACCCGCACGGGGCGGCGGGCCGGCGGGCGGACGCTCAGCGCCCACTTGGTGGTTGTTCCCGGCGGTGAGCCGGCGAAGGTAGGCTTTGTTGTTAGCCGTGCGGTTGGCCCTGCCGTAGTTCGCAACCGCGTGAAGCGACGTCTCCGAGAGCTGATGAGGACACGCCTTGCCAGCCTCCCGGGCGGTTGCATGGTCGTGGTGCGGGTTCATCCGGCTGCGGCTGCGGCGAGGCAGGCGGATTTGGCCGCCGACCTAGACCCGGTACTCCGGCGACTGCTACGAGGGCAGGCCGAGGCGCCGGGCATGATCCACAGGGGCGGCAATGAGTAGCGAAGCAAGCGGGTACTGAGGGGACGGCCCCGCAGGTCACCGTCGCTGCGCGTGTTCTCATGGTTCCGATCATCGGATATCGTCGGTTCATCAGCCCGGCACTGCCGCCGGTATGCCGATTTCACCCCTCGTGCAGTCAATACGCCCTTGAGGCGCTGCGCGTCCACGGTGCCGCGCGCGGCCTGTGGCTGACAGTCCGTCGGCTCGCCCGGTGCCATCCCTTTAACCCGGGCGGATACGACCCCGTGCCGGGGCGGCTCACCGCACCCCCAGCGACGCCTGAAGGAGTTACCAGGTGAGCATTCTCAACCCGCTGTATCAAGCGATCGCATGGGTGATCATGCGCATCCACGAGGTGCTCGCCATACCGTTCGGAGCGGACTCCGGGTGGGCGTGGGGACTGTCGATCGTCCTGCTTGTGGTCTTCCTGCGGCTGGTCATGCTGCCGCTGTTCGTGAAGCAGGTGCGCGCGCAGCAGCGGATGCAGCAGCACATGCCGCAGCTGCAGGAGCTTCGCAAGAAGTACAAGAACGACAAGCAGAAGCTCAACGAAGAGACGATGAAGTACTACAAGGAGAACGGCGTTAACCCGCTCTCCGGGCTGCCTGCCGCTGCTTGCGCAGTTCCCGGTCTTCATCTCGCTCTTCAACGTGCTGCGCGCGATCGCCGACTGGAAGACGGGCCAGCCGACGTAGTACGGGCTGACGGTGCCGGTCGTGACGAGCGCACTGCACGCCAAGATCTTCGGCGTCCCGCTGGCGGACACGTTCCTGCACGGCAACACCCCCTGGCACCTGAAGATCATCATCTTCGCCTCCGTCCTCATCTCCTGCGCCACGACGTACTTGACGATGCGGCAGAGCATGAAGCGCGGCATGATGCAGCAGGGACCGGTCGACCCGGACAACCCCATGGCGCAGTCGCAGAAGATGATGGTCTACATCGCGCCGTTCTTCGCCCTGTCTGGCCTTTACTGGGCTTACGGCCTGGTCATCTACTGGGTTACCAACAACCTGTGGACCTTCGGCCAGCAGTATTTCCTGTTCCGGAACCTTCCGGTCGTCGGTAGTGCTACGGTTGACGCTGCGGCGGCACCGGCCAGCGCGCGGCAAGTCGGCCGCCCAGTCGGCGAAGACTGCTCCGGCCCGGCCGGCGGCGCGGGCGACGACGCGAGCAAGGCGGGACAGGGAAGCAAGCCCGCGACCGCGGCGGCTAGGGCACCACAGGCAGCGAAGGCGACCCCGTCGGGCAAGGCCCCTCAGCCTGCGCGATCGGCTACCTCAGGTAAGCCCGCGCAGACGGGGGCCAGGCCCGCGCAGCCGGCCAAGGCGGCAGGGTCAGCCGGGCAAGCAAGCAGACCAGCCGGAGCCGGTGAAGGCCGGCTCGTCCGCGAAGGGCGGGGCGCCCGTGAAGGCGAGTCCGACCGGGTCGGGGGTTAACGGAGCATCGGCGTCGTCTGGTTCTTCGGACCAGGGCGGTGCCCGCGGGCTGCTCCGGCTGGGCAGGAGCAAGCCAGAGCCGGAGCCAGAGCCAGTCGCCCCGCAGAAGTCAACAACTGTCCGGCAGCAGCCGGTCCGGCAGACACGCAGCAAGCGTTCGGGCAAGAGGTGAGCGACTGTGGGGCATGTACCCGGTGAGGGGTTCGGCGCGATGGTAGATACCGAGGGCGGGCGGCCTGGTACCACAGACCTGGAGCCTGACGAGCTAGACGACGAGTTCGATGACGACGCGGCGGACGTCGACCTCGACGACGAGGACATCGACTCCGCCGATGAAGACGATGAGGACGTCGACGAGGACGTTGACGAGGATGACGAAGAAGAGGACGACGAGGACGACGGCGACGCCGAAGGGGACGACGCGGAGACCGACCTGAACCTGCTCGAGCAGGAAGGCGATATCGCGGCGGACTACATTGAGGGGCTTCTCGACATCGCCGACCTCGACGGCGACATCGACATGGACGTGGAGGGCGACCGGGCGATCGTCTCCGTCGTCGGTGCCACGCTCGATGAGCTGGTAGGCGATGACGGGGAAGTCCTTGAGGCGCTGCAGGAGCTGACCCGGCTCGCGGTGCACCGCCAGACGGGGGTGCGGGCCAGGCTCATGCTCGACGTGGGCGGGTTCCGGGCACGCCGCCGGACCCAGCTTGCCGACCTTGGCAAGTCGGTTGCCGCTGAGGTCGCCCGTACCGGGGAGCCGAAGAAGCTTGCCCCGATGTCGCCGTTCGAGCGGAAGATCATTCACGACGCCGTGGCCGTCGCGGGACTGCGCAGTGAGTCGGAAGGCGAGGAGCCGAACCGCCGGGTCGTGGTCTTCCCGGTAGGCTGAGGTCTTCGCAATGGCCGAGGAGGGCGGGCTTGGCGCGGGACCGGCTCTCGCGGAGCCGCCTCCTCCCCCGCAAGCAGCCGTCGACGTATTCGGAGATGCCCTCGGGGTGGCCACGGAGTTCGCCGGACTGCTGGCGACCGAGGGCGTGACCCGCGGCCTCATCGGGCCCGGGAAACCGCGCGCCTGTGGGATAGGCACCTGCTCAACTGCGCGGTCGTCGCCGAGCTGCTGCCGGATACCGGCCAGCTTGTCGATATCGGCTCAGGCGCCGGGCTGCCAGGAATCGTCCTGGCGATTCTCCGGCCGCAGCTTGACGTGGTGCTGCTGGAGTCCATGCTGCGACGCGTGGCCTTCCTGCAGGAGTGCGTGGAGTGCGCTCGGGATTGAGAACGCGTCCGTCGTGCGCGGCCGCGCCGAGGAATACTCAGGGAAGGTCCGGGCAGACGTGGTCACGGCGCGCGCCGTTGCCCCGCTTGACCGGCTCGCGAGCTGGGCCGCGGGACTGCTGCGGCCCGATGGCGAGATCCTCGCCATCAAGGGCGAGTCCGCGGCGGAGGAAGTAGCCGCCGCCCGGCCGCTATTGTCGCGACTTGGCGCGCGTAGCACGGAGATCCTGCACGTCGGCCGCGATAAGGTCATACCAGCGACCACGGTAGTACGTGTTGTCATTTCAGGACGCGGTCGAGAGGAGCAGGCTGGTGCCCACCGCAGACGGCCTGGGTTGGCCTGACGGGGGAACCGCGGGACCGTTGGCGGGCGATGCCGGGCTGGGATGGCCCGGGCGGCAGCCAGAGCGGATGTCTTCACGCGAAGGCCGGAAGAGTCGAAAGGTGCACTGTTGAACGGTCAGGATGCGTCGACCATCCCGGGTTCTGAGCGGGTACGGCAGGCACTGTCCGCCGCGGTTTCACGTGGAACCCCAGGACCAGGCGGGGCCGCGGGTGACACCCCGCCGCTCGTCTCAGCTAACGCGGAGGTGGTTGTGCCGGAGGTCCGGACGAACCCGGCCGATACCCCGATCGGACAGGCAGCCGCGGCTGCCGTCGAGGTACGCGGAGCAGGAAATCAGCGCGACGAATGGCCGCACCCGAAGCGGTGCCGCATCATGACGATCGCCAACCAGAAGGGCGGCGTGGGCAAGACGACCACGGCGGTCAACCTGGCGGCCAGCCTCTCCCAGCATGGCTCCCGTGTGCTGGTCGTTGACCTGGACCCGCAGGGCAATGCCTCGACCGCGCTCGATGTCGAGCACCATGTGGGCGTCGAATCGGTCTACAACGCACTCGTCGAGGAGCGCCCGTTCTCGGAGATCGTGGTTGAGGTCCCGAACATGCCCGGGCTCTACTGCGCCCCGGCGACCATCGACCTGGCCGGCGCGGAGATCGAGCTCGTTCCCATGGTCGCCAGGGAGCAGCGGCTGTCTCGCGCGATCCAGTCGCTTGACGTCTCCAACCTCGACTACGTCCTGATCGACTGCCCGCCCTCACTCGGGCTGCTGACGGTGAACGCGCTCGTGGCGGCGGAGGAGGTGCTCATCCCGATTCAGTGCGAGTACTACGCGCTAGAGGGCCTGGAGCAACTGCTGCGCACGGTCGAGCTGGTACGCGGCCACCTGAACAACCGGCTGCGCATCTCGACGATCCTGCTCACCATGTACGACGGCCGCACCCGGCTTGCGACCCAGGTGGCCGACGATGTGCGGTCGCATTTCGGGGACGTGGTCCTGCAGACGATCATTCCGCGCAGCGTCCGCGTGTCCGAGGCGCCGAGCTATGGTCAGTCGGTCATCACCTATGACCCGGCCTCCAGCGGTGCGCTGGCCTACGCGGAGGCCGCCCGCGAGCTCGCGATGCGCTCAGGCGCGATGTAACAGGACCACCTTCACGCGGCGACCGCGACCAGGTCCTGTCAGCACCACCAGCCTGTCGCATCGACGCCGGATCGTATGTGATGACGGCGAAGACCGGGCGCGGGACTCACTTACCTCGCTGTGCCCGGGTTCCGCGTCTCCAGTAGATCCCCCGCCGGCCCGCCTGGAATCGGTGTTGTCGGGTCCTCAACGCCACTAACCGTCCAGCTGACTTGCGCACTAGTCGACCGTGCCCAACGATCTCGGTTCATCGGGTGAGACGCGGCAGTTCTCCTACCGCGGCGGCACACGCCCGGGCAGCAGCGCCACGGCCCGGCAGACCGGGTCCGCGAAGGCGGGCCGAGGCTGGGTGCGCGCCAGCATGCCAGGTTCCGGGCCGATGCCGGCCACCCGCCGCAACCCGGCCGTCCAGCGGTACGGTCGGCTGACCAGTCCCACAGCCGAGATCGATGACAACCTCATCGCATCCCTCTCGCCTGCCCGCGGCCGGCGGCATGTCACGGTCAGCGCCACCCAGGGCGTCCTCAGCCGGGCCGATCAGAGATAGCCGGTGGCGCGAAGCAACGCGCGCGAGGACCTGCTCAGCTGCAACCCGGGTAGCTGTTCCCGGCGGAACCAGGCAAGCTCGCTGAGCTCGCCGTCGGCGATCGCTGGGGAGCCATGGATGATGCGCGCTTGATAGACCGCGGTCACGTAGGAGACGCGATCCCCATTGGGGTAGCGGACCTCGTAGTCCGGCCCGCCGAGCACGTCCATGAGGCGAACCAATTTGACATCGACCCCGATCTCCTCGCGCGCCTCTCGGACCGCGGCCTCGGCCGGCGACTCGCCCACATCGACGGCACCGCCAAGGACACCCCACCCGTCGTCATGGCCGGCATGCCGAACCAGCAGCAGCCGCCCGTCTTCACCGACAGGCAAGACAGAGACCGATGGCAAGAGCAGGGAGCTCATGCCCGACCGCGGCCCGCAGCCGGGCGATATGCGCGGCGATACCCACACGGGTCACCCTACACTCCGGGCTTGACCGCGGACCGGATCCCGCTCCCCTACGGGATCGCGCCGCTTGCCGGATCAGGTTGCCTGCCAGCTTGGGTTGCCTGCCGGATGCCGCCCGGTCGGCGCGATGCCCGCCGGGCGAGGAACCTGCCGGGTTAGGAGTCCGCCGGCTCCCGGGACTCGCCCGCGCTGTCCTCGGGCGCCATGGCCTTGACGATCCGCTCGAGGTCGTCAATGGTGGCGAACTCAACCGTGATCTTGCCCTTTCTCTGGCCGAGCTCCACCTTCACGCGAGTCTCGAAGCGATCAGAAAGGCGATCCGCGAGTACCCGCAGGGCGGGCGCGACCGGCCGGTTGGCCGGCGGCCTGCGCTGCGTCTTGGACGGGCTCTCGTCGCCGAGCGCGACGATCTCCTCGACCGCCCGGACGGAAAGCCCCTCCGCGACGATGCGCTGGGCGAGACGCTCCTGCGCCTGGTGATCCTCGATCGACAGCAGGGCGCGGGCGTGCCCGGCGCTGATCACTCCGGCCGCCACGCGCTTTTGCACGGCGGGCGGCAGGTTGAGCAGCCGGAGAGTATTGCTGATGTGCGGGCGAGACCGGCCGACCTTCTGGGCAAGCTGCTCGTGCGTGGCGCCGAAGTCATCGAGCAACTGCTGATAGGCGGCGGCCTCCTCCAGCGGGTCGAGCTGCTGGCGATGCAGGTTCTCCATGAGCGCGTCGCGCAGCATGGCATCGTCTTGAGTCTCGCGAACGATCGCCGGAATCACGGTGAGTCCGGCCCGCTGGGAAGCCCTCCAGCGGCGCTCGCCCATGACGAGCTCATACCGCCCGCCCCCGAGATGACGAACAACGACAGGCTGAAGGAGGCCAACCTCGGTGATGGAGAGTGCTAGCTCGTCGAGCGCGTCCTCATCGAATGTCCGGCGCGGCTGGCGCGGGTTCGGCGCGATGGCCCCGACTTCGACCTCTTCGAAGTATGCCCCCGCGACCGGCCGGAGGGCCGGGTCGTAGGAACGCTCGCCCGGCGCGGACGGCGGCGCATCGGCCGGGCTCGCGCTGAACGGGCCGGCGTGGTGCAGGGTGTATCCGGGCGGGTTGGTGCTCGCCGGAACGGCAGTGGATGGGTTCGTCTCCGGTATAAGTGCGCCGAGTCCCTTACCAAGACCACGTCGTTGCGGTGCCACTGAGTCTCCCTGCATGCGTCTGGTTTGAGTCGTTGTCTCGGACCCGGGAACGTCAGTCTAATGGAAGGAGCGAGCGGGGTCTGGTTTCACGTGAAACGGGGTACGGCCGGGCGTCGCCCGCCGCCCGGCCGACGGCCAGTCTGTATGCGGCGTGCCCGAACTCCGGGGCCGCATCATGGAGGGCCGTTTCACGTGAAACCAGCCCGACGGCTAAGCCGTTTCGGTCCCGGCCGTTGAGGCGATGGCGGCGAGGAACTCATCAACGTCGGACTCGCGAGTGTCGAAGGCCGTCATCCAGCGGACGACCGACGACTTCTCATCCCACACATGGAATATCCAGTCCTTGCTGAGCGCGGCGATGTGCCCGCTATCCAGGCGCGCGAAGACAGCATCGGACTGCACTGGATAGACGATGTCGACTCCGGGAATGCCGGCCAGGCCCCCGGCGAGCCTGGCCGCCATGGAGTTAGCATGCGCCGCATTGCGGAGCCACAGGTCATCAGCGAGCAGGGCACCCATCTGGGCGCCGAGGAAACGCATCTTCGAGATGAGTTGCATGTGCTGCTTGCGCAGGTAGGGTGCGCTGGGCGTGTCCAGCTCGGACATGACGACCAGGGCCTCCACGCCCATCGCCCCGTTCTTGGTGCCGCCGAAGCTGAAGACGTCGACGTACTTCGCCAGGTCCGCGAGAGCGCAGCCGAGGTAAGCGACGGCATTGGCCAGCCGGGCGCCGTCGAGGTAAACCCGCAGTCCCTGAGCCGTGCAGAAGTCGCGGATGTCGGCGAGTTCCGCGAGCGAGTAGCAGCTGCCGTACTCCGTCGTCTGCGTGAGGGCGACCACCGATGGCTGCGCGAAGTGCTCGTCGCCCCGGCCGACTAGGCGGGACTCGATGAGGTCCGGGGTGATCTTGCCATTCACCGCGGGGACCGTGAGGAGCTTAGTCCCCAGGATTCGCTCCGCCGCTCCGCACTCGTCGGTATTGATGTGCGCCGAGTCCGCGCAAATGACAGCCTCATGCCGGCCAAGGAGCAAGCCAAGGCCGAGCACATTCGCCCCGCTGCCGTTGGGGACCAGGTACACCTCACCGCCGGCGCCAGCAAGGCGCTTCAGCTCCGCCGTCGCCTGCTCTGTCCACGGGTCGGCTCCGTAGGCGATGGCATCGCCCGAGTTCGCCTCGGCGATGGCCGCCATGATCGCCGGATGCACTCCCGCGTGATTGTCGCTACCGAAGCTCTTACGGGACGTGGAAGGAATTGCCGCTGTGCTCATAGTCCTAGAGCCTATTTCAGACGTGCCGGTGGGTAGCATGCGACAATGGGGACGATGTCGGGAGCGCAGCTCATGTCTACCGGGGAACTGGATGTCACGTCGTCTTGTTAACATCACGCTCGACAACCTGAGCGACCTTCCGCTCGAACTGCCGATCCTGCGTCTTCTGGGAACTTGACCCGGTGAGCAAGGTCCGTGCCGAGGGGACGGACACCGCCCTGGAGAAGGAGTCCTGGATATCGGCCGTCCTTCTGGAATGGGGAAGCTGCGGGAAGCTCGTCTACGTCGACGGCACGCCGGCGGGGTTCGTGCTCTTCGCGCCGCCGCAGTACGTGCCCCGGTCGGTCGCGTTCCCGACGAGTCCCGTGAGTGCCGATGCCGTGCTGCTGATGACGGCGCGGGTGCTCAGCGAGTTCTCCGGCGCGGGCCTGGGCCGGATGCTCGTCCAGGGCGTGGCCAAGGATCTCTCGCGCCGCGGGGTCAAGGCCATCGAGGCATTCGGCGACAAGCAGTGGACCGCCCCAGCGTGCGTGCTTCCCGTCGACCACCTGCTGGCCGTCGGCTTCAAAACCGTCCGCCCGCACCACCGTCACCCCCGCCTGCGGATGGAACTGCGAACCGCCCTCACCTGGCGAGAAGACGTCGAAGTCGCCCTGGAAAGACTCCTCGGCTCGATGACCCCAGAGCGAGTCCTGCGCCCGGTCGCCGCCTCCTAGCCTCCGCCCCCCACGTGCGCCGGTCCCGTGATCAACCCGTTCCGCAGCATGGGGGTTTGGCCTGTGGCGATGTGGGTGGGTCGGGGGTTTGTGCGTCGTGCTAGAGCGTGGTCGTTCGCGGTGGCTGCGGCAGCAGGTGGATCGCGCGATTGACCCGTACCGCGCCAACGGTGCGCGCAGGGCTGCAGGACCAGGGGGCCGAGGGCTGAGGGACTACCCTCCCGGAAAACACAGAGACCCCGGAAAACACAGAGACCCCGGCGAACCGGGGTCTCCTGCCGCTTCCGCGCACCGCGCGGTGGCGCTGTTAGATGTACTCCGACAGCTCGCGAAGCAAGGCCGCCTTAGGCTTGGCCCCCACGATCTGCTTGACGACCACGCCGTTGCGGAACACGCTCATCGTCGGGATGGCCATGATCTTGTACCGCGTCGAGACGCTGGGGTTCTGGTCGATGTTGAGCTTGACCACGTCGATCTTGTCGGCGTACTCGCTCGCGATCTCCTCGAGTACCGGTGCCACCTGGCGGCACGGGCCGCACCACTCGGCCCAGTAGTCCACGATGACCGGCTTGCTGTTCTGCAGCACCTCGGCGTCGAAGGTCGCGTCGGTCACGGCCCTGGTTGTACCCATTCTGATCACACCTTCCGTGTAGGGATAATGAAGCTCTGGGGCTGATGCCTGGCCAGCCGACGGCGGCTGGCGGCAGTTGACGACGGCAAGGACTCAGGACTCCTGGCTCGCGAGCCAACGCTCAGCATCAATCGCGGCCGAGCACCCGCTGCCCGCCGCGGTGATCGCCTGCCGGTACGTATGGTCGACGACGTCACCGCAGGCGAAGACGCCCGTGATGGCCGTCCTTGTGGAAGGCTCCTCGACGAGGAGGTATCCCTCGGGGTCGGTGGCAAGCTGCCCCGCGAACAGCTCGCTCCGCGGATCGTGGCCAATGGCAACGAACAGCCCGCCGACCGGCAGCAGGCTCTCCTCGCCCGTCTTGATGTTGCGGATGCGCAGCGCGCTGAGCTTCTGGTCGCCGACCGCCTCCACGACCTCGCTGTTCCACAGGAACGCGATCTTGGGGTTGGCCATCGCCCGGTCCTGCATGATCTTGGAGGCGCGCAGCTCGTCGCGCCGGTGGATGACGGTGACGGACTTACCGAAACGGGTCAGGAACGTCGCCTCCTCCAAGGCGGAGTCGCCGCCCCCGACGACGGCGATGTCCTTCTCGCGGAAGAAGAACCCGTCACACGTGGCACACCAGGAAACTCCGTGACCGGACAGGGACTTCTCGCCGGGGATACCGAGCTCACGGTACTTGGACCCGGTGGCGATGATCACAGACTTAGCGTGGTGGGTCTCGGTCGCCGTCTTCACGACCTTCGGCGTCGCGGACAGGTCGACTTCCACGACATCATCAGCCACCAGTTCGGCACCAAACCGCTCCGCCTGCTTACGCAGCCCGTCCATCAAGTCAGGGCCGAGGATCCCGTCGGGAAAACCAGGAAAGTTCTCCACGTCGGTCGTGTTCATCAGCGCGCCGCCAGCGGTGACTGAACCCTCGAAGACGAGAGGGCTGAGCTTCGCCCTCGCCGCGTAAATAGCCGCCGTATACCCGGCCGGCCCAGAACCAATGATGATGACGTCTCTTACGTCGGTCACTGCATGCCGCCTCTCTCAAGCATCGCACCCCCTAAACGGATACTAGGGCGCTTAGATTCCCGAGCGGGCGGCCTACGGCACAACGGGCTTACCCGAGCCCGACCGACGTAATCAGGCTCGGGCGAGCGGCCGTGCAGCCTATGCCCACCACCCACGCCTCGTCGGTGACGGCGATGACATAGACCTGCTCGGACTGGTAGGTGCCCCGGTCGACGAGCCTGGGCGCCACGTCGCCGGTCAGGTGAAGCACGCATCCGACAAGGGCCTGCGACGGCGGCACCTCAGCGTCAAAATCGCCGTCGGCCGGGCCGGGGCCAGGACCGGGATTCGAGCCGACGTCCGGTTCCGGCGGGCTGACAGCCTCGACCGCTGTGGGGGCACCGGCCACCCGGGCCTGAGCAGGGGGAGACGCCTGGACGGCGAGCGTCTGACGCACCTGGCTTCGCAACGTCGCCTTGTAGAAAGCGATATTGCTATCCGTCACCAGAAAGCTGCTCGTGTGCGGCTCGCCCGGGGTTTCCGCCCAAGCGGGGCCGCCTCCCGTCTGGGCCGCGGGCCGCGCCGTCCTGGACGCCGGCGGCCTGGCGGCCACCGTGGGGCCCAGGGGGATCGTCCTTGTCATCAGGAGAACGCACCCGCACACGGCGAGCGCCCCGGTGAGCGTGGGAGCGATGATGAAGGGCACGAGCGGAGAGCGGCCAGCCCGCCGGCTGCTGCCCGGATGACCCTTCTGCCGTCGTGTGGCCTCGCCCGTCACGGCGATCACGATCCGGTACTCGACCGCCGTCGGCAACGATGGGCGGGGGGCTTCCCGCAGCGCGGCGGTGACGGCATCGAGTTGCGCGCAGACGCGGGCACAGTCCGGGCAGCGCGCGATGTGCGCGGAGAGCCTGCGCCCGCGGCGGCCGCCGGGCAGTCCGGCGCGATGGCTGGCGAGAGCCGTCGGCGCGGGATGGCCTAGCTTCCGGCTCATGCGTCTCCTTCCTGCTCAGATGAGACGCTGCTGGCCGGGCGCTGGTTCCCTCCCATCCGGTGAATTAGTACGCAGGTGCGAAAGGTAGGGAAGCAGGCGCGCGCGTCCCCGCGCGCACCGGCTCTTGATCGTGCCGACGGATACCCCGAGCATCACGCTGACCTCCGCGACGGGGTATCCCAGCATGTCGACGAGGACCAGCGCGGTCCGCTGCTGGTGCGGCAGCTTGCGCAGGGCGGCGTCAACGTCCAGCTTGAGGTCCGCCGACTCCACCGAATAGGGCATCCGCTGCCCGTCCGCCGCCTGGTCGTCCGGGCCCCCCTCCACGCCGGGCCAGCTGGCGTTCCGGCCGGACCGGCGGCGCAGCCGGTCGACGGCGGCGTTGACGACGATCCGGTGCAGCCATGTCGTGACCGCCGACTCACCGCGGAAGTGACCAGCCCGGCGGAACGCGGAGATCATGGCCTCCTGGAGCGCGTCCGCCGCGTCCTCGGGATCGCACGCGGTGCGCAGCGCGACGGCCCACAGCCGGTCCCGGTGCCTGAGGAACAGCCTGCTGAACGCGTCGGGATCGCCCGCGACATGGCGACGCAGCAACTCGGCGTCGCTCGCCTCGACCTCGTAAACGTCTGAAGCAACGGACACGTCATGGGCGTCAACTACCGCGCATCCGATGCCGATCTCATCCGTTTTCCGCCGCCCCACCTTCGGCGTCCCCCGCCCGTTACCCGGAAGCGGGCGTGCCGCGCATGGAGACCTCGTAGATGAGCCCCTGGAAGGTGCCGGACGGGGCGCCAGAGCTTGGCAGCGCTGGCGGCAGGCTGGTCAACCAGACGATCACGTAACGGCCGGTGGCGGCACTGCTAATGGGGAACTTGTCGTCACCCGAGACGTTGGACGCGGATCCCACCTTCGTGAACGAGGAGAAGGCCGCGGTGGAAACCGTGTTGGTGTTCCCGATGAAGATCTCGGCGCTAGTGCAGCACTTAGCGCTGAAGAGGACCTCGACCTGGCTCAGCTTGACCGTCTTGCCCATGTCGAGGATGAGGCCGGTCCCCGACTTGAGGCCGCCGAACTGCGCGGTCTGGTACCACTGGGTGGCCCACGCCGTCGTCGGATTGCCGTCGATGGCGTTGGCCTTGCTCTCGGAGTCCTCGTTGTTGTCCGGCTTGAAGGCGTTGTACGTGCCGTCGCTGACCGGCTTGAGCGCCACGGAGGCCGCGGCCGAGGAGGTACCCGGCCCCGACGCCGTCTGGCGGCCGGCCACGGAGGAGGACCCCTTGTTCGTGCTGTTGCTGATCACCCAGACCACCGCGGCGATGGCCACGAGGACAAGCACGGCCACCACGCCCGACAACGCCACGGGCCGCCATGCTGCGCTCGGCCCGCTGCCGGCGATGAGGGGTCGGCATGGTGCCGGTGCGCCCCAGGTTCTGCGGCCTCCAGCCCGACGGGTCCTCGGGCGCCGGCCGGATACCCGCCGGTCGCCGGCGACCGCGCGGCCGGCGCCCCAGGCCGGCGGGGCCGGCTCGGGCAGCGGCACCGGGGGCGCCACGGCGGCCAGCGCGTCGGCGAACGTGGCCGGGGTGAGGATCGGCGGCTCATGCCGGGTGGGACGCTGCAGCAGCGCGCGGCAGATCACGGCGTCAATGGGCGGCGGGATCTCGGGCGACACCTGCCGCGGCGTGCAGGGACCGCCGTCCGTGTCGGGGGCGGGCGGCAGCCCGGTCTGCGTCTCGCCCGGCCAGTAGCCGGTGAGCGCGGCGTAAAGCAGCGATGCCAGGCCCTGAGTGTCGGCGAGCGCCGGGTCCTCGGTCGCCACCCCGGTCAAGGTGGCGCCGGCCAGCGCGGCGTCGATGCCGAGACCGGTGATCTTCGGGCCGCTCGTGCGCGTCCACCGCAGCGACCTGGGAGTCAGGCACAGGTGCGCGAGCCCGACCCCGTGGGCGCTGGCAAGCGCACGGGAAACGTCGATAATCATCGCGCATGCCCGCCCGACATCAAGCGGGCCGTTCCCGACCAGGTCCTCGAGGGTGTCGCCGACTACCCACTCCATGACGACATAGGCACCCTGTCCGGAGTCCTCGACGTCGAATACCTGGGCCAGCCGGGGGTCGGAGAGCCTGCCGGCGGCCCGTGCGGCGGTGACTACGTCGGCCACCCGGGGAAATCCCGCGGCGAACGTCAGCACGGTCACCGGCCGGGCGAGCGTCTCATCCATGGCCTTCCACATGATCCAGCCGCTGCCTGCGTTGACCTGGTCCACTAGGCGGTACCGCCCGGCGAGCCGGGTTCCGGGTTCTGAGGTGTACGTGCTCATCGTCAGCGCCAAGAGCGGGGCCGGCTCTCGGCCTCCTTCCAGCCCCGGATGTTCATGACCACCGAGCGGACTGCTCCACGGTACCTCTCATGCTAATGTCCAACGCAATCCCGGATGCGGGTTCCGGCATGCGAACTGGGTGAGCGGACCGACTCGCCGTTTTGCGCGAATACCGTCGATATCTCGTGCCAGCACACACAGTGTGTCACATGTTAGCCCAGCCCTGCCTAGAGTGTTCCAGATACAGTCATGCGCATGTCATCAAGAATCAGTCGCACCGTGACCAAGTTGCCGCTGGTTCGTAATATCTGAGTCCCGGATGACATCCCCGGCCGCCCCGCTACCGGCCCAGCCTCCCGGCCAGCGCGCCGATGAAGACGCGGAACTCCTCGACCTTGAGCAGCCGGGCGCAGACCGCGTACAGGAGCAGTGCCCCGCCACCGCCGATCACGGTGGTGAGGAACCCGTAAACCGGGCCCTGGCTCAGGAACGAGCGGAAGAGGGCCATCGTCGCGAGGATGAAGGCCAGCCCGGGCAGGGTGGCCAGGAACATCCGGACGAGGCTGCGGGTGATCCGCCAGCCGTCGAGGCTCCCCACCCGGCGCAGCAGCAGCGGCCAGGCGATCACCGCGCCGGAGAGCGTCACCAGGCCGTAGGCGACGGCCAGCCCGATGACCACGTGCTGCGGGGGCAGCACGGTCAGCGCGACGAGGTCGCCGACGATCCCGACGGCGAGCATGACCACGCCGATAATCGCCGGGGTCCGGTTCTCGTGGAACGAGTAGAACACCCGTAGCTGCAGCTGCGTGAGCATGAACGGCACCAGGCCGAGCGAGAACACGCCGAACATCTCGCCGATGTACCGTGCGTCGTTGACGGTGGAATGCACCGTAGGAGAACAGCAACTCGCACAGCGGCGCGCCCAGCACGGCGAGGAAGACCGCCGCGGGCACCACGATGACCGACGCGAGGCGCACCCCGCTGGAGAAGTCCTCCCGGACCAGTGAGTACCGCCGGTCGGTGGCGTGCCCGCTCATCCTCGGCAGCAGCGCGCTGATCACGGAGATGCCCACGATCGCGTACGGGAGCTGGAACAGCGACCACGCGTAGGAGTAAGCCGAGTACCCGGTGCCGGCGCCGCCGCGTGCTGCCCGGCTTCGTTGGCGACCCGCTGCACGACCAGGTTTCCCGCCCACTGCGAGATGACGTAGCCGAGCAGCCAGCCCGCCTGCCGCCCGATGTCGCTGACCTCCGACCACCGCAGGTCCCACCGCAGCCGCATGCTGAACCCGGCCCGGCGCAGCACCGGGAAAAGGCAGATCGACTGGACGACGATCCCGGCCGTGGTGCCGATGCCCAGCAGCAGGAGGCCGCTCGTCGGCAGGGTCTTCGGGTCCGTGTCGTTGTTGAACATGACGATGAATAGGACGCCGACCAGGATGACGATGACGTTGTTGATCACCGGCGTCCACATGTTGGCGCCGAACCTGCCGCGCACGTTCAGGATCGCGCCAAGTAGCGAGTCCATCCCGTAGAAGAAGATCTGCGGGATGAAGAAGTACGCGAAGATCACCATCAGGTGGTGCTCGGCCGCCGCCTCGGTCCCCGGCCGGCCGCCGGTGCCCGCGTACAGGTCCACGAGCGGCCCGGCGAGCAGGGTGCCCGACCACGGTCACGATCAGCAGGGCGATGACGCCGAGGGTGAAGATCCGCTCGGCGTAGGCCTCGCCCTTGTCCGGGTCGTTCTTGGCCGCCTGCACGAGCATCGGGACGACCACGCTGGTGAAGATGCCGCCCAGCATGAGGTAGTAGACGGTGTTCGGCAGCGTGTTGGAGTTGTTGTACGCGTCCGCCAGGCCGAGCTCGCCCAGTGCCGTCACGAACACGAGCGTGCGCAGGAAGCCGGTCAGCCGTGACGCCAGCGTGCCAAGCGCCATTACCTTGGCGGAGCGCCTCAGGTTGGGGCTAGTATCGGCATCCGGCGCGAGCCCTGGTGCCTCCGGGGCGGCCCCGGGCCTGGGCATGTCGATGACCTGGGTGGGCTGCGGGAACCCGGGTGGCGGGAGGAACGCGGTAGGCGGCGGGTACGCCGCCGCCCGGCGCCGCGCATCAGGCGGCGGCGGGACGTATCCCTCGCGCGGCGTGAACGTGGGCCGTACCCGCCCCTCGGTGCGCTGCCGGTCGCCGTGCCGGGGCCCGGCGCGGGGCATCGCGCCGCTGGTCGTCCCGGCCTGGCGGGGCGCTACCAGGCGGAGCGGTACCGGGCGGTCCCGCGTGAGAGGCCTGGGGCGAAGTCGAGCGGGGCACCTGAGGCGAGGTAGCGCGGAGCGTCTGGGGCGTGGTGGGGCGGGGAGTCTGGGGTGTGGCCGGGCGGGGGGTCTGGGGTGTGGGCCGGGCGGGGCGTAAAAGACGGCCTGGGCCGCCCGGCATCCGGCGGCGAGGCACCCGACCGTGCCGGTCCTGGCGGTGGCGGCGGCGTCACCGGCCCGGGCGGGTACGGCCCCGGCGGGTCGGTGCCCTGATGGCGTGGCGTGAACGTAGGGCGCGCCGAGCGCGCGGGTCGGCGGCGGGGGAGGTGCGGAATCGCCCTGCTCCGAGCCCGGGTGAGCCTCCTCCGGGGGCGGGCCGGCGGGCCGGGTCGGCCTACTCATCCGGTTCCTCCTGATCTGCCGTCAGCATCGCTGACGCCCTCATGCCATGCCCGACGTATCCACCGCGCCAGGGACGATAGCACGAGCACTCCCAGTGCCGCGGCGATCACGATCAGTAGTGCCCGCCCGAACCGAGTCGACTCTATGCTGAACGATTGCGTCTTGCCCAGCGGCGTCCCGTTCTGTGTCACCAACTGTAGCTGCACCAGGGTGGAGCCGAGCGCCGCGGAGTGCACGGGCAGCCGGACGATCTGCGTCTGCTGCGGGGCGATCATGACCACCGTGCTGGGGTCGCCGATGGAGATCTGGCTGCCCGCCGGAACCAGGGCGCGCACCTTGACCTGGACGGCGGCGTCCAGCCCGTTGGACACCGAGACCGGGGTGACGCCCGAGGTCCCCCCGAGCACCACCTTGTTCCCGCTGATGATCTTCACCTGTTTCTCGCGCTCAGTCACGTAGGACATCAGGCTGCGCAGAGCCGTCCATCCGCCCGGGCTTGATCGCCCGCGCCAGGCGCTTGACTCGGTAGCGGCGACCGCGGCCAGCACGCCGTTGGTGGTCGGGATGCTGGGCTTGTAGAGCAGCGAGAGGTACAGGGCCGCGAGGAACTTGTCTGACTTGACCATGTTCATGTAGCCCGCGCTGAGCTCCTCGGGGGCCAGCGCGCTGCCGGGAAGCGACTTGCGGTGCGTCTTGCCGGCGTGCGCGCCGACCACGCCGGAAAGCTTCGCCAGCGCCACCGGCCGCAGCCAGGGGGCGTCGTCGGTCAGCCGCAGCAGCGCGGCCGCCTCACTCTCCGAGGGATCCCAGCGGCGCGGCGGCGCGATCACGACCGAGCGCGGGGTGTCGTTGGGCGCCTCGGCGACGATCATCGCGGTCTGCGCGAGGAAGTCCTGCTCGACGCTGAACACGGCGGCGGCCGGCGACTTCGCGCCCGCGCTGCCGAGGTCCGCGCTGATCCCGGAGTCGGCCAGCAGCACGTTCATCGTGGTGCCGATCCCGTTGGGGACGCTGGTCACGGCGTCGTCTGCCGGGTTACGGTCGGTCGGGGTCGGCAGCGCGGGCATCTCGCTGCTGCTCAGCACGATGGTGCCGACATCGCCGTTACGGGCCAGGCTGGTCAGCACGCTCGCGTCCGCCGCGCCGCCGGGCGGCCAGGCGATCGCGGCCCCGGTCCCGGCCGGCTGGCCGAGAACCCGTTGCGCCTCGCTGTCGCCGAGCGCGTAGGAGCGGGCCAGGTCACCGTCCAGGCCGGCGTGGACGAGCGCGGACACGTCGGGGTCCGCGTACGGGGTCACGAATACCTGCTCGCTGGCCGCGCCGGTCTCGAAGCTCATTGAGCCAGCCGGTAGCCGCCCGGCTGGCCGGCATGCCCTGGGTCCCGGTGCACGCCGCGTCACCGCCCACCTTGTAGCGCCGGGTCATGACCGAGGCGTCGGAAAGCAAGCGCCGGATCGACCGCCCAGGTGAGGCTGGTGCTGGTCGGCGTACCGCAGCCCGGCGGCCAGCAGCCCGTTCAGCCTTCCCCCCGGCGCGAGGCTGGCGGCGAGGTCGCTGGTCGCCAGGTCACGGGAGCAGGTGCCCTGCTGCGGCACGTCCTGCTGCGGCGCGTCCATCAGCGGCCAGATCCAGGAGATGTTCAGCTTGTCCGGTGCGGCGCTTCCCGAGCTGGGCCAGTACGGCAGGAAAGTGCGGGCTTCCCCCAGTTGCGCGTACCTGTCCGACAGCGCCTGCGCCTCGATGGGGTAGACCTCGTACGCGGTGTATCCCTGCGACGCCACGTGGTACGAGGCGGTCCACGACATGGTGGCATGCCCGTGCAGCGTCGCCGGGGCGTTCCACTCGCTCCCCGTGACGGCGTAAAGCGGGTAGGTCCCGCCCTTGGAGAACTCGCCCATCTGGGTCCGCGAGGTGAACCATGTCGCCGAGGTCTCCAAAAACACTTGGACGCCTTCGAGCGGCTTCCCGGTATCGTTGGTGATAGTCCCCCTGACCTGGACGACGGAGTTCGCGCTGGCGAACTGGGGAGTCACCGAGGCGATTGAGACGGTGAGTCCGCTGCCGACAGCCCCTATCGTTGCGGGTGATTGCAGGTCCTGGCCCGCTTTCGCGGCGGCGGGCACGGCGAGCGCCACCGGAGCGGCGAGGGCCGACCAGGCGACGCCTGCCACCGCGACCGCGAGGAAGCCGGCAATCAGGAAACGGACGACGGTGCGCACGATTGGCATGCTATTGCCGTTCGATGAATGGTGCAGGCCGACTGCGGCCCGGGATGGCCGGGCGGCCGGGGGATGGGCGGGCGGCGCGGCCGGGGGATGGGCGGGCGGGGAGAGAGAGAAGGAATGAATTCGATGGTCACCGATGACCAGCGTAAGGCTGCTGGCACCGTGCTCCGCTCGCTTGCCCCGGCCGCGACGGGAGAGCTAGGCGAGCTGTTCGAGCGGGCCGGCCGCGAGCTGGCGCTGGTCGGCGGCCCGGTGCGGGACGCGTTCCTCGGCAGCATCCCCGGTGACCTGGATCTCACCACGAACGCCACGCCCGAGGAAGTCCTGGAGATCACCCGCCTGTGGGCGGACAAGACCTGGACGGTCGGCATCGAGTTCGGCACCGTGGGCCTGCGCAAGCGGGACACGATCTTCGAGATCACCACCTACCGCAGCGAGGCCTACGGCCGCCACTCGCGCAAGCCGGAGGTCAGGTACGGCACCGAGCTGACCGAGGACCTGCGCCGGCGCGACTTCACGATGAACGCCATGGCGGCGCGGCTGCCGTCGTATGAGCTGGTTGACCCCTTCGACGGGCTCGGCGCCCTCCACGACAAGGTCATCACGACCCCGGGCAGCCCGGAGGCCTCCTTCGATGACGACCCGCTGCGGATACTGCGCGCCGCCCGGTTCGCCGCCCGGCTGGGCTTCACCGTGGCCGATGACGTCCAGGCCGCCATGACCGCCCAGGCGTCCCGGCTGTCGATCGTCTCCGCGGAGCGGATCACCGACGAGCTGACCAAGCTCATGATCGCAACGGACCCCGCCTACGGCATCGACCTGCTCGTCGGCACCGGCGTCGCGGCCCACGTGATCCCGGAGATCCCCGCGCTGCGGATGGAAGTCGACGAGCACCACCGGCACAAGGACGTGTACACCCACTCGCTGACCGTGCTGCGCCAGGCGATCGCACTGGAGCCGCGGTACGGCCTCGAGCGAGACCTCGTGCTCCGGCTCGCCGCCATCGTGCACGACATCGGCAAGCCGCGCACCCGGACGCTGATGCCCGGCGGCAAGGTCGCCTTCCACCACCACGAGGTCGTCGGCGCGAAGATGGCCCGCAAGCGGCTGACCGAGCTCAAGTTCCCCCGCGACGTGATAACCGACGTGTCCCGGCTGGTGGAACTGCACCTGCGATTCCACGGCTACGGCGAGGGCGAGTGGACCGACTCCGCGGTGCGCCGGTACGTGACCGACGCCGGCCCGCTCCTCACCCGGCTGCACGCGCTGACCCGGGCGGACTGCACGACGCGGAACGCGCGCAAGGCCGCCCGGCTGGCCGCCGCCTACGACGGCCTGGAAGAGCGGATCGAGGAACTGCGCAAGCAGGAGGAGATCGACGCCATCAGGCCGGAGATCGACGGCAACGAGATCATGGAACTGCTTGGCCTGCGGCCGGGCCCGCTCGTCGGCAAGGCCAGGAAGTTCGTCCTTGACCTGCGGATGGACGAGGGGCTGCTGGGCCGTGACCGGGTTATCGCCGAGCTGCTGCGGTGGGCGCGGGCGGAGGGGATCCAGCCGCCCGCCGGACCGTGAGCGTCGCGTAGATCACCGCCGCCGCCAGGTAGCCCGCCCCGATCACGATCACCACGCCGTAGGACTTGCCGGTGGCCGGGCAGGAACGGAACGGCGATCGCCGGGCCGACCACGTAGCTGACGTTGTAGACCATGTCGTACAGCGAGAAGACCCGGCCCATGTAGGCGTCGTCGACCTCCCGCTGCACGGTCGTGTCGACGCAGATCTTCACGCACTGCGCGGACAGCCCCATGAGGAAGCCGAGGACGAGGAACGGCGCCTCGCTGAACGTCGGGCCGAGGGCCAGCGTCGCCACCCCGCCGATGGCGAGCCACATCGTGATCCAGGCATCCGTGCTCATCCGCTTGGTGCCCATTGAGATGACCACGCGCGGCCAGCCCGAAGCCGATCGCCGAGGCCGCCACCAGCTCCGTCACGTGATGGAGCGCGGCGTCTCCGTTGCCGCCCGGGTACAGCAGGTTGCGGTACAGCAGCAGGGCCTGCATGAGCAGGACGCCGTAGAGCGCGTGGTGCACGCCGACCGAGCCGAGGGCGTAGGCGGCCTTGCGCCGCTGGGTGAGGTGGCGCAGCGCGGCCCACAGGCCGCGGGCGATCCCGGCGATCTCGGTCCCGATGCCGGCCCGCGCCGCGTGGCCGGAGGCCAGGGTGTCCGGCCCCAGGGTGTCGCGGCCCATCCGCAGCGCCAGCAGGCCCGCCAGCACGTAGAACACGACGCTGACCAGCAGCGTGGTCGCCGCGCCCGCGTTGCTGCCGCCCAGGGCGCCGCGCAGGCCAAGGCCGGCGACCCCGCCGACGAACCCGATGATCGTGCCGCACGTCGGCGCGACCGAGTTGGCCATCATCAGCTTGTCGGGCCGCACGACGTGCGGGGTAGCGGCGCTCAGCGCCGCGAGGAAGAACCGGCCCGCGCCGAGGATGGCCAGCACGCAGATGTAGAAGGGGAGCTGCGTCTGGCCCGAGACCACGACGAGGGAGGCGACCGTCACCATCGCCGCCTGGACCATCGACGCCCAGAAGATGATCTGGCGCCGCGACCAGCGGTCGATGAAGACGCCGAGGAAAGGGCCGATCAGCGAGTAGGGCAGGTAGAGCACCACGAACGCCTCGACCGCCGAGACCGGGTTGGGGAACGTCGTGGCGCTGAAGAACGCGTACGCCGCGAAGCCGGCGTTGAAGACGCCGCCGCCGCCCTGGGCGACCAGCCGGACGGCGAAGAGCTTGCGGAACTCCGGCTCGGCCAGCACGACCCGCAGGTCAGCCCCGAACGATGACCTTCGGGACCGACTGGCGGGTGACTGCTCCGCCTGGAGCGGCCCGGCGTTTTCCGGCACTTGCCGAGCTTAACCTCAAGAATCCCCAACGGAATCAGCCGGGCGCGACCAGGGATGAAGTCGCGACTCGCCGATTCCGTTGGGGATCAGGGAAACGGGGTCGCTCAGGCCTCGCCCGCGATGAACTTCTCGACCAGGTCGCGGCAGACGTCGTCGCCGAACTGCTCGGGCGGGGACTTCATGAAGTAGGAACTGGCGGAGACGACCGGGCCGCCGATACCGCGGTCCTTGGCGATCTTCGCCGCGCGCAGGGCGTCGATGATGACGCCAGCCGAGTTGGGAGAGTCCCAGACCTCGAGCTTGTACTCCAGGCTCAGCGGCACGTCGCCGAAGGACTTGCCCTCGAGCCGGACGTACGCGAACTTGCGGTCATCCAGCCACGGCACGTGGTCGGACGGGCCGATGTGGACGTCGGCCTTCGCCATCTCGTGGGGGATCTGGGAGGTGACCGCCTGGGTCTTGGAGATCTTCTTCGACTGCAGTCGGCTGCGCTCCAGCATGTTCATGAAGTCCATGTTGCCGCCGAAGTTGAGCTGATAGGTGCGCAGCAGCTCGACGCCGCGGTCCTCGAACAACTTGGCCAGGACGCGGTGCGTGATGGTCGCGCCGACCTGGGACTTGATGTCATCGCCGACGATGGGAACGCCCGCCTCGGTGAACTTCGCGGCCCACACCGGGTCAGAGGCGATGAACACCGGCAGCGCGTTGACGAACGCGACCTTGGCGTCGATGGCGCACTGGGCGTAGAACTTGTCCGCCTCCTCCGATCCCACCGGCAGGTACGACACCAGCACGTCCGCCCGTGCCTCGCGCAGCGCCGCGACGACGTCCACGGCCGGGTCATCGGACTCGGTGATGATCTCACGGTAGTACTCGCCCAGACCGTCGAACGTCGGGCCGCGCTGCACGGTCACCCCGAGCGGCGGCACCTCGGCGAACTTGATCGTGTTGTTCTCGCTGGCGAAGATGGCCTCGGAGACGTCCGCGCCGACCTTCTTGGCGTCCACGTCGAACGCGGCGACGATCTCGATGTCGGAGACGTGGTAGTCACCGAACCGCACGTGCATGAGGCCAGGCACGCGAGCGTCGTCGGCGGCGTCCTTGTAATACTCAAGGCCCTGCACGAGCGAACTAGCGCAGTTGCCCACCCCCACGATGGCGACACGCACTGTTTTGGCAGACACTGCACCCATAAGGGTTACTCCTTCTCACTCAAGGGATCACTATCGGTCCGGCCCGCTGACGGGTGAGACCCGTCCGCGCTGCTCACCTCTGACCGCCGCTCCGAGGCGATCAGCTCGTTTAGCCACCGCACCTCGCGCTCCACCGACTCAAGTCCGTAGCGCTGGAGTTCAAGGGTGTAGCTGTCCACCCGTTCGGCGGTGCGGGCGAGGACCGTCCGCACGCCTTCCACGCGCTCTTCGAGTCGGCTCCGTCGGCCCTCCAGGATCCGCAGCCGGATGTCGGCCCGGGTCTGTCCGAAGAACGCGAAATGCACGCCGAACTCGTCGTCTTCCCAGGAAGCCGGGCCGGACTCGGCGAGCAGGTCCTGCAGCCGCTCCTTGCCCTCTGCGGTCAGCCGGTAGACGATCTTCGACCTGCCCCTGGTCGCGCTAGACCTGGCCGTACCGCCACGGGCTGCGGCGGCGCTCCGGGCTGCGGCGAGCACGTCGCCTTCCTTGGCGATCAGGCCCTCCTCGTACAGCTTGTTGAGGCAGGGGTAGAGGGTTCCGTAAGACAGCGCACGGAACGCGCCGAGCAGGGAGTTCAGCTGTTTGCTCAGCTCGTAGCCGTGCATCGGCGTCCGATGCAGCAGCCCAAGCACAGCGAACTCCAGCACGCCAGTCCGGTTGCGGCCCACGGTATCCCCCAGTGGGTAGGGTTCGGATGTATCTCGCCGATATCTCTTCCCGATAGCTCGTCCTGATATCTCAGGTCGATATCTCGGTTCGATATATCGGATGTTGCGCACACAGCATACACAGCTTCCTCCCGGGGGGCGACCCCCCGGACCCCCCCGTCATCCCGGGGGCGACCCCCCGGACCCCCCCTCTCCCGGGGGCACCCCCCCGGACCCCCCCGTCCTCCCCGGCGGGGCGACCCCCTGCCCCCCGGCATGTCGGGACTCAGCCCCCCATACTCCCCGGCCAGGGTCGGGCGGAGACCGCCCTCCTCTGGGAAGGCCGCTGTTACGCTGAGGGACATGGCCGCACGGCGATCAGTGGTGGAGTACGGGCTCGCCCGGCGGGCGACCGTGGCCGCCGTCCGCGCGGGCCGCACCCCCGTGACCGACGTCTGCGACGCCCACCCGTACCTGCTCAGGGCCGCGAAGTACCACGGCGAGGCGACGGAAGTCGGGTGTCCCATCTGCCGTAAGACGAAAGTCACACACGTCACCTATGTGTACGGGGACGAACTCGGACAGTACGCGGGACGGGTCAAGAGGGGTCCCGAACTGGACGAGATGGCTACCGAATACGGAGAATTCCGGGTCTATGTGGTCGAGGTCTGCCAAAGTTGTGGGTGGAACCACCTTGCTACGTCGTATGTTCTAGGCACTGGCGAGCCGCCCGCTCGCCGCGGACGCCGAGCGGGCAGTGGCCAGTGATGGGCGGGGATGACTACGCGCGTAGCGCGGTCGTTCCGAGCTGAAGCACGCAACAAGCGTGCGCTGGCCCGCGAGCGCGGGTTATCGCACGAGGTAACGTGTGGGTTCGTCATCCCAGGTCGGAATTGAGCGACGACGAGCTCGCCCACAGCCACAGCGAGGACGTGTGAGTAGCAACAACTTTGACGGGCCTGACTGGCCCGCTGGGGGGCGGGGATCTAGCGCGAGCGCCAACGGCAGCCGAGACAGTGGCGGCTACCAGGATGGGTACGCGGGCCGGAGGCAATCTTCGCAGCAGTACCCCGCTGGGCAGTACTCCGATAGACAAGGCGATTACTCACGGCAGCAAGGCCGATACGCAGGGCCACGAGCCGATAACGGCGGCCAGCGCCGGCCGGGCAGTCACGGCGGGCGGGGCGGCCAGGAGCAGGCAGAGCGCGGCTACCGGGGTGGCCAGCAGTCGGGCGGGTACGCCCAGCCGGCCGGCGGTGGCAGGCAGCAGTCCCCGCGCCGAGGCTGGGACGACGATGGCTTCTGGAGCGACTCAGGCGGTGCGGCCAGGGCGGTGCCCGTGGCGCCGGCGGGCGACGGCTTCGGCGGTGGCCGTTACAACGGCGGACGCGGCAATCACGCGCGCGGCGGTGACTCACGCGACGGCAGGCAGGCCGGCGGCAGGCACAGTGCTGGCCGCAACGGCGCCGCCGACGCCGACGACTGGGGTGGCAACAGCTGGAACCCCGCGGGCCAGGGTGGCCGGGGACGCCAGGATACGGGATGGGGCGGGTACGCGGGTGAGATCCGGCGCGGCCTGGACCGGGTGACCGGCGGGTTCCGCGCCGCGACCGGCCAGTGGTCGGGGTCGTTCCGCAGCGTCGGCGAGCAGATAAGCGGGTCATTCCGCGCGGTCAGCGACCGCATTCCGGGCCGGGGCGGCCAGTCCTCCGCGATGCGGCACGACGGCATGCCCGATCCCCACGCGACGCAAGAGGGCCAGGGCCAGATGCCCGATCCGTACGCGACGCAGGCGGGCCAGGGCCAGCGCGGCCGGCCCGGTTATGGCGGTCCCGGTTATGGCGGCCCGGGATACGGGCCGGGCGGGCGCGGACCGGGCGGGCAGGGGCCCGGTGGCCGTGGCCCCGGTGGTCGCGGCCCGGGCGGCCGCGGGCCGGCGGCGGTCCGGGTCAGCCGGGCGGGCCGCGGGCCAAGCGCAAGGGCGACTGGTGGCGGCACTGGACATGGAAGAAGGCACTGGCCATCTCGGGCGCGGCCTTCGGCCTCTTTATCCTCGCCATCGTCGGCGCCTTCTATTACCTGTACAGCAGCACCGCCGTCCCCACGTCGCTCCGCTACCGGCATCAACGACCAGAACTCGACCGTCTACTACAGCGACGGCGCCACCCAGCTCGGCACGTTCAGCGTCGTCGACCGGACGAACCTGGAATACGCCCAGATCCCGGTGAACCTGCAGGACGCGGTGCTCGCGGCGGAAGACCGCAGCTTCTGGACCGAGGGCGCCATCTCGCCCACCGGCATCATCCGCGCCGCGTACGACGACATCACCAGCAGCGGCGGGAACCTCTCCGGCGGCTCGACGATCACCCAGGAGTTCGTCCGCCAGTACTACAGCTCCACCGACATCGGCACGCAGCAGACCACGAGCCGGAAGATCAAGGAGATCTTCGTGGCGATGAAGCTGGCGAAGTCCGAGAGCAAGCCCTGGATCCTGCAGCACTACATGAACGCCATCTACCTGGGCGAGAACGCCTATGGCGTCCAGGCGGCGTCGCAGACCTACTTCGGCGAGCCGGTGGACAAGCTGAACGTCGCCCAGGACGCGGTCATCGCCGCCATCATCCAGCAGCCCGCGAACTACCCCGACAAGCAGTACCGGCCCGAGCTCATCGCGCGCTGGCACTACGTGCTGCAGGGCATGGTGACGATGGGCAAGCTCACCCCGGCCCAGGCCGCCGCCCAGAAGTTCCCGGCGCTGAAGACCGACGCGAGTACCTATTCACCGCAGTACGGCACGGCGGCGAGCTCGAGCGACGCGTGGGCCTCCTACGACATGACCGTCGTCGCCAACGAGCTCAAGGCGCAGGGCTACTCCCTCCCCGAACTGGAAAAGGGCGGGTACAAGATCGTCACCACGTTCAACCGGCAGGACGAGGACGAGCTGAACGCCGCGATCCGCCAGAACGAGGCGCTGATGAAGGAGGACGGCGGCGCGCTGCCGGACTACGCCAGGGTCGGCGCCGAGCTCCAGGATCCGCAGACCGGGGCCATCCTCGCCATCTACGGCGGGCCCGGCATGAACCTGCCCACCGCCCAGTGCGCCAAGTTCGACTGCCAGCTGAACAACGCGGTGTACGCCCGCGAGCAGGTCGGGTCCTCGTTCAAGCCGTACGTGCTGTCCGAGGCGGTGATCCAGGGCATGAACGTGAAGACGAGCACGCTCAACGGCATCGAGCCCGCTGTACGTGCCGCCGGACACGACGCAGGAAGACCGCATGGCGCTGTCTACCACCGACAAGTCCAAGGCGATGCAGTCGTCCTTCCCGTTCAACAACGACTGCATGTGCAACCTTGGCCCGCTGAACGTGCAGAGCGCGTTCGCCCAGTCCTCCAACACCGCGTTCACCGACCTGGCGCACCGGGTCGGCACGGACAGCATCATCAGCCTGGCCAAGACCCTGGGCGTCGACACCACGGCCTACCCGGCAGGCTCCGGCCTGGGCGACATGCACGGCGAGGTCGGCCTGGCGCTCGGCACCGCCGCCCTGACGATCAACGAGCAAGACACGATGCTCGCGACGATCGACAACGGCGGTACCTACCACGCGGCGCACGCCGTCGTGTCGATCACCCCGCCGAACGGCAGCCCGATTCCGACCAAGTACGCCGTGCAGCAGGTGCTGACCCCGGGCGAGGCGTCGCAGGTCCAGTACGCGATGACCACGGTGGTGCGGGGACCGAACGGCACCGCCGCGGGGATGATCGACCAGGCCTCGGTGCGGCCGATCATCGCCAAGACCGGAACGACGACCAGCAACAGGACCGCGTTCTTCATCGGCGCGATCCCGCAGTACGCGCTCAGCATCGGCATCTTCACTAAGGACCAGGGCGATTTCCTGGATGAAGCGCACAAGAAGCCGAACCCCGAGACGCTGAACAACCTGGGCGGCAACGCGCAGGGTGGCTTCGGTGGCTACTGGCCGGCCAAGATCTGGAGCACGTTCGCGGACGCCGAGTTCGCCAAGCTGCCGGTCAACCAGTTCCTGGCGCCGCAGTTCACCGGGTCGACCTGGAACCAGGTGCCCAAGTCCCCGCCGAAGAAGAAGAAGCCGACGCCGCCCAAGAAGCCGTGCAAGGGATTCTTCTGCCCCGGTAAGAACAAGGGGGGCACCGACCCAGTCCCCGTCGACCGGCACGTCCCCCACGACGGGCTGCGTGTTCCCCGGAGGCTGCCAGCCGACGTCCACCACTGGCCCGACCACGGCCCGACGGGGACCAGCTCGCCGACTCCCTCGTCGACGAAGTCCCTCTTCGGCACCACCGCCGCCGGCACGACCGCCCTGGTGAGCGGGGGCGGAACGCCCGGCGTCCAGGCCAGCCTGGCGGTCGGCGGCGTGCTATCGGTGCTGCCCGGGTCCCTGCTGTGGACGAGAGCGTCCCGCCGCAGGCGACGAAGGCGAAAGCTCGAGGACTAGAGCGTTAAGCGCCGGGGCTGGCCTGGCTGAGCCTGGCTGAGCAGCCAGCGGATATCACTGGCCAGGCCCGCCTCCGGCGTTTCGCAGATGACCGGCGCGCCCGCCGCGCGGACCACGTCGAGCAGCACCGCCTTGTCGATGGTCCCCTTGTCGAAGTTCGCGTGCCGGTCGGCGCCGGAGTCGAACTCGTCCCGCGAGTTGTTGCAGTGCACGAGGTCGATCCGGCCGGTGATCGCCTTGATCCGGTCGACCGCGTCACCCAGCTCGATCCCGGCCGAGTTGGCGTGGCACGTGTCCAGGCAGAAGCCAACCTCCCCGCCGCCCTCCGCCGCGTGCGACACCGCCTCCCACAGCCGCGCGATGGACTCAAGCGACTTGGCCATCGCCCCGTTGCCGCTCGCGGTGTTCTCGATCAGCAGCGGCAGCGGGCGCTCGATCCGCTCGATGGCCTTGACCCAGTTCTCCACCCCGCCCGCCGGGTCGGCGTCCGCCGTGACGTGCCCGCCGTGCACGATCAGCCCCTTCGCGCCGATGGACGCCGCCGCCCCCAGCTGCTGCTCGAGCAGCTTGCGGCTCGGGATCCTGATGCGGTTGTTGGCGGTGGCGACATTGATCACGTAGGGCGCGTGAATATAGATGTCAACGCCGGCCTCGGCGTAGGCGTCCCTGATGCCCACCGGATCACCGCCGGGGATCACCGGCCCCTTCCACCCCTGCGGGTCGCCGAGGAAGAACTGCGCCGCCCCGGCACCGCACGAGACCGCGTCGCCCAGCGGGTTGTCAGTGTGGAAATGCCCTCCGATGCGCATACCGCGACCCTATCTTCCGGCGGGCGCGAACCAGCCTCCCGGCATCGCGACGGGCGCGCCGGCCGGGGGCAGCCGTCAGCCGAAGCCGCCGTGCGCGAGGCCGAGGGCGCACCCGATGAAGCCGGCGATGATGCCGGTCACGATCAGGATCCGCTGCTCGGTGGTCGCCGAGAACATCTGGGTGAACAGGCCGCCTACCATCGAGACGAGGCCGGACCCGGCGGTGATCGTCGCCCAGGCGACCGCGCCCGCCGCGGCGTCGTTGCGGATCACGAGGCCGAGGACGAACGACAGCAGGCCGAGGACCAGCGTGAGGATCGTCGCCACGTTGAGCAGCTTGTGTGACTGCCCGTCGGAGTTGAGCGTGGGGCGTAGGTGCCCGTGCTGGGTGGGGAGTGGGCTCGCCATAACGGACTCGTTCCCCGCAATGACGGCACGAAATCCCCTGGCTCGCTGGTACAGTTAGTGGCTGCGGACGGCTGTACCCCATCGCGAAGTCGCGCGGTAGCGGGCGGGTCCGCTCCCTCCTGCCACGGAAAGACCGTGGCCGCGTTAGTCCAGAGGAGGCACGGGACGCACATGCGCCATTACGAGATCATGATCATCCTTGACCCGAACCTCGAGGAGCGGACGGTCCAGCCGTCGCTCGAAGGGTTCCTGAAGGTCATCACGAACAACGGCGGCACGGTCGCCAAGCTCGACATCTGGGGCAAGCGCAGGCTCGCCTACCAGATCGACAAGAAGCCCGAGGGCATCTACGCCGTCGTCGACCTGACCGCGGAGCCGGCGACCGTGCAGGAGCTCGACCGCCAGCTGAACCTCAACGAGGCCGTGCTGCGGACGAAGGTCCTGCGGCCCGAGCACCGCTAAGCCCAGACCACCGACCGACTGGAGCACCCCCCATGGCGGCAGGCGACACGCCGATCACGATCGTCGGCAACCTTGTTAACGATCCGGAGCTTCGCTTCACCGCGTCGGGCCAGCCCGTCGCCACGTTCCGGGTCGCCTCGACGCCGCGCTTCCGCGACAACAGCACCGGTGAGTGGAAGGACGGCGACAGCCTCTTCCTCACCTGCAACGTGTGGCGGCAGATGGCGGAGAACGTCGCCGAGAGCCTCCAGCGCGGGATGCGGGTCATCGTCAACGGTCGCCTGCGGCAGCGCAACTACGAAACCCAGCAGGGCGAGAAGCGCACCGTCTACGAGATCGAGGTCGATGACGTCGGCCCCTCGCTGCTGCGGGCGTCGGCCAAGGTCACCCGGGCTACCCGGGGTGGCGGCGACGGCGGGTTCGGCGGCGCGCCGTCCGGTGGCGGCAACGCCGCCGGCGGACAACGCCGCTGGGCAGCAACGCGGGCGGCGGGAACTACAGTGGCGGCCAGCGCGGTGGCGGCGCGGGGACCTCCGGCGGCGCCAGCCGCAGTGCCGAGCCCGACCCCTGGGCCTCCGACAACGGCGGCTACTCGGACGAACCGCCGTTCTAACGGCAACTAGTAACCGCACCATCCCCGCGAAGGCGGGGCTCTGCTAAGGAGCACCACGATGGCGAAGCCAGTTCTGCGCAAGCCCAAGAAGAAGGTCTGCGTCTTCTGCCAGGAGAAGATCGGTTACGTGGACTACAAGGACACGGGCCTGCTCCGCAAGTACATCTCCGACCGCGGCAAGATCCGCGCGCGCCGGGTCACCGGGAACTGCACCCGGCACCAGCGCGACGTGGCCACCGCGATCAAGAACGCGCGCGAGGTGGCGCTGCTCCCCTACACCAGCACGGCTCGATAGGGAGGACGACGCACATGTCTCGCACGCCAATGAAGCTGATCCTCACGCACGAGGTCAGCGGCCTGGGCACGCCCGGCGACGTCGTCGACGTCGCCGCGGGCTACGGCCGCAACTACCTGATCCCGCGGGGCTTCGCGATCCGCTGGACGCGCGGCGCGGAGAAGGAAGTCGAGCTGATCAAGCGCGCCCGCTCGGTCCGCGAGATCCGCACCCTTGAGGACGCGCAGGCGGCCGCCGGCCAGCTGCAGAAGCTGAAGGTCCGGATCAAGCGCCGCGCCGGGGACAACGGCCGCCTGTTCGGCTCGGTCGGCCCGGCCGACATCGCCGACGCGGTGCGGGACCGGGTGGCCCGGAGCTCGACCGTCGCCGGATCGAGGTCCCCGACCCGATCAAGACGACGGGCGCCCACAGCGTCAAGGTGCGGCTGCACCCCGAGGTGAGCGCGTCGGTCTCGGTCGAGGTCCAGGCGGGCTGACCCGCGTCTCCCGGGACCGCCCGCTCGGCGGGCAGATATCCACAGTCCCCGGGATGGTAATTCACAGCCGTTTCCACAGGTCCGGCTGAATACTTCACGGCCAGCCGACGGCGGGTGCTACCAGGCTTCCACGCCGTCGGCCGCGTCCGTCGGGGCCGTGTAGCGGAGCACGCGCCTGCCCAGTTCGGGGTCGAGCGCGGTGACCATGAGCCAGATGTCGGCGACCCGCGCCGTGTGCTGCACGCTGCGCGAACCTTCCCGCACGTCGCGCGCGAGCTCGTCAATCGCTGCCGCGATCTCGCCGATCGCATCCCCCGTGGTCGAACACACAGGCGAAGGATAGCCGGCCCCCCCGACGGCCGCTGGCATTCTCGGCAGCCGCTTCGTTTCCACCGCCCGCGCGCACCTTGCCGCAACCGTTTTCCACAGGATGCCCGCGCTTTCCTGTGGACTAATTCCTGTGGATAACTTTCCAAGAAAGTAGCCAACTTTTTCCTGTGCACAGCCCGTGGATGATGTCTTCCCAGGCTGGCACGGTGTTGCGAGCAGGCGCGGGGGAGTGGTCCACACCACTGTCCCCAGCATGCGCACACCCTAGCCACCAGTCATGCACAAGTTATCCACAGCGCGGGTTGGCACTGTGCGGTTCCCGCCGCCAGAATGTCAAGACCCACAGCGCATGCCCCCCGAATGTCAGACCCGCTGGCTATAACTAGGTTACCGGGGGCGCGGCCGGTTCCGGTTGGGAGGTTCGTCGGGTGAGTCTGACCGAGATCGGGCAACGGGGCGAAGAGTTCGAGCGGATGCCGCCGCACGACGTCGCCGCCGAGCAGTGCGTGCTCGGCGGGATGCTGCTGTCCAAGGACGCGATCTCGGACGTGATCGAGGTCATCCGCCCGAGCGACCACTACCGGCCCGCGCACCAGATCGTCCACGAGGCCATCCTCGACCTGTACGCGCGCGGCGAGCCCGCCGACGCGATCACGGTCGCCAACGAGCTCACCCGGCGCGGTGACCTGCCGCGCATCGGCGGCGCGCCGTACCTGCACACGCTCATCGCCTCGGTGCCCACCGCGGCCAACGCCGGGTACTACGCGCGCATCGTCAGGGAGCGTGCCATCCTGCGGCGGCTCGTCGAGGCCGGGACCCGGATCGTGCAGATGGGCTACACCGGCGACGCCGACGCCGACGACCTCGTGGACCGCGCGCAGGCCGAGGTGTACGCGGTCACCGACCGGCGGATCGCCGAGGACTACCACTCGCTGGCCGAGATCATGCCCGGCGCCCTGGACGAGATCGAGTCGATCAGCTCCCACTCCGGCGGCATGACCGGCGTCCCGACCGGCTTCGCCGACCTCGACGCCCTGACCAACGGCCTCCACCCCGGCCAGATGGTAGTCATCGCGGCCAGGCCCGCCGTCGGGAAGAGCGCGCTCGCCCTGGACTTCGCGCGCGTCGGCGACGATCAGGAACGGGCTGCCGACCGTGGTGTTCAGCCTGGAGATGGGGCGCAACGAGATCACGATGCGCCTGCTCGCCGCCGAGGCGAGGGTGCCGATGAACCTGATGCGCACCGGGCAGATGAGCGACGACGACTGGGGACGGCTGGCCAAGCGGATGGGCGAGGTCGCGGACGCGCCGCTGTACATCGACGACTCGCCGAACATGTCGCTCATGGAGATCCGCGCGAAGTGCCGTCGGCTCAAGCAGCGGCACGACCTGCGGATGGTGATCATCGACTACCTGCAGCTGATGTCCTCGCCCAAGCGAGTGGAGAACCGGCAGCAGGAAGTCTCGGAGATGTCCCGGTCACTCAAGCTCCTGGCCAAGGAGCTAGAGGTCCCGGTGGTCGCGCTCTCCCAGCTGAACCGAGGCCCCGAGCAGCGCCAGGACAAGAAGCCGATGTTGTCCGATTTGCGCGAATCGGGATGCCTGACCGGCGACACCCGCATCCTCCGCGCCGACACGGGCGCGGAGGTCACGTTCGATGAGCTCCTGCGCGATCGGCTGGGACGGCGTGCTGGTCTGGTCGCTTGACGAGCGGCGACGCCTTGTCCCCGCCCCGGTGGTCAACGTCTTCGAGTCCGGGGTGAAGGACGTGTACCGGGTCCGCCTGGCCTCGGGCCGCGAGGTGAAGGCCACCGCTAACCACCCGTTCCTGACGTTCTCCGGCTGGACTCCGCTCGGCGATCTCAGCGCCAGGAGACCGGGTGGCGATACCGCGGCGCGTGCCAGGGCCATCTGGCCGGACTCGGCTGGTCTGAGCACCGCATCGGGCTTCTGGCCCACCTCATCGGTGACGGCTGCGTCATCAGGAAGCAGCCCGTCCACTACACCTCGAACGACCCGCGAGAACCTGGCCTTCGTCGAAGAGGCGGCGGCCGCGGAGTTCGGGATCTCGCCCCGGCGAGTGGCGCAGGAAGACGTGGTGGCATCGTCTTACCTGCCCGCGCCTGAGCGCTGCACGCATGGCCGGGGAAACCCGATCCACGACTGGTTCCGCGAACTGGGAATTGAGTACCGGGGCGCCCGCGACAAGCGCATCCCCGAGCTGCTGCACTCCGCGAGCGACGACGAGATCGCCCTTTTCGTGCGTCACCTGTGGGCGACAGATGGCTGCGTATGGCCGTCTCGCGACAACTCCGCCGCCAAGGTGTACTACGCGTCATCGAGCCGTGAGCTGGCTGACGGAGTAACCCTGCTTCTCTCCCGGCTCGGCATCGTCGCGCGTATTCGCCAGGTGGAGAAGGCTGGCTACGAGCCTGGGTACCACGTGATCGTGGCTGACACCCCGAGCCTGCGTATCTTCTGCGAGCGCGTAGGAGTCCACGGCCATCGGGCCGAGGCCGCGACGTGAGCTGGCGACTCAGCTAGCGGGACGTTCAGTCAACACGAACGTTGGACACAATTCCCCTCGACGTGTGGGAGGTCGTCAAGGCAGAACGAGCCCGGGCGGGACTTACCGAGCGCCAGTTCCAGGCCGCCATCGCGACGAACTACTGCGGCGCCGCCCTCTACAAGAGGCTGCCCGTCGCGAGAACGGCTGATGCGCTGCGCCGACGCCCTCGGCTCCGATGCCCTGCGCGACATCGCGAGCAGCGACGTCTTCTGGGACAAGATCGTGAGCATCGAGACCGCTAGGCCCGCAGCCCGTCTACGACGCAACGGTCAAGAAACACACAATTTCGTCGCAAACGGAACAAACCTCCATAACTCGATAGAACAGGACGCCGACGTCGTCATCCTCCTGCACCGCGAAGACGCCTATGAGCGCGAATCACCCCGGGCGGGCGAAGCGGACCTGATCGTGGCCAAGCACAGGAACGGCCCGACCGCCACCGTCACCGTCGCCTTCCAGGGCCACTACAGCCGCTTCGTGGACATGGCCCCCTCATAACCGGAGCGGTCCAGGTTCTCGTCAATGACGTCCCTTTCTCACCGGCCAAGAAGGCGACGCGGGAGCCGTCAGGATCCGTGGCGGAAGGTTGCCGTGCATCCGCCGTCGACCGTCACGATCGAGCCGGTCATGAAGGACGCCTCGTCCGATGCGAGGAACGTGGCGACCCGGGCCACTTCCTGTGCCTGGGCCTGGCGGCCGATGGGCTGCAAGGCGGCGTTCGCTTCCCGCTGCGCCTCGGCGGCGGCACGCTCGGCCGGCGGCAGGGATCCCCGGCGTCCGCCCATGTCCGTGTCGATGTACCCAGGGCAGATGGCGTTGACGCGAAGACCGTCAGGGCCGATGCCCGGGCTAGATCATCGACAGTTGGCTGTGTTCTTCAATAGTGCTGGTGTCAGCCATCTCCGCCAGGCGCTTCCGCAACTCCGCCCTGCTCTGGACCGGGACAGCCCCATGCCGGATCAGCTCGGCGTTGCCGGGCGGGTTCTGCCCGAACTCCAAGGCGAACACCCGCCTGTTCATCTGGAGTGCTCGCGAGCCGGCGGCGAGGGTACCGCCCTTAATGCCGGCCTCCACCACGATGAGTCCAAGGGACAGGCCGATTATCACGTTGTTGCGGGTCATGGCGGCTCCCGGGCTCCACGGCCTGCCCGGCGAGAACTGGGACACAACAAGCACGCGCGCCGGATCCCACGCATCCGCGATCGGCCCGCGCTTGATCCTGAAGTGATTTATGCCCTCCGGGAGGACCATGATCGTTTTCCCGCCAGAGGCAAGTGCCGATGTATGCGTTTCCGAGTCCACGCCACGCGCATATCCAGAAACCACGGTCAAGCCCTGCTCCGTGGCGACTTCTGCACATGCCGCGGCGGCGCGGAGGCCCTCGTCCGTAGCGTTTCGCGAGCCGCATACGCCGATCCCGTGAGCCGATAGCAGATCACGTGCTCCCAGGTAGAAAAGGCAGGCCGGAGCGCTGCGGACGCGGCTTAGCAGCCGAGGGTATTCCGGCGATCCGAGCAGGACTGTGCCGACACCGCGCGCCGCGAGCTCAGAGGCCTCATTCTCGGCGATCGCAAGCTCAGCATCGGGTATCTCGCTCAATAGGCCCTCGAAGGCGGCGATGCCAAGTTGCCGGGCGCGGACTGTCAGTCGCGCGCCGCCGTGCCGAGAAGCCACTACGGCAAGCCGAAGCTTCGTGGTCTCGTCCATTGCTGCACGCCCCCTCACGATCTCCGACCGGCATGGGCCGATTCTCGGGCCATATTATTCGCACATCCGTTCGATTCTACACGGTCCCGCCGCTACGGATCAAGCTCCAGTTGCCCGCCCCTCGGCGCGTGTCGCAGCCCGCCGGGTGTCCCGAGACAGTCCAGTATGGGCACAGCACAACGATTCGTGCATGCTGAGGACGAAATGTCGAACCCCTCCGGTTACCCGGGCTTCCAGGCCGATTCCCGGGGCAATCGCCTTGAGTGGTGGACCGCAACGCAGGCGCAGGGCGGCCACCTGCTGTGGCTGCGCGGACCGACCGAGGCGGCGGGTCAGGTTTGCGCGACAGCTCCGTGGTACCGGCGCCAGGGGTCCCGGCCGACAGGGTGAGGAGCGGATGGACTTACGCCCTGTTCTCCCCGGAGTCCTCGGTGAGTCCGCAAGTGCGGCAGCTGCTGGACTTGCTGAAGGAAATCGTCTCCGTGCCCAGCCCCCGGGCAGTCGATTTCGCCCTGGCGCTGGATTGGTACAAGGTTCCAGTGGACGGTGCCGATCCTCGCACCTGGCCCAATACCCAAGCTGGAGGGCTGGTAAATAGCGGCAAGTACCGCTACCGGCAGCAGGCTGGCCCACAGGGAGAGGCGGGCCGCGCCCTCGCCGGCCTGCTTCGCGATGCCATCAACCGGCACGCCCTCCTGAGGTGCACGGCGCTCATCCTGAACGTTCCCGGACACGACAGCACGCGGGTTTCCTTCGGTTCCCGGCTGGCGGCAACGGTAGCCAGGGACACCGGGAAGCCGATGTTCAGGGTGCGGGCAAGATCGCCTTACCGGCCTGAGTCCAAGATCGGGGGAACGGAGCTGGCAAAGGCGCTCGAGAATGAGTTCACCGTCGCAGAAGATGTCCGGTCGCAGCCCGTACTGATCGTCGATGACGTAATCAGGTCGGGCGCGAGCATGGCGGCAGCAGCCAAGGCTGCGCGAGCATCGGGAGCGCGCCAGGTACGAGGGGTCTGCGCGGCACGGACCTTGAGGCGCTAGCCTCTGCTGAAAGCCCAGTCGTCATCGTCCGGGCCAGGGATACCGGGAGTCCGCGTTTCCGCCAGCACGGCCGCAACCTGGTCGGCCACCTCGTTCACCACGTGTGGTGCGCCCCGAAGGCCTTCGGCTAGGACAATGCGCAGATTGGGCAGCAAACCGGGGAGCACTGCGTCTACCTGGTCCGGCGGCGTGAGCCTGTCCAGGGCGGCAATAGCCCGGCGAAGAGTCTGGTCCCAGTCCGGCAGGACCACGTGGCATGACCGAAAGCTCTCCACCACGTCACGGATGTCGACGAGGGGATCGGCCAGGGCTGCGGAATGCTGCACGCTGCCCTCCCTGGGTTACGGACTTTCACGCGACTTTCGCTGCCGCGGATCTGCATGGGTTTGCCGCCGCTGCAGATCTGCCCTGATACCATATACAGTCTGACATGGAAAGATTATCCGTGCACCCAGCCACGCCGCACCGACTTTCGTGCGACTTTCCATGCTGGAGGAAGACGTGGCCGAGCAGCGAGCGACCGTAAGGCTGCTGCCATCGCCAGTCGGACCCTGGCATCCTTCGCAGGGCATGTAAGTGGCCGCGGTGCGGCAACGAGATCGCCCTGGTGGCCGGGCGGTCGCGTCCACGTGAGTTCTGCAGCGATAACTGCCGCAACCTGTATCAGCGTGAGCGCGATCAGGCCAGGAACAACCTTCTTGAGGCGCGGCGCCTGGCGGTCCAGTACGAGATCGAGGACGCTGCGGCGACTGAGGGACCACCTCAGCGGGGCGGCCAGGTTGAACGACCGCCGAGTCCGGCTGCTGAGCCGGCGATGACGGCTAGCTACCTGGCGCTTTCCCTGATCGCTCAGGTCTTGGAGTCAATCCGGGTCGACCTGCAAGACGGTGAGCCGGTAGGCCTTGAGGAGGCGCTGGCCCGGATCACTTCGGCGAAAGAGGAAGGCGACCGCCTCCTGAGGAGGGCCAGCCGGAAGGATCCTTGAACCTGCAGGCGGGCGGCGGGTGCGTCCGCGCCCTATTTCCCGGGCAGGGACGGCAGGGCGCTGATGTTCATGATCTGGACCTGCGGGGCGCCGCTGTCGGCTACGTACAAGTACTGGCCGCTCGACGAGAGCACGAAGTGGTCCGGCGATCGTCCGCTCGGGATGTAGCCGATCAGCGCGGGCTTGCGGGCGATGGCCGCGGCGGCATCGACGACGGCGATGCTGTCCGCGCCCGGCTGGCCGTTGAGGTTAGTGTCGGCGACCAGGATCTTCGCTCCCCCGTCGGCCATGATGACCCCCGTCGGCGTCTGGCCGACCGGGACCACCGCCGTCAGGGAGTGCTTGGGATCGGTGCGCAGCTTGCCGGCCGAGAAACCCAGGAGGTCGTCGCTCCCCCGCGCTGTCACCCACACTGTGCTTCCGTCGGCCGAGGCGGCCACGCCGCTCGGGCTGCAGCCGGCCGTCGCCTGGGACACCAGCGCGGAGCCTCGGGCTTGTCTCCAGCTTCTGGATGCTCAAGACGCTGATGAGGCCTTCGTTCGGGCCGGTTGACGTCGTGCTCCTGCTCTCGGCGCTGACGACGTACAGCCACTGACCGTCCGGCGAGACCGCCATTCCGGTGGGATTGATGCCCAGTGAGATGGTGCCGATGAAGACACCCGGCTGGTTCTGTCCCGTGGTGAGCGCCTTCTCCGTGTTGAAGACGGCGAGCTTGCCGGAATTCCGCATGGTCACGAAGGCGAACTGGCCGTCCTGGGAGAAGACGACCTCGGTCGCGTCCGTGACCGGCGCGACGCGGGGAACGACCAGGGTTGCGGCGTTGGCGGAGTTGGCGTCCTGCTCGGCCTGGGTCGCGCTCTGGACGTTGATCTGGTTGCCGACGGCGACCGCCGCGTGGGAGCTGTCGGAGGTCAAGGCCAGGCCCTGGGCTATCTCACCCGATGACGCCACGACGTAGTGATACTGGGCCGAGATGGTCTGGTTGGACTTCATTGTCAGCACGCTGAGCGATGTCGTGGTCGTCGCGAAGACGTACTTGCCGTCATTGCTCACGGCGACGTCGTAGGGGTTGCCGTAGTTGAGCTTCAGCGTGGTGGTGGGCGCCGTCAGCGTCTTACCCGCCGCCGTGGGCGTGCCGCAGGCCGGAGCGGGGAGGAAGGCCGCGGCGGGCGCGACTGCGCGCGGCGATGATGCCGGCTGCTTCGAGGACAGCGCGGCCGGGCTCGCGCTGCCAGGCCGGCCGGCCGTGTAGGCGATTGCGCCGCCGGCGGCCAGCAGTACCACGGCGGCCGCGGTCAGGATCGCCGGGGAACGCCACGCCGGCCGCCGGGTTCCCTCGCCTGGCTGAGGGCGGGCTTGAGTACCGCCGCGTGCGGCATGCACCTCAGTGCGCACGGAGTCCGCCGCGCCGGTCCCCGAGGGCAGGCCGGCGACCAGCGTGGCCGGGCCGGCGGGCAGGTCGACGAGCACGGTCGCCGGGCCGTCCGCTGGCGCCGTGCCCTCCGGGGTCGCCTGCCCGTTTCCGAAGTCAACGGGCCTGCCCTCCACGGCCGCCCGCAATGCCCGGGCGAAGTCCTGGCATCGTGGCCACCGGTCGGCCGGGGCCTTGGCTAGCGCCCGGGCGAGTACCTCGTCCATCGCGGCCGGGAGGCCGGGCCGGATGCTGGTGATCCGGGGGGCCGGCTCCGACACATGTGCGTATATCGCGGCAAGGGCCGCATCGCGCTGGAATGGCGGGGCTCCCGTCAGCAATTCGAAGGCCGCGCATGCCAGCGCGTACTGGTCCGCGCGCCCGTCTACCGGCTTGCCCTCGATCTGTTCCGGCGAGACGTAGTCGACGGTGCCGAGGAATGTCCCCGTACCGGTCAGGCCGCTGTCGGCGAGAGCGGCCTTGCTAAGCCCGAAGTCCGAGAGGTACACGTGGTCTGGCCTGCCGCTGCCAGTCCGCGAGTCCAGCAGCATGTTGCCCGGCTTGACGTCCCGGTGCACCAGTCCCCGGTCGTGAGCGGCGTCCAGCGCCGAGGAAATCTGGGAAATGATCTCGGCCACGCGGGCCGGCGGCAACGGGCCGGACTCCACGAGCAGCGACCGCACGTCCCCGCCCTTGACGTAGCGCATCGCGATGAACAGGACGCCGGTTGCTTCTCCGGCCTCGAAGACCGGGATGATGTGCGGATCGTCCACCGCCGCCGCGGCGCGGGACTCGCGAATGAACCGCTGCCGGAACTTCTGGTCGGCCGCGAGCGCGGGCGCGAGGATCTTGAGCGCGACCTGGCGATCGAGGCGCTCGTCGTGTGCCCGGAAGACGACGGCCATCCCGCCCGCGCCGACCTGTTCCTCGATGACGTAACCCGCGATGCGGAAGCCGGGTCCGTAGCCCGCCAGCCCTGCGCCGCGCTCCTGGCCGGATTCCTCGGGGACGTCCTCGCTCACGCTTCCTCCATTAGGCAGGCGCAGGTCAGGGCGCTGAACCTTGTGATTCGCACAATGATAGGACATAGGCCCTTAACCCACTGGCAGCCCCGTCGGCTTTTGCCGCGCCGTTCGCGCGCGGGCCGATTGCGCTGTTGCCGGGAATGGGAAAGTCGCCGCCGATGCCGCGGTAGCCACCGGGAACGCAGGAAATCGCGGTAGCGGCGGCGGTCTCGCCGCTGGTGCTGTGCTGACGCCGCTGCCGCCGGCCGCGCTCGCGCGAAACTACGGAAAGATGGCCTCCCGCGGTCCCTTGGTGCTGTGCATGGTCCAGAGCAGGCCGGCCAGCTGCTCGGGGTCGACGGTAGGCATCTCCCAGGTCGGCTCGCCCGCGGCCTTGGCCTGCTCCATCTCGGTGTGGAAGGCGCTGTTCTTAATGGCCGCGCCGACGTAGAGCATGCCGACGTAGACGCCTTTGCCGGCTACCTCGGCGTGCAGGCCTTGCAGGTAGTTGCGCTGGGCGGCCTGCGCGGGACTGGGGCCGGTCATGTTCGGCAGCCCCTGCACGGTGCTGCCGCCCTGCGCGGTCAAGATGGCGCCGTCCCCCTGCTCGATCATGTGCGGCAGGAACTCCTGCACGAGCGCCAGCATCGTGTAGAAGATGAGCGGCATGAAGCTCTCGGCGTGCTGCGGGGTCAGGCTGGCCGCGGAAACGAACCCGGTGCTTGGCGTGGGCGCATAGTAAAAGGCGTCGGGGTTGCCGGCCTGAGCGCGAATCTGCTCGGCCAGCCGGGGCGTGGCATCAGTGTCGGACAGGTCAGCCGTGACGACGTGCGCCGTTGCCCCGGCACTGGCCAGGTCCCTTGCCAGGCGGTCAAGCGGCTCCGCGTGACGAGCGACCAGCGTGACGGCGTAACCCTCTCGCGCGTACCGCCAGGCGAGAGCCTGGCCGAGACCGGGTCCGGCGCCGAATACAGCGATCGATTTAGACATGAAGATGCTCCGATGGGTAGTGCGGCCACTACTCCGAACTACCTAAGGGCAACGGTGACATCGTCGTCAAGTGCGGGCTCAGGCGGCGCGGCGGTGAGCGCCGCCCGCGGACGACCGTCGCCGCCCGGGCCTACCGGACGGCGTCGAACGACTCTTCTGTGGCCCGCTTGGTGATGGCCTGCAGGGTGCGGACGGTGGTCTCGACGTCGCGGATGTCGAACTGGCCGAGCAGCCGGGCGGTCGGCGCGCTGACGTACTCGCGCAGGCTGCCGTGCCGGGCCTTGCCCTCGGCCGTCAGCTCGACCCGGGCGTCCCCGCTGATCAGGCCCTCGGCTTCGAGCCGGGCCAGCAGCTCGCGGGTGGACTCGGCGGTCATCGTCGGCGAGCTCGCGAGGTCCCGGCTCAGGTCCTGCCGGGCGATCCCGGGTCCCGCGGTCGCGATCAGCTGCAGGGCGTACCAGGTCTCCGGCGCGGTGCCGCGCTGGGCGAGGTGCTCGCGCAAGATGGCCGACAGCGTCCGCTCCGCGAAGGCCAGGGTCCGGCCGAACTGACCGTAGATGGCTGGTGGTGTACTCATGACGTGTTCCGTTCCCTTAAGATGGACAGGTACCTGTCCACTATACGCACATAGACAGGTGGCTGTCTATCCATGGATCCGGACTTTCCCGCCCAGCCCCTGATCGGGCTTTTGCTCCGGCTGGTCTACCAGCACTACGCCCGCGACATCGACGCCGCGCTGGACGAGGCGGGCTTCGGCGACATCCGCCCGGCCGCCGCGAACGTGTTCCCGTTCGTGCCTCCGGAGGGCATCACGGTCTCGCGGCTCGCCGACCTGGCCCGGGTGCGCAAGCAGTCGATGGCCCAGGCGGTCGATCAGCTCGAGCGCACCGGCTACGTCGAGCGACGCCCGGACCCGCACGACCACCGCTCACGGCTGGTGTTCCTCACCCAGCGGGGCGCGTCGGTCCCGCCGGTCACCCACGCGGCCGCCGAGCGGGTCGAGCAGCGCTGGGCCCAGCTGACCAGCCCGGAGGAGTTCGAGGCCCTGCGGGCCGGTCTCCTGCGCCTGCTCACCGGGCTGCGGGACCAGTAAGGGCGGGCGGCCAGAGTCAACCCGCGCCGTCAGGCTTGACTCTCCCCTTACCGGAGAGCCGAGACTTGTGTTATGCAACGGCTGACCATCGGGGCGTTCTCGCGCCTCACCCACCTGAGCATCAAGACGCTCCGCTACTACCACGAGGTGGGCCTGCTCGAGCCCGCCGTGATCGACCCGGATAGCGGCTACCGCTACTACCAGCCCGGCCAGGCGCACTCCGCCCACCTGGTCCGGCGGTTCCGCGATCTCGGCTTGCCGGTGGCCGACGTGAAGGCCGTGCTCGCCGCGCCCGACCTGACCGCCCGCGACGCGATCCTGGCCGGCCACCTCGACCGGATGCGCGAGCAACTGCGGCAGACCGAGGCCGCGGTGGAGTCACTGCGCCGGATGCTCGAAGGCAGCCCGGCCGCCACCGCCATCGAAGAGCGGGTACTCGAAGGCGGCCCGACGATCTCCGTCGCCGCCCACGTCACCAGTCGCGATGTCGTCCCCTGGTGGTGGGAGGCCCTGGCGGGCCTGCGGGCGACCGCCGTGGCGGCCGGGCTTGAGCAGGCCGGCCCGGTCGGTGGGCTCTACGACGACGAGCTGTTCACCCAGGAGGCCGGGCACGCGCGGGTCTACCTGCCGGTCAAGGACTCACCGGCACTCGAAGGCACGGCTGCCCGCTGGGAGCTTCCCGCCGGCCGGTTCGCCGTCGCGCTGCACGCCGGCGCGCACACCGACGTCGATCGCACTTACGCGGCGCTCGGCACCTACGCCGCCGCCCGCGGCCGCGACGGTGCCGGGCCGGTGCGGGAACGGTACCTCATCGACCCCCTCGACCACCCGGACTCCGCCCAGTGGCGAACCGAGATCTGCTGGCCGCTGGCCGCCGCGGGCCCTCAGGCGAACTAGGCAGCCCCGAGCCGCACCCCTCAGTCGAGCTTCCTTGACATGACAGCTAGGTATAAAGCTATAGTGCTATGCACCTAGATAAATGAGGGATCACGAACCGGAGGCGCAGTGATCGAGTTCCACCTGGACGGCCGGTCCGGCGTAGCGCCGTACATGCAGCTGATCCACCAGGTGCGGCAGGCGCTGCGGCTAAGCCTGCTGCACGAGGGCGACCAGCTGCCGAAGGTCAAGGACGTGGCGGCCGGGCTGGCCATCAACCCGAATACCGTGCTCAAGGCCTACCGGCTGCTGGAGTACGAGGGCCTGGTGGCGGCCCGCCCCGGGATCGGCACGTTCGTGACCGGCACGCTGGGCGGCGGCGGCTCGATCGCCGCGCACGGGCCGCTGCGCCGCGACCTGCAGCGGTGGCTGGCCAAGGCCCGCCAGGCCGGGCTGGACGACGAGTCCATCGAGGCCCTGTTCGCCAGCACTTTTCGGTCCGCCAGCGAGGAGGGCATAGCATGACCGCCGTCATCGACGCGCACGGGCTGGGCAAGCGGTACCGGCGGCAGTGGGCGCTGTCGGACTGCACCCTGTCCATCCCTGCCGGGCACGTGGTGGGCCTGGTCGGCCCCAACGGCGCGGGCAAGACGACCCTGCTGAGCCTGGCCACCGGGATGCTGGCGCCGACCGAGGGCACGATCGAGGTGCTCGGCGGCCGGCCCGCCGTCGGCCCCGCGCAACTGGCCAGGGTCGGGTACCTGGCCCAGGACGCGCCGGTCTACGCCGGGCTGTCGGTTGCCGACCACCTGAGGCTGGGCGCGCGCCTCAACCCGGGCTGGGACGCCAGGCTGGCCCGCGACCGGATCGAGCGGCTGGACCTGGACCCGCGCCAGAAGGCGGGAACGCTGTCCGGCGGTCAGCGCGCGCAGCTCGCGCTGACCCTGGCCGTCGCCAAGCGGCCCGGGCTGCTGATCCTGGACGAGCCGGTGGCCAGCCTGGACCCGCTCGCGCGCCGGGAGTTCATGCAGGACCTGATGGAAGCCGTCGCCGAGCACGACCTGTCGGTGGTGCTGTCCTCCCACCTGGTCGGCGACCTGGAACGAGTCTGCGACTACCTCATCGTGCTGGTGGCCTCGCGGGTACGGGTGGCCGGGCCGGTCGAGGAGCTGCTGGCCAGTCACCACCTGCTGTCCGGCCCGCGCCGCGACCCGGGCAGCCTCCCGGACGGGATGCAGGTCATCTCCGCCAGCCACACCGACATGCAGAGCACGCTGCTCGTCCGCACCAGCGGCGCGATCCTCGACCCGGCCTGGGCAGTGTCCGGCGTCGGCCTGGAAGACCTCGTGCTTGCCTACATGAGCCAGGCCACCGGACGCGGCCGCCGCAACCATCACCTGGAGGTCCAGAAATGACCTGGCTGACCTGGCGGCAGTTCCGCGTCCAGGCGATTGCCGCGGGCGCGGCGCTGGCCGCCTTCGCGGTCCTGCTCGCCGCCACCGGCCCGCGCCTGGCCAGCCTGTACGCCGGCAGCGGCGTCGGCGGCTGCCAGGGTGCCAGCTGCGGGGAGCTGGCCACCAACTTCCTGCAGCAGCTGTACTCCGACGGCACCTACTGGGTGGTGTACCAGCTCGGCATCGTGGTCATCCTCCTCGCGCCCGCCGTCATCGGCCTGTTCTGGGGCGCGCCGCTGATCGCCCGCGAGCTGGAGAGCGGGACCTCCGCCCTGGCCTGGAACCAGTCCGTCACCCGCACCCGGTGGCTCGCGATCAAGCTGGTCCTCACCGGCCTGGCCGCGATGGCCGTCACCGAGGTGTTCAGCCTGCTGCTGGCCTGGTGGGCGGTGCCGATCAGCCGGGCCGTCAGCCACGGCGCCAGCGGCACCGCGGCTCGCCATGAGCCAGTTCAGCTCGCTGGTCTTCGCCACCCGCGGCATCACGCCGCTTGGTTACGCCGCCTTCGCCTTCGCCCTCGGCGTGACCGTCGGCGCGCTGATCCGGCGTACCGTCCCGGCCATGGCCGTCACCCTGGCCATCTTCGCCGCCGCCCAGATCGCCATGCCGCTGTGGATCCGCCCGCTTCTGTTCCCGGCCAGCCACACGACCGTCGCGATCGCCCGCGACATCACGTTCTCCAGCGACAGCCACGGGAAATTCGTGCTGACCACGGGCAGCCTGCCCGGCCAGCCCGAGGCCTGGGTCGTGTCCAGCCGTGCCGTCAACGCGGCGGGGCACCCCGTCACCACCGCGCCGCCGGCCTGCCTGGCGGCCGTGCTGAACGGCGGGAGCTCCTCGAGCCTGGGCTGCCTGACCAGCCAGGGCGTCCGGATCGGCGTCACGTACCAGCCCGCCAGCCGCTACTGGGCCTTCCAGGCGGCCGAGACCGCGATCTACCTCGCCCTCGCGCTGGCCCTGGCCGGTTACTCCTTCCGTCGGCTCGGCCGCCGCCTGTCCTCAGCCGGGGCGCAGGCGTCAGGCGCCGCTCAGCCACTCAAGCAGCAGGTCGGTGAAGGCGGCCGGGTCCTCGAGCGAGGGCAGGTGACCGGCTTCCGGCCAGTCGACGCGCCGGGCACCGGGGATCCCCTTGACCACCCGTGCGACGGTGTCCTGCACCACGTCAAGGTCGAGCCCGCCCGCGAGGACCAGCGTGGGAACCGTGATCTCGCCCAGCCGGCGCAGGGCCGGGGGATCGAGCTCCTGCTCCTCGACGTCATCCCAGTCGGCCGGCACCTCGAACGCCCGCCGCTGCATGCGCCGCACGTGCTCCCGCACCGAGGGGTCAACCTGGCCAGCGGAACGGCGCGTGCCCTCGAACCACCACGACAGGTTCGCCTCGACCGCCGCGTCGACGTCGCCGCGCTCCAGCGCGGCCCCCTCCGCGTCCATGAACGCCAGGAAATCGGGCGTCAGGCTCGGCGAACAACGGTCCGCCCGGCGCCGCCAGCAGCAGCGAGGCCACGGCCGCGGGCGCTGTGAGCGCGATCTCCACCGCCACGGCCCCGCCGAACGACGCGCCGACCACGTGGCAGCGCGCGATCCCCAGCTCCGACAGCGCGCCGAGCACGTCTGCCGGGTGCGAGAACGCCCCGGCCGTGGCCGCTCGTCGGACTCGCCGAAGCCCCGCAGGTCTACCCGCACGGCATCCCGCTGCGCGGTCAGCCGCGGCCAGACGGGATCCCACATGCCGCGGTCGGCGACGCCGGCGTGGATGAGCAGGACCGGCAGCTCGCCGCGCGGTCCCGCGCGGTCGTAGGCGATGCCGTGGGAACTAACGGAAGTAAGGGAAGTCACGGTCCTCCATGAGAAGCGATGTGCCGGGCCACGTTACGTCGCGGGCACCGCGTGATCACAACGGATTTTCCTGGCCGGGGCTCTCCCTCCACGGGACCGGGCCAGCCAGCGCGTAAACTGGAGGCATCCAGCACTTGAATCTCGCCAGGCAGCCGTCCGCTAGAGGTCGCAGTGGCAGGTGATGAAGTTGCGGCAGTTCAGGTTCAGGGCGTTGATCACGCTCGATCCCGCCAGGCCGGGCCCGTCCGTGCTGCACCCGCCGGCTCGCCAGTACGCCAATCACACCCACGCCCTGGTGATCCTGGCCCGTCCCGTCCATGACGCCGCGCCGGCCACTGCCGGTACTTCCCGGCGGAGACCTCCTGGGATGGCGGGCAACCGCTGCACCCGGGGGACCACGCGATGGTAACGGTCACGGTGACCGACGACGAGGCCGGCGAGTTCTTCGAGGCCGGGCAGCGGTTCACGCTATGGTCCGGCGGCGACGTCGGGCACGGCACCATCTCGCGAAGGGTCTTCACCGAGTACGGCCCGTCCTGACCCGATCACCCCGTTCGCCCGCGGCGCCGTGATTGACGGGCCGCGGCGCATCATTGCACGACGATCGGGGTCGTTCCCGTGACGCCGTTGACGGTCACGCTGATCGTCGCCGCCCCGAGGCCCACCGCGGTCAGCACGCCGCTCCGGCTGACGGTCGCCACCTCGGGTATTGCTGCTGGCGTAGCTGACGCTGGCGTGGGCCAGGCTGACGAAGGACTGGTCGTTGTTGACCGCCTCGACGATGTTGTCCGCGGTGGCGTGCGCCTGCTCCAGGTGCGAGTTGGTGTCCGGGGCGATCCACGGGTTCACCCGGTGAGGTTGAGCGTGTTGCCCACCTGGAAGACGACCTGGTCGGGCTGGACGGTGACGTACGCGACCTTCGGCGTGATCGCGCCGTGCACCGTCACGGTCGCCGAGCCGGCGATGTCGGCGGCGTCGGGGCCCACCCGGAACTGGTAGGCGCCGTCGTAGACGACCTGCTTGAGCGTCGTCTCGTCCCACTGGCGCAGCGCGGCGACCGGCACCTGTCAAGGTGATGTGCTGTGACTGGCCCGGGGTCGAGCACGTTGGTCCGCTGGAACCCCTCGAGCTGCTCCTTCGGCAGCTGGACGCCGCCGGCACGTGAACTGCGGCGCGACGTAGAGCTGGGCCACCGTGGCGCCGGGGACGGTGCCGGTGTTGGTGACGTCGAAGCTGACGTCCACCGTCCCGTCGGCCGGGCTGGCGGCCGGTCCCGCGGTGACGTTGGAGTACCCGAAGCTCGTGTAGCTCAGCCCGTAGCCGAACGGATACGCCGGCGCCCCGGTGAAGTACATGTACGTGCGGCCCAGCCCGCTGGTCTGGGCGGGCGTCAGCCCGTAGTTCGTGATGGCGGGGAGCTGCGCGTTGTTCTTGTACCAGGTGAAGTCCAGGTGCCCGGCCGGGTTCACCTGGCCGAACAGGACCTGCGCCAGCGCGGTGCCCTGGCTCTCGCCGTTGTAGCCGCTGAAGACGATCGCCGGGAAGTCGCCCTGCGCGGCGGAGATGTCGACCGGGCCGTTGGACTGGATGACCAGCGCCGTCCGCGGGTTGCCCGCCGCGGCGACCGCGCTGATCAGCGAGTTGTAGTTGCCGGGCATCGCCAGCGAGGTCCGGTCCACGCCCTCGCGGGCCACGTTCAGGTCGGTGCCGACGAAGACGATCACCAGGTCGGCGGCCTTGATGGCCGCCCGGGTGGCCGCCGAGCAGGACGCGGGCGCGGTCGCCGTGGTCGACGTGCCGCACGAGTCGTACGTCACCGTGGCGTTGGGGTTGGCCGCCTTGACCGCCGCCGTGATGCCCGGGACCGGCGCTCACCTGCAGCGTCGGATCGCCGGAGTACCCGCCGAGGGTGACCGTGTTCGCCAGGTTGCCGACGATGACCACGTTGTTCAGCGTGGCCGGGTTGGCGGGCAGCAGCGGCGCCGACGTCCCGGCCACGTTCTTGTTCTGCAGCAGCACGAGGTCCTCGGCCGCGACCTGCTCGGCGAGGGCCTGGTGGGCCGGGCTCTGGATGGCCGACTTCGTGATGCTCGTGTAGGCGACCTGGCTGGCCGGGTCGAACTCGCCGGTCTCCATCCGGATGGTGAACAGGTGCACGAGGGCGTTGTCGAGCACGCCCTCCGACAGCGCGCCGGCGCTTGATCGCGGCCTGGATGTTGGCCAGGGTCGGCTCGCTGCCGACGCAGTTGAGCTGCGTGCCCGCCCGCAGTGCGTAGGCCTGAGCGCCGGCCGGGCCGCTGAGCCGCTGCCCGGTGGCTCTTGTTCGTCCAGGTGACGCCGCCGCTGGTGCTCGTCCGGTGCGTCCAGCCGGGCGGCGCCCAGTCGTGGCTGGTCTGCCGGTCGATGTCGGCGACGGCCCCGCAGTCGGAGGTCGTGTACCCGTTGAATCCGTAGGTGCGCTGCAGCAGCTCGTTCAGCGTGTAGGTGTCGGCGGGCGAGGGCGTGCCGTTGATCGAGTTGTAGGAGGTCATGACGCCGGCCACGTGAGCCGTCTCGGTGAGGCTGGCGAACTGTGCCGTGTAGTAGTCGCGGATGTTCGCGTCGGTGGTGCTGGAGTTGGCCGAGTGCCGGTCGTCCTCGTCGTTGTTCAGCGCGAAGTGCTTGGCGGTCGCGGCGACCTTGAGGTAGGGCGTCATCGGCTGGCCGGTCATCGTCTCGCCCTGGTATCCCGTCGACGAACGCGTCCGCCGTCTGGCTGGCCAGGTAGGGATCCTCGCCGAACGTCTCGTCGTTGCGGCCCCACCGCGGGTCGCGATCCATGTTCACGGTCGGGGCGAAGTACGTCAGCATGCCGTAGTCGCTCGCCGACGGGCCCAGGTTGTTCTGGCCGGTGCCGAACAGCGACTTGTCGAGGAAGCCGCGGGCCTCATCGGAGACCGCCGTCGTCTCCTGGTACACGAGCTGCGGATCCCAGCTCATCGTGGCCGCGAAGTTGGCCGGGAAGCTGGTCGCGTGCGCGACCGCCGTGGTGATCCCGCCTTGCTCCCGTCGGCGCGCAGCTTGCCGACCCCGTGCAGGCCCTCGCTCCAGTAGGTGTACTGCTGGACGCCGAGCCGCGGGATCGCCGGCGCGTTATTGGTCATCAGCTGGCCGGCCTTCTCCGCCAGCGTCATGCAGGACACCAGGTCCGCGGCCCGCTCGCGCGAACGAGTAGGACGTGATCGCGGTAGAGCGGGAGGCGGCCGGAGCCGCTCGGGCACAGCGGCGGCACGCCGTAAATCGGCCGCCCCAAACGGGGCGACTGCTGCGCTGCCGCTGAGTCGCCCTGGGCCGTCCAGGCGCACGACGAGAACAGGAGGGCCGCGCCCGCGCCGGTGACAGCGAACTTGAACCACGGCCTGCCAAAGCGCATTCTGTCCCCCGGGGATCCGTATCGCGGCACGAATAGGATGTACTCCACAAAGTAGCCAGTTCGTTCCGCGGAAGGAAGCCCGCCGCGCCCGGCCCGTGCACGACGTCCGCCCCGGTGGATCCGCACCCGCCCCCTCACCAACCTCACATCACCCCTCCACCCGCCAGCCCCCAACCGTCGCACCGCGCCCCAGCGCCAAACACCCCCGGAGGCGGTGGCGGTGTGCTCGAATACCCCACCCGCTGCCTACGGGTGCCCAATCCCGCCGCACCGACGCCTACGGGTAGCAATGGCCCGCCCGCATCGGACCCACCCCACTCAACCGCCCCATGCGCGCGATGGGTTCTCTCCTGCCTCCCTCGATAGGGTGCACTTACCAGATCTCGATGCATACGCGGATTTTCCCGGTTGTGTACGCTTTGCCAAGAATGCCAAGCCCCGTGGTGTTCCGTATCGGAAGGGTTTTCCTGTTCCGATGGGGCAAAGTCTTCGCGACCGGAAAAGTATTCGCGTTAGGGGCAGCCGACTCCGGCCGCGAGTAACGCGCCGGTACGGATGCCCGCGCTCGGCACCAGTGATGCCCTTGTGACACGGGGGATAACTGGCATTGCTTATAACGCCGGTTACCGTTCACGATCATAGGCAGGCGGCCCTGTGCCGGGCCGGCCGGGCTGAAAGGCGCGGGCGAATTGCCCGGTTCCGCCGGGCGAGCGCCAGCGCCAGGCGTGGCCGACTGCGGCTGGTCTACGCGGGCGGCCAGGGTCTGCGGGCCGGCCGGTTCCCCGGGCGTGTCGCCGCCGCCCACGCCCAAGGCAACCCCTCCCTCTCGGCGCTGCCTTCGGCCAGGCCCCTCCACCGGAAGAGTCGCGGTAAATCCGGGCATCGCGAATGACATGACCCCCCGATTGGGGACAACACGCGATCAGCGCGCTAACTCAGGCCATCAGCGCCATCACTAAGTGCGGCTGGTGTATTAGAGTCACATATGTCAGCCGAAACCGGTGTCTCGCGAATCATGGCGCGCGACCGTCGGCCGCCGGGGTAGGCAGCCTAATTCGCGCCTACGGGGCACGTGGGGGACCGGATCATAAAGTGACGCAATTGCGTCCTACGGTGCACGTCAGCCCGTCCTACAACGAACTGGCGCGTCGGCACTCGCCGGCCACCGGAGCCTTCCAATAGCTGTCGACCGACGGTCTCTTCGCGCCCTATCACGTACGACACGATGCGAGTCCCGGGAGCGCGATGATCAACCGGCGGGCGAGATGATTAACTACCTCGCGTTCAGTAACTCGAATGCGCTGGTCAGGTATCGAATCAGGGCGCTGGCCAGGTTGAAAACGATCGCAGCATGAGGCGCCCGCGACTGCTCATATCCCGGTTGAAGCCTGAGGCTCATAAGAAGGCTGCTCTCCGGTTTACCTCCTGATAAGACCGCTGCGGATCTTCCGGAGAACAACTCCTGGCGCTAGGCGTGTTCGCGCGCCGTGACGCACTGCGGGAGCCGGCGTGATCCCCGCCGTCCACGCGCGTCGGGCTGCGCCAGCACGTGCGGGTCCCGCCCGCGGTGCAGGTGAGCGGGTCGTGACGGCGTGCCACCGGCGCTGCGCGGGTCTTCCCCGGTGCCGCGAGGCAACGGCCGAAAACCGCCTAAAGTGACCGGGTAAGTCGGGCAACCGGGGCAAAAGAAAGCCCCCGGACCGTCCTCCGGGGGCCACTCGCCTTGTGATCCGTAACAGGTTCCCTGCGAGTTCTCGCCACTGTCTGGCAGTGATCACAAGTACCGTGCCATCTGGATCTTTGGAGTCGCGCACCGCGCGGTCGCCATCCGGCAGCGCTGCGATTTCAACGCAATTGCCGGAAGTGGCCGTCGAGTACGACGATTTAACCCAATGTAGCTCAATCATAACGTTGGATCCTCACCGTCGAGATGAATTCCGTCGAATGCTCGGGAGGAAGAGCGCTCGCGCGAATGAGGTTGAAGCTAGTCATTGCCTGCGCTACTTCTTCCCTGTCTTCGGTTACCCTCCCCGTTTCATTCCAGCCGTCAGTGTACCAGATTGAAGCGGAGTCACGATATTCCATTATCCTTAGCGGGCCCTCGCCGCCGGGATGGTGGGTTGCCGACGATTCCATTACCTGAATGACGATGTTCGGCTGTTCGGCTAGAGATTCCAGCTTCTGCAGTTGCTCCCGCATGACATGCTTTCCGCCGTATGGCCGGTTAAGGACACATTCGTCTAGCACGAACCATGTCAGGGGCGGCTCGCTCTTCGTCAGGATCTCTTGTCGCCTAATGCGCTTCCCGGAGATCGCCTCGATCTTCTCCGTGCTCGCCATCGCGAATCCGGCGCGCGTGACGGCCCGGGCGTAGTCGGGCGTCTGGAGCAGGCCGGATACGACACGATTCTCCCAATCGTGTATCGCGGTGGCCTCGGCTTCCAGGTCCGCTATCCGCTCTGCCGAGGCGCCGCCGGACGCCATGATGGGCCATAGGGCGAGGAGTTTGCCCCTGGCTCCCAGGGCGTGGTCGATCAGGCCGATTTGCTCCCGCTTTGTCATCTTCGTGCCGCGTTCCAGCCCGCTGATGAGGGGTTGTGAGCACAACGCGAGCACGGCTACCTCTTGTTGTGATAGTCCCGCTTCGTCCCTGAAAGCCCGAAGTAGGTTGCCGAAGATTCGCGCTGGACTCGACTCCGTCACCGCTTTGCTCCCAGCCAGTCTAGCTGCCGTTATTACGCGCGCCCTGCCCTTATTACTAAGGATGCGCTGCTCTTATTACAGGCCTCGGTCAGATATAACATCGGCTGCTCTCTTATCACTCGTCGGGGCATTCGTAAAAAGTCTTCCTGTGATGGCGTACTTCTCCACCCAAGGTACGCCGAGCCGTGCATCATTGTCGATACGTGTTCGGGGCAGCGAGCACGGGCGCTAGCGAAGGGCAGCGACACTGAAATGTTTCAGCGGGAAATCGGGCCATGTACATCTGGTATGAGCGACGGCGTGGTAACCGCGCCAGTACGGAACGCGATCGGCTCGTGCAATCCCATCCGTCCGCGGGCAAGCGGATGGACAGCGACCCGCCACGAGGGCAGCGCGACGGCATGGGCGGGTCAGGCGCGGAAACGGCGGACGCCATGACGAAAGAGGCACAGATGCGCGTGCTCGCGCTATTGAAGGCCCAATGGCGCGGCCGCGTCAGCGTTGAGCAGCAATCCGACGGCGGGCTGGTCATACATCTTTCGTGCGCTGGCGGCAGCCGGACGGTCCTCGTCATCGAAGACGAGTCGAGCCCGTTGCTGAGGATGATCGGGCTCGTGTATATCAGCCCGCTCAGCAGCTAGCCCCGCGAAGACTCCCGGTAGGGCCTGATTTTGTGGGGGCCAGGCCCTACCGGGCCCAATGCGCTGCCGTAAAGGCATGAGGTCGCGCACGCTCAGGGACGAGCTGCGGGCTTCCCGTTCAGCCATTCCGTTCTTCAGGGATGCCACGCAAGCAGGGAGAACGAAAGGGGGCGCTGCGATGAAAGCGATCGAGCCACTCATGAGCCCGGACGTCGGCGAAATGCGGCGCATCGCCAAGCAGCTCGAGTCCGACAATCCCCTCTGGATCGTCATGTTCGGCGTCTACTCTCGGGAGTTCGTGGCCTTCGCGCGCTTCGAGGCACCGAGCGGGACGATCATCACCGCCCGCTACCCGGCAGCGCTGCCGAGCAGGATGCGCGAGGTCGAACGCAAGGCGCACGTACTGCAGTCGATCGTCCTCAGCCTGTAACCGACCCTGGCTCCGGACGGTCCCGTCGGGCCGGCCGGCACGAGGCTACCTTCCGGTCACCGGTGCGAACCGCTCCCGCCATGGCGTAACCTTGTCAGGTACGCGAGTCCCATGGCGGGGCGACAGACCAGCCGCCCCGCCCGCACCGTACCGGTGTGGTAGCCTTGCGCGAGCCTGCGGAACCACGGGCAGGACAACCAAAGACTGCACTCGTAGCTCAACGGATAGAGCATCTGACTACGGATCAGAAGGTTGGGGGTTCGAGTCCCTCCGAGTGCGCCACAGTCTTCGCAGGTCAGGGCCATCTTCTCAGCGGTGAGAGGTGGCCCTTCGCCTTGCCAGGGACCGGACTGCCCGCCGTCCAGCGACCGCGGGATCTCCTCACCGTCGACCACGATCACCGTCCGGCCCCGTCCCCGCAAGCGGTCGGCCGCGCGCCCCATGACGCGTAATAGCCAACTCCCGGGTACCGCCGCAGCAGGCCCTCTGACTCCAGGACGCGCAGCGCCTTGCGCACCGTCTGCGGCGAGGCCTGCCACTCCCGCGCGAGCGCAGCGACGGGCACCGCCTCCCCGGCCGCGATCACCCCAGCGGCTAGCTTCTCCCGCATGTCCCGGCCAATCCGCACGTACAGCCTCGGGTCAACCTGACTTCGGCCGTTCCCGTCGCTGATGAGTTGGCCATCATTACCCTTCCTTCAGTTCCACTTCGAACCAGACCATGCGCCCGGATGGCCCGCCGTCGTATCCCCACCGCGCAGCGATCTCGTCGACCAGGTACAAGCCGACGCCGGACTCTCCCGCCGTCCGGGGGAGCTGGGCATCTGGCGCGGCGTCCGACCCGCCGTCGTGAACCTCAACCCGCGCCATCTCCCCGGCGACGCGGACCACGACCCGGAACGTCCCGCCATCACCGGATGCCGTGTGCAGCAGTACCGGTAGGCCACTGGCGAGGATTCCGTTTCCGGTTCCTTTTCCAGTGGCCCCCGGCCCAAACCGGACGTGCACCTTTCGATGCATCCGGCTTTCCAGTGACTAATGCGTGGCTATAGCGGCTGTTTTCCGCCCGTGGATTGACTCGTGGCAGGGGCCGCAGACTATGAGGGTCTTGCGGCGCATCCTGGCCATGAGCTGCGCCCAGGCGGCACGGGGCTGCCCTGGTTCTGCGGTGAGGTCTGCGAGTTTTCGGACCTGGTGAACTTCCACCCGTCCTTGCTTTTCGCAGAGTTCGCAGTGCTGGTGCCCTAGCCTTCTAAGCAGCTCGCTGCCTGATCGGCGCGGCAAAAACGGGGCAGTCGGGTAATCTGTCATGACTGCCTTCTTCTGCCGCTTGAGGGGTATTCCTCCGAATCGTGCTACCAGCGGCTTCCTGCCGTCTCGCTCGATACGTGCCTCGAAGCAGCGGCGCGGCCCGTCGGGTGTCGCGATGGCCGCTTTGTGCTTATTCGCCATCCTTGTCACCGTGGAGTCGTGCCGCGCGGCGAGTGTTTTGAGCATGGAGGTCAGCATGACCCATCTGAGCCGGTCGAGTCGCCAGACGTCGCCGGCCGGCAGGTAGTACTGGACGATTCCCCTGTACTGGGCCCCGTAGAGATTGACTATGTCGTAGTCAGTCCGGTCTCGCAGGAAGTCCAGGCGCTCGGGTTTTCCGTGCTGCAGGTAAGGGGCGCATTTGGCCTTGATCACGTCCAGCGGCACGCGCAGTGCAATCTTTCCGTTGGCAGCGCGCAGGCCGCGGTTGATCCGCCCGCCGCGGGATATCTTATTATCGGCGTGCTGGACGGTGATCTCGTAGCCGAGGAAGCGTGCCGCGCCTGTCCTGGCGTGGGTGATCAGCGTCTTTTCCTGGTTCAGTTCCAGCTTGAGTTCGTCACGCAGGAACGTGGCCAGGCGCTGCTTTACCTGCTCGGCTTCAGCCTTTGGCCCGATGAATCCCAGGAGGTGGTCATCGGCATACCTTATGTAACGGAGGCGCCGGTATCCGGGGTCCACGGGGTCCCCGGCGGGAAGGTCGCGCAGGTAACCGCGCAGCCTCCTTATCCCGGTAGTCTCGATATGCTCCTTTCTCCTCTTGCGGCGCTGGATGTTCTTGTACAGCGCGTTCTCGGCTTCCCGGTAGGCCGGGTTCTTCCTCCTGGTCGTTCCCCTCGTGCTCTCTGGCATGAGGACTGTCTCAGCGAACTTGTCCAGCCGGTCCATGTAGATGTTGGACAGGAGCGGGGAGATCACGCCGCCCTGAGGCGCGCCCGAGAGGGTGGCGTTCCATTCCCAGTCCTCCATGTACCCTGCCTGGAGCATCTGCCTTACCAGGCGCAGGAGCCGGTTATCGTGAATTCTTTCCCCGAGGATGCCCAGGAGCACGGAATGATCCAGGCTCCCGAAGCAGTCGGATATGTCACCCTCGATGAACCAGGTCGTCCCCGTCCAGTTATAAACAATCTCCGAAAGCGCCGTATGGCACCCCCGGCGGGGGCGGAAACCGTGCGAGTGGCCCGAGAACTGCGGCTCGTAATATGCCTCCAGAAGGAGGCGGATCACCTCGCCGACCAGCTTGTCGGTCCATGACGGGAGTCCCAGGGGCCTTTTCTTCCCGTTCTTCTTCGGAATCCAGGCCCTTCTCACTGGCCTGAACCGGAAGCGCTCGTGGCGCAACGCGTCAATGACGCGCCCGATCTTGGCCATGGACATCCCGTCGGCGGTTTCCCTGCAGGCCCCGGGCGTCATCGCGCCATGGTTGGCGTAAATCCGGCCGTAAGCCATCAGGTACAGGTCCGGGTTGAACAACTGCCGGTACAGCCTTTCCAGCGGCAGGCCCCGCCTGCCGCGACCACGCAGGACATCCAGCACCGTTTCGGCGCTCTGCATTACGCATGCCTCCTAGTGTCATTGATGCCCGTCACCTGGCTCCCTTCGCCCTGCACCCGGCTTTCCCGGCGCTCCCTGGCGGGGCGTTACTCCCGCGACTACTATGAAGCCTCCGTCGCCCGCCCGGCTCGCGCCTGACGGACGATCCCGTGTTCGTCTCTGCCTTACGTATCTAGCGCGACTTAGGCGCCCCGTTCATCTCCTTCAATTCCCTCACTGAGAATCGTCCCGCACCCGGAGGTTGCACCATAACGCAATTAATCCGGTGCAGGGTGCGGCGCCGGTGACAGGCACAGATTTCCGGCGGATGCGACACCTTTCATCGACTGGAGATTAGGGTTCGGGCAATCCAGCTCTCGCCATATCGCACGGGTCTCCCAGCACGCCGCCTCCATGCCTGAGCACAGCCACTGGTTTCCTGGGTAGAGGTAGGCTGCCGGGCGAGGTGCCATTTACGGCCCTTTTCCCGGGCAGCCCCCTCCCGAACCCGCCATGCGACTTTCACCGCAACGGGCTCTCTAGTGGCCATGCCGTGGATAACGCGGCTATGTGCTCGGCGTGAATGGCGTGGTGGCATTCCGCGCAGACTACGAGCGTCTTGCGCCTGCGTTTCGCCATGCGCCTTGCCCATTCAGGCTGTTCCGGTCCGGGCCTGCCGAGGTCGGTGAGCTTTCGGATCTGGTGAACTGACACGCTGCCCGTCCGCTCGCAGATCTCGCATTCCCCTTTGAGCAGCCGCAGGGGCAGCTCTTTCCGGGGATAGGTGACCCTTTCCGGGATGCGGTCGGTAAGGACCGCTTTTTGCTGCCGCTTCAGCGGTATCCCGCCGAACCGTGCGACCAGCGGCTTCCTGCCGTTTCCTCTCTCGACGGTGACTTGCAGGCACGTTCTCGGGCCGTGCGGGGTCTCGATCTTGGCCTTGTATCTGGCCGCCATCTTCCGCCCGGTCGATTTGTGCTTGCACGCCAGCGTCTTGAGCAGCGAGGTCCGCATGACTCCGTTAAGCCGGTTGAGCCGGTAGACGTCGCTGGCCAGCAGGTAGTACTGGACGATGCCCCTGTACTCGGACCCGTAGGTGGCGACTATGTCGAGGTCGCTGCTGTTCACCAGCGGGGTCCGGGGCGCGGGTTTTCCGCGCTGCTGGTAAAGGGCGCATTTCGCCTTGATCACCGATCTGGGCACCCGGAGCCTGACCGACCCGTTGACGGCCCGGCGGCCCTTGGTTATCTTCTGGTTGCTGTGCTGCACGGTGATCTCGTAACCGAGGAATTTCGCCGCCTCTGTGGAGGCATGCGTGATCAGTGTTTTCTCCTGGCTCAGTTCCAGCTTGAGGTCTTCTCGCAGGAACCGGGCCAGGCGCGCTTTGATCTTCTCGGCCTCAGCTTTCGGTCCGGTAAACCCGAGCAAATGGTCATCAGCATATCTAACATAACGCAGCCGCCGGTATCCCGGGTCTTGTGGATCCAGGCTCGGCAGCAAGCGTTGCCGCTTGCGCAGTTCCCGTACTTTCCCGCGGTCACCGCGCTTGCGGGCACGTCCGATCGCCGACGCCACCCTTGTGTATTCCGGATTGGATATCCGGCGCTCTCCCCGGGTGTATTGCGGTATCAGGATTCTTTCGGCGAAGTAGTCCAACCTGTGCAGGTAGATATTGGACAAAATCGGGGATACGACCCCGCCTTGCGGTGCTCCGCTGAGCGTGGCGCCCCATATCCAGTCTTCCAGGTATCCGGCCTGAAGCATGTTACGCACAAGCCTGAGGAACCGGTTATCGTGGATGCTCTCCGCGAGAGTTCCGACCATGACATCATGATCGAGACTCCCAAAGCAATCGGAGATATCTCCCTCGATGAACCAGGTTGTCCCGGTCCAGGTTTCAGCCACGTCCCGCAGTGCGGTATGGCATCCCCGGCTAGGACGGAAACCATGAGAATAATCGGAGAACTGCGGCTCGTAGTACGCCTCAAGCAGCAGGCGGATCACCTCGCCGAGCAGTTTATCCGTCCATGTCGGCATGCCGAGCGGGCGGAGTTTCCCATTCTTTTTAGGAATGTAAACCCGCCGTACCGGGCTGAACCGGTAGCGCTCGTGGCGCAGCGCGTCAATGAGGCGCTCTATCTTTTCCATCGACATGCCGTCAGCGGTTTCCCCGGTGACCCCCGGCGTCATCGCCCCCTTGTTGGAGTAGATGCGCCCGTAGGCCAGAAGATACAGTTCCGGGTTGAACAAAAGCCGGTAAATCCTTTCCAGCGGCCAGCGTCGCTTGCCGCGTTCACGGAGGACACCCAGCACTGTTTCGGCGTTCCGCATCTCGCGTACCTCCCAGCTCCGAATATCCGGCCACCTGGCCTCCTTCGCCCTGTTTCCGGCTTTCCCGGACTCCCTGGCGGGTCGTTACTCCCGCGACTACTATGAGGCCTCCGTCACCGTAGAACTCGCGTCCCTTAGGTGATCCCGCGTTCGTCTTCACCGTACGTCCTAGCGCGATTTAGGCGTCCCACTCATCCCCTTGAATTCGCTCACTGCGAATCGCCCCGCTTCCTGGGGTTGCGCTCGCCAGCATGCCAGACGGGCGCAGGAAACGGCACCGGTTTCAGACGTCTTTCCGGTGGATGGACCATTGCATCTTCTGGAGATTAGGATTCAGTCAGTTTAGATTTCGCCATGTCGCGCGGGTCCCCCAGCGCATCGCTCCATACGCCTGGACTCGACCACTGGTTGGCTGCCATGCTGCTTTTCCCTTAACCTTTCGGCGCCAGGTGAGGCATCAGACCCAGGAACATTCCGCCAAGTTCCTCCCTGCTGTGCAGGGAATACGGTAAAGCGCCTCGCGGCGCACCATGCTATTTTCCCGTTTCCCTCCGGTCCAGGTAAGCCATCAGACCCAAGAACCTCCCTCCAGTTCTGCCCGCTTGCGCCGGCGATACGACAGAGCGCCTCACGGCGCACGCGCGTTCGTCGCCAGCTCGCTCGTCGGCAGCACCGCGTCCCCGGCCGCCGGGTGCCCGGCCAGGACCTGCCCGACGAAGTCCCGCGCGTGCGCCACCTGGTCACGGCGACCCGGGAAGACGCGCACCTCGTCGCGGGCGCTCACGATGGCCGTCATGCCGCGCCCGGCCTTTCCAGCCAGTGACCGCCGAGCAGGCCTTCACTCAAGAACACGTCGGGATCGACTACGCCGGGTTTTCTGGCGAAACCTTGGCGGGGACCTGATGCGCCTGCGCCGGTATGCAGAGGCACAAGCTGAACTGCTGCGCGCTCTTGAGCGCCTGGACCCTGTCCTCGCAAAACATCGCTGCACTGCGCACATCGATTTGGCGACCGCGTACGTCCTGGGAGGTCAGCCGGATGAGGGCGCGCGTCATGCCATCAGCGCGCTGGACATCATTGCGGTCACCGGGCACGCCGATAGCCTGCGACGGGTTGCTGCGCTGCATGAAAAGCTCCGGCCGGTGCGCACCACAGCCACCACCGAGGCCTCCGGAGTCGGCTTCTGGAGGTCACCGCGATTTCGTAGGCTTCAGTCATGAGCTACGGTGGCCTCATCCTTGACTTCGGCGGCGTCGTCACGACTGATCTGTTCGCTGAACTGTCAGCCTTCTGCGTCCGGGAAGGACTTGCCCCGGACGCCTTCGTCCGTGTGCTGCGGGACAGCGATGAAGGCAGGGCCGCATTCGAGGCGGTCGAGGCAGGCAAGATCCCGCAGCGCGACTACGAGGTCACGATCGGACGACTGCTCGGCATCGACGATCACGGGCTCCTCAAGCGGGCGCTTGGCGGGGTCCGCCCGCGGCCGGCGGTGCTGGAGCTGATCCAGCGCGCACGGGACGAAGGTATTCGCGTGGCGTTGCTGTCGAACTCCTGGGGCGAGGGAGAATACGACCCGTACGATGGCTACGACTTGGACGCCATGTTCGACGCGGTAGTGATCTCCGGTGACGCGGGGATCCGCAAGCCCGACCTTCCTATTTACCTGCTCGCCGCCGAAGAGCTGGGCATCCCTCCGCAGGAGTGCGTGTTCGCCGATGACACGGCAGCCAACCTCCCGCCCGCCGAGATGCTCGGGATGGCAGTCGTGCACTTCACAGACACAAACACAGGCATCAGCAAGATCACTGAACTGCTCGGTCTCACCTAGCCCTCGCTTTACCTGTGGCGGCCAGGCCCTCCACGGCGTCGCACAGGAGCAGCTCGACAAGACCGGTCGGGACAGCTCAAGCCCGGCAGCGTCACCATCCGGATGCTATTGCCCGACACCACCAGGCCGATGGCCCTGCCGTGCCGCGTCGAAGACCTCGGCGACCCGGACTACCGGTCCCGCATGCACCAGATCACGAGCCGTCACGCCTATGCCATCCTTGAATCCGTGGACGAACCGGCCCGCTAGCAGCCCTCGGCTACTTCCTTCTTGCGGCTCCCGTATGGTGCGGAGCCGAGACCCGGAAGAGCGAGCATTGCCGGAAAAATTCTCACGGGTGCTGCGAGGCTGCTCGCTCCGTCAACACAAGTGGCAACGTTTCAAACAAACCTTCACTCCCGCTGGCGGCCGAGCGCTTGTTGCGACGAGTAAATCCGCTAGCGGCGCGATTACCACCCTCGGTGGTGTTGTATCCAGCCTTCAGGTCGTCATTGCAGCCGTAGTCTTGATCCTCCACCACTGACAGCGGTGTGGCTATCTAGTCTGTCTAGTCCCACTGCCGAGTCGAGCCGTACTGGATCAAGGCGACGGCGCTACGCGCCGCCGCGCCCGGACGCGCCCGCGCCGGGCGTGCGGCCTGGCGGCCGGTCCCGCCGCAGCGCGCCGGGCAGTCCGTCTACGCGCCAGCGGCTTGAGCGGCTTGAGCGGCGAGCTGCACATCACGCGTGCCAGCCAGTGGACGGACGCCGACCAGCATCCGATCGCGCGCGCTGAATGGGAAGGTTTCGCGGAAGCACACCCGAAGCTCAGCCAAAGCGGAGGGGTCGGCTGGGGAGACGTCGAGCTCAACCAAGATGGATCGGTCGGTCGGATAGACACCGGGATGCAACCCGCCTACTCATTCACCTGCGAAGACGGAGCCAAAATCTGGCTATCTTGGCGCAATGACCACGTGCAGGCCTGGGGTGAGCTGCCGGGCCACGAGGCTGCCCTCGCCACACTGGCCGTACAGATTCGAGGTCGGCTGCTTGCTGATGACGAAGACGAGTACCTTCCAGACGGGAGCCAGGTGCACTGGGACGAGTTCAGAAGACCGATCACGCCCTTAGACGGTGCTGTCACTCGATACCCGGCCCGCCGCAGCGCGCTGGGCCTGCGGTCCGTGAGCATTCCGTCCTGGTGCCGTGCCCACCACGTCGTTACGCTGGCACAGTGTTCACCTTCCGAGTGAAGCAGCCGCAGTCGATCGCGGGGCGATGCTGGAATGCCGCCCAGTCTTTGTTGTCACTTGGTTCGGTCGCGCTTATCGTGCTCAAGCTGACCGGGGTAATCGACTGGTCGTGGTGGTGGGTGCTAGCGCCGGTGTGGATCAGCGGCATTCCGCTCGTGGCGGTACTCTGCGGCCTGGCGGTGCTGCTCTGCTGGGGATGGGCAGAAGGACGGAAGTGGGGTTAAGGAAGGTGCTGCCTCGTCGCTTCCGGTGCTCGGACGCTGCGCGTCCTGCGCTCCGGGTCAGCTTGCCGCATTATCCGGATTGCTCACCGTAGATGGTGCACTGGATGGATCGGTGGGCGGCCCACCTGCAGCATAAGTCCGATGAACGACAAGCGCGATGGCTGGAAATACAGTCGTTCCGGGAGCAAGTTCCGTCCTGGCCGGTGGAGGGGCCTGACGGCAGCATTGCTGTCATCAGGGTCTACCAGGCCGGCACAGGGTGGCTGAACCGGGGTCGCGCCCTCGGGCCAACGGGTAATGCTGGCGGCGGGGTCTTGGCGGTCTTCATGCTGATCACGTTGGCTGTCTGGTGGCTGGTCTTCCGCCGGGCCTACGCCGTTCACGTCCGCACGTACGGCCATTCTCCAGCAAAGGCTAGCATCAGGCTGCCGGATGAGGTTGTGGCCTACCGTGCCGCTGCGCAGCTAGTTAGCCATTTCCAAGCCGAGGGGCCTGCTGCGCTACAGGGCTGGCGGGCCGACCTTACACTGAGCGCCCACAGTGAGCATCAGGGGCACTCGAGCCAGCCCGACGATTAGCGACCGTTTACCCGGTAATCAAGGGCCCATTGCGGATGTGCGGGGAACCGGCAGGGCCGCTCCCTCACTCACCGCAGGTCAGACGGCCTTTAGCGCTTCCAGATCGACTGGATCGACACCCTGATAAGGAAGAGAACGACCAATTCCCCCTGCGCCCGCCGCGTTGACGTGACGACCCTGTTGATGGTGACGGGCTTCACCTTCTTGAGCAGGCTCACCCAGATCGCCCGCCTCAAGGCGGCGGCGCTGCGCCGCGCCCGGACGCGCTCACGCCGGGGGCGTGCGGCCTGGCGGCCGGTCCCGCCACGGAGCGTCGGGCACTGTGTGCTCCGCCGCTACTTCAACGGCCTTCTCAGCAAGCAGGAAGTGTGGTTCTCCACTGTCTTGTACTCAACGAGTTCCCACCCTTCACGAGCCGCTTGGTTAAGCGCTTCTATCCCATGTACCTTTTGGTTTCTGGGTCCGTCCGGCCCGCACCACTGACTTTTGTTGTTGCTTACCGGGTTCCAGGCTACTTCCGCGTATTCCCATGCCTCCATGGCGTTGATCTTCGCAGCGCGCCAGCCTCGCGAGCAAGAACTGCCAGGTTGGCACCGACCGTGGTCAAGATGCCAACACCGAGGCTCCACCCCGCCAGAGGCGGTGCGGCTGGCCTCGACACCTCTGGTCCTCGTCGTGATCGAGCCGGCGTCAGCGCCCGAACCGCCCCGCCACGGTGCGCATCAGGACGCGGAACTCGTCGATGCCGAGCACGCGCGCGCAGAGCGCGTACAGCAGCACGGCGCCCCCGCCGCCGATGACGACGTTCACGAGGCCGTAGAAGGTCCCCTGGCGAAGGGCCGAGCCCGCGACTGCCATCACCACGAGGGCCCACACGAGGCCGGGGACCGTCGCCAGGAACATCCGGACCAGGCTCCGGGCGATCCGCCAGCTGTCCAGGCTGCCCACGTGGCGTAGCAGCAGCGGCCAGGCGATTGCCGCGCCGACCACCGTGACCAGGCCGTACACGGCGCCAAGGCCAACGACGACCTGCGACGGCGGGAGCACGTTGAGCGCGACGAAGTCGCCGATCACCCCGACGAGCAGCATCACGAGACCGATGATTCCCGGAGTCCGGTTGTCGCGGAACGAGTAGAACACCCGGAGCTGAAGCTGCGTCATCATGAACGGCACCAGGCCGAGGGACAGCATGCCGAACACCTCGCCGACGTATCGCGCCTCGCTGACGGTCAGGCTGCCGCGCGCGAACAGCAGCTCGCACAGCGGCGCGCCGAGGACGCCGAGGAATACCGCGGCGGGCACGACTATCACCGACGCGAGCCGGACGCCGGCGGAGAAGTCCGCGCGGACCAGAGAGTAACGCTGGTCGCTGGCGTGGCTGCTCATCCGCGGCAGTAGCGCGCTGATCACCGAGATGCCGACGATCGCGTACGGAAGCTGGAACAACTGGTTCGCGTAGGCGAAGGCGGAGTACCCGGTGCCGCTCGTCGCGCCGGGGCGGTCCGACGCCACGCCCGCGACCACGGTCAGGACAAGGTTGGCCGCGAACTGCGAGATCACGTAGCCGAGCATCCACCCGGCCATGCCGCCGATCTCGCTGAGCTCCGAGAGCCGGAAGTCGAACCGCGGCCGGAAGCTGAAGCCGGCCCGCTTCGACGATCGGGAACAGGGCGATCGACTGGATCACGATCCCGAGCGTGGTGCCCAGGCCGAGCAGGTTGATGCCGAAGGAGCTGACGTTCGACGGCGTCCGGTTCGTTCCCTCAACGGCGAGGAACAGGCCGAAGACCGCGATCACCACGACGTTGTTGATGACCGGCGTCCACATGTTGGCACCGAACCGGCCCTTGGTGTTCAAGATCGCGCCGAGCAGCGAGTCCATCCCGTAGAAGAAGATCTGCGGGATGAAGAAGTAGGCGAAGATGATTGCCACCCGGCGCTCGGAACCGGGGGCGCCGTGCAAGTAGAGGTCAACCATCGGGGCGGACAGCGCCGTGCCGGCGACCGTGACGACCAGCAGGGCGATGGCGCCGAGGGTGAAGATCCGCTCCGCGTACGCCTCGCCCTTGTCCGGGTGGTTCCTGGCCGCCCGGACGAGCAGCGGGACCACCACGCTGGTGAAGATGCCGCCGATCATCAGGTAGTAGACGGTGTTCGGCAGCGTGTTGGAGATGTTGTACGCGTCGGCGAGGCGACCGGAACCGAGGGCGCCCCCGAGGGCGACCGTGCGGAGGAAGCCGGTGCCCCGGGAGGCGATCGTGCCGAGGGCCATCGCCTTGCTGGACCGCGCCAGGTTCGGCTGGAACTCCGCGCTGCGCTGCGGCCCCGTGTCGCGGACGCCGCCAGGCTCCGGCGAGCCCGGGACATCGAGGACCCGCGTCCTGCCGTCCCCTGGCTCACCGGGCCCTTCCCCCGGCGGGCGCCCGTCCGGGCCTGCCGGGCGCGGCTCCCTGCGGCGCGGCGGCGCCTCGCCATACGGGTAGGGGGTGAACGACGGCTGCGGGTACCCAGGGGGCGCGAAGAAGGTCGTCGTCGGCGGCGGGTACCCGGCCTGGCCCCCCGCGTCCGGCGGCGGGGACATGTACCCCTCCCGCGGCGTGAACGTCGGCCGCGGCCGCCTGTCCGCTGGCCGCCCGTCCCCGTCCTGGCGCGGCCCGGGCTCGGACGGCGGTGCCGTATATGGTGACCGGGATCGCGCGGCCCGAATAATCACCGTATGCCTGTCCACCAGGCAGGTGTTTGTCCTGGGGCTGATCACCGTACGGCGATTCGCCCCGGGCATGCGATGGCGCCCGCGGTGGAGCGCCGTGCGGCGTGAACGTCGGCTGCGGGGCCTGCTGGTACGGGTCGCGGGGGGACCGAGGGTCGCGTCCGGGGGGACCGCTTCCGCCGTCCTCCGGGAATTCATCCGGCGTCGGCCCGGAGGGTCGCGTCGGCCCTGTCATCCGGTGCCTCCCCTATCAACCTTCGACGAAGATACCAGGATCCGCACGGTCAACAACCTGGCCTCCTCGGCGCTCTGCGCCGCCAGGTCCGGCCACCCTGAACCAGGCGGGCTACTCCGCGCCGGCCGGGGAAGCCCACCGCGATGATCCGCCACCGCCCTCCGGGAGGTCGGACCGGCGGGACAGCCTGGCCTGGCGCAGCAACCGGTAGGCGTAATACCCGGCCGAGGCTCCCGACACGTACCCGATGACGAATACCGCCTTCAGCAGGTCGCTGGGGTTGGCCAGCTGGTGCATGAACGCCCCGGTGGCGAAGGTTTCCGCGTAGAAGACCGCCTCGATCGTCAGGAACGCGACGAGGACGGGCGTCCCCCAGCGCAGCCGCCGCTGGTGGCCCGCGAGGCCGACGAGGAAAAAGGCCAGCGTTCCGGTCATGAGCACAAGCGCGCGTATCCCGGGAAGCAGGTGATGGGGAGAAAAATCGTTGTGCACGTAGTACGGGATCTGTGCCGCGTAGTTCGTGAGAGTGATGACGACCAGCGGCTTCAGGCCGAAGCGCCCGGCGCCTGCCACATGTTGCGTTTTCATCATGACTCCCGATGACGTTGACGGTTCCTTAACGACTGCGTTTAAAGCCTAGGCCGAACCGCTTCGCGGCGAATCGACCCCAAGGATGATCGCGGTCATACCCAGGGCCGACATGCGCGATGGCAGCAAGACGGCAGCAAGGACGACACGGAGCCCACCGCGACCCATCCTGAAGGCGGACCGTCGCGAGTCCGGCCCCCGGCAGACCACGCAGGTCAGGCGTGAGAATTCAGGCCAGGAGAAGCGGCCCGCGCCCGCGCCAACGGCCGTGTCTCCCGCGGCACCTCGCGCCGTTCGGCCAGCAGGACACCGAGAATCAGCCAGATCAAGACCCCCGCCCGATTGGCGGTCAGCGAAGGGAATCCAGCCGACGACGCGACCGCCAGCATGATGACCGATCCCGCCAGCGCAGACTCGGCGGGACCGGCGACCTTCCTCATCTTCAGCCATTCCAGCCCAAGCACGGCAACGACCGCGCAAAAGAGGATGACTCCGATGAGGCCAGAGAGAACGAGGATCTCCAGCCATTGCGAGTCGTACGCCGTATTCAGGCCCCTCAGCCCGAAGCCCGCCCATGGGGTCGTGTGCAGAACGTCCGCAATGGCCGGCCACAGGGTCCCGCCGCCCGGCCCGTACCGGTCGGCGGTGTACAGGGTGACGAACGACCCGTTGGGGTGCAGGAAACTCAGGATGATGCTACTGCCGACCCTCCACGTGGGCAGCAGTCCTACCGCGTTCGCCAGGAGCAGCGCGGCGCCGCCTATTGTGGCGCCGGCCAAGATCCGCAGACGTACGCCAGGACTGCGCACTATGACCAATGCGGCTATCGGCAGGGACACGAAGAGAAAAATCTTCGAGATGGACAGGATGCCCCCGACAACCACCAGGACTCCGGTTACCTCGGGCACCAGCCACCGCTCGCCTCGCCTGGCAAGGTAGATGATGCAAAGGAGAGCCACGCCGTAAGCGGTGCCAGCCTCGGCGGGCTGGTCGAATATCCCGGTGTAGCGCCCGTTGGTGGCGGCCAGTCCGGCGACCGTCACCGTTCCGTTGACGGTCGCCCGCTGGCTCCAAAACCGCAGCATGACGCCACCCAGCTTGGCGTTTGACGTGGATAGCTGCATGATAGCCAGTACCGCATTGGCGGCCATGCCGATCGCGATAACCCGGGAAATCGCTCGCGCGAGCCGCTCAGCCGACACGAACAGCGTCCAGTACCAGCAGATGATCATCACGAGCTGCGGCATGACGAGCCACCACAACGCGTGCACGGCGGGCTGCGTTCCATAGAAAGCGGGGTCTTTGGCCCGCCACGTGTCAGCGATCACGGAAATGGCGCAGATCGTCGCCCATAGTCCAATGACCGGTAGCATGGGTAGCTTGTCCCTTATGATCAGGGGCCAGCCGGTCAGCAGTATGAACGCGCCCCAAATAACCAGGACGGCCTGTCCGGTCATGACGCCGGAGACATAGGGACCGAAAACGGCCGCGCACACCAGGATGGCCCATTGCACCATATGCCGTCCATCGGCCGACGGGCGGTCGCCCGGCCCTTTCGGGGAAGGCAAGTCCGGGATTCCTGGTGGGTATCCAGTGCCGCGAATCACTTTCCAAATCTACTACAGGACAACAGCCACTAGGCGATAACCAAGACCGCGCGCGTGGCGAGAAAGCGAGAAAGGCATGAAAAGCCGGCCGAAAAGCCAGCCGGAGGACCCGGCCGGACAATCCGGCCGGGCACGCTAGACAACCGCGTCCTCCCGGCGGGGGCGCGGCCTCTCGTAGTACGCCCAGGACCGAGGCGCGAGGATGAAGCCCACCGCTACCACGCCGAGCGCCCACGACACGCAACTGGCGATCGCGGCGGCGGGGGCCAGCATGGCGGTGCCGCTGGGCAACTCGATGGCCAGCGTCAGGGTGTAGAGCGAGGCCGCCACGATCGCCGCGACCCGCGCCAGCTGGCTGCCCCTGCCGTTGCCCCAGGCCACCAGCAGCCAGAGCGCGACCAGGACCGGCAGGGCCACCGTGTCCGCGACGACGTCGAAGTTGACGATCCGGGTCACTTGCGCGGCGTACTGCGGGTAGTGCCCGACGGCGTTCGCCCTGATGCTGCCCCAGGTCGCCAGCGTGGTGACGAGCGTGGCGGCCTCGGCGAGCGCGCCCAGGCACATCAGCCGCACGGCGATGACCACGCCGCGCGGCGCACGGGACAGGCCCATGTGCATCCGGGCCGCGCCCCGCAGCAGGTCGTAGGCCTCGGCCAGGCCCGGCCGGCGCTGGCCCTCGGGCGCGGTGGCGAGCAGGACCGCGATGATCTCCTCGCTGTTCTCCTTGCGGAACGACGCGGGGTACAGGGCGACGAGGCGCCGGTAACCCCGCTCAAGGCCGGTCATCAGATCATCCCCGGGGACGGGTTCGCGCGCGCGGCCAGCCGTGCCAGCGCGGCGTTGGCGTTCGCCTGGAGGCGGGCCGCCTCGGCCGCCAGCCGCCGGCCGCCCTCGGGGGTGAGGCGGTAGTACCGCCGCAGCCGGTTGTCCACGATTTCCTCCCGGTCCACGTCGACCAGGCCATCCGCGCGCAGGCGGTCCAGGGCCGTGTAGAGCGTCCCGGCGCGCAGCGCGACCCGCCCGCCGGAGATCTCGGCGACCTCGCCGATGATCCCGTAACCGTGCTGGCTTCCGTCGGCCAGCGCGGTCAAGATCATGAAGGTCGCCTCTTGCATCGGACGAATACTCATAACTTCGGTATATATCGACCAACTGACTATGTCAACGCCGGGCCTCCCGGCCAACGGCCGACGGCGGTATGCCCGATATGACTAGGATCGAACCGAAAACGGCCTCGTAACTTTGCGCACCACCTGGCGCCCCAGCACCAGGACCAGCACCACGACGAGCACTAGAAGGAGCATGCTCATGCCGGACACCTCCGCACGTCCGCCCTTCCGCGCCGACCACGTCGGTAGCCTGCTGCGCCCCAAGGAGGTGCTCCAGGCCCGCGACGACTTCGCCGCGGGCACGATCAGCGCCGCAGCAGCTCAAGGAGATCGAGGACGTAGCGATCCAGAAGATCATCCGGATGCAGGGCGAGGTTGGCCTCAAGACCGCGACCGACGGCGAGCTGCGCCGCCAGTCGTGGCACATGGACTTCATCTACCAGCTCGGCGGCATCAAGAAGGTCGCACGACGACACCATCAAGGTCGCGTTCCACAACAAGGACAAGAACCTCGAGTTCGCCCCGCCGTCGGCGCACGTCGACCGCGCCGGTCTCGCTGCCAGCAGACGATCTTCGCCGACGCCTTCACCTTCCTGCGGGACAACGTGGCGGCCGGCCAGACCCCGAAGATCACCATCCCCAGCCGCCAGCATGGTCCACTACCGCGGCGGCCGCGACGCGATCGACGACGGCCGTCTACCCGGACCTGGCGCAGTTCTGGGACGACCTGGCCGCGCGCCTACGCCCAGGAGATCCAGCGGCTGTACGACCTCGGCTGCCGCTACCTGCAGCTGGACGACACCAGCCTGGCCTACGTCAACGACCCGGTGCAGCGCGAGCACATCAAGGCCATCGGCGGCGACCCGCTGCACCAGCACGAGACCTACATCGCCACGATCAACAAGGCGCTGGCCGGCCGCCCGGCCGACCTGACCGTCACCACGCACATGTGCCGCGGCAACAACCAGTCCATGTGGGCGGCCGAGGGCGGCTACGACTTCGTCGCCGACTCGCTGTTCAACGAGCCTCGACGTGGACGGCTTCTTCTGCGAGTGGGACGACGAGCGCTCCGGCGGCTTCGAGCCGCTGCGCTACCTGCCCAAGGGCAAGCGCGTCGTGCTCGGCGTCGTCACCAGCAAGAGCGGCGAGCTTGAGTCCAAGGACTTCATCAAGCGCCGCGTCGACGAGGCCGCCAAGTACGCCGACATCGACCAGCTCTGCCTGTCCGCCCAGTGCGGCTTCTCCTCCACCAGGAGGGCAACGACCTCACCGAGCAGCAGCAGTGGGACAAGCTCGCGCCTGCATCGTCGAGACGGCGCGGAGATCTGGGGCGAGCTAACCCATCGAGACGATAACGCAACGGTCCCGCCCGGCGCCGCGCCAGGACGGGCCCGTCGCGTTCACTGCCCCGGGCACCCCGCGCCTGTTCGACGATGAGTGAACGTCGGCCGCCTTACTCGGATTCCTTCCAGGCGGACACGTCGTCCCGGTAGGTGTACGGGTTGTTGAGGGTCTCGTGCTCCGGGATCTCCGGGTGCATGCCCTTCTCCCACTCCTCGCGGCCCGTGCTCGGCCTTGAGGTACTCGATCGTGGACTCGATCGCCGCCTTGGCCGCGGCCAGGTCGACGCCGACCAGCTTGTGGTCGTACTTGACGACCTTGCCGTTCACGAGCACGGTGTGCACGTCGCCGCGGCCGGCCTGGTAGACCACGTGGCCGTAGGGGTGCAGGATCGGGAAGCCGACCGGCGAGTTGTCGTTCTTGATCAGCACCAGGTCGGCCTTCTTGCCCGACCTCGACGCTGCCGATCGCCGAGTCGAGGCCGAGCGCCTTGGCGCCGCCGCGGGTGCGCGTAGTCCACGACGTCCTCGGCCCGCAGGATGTGGTTGGTGACGGCCGCGCCCTTGGCGTGCGCCTCGAAGTGCTCCATGGCGCGGTCGGCGTTGAGCGTGGCGCGCATCGCGCTGAAGATGTCGCCGCTCCACCAGACGCTGGTGTCCTGCGACAGCGAGACCGGGATGCCGTACTTGCGCAGCTTCCAGGTCGGCGAGTAGCCCTGCCCGGCGTTGCACTCGCTCTCGGTCGAGACCGAGGCGTAGCCGCCGGTCGCGGCGATCTTGTGGTAGCTGTCCGGGGACAGCGACGCCGCGTGCACGTAGATCGTGCCCGGGGTCATGTAGCCGCCGTCGTACATCTGGTTGATGCCGACGTCGCCGGTCACGTTGTAGACGCCGGCGTGCGTGGTGACCGTGACGCCGAGGTCGCGGGCCACGTCGAAGGCGGCCTTCTCCGGGAAGCCCTCGATGCCGGGCAGGTCGAAGGCGATCTGGAAGCCGAGCATGTCGCCCTTGCCGTCGATCCGGCGGGTGTAGAAGTCGCGGAACTCCGGGGTCGTCGCCCACTCCCACGCGCCCTGGTGGATGTTGCCGTAGGCGAGGACGAACCGGCCGGGCACCGCCTCGAGCGCGTCGACCGCGGCGTCGGCGTGCTCGGTGGTCTGCAGGCCGTGCGACCAGTCGACGGTGGTGGTCACGCCGGCGTCGATCGACTCGATCGCCGACAGCAGGTTGCCCGCGTAGTAGTCCTGCGGGCGGAAGATCTTGCCCCAGGTCAGGTAGTAGTAGACGAAGTACTGGGTGAGGGTCCAGTCGGCGCCGTAGCCGCGCATCGCGGTCTGCCACATGTGCCGGTGGGTGTCGATCATGCCCGGCATGACGATGCCGCCGGCCGCGTCGATCTCCGCGGTGCCGTCCGGCACCGTCAGGCCGGGCCGACCGCGGCGATCGTCTCGCCCGGGACCAGCACGTCGGCGCTGGTGAGCACCGTGTGCGCGTCGTCCATCGTCAGCACGGTCGCGTTGCGGAACACAACCGGCTGGCCCGGCTGCGGTGCCCTGGTGAGACGCCGTTGCGAGGGGCGCTTCTGTCATGGGGAACCCTCCACTATGAGGTGCTAGTGCCGACAAGGGAACGCTAGCGCGGACGATCGTCCGATAGTCGGTCATCTAGAGCTTGATCGGAACACTGTCGGTTAATCAGCGCGGTGTCAAGTGTCGTGATCAGCCAGGTCGGCGTCGTTCGCCGGACCGATCTGTCCGGCATGCGGACATGTGGGCGCGAACGCGCTACGCTGCCAACAGTGCCGCTCGGGGACGATCCCCGGACCCGATGCGCGCCGCTGGCTGGGAGGTACGCAGTGGCTCGTCGGGACAACAGCCCTGACTTCATCGAGGCGATCGCGCGCGGCCTCGACGTGATCCGCGTCTTCGGGCCGGGCCAGCCGGTCATGTCGCTGGCCGCCGTGGCCACGGCGAGCCAGCCTGCCGCGGCCGACCGCGCGCCGCATCCTGCTCACCCTGGAGCAGCTCGGCTACGTTCGCCAGGTCGGCGGCTCTCCCGGTGCCGCGGGCGGCTTCGAGCTCACCCCGCGGGTGCTCGACCTGGGCATGTCCTACGTGCTGTCCCGCGGCCTGTGGGAGGTCGCCCGGCCGCACATGGAGGAGCTGGTCGCGCGCACCCACGAGTCCTCGTCGATCGCGCAGCTCGACGGCTCGGACATCGTGTACGTGGCCCGGGTCGCGGTGCCCAAGATCGTGGCGCTGCGCGGTGACGATCGGCACCCGGTTCCCGGCGATGCAGACCTCGCTCGGCAAGGTGCTGCTCGCCGCCCTCTCCGACCGGCTGAGGCCGCGGCGGTGCTGGCCGAGCCGAGCAGGTCGGGCATCACCGCCCGCTGGCAGCCCGACGCCGCCGAGCGCGCCGCCGCCCTGCGCGAGGTGCGGGCGCGCGGCTGGGCGCTCACCGACGAGGAGCTGGCCCCGGCCATCGGTCCGTCGCCGTGCCGCTGCGCGACGGCGACGGCAAGGTCATCGCCGCGCTCAACGTCAACTCCCACGCCGCGGAGACGTCGCTGGAGATGCTGACCGGCGAGTACCTGCCGCTGCTGCTGCAGACGGCGGGCGCGATCAGCGCCGACTGGGCGGCGTGCCATGCTGTTCCGCAGGTGGCGGTCGGCGCAGAGAGGTAGCGCGGTACTGAGCGCGGCCGGGTGCCCGGGTGCTCCCTTGACAGCCGACCCGCGAGTAACCATACTCGGCAGACGGACAGATGTCCGTTATGCGGACGGGCTTGACAGAGGGGTATACGGAAATTGAGTGACGAAGGCCGGCCCGGCCCGCTTTCCGGGCTGCTCGTGGCCGACTTCTCCCGCGTGCTCGCGGGCCCGTACTGCACGATGCTCCTGGCCGACCTCGGCGCGGACGTCATCAAGGTGGAAAGCTCCGGCGGTGACGACACCCGCAGCTGGATGCCGCCGGTGACCGAAGACGGCGTGTCCACGTACTTCCTGGCGATCAACCGCAACAAGCGGTCCGTCGCGCTCGACCTGAAGGACGACCACGAGGTGGCGATGGCCCGGGCGCTGGCCGGCCAGGCCGACATCTTCGTGCAGAACTTCAAGCCCGGCGGGCTGCGCCGCTACGGCCTGGACTACGAGTCGGTCGCCGCGCGCAACCCGGCCGTCATCTACGCCTCCATCAGCGGCTTCGGCGAGAGCGAGGGCGGCCGGCAACTGCCCGGCTACGACCTCATGGTGCAGGCGATCTCCGGGATGATGAGCCTGACCGGCGACCCCGACGGGCCGCCGTACCGCGCGGGCATCTCGGTCTTCGACGTGATCGCCGGCCTGCACTCCGCCGTCGCCATCCTGGCGGCGCTCAATCACCGCAACGCGACCGGCGAGGGCCAGCACCTCGAGGCGTCGCTGCTGGCCTCCGCGCTGTCCGGGATGGTGAACCAGACCAGCGCGTACGTGGCCGGCGGGATCGTGCCGTTCCGCATGGGGAACTCCCATCCGTCGCTGTTCCCGTACGAGCCGCTGCCGACCGCGGACCGCGACCTGATCATCACCGCCGGGAACGACGCGCAGTTCCGCAAGCTGTGCGAGGTCATCGGCGCGCCCGAACTGGCCGACGACCCGCTGTTCTCCACCAACCCGGGGCGCACCGCCAACCGGGACAAGCTCCGCCCGCTGCTGGCCGACAAGCTCGCCGCCAAGCCCGCGGCCGAGTGGTTCAAGCTGCTCATCGCGGTGGGCGTGCCGTGCGGCCCGATCAACACGGTCGACGACGGCGTCGCCTTCGCCGAGGAGATCGGCCTCGACCCGGTCGTCACCGTGGGCAGCGGCGACAACGCGCGGCCGGGCGTGCGGCACCCGGTCAACTTCTCCAAGACCCCCGCGACCTACCCGCTGGCCCCGCCGAGCCTTGACGAGCAAGGCGACGACATCCGCGGCTGGCTGGAAGGGCTCCTGTGACCTCCCCCCGGGACCCCGCGTCCCCTCAGCAGTACCCGACCTCACTCGGCGCGTCCGACGCCGACACCATCACCCTCCTCGGCCACAACCTGGCCGACGACCTGATGGGCAAGGTGGGGTTCGGCGAGCTGACGCTGTGGATGGTCACCCAGCAGCGGCCCACCCCGGCGCAGGTCCGCGTCTTCGAGTCCGTCCTCGTCGCGCTGGCCGACCACGGGTTCACCCCGACCGCGATCGCCGCCCGGCTCACCTACCTGTCCGCCCCCGACTCGCTGCAGGGCGCGATCGCCGCCGGCCTGCTCGGCGGCGGCTCCCGGTTCCTCGGCGTCACCGAGGACTCGGGCCAGTTCCTGGCGGGCGTGCTGGCGGCGGCGGGCTGGCGCCCGCCGGCGCTCTGCCTACTGACGACGCGGGCTTCGATGAGCTCGCGCTCGCGGCCGTGCGGGAGGCCCGCGCGGCGAAGAAGTTCGTCCCCGGCCTCGGGCACCCGGTGCACAAGGTCCTCGACCCGCGCACCCCCGCCCTCATCAAGATCGCCGAGGAAGAAGGCCTGCGCGGCCCGCACCTGCGGCTCTTCGAGGCGATCGGCCGGGTTCACCCGCAGGTGCTCGGCCGGACGCTGCCGCTCAACGGGGCGGGCGCCTGCGGCGCCGTGCTCGCCGACCTCGGGCTGCCCCTCGGCCTGCTGCGCGGCTTCGCGCTGCTGGCCCGGACGGCCGGCCTGCTCGGGCAGATCGCCGAGGAGCAGCGCAGGCCGATCGCCAACGACATCTACATGGCAGTGGACCGCAACACGGTCTACCTGAACCCCTCAACCGAATCCGAATAAGGTCCCCCGGGAGCCGCCATGGCCACCATCGCCGCGGTCATCGCATCGACGCACCACCCGTTCTACTACCGGGCAAGCACCTCGACCGGAGCCGACCGGCCGCCGTTCGCCGACGAGTGGGTCGCCAAGATCCTGTCCTTCCGCGAGACGCTGACCCGCGCCAACCCCGACGTCCTCGTGCTGGTCGGCAGCGACCACTTCCACCAGCTCTGGCTGGACAACATGCCGCAGTTCCTCGTCGGCAAGGCGCCGTTCTACGACGCGAACTGGTACAACGAGGAGCGGGAGTTCGGCCTGCCCCGGATGTTCTTCACCGGCCAGGAGGACCTGTCCGCGCACATCCTGCGCGGCGGCCTGGACGCGGGCTTCGACCTGGCCTTCAGCAACGAGCTGCGCATCGACCACAGCGTGACCTGCCCGATCATCACGCTGCGGCCCGACGCGGACCTGCCGATCGTGCCGATCTACACGAACATCTTCGCGCCGCCGCTGCCGCAGCCGAAGCGGTTCGTCCAGCTCGGCCAGTCGATCCGCGACCTGGTCGAGTCCTGGCCGAGCGACAAGCGGGTCGCGATCATCGGCACCGGGCACCTGTCGCTCGAGCTCGGCGGCCCACGGCAGTTCGGCCCGCACGGCCCCGACCCGGAGTTCGACCGCAAGGCCGTCGAGTGGATCGCCAGCGGCGACATCGAGAAGGCGCTCGGCGAGGTCTCGCTTGACTCGCTGTGGGAGCCGGGCAACGCCACCCACGGCTTCATGGACTTCATGCTGATGATGGGCGTCGCCGGAGCCGGCATCAAGGCCGACTACGTGGACACCCTCGACCTGTTCCACACCATGGAGGCCTACTTCACCTGGTACCCAGCTGGCCCAGCCGCCGCCTCACCCGCCACCCGCGCCCCCCAGGCCTGAGAGGAGCCCCGCGTGAGCAAGTACCTGCTCGACAAGTTCCTCTACACGATCGACCGCGACCCCGAGCTGGTCGAGCGGTACCGCGAGGACCCGCGGGGCACGGTCGACTGGTGGGAGGCCGAGCGGGCCAACGCCATCCTCAACGTGGTCGGCGCGGAGAAGAGCAGCTGGCTGAAGTTCGACGACGCCGAGCGCGAGGCCCTGGCCACTCACGACTACGTGAAGCTCTTCGAGCTCGGCGTGCACCCGTTCCTGTCGCTCACCCTGTTCATCGCGATGTTCGAGCGCGACTACGAGGAGCCGCTAGCCTTCCAGCGCAAGTTCGGCGCCGACCTGGCTCACTTCACCCTCCCCTATCCCGACATCACCACCTAGCTGGGGCAGGGTCGGTCGGGTGGCTAGAAGGCCACCTTGAGGGTTTCGCTGGCGGAGCCGGATGGCGAGTAGTTGCCGTTGCCGGGGTAGGCGGCGGTCAGGTGGTAGGTGCCGGGCCTGAGCTTCGTGGTGGTGAGGGTGCAGTTGCCGCCGCCCCGGCTGAGGATGATGGTGCACAGGACGGTCCGGCCGGCCTTGATGGCGACCTTGCCGGTGGCGTAGACGCTTCCGGCGTGGCTGACCGAAATCGTGAGCCTCTCGGAGTTCTCGTGGCCGTAGCTGATGACGGTCCTGGCGAGGACGAGCCTGGTGCTGGTCCTCGCCCTGGAGACCGTCAGCGGGAGCGACACCGACGTCGACGCCCCGAAGTCACCCCGGCCCGAGTAGGCCAGGTTCACCAGGTGCCTGCCGCCCGCCAGGATCGCCGTCGTTCCCTTGCAGGAGACCGTCCGGCTGAACGGCACGTTGGTGCACCCCGGCACCGCCCTGCCGTCAACCCGGACCGTCGCCCAGCCGTTGGGCGTCCCCGCCGTGGACGACACGCTGCCGGTGACGGTCAGCTTGGTAGCCCCGCCGGTGAAGGTGATGCCTCGCGGGGTGAACGCGAGGCGGGTCACCGTCGCTGCCCGGTCAACCGTGACGGCGCCCGTGCCGATGGCCCGGACGTAGGTCACATCGCCGTTGTACGTCGCCGTCAGCGTGGCGGTGCCGGCGGGAAGCTGCTTCGCGGTCAGGGTGCAGATGCCGGCCCGGTTCGACAGCTGGATGGTGCAGACCGGGCTGGTGCCGTCGGTGACCGTGACGGTGCCGGCGGGCGTGCCGCCGGCCGGGGACGCGACCGTGGCGGTCAGCGTCTCGGCCTGCTCGGCCCCGTAGGTCACGGCCGGCCTGGCCGCCTTGAGCGTGACGGCCGCCGCGGTCGCCTCGGAATCCAGCACCGGGAGGCCCGCGGCCGTGCCGGGCGAGGAGGCGGCGAGGACGCAGTAACCGGCCTGGGCGCAGTCCGGCCCGGCCGCGACGGGGTCGCCGTACTCAACCGGGAAGGACAGCGGGTGCGCGGCCCCGAAGCTGCCGCCGGGAATTCCGGTGGCGGTGAGCTCGTGGTCGGCCGACAGGCCGCCCGACGAGCCGGAGGCGAAGTAGTACCCGGCGACGGTGCAGTTTCCGCCCGGCGCGCACGATACCCCCGTGGCGTCGCTCCCGTCGCCAGCCGGGATGCCGGAGAGGAACGTGCCGCCGCTCCAGTTGCCGTCACCGGACTCACTGGCGACGTATGCCTGCGGGTTTTCAGGCGCCTGCGGGTCGGTCGCCTGGGAGACGGCGCCCGCGAGGGCGCAGTTACCCGCGGACGAGCAGGAGATCCCCGACAGCGAGAAGAAATATCCAGGGATGGTCAGCCCGTGCGCGTCCCCCCAGGAGCCGTCGGCCTCATCGACAGTGAAGACATGCAAGGGGTTGGGGCCGGTCGAGACGCCGTACGTGCCGTCGCCGAGGGCGGTACAGGCGGTGGCCTCCGGGCAGGATATCGAGTCGAGTCCGCCATCGTACGGGGTGCCCTGGTCGCCCGTGCCGAAGTCCGGCACCGGCGTGGCCTTGCCCCAGTTGTGGTCGACCTCGGTGACCAGGAGCGGGGCCTCATGGCCGCCGTCAGGGCTCTCATAGCTGTAGAAGCCGGCCGCGGTGCAGTCGCCCGGCGCCGCGCAGGACACTGACAGCAAGCCGGACTGGGACGCGGCCGGCGACAGGCTGGCCTGGCCGCTCACGGGTTCCGCCTTGCCCCATGCGCCATTCTGCTCGTCCGTGACGAACGCCTGGTCCGTGCCTCCGGTCACCTTGTAGGTGCCCGCGGCCGCGCACTCGCCCGCCGCCGGGCACGACAGGCTGGTGATCTCGGTCGTGATCCCGGTGCCCAGGGCGGAGCCGTCAATGTCCGTCGCCGTGCCCCAGGCACCGGAGGCCTCTGCCACGAGGAACGCGTCCTGCTTGCCCTCCGCGTTGGTGTATGAGCCGGCCGCGGTGCAGTCGCCGGGAGCGCCGCAGGAGACGTGCTCGACAGTGGCGGCGTTCGACGTGCCGATGGCCGTGGCGCCGGTCACCTCCTGCGCGTTGCCCCAGGTCCCGTCCGTCTCGGTGACCACGAATGGCCTCGTGAAGTTGACACCGTTCTTGGCTGCCACGAAGGAGCCGGCTGCGGCGCAGTTACCGGTTGCGGTGCAGTCGATCGCGTTAATGCTCGCCGTCTGCACAGCAGCGCCGCCAGTGGCCAGCCCCATCAGGCCAGGCACCGGCTGGGCCGGTCCCCAGGTCCCGCCCAGCCCGGTTGACCCCGCCGCGGTGACCTGCCCGGTGGCAACGTCCGCGCCCGCCGGCCCGCTCAGCCCGACCGCCGCCCACGTGGCCGTGGCCGCGATCGCGGCCACGGACATGGCGGCGCCCAGCTTCCTCTTATTCAGCATCCCCATCCTTACGGTTGAAGCCCCTAACCAGAGCAGAACCGGCCAATTATGACAACGCAGGTATCACGAAAACAACCGATTACCGATGACGAATGTTGAAACTTGAGTACTGAAACGCGCCATAGCGTGCTCAATACCGCATCCACCCGCGCGCCATCGGCACTGCCAAGCGGGTGGTAGAGCGCATTCCGCCCGATGGGCTGTGCCCGAGCGCCTGTAGGGTAATTCCGGCGCTGTCCAGGCGCGGGATTCGGGGAGTACGTGTGGGCGCTGAGCGCGAGAGAGTTGCCGCCTTCGGGCGGATGGAGGACGGGCTCAAGCAGTCCGGGCCGTGGTACAGTGGGGGCCCTACGTCAGCGAGCGGCAGTGGGGCACGGTCCGCGAGGACTACAGCGAGGACGGCGACGCGTGGAACTACCTGCCGCATCGACCACGCCCGGTCGCGCGCCTACCGGTGGGGCGAGGACGGCCTGGCCGGGTTCTGCGACATCGAGCAGCAGCTGTGCCTCGGGCCTGGCGCTGTGGAACGGGCGGGACCCTTCCTCAAGGAGCGGCTCGTTCGGGCTGACCGGGCCGCAGGGCAACCACGGCGAGGACGTCAAGGAGCACTGGTGGTACCTCGACGCGGTGCCCAGCCACGCCTGGAACCGCTGGCGCTACCACTACCCGCAGGCCGCGTTCCCCTACGACCAGCTGCGGCACCGAGAACGCGCGCGGGACCGGCGCGACCCCGGAGTACGAGATCCTCGACACCGGGGTCTTCGACCAGGACCGGTACTGGATCACCGAGGTCATCTACGCCAAGAGCGACGACGCGGCCGACCTGCTGGTCGACGATCCGCGTCACCAACGCCGGGCCGGACGCCGACACGATCCACGTGCTGCCGACGGCCTGGTTCCGCAACACCTGGTCCTGGGACGGCCGGCGAGCCGCAAGCCGGCAATGGCCCGGCAGCGACGGGACGGCCAGCGCGGTCGACATCGAGCATCCCTTCCTCGGCGACGCTCGAGCTGCTCGCGGCACCCGCCGGCGACGGCACCGGCCAACGCGCACCGCCGCTGTTCTGCGAGAACGAGACCAACTACGTCGCGGCTGTTCGACTGCGCCGCCGGCAACCCCGTACCCCAAGGACGGCATCAACGACCACGTGGTCGGCGGCGCCGCCACGGTGAACCCGGAGCAGCACCGGGCACCAAGTGCGCGTTCTGGTACAAGCTGACGGTCGAGCCGCACGCGACGGCCGACGATCCGGCTGCGGCTGCGGCCGAGCCGGCCAGGCACGCGAGCGACGATCCGTTCGGTCCGAGGAATTTGATCTTGTCCTGCGGCCAGCGCCAGGCCGAAGCGGACGAGTTCTACGCGGAGCTGACCCCGGCCGGCGCCAGCGCCGACGAGGCGATGGTCATGCGGCAGGCCTTCGCCGGGATGCTGTGGTCGCAAGCAGTTCTACTCCTACGACGTGGCGCGCTGGCTGGACGGCGACCCGGCGCAGCCGGCCCCGCCGCCGGAGCGCGAGCTCAACAGCGCAACGCGCGCTGGCGGAACTTCAACGCCTTCGACATCATGTCGATGCCGGACAAGTGGGAGTACCCGTGGTTCGCCGCCTGGGACCTGGCGTTCCACTGCGTCTCGCTCGCCCACGTCGACCCCGCGTTCGCCAAGTACCAGCTGGTGCTGCTGTGCCGCGAGTGGTTCCAGCACCCGAACGGGGCGCTGCCGGCCTACGAGTGGGACTTCGGCGACGTCAACCCGCCGGTCCAGGCCTGGGCCGCGCTGGAGGTGTTCGCGCTCGACGGCGGCAACGGACCTCGACTTCCTCGCCCGGATCTTCGACAAGCTGCTGGTCAACTTCACCTGGTGGGTGAACCGGGAGGACGCACTGGGGCAACAACCTGTTCGAGGGCGGCTTCCTCGGCCTGGACAACATCGGGCCGATCGACCGGTCGCACCTGCCGCCGGGCACGGTCCTCGAGCAGTCCGACGCGACCGGCTGGATGGCCTTCTACGCGCTGTCGATGGCCACGATCGCGCTCGATCCTGTGGCGCAACGGCCGCCAGGCCGGCGCCGACCTGGTGCTGAAGTTCCTCGAGCACTACGCCGGCATCGCCCAGGCCATGACGGACCAGGGGATGTGGGATGCCGAGGACGGCATGTTCTACGACCACCTGTGCCTGCCCAGCGGCGCGCCAGATCCCGGTCAAGGCCAGGTCGATGGTCGGCATGATCCCGCTGCTCGCGGTCGGCACCGTGGAGCGGCAGGTGGTCGACAGCGCGCTGCGGTTCGGCAAGCGGTTCGCCGACTTCCTGGACCGGCAGGGGCTGGCCGACGCCGCCAAGCCGCGCGAGCAGGGCATGAGCTGCGCGACGGCGACGGGCAGTCCGGCGACAGCTGCTGCTCAGCGTCGTCGGCGTGGACCGGCTCGAGCCGCTGTTCCGGTCGCTGTTCGACGAGTCGACAGTTCCTGTCGCCGTACGGGCTGCGGTCGCTGTCGCGCGGTGCACAGGGACCAGCCGTACGTGCTGCACCTGGAGGGCACCACCGCGACGATCGACTACGAGCCCGCCGAGTCGACGACCGCGCATGTTCGGCGGCAACTCCAACTGGCGCGGGCCGATCTGGTTCCCGCTGAACTACCTGTTCATCTCCTCCCTGGACAGGTACCACCAGTTCCTCGGCGCCGGACTTCGTGGCCGAGTACCCGACCGGATCGGGCGAGAAGCTGCCGCTCGACGCGATCGCCGCCGACCTGCGGGCCCGGCTGGTCTCGATCTTCACGCGGGGCGCCGACGGGCGGCGGCCCTGCTACGGCTGGGTAGACCGGCTGCAGGACGACCCGCAGTGGCGGGACAACATCTACTTCAACGAGTACTTCCACGGCGACAACGCCGCCGGGCTCGGCGCGTCGCCACCAGACCGGCTGGACCGGGCTGATCGCGGACGTCATCCGCCGCCGCCACGGCGGGGTGCCGGCGGTCGCGACGCTGCATGGATGACCTGTTCAACCGGGAGGCGCGTAGTGACCGCGCCAGGAGATCCGTACGTCCTCGGCGCGGCCGTACGGGAGGATGGCGCGCGGCGTCAACTTCGCCGTCTCCTCGACCATCGCGGAGGCGGTGACGGTCTGCCTGTTCGACGAGTCCGGCACCGAGGAACGCGTCGACGCTCGACGACTACGACGCCGGGGTCTGGCACGGGTTCATTCCCGGCATCGGCCCCGGCCAGGCCTACGGCTACCGGGTGGACGGGCCGTTCGACCCGGAGGCCGGCCTGCGCTGCAATCCGCGCAAGCTGCTGCTCGACCCCTACGCGCGGGCCTTCCGCGGCGAGGTGCGCTACGGCCCGGAGGTGCTCGGCCACGACCCGGACAACCCGGACAAGCCGAGCCTGCTCGACTCGGCCCCGTTCGTGCCGCGGTCGCTGGTCGTCGGCTCGGGCTACGACTGGGCGGGCGACGCGCACCCGCGCCGTCCCGTACGCCGACACGGTCCTCTACGAGGTGCACGTCAAGGGGTTCACCGCCCGCCACCCGGACATCCCGCCCGAGCTGCGCGGCACGTACGCGGGGCTGGCCCACGAGGCGGCCACCGACGTACCTGCGCGACCTCGGCGTGACCGCCGTCGAGCTGCTGCCGATCCACGAGTTCGTCACCGAGGAGTTCCTCACCGAGCGCGGCCTGACCAACTACTGGGGCTACAACTCGATCGGCTTCTTCGCCCCGCACCAGGGCTACTCGGCCGCCGCGAAACGGGGAATCCCGGCGGTCAGGTGAACGAGTTCCGGGACATGGTCGGGCGCTGCACCGGGCGGGCCTCGAGGTCATCCTCGACGTGGTCTTCAACCACACCGCCGAGGGCGGCGAGGACGGCCCGACGCTGAGCTTCCGCGGCCTGGACAACGCCGAGTACTACCGGCTCGTCGACGGCAGGCCGCGCGACTACTACGACACGACCGGCACCGGCAACTCGCTGAACGCGCGACAGCCCGGTCGCGCTGCGGCTGATCATGGACTCGCTGCGGTACTGGATGACCGAGATGCACGTGGACGGGTTCCGCTTCGACCTGGCCGCCACGCTGGGCCGCGAGGGCGGCAAGTTCGACCAGTACGCGTCGTTCTTCGATCTCATCGCGCAGGACCCGGTCGTCTCGCGGACGAAGCTGATCGCCGAGCCGTGGGACGTCGGGCAGATGGACAGCTACGACCTCGGCCGGTTCCCCGCCGTCTGGCGGGAGTGGAACGGCCAGTACCGCGACTCGATGCGCGACTTCTGGCGCAGCGCGGACCTCGGCGTGGCCGAGTTCGCGACGCGGTTCAGCGGGTCGTCCGACCTGTACGGCGCGCGCCCGGCGGCGGCCGACCGCCTCGGTCAACCTGATCACCGTGCACGACGGCTTCACGCCTCCGCGACCTGGTCTCCTACGACGGCAAGCACAACGAGGCCAACGGCGAGTACAACCGGGACGGCACCGACGACAACCGCTCGTGGAACTGCGGTGCCGAGGGCCCGACCGACGACCCGGAAGTCAACGCGCTGCGCTCCCGGCAGCAGCGGGCGATGCTCACCACGCTGCTGCTGTCCTTCGGCCTGCCGCTGCTGCTCGGCGGCGACGAGATCGGCCGCACCCAGGGCGGCAACAACAACGCCTACTGCCAGGACAACGAGATCTCCTGGTTCGACTGGCACAGCGCCGACCGGGACCTGCTGGCCTACGTCAAGCGGCTCATCGCGCTGCGCCGGGCGCACCCGGTCTTCCGCCGCAAGCGCTTCCTGACCGGCGCGGAGGTGGAGGAGCTCGAGCTGGTTCACCCCCGCGGGGACCGAGATGACCGAGCAGAACTGGGCCGACGGCGACGCCCGCTGCCTGGCCATCTACCTGGACGGCACCGACGACCCCGACGCGTCGGAATCGGGCGAGCCGCTGTGCGACGACGACTTCCTGGTCCTGGTCAACGCGTGGTGGGAGCCGGTCCCGTTCACGATCCCGCGTGGTGCGCGACACGCCACAGGAGTGGCTCGCGGAGCTGGACAGCTATGACCCGGCCGTGACCCCGGACTCCGTCGCGCCCCGCCGGGCCGGCGACCGGGTGGTCGTCCGGCCCCGCTCGGTCACGGTGCTCCGGGCCAGCCGCGCCGGCCTGACCGGAACGTCCCCGTGCTTCACGCCCGCGCGCCTAACGCGGGCCCTACTCCGGGCCTGGCGACCACCGCCGCCGGGGCTTCGTCGCGCAGGAACACGGCGGTCGCGACCGCCGCGAGCAGCACCAGCCCGGCCGACAGGTACAGCGCCCAGTGCACGCCGGTGCCGAACGCCGCGTACGCCGCGTCGAAGACCTGCTTCGCCCCGGGGATGGCGAGCTGGGCCGGCGTAGGCGTCTTGCCGGTCTCGATGCCGGCCACGACATAGGGCGCGAATGCCGTCAGGCCCAGGGACTTCAGCGTCGCGGTCACCCCGGCCACCAGCCGCGAGGAGACCAGCGCGCCGAGGATCGCCACGCCGGTGACCGCGCCGATCTCGCGGCTGGTGTTGGCCGCCGACGCCGCCATGCCGGACCGGTCGGCCGGCACGGCGTTCAGCACCGACGTGGTGACCGGCACCACGGTGACGCCGATCCCGATGCCGACCAGGGCCAGCGAGAAGATGAGGCCCGCGTAGCCGGGATTGCGGGCTGATGAACGCGTTCGTGAGGAGCAGCCCCGCGCCGTAGAACAGGCAGCCGACGGTGATGGTCGCGCGCGCGCCCGTCCTGTGGATCAGCCGGCCGGTGACCACGGACGCCGCGATCATCAAGATCGTCAGCGGCAGGAACACCAGCGCGATCTTGTAGCCGGAGGCGCCGACGACCTCCTCCAGGTACAAGGCGACGAAGAAGAAGATCGCGAAGGTCGCGAAGTAGGTGCAGAACGCCACGACGTTCGGGATCGTGAACTGCGCGATGCGGAAGAACTTCAGGTCGAGCAGCGGGAACGCGGCCCGCCGCTCCCACCAGACGAACGCCCCGGCGGTGACCGCGGCCACGCACAGCAGCGTGACGACGACCGGGTCGGCGAACCCGTTCGTCTCGGCGTCGATGACCGCCGACACCAGCGTGCCGAGCGCCGCGGCGCCGAGCAGCGTGCCGATGGTGTCCACCCGGTGCGCTGTGCGGGTCGGAGCTCTCCGGGACGACCAGCGCCGCGATGATCAGCGCCGCCAGTCCGAACGCCAGGTTGAACCAGAAGATCCCGCGCCAGCTCCACACGCCGACCAGGATGCCGCCGACCACCGGGCCGAGCGCCAGGGCCAGGCCCGGAGACCGCGGCCCAGATGCCGATCGCCCGGGCCGGGCCCGCTCGTCGGTGTAGAGGTGCCGCAGCACCGACAGCGTCCCCGGCTCGCTCGCGGCCGCGCCGAGGCCCATGATCGCCCGGCCGGCGATGAGCAGCTGCGGGTTGGGCGCGACGGCGCAGACGATGGAGCCCGCGCAGAAGACCCCGGCGCCGGCCAGCATGACCGACTTGCGGCCCAGCTCGTCGCCGATCATGCCGCAGGCCAGCATGATGCTGGCGAACGTCAGCGCGTACGCCGCCGACGATCCACTGCAGGTCCGCGACGCTCGCCGACAGGTCCGTCTGGATGGAGCCGAGGCCCACCGACACGACCGTGTTGTCGAGGAACGTCAAGAAGAGCAGCGTGCACAGCGCGGCGAGCGCGATGGCCGTGCTTCGCGGGCTGGCCGTCTGGTCCCGGTTACCGCGCCGGGCCGCCCAGGCTGTGGTCATCGCGCCCCTATTCAGGACTTGCCGCGGATATTCAGGAGCAGGCGGACGGCATGGTGCCGCCGGCCAGGTGGAGTAGCCCGCAGAAGCTGGCGTCGCCGACCTTCCACACGCCGCCGTCGAGCACGGCGGTGCCGGTCTGGCCGGGCAGGAGCGTGGTCCCGCCAGGCCCGTCGATGTCGTACTTGACCGTCGCCTGCGTGCCCGACGTCAGCGTCACCTTGGTCACCTTGGCCGAGATGCCCGCGGCCAGCGGATTGCTGGAGAACGAGCTGATCGCCGAGGAGAAGGCGGAGCCGTTCTGCAGCAGGCTGACTCGCTTGGCGTTGGGGGTGGACGGGTTGAAGAACGCGACCCAGTTGGTGGTGATCTGGCCCGCCGCGCCGGAGTTCGTGCCGGTGCCGGCGCCGGTGGCCGATCCGCTGGGCGAGGCGCTGGCCGGTGCCGATACCGTGGTGCTGGCCGACGATGACGTCGCCGTCGGCGTGGTCGTGGACGAGGAGCTGGAACTGCTGGAGCAGGCCGTCGCGGTCAGCGCCACGACTATGGCCCCTGCGACCGCCAGGCCCGATGCCGCGTGGAACCTCATGTCCGCCTCCGTTATGTCAAGGTTGGGCGTGCCCGCCCTTCTTGCCCTTATTGTCTTCCCGGCGCCCGTGGCGTTACTACGGCCGATGATGCGATTGCCGACGCGTGCGTCAGGTGCGTGAGCTGCCTACCACTTGAAGTGAACGAATAGCCGGCCGAAGTTCTTGGAGTCCTTCTCCACCCGGTGGTACAGCGGCCGGATGTCCTTGCGCTCGAGGAACCGGATGACGTGCTTCTTCAGCTGGCCGCTGCCCTTGCCCGGGATGATCTCGATCATCGGCGCCTTCTTGGCGATGGCCTCGTCGAAGACCCGCTTCAGCGCCTTGTCGATCTCGTCGCCGTGGTTGTAGATGTCGTGCAGGTCTAGCTTCAGCTTCACGGAGCCAGGGTATGCGGGGGAGGCCCCCCGGGCCACACGGCGGCGATGATCGCCTCCGCCGTCTGGGCCGGATCGCCGTCGGCCCGGATGACGTGGACGTTCGGCTCGTCGGCGGGTGACGGCTGCTCCAGCGCGTCGAGCTGGCTCTGGAGCAGGTTCTCGTGGAAGAAGTGCCCGTGCCGGGCCGATACCCGCCTGATCAGGATCTCGCGATCGACCTCAAGGAACGCCATGGTGGCCTCGGGCCGCCCGTCGAGCAGCATCGACCGGTAGGAACGCTTGAGCGCCGAGCAGGTGACGACCGCGGGCCGCCCGGCGGCGATGTTCTCGTCGATCCACGCCGCGACCGCCCGCAGCCAGGGAATCCGGTCCTCGTCGGTGAGCGGGATCCCGGACCGCATCTTCTCCACGTTGGCCCGCGGGTGGAACTCGTCGGCGTCAGCGAACCGCCAGCCGAGCCGCCCGGCGAGGAACGCGCCCACCGTGGTCTTCCCTGCGCCGGCCACGCCCGCGACGATCAAGATCACGTCCGCATCTTACGTCGCCGCCCGCCCGGCCAGCCCGGCCGGCGAACGGGCTCAGCGGATGAACGCCCCGACGGCCACCGCCACGAACAGCAGCGTCAGGTAGGTGATCGACAGGTGGAACAGCCGCATCGTGACCAGCTCCTGCCCGTCGGCCCGCCGGGACTGGTGGTACAGGCGGTGCACCTCGTAGAGGAAGATCCCGCCCAGGACCACGGCCGCCACCCCGTACACCGGGCCGGCGAACGGCCACACCGCCAGCGACACGGCCACCATCAGCCAGCTGTAGACGACGGAATGGGCCAGCACCTGGCGGACCGGCGCGACGACGGGGAGCATCGGGATGCCGGCGCTGCGGTAGTCGTCGCGGTACTTGATGGCGAGCGCCCAAAAGTGCGGCGGCTGCCAGAAGAACACGACGCCGAACAGCCCGGCCGCGGCCCACGACAGGCTTCCCGTCGCGGCCGCCCAGGCGATGAGCACCGGCGCCGAGCCGCAGATGCCGCCCCACAGCGTGGACTGTGACGTGTGCCGCTTGAGCAGCAGCGTGTAGACGAAGACGTAGTAGAGCGATCGCGCCCAGCGTGAGGCCCGCGGCCAGCAGGTTCGTCGTCAGGGCGAACAGCGCGACGGAGATCACGCCGATCACGACGCCGAAGATCAGCGCGGCCCGCGGCGACACCGTGTGGCTGACCAGCGGCCTGGCCCGGGTGCGCCGCATGAGCTGGTCGATGTCGCGGTCGATGTAGCAGTTCAGCGCGTTGGCGCTGCCCGCCGCCAGCGCCCCGCCGATCACGACGACGGCCGTCACCATCAGCGACGGCATCCCCTTGTAGGCGAGGAACAGAGTCGGCACCGCCGTGATCAGCAGCAGCTCGACGATGCGCGGCTTGGTGAGCGCCACGTAAGCGCGCGCGGCCGCGCCCGCCCGGGCGAGCAGCGCGGGACGCTGCTGGGCAGGGCTGACGGGACGCTCGACGTTGACCAGGCTCACCTGAGATGAAACCGCCTTCCGGCGCCCGGAGCAGAGGCTGGGCACCGAACCGAGACTACACGCTGTCGTAATGCTCCGCGTGCCTGGGGCCTATCCCCGAAGTGTGTGGGATGCCACGCTCTGGGAACCTGAGAAGGGTAGAGAGGAACGGGGGGTCAGGTGGCTGCAGGGCGCGTGCCAGTCTCGACCTACCGGCTGCAGCTGACCACGCACTTCGGGTTCGCGGCCGTGATCAAGATCGCAGACTACCTGGTGGACCTCGGCATCACCCACGTGTACCTCTCGCCCATCCTGCAGGCGGTGCCGCAGTCCGAGCACGGGTACGACGTGACCGATCATTCGCGGATCCGGTCCGAGTTCGGCGGCGAGGACGGCTTCCGCGAGATGGCCCGCGTGCTGCGCTCCCGCGACATCGGCATCGTCCTCGACATCGTGCCGAACCACATGGCCGTCCCCGCGCCCGAGTTCCAGAACCGCCAGCTGTGGTCCGTCCTGCACTACGGGCGCGAATCGGAGTACGCGCACTGGTTCGACATCGACTGGACCGCGCACGAGGGCCGCGTGCTCTTGCCGATCCTCCCGGCGAGCCTTGAGGAATGCGCGGTCGACATGCTGGTGGACCCGGACGGCCCGGACGGGCTGCCGGTGCTGCGGTACTTCGAGCACACGCTGCCGCTGTGGCCGGGAACCGCCCGGCTGCCCATGGCCGGGCTGCTTGAGTCACAGCACTACAAGCTCGCGGACTGGCGGGAGGCCGCGACCAGCCTGAACTGGCGGCGCTTCTTCGACATCACCTCGCTGATCGGGGTCCGCGTGGAGGACCCGAGCGTGTTCGACGCCACCCACGAGCTCGTCTTGGGACTGGTTGGCGAGGGCCTGATCGACGGGCTCCGGGTGGATCATCCCGACGGGCTGGCCGACCCGCGCGGCTACTTCCGCCGCCTGGCGCAGGCCACCGGCGGGATGTGGGTGGTCGCCGAGAAGATCCTCGCCTGGGGGGAGTGGCTGCCCGGCGACTGGCCGGTCGCGGGCACGACGGGCTACGACGCGCTCCGGGTGGCCGGCGGCCTGTTCGTGGACCCGGCCGGGGCGGCGCCGCTGGCCGCCAGGTACGCCGGGTTCGTCGAGAAGACCGGCGAGTCCGCGCCGCCGGCCCGCTTCGCCGACGTCGCCAGCGAGGCCAAGCGCGAGGTCACGGCCTCCACGTTCGGCTCGGAGGTGGACAGGCTCGCCCGTGTGCTCGCCCGGGCGGGCTTCGAGGAACCCCCCGGTGACCTGCATCAGGTGCTGACGGAACTGCTCGCCGCGTTCGACGTGTACCGGGCCTACACCTACCCGGACGAGGCGCCGACGCAGGCGGCGGCCGAGGCCATCAGCCGCGCGCTGGACGCCGCCAGGCAGTGGCTGCCCGCGCGCCTGCACCCCGTCGCGGCCGCCGTCGGCGCGGTGGCGCTGCGCGGGGAGGGCGAGTTCGCCGTCAGGTTCCAGCAGACCACGGGGCCGGTCCTGGCCAAGGGGATCGAGGACACCGCCTCCTACCGGTGGCCCCGGCTGATCTCGCTCAACGAGGTGGGCGGTGACCCCGACAGGTTCGGCGTCGCGCCGCAGGAGTTCCACGAGGCGGCGGCCCGCCTGCACGCCGCCTGGCCGGCCACGATGACGACCCTGTCGACCCACGACACCAAGCGGCAGGAGGACGGCCGCGCCCGGCTCGCGGTGCTCGCCGAGATCCCCGCGCAGTGGAGTGAGAAGGTCGCGGAATGGCACGACCAGGCGTGCCCGCCGCGCGCCGACGGGAGCTACGAGCTGGCCATCGACCCGGAGACTGAGTACTTCCTGTGGCAGACCTTCGTCAGCGCCTGGCCGCTGAGCGGCTACCGGCTGTCCGGGTACCTGACGAAGGCGGTCAGGGAGGCCAAGCGGTACACGTCCTGGACCAGCCCGAACGCCTACTACGAGGCCGCGGTGCACGGCCTGGCGGCGCAGATACTCAGCGACGGCGATCTGGTGACCAGCATCAGGGCGTTCGTCGACGAGATCTCGCCCGACGCCATGGTCGCCTCGCTCGGCGCGAAGCTCGTCCAGCTCACCATGCCCGGCGTCGCCGACGTCTACCAGGGATGCGAGCTTGGCGGGCTGTCGCTGGTCGACCCGGACAACCGGCGCTCGGTTGACTATGCCCGGCGCCAGCGCATGCTGGCCGGCCTCGACAGCGGCGAGCTCGACCTGACGGCCCGCGACAGCCGCAAGCTCCTGGTCACCTCGCGCGCGCTGCGGGTGCGCCGCGACCACCCGGACTGGTTCACCGCAGACGTCACGACGTACGCCCCGCTCACCGCCCTGGGCCCGGCCGCCCGCCACGTGGTGGCGTTCGCCCGCGCGAGCGGCCGGGTCACCGGCTGGGGCGGCGGAGCCGCGGTCACGGTCGCCACCCGCCTGCCGGTGGGCCTGCGCCGCCGGGGCGGCTGGGCCGACACGGCCCTGCCGCTGCCGCGCGGCGGCGGCTGGCGCGACGTGCTGACCGGCCAGGTGCACGAGGGCGGCCGTGTTCCGCTCGCCCAGCTGACGCGCTACCTCCCCGTCGCCCTCCTGGAGAGAACTTGACGCTTTTTCGCGTATGGGCACCCGGCGCCGCCCGCGTCGATGTCCAGGTCGATGGCATGCCCCACCCGATGGCTCGCGAGCAGGCCCCGGCGAGCCGGGCGGGCTGGTGGGCCGCCGAGGTGGCCTCCCCGGCCGAGGCCGACTACGCCTTCCTGGTGGACGGCACCGCTCCGCTTCCCGATCCGCGCTCGCCCCGCCAGCCGTCCGGCCCCGGCCAGCCATCCAGAACGGAACCGCCGTCCCCCGGCTTCCCCTGGACGGACGGGAGTGCCACCGGCACGACCTTGCACGGCGCGGTCATCTACGAGCTGCACGTGGGCACGTTCACCGCGGAAGGCACGCTCGACGCGGCCATCGGGCGGCTCGGCCACCTGGTCAGCCTGGGCGTGACCGCCGTGGAGATCATGCCGGTGGCGTCCTTTCCCGGCCAGCACGGCTGGGGATACGACGGCATCGGCCTGTGGGCGGTGCACGAGCCTACGGGGGACCGCGGGCGCTGTGCCGGTTCGTGGACGCCTGCCACGCCAGCGGCCTTTCGGTGATCCTGGACGTCGTCTACAACCACTTCGGCCCGGGAAACCGGCTCGCGGAGCTCGGCCCCTACTTCACGACGACGTACGCGACGCCGTGGGGCGCGGCGGTCAACCTCGACCAGCCGGGCTCGGACGAGGTGCGCGACTTCATCGTCGGCAACGCGCTGCGCTGGCTGCGCGACTTCCACGTCGACGGGCTGCGGCTCGACGCGGTGCACGCGCTGGAGGACCACCGGGCGATCCACATCCTGGAACGGCTGTCGACGGAGGTCGACGCCCTGTCGGCGGCAACCGGCCGGTCCTACGTCCTGATCGCGGAGACGGACCTCAACGACCCCCGGCTCATCACCGCGCGCACGGCCGGCGGTTACGGGCTGACCGGCCAGTGGAACGACGACTTCCACCACGCGGTGCACGCGGCGGTGACCGGCGAGCGGCAGGGCTACTACCGCGACTTCGGTCCCCTGGCGGCCGTGGCCAAGACGCTGACCGGGGCCTACTTCCACGACGGCACCTGGTCGTCGTTCCGTGGCCGCCACCACGGGCGCCCGGTGGACACGGTCTCCGTGCCGGCCTACCGGTTCGTCGGCTTCCTGCAAAATCACGACCAGATCGGCAACCGGGCCAGCGGCGACCGCATCGCCGTGTCGCTGTCGCGCGACATGCTCCACGTGGCCGCCGGGCTGGTGCTGACCGCCCCGTTCACCCCGATGGTGTTCATGGGCGAGGAATGGGGCGCGGACACCCCGTTCCAGTACTTCACCGACCACACCGACCCGTTCTTCGCCTCGGCGGTCAGCGAGGGCCGCCGGGCCGAGTTCGCCGCGCACGGCTGGGCCGCGGCGGACGTGCCCGACCCGCAGGACCCGATGACGTTCCACCAGTCGAAGCTGGACTGGTTCCAGCCGGACCGCCCGCCCTACGACGAAACGCTCGCGTGGTACCGGCGGCTGATCACGCTGCGCAAGTCCCGCCCGGAGATCACCGATCCCCGGCTGGACCGGGTCGCCGTGGACTACGACGAGGACGCCCGCTGGCTGGTCATCCACCGGGGGAGCCTGCGGATCGCGGCGAATCTAGCCGGCCCGGCCCGGGGCGCCGCGCGGATCCCGCTGGGCAAGGGCGACGGCAACGGCGTCGGCAACGTACTCGTCGCGTCGAGCCGGACATCGCGGTCGCCGGCGGTGCGGCGCTCCTGCCCCCGCAGTCGTTTGCGGTCATCGACATATCGGGCTCGCCCGATATGTGAGCTGCGCCACTTCCCAGGGCCGCGCGCAGGATGTACGCAGTCCCTATGGCTGCCACATACCACGCTGACGTGATCGGGTCGCTGCTGCGGCCCAGGTACCTTTCCCAGGCCCGCGACGCGTACGCCGCCGGGCAACTGACGCCGGCCGCGTTCAAGCGGATCGAGGACCGCGCCGTCGACCAGGCGATCGCGATGCAAGAGGGCGTCGGCCTCGACGTCATCTCCGACGGGGAGTTCCGCCGGTTCAGCTTCCTGGACCAGCTCGTCGGCGAGCTCGACGGCGTCATCGTCGCCGACGGCGCGCCCGTCCACTTCCACAACGACACCAATCCAGGCTTCGACTGGCACGCGCCGTTCACCGTGGTCGGGAAGATCACCCAGAAGCGGAAGCTGACCCTCGAGGAGTACGCCTACGCGCGGGCCCGGGCCACCCGGCCGGTGAAGGTCACGCTGCCCAGCCCGGTTGTCCTGTACTCGATGTGGTCGCCCGAGCTGTCCGCCGCCGCCTACGAGGACGCCTACGAGATGTTCGCCGACGCGGCGGCGATCGTCCGCGCCGAGGCGCAGGCCCTGGCCGGCCTGGGCTGCACCTATATCCAGATCGACGCCCCCGACGTCGGCACGCTCGTCGACCCGGTCAACCGGGAGCTGCGCGAGCACCTCGGCATGCCCACCGAGCGGACGCTCACCGAGGGCATGGACATCATCAACAGCGTCGGCGACGTGCCCGGCGTCACCTTCGGCCTGCACGTGTGCAAGGGGAACTACCTCAGCCAGTGGATCGGCGCGGGCGGCTACGACCTCACCGCCAAGGCGTTCTTCGAGCGGCTCACCAACTTCGACCGGTTCCTGCTTGAGTACGAGGACGAGCGGTCCGGCTCGTTCGAGCCGCTCGCGCACGTGCCCGACGACAAGGCCGTCGTCCTCGGCCTGGTGTCGAGCAAGACCACCGAGCTTGAGGACCCGGCGGCGCTGACCGCGCGGGTGCACGAGGCGGCCAGGTACACCGGCCTGGAGCGGCTGGCGATCTCCACCCAGTGCGGCTTCTCCTCCGTGCTGATCGGCGCGAACCTCACCAACGAGGACGTCCAGGAGCGCAAGCTTCGAGCTCGTCGCCCAGGTCGCCCACTCAATCTGGTAGCCCGCTGGGTGATTTGCCGCATTCGCGTGGCTTGCGCCGCTGGTGGTCATCGTTAGCCGACAGCGGTCAACGGGCCTAACTGATTCAGACTTCGGGGGTGCCCGGCCCTCAAACTGTCAATCATTTAGGCCCGACGACGATAGGCGACCATGTGCGACGGGCCCGCCATCCCTGCCGTCCGACGGGCACCGGAGCACGAGCGAGGCACGAGAGCCGGATTTAGGCGCGTTCCGGCGGGGGCTGCCCGGGGCATGTTCAGCGGCTGGCGCGAACCCGGTTGATGAACGACAGCCACGTTGGCGCGGGCACGCTCAGCGTGAAGCCCTCACGGTCGGTGGTGTCGCGCACGAGGACCGCGCCGACGACGCTAGCCGTCTCTACGCAGTCTCCGCCGTTGGCCCCGCTGTAGGTGGACTTTCGCCAGTCCATGATGTCTCGCCTAGCCTCTCGATAATCCGCAGGGTCTCTGACACCCGGTAACTCTCGCCACGTAGCGTATCGAACAGCCGTAGCAGCGACGAAACCGTCTCATCGTCGGTGTAGACGAACCCGCCCGCCACGTGCTCGGCGTATACCGCGCCGTCAGCGATCAGGAAGCCGCTTTGGGTAGCGGGATGAGCGACGGCCGGGAGCGCCTGCACGGTGACGTTAGGCAGCGCGGCGACTTCGGCAAGGTGGCGCATCTGGGCGGCCATGACCTGAGGCGAGCCGACGCGCCGGTACAGCGAGTGCTCGTCAACGATGAACCATGCCTGCGGGGGATCATCGCGGTACAGCACGCGCCGCTGGCGTTCCATGCGCGATCTCAGACGGTTCTCGACGACCTCGGCGCTGGCTCCCGGCAAGGTCGTGAGCAGGGCATGGGCGTAGTCCTCGGTCTGCAGCAGGCCGTGCAGGATGGACGGTGACCACACGTGCAGGCCCGCGGCCCGGTCCTCGTACTCGGGCCAGTCGCGGAACCCGGCGGGCGCCCATGACTTCGACTCGTCGTAGAACTCCAGGAACCACCCGTTGCGTTCGGGGAAGACGGTGTCCATCGCGGTGGCCAGGTTCTCCGTGGGCGGCCTGCGCCCGTTCTCGATCCGGCTGAGGTGGGGAGCCGCTATGCCCGTGAGCCTGGCGAGCTCATGCAGGGTCCAGCCGCGCGCTAGCCGCTCCTTGCGTACCTGTCGGCCAAAGTGACTGACCGGATTTCCGCCGCTATTACCAGCCATGCCCAACAGCTTGCCACGGGCATGACAACGATGGGTGGCGATCGGCACCCTTAACCCCATGAACCAGGCCGAGGCAGCGGCGACATCGAAGGCCGTCACCAGCATCATGAACGTGCCCACGGCGGTTGACGAGCCCGTTGCCGGCGTGGCGGCAGTCCCCGCGGACGTGCACTGGGAGAAGGCATATCCCGGCTTGCCCGCCACCGTGAGCCGCGCCCGCCGCGACGCGCGCGCGGTTCTCGGGCCGTGCCCCGACGTCATCGCCGACGACGTGGAACTAGTCGTGTCGGAGCTCGCCAGCAACGCGATCAGGCATTCACGATCTGGCGCGGACGGCGGTGCCTACACCGTCCGGATCTCCCACCAGGTCACGGAGAAGGTCCCCCACGTCTGGGTTGAAGTCGAGGACCAGGGCAGCCCGTCCTGGGACGGGATCATGCGCCCCGAGCCCGCGCACGGCCTGGCGCTCATCGAGCACCTGTCGGCCTGGATGGGGTCAGACGACGGGCCCGAAGGCCAGCGCACGGTCTGCGCGCGCCTTGAGTACCACGCCGACGGCACCCCACTGCACGGGACCGCCCGCGCACCCGGGCTGCCCCCTGATCTCACGCCGGCCCCTCCACCCGAGAAAGGAGCACGTTCATGACCACTTCCGCGTGCGTGTGCGGCTATGCCGCCCGCGACCCCGGCGGGCTGACGGATCACTTCGAGGAGGTGTTCACGCCGGCCGATGACGTCGGCCGCGATGGCCGCGTCCACGACCAGGTCGCCCGGGACCGCGCCCGCGAGTTCGCCCAGGTGCCGGACGGCGGGCCGGTACCACCACTCGTGTGCTTGTGCGGCTTCGGCACCGGCGAGCATGTCGGCTTCGATAATCACCTGCTCTCGATGTTCATCACGCCAGGCCGCATCGGCCCAGACGGGCGCAAGCACGCGCCAGCCCCGGAAGGAGTCACCGATGATGGCGCAGGCGCCTGACCCGTCGGCAGCCGCGCGGCAAGGCCGGGCGGCTCAGATCCCGTGATGAACGTGGCCCGCCCAGCTCGCCGGGTGGCTCAGCCGGGCGTCGTCGGTGGCGGCGAACCGGGGCCCGAGGCTGGCCCGCAGCTCCGGTCCCGGCCGGAGCAGGTCCAGCTGTGCGCGGCGCAGCGCCTCGGCCGGGTCGTGGCCGTCCCGCAGGTGCTGGTGGACGCGGATGGACAGGGCCAGGGTGGTGTCGTCGTCGACGGGCCAGCGGGTGCCGATGACCGCGGTGGCGCCGGCCGCGAGGAACGCGGTGGCCATGGTCAGCGACTCGTCGTAGTCGGCGAGGGTGACGTCGGTGAGGCAGGCGCTGGTGATGACGAGGCCGCCCGGCGCGTCCTGGGCCCGGTCGCGGGCCTGATCCAGGATGTCGGCCAGCGGCAGCCACGTGCCGCCGTAGGCCTGCACGGCGGGCGCGGGTGCCGTCGTGCCGTGCGTGGTGAGGTGCAGCAGGGACGCGCCCTGCCGCTTGCTGCCGGGCAGCGCGCCCGCGATGACCTCGGCCGTCGCCGGGCCGTCCGGCGCGGTCTTCATGCCGTAGACCTCGGCGGCCGGGTACAGCTGGCGGGCCACGCCGCGGCGTGACGCTACGGCTGAAGTGGATCGTCCCCGTGGGGTCGGCGATGAAGACGACCCGCTCGTCCAGCCGCTGCCGGGGCCGCTCGGCGACGGCCCCGAGCAGCCGGGCCGATGCGGCGTAGGAGAGCACCACGTCCTCGATCGCGTACCGGCGGGATCCCTGCCCGGTCGTGGTCCACGCGGCGGCGAACGGGATCGCCCCGAGCCGGCCCAGCGGGATGAGCGCCAGCCGGGGCGAGTGGCCGAGCCGCCAGCCGCGCGCGTGCGCGATCAGCGGTCCCATGATCGCGTCGTAGGCCCACCGCCCCAGCTCGTCCAGTGCGCTCGCCCAGGCCGGGCCCTCCGCCAGGAACGGAACCCGGCGCCGCCCGCGCGGGCTGTAGGCCGCGAGCGCCCGTCTCAAGCGCGGTCAGGTACCGGGCCAGCGGCGTTCCCGGCCCGGTGGCCAGCCCGGGCAGCGGCACCACCTCGACGTCCGCGGTCGCCGGGCTGGACGAGCACCGCGTGCCCGGGTGGGCCCGCGTCGCCGGGCTCCTCCGCCGCCGGCACCAGGTAGACGACCGCGTCGAGCCGCGTGCCGGTCATGCTCCCCGCGACGCCGACGTCGGTCGGCGCCGCGAGCAGCGTGCTGCCCCCGTCGGTGCGCAGCAGCGTGTCGAGCGCGTTCGCCCGTTCGGCCTCGGTCGCCCCGTCGGCCCAGGCGCGGGCGGCCGCGTGCTCGCCCGCCCCGCGCAGCAGTTCCTCGACCCGCCCGGCCTGCGTCACCGCCGCGAGCACCAGCGCGCGGCCGGACTCGGCGATGCCGACGGCCGCGCGCTCGCGGCCGTCGGCCAGGCACCAGCCGACGGCCCTGGCGGCGACCTCGTTCGCCCGGGCCGCGATCGCCACCGCCCGGCCGGTGTCGGTGATCAGCACGCACCTGGCCAGCTCGCGCAGCGCGGCGAGGGTGGCCCGCTCCGCCTTGTGCCGCGTCCACGGCGTCACCGTCGCGAGACGGCCCGGCCTCGCGGTAGCACCGGGCCAGGACGTCGAGCGATTCGGCCCGCTCCGTCGTCGGCATCGTGTAGTCGCCGGTGACCAGCGCGTGGTTCAGCCGCGCCAGCGCGCCGCGCAGCCCGTCCGGTCCCTGCCGGGCCAGCCGCCAGGCGTCGCGCCGGGCTCGAGCGGCTGCCCGCGCAGGGACTGTCCACCCCAGCGGCACCGGGTCCGGCGGCCGCTTCTTCGGGGGAGTTCGCACGGCGTGCCCAGGGGCCGCCCGCGCGCGGTCCAGTACTCCGCCCGCCGCAGCTGCTTGCGGGCCCGCGCGAGCTCCTTGCGCTCCGCCGCCGTTCCCCCGTGGGCGAGATAGCGCTCGAGCTTGGCGGCCACCCGCAGCGCCACCGGGATCATCGAGGTGTCGCCGAAGGACATCACCTGAACCGTCGTCCAGAAATGCAGGCCACGGGCCGTCCGGTACGGCAGGATCCACTCGGCCTCGGTTCGGCGGCGGAAGCGGCCGGCGGGACGTCAGGGACCTCGTCCGGCAGCGCCCGCTCGGCGTCCTCGGCCAGCTCTCGCGCCGCCCGGCGCAGGGCCGTGTCCTCCTGCTCGGTCGCGTGCATGCCGATGGCGGCGGCCAGCGCGGCCAGCAGCGCCGCCCGCTGCGCCGGGCCGGCCGGGTGCGTAAGCGCGTTCGAGCGCGCCGCGCACCTCGGCCGCGATCTCCCCGAACGGGCCGTGGAACTGCCCGATCACCGCCATCATGGCCAGGCCGTCGCTGATCGTGCACGCGGCCACCTGCGCCACCCGCGGCGTCACGGCCACCCGCAGGGCGGTGCAGGCCGTGTCGATCGCCGCCGGGACCAGCGCCGGGTCGTCCAGGCTGGCCGCCAGGTTGAGCTGCATGTCGGCGAGCAGGGTGAGCGTGCGGCCGCGCACCTCGCTGCCCGCGCGCAGCCCGATGCACACCATCTGCAGTTCCTCGATGGCGGCGCGGTAGTCCTGCGGGCGCCCGGTCGCCTCCGCGCGGTAGGCCGCGGCCTCCGCGCGGGCGTAGTCGGCGCCGTCGGAGTCCCAGATGTTCCGGTCCTGGTCGCCCGCGGCCACCACGGACGCGTCGAGCGGGTCCAGCTCGCGCGTGAAGAGCTTCAGCATCACCTTGTAGTTGCCGACGAACGGCACCGCGCGGCCGATGTCGTCGGGTATCTGGGCGGCGTGCGCGCTGATGCGCGCGACGAGGTCGGGCGTCTTCCCTGTGATCCCGGCCAGGCCGACGAGCAGCAGCCCGCATTCCACGTGCAGCAGGCCCGCGATCTTGGCCATGGCCGCGTCCACGCTCTCCGCCCGGGTCACCAGCCGCAGGGCCTCCTCGGCCTCAGCGAGGACCGCGGCGATCTCGCGCCGCGCCCGGCTGGTCCTCCGGCCAGGGGCTGCCCGACCTGGCCGACAGCCGCCGGGAGTGCCCCGTCGCGAGCAGCAGGGCGGTGACCGCCCGCGCCTGCACCTTCAGGGGAGGCGGTGCCGCGTCGTCCGGCTCGAACAGGCGGTACCTGTCCGCCTCTCGCGCCAGGTCGTCGAGGCACGCCTCGTCCTCATCGGTCCACTTGTCGCTGACCAGGGCGCCCATCAGGACCCGCATGACCCCCGGCCACTTCGCCACCAGCCCGTTGGGATGGTGCTCCAGCTGCCGCAGGGAGGCCTCGAACAGCGCCCGCCGGAAGCGTGGCAGCTCATCGCCAGGAGAGCTCATCGCGTCGTTCCCTGTCCTCAGATTCCGTGGTGCACATGCCCCGCCCAGCTGGCGGGATGGCTGAGCCGGGCGTCGTCGATCGCGGCGAACGCCGGGCCGAGGCTCTCCCTCAGCGCGGGTCCCGCCCGCAGCAAGTCAAGCTGGGCGCGGCGTAGTGCCTCGGCCGGGGCGCAGCCGGCCTTGAGGTGATGGTGGAGCCGGACGGTCAGTGCCGTGGTGGTGTCGTCATCGACCGGCCAGCGGGTGCCGATGACCGCGGTGGCGCCGGCGGTGAGGAAGGCGGAGGCCAGGGTGAGCGACTCGTCGAAGTCGGCCAGGGTGACGTCGGTGAGGCAGGCGCTGGTGATGACCAGCCCGCCCGGTGCGTCGGGTGCCCGGCCGCGGGCCTGCTCCAGGATGCGGGCGAGCGGCAGCGTGCCGTCACGGGTCTGCACGGCGGGCTCGGGCTCGGCCAGCCCGTGGGTGGACAGGTGCAGCAGCGACGCGCCCTGCCGGTCGCTGCCCGGCAGGGCGCCGAGGATGACCGCGGTCGTGGCGGCCCCGCCGGGGGCGCTCTTCATGCCGTAGATCTCGGCGCCGGGGTAGAGCCGGCTGGCGAGGCCTGGCATGAGGCGACGGCTGAAGTGGAGCGTCCCTGTGGGGTCGGACACGAACACAACGCGCTCGTCCAGCCGCTGCCGTGGACGGTCGGAGACGGCCCCGAGCAGCCGTCCCGACGCCGCGTAGGACAGCACCACGTCCTCGATCGCGTACCGGCGTTCTCCCGTTCCCGGCACCTCGGTCCACGCCGCGGCGAACGGGATCGCCCCGAGGCCGCCCAGCGGGATGAGCGCGAGGCGTGGCCGGTGGGGCAGTTGCCAGCCGCGCGCGTGCCCGATCAGGGGTCCCAGGATCGTGTCGTAGGCCCACCGGCCGAGCGCGTCCAGCGCGCTCGCCCAGGCGGGGCCCTCGGCCAGGCCGCGGAACCCGGCACCGCCCGCGCTGGGACCGTACGCCGCCAGCGCGTCGCGCAGCGCGGTCAGGTACCCCGCGAGCGGCGTGCCGCGAAGGGTTGTCAGCCCGCGCAGCGGCAGCACCTCGACCCGGGTGTCGGCCGGCTTGACGAGCACGGCGTAGCCGGGCGCGGCCCCGTCACGCCGCTCGTCGTCACCGTCGCCCGGCGGTACCAGGTAGGCCACGGCGTCCAGCGGCGCGGCCACGATGCCCGCCGAGACGTACATCTCGGCGGGCGCCGACAGCAGTCCGGCACCCTTGCTCATGTCGAGCAGCGCCTCCAGGGCGGCGGCCTTATCGGCCTCGGTGCCCGTGGCCCACGCGGTGGCCGCCGCGTGGTCCCCCGCGCGCCGCAGCAGGTCCTCGACCTGCGGGGCCAGCAGCGCCGACGCGAGTACCCGGCCGCGGCCGGACTCGGCGATGCCGATGGCCGCCCGCGCCCGGCCATCGGCCAGGCACCAGCCGACGGCCTCGGCCGCGATCTCGTTCGCCCTGGCCGCGATGGCCCGCGAGCGGTCCGCTGAGCCGGCGATCAGCACGCATCCGGTCAGTTCCCGCAGCGCCGTGCGGGCGGCGCGTTCCGCCGTCCGCCTCGTTTGCCCGCTCCCGCTGGCCTGGCCGCTGTCGCGGTAGCACCGGGCCAGGGCGTGCAGCAGGTCAGCCCGGCCCGTCGTGGGCAGCGTGTCACGCCCCATGGCCAGCGCCTGGTTCAGGTGCGCGATGGCCTCGCGGCGCGTGGCTTCCTTGCGTCCCGGCGGCGCGCCGGGCCGGCACCGCTCGGCCAGCGCCAGGCCAAGGCGCCGGTGCGCGTCCTGGCGGCTTCGGCTGTCGTCGACCGCGTCGGCCAGCGCCCGGCGCAGCTGCGCGGTGTCCGTGTCCCCGGTGGTAGCCGGCGGAACCGGGGGGAGCCGCCACGGGCGGGTGAGCGGCTGCCCGCTCCGGGCCTGCCGTTCCGCCCGGGTGAGCTGCTCGCGCCACCGGGCGGTCAGCTCGCGTGCCGCGGCTTGCTCAGCCGCGCCGGCCAGGTACCTTTCCACCTTGCCTGTTATCCGTAGCGCGAGGCCGATCGTGGCGGCATCGCCGCGGGCGAGCACCTGCGCCGTGGCCCAGTACTGCAGGGCCTGGGCCGCCCGGCAGTACGGGTACCACTCCGGCTGCTCCAGCAGGCCGGGCGGCACGCCGGCCGGCAGCAGCCGCTCGGCCTCGTCGGCCATTCGCCGCGCCGCCTCCCGCTGCGACTGGCTCTCCTGCATGCTCAGCGCCGCGCTGATCCCGGTCATCAGGGCGGCGCGCTCGGCCAGGCCGACAGGCCCGCTCCGGGCAAGCGCGTCCCGCAGCTCCCGCTCCGCCTCCGCGAACGGCCCCCGTACCTGGCCGGTCCGCGCCATCATGGACAGGCAGGCCGTCACGATCCACGCCGCGTGCGCGAGCACGAGGGGCGTCGCCGCGCACCGCAGCGCCGCGAGCGACGTGCCGAGCACGTCGTGCGGCGGCATCTCGCCGCCATCCTTGTCCGCGAGCATGAGCTGCATCTGAGCCAGCCCGCTCAGCGCGCGGCCGCGCGTCAGGCTCGTCGTCGGCAGCCCCATCGCGACCACCTGGAGGCTCAGCGATCGCGGCCCGCACGTCGGCCAGGTTCCCGGTCGAGTCCGCGCGCATGGCCATCGCCTCCGCGCGCCCGATCCCGGTACCCGCCTGATCCCACAGGTCGCGGAACTCATCCCCGGCGTCCGCGAACGCGTCGTCACTGGCGGCCATGGCACCCGTGAGGACCTTCATCATCGCCTTGATGCCGCCGATGGGGGGCACCTCACGGGCCAGGTCGTCGGGAACCTGGTCAAGGTGCGCGTTGATGCGCGCGCCCAGGCCGGGGGTCATGCCGGTGGCCTCGCTGAGGTTATAGAGCATGATCGCGCAGCCGACGCGCAGCATGTGCGCCGTGCGGGCCACCTCGGGACGGCGGCCGAGGGCGGCTGCCTGATCCAGCCTCGCCAGCTGTGCCTCGGCGCGCGCTATCCGCTCGCTGACCGCGTCGGGGTCGCGTGGCTTCGCGTCCCGGTACCTGGGGCTCATCCGTTCGGCGTTGTCCCGCGCGAACATCGCGCCTGCCATTGCCCGCGCGGCCTGCTGCGGGTCAGCCGAGAACATGTCTCCCGGCTCGGCGAAGCCGCTGCCGACCGCCTCCTGCCACATCTGCGCCAGGTACGCCTGGTCTTTCTTGCTCAACCGACCGGTCAGGAGACTGTCCACCATGGTCTCCATGAGGTCCGTCGCGGAGTCAGGGTCGCCTATGCGACCGAGGAAGTCGTAGAAGTCGTGGGTGGATGCGTCCATCTGCCGTCCCCGCCTCGGTCAGGTTCCGTCCCCAGGCGCTATCCCCGCACCTTGGTGAACAGAAGTTTCAGCCGGCGGTCTAGCCACTCCCGGCCCTCCCCGATGTCAAGCGGCCGGACGCCAAAGGGGGAGTAGACGACGTCGTCGGCGCACCGGTCGCCGAACAGCACCACCGCCCGCCCGGCGGGCTCTCGCTTGGCCGGCCAGACCAGGCCATCCACGTCAGCGCCGTCGGCCGTCTTGCTGCCCCGTAGCCAGTGCCCCCACTGGCGCGTCAGGTCGTAGCCTTCGCGGGATTCGGCGTGGATCAGCCACGAGTCCTGGCCCGCCGCCGCGAGGTCGGCCGCGCACATCAGGCTTACCAGCTGCAGGGGCCTGCGGGTCTCCAGGATCACCAGCTGGCGGTCCTTGACGTACCGCTTGGCCAGGTAACGGGTCTGCCCGGTGAAGCTCACGTCACGCAGCAGGGCCTCGCAGATCGCGGTGAGGTCGTCGAAGGCGGCGTAGCAGTACGAGTACGTGCACGCGGGCGTCGGGTCGAACCGCCCCGCCATGTCCGGGTCGAACTCCGCGCCGTCGAACTCGCGGAACGCCGACGTTGATCCCGTTCCCCGCGAGCGCCCCTGGCCCTTGCCCAGCCCGGCCCAGTCGGTCAGCGCGACGGGAATGGTGGGCCGCGGCTAGCCCGGCGGGCGGCGTCGGGCCGGCTGGCCGACGTTGGCTCGGTGCGCCTGGCGATCCGCCACAGGAAGGACCCGGCGGGCAGTTCCGTGATCCGGGGGTGCGGCCTCTGGCCGAGCGGCGGCGGGTCTTCTGGCATCAGTAATCCTCCACCACGGCCCGCGCGGCCCGCCGGATCAGGCCGTCCTGTCCCTGCCCGAGCAGGTCGGCGGGCGAACTTCCTAGCCGCGCGTGCGGATCGACCCACCAGCACATCACGCCCCACGGGTCGTCGGCCGCGTCGAGCACCTGGTTGACCTCCATCACGATGTCCCAGGCGCCGCCAGCGGGAGGAACGAACTGGAACTCCGGCAGCTGGACCCCCGGCGACTCGCCTCGCCGGGGCAGCCGGATCAGCCGGCCGTCATCGGGGTCGACGCCGCGCTGCCGCGCGTCGTGCGGGTGCAGCGCCGGCAGGTTCAGCAGCCGTGCCTCGACCAGCCGGTCGAAGTCGTCAAGCGGCGGCAAGTCCTTAGGCTCCTGCCGCGATTCCCGCCGCGGCTGCGAGTCAGGCCCCTTGCTGTGAGCCGCCCGCCAGGCCGACTCACCCGGGTCCAGCACCAGGTCGCTGAGCAGCCAGAGCTCCTCGAGCATCTGCGCGTCGGCGGTGTCAGGGTCGGTCACCGTGCCGGACATGACGCGAGTGCGCATCAGCACGCTGATCTCATGGTCCGGCGGGAGGATCTCCCCCAGCTCGTCAGCGAGGGCGGCGTAGGCCTCACGGGGGTCGGCTCGGTGATGCCGGCGACCAGGCGGCGCACGCGCTCCCACTGCTCGTCGCTGGCCTGCGCGCGGATCTCGGCCCAGTGCGCGGCAATGGCACGAAGCAGCGGGTCGCCCGGCTCCCTGCCCGGGCGCGGCGGATCGGACACGAGGCGCCTCCGTTTCGTCACTCGTAATATCACGATCCAACGCCGGATGAGAAGAATCACCGGCAAGAACGTCTAACCACGCCGCGATCCGCGCCATAGGCCGCCATTACTATCTAACGTGGGTGGGGCACCCGGGGAAGTCAGGGATGGCGGAGGGTATCGGAGGGCTGCGTGGCGAACGGTGAGATGGCGTGGGCAAAGGCGGATCCCGGCTACGTGCCGCCGACGATCGACACCACGAAGCCCAGCGTGGCCCGGGTGTACGACGCCATCCTCGGCGGCAAGGACAACTTCGCCGTTGACCGCGAGGTCGCCCGGCAGGCGGTCGCGGCGATGGGCGACGACGGGAACGGCGCGCGGATGAACCGGGCGGCACTGGGCCGCGCGGTCAGGCTCATGGCCCGCGAGGGGATCGACCAGTTCCTCGACCTGGGCTCGGGCCTGCCCACCGCGCAGAACACCCACCAGATAGCCCAGTCCGTCAACCCCGCCGCCCGCGTGGTCTACGTCGACAACGACCCGAGCGTGTCCATCCATGGCCAGGCGCTGCTCGCGGACGACGCCTCGACCCGCGTCATCCTGGGCGACATGCGCGAGCCCGCCACGCTGCTGGCCCACCCGCGGATCGCGCGGCTTCCTCGACTTCGACCGGCCGCTCGGCCTGATACTCAACGCCGTCGTCCACCACCTCCTCGACGAGGAGGACCCGTCCGGCATCGTCGCGACGTTCAAGGACGTCCTCGCGCCGGGCAGCATGATGCAGCTGACGCACTTCAGCGACGCCTCACCGGAGTCGAAGGCGAACGAGCAGGTGCTGAAGCAGTCCCTCGGCCGGGGCCAGGTCCGCACCCGCGAGCAGATCACCGCGTTCTTCGACGGCCTGGAGATCCTGGCGCCAGGCATCGTCTTCCTGCCGCAGTGGCGCCCGGAAGGCCCCCTCCCCGACCCGCTCCCCCCGGGCGGCACGCTCATGCTGGTAGGCGTGGGCCGCAAGCCATGAGCTGGCAATCCGGGTTGATTCGGATCGCCCACGTGGCGCGGGTTCCTCCGCAATGATGACCTGGTGCCTTCCTACTACGGGGACCTGCATATCCATTCCCGGTACTCCCGTGCGTGCTCCCGGGACTGCGACCTAGAGCACCTGGCCTGGTGGGCCGGGCGCAAGGGCATCGGCGTTGTCGGCACCGGCGACTTCACCCACCCCGCGTGGACCGACCGAGCTGCGCGAGAACCTGGTCCCGGCCGAGCCGGGCCTGTACCGGCTGACAGCCCGAGCTGGAAAAGAGCGTCGCGCGGACGCTGCCCGCCGCCTGCCGGACGCCCGCCCGGTTCATGCTGTCGAGCGAGATCTCCACGATCTACAAGCGCGACGGCCGCACCCGCAAGGTGCACCACCTGCTGTACGCCCCGTCGCTTGAGGTGTCCCGCGCCATCACGGCGAGCCTGGCGAAGATCGGCAACCTGGCCGCCGACGGCCGCCCGATCCTCGGCCTGGACTCTCGCGACCTGCTGGAGATCACCCTGGAGGCCGGCGGCTACCTGGTCCCGGCGCACGCCTGGACGCCCTGGTTCGCGGTGCTCGGCTCGCAGTCCGGCTTCGACCGGGTGAGCGACTGCTACGCCGACCTCGCCGGGCACATCTTCGCCATCGAGACCGGCCTGTCCTCGGACCCGGAGATGAACTGGCGGGTGTCGTCGCTCGACGGCTACACGCTCGTCAGCAACTCCGACGCGCACTCACCGCCCATGCTCGGCCGGGAGGCGACCGCCTTCGACTGCGACCTCGACTACCACGCGATCGAGGCCGCGCTGCGAACCGGCAACGGCTTCGCCGGAACGGTCGAGTTCTTCCCCGAGGAGGGCAAGTACCACCTGGACGGGCACCGCGCCTGCGACGTCCGCACCACCCCGGAGCAGACCCGCGCCGCCGGCGGCAAGTGCCCCGCCTGCGGCAAGCCGCCGACCATCGGCGTGCAGCACCGGGTCGACGCCCTCGCCGACCGGCCTGAGGGCTACCGCCCCGACGGCGTGGCCGGCTTCAGGTCGTTCGTGCCGCTGCCGGAGATCATCGGCGAGATCGCCGGGGTCGGCCCCAAGGCCAAGTCGGTGACCGCGCAGGTCTCCGCGATGGTAGAGCGCTTCGGTCCCGAGCTGTCGATCCTCGGCGACGTGCCGCTCGACGAGCTCGCCGCCAGGGCACCGTCCACCGTGGTCGAGGCGATCGCCCGGCTGCGCCGCGGCGACGTCCGTCGCGAGGCGGGCTACGACGGCGTCTACGGCACGATCCGCCTCTTCGACCCCGACGAGCTAGCCTCCCGAGCCGCCGCCGCCCTCTTCGACCTGCCAAAAAGCACCCAACGGCAACCCCGCGCCGCCCCAGCGCCCGCCTCAGCAGCCCCGACAGCTCCAGCCGCACCACTCCACCGCCCCGCTCACCTCCACCGCCCCGAGCTCACCTCCGACCGCCGGCCGACCCACCTTCGCCACTGACGCCACCCCAGCCACTCCTGACGCGGCCGCCCCAGCCACGTCCGGACTCGACCCGGACCAGGCCGCCGTCGTGACCGCCGAGCGCGGTCCGCTGCTGGTCATCGCGGGTCCGGGCGCGGGCAAGACCCGGGTGCTCACGCGGATGATCGCGCACCGGATCGGCTCGCTCGGCGTGGCGCCGGAGCACTGCCTGGCGGTCACGTTCACCCGCCGCGCCGCCGCCGAGCTGCGCGAGCGCCTGGAATCCCTGCTGGGCGCGGAGACCGCCGCGCGCGTCACCGTCGCCACCTTCCACGGCCTCGGCCTGATCATCGCGCGCGAGCAGGGTCCCCTCCCGGCCCGCCAGGTTCAGATCGTGGACGAGGTCACCCGGCGCGCCCTTCTGCGCGAGGTGCTCGGCGAGGGATACTCCCAGGCGGCGCAGGCGCGGATATCCGAGATCAAGCGGGCCCGGCAATCGGAAGACAAGCACCTAACGGGCAAGTATGACGCGGCACTGCGCGAGCGCGGCCTGCTCGACCTCGATGACCTCATCACCCTGCCCGTCCAGCTCCTGACCGACGACCCGGCGCTCGCCGCGTCCTACCGCGACCGGTGGACCGACGTCTTCGTGGATGAGTACCAGGACGTCGATGAGCTGCAATACCGGCTCCTGCGCCTGCTGACGAGCGACTCC
>CAVTLB010000012.1:0-812202 GCA_963735415.1 uncultured Actinomycetota bacterium | reverse complement strand
CCGAGGTCTCGCGTGAGGTCATGGCGATCTTCCGGGCGGTCACCCCCGAGGTGGAGCCGCTCTCGCTGGACGAGGCGTTCCTCGACGTCTCCGGTGCGCTCAAGCGGCTGCGGATGACGCCCGCCCAGATCGCGCAGGCCATCCGGGCCGCGATCCGCGAACAGCAGGGCATCACCTGCTCGGTCGGGGTGGCGCCGGTGAAGTTCGTCGCCAAGATCGCCTCCGCTCGCTGCAAGCCGGACGGCATGCTCGTCGTCCCCGCCGATGGCGTGCTCGGCTTCCTGCACCCGCTGCCCGCCGGCGTCCTATGGGGCGTCGGCGACAAGGCAGAGGAAGTTCTCGGCAAGCTGGGCCTGCGGACGATCGGCGACATAGCGCACGTTCCGGAGCAGGTTCTCCAGCGTGAAGCTTGGCGCCGCGGTCGGCGCGCACCTGTGGGCGCTGGCCTGGGGGCGAGACGAGCGGCGCGTGGTGCCGCGCCGGGAGGAGAAGAGCGTCGGCGCTGAGGAGACGTTCCCCGCCGACGTGGATGATCCCGATGTCATCCGCCGCGAGCTGCTGCGACTGTCGGACAAGACCGCTCGGTCGCTGCGCGCGGCCGGGCTGGCCGCCAAGACGGTGACCGTCAAGCTTCGCCTCGCCAGCTTCAAGACGATCACCCGGTCGCGCACGCTGCCCGAGCCCACCGATGTCGCGCGCGTGATCTACGCCACTGCGTGCGCGCTCTATGAGGGATCGGGGCTTGACTCCCGGGCGCGGCTTCGCCTCGTCGGGGTCCGCGCCACTGGGCTGCGGCCGGCCTCCAGGGCCGCCACCCAGCTCGCGTTCGGCGACCGCCCGGTCGGCTGGCGGGAGGCTGAGCAGGCCGTTGACCAGATAGCTCGCAAGTTCGGCGCGGGAACGGTGCGCCCGGCGGCTCTCGTCAGCGGTGACCGCGACCAGGCCCCGCCGGGGCCGCAGGAGCGGGCGGCACCGGGGCAGGAGGGCAGCGCCGCGGCCGGCCCCGCCGCAGACCCAACTTCCTGAGGGGCGGGCATCGCCCCCTTCCACGGCGCGTGCGTAGGCTCGTATCCTGGGAATTGAATCAGGTACGTAAGTGAGGTGAAAGTCACCCCATTTCCCCGGGTTCCATAGGAGGCGTGTCGTGCCGCTCTCTGAGCATGAGCAGCGCCAGCTAGAGGCGATCGAGCAGGCGCTCTACAGACAGGATCGCAGGCTGCGCCGCTTCGTGCGCTCAAGTGATCCCCGTGTGCACTACCGGCGCCGGGTGGTTCAGTCGGTCTCTGGCTTTGTCATCGGCGCGGGCATGGTGGCGGCGGGCGTCGTCCTGTCGCAGAGCTGGCATCTCTGGCTGGCCATTGCCGGGTTCATCGTCATGCTGCTGTGCGGCATCTGGGGGCTGAGCAGTTGGCGGCACATGGCCGGAGTGACCCTCGGCGTCGCCGGGGCGCCCGCCAGTCGCCGCAAGCGACGCGGCGCGAGGCAGGGCCGCGCTGGGCGTGCCGCCATGATGGAGCGCCTCGAAGAGCGCTGGCGCAGGCGGCGGGAGGGCCGCTAGCCCCAGGGGCAACGAAGGCCCGTTAAGGCCAGGGGTAGCGCAGCACGGAAGGCGGGAGCATGCGGGCACGCACCCGCCACGTGCGCGAAGTGGTCGCCGCGAGCGCGCGCCGCACCCTGGAGCTGTCCGACCGCAGTTGCCCGCCGGGGACCGGGCTGGCCGCGTACTGAGCGCGTTCCTCCGCCAGCGTGATCCGGGCGAGCGCCTCGATGCCGGCGCTGCTGAGCTGGCGCTCGCGAGCCTAGCCGCGTGCCGATCGCGCGCGGTGACTCGCTGGGCGCGTAGCCGGCCTGGTAGTTGACCAGGTCATCCTGGAGTTCGCGCCACGCCGCGTGCGCGAGCGCCGCGTCCCCGCCGCGCCTGGCACGGCCCCAGCGGCGGCGCCGGATCACCTGCCGGGTGGCCGATGGCGCGATGACCGCCACTGCCAGCAGCCCCGCCACCACCAGTCCGAAGATCTGCCAGGGCGTCAACCCGCCTGACTTGACCGGGAGCGTGCCGCCCAGGCCGCCTTCGCCGGTGGGCTGAAGGGAGGCGCGCTGGCCCACGTTCAGTCCCGGCGGGGTGGCGGTGGCGGACGGGACGGAGCCGTTCGGGAGGATGCCGGAGCCGCTGTCGTTGCCGGTCGTCGCCTGCGGCTTGCTGTACGACGGCGCGGTCGCGGTTCCCTGGCCTTCGGCTCCGGCCGGGGTGGCTCGAACCGCAGCCATCCGGACCCGGCGAAGTACAGCTCCGGCCACTCGTGCGCGTCGTGCGTGCGGACGAGCCACGAGCCGTCCGGCTGACGCGTCCCGGACGTGTATCCGACCACGACGCGGGACGGGATGCCGACGAGCCGGGCGAGCACCGCCATGGCGACGGCGAACTGCTGGCAGTACCCGCGCCTGCCGGACTCCAGGAAGCTCGCCAGCCCCGCGGCAGTGGTGACCGGGGGGGCCTTGAGCGTGTAGTTGAAATCGCCGCTGCTGCCGAGCCATCCCTGGATGGCCCGTGCCCGGTCGATCGCGGTCGTATACCCGCGGGTGATCTGCTGGGCGATCGAGGCCAGCTGCTTAAACGAGGAGGGCACGGAGATGTATTGCGCGGTGATGCCGCCGGCACCGGCCCGGCGGCCTCCAGGTCCTGGTTCGCGGGCGCCGGGTCCAGGCTGATCACCCCGTACTTGCAGCCCGTCTGACCGCGGTGTCAGTGGAGTACACCATAAGGTCCCCTGACCGGACCCGCCAGGTTCCCGAGGGCACCGCCACGCCGAGCGCCGGGTAGGGGACCGGCAAGATCGCGACGCTCTGCCCGTTCAGCTGGGCACCCGCCGCGACGCCCGACTTGACCTGGACGGACGTGGACACTTCAGGCCAGACGGAGAGCGCGTCCGTCACGAGCGGGTTGTCCGTCAGCCCCGGTGCCGCCGGAAGCGCCGCGACCCCGTTCGGCACGTGTGCGAGCGTCACGGCGGTGCCGCTAGGGGCCAGCTGCCAGCCCGAGGCGGTGAGCTGGTCAAGGACGGCGAGCTGCAGGTATTGGGGCGCGGGCGGGTCCGCGGTGCCCGACGTGCCCGTTGTCGGCGGACGAGCTCGCGGAACCAGGTGGCCGGGTCGTCGCGCGGTAGGTCAGCACGGGCGTGTTGGCCGAACCCAGCTGTGAGGCGACGGCCGCCTCGAACGAGGGGAAGCTCGGGCCGCCCCCGCTGCCGGGGCCGTCTCCCGGGCTCCCGCCGATTCCCGGCTGGCCGCCAATCAACCGTGTGACGTGCAGCCCGGGAACGAACGCGGGCAGGCACAGGGCGATCACCATGGCCGCGGTACCTACCCGGCGGCCCGCGCTGGCCAGCGTGCTCATATCGGGACTGCCGGTCTCGCCGGGGCGGGGCTGCTCCCACTCCCGGATACGCTCCCGGCTCTCGCTGGACAGCATTGCCAGGTACCCGGCGGTGCCGAGGCAGAACGCGCCCACCGTCTCGAACCAGCCGCGCGCGGCGCTGACCGCGAACGGCTCGGTGACCAGGAGGAGTAGCGGGGCGCCCGCGAGCGCCGTGCTGCGCAGCCGGACCGCCGTGAAGTCGACGAGAAGCGCGACGATGCCAATGGCGCCCGCGCCAAGCAAGACGATGCCGGTCAACTCGGGCGCTGGCGGCGCGTACTTGGCTGACTCGTCTACCCCTGCCCGGGCCAGCCGCCCCAGATGCTGCAGCGAGTCAGCGTCGGCAGCACGTGCCCGAACGACTGGCCGGCCTCGAACACGAGGTTGAGGTAAAGGACGAGGCTGAGAATGCCCGCGGTGAAGCACGCCAGGAGCGGCAGCCGCCGCAGCCGGGTGAGGGTCCCGGCTAGGGCGACGGTCACGGTGGCCCCGGCACCAGCCCAGAACCAGGTGGCGCCGACGAAGAGAGGGTACAGCGAGACCGACGCCGCCAGGGTGGCGATGGCGGCGGCGATGGTCTGCCGGTGACTGCGGGTGCTCACTGGGCCGGGTCCTTCACGGTCTGGCCGGCGCTGGCCAGCGGCTCCCCGGCGCGCCCGGCCGCCGGATCAGGGTGGGCGGCTGGTCAGGGTGGGTTGGGGGTCCGGGTGGGCTGGGCGGTCAGGGTGGGCTGGGCGGGGATAAAGTACCGTGCAACTCCTGCCAGGCAGTCGCAAGCGGAGTTGTCAGCGGTCACCAGCGCGGCCCGCCAGCCAGCGCTGATGAGGATTTGCGTGGCGATCGCCTGATCCCGGTCGCCCTCGGGGCCTGTCCCGTTCCCGCCGCCACCGCCTCCGGCCATGGCGGTAGCGCCAAGCACCAGTGCCATCGTCGGCGTCGTGCCCCGCCGGGAGACGGCGATCTCCCTGGCCTGCTCGGCGGTCATCCGCCCGAGCACCGCGATGAGCTGACCGCTGCCCGCGCGCAGCGCGCTGACGCCCGCGTGCAGGCTGGCCCCTCGCGATGGCCGGATGACCGCCAGCGCGTCAAGCAGGGCGTCCTGGAACTGCCCATGGCACGGGATCACGCCGGCAGTCGGTTACCAGCTGCGCGTCGAATCCCTCGCCGGCCAGGTGAACTCCGATGGACGCCGCGGCGCTGACCGCAAGCTCGAACGACCCGGTCGATGGATGCGCGATCCGCCTGGTGTCGAGGAACAGCGTCGCGGTGTTGCGCCAGTGCTGCTCTTCCCGGCGGACCATCAACTCGCCGTAACGCGCGGTGGACCGCCAGTGCACCCGGCGCAGCGGGTCACCAGTCTGGTACTCGCGGGGTGCCACGTCGTCGTCCCCGGTCGCGGCGATGCTCGGCACGACCGTCATCGCCGCCGAGCCAGCTGCCCGGCACCGCCGGGCGGGCCAGCGGGATGATCTTCGGCGTGACCGTGAGGGTGCTGGTGCTCGCGAAGGCGCGGTTGATCTCCACCATGCCGAACGCGTCGGCGACCCGGACCCGCAGCGGGCCGATGATGTACTTGCCGCGGGCATCGGAGCGAACCTGGTACCGGAACTCCCTGGCGCTGCCGCCGCCGATCCCGTCCAGGACGAACCGGGGCTTGCTGCCGAGCGCGTAGGGCAGCGAGTCCTCGGCGAGCAGTAGTCCGGTCCGCAGCCGGGACACGTTGGTCAGCCGGATGACCATCTCGGCCGGCTGCCCGACGGGCACCCGGGCCGGGCTGACCCGGCGGGCGCACGAGAGCCGGTACCGGGTCCGCCCGGCGCCGAGCGCCGACAGCAGCGGCAGGGCGACCAGCAGTGCCCCGATGCGGACCAGGTCGGGCTCGGGGATGAGCAGTCCGCACGACACGGCGGCGAGGCCCGCCGCGACGAATGACCGTCCCCGGGTCGTCAGGGTGCGTAGCAGCGTCCGCATCGTTGCCGTCCGGGCTGGCTATGGCCGGGGCAGCGGGAGGTCGGCGACGAGCCGGGCCACCACCTGCTCGGGGAGCCTGCCGTCGTAGATGGCCTCGGTGGTGGGCAGCAGCCGGTGGGCGAGCACCGGCACCGCGAGCGCCTGCACGTCGTCGGGGATGACGTAGTCCCGGCCGTCCAGCGCGGCCCGGGCGCGACTGGTCCGCAGCAGTTGCAGCGCTGACCGGGGCGACGCGCCGAGGCGCAGCTCCTGTGCCTTCCGCGTCGCGTTGGCCAAGACGATGATGTACTGCTTGACCTGCTCGGTCACGAGCACCCCGCGCACCGCGCTGATCAGGTCGCGCACGTCGGTCGCCGTGGCGACCGGCTTGAGCTGGTCAAGAGGCGACGACGAGCCATGGGTGGCGAGCATCTCCATCTCGGCCGCCGCCGTCGGGTACCCGATCGAGATGCGGGCGGTGAACCGGTCCCGCTGCGCTTCCGGCAGCGGGTAGGTGCCCTCCATCTCCACCGGGTTCTGCGTGGCGATGACCATGAACGGCGACGTGAGCGGGTAGGTGGTGCCATCCACCGTGACCTGCCGCTCCTCCATGCACTCCAGCAGCGCGGACTGGGTCTTGGGCGACGCGCGGTTGATCTCGTCGCCCACCACGATGTTGGCGAAGACCGGCCCCGGCTTGAACTCGAACTCGCGGCGGTCCTGGTTGTAGGCGCTCACCCCGGTGATGTCGCTCGGCAGCAGGTCGGGCGTGAACTGAACCCGGCGCACCGAGCAGTCGATGGACTTGGCGAGCGCCTTGGCCAGCATGGTCTTGCCGACCCCGGGCACGTCCTCGATGAGCAGGTGCCCCTCCGCGAGCAGGACGGTCAGGGCCAGCCGGACGACCTCGGCCTTTCCGTCGATCACGGATTCGACCGCCGTCCCGATCTGCCGTGCCCTCGCGACGAGATCCTCGATGGCCCGCTCGCGATGCGGTGCCCCGTCGGGTGATACGGCGGCACGCCTTCCCGAGTGACGGCTGCAGCCTGCCGGAGACCATCACCTCTGCTGAGGGCACGGGGTCGCCCCCTGGGAGACGGAAGCGTCGGACATGCCCTCAGAGGGGACAGGGGGCCGTCCCCCCGGACGATTCTGCAACGGGCCTCCTCGGTGGGCCTGCGTAATTTCCCGTGCCACCGCAGGCAACAGTATGTCGCTTCGGACTCTACGTCGCCGTTCCCCGGCAAGCCACGCGTCGCGTGACGCGGCCGGGGCGCACCGGGTCGATAGCCGCCTGCCTGGAATGTACCTAAACAGCGGCCGTTTCGACACCTTTGATTGATCTCGCATTTCGTCCCGTTTCGCGCGGGCGGCGTTAAGCCCGGATCCGGATCCGCATCTACCCGCTGGCGGTAGCGGTGTTGCGGGATCCGGCACCGGCCGCCGCCTCCGGGTGCCTGTCAGGCCACCAGCACCGCCAGCGGGCGGAGCTTTCGGCCGCACCAGCAGCGCCAGCGGGGGATGGGACGAACAGCGCGCGGCCCTCGGTTCCTGATGCCGCGCCTCTACTTTGCTCCACCGGGGCGCCCCACTTTGCTCCACCTCGGCGCACGGGGTGTTTGGCGTGGTGTTCACAGCGGCAACAGCCGTCACTGAAAAAAGGACTTTATTCACTAAACCGGATAAACGGTATCGAACAATTAATCGCAAGAACTCTTGATCGATCGCAAGACTCCTGCCATTATTCAATCATAAGTTCGAATCAAAGGGTTGGATCCTGACTGGCTGCGGGGTGGCGCGCCGGTGTCGTGGCATTCTCCCTCCACTTTGCTCCACCGCCTGTGACCTGCGGTTTTGCTCGCGTGAAGAGAGCGTGCCCGCAGTTTAGGGTGGTGCTGGTGGAGGGATGTGGAGTAGAGTGGGGGCCGGTGGAGTGAGATGTGCTAAGGCTCAGCCGTAGAGGGCGGCCCGGCCGGGGGCAGGAGGTGGGCACCGGATGTTCCTCGGTACTCACGCGCCCAAGCTGGACGAGAAGGGGCGCCTGTTTCTTCCGGCGAAGTACCGTGACGACCTCGCGGGGGGAGTCGTGATCACGAAGGGGCAGGAACGCTGCCTGTACCTCTTTCCCGTCGAGGAATTCACCCGGATAACCGAGGCGCTGCGCACCGCGCCGGTGACCTCGAAGGGGCTGCGCGACTACAGCCGCGTGTTCTTCGCCAGCGCCTCGGACGAGGTCCCGGACAAGCAGGGGAGGATCACCGTCCCGCCCGCGCTGCGCGGGTACGCGGGGCTCCAGCGGGACTGCGTGGTCATCGGGGCGAACACACGACTTGAAATCTGGGACGCCCAGGCTTGGGAGACCTACCTGGCCGCTCAAGAGGATTCGTTCTCCGACGCCGCAGAGGAGGTGCTGCCAGGGATCTTGTAATCGGCCGCCGAAAGGCCGGCGGTCATGGCTGTCCGGCGAGGTCTCCATCCCGCGTCAGGGCCGCCGGCTGGCGCCACTTCCCCGGCGCCAGGCACGGCCCAGCACGTCAGGCCTAGCACGTCAGGGCACCGCACGTCAGGCACTGCCAGGCGGGCGGAGGCGACGGGCGCGGCGGAGACCCGGCCGGCGGCAGGCTGGACGCTCGGGCACAAGCGGGGTGCGGAGGCGAGCGGGCAGTCACGGGGGAAAGCAGCGGCAGGGGAACGCGAGATGCGGAGGGTCGGGTGGGCGATTTCGCCAACGGGCATGTGCCGGTGATGGCCGCCCGCGTGACGGACCTCCTCGTGCCCGCCCTGACCACGCCGCGGGTAGCGGCCACTTCCACATCACCCGCGCCCGTCGCCGTGGACGCCACCCTCGGCCGCGCCGGGCACGCGCGCCGGCTCCTCCAGGCATGCCCCGGCCTGATCCTGATCGGCATCGACGCCGATGAGGCCGCCATCGCGGCGGGCCAGGAACTGGCCGCGGAGTTTCCCGGCCAGGTGCGGCTCGCGCATGCCTTCTACGACCAGATCGCCGCGATCGTCGCCGACGCCGGGTACCGCAGGGTGCACGCCGTCCTGTTCGACCTCGGGGTGTCCTCGCCGCAACTCGACGACAGCGAGCGCGGGTTCAGCTACTCGCGAGACGCCCCGCTGGACATGCGGATGGACCAGTCCGCGGGCCAGACCGCCGCCGACGTCGTGAACTCCTACAGCGCCGCCGAGCTCGCGCGGGTGCTCTTCGAGTACGGCGAGGAGCGGTTCGCCCGCCGGATCGCCGACTCGATCGTGAGGGAACGGGCCAGGGCACCGGTCACGACGACGCTGCGCCTGGCCGGCATCGTCAGGGACGCGATCCCGGCGCCGGCCCGGCGCACCGGCGGCAACCCGGCCAAGCGTGCCTTCCAGGCACTGCGCATCGAGGTGAACGACGAGCTCGGCGCGGCGCGGCGCGCCCTGCCCGACGCACTTGACTTGCTCGCGCCGGGCGGCCGTATCGCCGTCCTGGCCTACCACTCGCTGGAGGACCGGCTGGTCAAGCGGGAGCTCGCGGCGCGGGTCGCCGACACCCTGCCCCCTGGCCTGCCGGTCCGGGCAGGTGACGTGCTGGCCGGCCGCGCTCCCGGGGACGCGGGCGTGGCACGGATCACCGCGGGCCCGCGATTCCGGCTGCTGACCAGGGGCGCGGAGCGCCCAGCCGACGACGAGCTAGCCAGCAACCCGCGCGCGGCATCAGCGCGGCTGCGCGCGGCGGAACGAATCCGGGAGGCAGGCACATCATGAGCACCCGAGGAGGCGATGAATTCATGGCAGAGCCGGACGAGCCACGGCGGACGGGCCGGATCGCGCGCGGCGGCACCGAGACCATGGCCCGGCCGCGGGGCGAGCCCGCGCCACGGCCCCGCCCGCGGCCACGGCCGCGTGGCGATGAAGAGCGGACCGCGGGCGAGCGGACCGCCGGCGACCTGAGGGCGGACGAGCAGCGGGCACCGCGCCGTCAGGCACGGCCCGACGCCCGGTACGACGCCGCGCCGGACAGCCGGCCCGGCGCCCGCCAGGAGGGCCAGGGGCCGCGCCCGGAGACCCGAGCGGATGGCCCGGCCCCGCCCGGCCGGGCCCAGCGGCCCCGCCGCCGCGTCCCGCCGCGGTTCTACTCCGCGGAAGGGGCGGCCCCGCCGCCCGCCGGGGGAGCGGCCGCTCGCGCCGCCTGGCCGCGCGTCGTCCCGGCGCCGCCGGCCGTGCCCGGATCGCCGGGCCCCGCTCGCGACCCAGGACCGCGGGCCCGCCAGCAGGCCCCAGGACGCCCGCGGCAGCGAACCGCCGCCCGGCCCGCGGCCGCCCCCCAGCGGCCGGCCACGGACCAGCCCGCCGCGCGTGCCGCCCGCGCCCGGTCGCGGGCGGCGGCACAGCGGATGCCGTTCCTGCTGCTCGTATGCGGGCTGCTCGGCGGCGCGCTCGTCTCGGCGCTGGTCATCAACACCACGCTGGCCGCGGGGTCGTTCAAGATCACCCAGCTCCAGCAGGAAGACAGCCATCTGGACCAGCAGCGCCTGCTGCTCACCGAGCAGGTCGCCCACGACGGCTCGGCGCCCGTCATCTACCAGCACGCCTACCGGCTGGGAATGCGCAACCAGGGCATGATCCGGTTCCTGGACCTCAGGGACGGAAGGATCGAGGCCGGCACGAGCACGGGCAGCGGGACGGTGAACGCGATCAACGTGCCCGGGTACACGCCGTGAGCCGGGCCGGCGGCCCGCCGCCGCGCGGCCCCGGGTGGCCCCGTCCCGGATCCGGCCCTTCTTCCGGGCCTTCCCGCGGCTCCGGTGCCGTCCGCCCGGGCGCTGCCGGCCGCGCGGCCGGCACTGGCGGCCAGCCACGGGGAACGGCCCGCCCGCGGGCCGGCACCGGGCGGCCGGCGGGCGGCGAAGGGCGGGCCCGTCCGGGCCAGGGAAGCACCGCCGCCCGCGCCGCCCGGCACCCCGCCGCCGCGCCCGCTCCCAGCCATCGCGGGACCAGCGGGGAAGGCGGCGGCCACCGCCGGGCCGGGACGCGCCAGGCCGCGCGCCGCGCCGCCGGCCGCGCTGGCTGATTACCAGGCCGGGCGACCCGGGGCGGCGGCTCGTGGTGCTGCTGCTGGCCATCGCGTTCATCCTCACGCTGTTCGGCGGGCGGCTGGTTCAGCTCCAGGGCATGGACGCGGCCGCGTTCCGCCGGGACGCCGCGTCGGAGCAGGTGAAGACGGTGCACCTGCATGGCGTGCGCGGCACCGTCTTCGACGCGACCAATCATCCGCTCGTCATGACGCTGCAGACGTTCACGGTGACGGCCGACCCGACGCAGATGAAGGCGGCTGACATGCCGCGGTACGCGGCGCGACTGGCCAAGCCGCTGGGCCGGACGAGCGAGCAGGTCCTGGCGATGCTGCAGCACCCGACCGCGCACGGCGGGGGCAAGAGGTGGATGGTGCTCAGCCCGGTGGCCGGCGTGCCGGCCGCCGTGAGCGACGAGATCACCGCGATGGGCATCCCGGGCATCACCCAGGATCCGATCTACTCACCGGTGTATCCGGACGGCGACGCGACGCTCAACGTGGTCGGGTACGCGACCGTCCGCGACAATGACACCGACACCGACAGCGTCATCACCGGACAGGCGGGGATCGAGTCCCAGGACAACGCGCTGCTATCCGGGCACGACGGCAGCGAGGTGGTGTCCCAGGGGACCGACGGCCAGCAGATCCCGCTGGCGGGCGGCTCGATCACGCCCGCGACCGATGGCAGCGACATCACCCTGACCATCAACTCACAACTTCAGTATGCCGCCCAGCGGGCCTGCGAGACGCAGGTCAAGGCCATGCACGCGCGAGACTGCACGGTCGTCATCATGGCGCCGAAGACCGGGAACATCCTCGCGATGGCGCAGTGGCCGCAGTACTGCACGCCGGCCCTGCCGTCCTGCGGCTCGGCGGAGTGGCGGGACCTGCCGGCCCAGGCCGAGTTCGAGCCCGGCTCCACGGCCAAGATCATCACCGCCGCCGCCGCGCTCGAGCACGGCGGCCAGACGCCGATGAGCGCCTATGGCATCCCGTACTCGATCACCCGGGGAGGCCAGGTCATCCACGACGCCGAGTGGCACTCCGGCGAGCGGTACACGATCGCGGGCATCATCGCGAACTCAAGCAACATCGGCATGGCGCAGGTCGCCGGCACGATCTCGCCGCAGGTGCAGTACCAGTACCTGCGCGCGTTCGGCCTCGGCCAGCCGACGGGAGCGGGCCTGCAGGGGGAGATCGGCGGCAGCCTGCCCCCGCCGTCGCAGTGGGCGCCCGACGAGCGCTACACGCTGTCCTACGGGCAGGGCATCGACGTGACCGCGCTGCAGATGGCCAGCGTCTACGCGACGGTCGCGAATGGCGGGGTCCGCGTGCAACCGCGGATCGTGGCCGGCACGACCAGCCCGGACGGCAAGTACACGCCGGCGCCGGCGTCGCCGTCGCGGCGGGTCATCCAGGCCACGACCGCCCATGAGCTCATCCAGATCCTGCAGCAGGTCCCGGGCGTGGACGAGTCAGCCGGCGTGCCGTGGGGAATCATCAACGGCTACGCGATCGCGTCCAAGACGGGCACCTCCAACGAGAGCGGGCCGCCGGGGAAGTGCCCGGCCACGAACCAGCTCTGCGTTACCGGCTCCAGCTACATCGGCATGGCGCCGGGTAACGACCCGCAGGTCGTCGTGGCGGTGAACGTCCAGGATCCGCAGAAGAAGTACGGCTATTTCGGAGATGTGGTCGCAGGTCCCGTCTTCAACCATGTCATGAAGTTTGCCGTGCTGACTCTTCAGATTCCGCCAGACAACGCCGCAGTCCCATATGTCCGGCTCAACGCGCCCTGATACCGGGTACTCTCTGCTCGTGATCCGACCCGCCCGTCTCCAGGCGAGGCCGCTGTCTGGGCTTGGCGAGCTCCTGGGTACCGGGCATGCCGACATCCCGAACGAGGTCGCGCTGCGCGGCGTGACGCTGGATTCGCGTCAGGTACAGCCCGGAGACCTGTACGCCGCGCTGCCCGGTGAGCGTGCGCACGGCGCTGACTTCTGCGGCGACGCCGTCGCGCGCGGCGCCGTCGCCGTGCTCACCGACCCGGCGGGCCGGGACCGTGCCGCCCGGCACGGTGTGCCGGTGTTCGTGGTGGCGCTCGCCCGCGCGACCGGCTCGGCGATGTCGCCTGCTGGATCTACGGCGACCCGAGCGCCCGGATGTCCCTGATCGGGGTGACCGGCACCAGCGGCAAGACCACCACCAGCTACCTGGCCGAGGCGGGCCTGCGCGCGGCGGGGCACGTGACCGGGCTGATCGGCGGGGTGGAGATCCGCGTCGCCGGAGAGACGTTCACCAGTAAGCTCACCACCCCTGAGGCACCTGAGCTGCAGGCGCTGCTCGCCGTCATGGCCGAGCGCGGCGTCACGGGGGCCGCGATGGAGGTCTCCTCGCACTCCCTCGCCCTGGGCCGGGTCGCGGGCACCCGCTACGATGTCGCGGTCTTCACCAACCTGTCCCAGGACCACATGGACTTCCACGCGGGCTTCGAGGACTACTTCCGGGCCAAGGCGCAGCTCTTCACGCCGCGCTACTCGGGCGTGGGCGTGGTCAACGTGGCCGACCGCTACGGCCGGCGGCTGGTGGCCGAGGCGTCGATCCCGATCACGACGTTCTGCGCCGAGCCCGGCGCCAGCGGGGACCGGAGCGCCGACTGGCGGGCTACCGACGTGCGCTCGGGGGCCGACGGGTCCTCGTTCCGCGTGATCGGCCCCGGCGGCGTGGAGGCCGACGCCTCGGTGACGCTGCCCGGCTCGTTCAACGTGTCCAACGCGCTCGGCGCGATCGTCGCCCTCGTGGAGGCCGGGACGCGGCTGGAGGACGCGGTCGCCGGGGTGGCTTCCTGTCAGGGCGTGCCCGGCCGGCCTCCAGCGAGTATCCGCGACCGCGATCGACGCGTTCGTTGACTACTCGCACAAGCCCGGGGCGGTCGAGGCGGTGCTGCGCGCGCTGCGCGAGGTGACCGCGGGGGACCTGATCATCGTGCTCGGCTGCGGCGGCGACCGGGACAGGGCCAAGCGCCCGCTGATGGGCGCCGCCGCCGCCTCACTCGCCGACGTGGCCATCCTGACCAGCGACAACCCCCGGTCGGAAGACCCGCTGGCCATCCTTGACGAGATGCTGCACGGGGTAGTTGAGGTCCCGAGACAGGAGCGCGGCCGGGTCATCGTCGAGCCGGACCGCGCGGCGGCGATCGGCCTCGCCGTGGGCATGGCGGGGAAGGGGGACGTGGTGCTTGTGGCGGGCAAGGGGCATGAGACCGGGCAGTACGTCGGGGGCGCGGTGCTGCCCTTCGACGACGCGGTGGTGACCGCGCGAGGCGATCGCCCGGCGCGGGTGACGCCGACCGGGACCGGGCGGCCTACGACGGGCCGTCCGGCGGGGCGGTGCTCGCGTGATCGAGATGTCGCTCGGTGAGATCGCCGGGCTGACCGGGGGAGAGCTGCTGCCGGCCGGACCGCCGGCGCCGCGGCCTCCGCGTGACCGGGCCGGTCGTCATCGACTCCCGCCAGGCCGCGCCGGGCGGCCTGTTCGCGGCGATCGTCGGGGAGCACGCCGACGGCCACGACTACGCCGCCGCCGCCGCCGGGCGGGGTGCCGTGGCCGTGCTGGGCACCCGCCCGGTGGATGGCGTGCCGGCCATCGTCGTCCCCGACGTGCTGGCGGCGCTCGCCGCGCTGGCCCGGAACGTGGTGAACCGGCTTGCGGCGCCCGGCGGGCCTGATCGTCTCGGCCTGGTCGTCGCCGGGATCACCGGGTCGTCGGGGAAGACCTCGACCAAGGACCTCACGGCCCAGCTGGTGGAGCGGCTGGGGGAGACGGTCTCACCGGAGGGATCGCTCAACAACGAGATCGGCGTCCCGCTGACGGTGCTGCGCGCCGACGAGCGCACCCGGTACATGGTGCTGGAGCTGCGCCGCCCGCGGCCCCGGCCACATCGCGGCCCTGTGCGACATCGCCGCGCCGCGGATCGGCGCGGTGCTGAACGTGGGACGGGCGCACGCCGGAGAGTTCGGGTCGCTGGAGACCGTGGCCAAGGCCAAGGGCGAGCTCGTCGAGGCCCTTCCGGCCTCCGGGGTCGCGATACTGAACGCGGATGACCCGCGGGTCCTGGCGATGGCCGGCCGTAGCGACGCCCGGGTGGTGACGTTCAGCGCCGCGGGCGCCGCCGACCCGGTCACCGGGGCCGTCGCCGACGTGCGGGCGGCCGAGATCACCCTGGATGACCTGGGGCGCGCCTCGTTCCTGCTGGTGATGCCGGCGGGAACGGCGCCGGTGACGCTGCGGCTGCACGGCGCCCACCACGTGGCGAACGCGCTGGCCGCGGCCGCCATCGCCGCCGAGCTTGGCCTGGAGGTGCCGGCCATCGCCGACGCGCTCTCGCAGGCGACCAGCCGCAGCGCCAAGCGCATGGAGCTACGGGAGCGGCCCGACGGCGTCCTGGTCGTCAACGACGCCTACAACGCGAATCCGGACTCCATGCGGGCCGGGATCGAGGCCCTGGGCCACATGATCGCGCGCGGGCGGCGCGGCATCGCGGTCCTGGGCCACATGGCCGAGCTCGGCGACATCGATGTCGCCAGCCACGCGGAGGCGGGACGCCTCGCCGCGCTGGCCGGGGCCGCCGTCATCGTCGCGGTCGGCGACGCCGCGCGCCCCGTGCTGGACGGTGCCCGCGCGCAGGCCGGGTGGGACGGCCAGGCGATCGGCGTGCCGGACCCCGCGGCCGCGGTGGCGGCCCTGCACAGCCTGCTGCGCCCGGATGACGTCGTACTAGTGAAGGCATCGAAGGCGGCAGGCCTCTGGGAAGTCGCGGATGACCTGCTCACGGAGGTTTGACCGGTGAAGACGATCCTCCTGTCCGGCGCGATCTCGATGATCATCGCGCTGATCGGGACGAAGCCCACGATCACCGTGCTGCGCAAGCGCAAGCTGGGCCAGCAGATCAGGTCGGACGGGCCGCAGGCGCACCTGGGCAAGAGCGGCACGCCCACCATGGGCGGCATCATCATCATCATCGCGTCGCTGCTCGGCTATGTCATCGGCCACCTGCTGACCAACGACCCGATGACCGCCTCAGGCGTGCTCGTGCTGTTCCTGATGACCGGCCTGGGGCTGGTCGGGTTCGCCGATGACTTCATCAAGCTGTTCATGCGCCGCAGCCTGGGACTGCGCAGCGGGGCCAAGCTCGCCGGGCAGGCGACCGTCGGCGTGATCTTCGCGGTCCTCGCGCTGCACTTCCCGGACGGCTACGACCTGACCCCCGCGTCCTCGCACATTTCGTTCCTCGCGGACTTCGGCATCTCGATCGGGCCGATCCTCTTCGTCTTGTGGGTCCTCCTCATGGTGACCGGGGCCTCCAACGGGGTGAACCTGACCGACGGCCTTGACGGGCTTGCCTCCGGCGCGTCGATCCTGGTCCTCGCCGCCTACGTCATCATCGGGAACTGGCAGCTCCGCAACGACTGCACGACCGCGCTCACGCCGAACTGCTACGACGTCCGCGACCCGCTGGACGCCGCGGTGGTCGCCGCCGTGGTGATGGGCGCGTGCTTCGGCTTCCTGTGGTGGAACGCGCCGCCCGCGAAGATCTTCATGGGCGACACCGGCTCGCTGGCCCTCGGCGGCGCGCTGGCCGGCCTGGCCATCGTCACCAGGACCGAGCTTGCTGCTGCTGCTGCTCGGCGGGCTGTTCGTGATCATCACGCTGTCGGTGGCCATCCAGGTCGGCTCCTACAAGATGACCCGCAAGCGCGTCTTCCGCATGGCGCCGCTCCAGCATCACTTCGAGCTGGAGGGCTGGGCCGAGACGACGATCGTCGTGCGCTTCTGGCTGATCGCGGGCATGTTCGTCGCCCTGGGCCTCGGCATCTTCTACGTCGGCTGGTTCCCCAAGTAACGGCGATCCCTGACGCTAGGCCTTCAAAGCACTGCTCCAGGTCCGCGAGGATGTCGCTGGCCGGCTCGATGCCCGCCGACATACGGATCAGCGCCGGGGGGAGCGGTCTCCCCGGCCCACCGGGCGCGCCGCTCCCAGATCGACTCCACGCCGCCGAAGCTGGTAGCGGGCACGATGAGCCGTGCCGCCGCCACGACCGCGTCCGCGTCGGCGGCGCTGCCGGCCCGCCGTCCGGGCCGGCGAGCTCGAAGGACAGCAGCGGCCCGCCGCCGTCCGGCATCTGGGAACGAGCGACATCCAGGGTCGCCGCGGACATGCCCGGGTAGTGCACCGCCCGGCACCCGGGGATGCGCGAGCAGGAAGCCGGCGGCCGCCCGCGCGTTGGCCGACTGCCGCTCGATCCGCAGCGGCAGCGTCTTCAGCCCGCGCAGCACGAGCCAGCTCTCGAACGGCCCCGGAATGCCGCCACCCGCCGTCCGCCAGTCCCGCAGCGCGGTCAGCAGGACCGCGTCCCGGCTCACCACCGCGCCGCCGAGCACGTCCGAGTGCCCGGACAGCGACTTCGTGAGCGAGTACACCGACGCCACCGCGCCGAGCTCCAGTGGCCGCTGCAGCAGCCCCGTCGCCACCGTGTTGTCGACGACCATCGGCGCGCCAGCGGCGGCGGCGATCGCGCCGAGCCGCTTCAGGTCAGCCACCCGCAGCAGCGGGTTGGTCGGCGTCTCGGCCCACAGCACCGACGGCCGCTCGCGCAGCGCCCGCTCCACCGACGCGAGGTCGAGCAGGTCGACCGCCACCGCCTGCGGCGCCGTGCGGCCGCAGTCGCTCGGCGAGCGCCCGCGTGTTGTAGTAGCCGTCGACGGGGAACACGATCCGCTCACGGCCCTCGGCCAGCGCGAGCATCAGCGCCATCGACGCCGCCTGCCCGGAGGCGAACGTCACCGCCTGCGCGTCCTCGATCGCGCCGAGCGCCTCCTCAACGTCGGCCCAGCCGGGGTTGGCGATGCGCCCGTAGCCGCGCGCCGGGTCCGGCTCGCCCTGCGACACGTACGTGCTGGTCGCGAGCAACGGCGGCGAGAGCGGGGCACCAGCCGCGCGCTCCGTCCCCGCGTGGATGATCCGTGATTCCACCGAGAAGTCCATGAGGACATTCTCCAGAACGGCTCCGGCCAGTCCGCCCGCGCATCCCCCTCGCGGCCAGGAGCGGCCGATGATCACGCGACACGCGCCGGATGTGCCGGGTATGGGCGGGTGCTCCTATGAGACTAGAAGGCATGCATGCCCGCGCCCTGACTGATCCTGACGCCGCCGCGCCCGGCCCCGGCCACGGCTGACGACCTCGACGATGACGGCTACGGTGACGGCCGCTGATGGGGCGCGGGACCTGGCGCTGGAGGGTCCCGGCGGCGTGCGGGGCAGGGTCCGCGCGCTGCGCGAGCTCCTCGACCGCCCGCTCACGCCCTACTACCTGATCGTCGGGGTCACCGCGCTACTGCTCATGCTCGGCCTGGTGATGGTGCTGTCGACCGGGTCCATCCGTGACCTGACCAACGGCCAGTCGCCGTACTCCGACTTCATCAAGCAGCTCATCGGGGTGCTCGTCGGCATCCCGGTCACGTGGCTGGCGGCCCGCTCCTCGCCGCGGCTGTTCCGGGCGGCGGCCTATCCGCTGCTGGCGGTGTCGATCATCGGGGTGGGGCTGACGCTCATCCACGGCGTCGCCGGCACGCACCAGAACGGGACACGCTGGATCCAGATCGGCCCGGACGAGTTTCCAGCCGTCAGAGCTGGCCAAGCTCGCGCTCGTGCTCTGGGGCGCGGACCTGCTGGCCCGCAAGGAGAAGCTGGGGCTCCTGTCGGACTGGCGGCACGTGCTCGTCCCGCTCATGCCCGTGACAGGGCTGCTCGCGATGCTGGTCATGACAGGCAACGACCTGGGCACCACGTTCATCATCGTGATCATCTTCCTTGCGCTGCTGTGGGTGGCGGGCGCGCCGGGCCGGATGTTCACCCTCATGCTGATCCTCATGGGGCTGGTACTGGTGCTGCTCATCGTGGCCCAGCCGTATCGGGTGGAGCGGTTCACGAGCTTCCTGAATACCGGCCTCAGCAGCCCGAGCTCCAGCTCCAGCGGCTTGTGCTCCAGCCAGACTCCTGCGCAATACCAGGGCTGCGAAGGCCGGCTCGCGCTCGGTTCCGGTGGCCTGTTCGGTGTCGGCCTCGGGGCGGGTGGCCTGAAGAGCTTCGTGCCCGAGGACTACAGCGACTTCATCTTCGCGATCATCGGCGAGGAGCTCGGCCTGGTCGGGACGCTCTGCGTGATCGCGCTGTATGGCGCGCTCGCCTACGCGGGGCTGCGCGTGGCGCGCCGCGCCGAGGACACCTTCTCCCGGCTGGCCGCCTCCGCCATCACCATCTGGGTGGTCGTGCAGGCGGTCGTCAACATGGGCGCGGTGATCGGCGTGCTGCCGATCACCGGGATCCCGCTTCCGCTGGTCTCTGAGGGGCTGTCGTCCGTGCTCGTGACCATGGTCGCGCTCGGCATGCTCATGTCCTTCGCCCGTCGCGCGCCCGGTGCCCGGGAGGCTTTGGCGGCACGCGGCCCCGGCGTATCCGGCCACGTTCTAAGCTGGCTTGGCCAAGGTAAGCGGCGCTTACCAGCCAGCTGGCTACAGTGATGAGCGAGGAGCATGTCAATGAGGGTTGTACTTGCCGGCGGGGGAACAGCCGGGCACATTGAACCTGCCCTCGCGCTCGCCGACGCGCTGCGACAGGCGGACAAGAGCGTCTCGGTGACGTGCCTGGGCACCGAGCGCGGCCTGGAGACCCGCCTGGTGCCGGCCCGCGGGTATGACCTTGAGCTGATCCCCGCGGTGCCGATGCCGCGATCGCTCACCCCGAAGTACCTGACCGTACCCGGCCGCCTGGCCAGCGCCATCCACCAGGCCGGGCAGGTGCTGGAGAAGACGGGCGCTGATGTCCTCGTGGGATTCGGCGGCTATGTTTCCGGCCCGCCTACCTCGCGGCCAAGCGGCACAACGTGCCGATCGTGGTGCACGAGGCGAACCCGATAGCGGGCATGGCCAACCGGCTTGGCGCGATGTTCACCACCCACGTGTACACCAGCCACGCGGAGACGAAGAAGCTCCGCGGCGAGTACATCGGATTGCCGATCCGGCGGCAGATCGCCGAGCTGGACCGGCTGGCGCTGGGCGACCAGGCACGGGCGAATTTCGGGCTGCGCACGGACATGCCCGTGCTGCTGGTCACCGGGGGCTCGCAGGGTGCCCGCTCGCTGAACCGCGCGCTGGCCGGGGCGGCGCCCGCCATCCGGGCCGCCGGGGTGCAGATCCTGCACGCCACCGGGCCGAAGAACATCGGCGAGGTGTCCGTCCCGCCCGGCGGGGCCCCTTACGTGGCCCTCCCTTACATCGACCGGATGGACCTGGCCTACTCCGCCGCTGACTTCGTGCTGTGCCGGGCGGGCGCGATGACGTGCGCGGAGCTGACCGCCGTGGGCCTGCCGGCCGCCTACGTGCCGCTGCCGATCGGCAACGGCGAGCAGCGGCTCAACGCCCTGCCCATCGTGCGGCGCGGCGGCGGGATGCTCGTCGATGACGCCGAGCTCAGCTCCGAGTGGATCGAGGCGTCGCTGCTGCCCGTGCTCACGAACATCGACCGCGTGGTCAGCATGTCCGAGGCCGCCGCGTCCCTTGGCCGCAAGGATGCCGACCGGGCGCTGGCCATGGCCGTCATGCAGGTCGGCGCGGCCGGCCCCGCGAACGGCCCGGGTGCCCGGCCCGCCGCCCCGGTGGTTCCCGTGGCACCCGGCGAGCCTGGCGGCCGGGCGGCCCGACCAGCAGTACAAGCCGATTCCTTCGCCGGAGGGCGGCTTCTTCCAGCCGACCCAGGAGCGCGCGGCCAGCCAGCGCGCCGCTGGCGCCCCGCCAGCGCCGGGCCGGCACCGCCAGGGCCGCTAAGACAGAACCGCTAAGACAGAACCGCTAAGACAGAACCGCTAAGACAGGGAGAGCAGTACCCGATGCCACTGGTTAAGCCCGCCGAGGTGGTCCCGCTGGCCGAGCTCGGCCGGGTGCACTTCGCCGGGATCGGCGGGGCCGGAATGTCCGGGATCGCGCGGGTCATGCTCGCCCGCGGCGTCCGGGTCTCCGGAAGCGACCAGGCCGAGTCCGCCACGCTCAAGGAGCTGGAATCGCTCGGCGCGCGGGTCCACGTCGGCCATGACGCCGCCAACCTCGGGGACGCCGACACCCTCGTGGTGTCCAGTGCCATCCGGGAGGACAACCCGGAGCTCGCCGAGGCCCGCCGGCGGGGCATGAGGGTGGTGCACCGGGCCGCCGCGCTGGCCGCGCTGGCCAGCGGCCGCCGCGTCATCGCGGTCACCGGGACGCACGGCAAGACCACGACGACGTCGATGATCGCCACCATCTGGCTCGGCGCCGGCGTGGCGCCCGGCTACGTCATCGGCGGGACGCTCGCCTCCACCGGGGTGAACGCCGCCGACGGCGCGGGCGGCGACTTCGTCGCCGAGGCCGACGAGAGCGACGGATCCTTCCTGATGCTGGCACCCGACGCCGCCGTCATCACCAACGTGGACGCCGATCACCTGGACAACTACGGGACGGTCGATGCCTACCGGGCGTCGTTCACCGCGTTCGCCGACCGGATCGTTCCCGGCGGCCTGGTGGTGACCTGCGCGGACGACCCCGGCGCGGCCGAGGTGGCGGCGCACGCGCGCGGTCGGGGACTGAGGGTTCGCACCTACGGGGAGTCGGCCGGGGCCGACTACCAGGTCAGCGGCATCTCGGCGGCCGGCATGAGCACCGCCTTCTCGGTCACCACGCCGGGCGGCGCCCAGGGGCAGCGCGGTGATCGTGGCTCGGGCACGCTCAGCGCCCGGGTCGGTGCCCCTGGGCGGCACAACGCGCTGAACGGAACCGCCGCCCTCGCCGCCGCCATCGAGCTCGGCATCTCCCCCGAGGCGGCGCTGGCGGCGCTGGCGGGCTATCGCGGCGCCGCGCGCCGGCTGGAGCCGAAGGGCGAGGCGGGCGGCATCCGGGTGCTCGATACCTACGCGCATCATCCCGTCGAGCTGTCCGCCGACCTGGCGGCCGCGCGGGAGATCGTCGCGGACCCGGGAGGCGCCACGCGGGCCGGGGCCAGCCGGGGCAAGGTGATCGCCGTTTTCCAGCCCCACCTGTACAGCCGCACGCGGATCTTCGCGGCGGAGTTCGGCGCCGCGCTCGGCCTGGCCGACGTCGCCGTCGTCCTCGACGTGTACGCCGCCCGCGAGGACCCGGAGCCCGGGGTGACCGGCCGCCTCGTCGCGGACGCGGTGCCGGGCGGCGCGCGGTACGTGCCCCTCGCCGCTGACATCCCCAAGGCCGTCGCCGTGATCGCCGGGCCAGGTGACCTGGTCCTGACCATGGGCGCGGGCGACGTGACCAGGCTCGGCCCGCTAATCCTGGCCGAGATAGCCGCCAGTGCCCGCTGACGACGACGCGGCAACGCGCCCCCGCGACCCGTGGCAGTCGCCAGCAGCGACCAGTCCCGCCGGGGCGGCCCGCGAGCCGCAGCGACCGGAGAGACCTCCAGGGACAGCGGAAACGGATGCCCGCGGGCCGCAGCGAGCGAAGTCGCCCGGTGGTGATGGCGACCACGGAGGCCCGCGAGGCGCAGCGAGCGCCAGCGAGCGAAGCCTCGAGCGATCGGGCGAGCCGCGGGGCGCCGAGCGAAGCGAGAGGGCCTCGCAGGCGCAGCCCGATGAACGGCGAGCACCCCGGGATAGCGGGGGGTCTGGGGGGCTGGTGTTTACCCCCCAGGAAAAGAGTTTTTACCCCCCAGAAAAAATGGCGCGCGTCCTTCTTCGTGCTTGCGAGCGTCGGGATCCTGGCGGCGGTGGCGTGGGCGCTGCTGGGCGACCGGCTGCTCGTCGTCCGTGTCATCGCGGTCTCCGGTACCCGCCTTGTCACGCCCGCGCAGGTCATCACGGCGGCGGACGTGCCGGCCGGTACGCCGCTGATCCGGGTGGATCCGGCCCAGGTAGCTACCCGGGTCGAGGCCATCAGGCAGGTGGCCTCGGCCCGGGTGAGCAAGGACTGGCCGGATGGGCTGTCGATCGCGGTGACCGAGCGGGTCCCGGTCGTGGCCGTCCGGATGGCGGGGGGCGGCTACGACCTGGTGGACCACGACGGCGTCATCGTGCGCGTGGCGCAGTCCAAGCCGGCGGCCTTGCCGCTGTTCCAGACCGCGCTGGCGGGCAGCCAGTTGCGGGGCAGCCCCGACGTCGCCACCGCGTCGGCGGTGCTAGCCGAGCTGCCCTCGTGGCTGAACCGCGAGGTCACGACCGTGGCCGTGACCGGTGGTGACGGCGACGCGGGTGGCCGTGGCAGTGTCAAGGAGACGAGCGTCCCGGCTGGCTCGGTGGTCCTGTCGATCAACGGGGGCCGGACCGTCGTGTGGGGCGGGCCGGACATGGCCGGGATGAAGGCGCGCGAGCTTGCTATCCTGATGCGCGATCGGGCGAGCTACTACGACATCAGCGACCCGGAGACCGCCGTCACCAGGTGACGGGGCCATTCAGGGCAGGGCTTGTCCGCGACACGTTGAAGAGGTTCGCGCGTGGTTAGTTGACCGTGGTGCCTAGCCACCCTACTGTCCCTATCAATCGTAGGACAGCATAACTCTAAATCTCAACCTGAAGGTGAAACGCGATGCCGGACGAATTCCGGTGTCTCTTTCGCCTCGGGTCCGGGGCTAGGACGGGACGGGGCTCACCAGGCCCACGCCGGCCTAAGACGGGCAAGACGAGCGGAAAGGTACCCTCCTCGTGGCAGCACCGCAGAACTATCTGGCGGTCATCAAGGTCGTCGGAATCGGCGGGGGCGGCGTCAACGCCGTCAATCGCATGATCGAAGAGGGGCTCAAGGGCGTCGAGTTCATCGCGATCAACACCGACGCGCAAGCGTTGCTGATGAGCGACGCCGACGTCAAGCTCGACGTGGGCCGCGAGCTTACCCGTGGCCTTGGCGCCGGCGCCAACCCCGACGTGGGCTGCAGGGCGGCCGAGGACCACCGCGAGGAGATCGAGGAGGTGCTCAAGGGCGCCGACATGGTCTTCGTCACCGCGGGGGAGGGCGGCGGCACCGGTACCGGCGGGGCGCCCGTGGTGGCCAGCGTCGCGCGCTCGCTCGGGGCGCTGACCATCGGCGTGGTGACGCGCCCGTTCGGGTTCGAGGGCAAGCGGCGCGCGGTCCAGGCGGAGGCCGGGATCGACCGGCTGCGCGCCGAGGTCGACACGCTGATCGTCATCCCTAATGACCGCCTCCTGTCGATCTCTGACCGGCACGTGAGCGTCCTTGACGCCTTCAAGGCCGCCGACCAGGTGCTGCTGTCCGGTGTCCAGGGCATCACCGACCTCATCACCACCCCCGGCCTCATCAACCTTGACTTCGCTGACGTCAAGTCCGTGATGTCCGGTGCCGGGTCGGCGCTGATGGGCATCGGGTCCTCGCGCGGCGATGACCGGGCCGTGGCGGCCGCCGAGATGGCGATTTCCTCGCCGCTGCTCGAGGCCTCCATCGACGGCGCTCATGGCGTGCTGCTGTCCATCCAGGGAGGATCGGACCTCGGCCTCTTCGAGATCAACGAGGCCGCCCAGCTCGTGTCCAACTCCGCCGCGGTGGACGCCAACATCATCTTCGGCGCCGTCATTGACGACGCCCTCGGCGACGAGGTCCGGGTGACCGTCATCGCCGCCGGCTTCGACGAGCAGCGCCCGGCGCGTGCCGCGACCGTCGCTGGATCGGGCTATGCCGCACCCAGCGCGTCCGGATCGGCCGCCCGCCCGTCGGCCTCCACCACCTGGGGCTCCCGTTCCAGCACGCCGACGGTCGCGGCGAGTGCCGCGCCCGCGGCGACCACGACCGGTGACGGGCGGGCCAGCGGCGGCGGAGCCGGGGGCAGTGCCACCGGAGGCGCGGGGTACGGCAGCGACGCCGGGAACGGCGCGTTCCCGTCGCATGGCAGCGCGTCGGGCGGCGCGGTGCCGTCGGCGCCCGGGCCGGCCGCCGACTCGCCGGCCTCGCATCCCGCGCAGCCGCCCGCGGCGAGCTACGTTCCCGCCCCGGTCGCCTTCGTGTCGGGTGACGGCGATGAGGACGAATACCCGGCGGCGGGCAAGTCCGGCTATGACATTGGTGACAACCGCCACGCCAGCGATGCCACGTCAGGCACCTCCAGCCGGCCGGAAACCGCGCGCACGGCACCGGAGAAGATCTTCGACGTGTCCGCGCCGCGCCGGCGGCCGGTGGTCTTCGAGGAGGACGACGACCTGGATGTGCCCGACTTCCTCAAGTGACCGCGGCCGGGAGCGGGATGGCGGCGGCCCGGGAGACGCGGGCGACGCGCGGCGGGGCCAGCTCGCCGCCAGCCTCGCGGGGCTCCGGCGGCGCATTGACAAGGCCTGCGCCGCCGCTGGCCGCGCCGGTGGCGAGATCACGCTGATCGCGGTGACGAAGACCTACCCGGCGGCGGACGTCGCGGCGCTGCGCGGCCTTGGCGTCACCGACTTCGGCGAGAACCGCGACCAGGAGGCGGCGCCCAAGGCCGCGGCGCTGGCCGGCCTCGACATCACCTGGCACTTCGTCGGCCAGCTCCAGACCAACAAGGCCGCAAGCGTAGCCGGGTACGCGCACGTGGTGCACTCGGTCGACCGCATCCGCCTGGTGCGTCACCTCGGTGCCGCGGCCAGGTCCGCGGGCCGGCCGCTTACCTGCCTGGTCCAGGTCAGCCTTGACGGCGACGTGGAGCGCGGCGGGGTGCCGGTGCCCGGCGTTCCGGCGGTCGCCGAGGCCATCGAGGCCGAGCCGGGCTCGTGCTGGGGGGCGTCATGGCGGTCGCGCCGCTTGGCATGCCGCCGTCCGCCGCGTTCGACGTGCTTCGTGAGTGCTCCGGCACGGTCCGCGCGGTCCAGCCGGGGGCGGGCATCATGTCCGCCGGGATGAGCGCGGACCTCGAGGAGGCTATCGCGGCCGGCGCGACACACCTGAGAATTGGTACGGCGTTGCTCGGCGATCGGAAGCCTCCGGTCCGGTAATGTCCGACGCAGCAGGTGTGGTCGGGTACGCGGCGACGCGAGGGCGAGAGCACGACGGAGGACTGAAGGATGGCCAGCGCGATGCGCAAGATGGCGGTCTACCTAGGCCTCGTGGAGGACGACGATCCTCGCTTTCAGGACAAGTACGACGCGTACGAGGATTACGACGACTACGACGACGACGAGCCTGACGCGGTGGAGGTCATCCCAGCGCGGCCGGAGTACAGCGGGTACCAGGCGGCGGAGAGCCGGATAGAGCCGGTCACGCAGCAAGTTGACCTGGTGCGGATCACGACGCTCCACCCGCGCACTTACAATGAGGCTCGTACCATCGGTGAGCACTTCCGCGAGGGCACCCCCGTGATCATGAACCTGACCGAGATGGTCGACAGCGACGCACGGCGTCTGGTCGACTTCGCGGCTGGCCTGATCTTCGGACTGCGCGGGTCCATCGACAAGGTCACGAACAAGGTTTTCCTGCTCTCCCCGGCCAACGTCGAGGTGACAGCGGAGGACAAGGCTCGCATCGCCGAGCGGGGTTTCTTCAACCAGAGCTAGCGTGCTCTGTGCGCTTAAAGACAGTGGTGACGTGGCAGATGGACAGCGGTCGAAGCGGCAGGCGGGTTCGATGGTCGGTGTTAGCCCGGTAGGCAGTGCCAGCCCGACAGGAGGGACGGCCTGATGGAGATCGTGAAGGTAGTCCTCACCTACCTGCTGGAGATTTACCTGCTGCTGCTCATCGGCACGATGGTCGTCAGCTGGATCCAGGCGTTCGCGCGCGACTGGGAGCCCAAGGGGGTCGTGCTCGTCATCTGTGAGTCAATCCTCACAGCGACCGACCCGCCGCTGAAACTCCTTCGTCGCTACATACCGCCGCTCCGGTTCGGTACTGTAGCGCTTGATCTCAGCTTCATGGTCCTGTTCATCGTGGTACTGATTTTGCTGGAAGTGGTCGTGCCCCATCTGTGATCGTGTACCGTGCTGTACAGGACGGTGCAAGGACCAGGACGGTTGCTAGGAACGCTGCGTTACCAGGACGCGGCAGGACAGGAACCCTGTGCTGAGGAACGCAGCCAAGCGCGCCGAGGAGACGAGATGCCGCTGACGCCCGCGGATGTTCGGAACAAGCAGTTCAGTACGACCAGGCTCAGGCCTGGCTACGACGAGGAAGAGGTCGATGCCTTCCTCGACGAGGTCGAGGCTGAACTCGACCGGTTGATCCAGGAGAACGAAGAGGCTCCGGGCTAAACTGGCCGAGGTCCTGAGAGGTGGCGTGAAGCCCGGCATACCCACGCTGAGCTCGCCGCTGTCCGACCAGACCAAGACGGACCTGATGGCGCCTGAGCCGCCGATGGAGCAGCGGCGCCACGAGCCGATGATGATGGGCGGAATGGGCCACTCATCGGTCGAGGACAACATGGACACGGCCGCCCGGGTGCTGTCGCTCGCGCAGCAGACGGCCGACCAGGCGATCGCCGACGCGCGGCGCGAGGCGGATGAGACGCTGAACCGCGCCCGCCGCGAGGCCGACGACGTCCTCACCAAGGCTCGCCGCCAGGCGGAGCAGATCACCGGCGACGCGCGGGCACGCGCGGAGAGCCTGGAGCGGGACGCCCAGGAGCGGCACCGCCAGGCGATGGGATCGCTGGTGCAGCAGCGGGAGGAGCTCGAGCGCCGCGTGGATGACCTGCGCGCATTCGAGCGTGAATACCGCAGCCGCCTGAAGGCGTACCTGGAGGGCCAGCTCCGCGACCTCGAGGCCGGCGTGGCCGACAGCGGGACGTTCCCCGTGGTTCCGCCGCCGCCGCCGTCCCCGTCGCAGCTCCCTGCTGGCCTCGGGCAGCCCTCGATGCGCAACAGTGGCCCGACGCCCGGTCAGTACTCTGCTGGCCCGGAGACCGTGATCCAGCACGCTGGTGGCTTCCGCGTCAGTGACGGCGCGGGCGTCCACGACCGCCGCTAGTTCCTGATTCCTACGATTTTCGGGCGCGCCCGGACACGAGGAGAAGAAGGGTGATCCGGTTCAGCGCCGCGCTGGTCGTTGTCGCGATCGGGGTGCTCATCGCCGGGGTGGCCACTAGCAGCCTGCTGCTGGTGTACGTGGCGATCGGCATCAGTGCCGTGGCACTGCTGGTGCTCGCGGCAGGGGTGGCACTTAAACGGGATGAGCTTTTCCGGGATGACGTACGTCCCTCGTCGGCCGTTGGCGGCGTGGCCGCGGGCCAGCAGGCGGTCCTTGACCAGCAGCCCGCTGGCGCGGCCGACGGCGGGACCAGCGAGAGCCGGGTTCCGGTCCACGCGGCCGGAGGGGCCTTCGGATCGTCGTTCTCCCGGGGAGACAGCACTCTAGGGGACGACCCATGGGGAGACCGGGCGTCGCGGGAGGACCCGCCCGCCCGGCCGGGTGGCGGCTTCGCCCCAGCCGAGAGCACCCCCAAGCCGGTCCTGCCCGGCCGGCCGCATGGCTGCCGCCGGAGCCTAGCTTCCCGGTCGCCCCGCCCGCGGCTAAGGCGGTCCAGCCGCCCGCCGCGCGCGGCGGTACCCGGCGCCCGCCCGCCCCGCCGACGCGGGCCGATCCCGTGCTCCCGTGGGCGGATTCGCTGCCGACCAGGGTGGACATCGCCAAGGTGAAGTCGCCCGATCCGGTGCCGAGCTGGCTGGAGGACGTGGACGACGGGCGCCGCCCGGCTCACCCCGCTCGCGGAGCGCGTGCCCGCCGCCACGGACGGCGCGCCAGGCGGCGCCGATGCCTCGGCCACCGCGACGGACGACGAGCCAGCCGATGCCTGGCCAGCGGCGGAACCGGACGACGCCCGCCGCCGCCGCTCCCAGTTCCTGGTCGGACGCCCCTTGGGCGACAGGCCTGGCGGGTTCCGGCGACCCGGGCACGGCTGCAGGCGATGACTTCCCCGTGGCCGCCTCAGGCAGTGAGGCCGCGAGCGGCGAGAAGGCGGCCGGCGAAGGCCGCTTCGGTGACGACGCGGAAGCCGGCGCCGCCAGCGGCGCTGACGACGCCGCGACCCGGACCGACGACGCCGCGACCCGGATCGACGACACCGGGACCGACGACCTCGACAGCCAGGGCACCGGCGACGATGACGCTGGCCAGGGTCACCCCGAGGACGACGCGGTGCCGGGTCCCGAGGCGGCGGACACCGGGCCGGCCGACGACGGTGAGAGCCAGGCCGCGCCGGTGACCGGCCGGGTCCGGCACCCAGGAGGTCACGGTCGTCCCTGGCGTCCCGCGCTACCACGACTCGAATTGCATCCTCATCCGCTTCATGCCGAGCGACGACGTGCAGCGGATGTCCGTCACCGAGGCCACCGAGGCGGGCTGCACCCCGTGCCGTGCCTGCCAGCCCGAGTAGCGGCCGCCGTCAAGCCTGCCGCCTGATCCAGAACCGCAAGCCCAGGCCCGCGTCACCGTGCTCGCTCCACTGACCCGGTGTCCCGTCCCCCGCGCGGGGCACGCCCGCCTCAGGCGGCGGACCGCTCTCTACCGAGACCGCGAGCACCTCGGCCGCGATCGTCTCGCCATGCGCGGCCAGGGCGCTGGCGAGGTCGCCGGCCGCTCACGGCACCCGGATCGCCGCGGCGGCGGACACCAGCGCAGCATGATCCGGTCGGTGACCGCCAGGCCGTCGCTCTTGCGGGCCTGCTGGACCCGCCGTATCACCTCCCGCGCCAGCCCCTCGTCCCGCAGCGATGGCGTGACGGTCAGGTCCAGGGCCACCGTTTCCCCGTCCGCGGTCGCTACCTCCCAGCCCGATGCGGGCGACCGCGTCACGATCACCTCTTCGGCCGTGATCCAGGCCTCATGCGGTGCGGGCAGCGGCACCACGACCGCGAACGATCCGCCATCCGCCACGGCCGCCGCCATCGCGGCCGGGTCAGCCGCCCTGATCGCCGCCGCGACCGCGGGAGTCTGCGCGCCGAATCGCTTGCCCAGCGCCCGGAACCGCGGCTTCACGGTGTACCTGATGACCGGAATGGCTGACGGCTGGCCCCGGGGACGCCCCGGTGGTCGCCTCCAGCGGGGACAGGTCGTGCACGTTCAGTTCCTCGGCCATCAGGGCGCGCAGCGAGCCGGGGAGCTCCTCGAACCCGGCGGCCCCGACCAGCGCCCGCGATAGTGGCTGCCGGGTCGCCACGCCGCCCGACGCCCGGGCCGAGCGACCCAGGTCCACCAGCCGCCGGACCAGGGCCATCTGAGCGGAAAGCTTCGGGTCCGCCCATTCGGGGGCGACGGCCGGCCACGCCTGTCAGGTGCACAGAGGACGGCGCTCCCGGCGGCCGGATCACGTCCCAGGCGTAGTCGGCGAGGAACGGTGCGATCGGCGCCATGAGCTTTGTCACGGTCACCAGCGCGCAGTGAAGCGTCGCGATGGCCGACGCCCTGTCAGTATCGCAGGGCCCGGGCCGTAGCCGTCGCCGTGACCGCCGCACGTACCAGTGAGACAGGTCATCGATCATCCCGGCAACGCGCCGCCCGGCCGTGGCGCTGTCGAAGGCATCCATCGCCGCCGTGACGTCCAGGACGCAGGATTGCAGCTCAGAGAGCAGCCACCGGTCCAGCGCGGGGCGGTCCGCGAGCTGCGTCGCCTCGGGCACCGGGGCACCGGGACCCGCCGGCGCCCGCGTGCAGCGTCAGGAACGAGACCACGTTCCAGTAAGTCGCCAGCACCTTCCGGCTGATCTCCTCCAGCACCGCCGGCCCGATGCGCCGCGGCTCCCACGGCGAGCCCGACGCGGCGAAGAACCACCGCACCGCGTCCGCGCCGTGCGCGTTCAGCACCCCGATCGGCTCGATGACGTTGCCGAGGTGCTTGGACATCTTGCGCCCCTGCTCGTCCACGACGTGCCCGAGGCAGGCCACGCTCTCGTACGCCGAGCGCCCGAACACCAGCGTCCCGACCGCCATCAGCGCGTAAAACCACCCTCGTGTCTGGTCGATCGCCTCGCAGATGAACTGCGCGGGGTAGGCCGCGGCGAACGCCTCCTGGTCGCGCCACGGGGCCCCGTGCTGCGCGAACGGCATCGCCCCGGCATCGAACCAGGCGTCGATCACCTCCGCGCACCCGTGAGGCCGCCTCGCCGCACGTCGGGCACGGGAACGTCACCGCGTCCACGTACGGACGATGCGGGTCCAGCGACGACAGGTCACGACCGGCCAGTGCCCCGAGGGCCGCGAGCGACGGAACGCACGTCAGGTGCCCCGCGGCACACTCCCACAGCGGCAGCGGCGTACCCCAGTACCGGGTCCGCGACAGCGCCCAGTCCACGTTGCCGCGCAGCCAGGCGCCGTACCTGCCGTCCCTGATCCCCGGCGGCTGCCAGATGGTCGCGGCGTTCTCCGCCAGCAGCGCGTCCTTGACCGCGGTCGTCCGGATGAACCATGACGGCACCGCGTAGTACAACAGCACCGTCCCGCACCGCCAGCAGTGCGGGTACGCGTGCGCATGGCGAACGGAGCGGAACAGCAGCCCCCGCTCCGCCAGGTCCGCCACCAGCGGCTGGTCAGCGTCCTTGAAGAACAGGCCGCCCACCAGCGGCAGCCCCTCGGCGAACCGCCCGTCCGGCCGCACCGGGTTCACCACCGGCAATCCGGCGGCCCGCGCGGCCGCCAAGTCCTGCGCGCCGAACGCGGGCGCGAGGTGGACCAGGCCCGTCCCGTCCTCCGTCGTCACGAACTCGCCCCCGACGATCACGTGCGCGTCCGGTATGTCCACTATTCGCGAACGGCCTCCGGTAGGTCGCCCCGAGCAGCTGGGCGCCGAGGCAGTCGGCCACCACGTGCCAGTCCTGGCCAAGCACGCGCGCGAACAGCGATTCAGCCACCACGACCTTGTCCCCGTCCCGCGACCTGCGGGCGATGACGTACCGGACGTCGGGATGCACGGCGACCGCCGTGTTGGCCACCAGCGTCCACGGCGTCGTCGTCCAGACCAGCAGGTCCGCGCCGAGCAGCTGCTTGCCCAACCGGGGGTCGGCGTCCCGCGGCAGCCCCGTCACCGTGAACCGCACGGTCACCGCCGGGTCCGTCACCTCCTGGTACACGTCCGGCTGGCCCATCTCATGGTCCGACAGCGCCGTACCGCACCGCGGGCAGTACGGGCTGATCCGCAGGTCCCGGACCAGCAGTCCCTTCTCGTAGATCACCGTCAGCGCCCACCAGACCGACTCCACGTACGAGCCGTCCATCGTCCGGTAGGCGTCCGACAAGTCGATCCAGTAGCCCATCCGCTCGGTCAGCGCGGCGAACGCGTCCACGTGCCGCAGCACCGATTCACGGCAGCGCTTGTTGAACGCGGCGACGCCGTAGGACTCGATGTCCGGCTTGCCGGAAAGGCCCAGTTCCATCTCGACGGCAACCTCGACCGGCAGTCCGTGGCAGTCCCAGCCCGCCTTCCGCCTGACGTGGAACCCCCGCATGGTCTTGTACCGGCAGAACATGTCCTTGAGCACGCGCGCCTCGACGTGATGGATGCCCGGCATGCCGTTGGCGGTCGGTGGCCCCTCGTAGAACGTCCAGCGCGGCCCGCCCTCCGTCTGCCGCAGCGACGCGTCGAAAACCCCGTCCCTCCGCCACCGGGCGAGTATCTCGTGGTCGATGGCGGGCAGGTTCAGCTCCGCCGGCAGCGACCGCATCTGCGGCATCAGGGTCCTCCTCGCCTCCGGGGTCCCGCCCTGGTAAGCTCGCGTTCTTCACCAGGCGTGCCAGGGGGGTTGCAGGGGGTGGTCCCCCTGAGTAATGCTGTATCCTCCGTTGACTGTCCTGAATCGAGAAGCCGCAAGAGTTGGTGATCCCATACATGACCGCCGCGCCGGAATCCGCCGCTGCCAGCCTCCCGGTACGGCCGGGCGAGGAGCCGTGGACCGAGGACGAGCTCGCGCAGGTGCGGGCCGAGCTGGAAGCCGAGGCTGCCGAGCTGCGGGCCGAGACCGACCACGCCGGCGCCGCGATCGCCGGGCTGCTCGGTGACTCGGTTACCGAGGCCGGCGACGACGAGGCTGACGCGAGCAGCAAGCTGTACGAGCGCGAGCACGAGCTCGCGATCAGCAACAACGCCCGCGACCTGCTCAGCCAGACCGAGCACGCGCTGGCCCGGATCTCCGCGGGCACCTACGGCGTCTGCGAGTCGTGCGGCAAGGCGGTCGGCAAGGCAAGGCTCCTGGCGTTCCCCCGGGCGACGCTGTGCGTCGAGTGCAAGCAGCGGCAGGAACGCCGGTAATGCCCGAGCCGGAGCTGCCCAAGCCGGCTCCCGCGAAGCAGGAGCAGGCAGCAGGCCGCACAGGCGTCCTCTGAGCAGGAGCCTTCCGGGGCGGGACAGGCCCGCCGGCCGAAGGTCGCCGTGCTCGCGGGCATCGCGATCCTCGTCCTCGCCCTGGACGCGATCTCCAAGGCGCTGGTCGTGGCTAACCTCACGCCGGGCCAGCCGGTGCACGTCATCGGCAACCTCCTGCAGTGGAACCTGCTGCGCAACTCCGGCGCGGCCTTCAGCCTTGGCACCGGCTACACCGTGGTCTTCACGGTCCTGGCGATCGGGGTGATCGCCTACGTCATCCGCACCGCGCGCAAGCTGCGCAGCACCGCCTACGCGATCGCGTTCGGCCTGCTGCTCGGCGGGGCGTCGGGCAACCTGGCCGACCGGCTGCTGCGCGCCCCGGGCGTCTTCCGCGGCAACGTCGTCGACTGGATCGATGTCGCGCACTACGACGGGGTGTTCAACCTGGCGGACTCGGCGATCTGCTGCGCCGGCGCGCTGTTCGTCGTCTTGGCCCTGCTCGGCTATCACACCGACGGCACCCGGGGCGACCGGGCCGTCCCGGTGCGACCGGCGCCGACGACCCCCGAGGCAGCCGACCATGCCGGGGAAACCGTGGAAGCTGAGCGGTGACCACGGGGCAGCGATTCGTCGAGGTTCCGGAAGGGCTTGACGGGGAGCGCCTGGACGCGGCGCTGGCCCGGATGTTCGGCCTGTCGCGCGCCGCGGCCGCCACCTTGATCGGCGAGGGGAACGTGCTGGTCGAGGGCCACCCGGCGGCCAAGTCCGACCGCGTCCTGGCCGGCGCCTCGCTCGCCGTGACGCTCCCGCCGTCGCCCGGAGCCGTCGAGGTGACGGCGCAACCGGTGCCCGGCATGTCGCTCGTCTACGAGGACGAGGACATCGTCGTCATCGACAAGCCGCGCGGCGTCGCCGCCCACCCCACTCCCGGCTGGACCGGTCCCACCGTCATCGGCGGCCTGATGGCGGCCGGGCGTGATGATCGCCACCTCGGGCGCGGCCGAGCGGCAGGGCATCGTGCACCGGCTCGACGCGAACACCACGGGCCTGATGGTCGTGGCCAAGAGCGAGCTGGCCTACAGCGTGCTCAAGCAGGCCTTCCGCGACCGTACCGTGTCCAAGACCTACCACTGCCTGGTGCAGGGGCACCCGGACCCGCTGCGCGGCACCATCGACGCGCCGATCGGCCGCCATCCGTCCGGCGATGGCCGGTTCGCGGTAGTCAGCGACGGGCGGCCCAGCGTGACGCACTACGACACGCTCGAGGCCTTCCGCGCCGCGAGCCTCGTGACCGTGGGCCTGGAGACTGGCCGCACTCACCAGATCCGCGTCCACATGTCCGCGCTGCGCCACCCGTGCTGCGGCGACCTGCTCTACGGCGCGGACCCCGCGCTGTCGGCCAGGCTCGGCCTCACCCGCCAGTGGCTGCACGCGGTCCGGCTGTCGTTCGAGCACCCGACGCGCGGCCACGAGGTCACCTTCGAGAGCGGCTACCCGGAAGACCTGCGGCACTCCCTCGACGTCCTGCGCGTCGCAGTCCTGACGGCGCGCGCTAGCCGCGCTGCCGCGGGCCACGTAGTAGCCGATGCCGGGGTACCTGATCAGCAGTCCCTCCTCCACCAGCGTCCGCAGCGATTTCGCGGCCGTCTGGCGGGCGCAGGCGTAGGTGGCGGACAGTTCGCTGATCGTGGGGGCGGGGTCGCCGGGAGCGAGCGCGCCGCGGTCGATCTGCGCCCGGATGGCGTCGGCCATCTTCCGGTACTTGCGCGGGTCGGGCAGCGTCCCCTCGTCGAGCATCACTGTTGTTCCCTTCCAGAGTTGAAGCGTCTCGGTACTAGTCGAGTGTAGCCGTTCAGAGTCAGGAAAGACGAGCGGAAGGGAGCAAAGCGCGCGGGAACAGCGGGGCCGTTCGGGATAAGGCGGGGTTTGGCCGGACTGGGGCGGCGGTCGGCGCGGGAGCACCACGGCGGCTGCCGGAACGGTTAAGGTAGGCGTTACCCACCGAGCTGTTCCGGCCGCTGCGCCCTACCCGGCGACGCGGGGCGGAGCGTGCCCGGCGGGTGGACGCAGCAAGCCGCACGCAGGAGGCAGCAGAAGATGAGTGATTCCCCGTACGCCCACCTGCACGTCCACACCGAATACTCGATGCTCGACGGTGCCGCCCGGCTCAAGGAGCTGTTCCGTGAGGTCAAGGCCAACGGCATGACGCACGTGGCGATGACCGACCACGGCAACATGTTCGGCGCGGCCGAGTTCCACAAGCAGGCGAAGGATGCCGGGATCACCCCGGTCATCGGCATCGAGGCCTACGTCGCGCCCGAGTCGCGGCGAAACCCCAACCGCATCCTGTGGGGCCAGCCGCACCAGAAGCAGGACGACGTCTCCGCCTCCGGCGCCTACCTGCACAAGACGCTCTGGGCGCGGGACAAGCAGGGCCTGCACAACCTGTTCAAGCTCACCTCGCGGTCCTACGCCGAGGGCTGGATGGTCAAGTGGCCCCGGATGGACAAGGAGATCCTCGCCGAGCACGCGGCCGGGCTCATGGCGTCCACCGGGTGCCCGTCCGGCGAGTTGCAGACCCGCCTGCGGCTGGGCCAGGAGCGGGAGGCGCTCCAGTCCGCCGCCGACTACCAGGACATCTTCGGCAAGGAGAACTACTTCCTTGAGCTGATGGACCATGGCCTGGACATCGAGCGTCGGGTCCGCGACGGCCTCATCGAGATCGCCGGGAAGCTGGGCATCCCGCCGGTCGTCACCAACGACAGCCACTACTCGCGCGAGCAGGACTCCGTCTCCCACGACCTGCTGCTGTGCATCCAGACCGGCAAGACCCTCGCCGACGCGCGACCGGTTCAAGTTCGACGGTTCCGGCTACTACATCAAGTCCCCGGCCGAGATGTACGCGGTCAGCACCAGCGACATCTGGCAGGAGGGCTGCCGCAACTCCCAGCTGCTCATCGCCGACCGCGTCGACACGGCCGGCATGTTCGAGTTCGTGAACCTCATGCCCCGGTTCCCGATCCCGGAGGGGTTCGACTCGCAGGACGCGCTGTTCGCCGACGCGGTCTGGAAGGGCATGGCCCGCCGGTACCCGGGCGGGTACGACGAGACCCGCAAGAAGCAGGCCGAGTACGAGATCCAGATCATCTGCCAGATGGGGTTCCCGGCCTACTTCCTGGTCGTCGCGGACTTCATCAACTGGGCCAAGGACAACGGTGTCGCGGTCGGTCCCGGCCGCGGGTCGGCGGCAGGCTCGATCGTGGCCTACGCCATGGGCATCACCGACCTGGACCCGCTGACCCACGGGCTGATCTTCGAGCGGTTCCTGAACCCCGAGCGAATCTCGATGCCCGACATCGACATCGACTTCGACGAGCGCGGCCGCGCCGACGTCATCCGCTACGTGACCAACAAGTGGGGCAGCGACAAGGTTGCCCAGATCATCACCTACGGCACGATCAAGGCGAAGGCCGCCATCAAGGACGCGTCGCGGGTGCTCGGGTTCCCTTACGCGACGGGCGACAGGATCACCAAGGCGTTCCCGCCTCCCGTGCTGGGCAAGGACGTCCCGCTTTCCATCGTCACCGACACGGACAACCCCCGGTACGGCGAAGCCGGCGAGCTCCGGGCCATGTACGAGAACGAGCCCGACGTCAAGCAGATCATCGACACCGCCAGGGGCATCGAAGGACTGATCCGCCAGCCTGGCGTGCACGCGGCCGGCGTGATCATGTCGGCCGAGCCGCTGACCGACCACATCCCCGTCTGGGTGCGGCACCAGGATGGCGCGGTCATCACGCAGTTCGACTACCCGACGTGCGAGGGTCTCGGCCTGCTCAAGATGGACTTCCTCGGCCTGCGCAACCTCACGATCATGAGCGACGCGGTCAGGGCCGTCGAGGCCAACCGCGGCATCAAGATCGACCTCCTCGCCCTGCCGCTGGACGACAAGCCCACCTACGACCTGCTGACACGCGGCGAGACGCTGGGCGTGTTCCAGTTCGATGGCAGCGGCTACCGCACCCTGCTGCGGCAGATGAAGCCGGACAACTTCGAGGACATCTCAGCGCTCGGCGCGCTGTACCGGCCCGGTCCCATGGGCGTCAACTCGCACACGAACTACGCGCTGCGCAAGAACAAGCAGCAGGAGATCTCCCCGATCCACCCGGAACTGGAGGAGCCGCTGCGCGAGGTGCTGGCGCCGACCTACGGCCTGGTCGTCTACCAGGAGCAGGTGCAGAAGGCCGCTCAGGTGCTCGCCGGCTACTCGCTCGGACAGGCCGACCTGCTCCGCCGGGCGATGGGCAAGAAGAAGAAGGAGATCCTGGACAAGGAGTTCGTCCCGTTCCAGAAGGGCTGCCGGGAGCGCGGCTACTCTGACGCGGCGATCCAGGCGGTGTGGGACGTCCTCGTGCCGTTCGCCGGGTACGCGTTCAACAAGGCGCACTCCGCCGCCTACGGCCTGGTCTCCTACTGGACCGCCTACCTGAAGGCGAACTTCGCGCCGGAGTACATGGCCGGGCTGCTCACCTCCGTCGGTGACGACAAGGACAAGTCGGCCGGGTACCTCAGTGAGTCGCGCCGGATGGGCGTCACCGTGCTGCCGCCGGACGTCAACGCCTCGATCGCGACGTTCGCCGCCGTGGGCAAGGACGTTCGGTTCGGCCTCGCCGCGGTCCGCAATGTCGGCGTGAATGTCGTCGAGGGGATCATCGCCGCCCGGAAGTCCAAGGGGGCCTTCACCAGCTTCGCCGACTTCCTGCGCAAGGTGCCACAGCAAGTCTGCAACAAGCGCGTTATCGAGAGCCTGATCAAGGCAGGCGCGTTCGATTCCCTCGGTCACCCGCGCAAGGGCCTGCTCCTCATCCACGAGCAGGCCGTCGATTCGGTTATCGACATCAAGCGGAACGAGGCCATCGGCCAGGACTCGCTGTTCGGCGCGGACGAGGAGACCGAGGCCGCCTTCGAGATCGCCATCCCCGACGCCGAGTGGGACAAGAAGACCCGGCTTAACTTCGAGCGCGAGATGCTCGGCCTGTATGTTTCCGACCACCCGTTGCTCGGCGTCGAGCACATCCTGGCCAGGGACGCGGATATCTCGCTGGCCGAGCTGATGGGGTCGTCGGGCTCTTCCGACGACTCCGACGACTCCTCCGAAGACGGTGGCAGGCCGACTCCCGCGCCGGTCGCCGCGGGCGGCCGCCGCGACGGCGAGATCGTCAAGATCGGCGGCATCCTGTCGGGGGTCACCCGCAAGGTCACCAAGAACGGCGCGCAGTGGGCCACCGCGACGCTGGAGGATCTCGGCGGCGCGATCGAGGCGCTGTTCTTCCCCCAGACCTACCAGCTCTACGCCACCGCGATCGCCGAGGACGCCATCGTCATCGTCAAGGGCAAGATCGACCGCCGCGACGACGTGCCCAAGCTCATCGCGATGGACATGACCATCCCCGACCTCACCGCTACCGACGGTGCCCCTTTCGTCGTGTCGATGCAGCTGACTAAGTGCATTCCCCCGGTGGTCGAGCAAATCCGCGAGGTGCTGCGCACTCACCCGGGTTCGACCGAGGTTCATCTGCGCCTGCGCGGTGGCCCGAAGACCACCGTCGTTCGCCTCGACGACAAGCTCCGGGTCACCACCTCCCCGGCCCTGCACGCCGACCTCAAGCAGATCCTCGGCCCCACCTGCATCGCAAGCTAACCCCTTCCGTTCCCCCACGGTCCGCCGTCCCGCCGCCCGGCAGCGCTACCGGAACGCGCGGAACGCGCCGCACCTCGTCCACGAACGTCGCGGGCTGCTCCAAGTGCGGCGAAGTGGCCGCCCTGGCAGCTCGTTCCAGTACCGACGCGGGACACGTCATCGTCCATGAGGCCAGTATCTCCGGGGGACTTTACCCCGACGGCTTGCGGGCCGTGTCGGCGTTGACGAGTGGCACTAGTCGTTTTGCCAGGTAGGGCGTCAGGGTCTGGCTGTAGCTCGCGGTCATGTGATGGCTGTCGAAGTAAACCAGCACGTTGCCGACCACCGGCTCGCACTTGCTGGGGCCGCAGATGAGCGAGTTCATGTCGATGACAGGGACCGCGCCGTGGAGCTGCCGGGCCGCCCATTGGATCGGCGACGTCGCCACGATCGCCTGGGACGTGCGGGTGGCGCATGGCCGGTAGTGCAGGCGGTGCTTCAGGATGCAGACCGTGGTCCAGGCCGATGTCTCCGGAGTCTCCTTGATCGCGATCACCGGGATCCCGTGACCGAGCAGCTGCTTCCAGTAGGTCACCATGCCGTTGCCGATGTCCCGCCGGGCCACCGCGCCGGCCTTGGTGTCGGAGACGGTTGTCTCCGCCTGGCGGCCGCTGACGATGACGACGTTGGGACGGATCGTGGTGAGCAGCGCGTGGAGCAGGTTGGCGCCCCACTGCTGGCAGGAGGTGTAGGGGCTGCCTGTCGGGCCGTACCACAGCAACGTGGCGGTCCAGAGGCACTCGCCGTGCATCTCGGTGACGAGTTCCCAGTGCTGCTGGACCGCGATCTCCCGCAGAGCCGGGAACCAGTTGCCGGCGACCGAGTCCCCGGCGAGGACGACGGTCAGCCGGGGGTGCACCGTGTCGCCGTACACGCACGTGTCGAGGGTGGTGTTAGGCACGTTGGCGAGGCAGCCTTCCTGCCAGTACACGGGTCGCATCGACGTCGTGGGATTGCCGGGCGGCGGGAGGATGGGCTTGGCCGGCACGTCATGCAGTTCTCCGGCGAGCGCGGCCGCGCCGGGATAGCCGGGACCTAGCTGCCCGTTCCAGGGAACCTGGGCCACGAGGTAGCCGGTGACCAGGGCAACCGGGAGCACCGCCGCCAGTGCCGTCGACACCGAACGCCAGGGGTGCCCGGACAGGAACCGCGCCCGCCGCACCCGGTCCTCGACGAGAACCTTGGTCAGCCAGGCCAGCAGGACCGCGGCGATGATGATGACCGGGCCGGTCACCGCGTTGACCGGACGCCCGCTGTAGTACGTGGAGAGCGAGATCAGCGGCCAGTGCCACAGGTACAGCGAGTAGGAGATGCCACCGAGGAAGACCAGCGGCTTGAGTGACATCAGCCGGGCCGTGCCGCCGTGGGCCGCCGCCGAGCCGCAGGCGATGAGCAGCACCGTGCCGCCAACGGGAAGCAGCGCGAGCACGCCAGGAAAGGGCATGGTCCCGCGCAGGACGAAGGCGGAGGCGACCGCCATGGCGAGGCCGAGCCAGCCAAGCCAGCCGTGCCGGCCGACCGGCTCCGCGAGCCGGGCGGGCAGCAGGGCGAGCAGGCCGCCCGCGCCGAGTTCCCAGATCCGGGTCGTGGTGACGAAGTAGGCGGCGGCCGGGTTGGCGTGCGTGTCATAAGCGGAGTAGGCCAGCGAGCCAAGAACGACGGCCGTGGTGAGGGCAAGGATGGCGCGGTAACCGGAGGCAGCGCGCAGGCGTGCGGGCAGGGCTCGCGCGAGGAGCGCCGCGGCGATGAAAAGCAGCGGCCACAGCAGGTAGAACTGCTCCTCCACCGACAGGGACCAGAAGTGCTGTACGGGGCTGGCGGTGTCGGTGGACTTAAGGTAATCGACGGCGTCGCCAGCGAGCTGCCAGTTCTGGAAGTACAGCGCGCTGGCCCGGACCTGGTTGGCCGCGTTGCCGAGGTCGGGGCCGACCAGCACCCGCAGCGAGACTAGCCAGGTGACCGCGAGAACCAGGGCGGCCGCCGGGATCAGCCGTTTCGCCCGCCTGCCCCAGAATCCGGCCAGGGAGATGGTGCCGGTCGTGCGGAACTCGCGCAGCAGGTGCCCGGTGATCAGGAACCCCGAGATCACGAAGAAGACGTCCACGCCCGCGAAGCCGCCGGGCACGAGTGACGGGTACAAGTGGTAGACGAGCACCATTGACACGGCGAGCGCCCGCAGTCCCTGCACGTCCGGGCGGAAGCCTTCGGGCGCCGTTGCCTTGGCCTTCTCGGGAGGCTGCGCGCTAACGACGGCCTGGTGTGGTGTTCCAGAGGTCATGCCGCCCAATTCGGCTATCGGTCTTCCAGGTTGCGGCGAACTTGTTCCAGGGCGCGCACCAGGGCGGCGACCTCTTCGCCGGTGAAGGTGGCGAGCGCACGGCGCGCGATCTGGCTGATCTCCGCGTCGATGTCCTTCTCCAGCGCCCGGCCGCGATCGGTCAGCCAGAGCCGGACCATCCGCCGGTCGCGGTGGTGCGGCTCGCGGCGCAGCAGCCCGGCGGCCGCCATCCGCGTGGTCGCCCGGGTCACGGTCGGAGTCGCGAGGTTAAGCCGCCGGGCGACCTCCCCGGGGGACAGCCCGTCTTCCTGCCACAGGCAGCGCAGCACGTACTGCTGCCCCTCGTGCACGCCATGGCGGGTGAACGCGATGGCCGAGGCGTGCGCGAGCGCGTGCTTCGTCGCCCAGAACGCGGTCTGGAAGTCGGTCGTCACCTCATCGGACATGATGCGCTAAGCGTACGTGGCTGGACGGCAGGCCGCCGCGCAATGGCCTGCGCGGTATTCATTAGCCGGCTATCATTTCTGGTAGTTGTCCGGCTAACGAATGGAGTCTAGCCATGAAGATCGGGATAGTGCTCGGTGACTTTTCCTGGCCGGTGCCGCCCGCGGCGCTGGGCCGGCAGATCCGGGGCGTCGCGCGGCGCGCGGACGAGGCCGGGATCGACAGCCTGTGGTGCATGGACCACTTCTTCCAGATCCGCATGACCGGCAACCCGCCGGAGTCTCCGATGACCGAGGCGTACGCCCTGCTCGGGGTGCTGGCCGGGCAGACGGAGCAGATCCGGCTCGGGACGCTGGTCACCAGCGTCGCCTATCGGCATCCGGGGGTCCTGGTCAAGACGGTCACCACGCTGGACGTGCTCAGCGGCGGCCGGATGAACTTCGGCGTGGGGCCGGGTGCCCCGTTCAACCCGCCGCCCCAGGGCGCGGAAACGCCGTACGAGGGCGAGGGGCTGGGCATCCCGTTCCCGCCGCTGCGCGACCGGTTCGAGATGCTGGAGGAACTGCTGCGCGCCGCGCGCCAGATGTGGGCCGGCGACGAGGCGCCGTTTCGGGGGCGGTACTACCAGATGGCCCGCCCGATTAACTCGCCCGGCCCGGTGCAGCGCCCGCACCCGCCCATCCTCGTGGCCGGCGGCGGCGAGAAGAAGACCCTGCGGCTGGTTGCCCAGTACGCCGACGCGTGCCACCTGCCCGGGGTCGGCGGGCTGAACCTCGACGGCGAACTGGCACGCAAGCTGGACGTGCTGCGGGAGCACTGCGCGGCGGCCGGGCGCGACTACGGAGAGATCGACAAGACCGTCGGCCTCGGCTTCGACCTCGGGGGTGACCGGGCCGCAGGAAGCCGCGACTTCCTCGCCACGCTGCGCGCGCTGGCGTCCCTCGGCTTCGGCCACGTGATGGTCTCGCCGCACGGTCCGTGGACCGACGACAAGCTCGCCGACCTCGCCCGGCTCCTCCCCGAGATCCACGCGATCGACCCGGCACGCTGACCCGCCGGCCCTCGCGGCAAGAGTCCCGGGCTGCCCGAAAGTCGGCGGGTGGTGGTTTGATGGGGCCCATGGACGAGGGGCGTGCGGACACCACGCTGCGGGAAGCCGCGCAACGGCACCTGCGGGCGCTTGCCGGGGAGCAGGCGCGGCTGCGCGAGGACCAGTGGGCGGCGATCAGCGCCCTGGTGGCCGACCGCCGCCGGGCGCTGGTCGTGCAGCGGACCGGATGGGGCAAGTCGGCGGTGTACTTCATCGCGACGGCACTGCTGCGCGCCGCCGGGGCGGGCCCGACCGTCATCGTGTCGCCGCTGCTCGCCCTGATGCGGAACCAGGTGGACGCCGCCGCGCGGGCGGGCATCCACGCGCGCACGATCAACTCGGCCAACACCGAGGACTGGGAGCAGGTCTACAAGGAGGTCGCGGCGGGCGATGTGGACGTGCTGCTCGTCAGCCCCGAGCGGCTGAACAATCCCGGCTTCCGCGACCAGGTCCTGCCCCGCCTCACCGCGGCGGCCGGGCTTATCGTGATCGACGAGGCGCACTGCGTCTCCGACTGGGGACACGACTTCCGCCCCGACTACCGCCGCATCCGCACGCTGCTCGGGACGCTCCCGCCGGGCATCCCCGTCCTGGCGACCACGGCGACCGCGAACGCCCGCGTCACCCAGGACGTCGCGGAGCAGCTGGGCGTAGGCCTGGACGGAGCCGGGCGCGCCGGACCTGCCGCCGGGAGCGCGCGGGATCCTCCCTCCGCTGGTGCTGCGCGGGGCGCTGGACCGGGAGTCACTGCGGCTCGCGGTCGTCAGCCTTCCCACGGCGCACCAGCGGCTCGGCTGGCTGGCGGCCCGGCTGGCCGACGGCAGCCTGCCGGGCTCGGGGATCGTGTACACGCTGACCGTCGCGGCGGCCAGGGAGACGGCGGCCTTCCTCCGCGAGCAGGGCATCGAGGCCGCGGCCTACAGCGGCAAGGACGACCAGGCCCGGCGGCTGCAGGCCGAGGACGACCTGCTGGGAAACCGGGTCAAGGCGCTCGTCGCGACCAGCGCGCTGGGCATGGGCTTCGATAAGCCCGACCTGGGCTTCGTCGTGCACTTGGGCGCGCCTCAGTCGCCCGTGGCCTACTACCAGCAGATCGGCCGCGCCGGGCGCGGCGTCGAGCGGGCTGAGGTGGTCCTGCTGCCCGGCCGCGAGGACCGCGACATCTGGGCGTACTTCGCGTCGCTGGCGTTCCCGCCCGAGGCCCAGGTGCGGGCGGCCCTCGCCGCGCTGCGGGAGGCGGCGCGGCCGCTGTCCACCGCCGCGCTCGAGACCAGGGTTGACCTGTCCCGCGGCCGGCTGGAGTCGATGCTCAAGGTCCTCGACGTCGACGGCGCGATCCGCCGGGTGTCCGGCGGCTGGGAATCCACCGGCCAGCCATGGGCCTACGACGCCGACCGGTATGCCCGCGTCGCCGCCACCCGGGCCCGCGAGCAGCAGGCGATGCTGGACTACGTCGCGACCGGCGGCTGCCGCATGGAATACCTCCGCCGCGAGCTTGACGACCCGGCCGCCGCCCCCTGCGGCCGGTGCGACAACTGCGCCGGCCGTAGCTGGCCCGCCGACGTGCCGGAGCCGCGTGCGCAGGCGGCGCGGGCGAGCCTGCGGCGGCCCGGCGTCGAGGTCGAGCCGCGCAAGATGTGGCCGAGCGGCATGGCGGGCCTGGGGATCGCCGACGCGAACGGGAAGATCCCCGCCGGCCTGCTCGCCGGGCCCGGCCGGGCGCTGGGCAGGCTCACCGACATCGGCTGGGGCTCCGCTCTGCGCGCCATGCTGGCGCAGGACGCCCCCGATGAGCCAGTCACCGGCCAGGTCACGGACGCGCTCATCGCCGTCCTTGCCGCCTGGGGCTGGGACGAGCGGCCGACGGGCGTCATCACGCTGCCGTCGAGGACCCGGCCGGTCCTGATCGGTTCCCTAGGGGAGCGGATCGCCCGTGTCGGACGCCTGCCCTACCTGGGGTCACTCGCCTACACCAGCCCGGAAGGCCCGGGACCCCGCCGGCATAACAGCGCCCAGCGCCTGTCGGCCCTGTGGTCCGCGCTGGCCATCCCGGGCCCGGTCCGCGACGCGATGGAAAGCGGCCCGCCCGGCCCGGTCCTGCTGATCGATGACCGCATCGAGACCGGGTGGACGATGACCGTCGCGGCACGGCTGCTGCGCGAGGCGGGCGCCCCGGCGGTCCTCCCGCTCGCCCTCGCCGTCTCCAGCTAGGAGCCTGGCCGCCGGGCCGATGCCTGGGGTGGTGGGCGGGAAGCAGGCTTCCCCTAATGGCCGGCGATGTGGCTGAAGAGCGACTGGTAGGTCAGCAGGGCCTGCCGCAGCGACTCCGTGTCGGCGTCGGCCGGGTCGCCGTCCCAGGAATCGCGGACCCGGTCCTGCTGAGCGCGCAGCGCCGCCAGGAGCCTGTCGGTCGCCTTCTCCACGACGTTCGCGGCCTCGGCGACCGACCCGCGGGGGTTGTCGACGAATCCGGCCTTGATCTTCTGCCATCCCGCGCGCAGTTCATCGACGCCGGGCAGCAGCGGCATCTCTTCGCCGTCATCGGCATCGGCATCGGCCGGCCGGGGCCGCTCACGGAACAGCGCCGCCTGGGAGGGCACGGCCTGCGGCGGGACGGCCTGGGACGACGCCGGCTGGAAGGGCGCCGGCTCGAATGTCAATGCCTCGAATGTCTCTGGCTCGATTGGGTCTGGCTCGATTGGATCGGACTCGGATGCCTCCGGCTGGGATGGCACCGCCTGCAGGGGGATCGCCTGGATCACGCGCTGCGGCCCGGTGGACTCTGGCCCGGGGAACTCAGATTCGGTCATGCCTGCTTCGCTCCTTCTCGCTGTGACAGGTTCGGCGCCTGCCGGGGGCCCGGGTCAGGCGCGGCATCCGTGGCCGGGCCGGGCTGGCGTTCCGGTCCCGCGGCGACCCCGCCTGCGGCCGGTGAAGCTGTGGCCGCGGGCGCTGCTGGCCTCGGCCCGGCCCGCTGGGGCGGGCGGCGCCCTTCGACGGGTCGGTCAGCTCGCGGAACATCGCCCGGTACCACAGCAGCGCCTGCCGCAGCTCCTCCGTCGGCACTGACGCCGACGCCAGCGCGGCGGACGTCTCCTGCGCGCGGCGGTAGCCGTGCAGCCGCCGGGCGTGGTGCACCGACAGGTCCGCGCTCAACTGGGCCGGGTCGTCGACGGGGTACCCGCGCTCTTCCGCGGTCCGCAGGACCAGGTCGCGCGCCGCTGTCACGGCTCCCGGCGGGTCCTCGACGAACGCTTCCTGGGCCGCCGCCCATGACGACGTGAGCTCCTGCCGTACCACCGGGTCCAGGGGGCGGATGCCCAGCCCGGCGACCCGGCGGCGGCGCTCGGCGAGCTCCGCTCGCGCCCGGCGGTGCCCGGCCTTGCTGGCAAGCCGGTCGTATTCCGGCCCGAACTGGCGGCGCGTCACCATCAGCCGCAGCTCCAGCGCGGTCGCGATGCCCGCCGCCGTGGCGACGAGCAAGCACCCGATGACGATTATGAGGATGGTCCCGGCGGGCATGACAACCTCCGAACCGCTGTGCAACTCGGCACGGGCGCTTTAATGGAAGGCCTGACGCCGATGCGACTGCCCGGCAGATATGGGTTAAAACGACCGGAGTCCTTATCCGCGCGTACGATCTAGCGAAGGCCCACCAAGCACACCGACACAGACAGGGGCACGATGGCCCAGCTGATCCAGCGCCAGGCGCCCGCCCCAGCCCGGGCGGCGGTCGTCGGCCTCGTCGCCGCCGTGGCCGCGTGCGTTCTGCTCGGCCTGCTCGGCGGCCTCATCTGGCACGCGGTCGCGCCCCGGCCAGTCCTGCAGCAGGTGAGCTCGGGAGCCGCCGAGGTGCTGAACCCAGAGACGCGGGCCTTCATCGGGGCGGACGGGTGGTTCTGCGTGATCGGCGCGGTCGCCGGCCTGCTCGCCGGCATTGTCGGGTACCGGGCCGGGATCGCCCGCCGCGGGCTCGCGACCCGGACGGCCGTCGCCATCGGCCTGATCCTCGGCGCGGTCGCGGGCAGCTACGCGATGCTGTGGCTCGGCCAGGAGATCGGCTTCGCCGCCTACCAGCACCAGCTCGGGCACGCCGCGCCCGGCGCGACCTATGCCGCGTCGCTGACCCTCGGGGCGAAGAGCGCGCTGGCCTTCTGGCCGCTGCTGACGTCGGTGGTCATCGTGCTCGCCGAGATTGGTGGCGGCCACCCGGCCCCCGCTCCCGGCTACGCCCAGCCAGACACCGACGGTCCTTCATAGACTTGCCCTCGTGACTTCGCCGACCGCCCGCATTTCCCGTACCGTTGTCGTCCTCGACTACGGCTCGGGGAACCTCCGCTCGGCCGAGCGCGCCCTGGCGCGCGCCGGCGCTAACGTCCGGGTGACGGCCGACCTGAACGCCGCCCTCAACTGCGACGGCCTCGTGGTGCCCGGCGTGGGCGCGTACGCCGCCTGCATGGCCGGCATCCGCCGGGCCGGCGGCGACAAGGTGATCGCCCAGCGCATCGAGCATGGCCGTCCCGTTCTCGGGATCTGCGTCGGCATGCAGGTGCTGTTCTCGGCGGGCCTTGAGCACGGGATCAGGACCGAGGGCTGCGAGGTCTGGCCGGGGACCGTGCAACGGCTGGACGCCCCGGTGCTCCCGCACATGGGCTGGAACACGGTCGCGGTGCCTGACGGCTCGGTGCTTTTCGCCGGGCTGGACGCCGGGACCCGCTTCTACTTCGTCCACTCCTATGCGCTGCGGATGCGCGACGCCGGGCCGCTGCTGGCCCTGGACCTGCCGGCCTCCCGCCCGCGGGTGACGGTCGCGACGCATGGCGAGCCATTCGCGGCGGCCGTCGAGGATGGCCTCGTGTCCGCGACCCAGTTCCACCCGGAAAAGTCCGGCGACGCCGGCGCGGCCGTACTGAAGAACTGGCTGGAGACCCTGTGAGCGAGCGGGAGACGCTGTGAGCTACCTAACCTTGCTGCCCGCCGTTGACGTGGCCGACGGTCAGGCCGTCCGGCTCGTGCAGGGCGCGGCCGGAAGCGAGACGTCCTACGGCGACCCCGTGGCGGCCGCCCTGGCCTGGCAGGAGGCGGGCGCGCGGTGGCTGCACCTCGTCGACCTCGATGCCGCTTTCGGGCGCGGGTCGAACTCCGCCCTGCTCGCCGAGGTCGTCGGCAAGGTGGAGATGAAGGTCGAGATGTCCGGCGGCATCCGGGATGACGAGTCACTGGAGCGCGCGCTGGCGACCGGCTGCGAGCGGGTGAATATCGGCACCGCGGCCCTGGAGAAGCCCGAGTGGGTCCGGCAGATCATCGGCAAGCACGGCGAGAAGATCGCGGTCGGCCTCGACGTGCGCGGCACGACCCTGGCCGCGCGCGGCTGGACCTCCGAGGGCGGTGAGCTGTATGAGACGCTCGCCCGGCTGGACGCCGAGGGCTGCGCCAGGTACGTGGTGACCGACGTGCTCAAGGACGGCACGCTGCGCGGCCCCAACCTGGAGTTGCTGCGCGGCGTCTGCGCCGCCACCAGCGCCCCGGTCGTGGCGAGCGGGGGCATCTCCTCCCTTGACGACCTGCGAGCCCTGGCGGCCCTTGTGCCGGCCGGAGTGGAGGGCGCGATCGTGGGCAAGGCCCTGTACGCGGGCGCCTTCACCCTGCAAGAGGCCCTATCGGCAGTGTCAAGGTGACGAGCGAGCGTAACGGTTCCAATAGGGCGCCCGTGGCCGATGGACTGAGTGAAGCGAGCGAGGAACGAGTGAGCGCAGCGAGGGGAGAGGCCGCGCCGAAAGGCGCCCGTTTCGGGGGGGCTAGCACAGTAGCAGTGCGGGTGATCCCTTGCCTGGACGTGGATGGCGGGCGCGTCGTCAAGGGCGTCAACTTCGAGAACCTGCGCGATGCGGGGGACCCGGTCGAGCTCGCCGCCCGGTACGACGCCGAGGGCGCGGACGAGCTGACGTTCCTCGACATCACCGCGTCAAGCGGCGGCAGGCAGACCATGTACGACGTGGTGCGGCGCACCGCTGAGCAGGTCTTCATCCCGCTGACCGTCGGTGGCGGCGTGCGCTCGACGGCTGACGTCGACGCCCTGCTGCGGGCGGGCGCGGACAAGGTGTCGCTGAACACGGCGGCCATCGCCCGCCCCGAGCTGCTCGCCGAGGCGTCCAGGCAGTTCGGGGCGCAGTGCGTTGTGCTGTCTGTCGACGCGCGGCGCAGCCCCAGCGGCTTCGAGGTGACCACGCATGGCGGCCGTCGCGGGACCGGGATCGACGCGATCGAGTGGGCGCGTCGCGCCGTGGACCTGGGCGCGGGGGAGATCCTGCTGAACTCGATGGACGCCGACGGCACGACGGCCGGCTTCGACCTGGAGCTGATCCGGCTGGTCCGTGCGGCCGTCACGGTCCCGGTGATCGCGAGCGGCGGTGCCGGGGCGATCGGCCACTTCGCCCCGGCCGTCGCGGCGGGTGCCGACGCGGTGCTGGCGGCGAGCGTCTTTCACTTCGGGACCCTGCGGATCGCCGAGGTGAAGGACGCCCTGCGGGCTTCGGGGTATCCCGTTCGCTAGCTGGCCGGCCTGGCCTGGGTCAGCCGCGGGCGGTGGTGCTCACGGCGGCCATCGCCCCGCCGACGATGCCGGCGTCGTTTTGCAAGGTGGCGGCGACGACCTTGGCCTCGACCCCGGTCAGCAGCGGCACCCACTGGTCGGCCACCTTGCTGATGCCGCCGCCCACGATGATCAGGTTGGGGGACAGGAGTGCCTCCAAGTGCTGCATGTACTCGTCCACCCGGCCCGCCCACGTGGACCACGACAGGTCGTACAGCTCTCGCGCGTGCTCTGAGGCCTGTCGTTCCGCGTCGGTGCCGTGGATTTCGACGTGGCCGAACTCGGTGTTGGGCACGAGCTTCCCGTCGACGAACAGCGCGCTCCCGATCCCGGTGCCGAACGTCAGCATCAGCACCGTGCCGCGCCTGCCCACTCCGGCGCCGAATGTCATCTCGGCGACGCCGGCCGCGTCCGCGTCGTTCAGCACCGCGGCGGGCCCGCCGAGCGCCTCGCTGAACAGCCGGGCGGCGTCGGTCCCGATCCACGACTTGTCGACGTTCGCCGCCGTTCGCACGCTTCCGCGGATGACCACGCCAGGGAAGGTCACCCCCGTGAGGCCCTTCCACCCGAATTCGGACGCCACTTCGCCGACCACCCTCGACACGGCCTCGGGGGTGGCCGGATGCGGGGTCTCGATCATCTTGCGCTCGGTGAGCAGCGCACCCGTCGCCACGTCGACTGGCGCGGCCTTGATCCCGGTGCCGCCAATGTCGATCCCCAGGACGTGCATGTCCGCTACCTTACTCATTTTCACCGGGCGTCCATCGGGGTAGGGGGGGTCGTGCCCCTCCCGGGCGTTACCAGCATTGGTGCAGTCCTTACTCCCCGCAGGGGCTAGCGGCGGCGGCCAGACGGGCGGTCCGGGCCGTCCGGAACCTGATTATGATCGATGGTGAGCTGAGAGGAGCGCCGGAATGAATTGGCTGAAGGTCGCGGCGGTGATCATCGGTGCGCTGATCGCGTTCTACGTCATCGGCAGCGTGATCCACATCATCACGGCGCTGCTCGGGGTCATTGTCGTCCTCGGTGTGCTGGGTGCGGGCGGGTACGTCGCGTACAAGGTCGTCACGTCGCGCCGCGGCCGCGAGATCCGCGGCCGCGGATCTCGCGGCCGCGGCCAGGACCGCGAGCTCGGCGACGACTACCGGCAGGCGGACTACACCCCGCCGCCTCAGCCGGCCCGCCCCAACGTGGATGATGAGCTGAACCGGATCAAGCGCGAGATGGGGAACTAGCGCCGCCAAGCTTGGAGCTCGTGAATGGCGGCCTTCGGGCCGTCCAGCGTGACATGCGACGCGCTGATGCGGCCGAAACGCCCACATGGTCAGCTCGGCCGGGGTACCGGAAACCGTGACCAGGGGGGCGGCCCGCTTAGCGGTGATCCGGTACTGGACCGGAGCGGCGCCGTCTCCCGGGGTCGCGACCGAGCCGTCCGGGTTCTCGTCCGCGCTGGCGGTCATGTCCGTCCGCACGAGCTCGACGCCCACCGGGGCCTTGCCGAGGAACATGCGCGCGCCGCTCTTCAGCCGCGCCCAGAGCGCGTCCGACAGGGCCGGGCCGAGCTCGCGCGGCGTCCAGTCGCTCGGCTGCCCGCAGGACGTCCTCGTGGTGAACGAAGTACTCCACGGTGTTGGCCGCCTCGTCGACGCGGGGCAGCGCGAAGGGGGAGAACCGCGGCGGCCCGTTGCGGAAGGACTCGACCAGGCCGGCGTACCCCATCCGGCTGGCCAGCCGCTGCTGGACGCGTGCGGTATAGCCCGACAGTGGCCCGCCCATCACCCCGACGGCGGCGTCCGGGCGGCTTTCTCGAAGCACCAGGTGGGCTGCCAGGTCACCGGTCTTCCAGCCCGCGCACAGCGTGGGCGCGTCCGGTCCCTTGTCCGCTAGCAAGGTAGCCAGGGCAAGGCGTTCATCCCGTGAATGCGTCACGCGAAGATCGTAGAGTGTACTGGTCCCCCCTGTGCAGGGGGGAATACACGATGAGGGGTCAACGATGTCAGAAGCGGTGCGCCCGACCAGCCTGGATCCTAAGATCGCGGCCCGGCTCAAGCGGGATGCCGACGGGCTGGTCGCGGCGATCGCCCAGCAGCATGACACCGGTGAGGTTCTGATGCTCGGCTGGATGGACGACGAGGCATTGCACCGGACGCTGACGACGGGCCGGTGCACGTACTGGTCGCGCAGCCGCCAGGAGTACTGGGTCAAGGGCGATTCCTCCGGCCACCAGCAGTGGGTGAAGTCGGTCGCGCTTGACTGTGACGGCGACGCGGTTCTCGTCCGGGTCGACCAGGTCGGCGGGGCGTGCCACACCGGCGACCGCACCTGCTTCGACGCGGACGTCCTCGATTCCGCTACCGGCGAGCGGCCTGGTGCGTAGCGAGGTGCCTGCCGCGATGCCCGCTCCAGCCGTCGCGGCGGGACGAGAGCGCCAGCGCGGCCGCGCCCGCCCGTCGCCAGGGAGAGCCGGCGCGGCCGGGAGTACGCGCTTGCCCTGCTGGGCGGCGCGGCCGGCGCGGGGCTGATCCTGCTGGCCGTCAGGCAGCGCTGGGCGCTGGGCGTGTTCACCCCGCCCAAGCCGCTGTCCGCGCAGGTCATCGGCGTCAGCGGTGCCGACCTGGTCCCGCTCGCCGGGGCGCTTGGCCTGGTGGCGCTGGCGTGCCTGGCGGCGGTGATCGCCACTCGCGGCGTGCTGCGACGGGTCGCCGGGGCGCTGCTGGCGGCACTCGGCGCGGGCGCGGGAGTCGCGGCGGCCACCGGGGTGTCCGCCGCCACGGTGGTCAGCGTGGCCGCCAGCAAGGTCGGGTCCCCCGCCGCGGCCGCGGTCTCCGGGGCCGCCGGGTCGACGACCAGCGGGTCGGCCGGAGGCACCGGCGGCGTCTCGGTGATCGGCGCGACCGGGCAGGCCATCATGACCGGCACGCCCTGGCGGGTGGCGGTGCTGGCAGGCGCCCTCCTCGTCGTGGCGGCCGGGGTGGCGACCGCGTGGCGCGGGCCGTCCTGGCCGGTGATGTCCGCCCGGTACGACGCCCCTGAGCCGCCGCGCGGGCCGCGCGGGCGCGGAGCACCATGGCGCCGCGCGCGGGGCCGCGGGCGCGGCGGCCCGGGCACGCGACTCGGCCTCCATGTGGGAGTCGCTCAGCGCGGGAGCCGATCCCACGGACCTTCCCTAGCGGCGATGCCGGCGTACGGCGCGGGCGTCCTCGTCGCTGACCACGAGCCAGAGGTGGGCGAGATGTCCCGCAGGTACCTGGCCCGCGCCGGGCTGTCGGTGCAGGTTGTCGCCACGCCCGGCGCGACGCTCGGAGCGCTGGCGGAGCGGGCCGCGGACCTGTTCGCCATCGACTTGACGATGCCCGCACTTGACGTGATCGACGTCCGCCGGGCGCTGGCGCAGGGCGCTCCCGTCCCCGTCGTCTTCCTGCTTGACCGGCAGGGGCGGCGGCCACGCGGCCTGGCTGACGGACTGGACGGCCCGTGCCGCTGGCTGGCCCGCCCGTTCAGCCCCCGCGCCCTTGTCGACGCGGTCAGCGAGCTGCTGCGCCCGGCGGGGCCGCCGGGCGCAGGCCTTCTCGGTGCCGCGGCTCCCGATGCTGTCGCGGTCCCGCCGCCGCGGGCGTCGGCCGCGCCGTCATCACTGCACCTGGACCCCGGGCGCCGCAGCGCCGTGGTGGCGGGCCGCGACGTTCCCCTCACCAGGTCCGAGCTCGCCATCCTCACGGCCCTCGCGGGGCAGCCGGGCCGGGCGCTGCGCCGGGACCAGCTCCTGGCGGCGCTGGAGGGGGAGCGGGGCAAGCGCCCGGGCACGCGGGCCATCGACGTCTACATTGTCCAGCTGCGCGAGAAGCTCGGCACGGACCTCATCCAGACCGTCCACGGCGTCGGCTACGTCCTGCGCTTGCCCGGTGGGGTCCAAGCTAACCCCCCGGAAAAGTAACCTCAATGCATTGCGCTGGCAAACTCCAGGGGGGCCACCGAGGCGGCCAGTGGCGGGCGACTAGCATCGGTGGCGCAACATTTCCGATTTGAGGGGACGACGAAACCGCCGTGAGCGTACTCGACGAGATCCTTGAAGGCGTCCGTGCCGATCTCGCCGAACGGCAGCGTAACGTCTCGCTTGAGCGGCTCAAGGACATGGCGCGGCGGCAGCAGTCCCCGCTGGACGCGCTGGCCGCGCTGAAGGCAGACGGGGTCAGCGTCATCGCCGAGGTGAAGCGGGCCAGCCCGTCCAGGGGCGCGATGGCGGACATCGACGACCCGGCGGCGCTGGCGGCCGATTACGAGGCCGGCGGCGCGCGGGTGATCAGCGTGCTGACCGAGCAGCGCCGGTTCGGCGGCTCGCTGGAGGATCTCGCCGCCGTCCGCCGGGCCGTGCAGGTGCCCGTCCTGCGCAAGGACTTCATCGTCAGCTCCTACCAGCTGTGGGAGGCCCGCGCCTACGGTGCCGACGTGGTGCTGCTGATTGTCGCGGCTCTGGAGCAGAGCGCCCTGGTGTCGCTGGTCGAGCGGGCGCAGTCCATCGGGATGCTGCCGCTGGTCGAGGTGCACGCGGACGAGGAGCTGGACCGGGCGGTCGACGCCGGCGCGACCGTGATCGGCGTGAACGCCCGCGACCTTGGCACGCTGGAGGTCGACCGCTCGGTGTTCGCCAGGCTGGCCCCCCGCATCCCCGAGGGCGTCGTCAAGATCGCCGAGTCCGGCGTGCGCGGGCCGCATGACCTGCTTCAGTACGCCGCGGCCGGGGCGGACGCGGTCCTTGTCGGTGAGTCCCTCGTCACCGGGAAGGACCCGAGGGCAGCGGTCGCCGACCTGGTCACGGCGGGCTCTCACCCCGCGCTGCGCACCGAGCGGGGCTAGCGCGCGACACCGCTGGGGTCCAAGACCGCTGTGGTGGTCTGTGACATCCGCCACCGGCAACGGGCGTGCAAAGTGGCTCTGGTTCAAATAACGGCACGTCTACCTGTGACCAAAGTGACCATAGAGATGACAGCTCAAGATCATTTATCGAATGTTTGGCTTTTGCGGTGTGGCCGCACCGCAAAAGCCAAACGTTTGTTCCAGGCGAAGCGAGCGGGCCTCGCGGGCGCAGCCCGATGCAACGGCGGGAGGCTGCACCGATGCGGGTCCGGGGGGCTGGTTTGTACCCCCCGGGAAGTAGGGTGATGCCCGTGGACCTGACCCCTTCCAGCCAGCGTTCCCCGGCCGAGCCGGACATCGCCCCCGTCCCGGACCTTGCCGGCCACTTCGGTGAGTTCGGCGGGCTGTTCGCGCCCGAGTCACTGATGGCCGCCATCGAGCAGCTCGCGAAGGAGTACGAGGCCGCGCGCGGCGACCCGGCCTTCACGGGCGAGCTGGCGGACCTGCTGCACAACTACGCCAGCCGGCCCACCCGGGTCACGGCGGCGAAGCGGTTCGGCGCGGAGCACGCGGGTGGCTGCCGGGTGCTGCTCAAGCGCGAGGACCTGGCGCACACCGGGTCCCACAAGATCAACAACGTGCTCGGCCAGGTGCTGCTCACCAAGCGGATGGGCAAGACCAGGGTGATCGCCGAGACCGGGGCCGGCCAGCACGGCGTCGCCACCGCCACCGCGTGTGCCCTGCTCGGCCTGGAGTGCACCGTCTACATGGGCGAGGAGGACACCCGGCGGCAGGCGCTGAATGTCTCCCGCATGCGGATGCTGGGCGCCGAGGTCATCCCGGTCACCGCCGGCACCAGGACGCTGAAGGATGCCATGAACGAGGCATTCCGCGACTGGGTGACGACCGTGGAGCACACGCACTACTGCATCGGCTCGGTCGGCGGCCCGCACCCGTTCCCCATGATGGTCCGCGACTTCCAGCGGATCATCGGCGTCGAGGCCCGCCAGCAGGTCCTGGACATGGCAGGACGGCTGCCGGACGCGGTGGTGGCCTGTGTCGGCGGCGGCTCCAACGCGATCGGCGTCTTCCACGCGTTCATCCCTGATGAGGGCGTCCGGCTGGTCGGCTGCGAGGCGGGCGGCGACAGCGACGGCCCCGGCCGCAACGCGGCCACCTTGACCTACGGGTCGGTCGGCGTGCTGCACGGCATGCGCACCTACGTCCTGCAAGACGGTGAGGGCCAGACGCTCGACACTCACTCGATCTCGGCGGGCCTGGACTACCCGGGCGTCGGTCCCGAGCACGCCTGGCTGAAGGACACCGGGCGCGCCGAATACCGGTCGGTCTCCGACGCCGCGGCAATGGAGGGGTTCGCGGCCCTGTGCCGCACCGAGGGGATCATCCCGGCGATCGAGTCCTCGCACGCGCTGGCCGGGGCGATGACGCTCGGCCGGGAGCTCGGGCCGGACGGCCTCATCCTCGTCAACCTGTCCGGCCGCGGCGACAAGGACGTGGCCACCGCCTCAGCCTGGTTCGGAGTCTGAATGCCTGACGCACCCGGCAGTGCCGTTTCTGCCGCCTTCGGCGCGGCCGCCGCGCAGGGCCGCGCCGCGCTCGTCGGCTACCTGCCCGCCGGCTTCCCGGACAAGGACACCGCGATCAGGGCGGCCCTGGCCATGGCCGAGGCGGGCGCGGACGTGATCGAGGTGGGCCTGCCCTACTCCGACCCGCTGATGGACGGCCCGGTCATCGCCGACGCCGTCCACCAGTCCCTCAAGGGCGGCACCCGGGTCAAGGACGTCCTGGACACGGTCGAGGCGATCTCGAACGCGGGCACCGCCGCCCTCGTGATGACCTACTGGAACCCGGTCGATCACTACGGCGTGGACGCGTTCGCGCGGGACCTGTCGAATGCTGGCGGGTCGGGCCTCATCACGCCGGACCTGACCCCGGAGGAGGCGGGCGCCTGGCCGGAGGTCGCCGACAAGTACGGCCTGGACCGGGTGTTCCTCGTCGCGCCGAGCTCACCGGAGCAGCGGATCGCGACGATCACCAGCCTGTGCCGCGGCTTCGTCTACGCCGCGAGCCTCATGGGCATCACCGGCACCCGCAACTCCGTCAGCGGCAGCGCCGCGGGCCTGGTGCGGCGGACCCGCGAGCACACCGCGCTCCCGGTCGCGGTCGGCCTGGGCGTCAGCACCCCAGAGCAGGCGGCCGAGGTGGCGAGCTTCGCCGACGGCGTCATCGTCGGCTCCGCCTTCGTCCGCCGCCTGGCCGCCGCGTCCACCCCGGACGACGCGGTAGCGGCGACCCGCGAGCTCGCGGCCGCCCTAGCGGCGGGCGTCCGCCGCTAGTTCTTCCCATGCCCCTCGCCTACCTGCCGAGTCCTGCCCGGTCCAGCTGGCACTTCGGGCCGGTGCCGCTGCACGCGCAGGCGCTGTGCGTGGTCGCGGGGATCCTTCTCGCCCTGGCCGTCACCGGCTACCTGTACAGGAAGGCCGGCGGTGGCAGCGGCGTCATCGCCGACGTGGCGGCCTGGGCGGTGCCCGCCGGGCTGGTTCCCGCCGTGATCGGCATCCTCCTCGCCCGCGGGCACCCGGGCGTGCTCCAGGCCGTGCGCACGGCGGACCTGGTCGCCGGGTTCCCCGCGGCGGTGGCGTGCGGGGCCGCCGGCGCGTGGCTGGGCTGCCACCGGATGCGCGGCGTGGCGGCCAGGGTGGCCGGGGCGGTGGCCGCCGGGCCGGCCGGGAGGCCAGGCGGACAGACGGTAGCTCGCGGGCCGGCTGGCGGCGGCAAGGCGGGGCCGCTCGGGACGCCGGCCGGGGCGGTCGCGATCCGGATGCGGGGCCACGGGGCACGGATCAAGCTCTCCCCGATCGCCGGCGCTGCCGCCCCCGCGCTGCTGCTTGGCCACGCGCTCGCCATCATGGGGGAGTGGTTCACCCAGCGCGGGTACGGGCGGCCGTCATCGCTGTGGTGGGCAGTGGCGATCGCGCCCGCGCACCGGGCGCCCGGACTTGAGAATTTCGCCACGTTTCAGCCGCTGTTCGCCTACCGCGCGGCCTGGGATGTCGCCGCCGGCTTGGCGCTGATATACGTAGCACATCGATTCAGGCTCTCCGGTGGCCAGGTATTCGCCCTCGCCTGCGCCGCCTATGCGGCCGCGGGTTTCACGCTGCTATGGCTGGGTAACAGCCATTCACCTGATGTGCTGTGGCTCCCCGCCACCAGCCTCGGGGACGTGGCGCTGCTCATCGCCGCCGGGACCAGCTTCGCCCGCTCAAGACGCAGGCGCATTGCGTCGTCGCAGCATGCGGGCAAGGCTCCACTGGAAAGGTCTCGACCGCTCATGTAATGTTCACGTAACCTACGTTAAGCAGCAGGGCCAACGTCGTCCCCGAAGTTCGCAGGGCAGTACAGCGGATATTCGACGACAGGAGTTTTGATGGTGCCTGCCGTGACGGACGGACTCTACGACAGCCGGTTCGAGCACGACGCTTGCGGTGTTGGTTTCGTGGCCAATCTTCAGGCCCCCGGCCAATCGACCCGGGCTGGTCATGAGGTCGTGGCCAGCGCCCTGCGCGTCCTGTGCAACCTGGAGCACAGAGGCGCGGCGGGCGCCGACCCGGAGACCGGTGATGGCGCGGGCATCCTCACCCAGATTCCAGACGCCTTCTTCCGCGCGGCGAGCGGCCTCGCGCTCCCCGATCCGGGCGAGTACGCCGTCGGGCCTGGCGTTCCTCCCGCTGCCGCAGGACGAGCGCACTCACCTCGTGGCCCAGGTAAACGCGCTCGCGAGCGATGAGGGCCTCGTGGTGATCGGATGGCGGGACGTGCCGGTCAACGCGGCGGCCTGCGGCCCCGGCGCGCGCGAGGTGCTTCCGCACCTCGCTCAGCTGTTCGTGGCGGGGGAGTCGGGCGAGTCGGGCACCGAACTGGACCGCAAGACGTTCTGCCTGCGCAAGCGGCTCGAGCACGAACTGGGCATCTACTTCGCCAGCCTGTCCAGCCGGACCATCGTCTACAAGGGGATGCTCGCCGCGCCGCAGGTGGAGCCGTTCTTCCCCGACCTGTCCGACCAGCGGTACGCCTCCAACGTCGCCCTTGTGCACTCCCGCTTCTCAACCAACACGTTCCCGTCCTGGCCGCGGGCACATCCTTACCGGTACATCGCGCACAACGGCGAGATCAATACCGTCCAGGGCAACCGCAACTGGATGCGCGCCCGCGAGGCCATGCTCGCCAGCCCGCTGATCCCCGATTCCAAGAGCGGCGCGGGGATCGAGCGGCTCTTCCCGATCGTCGACCCGTCCGGTGCCGACTCCGGGTCATTCGACGAGTGCCTGGAACTGCTCCACCTCGGCGGCCGGTCGCTGCCGCACGCGCTGCTGATGATGATCCCCGAGCCGTGGGAGAACCACGCCGAGATGGACGCGCGGCGGCGCGCCTTCTACGAGTTCCACTCGACGGTCATGGAGCCGTGGGACGGGCCGGCGCTCATCGCGTTCACCGATGGCACCGTGGTCGGCGCGGTGCTGGACCGCAACGGGCTGCGGCCGGGCCGGTACTGGGTGACCAGCGACGGCCTTGTCGTGCTGGCCTCCGAGGTCGGCGTGCTCGACATCGAGCCCGCGCGGGTCGTCCGCCGGGGCAGGCTGCAGCCGGGCCGGATCTTCCTGGCCGACACCGGCGCCGGGCGGATCGTCGATGACGAGGAAGTCAAGGCCGCGCTCGCCGTCGAGCACCCCTACGAGGACTGGCTGCACGCCGGCCTGATCCACCTCGGCGACCTGCCCGAGCGCACGCGCGAGGTGCCGACCGCCGCCGACCTGCTCACCCGGCAGCGGACCTTCGGCTACACCGAGGAGGAACTGCGGGTCATCCTCACCCCGATGGGCCGGACCGGGGCCGAGCCGATCGGCTCCATGGGCACCGATACCCCGGTGGCGGCGCTCTCGGATCGCCCCCGGCTGGTATTCGACTACTTCACCCAGCTGTTCGCCCAGGTGACGAACCCGCCGCTCGACGCCATCCGTGAGGAGCTCGTCACCTCCCTGGGCAGCACCAGCGGCCCGGAGCAGAACCTGCTGCAGCCGGGACCGGCGTCCTGCCGCCAGGTCGTGCTGCCGTTCCCGGTGATCGGCGAGCAGGACCTGGCCAAGCTCGTGCACGTCAACGACGACGGGAACATGCCCGGCCTGGCCGCGCACGTGGTTGACGGCCGGTTCGACCCGTCCGGCGGCGGCGACGCGCTGAAGGCACGGCTGGCCGAGATCTGCGCCGAGGTACACGACGCCATCAACGATGGTGCCCGCCTGATTGTCTTGAGCGACCGCGCGCCGTCCTCGGGGGCCGAGGGGTCGTCCCCCGGGGGCGAGGACAGCGTCAAGGACGGCCGCATACCCATCCCGTCGCTGCTGCTGACCGGCGCGGTGCACCACCACCTGATCAGGGAGAAGACCCGGACCCGGGTCAGCCTGCTCGTCGAGTCCGGTGACGCGCGCGAGTGCCACCACATCGCGCTGCTCATCGGGTACGGCGCGGCCGCGGTCTGCCCGTACCTGGCGATCGAGACGGTCCGCGACCTGGCCGCCCAGGGCGAGCTCGGCCCGGTGACCCCGGACAAGGCGGAGCTCAACCTGATCAAGGCCCTCGGCAAGGGCCTGCTGAAGATCATGTCGAAGATGGGCGTGTCCACCGTGGCGTCCTACCGGGGCGCGCAGATCTTCGAGGCGATCGGCGTCGGCGAGGAGGTCATCGCGACCTGCTTCGCCGGGACGTCCTCGCGGCTGGGCGGCGTCGGGTTCGACGTGCTCGCGCAGGAGGCCGCCCGGCGGGCCGCCGCCGCGCGGGGCGGGCCCGGCCTGCTGCACCGGCGGCTGGAGACCGGCGGGGAGTACCAGTGGCGGCGCGAGGGCGAGCCGCACCTGTTCAGCCCCGAGACCGTCTTCAAGCTCCAGCACGCCACCCGCAGCCGGCGCTACGAGATCTTCAAGGAGTACACCTCCCTGATCGACAACCAGGCGACGTCGCTGAAGACCCTCCGCGGCCTGCTGCGAATCCGTGGCGTCGATGACGGCGGTGACGGAGCGGCCCAGCCCGCGATTGACCCTGGCGGACGTGGAGCCGGCCGCGAGCATCGTGAAGCGGTTCGCCACCGGGGCCATGTCCTACGGGTCGATCTCCGCCGAGGCGCACGAGACGCTCGCGATCGCGATGAACCGGATCGGCGGCCGGTCCAACACCGGAGAAGGCGGCGAGGACCCGGAGCGGTTCATCCCCGACGCCAACGGCGACCTGCGCCGCTCGGCGGTCAAGCAGGTGGCCAGCGGCCGGTTCGGCGTCACGAGCGAGTACCTGGTCAACGCCGATGACCTGCAGATCAAGATGGCCCAGGGCGCCAAGCCCGGCGAGGGCGGCCAGTTGCCCGGGCACAAGGTGTACCCGTGGGTCGCGCGGACCAGGCATTCGACGCCGGGCGTCGGGCTGATCTCGCCGCCGCCGCACCACGACATCTACTCGATCGAGGACCTGGCGCAGCTCATCCACGACCTGAAGAACTCCAATCCCGCCGCGCGCGTGCACGTCAAGCTCGTCGCCGAGGTGGGCGTCGGCACGGTCGCGGCCGGGGTGTCGAAGGCGCACGCCGACGTGGTGCTGATCTCCGGGCACGACGGCGGCACCGGTGCCGCGCCGCTGACCTCGCTGAAGCACGCGGGCGCGCCGTGGGAGCTGGGGCTGGCGGAGACGCAGCAGACCCTGCTGCGCAACAAGCTGCGCGACCGGATCGTCGTCCAGGCGGACGGCCAGCTGAAGACCGGCCGTGACGTGATCATCGCGGCGCTGCTCGGGGCCGAGGAGTTCGGCTTCGCGACCGCGCCGCTGGTGGTGTCCGGCTGCGTCCTGATGCGCGTCTGCCACCTGGACACCTGCCCGGTCGGCGTCGCCACCCAGAACCCGGAGCTGCGCAAGCGGTTCACCGGCAAGCCTGAGTTCGTCGTGAACTTCTTCGAGTTCATCGCCGAGGAGGTCCGCGAGTACCTGGCGGCGCTCGGCCTGCGGACGCTGCGGGAGGCGGTCGGGCGGGTGGACCTGCTGGACTCCGCGCTGGCCGTGTCGCACTGGAAGGCGTCGGGGCTGGACCTCGCGCTGGTCCTGCACGACGTGCCCGGCTACGACGGGCCACGGCACCAGGCGGTCCCGCAGGACCACGGCCTGGACAAGGCGCTCGACAACACGCTCATCCAGCTCGCCGAGGGGGCGCTGGAAGAGGGCCATCCGGTCCACCTGGACCTGCCGATCCGCAACGTCAACCGCACGGTCGGCACCATGCTCGGCTACGAGGTGACGCGGCGGTGGGGTGGCGAGGGGCTGCCGGATGACACGATCAGCGTGTCGTTCACCGGGTCAGCGGGGCAGTCGTTCGGCGCGTTCGTGCCGCGCGGCATCACGCTGCGGCTGGCCGGCGACGCCAACGACTACCTCGGCAAGGGGCTGTCCGGCGGGCGGCTGATCGCCTTCCCCGCCGCCGACTCGCCCTACCCGGCGGAGAAGCAGGTCATCGCGGGGAACGTGATCGGCTACGGTGCCACCTCGGGGGAGATCTTCCTGCGCGGCATCGTGGGCGAGCGGTTCTGCGTCCGCAACTCCGGGGCACTCGCGGTCGCCGAGGGCGTCGGCGACCACGGCTGCGAGTACATGACCGGCGGGCGCGTCGTGGTTCTCGGCCCGACCGGGCGCAACTTCGCGGCCGGCATGTCCGGCGGCGTCGCCTATGTCCTGGACCTGAACGTGGCGCGGCTGAACACCGAGATGGTCGACCTCGACCCGATCGAGGTCCAGGACGCGGCGTTCCTGCGGGACGTCGTGTCGCGGCATCACGCCGAGACCGGCTCCCGGGTCGCCGCGGCGCTGCTGGCCGGCTGGGACGCGGCGGTCGGGCGCTTCTCCAAGGTGATGCCGAAGGACTACAAGCGGGTCCTGTTCGCGGCCTCGGCCGCCGAGCGCGAAGGACGAGACGTTAACGAGGCCGTCATGGCGGCGGCTCATGGGTGACAGTGCAAGCTCAGGTAGTGCAAGCTCAGCGGTCAGTGGCGCACGGGTAAGGGGACTGTAGTAATGGGTGACCCAAAGGGGTTCCTGACCGCCGCGCGCGAGACGCCCAGGCGGCGGCCGGTCGAGGTGCGGCTCGAGGACTGGAGCGAGGTATACGAGCCGTTCGCGACCGACCGGGCCGAGCGGCAGGCGGCCCGCTGCATGGACTGCGGCATCCCGTTCTGCCACAGCGGCTGCCCGCTGGGCAACCTCATCCCGGAATGGAACGACCTGGTCTACAAGTCGGACTGGGCCGCCGCGGCCGACCGGCTGCACGCGACGAACAATTTTCCCGAGTTCACCGGGCGGCTGTGCCCGGCACCCTGCGAGACGGCGTGCGTGCTCGGCATCAACGCGGAGCCGGTCACGATCAAGCAGGTCGAGGTCGAGATCATTGACCGGGCATGGGCGTCGGGTGGCGTCGTGCCGGTGCTCGCGAGCGAGCAGTCGGGATTTTCCGTCGCGGTGGTCGGCTCCGGCCCGGCGGGCCTGGCGGCCGCGCAGCAGCTGACCCGTGCCGGGCACGCGGTGACCGTGTTCGAGCGCGACGACGCGCCCGGCGGGCTCCTGCGGTACGGCATCCCCGAGTTCAAGATGGAGAAGTCGCACCTGGACCGGCGGCTCGCCCAGATGGCGGCCGAGGGCACGGTATTCGCGACGGGCGTCAGCGTGGAGTCGGCGGCGCAGCTGGCCGGCTTTTCCGCGGTGGTGCTGGCGGGCGGCGCGCGGGTGGCCCGTGAGCTGCCCGTGCCGGGGCGTGAGCTGTCCGGGATCTACCAGGCGATGGAGTACCTGCCCCTGGGAAACAGGTACGCCACCCAGTCCCCGGTGAGCGCCGCGGGCAAGCGCGTCGTGATCATCGGCGGCGGCGACACCGGCGCGGACTGCCTCGGCACCGCGCTGCGCCAGGGGGCCGTGTCGGTGACCCAGCTGGAGATCATGCCGCGCCCGCCCAAGACCCGGGCCGCCCACCAGCCGTGGCCGACCTACCCGATGATCTACCGGGTCTCCTCGGCTCACGAGGAGGGCGGCGACCGCGTGTACGCGGCGTCGACCGAGGAGTTCCTGGGCGACCCCGCGGGCAACGTGCGGGCGCTTCGCCTGGTCGAGGTGTCGATGGAAGGCGGCAAGTTCGTTCCCGTGCCGGGCTCGGCGCGCGACGTCCCGTGCGAGCTGGTCCTGCTCGCGATGGGCTTCACCGGCGCGGAGAGGCCCGGCCTGCTGGCGGACCTCGGCGTGGCGTTCGACGCGCGCGGCAACGTGGCCCGCGACGCTTCCTATGAGACCTCCGTGCCCGGCGTGTTCGTCGCCGGCGACATGGGCCGCGGCCAGTCGCTGATCGTCTGGGCGATCGCTGAGGGCCGCAGCGCCGCGGCCGCCGTCGACCAGCACCTGTGCTCCCTGCCCCGCCCCGCCCTGCCGGCCCCCATCCCGCCAACCGCCCGTCCGCTGGTCTAGCCGCGGCAGGCGAAGTCCCCTGGAAAACGGAAACAATGGCGGCGGAAGCGCTCGGAAATCACGGCAGAATAGAGACGTTAGGGCGCGTCGGTTCCGGTTGACGGGAGCGGGCAGGCATGGCGGAGACGCTGGCGGGCACTGCGTCACTCGTGAGTACCACCTGCCCCCGGACGGGGCGGGCGAGCTGACGCCGTGGCAACGAGGCAAGAGGCGCAGGCGGCCCTCGACAAGGCGTCGGCGGAGCGGGACACCATCCAGGGGAACCTGCTGGACCTGGACGGCAGCTTCGGCAAGCAGCTGCTGTCCGGCGCGAACCTCGCCGGGGAGTCCAAGCGGCGCTGGGACGCGGCGGCCGGCACGCTTGCCGCGCTGTGGGAGACGTTCAGCGCCTACTCCGGCGTCATCGACCAGGCCGCCCAGCTCATGACCACCGTGAAGGACCGCGAGCTGGGCGCGGTCATCGCGCTGCTGTCCGGGCCCTCGGTCCGGCTCAGCCGGGGCCCGCCCCGCTGGGGCGGCGCGACCTGGCTGACGGCGGGGTGGACATGCTCACGGTCCCCGCGGCCGTCGCCCAGATGCGCCGCGAGTTCAGCCGGGTCACCGAGGTGGTCGCCGCCGCCGAGGCGGTGTGGGGCGAGGTCGGCGGGCTGCTCGACCAGGCGGGCACCGACCTGTCCCGGGCGGCATCGCTCGCGGCTGACCTGTCCGACGACACGCTGTCCGCCCGCGTCGCGGAGGTGAGCAGCGAGCTGTCCGCCCAGCGCGCCACGCTGAACACCGACCCGCTGTCGCTGTGGACGGACGGGCCGGCCGGGGGCAGCGGGCACGCGGACGCCAGCGCGGCCAGCCGCGTCAGGGACCGGGTCGCCGCCGTCGCGGCGGAAGTGGACGCGGTCGCGAAGGTCCGCGATGGCGCGCGGCAGCGCATCGGCGCGGTGGCCGGCGCCCAGGCCGCCGCCTACGCGGCCTGGCAGGACGCGCTCGGCGCGTGGCAGCGCGCGGCCGTGAAGATCGACGGCCAGTTCCTGCCCGTGGTTCCCGCCACCTACCCGGGGCTCCGCCTTTGACCGGCCGAAGCTGGACGCGCTCGCCTCCGCCGGCCAGTGGCAGCGGCTGTCGGCGGAGATCGACAGGGCCGAGCGGGATCTCGCGGCCGAGGTGGCCGCCTACCGTAAGGCGGCCGACGACGCGGAAACGGCGCTCGGCAGGCGCGAGGAACTCCGGGGAATGCTCCAAGCGTATAAGGCAAAGGCGGCGCGGCTCGGCGGTGCCGAGGACCTCGGCGCTCATCGAGCGTTACGACGCCGCGCGGGAGCTGCTGTGGACCGCTCCGTGCGACCTCGGGGCGGCCGCCGACGCGGTGGCCGCCTATCAGCAGGCGATCCTCGCGAAAGGGAGAGGGCAGGGATGACCGCGATGGCGTGCACGCAGCCGGGCTGTACCGGCACTATCGAGGACGGCTACTGCACCGTCTGCGGCATGGCCCCGGTGAGCGGCCCGCCAGCAGCGCCGCAGGCCGCGCACCGCCGGCTACGCCGCCCAACCACCCGGCTACGGGGCGCAGGTCGGCACCGCCGCGACCGCTCCCGGCTGGGGACCGGCGGCCCTGCGGTACTCCGGCCCGGCACCCTACGGGCCGCCGTCACCGGTCCGTTCTGAGTCGGGGAGCGTGTCCGGCTCGGCGGCGGGAAGCGGTCCGTCAGCGGGGACGGGGTCCGGGCGGGGCAGCGGGTCCGGATCGACGTCCAGCCGCCGCGGCAGCCGGTCAACGGGCGGGCGGCGGTCGAGCCGGGGCATGCTCGGCGCCGGCCTGGTGGACGTCCCGCCGGTCCCGGCGCGTGACCCCGCCACCGCGGTGCTGGCCAACCCCGAGGTCCCGGAGCACCGGAGGTACTGCGGCAATTGCGACCAGCCAGTCGGGCGCGGCAGGGACGGCCGCCCCGGGCTGACCGAAGGGTTCTGCCGCAACTGCGGCACCAGGTTCTCCTTCCGGCCCAAGCTGGCACCCGGCGAGCTGGTCGCCGGCCAGTACGAGGTGCTCGGGTGCCTGGCACACGGCGGGCTCGGCTGGATTTACCTGGCCAAGGACCGCAACGTCTCCGACCGCTGGGTGGTGCTCAAGGGCCTGCTCAACACCGGGGACGCCGACGCGATGATAGCGGCGCTGGCCGAGCGGCAGTTCCTCGCCCAGGTCGAGCACCCCAACATCGTCCGGATCTACAACTTCGTCCAGCAGGCTGACCGGGTCACCGGCGAGGCCAGCGGCTACATCGTCATGGAGTACGTCGGCGGCAAGTCGCTGAAGCAGATCCTGCAGGAAGCGCGCGCCGCGGGCGGCTCAGTGCCGCTTCCCATCGCCTTGGCCTACGCCATCGAGGTGCTGCCCGCGCTCGGCTACCTGCACGACCGTGGCCTGGTGTACTGCGACTTCAAGCCGGACAACGTCATACAGACCGAAGAGCAGCTCAAGCTCATCGACATGGGCGGCGTGCGGCCCATCGACGGCGACGGCGCCATCTACGGGACCGTCGGCTACCAGGCACCGGAGATCGCCGACGAGGGGCCGTCCCCGGAGTCAGACCTGTACACCGTCGGCCGCGCGCTCGCCGTGATGACCTTCGACTTCAAGGGCTTCCAGGGCGACTACAAGTACCGGCTGCCCGACGGAGTGCCGCTGCTCGATCAGCACGAGTCCTACCGCCGTCTGCTGCTGCGCGCCACCAACCCCGACCCCGGGCGCCGGTTCGGCTCGGCCAGCGAGATGGTGGACCAGCTCACCGGGGTGCTGCGCGAGGTGCTCGCCGTCGGTGACGGCAAGGCACGGCCGTCCTACTCCCGGGTGTTCAGCCCGGAGCTGCGCGCGGTCGGGACCGACGGCGCCATGAGCGTCCCCATGGCCAGCGAGGTGATCGCCGCGCTGCCGATTCCCCAGGTGGACGGGACCGACCCCGCCGCCGGGGACCTCGCCACCCTCGCCGGGATGGACCCGGCACAGCGCGAGGCCGCCCTGTCCGGGGCGGCCGCCGGGCATGGGGGCGTCGCGACGCAGGTGGCCGAGTCGGCCGAGACCCAGCTCGCGCTGGCCCGCGCCCGGATCGACCTGGGCGACCTGGAGGGCGCGGCCACGGTCTTGCAGAAGCTGGCCACCGTCGACCCAGCCGACTGGCGGCTGGCCTGGTGCAGCGGGCTGCGGGAACTGGGCGTCGGCCGGGCGGCCGTGGCCGCCGGGGCCTTCAGCGCCGTCTACGACGAGCTGCCCGGGGAGGTCGCCCCCAAGCTCGCGCTCGGGCTGGCGGCCGAGGCCGCCGGGGACCTCGCCCGCGCGGACTATTACTACCGGCTGGTGTGGACGGCCGACCGGTCCTACGTCAGCGCCGCCTTCGGGGTGGCGAGGACGCGCCTGGCGGCCGGCGACCGGCGTGGCGCGATCAATACGCTGCTCAGCGTGCCCAACACGTCAAGCTACTACGTGGCGGCCCAGACCGCGGCGGTGCGGACGCTCGTCGCGGCCCCGGCCGCCGCTCGCGACGGCTCCGTGAACGGGGGCGTCGCGCGGGCCGGGACCGACCGAGGCCGACCTGCGGGAGGCCGCCGATATCGTCAGCAGGCTGAAGGATCTCGACGAGGTCTCGCGGCAGCGGCTATCGGTGGAGATCTTGCAGGCGGCACTGTCCCTGGCCGCGACCAATGGCCACGGCGGGCACGCGGCCGCCGGCGGCCAGGGCCGGGCACCGGTGCCCGTGCAGCAGGGCGGGCCGCCGCTGCTGGGCTGGGAGATGACGGAGCGGTCGCTGCGCTTCGGCCTGGAAAGCGGCTACCGGTCGCTGGCCCGGCTCACCTCGGACTCAAAGAGCCGGATCGACCTGGTGGACAAGGCCAACCGCGTCCGCCCGAGGACCTGGACGTGACCGCCATCGACGGGCGATCCACAGAAGACGTGCCCTGCCCCAGCTGCGGCCAGCTCGTGAGCGTCTGGGACGGGTACTGCGAGGCGTGCGGCACCGAACTGGCGTCGCCCGTGGTCAGCTCGGGAACGCCGGGCCGCATGGCGCAGTGCCCGGTCTGCACGGCGGATCCGGACGCGCCCGCCGGCGGCATCTCCCCGGACGGCTACTGCGAGGTGTGCGGCCATAAGGTGCCATCCGACCGGGACCACGTCGAAGTGGACCTCGGGCTGCTGGCCGGCATATCCGACCGGGGCCTCAAGCACATCCGCAACGAGGACGCGATGGCGCTGGCCACGTCCCGAACCCCGGACGGGCAGGTGGCGATCGCCGTCGTGTGCGACGGCGTGTCGACCTCCCCGCGCCCGGACGAGGCGTCGCTGGCGGCCGCCCAGGCCGCCGTGCGGGAGCTGCTCACGGCCGCGCGCCTGGGCGAAGACCTGGACGAGGCCTCGCACGCCGCCGTCCGGCTGGCCTCGGGGGCCCTTCGCGACCTCGCGGGGCCGGACGGCGCACCCGCGTGCACGTACGCGTCGGCCGTGGTCAGCCAGGGGTGCGTTACCGTGTGCTGGATCGGCGACAGCAGGGCCTACTGGCTGGCCGCCGGCGACGACGCGGGCCCCGCCCGTATCGAGCCGGACGCCCCGACCCGGCCGGTCACCGACGGGCGGGCCGCGACGGTGGCCGCGACCGCGACCCCGTCAGCCCTGCTGACCAGGGACGACTCGCTAGCGGCCGAGCTGGTCGCCACCGGCCTGCTCTCGGAGGAAGAGGCCATGGCCTCCCCGCAGGCCCACGTCATCACGCAATGGCTGGGCGCGGACTCCCCTGACCTTAACCCGCACGTCGTGCGGTTCGAGCCGGCCGGCCCGGGGTCTTGCTGGTGTGCTCGGACGGGCTGTGGAACTACCAGTCCGAGCCGCCCGCCCTCGCGGGGATGGCGTTGCCCAAGGCCCTGACCAGCCCGCTGGACGCGGCGGCCCTGCTGGTCAAGTTCGCCAACGACGCGGGCGGCCGGGACAACATCACCGCGGTCCTGGTGCCGTTCCCGCTCGGCACCCCGTGACGTCCGAGCAACCGACGAGGAGACGAATCTCATGACCCAGCCCGCGTTCACCGTTGATGTCGACCACAATCAGTACCTGCCGGAAGGCGGGCGCGACGTGAGCGCCATCGCGACCGTGACCTCGGACGGAACGCCCGCCGCCGCCGCGGCCGCGGAGCCGGGCGTGGGCAGCGCGGAGATCATCATCGTGGACTGCTCGGGATCGATGGACGTCCCGCACTCCAAGATCACGCAGGCGAGGGCGGCCACCGCGGCGGCGGTCGACGTGGTCAGGGACGGCGTGTGGTTCGCGGTGATCGCGGGCACGAGCTTCGCCAAGCCCGTGTACCCGCCCGCTGGCGGCATGGCGGTGGCCAGCCCGCAGACCCGGGCGGACGCCAAGCGCGCGGTGAACGGGCTGCGGGCCGGCGGCGGGACCGCGATCGGCAAGTGGCTGCAGCTGGCCTACCAGACCTTCGGGACCACCCCCGCGACGCTGCGCCACGCGATCTTGCTGACCGATGGCCGTAACCAGCACGAGACGCCCGAGGAGCTGGCCGCGGCCGTCAGCCAGTGCGAAGGCAACTTCACCTGCGACTGCCGTGGCGTCGGGACGGACTGGGAGGTCGGCGAGCTGCGCAAGGTGTCCACGGCGCTGCTCGGCACCGTCGACATCGTCCCCGACCCGGCCGGCCTCGCGGCCGACTTCGAGGCCATGATGCGGACCGCGATGAGCAAGCAGGTCGCCGACGTCGCGCTGCGCGTCTGGACGCCGCAGCAGGCCGAGGTCAGGTTCGTCAAGCAGGTCGCGCCGACGGTCGAGGACCTGTCGGCCCGTCGCGCCACCACCAGCGCGCAGGTAGGCGATTACCCCACCGGCGCGTGGGGCCCCGGCGAGAGCCGCGATTACCACGTGGGCATCCGGGTGGCGCCGGGCTTCGTCGGCCAGGAGATGCTCGCGGCCCGGGTCAGCCTCGTGGTCAGCTCGCCGGGCGGCTCGCAGGTGCTCGGCCAGGGCCTCGTGCGCGCGATCTGGACCGATGACGAGGCGCTCTCGACCAAGATCAACCCCCGCGTCGCGCACTACACCGGGCAGGCCGAGCTCGCCGCCGCCATCCAGGAAGGACTGGAGGCGCGCAAGCAGGGCGACGAGGACACCGCCACCGCCCGGCTCGGCCGCGCCGTCGCGCTGGCCAAGGAGTCCGGTAACGAGGACACCGCGCGGCTGCTGGCCAAGGTGGTTGACGTGGTGGATGAGGCGACCGGTACCGTGCAACTGAAGAAGAAGGTCGCCGACGAGGACGAAATGGCCCTCGACACCAGGTCGACGAAGACAGTGCGGGTCAGGAAGGAGCACGCATAACGATGGCGATATGCCCGGCTGGCCATACCTCGGCGGCCGTCGACTTCTGCGACAACTGCGGCCTCCTGATCAGCGCCCCAGCCCAGGCGCAGCAGCCCGCGGACCCCTGGGGCACGGCGGGCGCCGGCGGCCGGGAGGGCCTCGGCCAGGGAGGCTCGCCCTGCCGGGGCCTCCGGGGCCGCCGGGAACGACATGGGCGGCAACGGCTGCCCTAACTGCGGTACCCCCAGGACCGGACGGTTCTGCGAGGGCTGCGGCCTGGACTACAACTCGGGCAAGCTGCCCAGGGGCGGCCCGCCGCAGTCGCCACCGACGGTGTTCTCCCAGCAGGCCGGGTCATCCTCGGCGGCGCAGTACGCGCCCGGGCCTCCCGCGCCGCCCGCCTGGGACCCGTACGGGCAGCCGCCGCCCGCGCAGCAGGCAGCGGACCCGTACGACATGCACCCGCCGACGCAGCTGGCCTCCAGCGCGTACGGGCAGGCCGCACCGCAGCCGCCGGCCGCAGCAGCAGCAGGCAGCCGACCCCTACGACCTGTACCCGCCGACGGAGATGTCGCGCCCCGGTCAGGCCGGCCCTCCGCGCCGGGTCCTGGCACCGCGCCGTCCGATCCGTTCGCGCAGGCAGGCGGGTATTCCGCCGGCCAGGCCGGTTCGTTCCCCGGGACGTCCGCGCCCTCGTCGGCCCCGCCCTACGCGCCCGGCGCCTCGTCAGCGGCCGCCGCGCCTGCGCCGCCCGCCCCGCCCGAGGCACAGCCGGACCCGGCGGGCAGCCCGTCGTGGGGCGCCCCGGCGGCCCCGCAGGCGCCCTACGGCCAGCAGGGCGGCTTCGACCCGGCCTACCAGTCCGGCCCCGCGCAGTCCGCTGGCTACCCGGGACCGGCCGTCGCCGCCGGCCTGGGCACCCGGGCCGATGCCTGGGGTGGTGGGCGGGAAGGAAGCAGGGCCGTCCGCCGGATCGTGGTCGGCCGTCGTCAGCACCGACCGCGCCTACTACGACAACGTGCGCCAGGCCAGTGGCGCGGGTGCCCAGGGAATCGACTTCCCGGTGTACGCGGCCGAGCGCCGGTTCAGCCTCGTGGGCGCGCAGATGCGGATCGGCCGGCACAGCGCGTCCCGTGGCCTGTACCCGGAGATCGACCTGTCCGGCCCGCCCTCCGACCCGGGAATCTCCCGGCTGCACGCCGTCCTCATCGCCCGGCCGGAGGGCGGGTGGGCGGTGCTGGATCCAGGCTCCGCCAACGGGACCATGGTCAACGGCGCCGAGATCCCGGTCAACCAGCAGGTGCCGCTCCGCGACGGCGACCGGATCAACTTGGGTGCCTGGACCGCGATCACGGTCGAGTACGCCTAGCGGGTCAAGTACGCCTACCGGGTCAAGTACGCCTACCCGCTCAAGTACGCCTAGCGGCGGCAGCCCCCTCGGCCGCGCCCGGCTCCGATCGCGGCCGGGCCTGGCTGCCGCGTACGCTGGACGCGTTCGCGCACGTAGAACGGGCCTCGGACGCGGAGCGCGCACTCGGCTGGCGGGCACGTGACAGATTCGTGAACCTTGTGTGAGGCAAGTCATCAGGCCCCGAATATCGGCTAAGGTGGTATAGACCACTGTGAGAATAGGGGATGTCCATGAGCCGCCGCGCGAAGATCGTCTGCACGCTCGGGCCCGCGACTTCGAGCCAGGAGCGGATTACCGGCCTGATCAACGCGGGGCTAGACGTGGCCAGGCTGAATCTCAGCCATGGAACGCAGCAGGACCACGCTGACGTGTACCAGCGCGTCCGCGCGGGCTCCGCCGAGGTCGGCCGCGCCGTCGGCGTCCTCGCCGACCTTCAGGGCCCAAGATCCGGCTGGGCACGTTTCCCGGCGGCCCGGTCGTGCTCAAGGCCGGGGACGAGTTCACCATCACCACCGAGGATGTTCCGGGCACGGAACGGGAAGCCTCGACGACCTACCAGGGACTGCCGGGCGATGTCCGCGCCGGGGACCGGATCCTCATCGACGACGGGAACGTCCAGCTCGACGTGATGGGGGCGACGAGCACGCGCGTCCTCGCGCGCGTCGTGGTCGGCGGGAAGATCTCCAACCATAAGGGCATCAACCTGCCCGGCGTGTCCGTGAGCGCCCCGGCGCTGACCCCCAAGGACGAGGCCGACCTCCGCTGGGCACTGGAAATCGGCGTCGACATGGTCGCGATGTCCTTCGTCCGCGGCCCCGACGACGTGATGCTCGCCCGCAAGGTCATGGCTGAGGCCGGCCGCCAGGTTCCCCTGATCGCGAAGATCGAGAAGCCCGAGGCCGTCGCCGTCCTGCCCGACATCGTCGATGCCTTCGACGGGATCATGGTCGCGCGGGGCGACCTCGGCGTCGAGCTGCCGCTCGAGCAGGTCCCCGCGGTGCAAAAGCGCGCCATCAGCCTGGCCAAGGAGCGCGCTCGGCCGGTGATCGTCGCGACCCAGATGCTGGAGTCGATGATCTCCTCGCCCCGGCCGACCCGGGCCGAGGTATCGGACGTCGCCGGCGCGGTGAACGAGGGCGCGGACGCGGTCATGCTCTCCGCCGAGACGGGAGTGGGCGCGTACCCGATCGAGACGGTGGCCACGATGGCGCGGATCATCGCGGCGGCCGAGTCCTACACGCTGCGCGCCGAGCCGTCGCTGACCCGGGTCCCGACCACCACGGGCGGCGCGATCGCCCGTGCCGCCGCCGAGGTGGGCGCGATCGTGGACGCCAAGGCGCTCGTCGCGTTCACGTTGACCGGGGAGACCGCCCGCCGGCTGGCACGGTACCGGTCCTCGATCCCGCTGCTCGCCTTCACCACCGAGCCGGCCACCCGCAGTCAGCTGGCGCTGACCTGGGGCGTGGAGACCTTCATCGTGCCGACCGTGTACCACACCGACGACATGGTCCGCGAAGTGGAGCGCGCGCTGCTCGACCTGGGCAGGCTGGCAGTCGGCGACAAGGTCGTCATCGTCGCCGGCAGCCCGCCCGGAAGCCCCGGCAAGACCAACGCGCTGCGCGTGCACCGCATCGGCGACGCCGCGAGCTAGCATCCGCCCTACATCCGCGGGGAATTGGTGTATACCCCCCGCGAAGATCGCGTCATAGGCTTGCCGTGGCCACTAGAGTGAGCTAGACCACGCGCCCGGATCGCGGCGCCAGGTGACGGGAGCGCACAGGGCGATGAGCACGTCGATGACCGCTGATTCGGCAGGCGGGCAGGATCACGCGGAGCTCCATGCCGGCCTGCTGGCTGGAGTGACTGACCGCGGGCTGCGGCACCAGCGGAATGAGGACGCCATCTCGCTGGCGACCGTTCCCGATCCGGACGGTCGCCCGGTGGCGCTGGCCGTGGTCTCCGACGGCGTCTCCTCGGCCCCGCGGCCCGACGAGGCCTCCCTCGCCGCCGTGCAGGCGGCGATCGGCGTGCTGGCCGAGCACGCCATATCCGGCGGTGACCCGATGGCGGCGTCGGCGCAGGCCGTCCGGGAGGCCGCCCGCACCCTCAACGAAGCTCGCCGGCCAGGCCGGAGCGCCCGCGGCGACCTACGTGTCCCTGGTAGCCGCCCGGGACGTGGTGACGGTCTGCTGGCTCGGCGACAGCCGGGCCTACTGGCTGGCCGAGGATCCGGCCCAGTGCGTCCGGCTGACGCGCGATGACTCCCTCGCCGAGGAACTGGTCGCGGCCGGGCTCGCCAGCCCGGAGGAGGCGATGGCGTCGCCGCAGGCGCACGTGATCACCCGGTGGCTCGGCGCCGACCTGCCCGAGCCGGAGCCGCACGTCGCCCAGTTCCAGCCGCCCGGCCCGGGGCTGGTAATCGCCTGCTCCGACGGGCTGTGGAATTACCGCCCGGAGGCCGTGGACATCGCGGCGCTGCTGGAGTTCCCCAGCGCGCTGGCCGACCCGCTCACCGCGGCGAAGAGCCTCGTGAAGTTCGCGGTCGACCAGGGCGGCATGGACAACATCACCGTCGCGATTCTCCCCTTCCCGCTGGCGGAGTGATGCGTGCCGTGACACGCGACGCCAGGTGCTCCCCGGCGCGCGCTGGGCAGGACGGACACGATGATCGTCGTGCCATGACCATGACTCATGGGGGCCCGTGATGGCTCAGGTTTGCCAGGAAGCCTGGCAGACTGTAGGCAAACGGGCGCTGGAGGAGGTGCGGTGGCTGGGGAGCCCTCGACGAGAGGAGGCGCTCAGTGAACGGCGGGCCGTCCTGGCTTGAGCGCGGGACACAGTTCGCCGGCTACTTGGTGCAGGAGTTCCTCGGCGCTGGCGGGATGGCGGCGGTGTACCGGGCCTACCACGACGGCATGGGCCGGGAAGTGGCGCTCAAGGTGCTGGCCGAGTCGCTCGCCGGCGACGAGGCGTTCCGGCAGCGCTTCCTGCGCGAGGCGCGCGCGGTCGCGAAGGTCGAGCACCCCCACATTATCCCAGTGTATGAGGCCGGGCAGGTGCGGGGCGTGCCGTACATCGCCATGCGCCTGGTCCGGGGCGGGGACCTGCGGGCGATGGTCGACCGGGACGGCCCGATGCCGGCCAGGCGCGCGGTGGCCTTCCTGTCCCCGGTGGCCTCGGCGCTGGACACCGCCCACGAGGCCGGGCTGGTGCACAGGGACGTCAAGCCCGCGAACATGCTGGTGGATGTCGGGCGCCTGCGCCCCGAGCACGTGTACCTGTCGGACTTCGGGCTGGCCAGGCGGGTCGACCAGCACGGCCAGGACGTGACCGGGCTGACCGCGACAGGACTGACCACGCCCGGGCAGTTCATGGGGACCCCGGAGTACGCCTCGCCGGAACAGATCACCGGCCAGGACGTGGACGGCCGGGCGGACCAGTACGCCCTCGGCTGCGTGGCCTACACGTTGCTGACCGGCTCGGCGCCCTTCTCCAGGGGCGAGGCGGTCGCGGTCATGTACGCCCAGCTGTATGACCCGCCGCCGCTCGTGACCGCGGTCAGGCGCGACCTGCCCGGCGAGGTGAATAAGGTACTGGGCCGCGGGATGGAAAAGCAGCCCGAGGACCGGTACGAGAGCTGCATGGCCTTCGCCGACGCGCTCAGGGAGTCGCTGGGCCTCTCGGCGTGGGGCTCGGAGGGGACGGTGGCGCTCCCGCGCTCGCCCGGGGAAGCCGCGGACGGCCCGGGCGTCGAGCCCGCCATTCCTTCTGGCCGCGCGCGCACCATGCTGACCAGGGACCACGCACCCGGCGCCGGGCGCTCGCAGGTGCCCCCGGTGTCGCGGGGCGGTGATCCGGCGCGCTTCGGGACCTGGACCGCGCTGGTCGCGGCGGACCGCGGTTACTACGACCGGGTGTGGGCGTCGGACGCCTCAGCGGGGGAGATGATCAGCTTCCCGCAGAGCTCCGCGGTGCGGCAGTTCCCGCTGTCCGGCACCGAGCTCCTCATCGGGAGGCGCAGCTCGTCCAGGAACATCCACCCGGAGATCGACCTCACCTCACCGCCCGGCGGCCCGCCGACCGACACCGGTGTGTCGCGCGAGCACGCGCGCCTGCTCGCCGGCTCGGACGGCACGTGGTCGATCGTCGACCTCCGGACCTCCAATGGCACCCAGGTGAACGGCCAGGACATCCCTTCCGGGGTGATGATCCAGCTGCACGACGGTGATCGCATCAATCTCGGCATGTGGACCGTGATAACAATCACCAGGAACTTCTAGCCCAACGGACCCGCCAGGCGCCCCAGCCCGCGGGCCGGTATCCCCGGCCGTCCCCCCGCTGGCGGTGACGGTGTGGTGGAAAGCTCCACCCGCTGGCGGTTCTGGTGTTCTGTGGGGCACCCGCTGGCGGCAGCGGGTGCCGGATCCCGCAACACCGCTACCGCCAGCGGGTGCGTTCGCTCCCGCGTGTAGGCACCGCAGGGCACGGCGAGGTTGCCTTGAGGCCCGAAGGGCGACGACCAGCCTAGCCGGCATCGGGGGTCCGGGGGTCGCCCCCCGGGGAGGTGCTGCGGGCTTCCGGGAAGTCGCCGGAGGCGACGACCAGCCGGGGGGCCTCGTGCCGGGAGCGGGACTTGAACCCGCACGCCCTCTCAGGCAGACGCTTTTGAGACGTCCGTGTCTGCCGATTCCACCATCCCGGCTACTGCGCTCGCAGACAATGTACCGCGTGGCGATAGGCTTTTGGTCGTGAGTCAGAACGCGCTACGTGTCGTCATTGCGGAGGATGAGGCGCTCATCCGCCTGGACCTCAAGGAAATGCTCGAAGAGGAAGGCTACTCCGTGGTCGCGGAGGCGGCTGACGGGGAGGCAGCGATCGAGAAGGTGACCGATCTCCGTCCCGACCTGGCCATCTTTGACGTGAAGATGCCCGTGCTCGACGGGATATCGGCCGCGGAGCGAATCGCGGCGGACCGGATCGCCCCGGTGGTCATCCTCACGGCGTTCTCGCAGCGTGAGCTGGTGGAGCGGGCGCGTGACGCGGGCGCCATGGCCTACCTGGTCAAGCCATTCACCAAGGCTGACCTGGTGCCCGCGATCGAGATGGCGGTCAGCCGCTATACCGAGATCAAGGCGCTGGACGAGGAGGTGGCGACGCTGCGGGACCGGCTGGAGGTCCGCAAGCTGCTGGACCGGGCCAAGGGCCTGCTCCAGTCCGAGCATGGCATGACTGAGCCGCAGGCTTTCCGGTGGATACAGAAGACGTCGATGGACCGCCGGCTGACCATGCGCAAGGTGGCGGAGGCCGTCATCGAGGGGACCATGGGCAGCGACACCGGGGACGCGGGAAGCGCCGACTGAGCCAGCCTGGTGTGAGCCAACCGGGCGAGCCGATGCTCGGGGGGACCCGGGGACCCGTTGGTACCGTGTCCGCCTTCCCCGGCCTGACACGTTCTCTACTGGGGCCCCCGGGTCCGCTGTACAGACGTTACTGACTCGCCGCCCGCACGGCAAAAGGCAGTTGTCCAGGAAGAGGCCTGCTGGACTGCGGATGGTCATGTCCCGATTCCGCCATGTTCACCTTGGCGCGCGCCCTCCGGCCAGTGCCCGGTGCCAGCAAGACCGCGTAGCGGCTCCGAACTGCGCGTCGGCAACGGCACGTGCCGGCGCGATTGCACCGGGAGCAACTTCGCGACTTTGATAACGATCTCATCTCGGTGGCGTGGCGGGCTGGTACCAGGCCCGTCGGCTGAGCCTCTTAAGTGACGTCTGTGGCCTGGCTGCCGCTCTAGGGCGCCAGGTGCGCAGGTGCCGAATTGGTCGGCGCCTGGCACGCGTGGCACAGCAGCTTCATGGGCGGCAATCGCCATTGGCACCCCTGGGACATTTCAAATGATCATGCCAACAGGGGGTGACAAAGTGGCTTGTTAGCGCTAACAATCACAGAGGGAATCCGCAGTGGCGCGGATTCTGGCGAGACCCGATGAAGGGAGCGCGCAGTATGAGTGAGGAGCACGGGAAGAGCGGTCGCAGGCGGCGCAGAGTCAGGGCGGGTGCCATCACGGTGGCGGTCGCGGCCCTCGTGGCCGGCGGCGTGGCCGCCAGCCAGGCGAACGCGGCCCCCCGGACCCCCGCAGCGGCGAGCACCGCCCTGCACGGCAAGCTGGCCATCAGCAAGCAGTTTTTCGGAAACACGATTGAGCCGTACACCAATGCGAAGACGCCGACGTACCGCTACACGCTGACTAACGACCGCAACATGTCGGTCAGCGTGCTCAGCTACGGCGGCATCATCCAGTCCATCGACGTGCCGGGCCGTCACCACGCCGACCCCGACGTCGTACTCGGCTTCAAGAAGCTGAACGACTACGTCACCAAGGACAGCCCGCCGGTCACGGCCAACGGCGGCCCGTACTTCGGCGAGACCATCGGCCGGTACGGCAACCGGATCGCCAAGGGCACCTTCACGCTTAACCAGCCTGGTGTCGGCCCGGTCACTTACACGCTGCCCATCAACAACGGCGTGAACGCCCTGCACGGCGGCCTCGTCGGCTTCGGCGATCACGTCTGGAGCCAGGTCGGCGGCCTCATCGCCACCAGCAGCGAGGTCGGCGTCACCCTCCGGCTGATCAGCCCGAACGGCGACTCAAGCGGCGCGCCGGGCACCCCCGGCTGCCCGAACGGCTGCACCGGCTACCCGGCCAAGATCACCACTTACGTGACATTCACCTTGAACAACTCCGACCAGCTCGGGATCAAGTACAAGGTCGTCAATAACTCGTCCAACCTCAACACGGTCGTCAACCTGACCAACCACAGCTACTTCAACCTGGCGGGCGAGGCTTCCGTGGCGGGCTCGGAGTACAGCCAGTTCCTGCAGATCAACGCGAAGACCTACAACCCGACCGACACCACCCAGATCCCGCTCGGCAACGACGCTCCCGTCGCGGGCACGCCGTTCGACTTCCGCTCTCCGCACACCATCGGCAGCCGGATCGATGACGTCAGCGCGCCGGACAATGCCCCCGCGGCCGACAACCAGCTGCTCATCGCCCAGGGCTACGACCACAACTGGGTACTCAACCCCAAGACCAAGGCCACGACAGGACCGGACGGCCTGAACCTGGCCGCCCGCGCCTGGGACGTCGCCAGCGGCCGTGAGCTGACCGTCTGGACCGACCAGCCCGGCGTGCAGTTCTACAGCGGCAACTTCCTGAACGGCACGCTGGTGGGCATCTCCGGCCACACCTACCGGCAGGGCGCTGGCTACACCTTCGAGACCCAGCACTTCCCGGACGCGCCGAACCAGCCCAACTTCCCGTCCACCGAGCTGGCCGCGGGCCACACGCTGACTTCGACGACGATCTTCGCCTTCTCATCCAACGGCTGACCCTGACCCGACCACGATGACCGGTGGCCGGCGGTTCCGCGGAACCGCCGGCCACCGGCGCCCGTGCGGTGAACCGGGCCGGCGCCTGCCCGCTGGCCGTAGAGTGAACTCCGTGACTGACAGGCTCCTGCTGCTCGACGGGCACTCGCTGGCGTACCGCGCGTTCTACGCGCTCCCCGAGGAGAACTTCGCCACCACCACGGGCCAGCCGACGAACGCCGTCTACGGCTTCACCGCGATGCTCATCAATGTCCTGCGTGACGAGAAGCCGACGCACGTCGCGGTCGCGTTCGACCGCCGGGAGCCAACGTTCCGCCACCAGCAGTACGACGAGTACAAGGCGGGCCGGGCCAAGACGCCCGACAGCTTCTTCAGCCAGCTCAGCCTTATCCTCGAGGTCCTGGACGCGCTCGGGATCCGGCACCTGTCCGCCTCCGGCTATGAGGCCGACGACATCATCGCCACGCTCGCCACCGAGGCCGTCAAGGACGCGATGAACGTCCTCATCGTCACCGGGGACCGCGACACGTTCCAGCTGGTCAATGACCACGTCACCGTGCTGTACAACAGCCGCGGCGTCTCGGACATGAAGCGCTACGACCCGACGGGCCTCGTCGAGAAGTACGGCCTGACCCCGGCGCAGTACCCGGACTTCGCGGCGCTGCGCGGCGACAGCAGCGATAACCTGCCCGGCATCCCTGGCGTGGGGGAGAAGACCGCGACCAAGTGGATCCAGGACTTCGGCTCGCTGCAGAACCTGGTGGACCGGGTTGACGAGGTCAAGGGCAAGACCGGGGACGCGCTGCGCGCCAACCTCGGCAGCGTGCTGCGCAACCGCCAGCTGACGACCCTGATGACCGACCTGCCCGCCGACATCGTCGGCGCCGCCCCGGCCGACCTGGTCCCCAGCCCGTGGAGCCGGAATGTCATCCACCAGCTCTTCGACACCCTCCAGTTCCGCGTCCTGCGCGACCGCCTCTACCAGACCTTCCCCGACGGCCTCGCGGGCCCGGGAACGCCCGCGGGCGTCGCTCCCGCCGGGGGTGGGGTGGGCGGGGAAGGCAGGGCGGCCGCAGACGGATTCAACAGCGACGTCGCGGTGCTCGGGCCCGAAGAGGTGGCCGCCTGGCTTGACGAGCACATCGTTTCCCAACGGACCGGCCTGGCCGCCGCCGGAAGCTGGGCACGGGGCACCGGGATCTTGACGGGCCTGGCGATCGCGGCGGCGGACGGGTCGGCGGCGTACCTCGATCCCACCACGCTCACGGCCGACGACGACGCGGCGCTCGGGCGCTGGCTCGCCGACGCCAGCAGCCCCAAGGCCATCCATGACGCCAAGGGCCCTCTTCACGCGATCGGGGACAACGGGTTCGTCCTGAACGGGATCACCAGCGACACGGCGCTGGCCGCCTACCTCGCGCTGCCGGGGCAGCGCACCTTTGACCTCGCTGACCTCGCCCTCCGCTACCTGGGCCGGGAGCTCGGCGATGAGGCGCCCGCCACCGGCCAGCTGACCCTGGACGGGTCTGGTGAGGAGGAGGACGCGGCCGCGCTGGCACGGCGCGCCCGTGCCACCCTCGACCTGGCGGCGGCGCTAGACGCGGACCTGGACCGGCGGGGCGCGAGCACGCTGCTGCGCGAGATCGAGCTGCCGCTCGTCGGGGTGCTCGCCCAGATGGAGCGGACCGGGATCGCCGCGGACACCGACCACTTCGCGGACATGTCGGCGATGCTGCACGCCGAGGTGAAATCGGCCGAGCACGCGGCCTACGCCGTGGTGGGCCACGAGTTCAACCTCGGCTCGCCCAAGCAGCTGCAGGAGGTGCTGTTCACCGAGCTCGGCCTGCCCAAGACGAAGCGGATCAAGACCGGGTACACCACGGAGTCCGAGGCGCTGACCACGCTGCTCGCGTCGACCGGGCACCCGGTCCTGGAGCACCTGCTGCACCACAGGGACGTCGCGAAGCTGAAGTCGATCGTCGACTCGCTGATCCCCATGGCCAACGTAGACGGGCGCATCCACACGACGTTCAACCAGATGGTCGCGGCCACCGGCCGGCTGTCGTCCACGGACCCGAACCTGCAGAACATCCCGATCCGCACCGAGACCGGCCGCCGCATCCGCGAGGGGTTCGTCGTCGGCGCGGGCTTTGAGACCCTGCTGACCGCCGACTACAGCCAGATCGAGCTTCGCATCATGGCGGACCTGTCGGGGGACGCGGCCCTGATGGCGGCCTTCGAGTCGGGGCACGACTTCCACGCGGCGACGGCGTCGCGGGTGTTCGGGGTCGCGCCGCAGGACGTGACCCCGCAGCAGCGGGCGAAGATCAAGGCCATGAACTACGGGCTCGCCTACGGCCTGTCGCCGTACGGCCTGTCCGGCCAGCTGCGGATCTCCGTCGAGGAGGCGCGCGGGCTGATGGACGAGTACTTCAAGGAGTTCGGCGGGGTACGCGACTACCTGCAGTCCGTCGTCGCCCAGGCGCGGGTGGACGGCTACACGCAGACGATCATGGGGCGGCGGCGCTACCTGCCCGACCTGACCTCCGACAACCGGCAGCGCCGTGAGATGGCCGAGCGGATGGCGCTGAACGCCCCCATCCAGGGGTCCGCGGCGGACGTCATCAAGCTGGCGATGCTCCGCGTCTCGTCCGCGCTCGCCCTCGGCCGGGCTGCGCTCCCGGATGCTGCTGCAGGTCCACGACGAGCTGATCTTCGAGGTCGCGCCGGGCGAGCTGGCGGCGATGCGCTCCCTCGTCGAGGCCGAGATGGGCGGGGCCGCGCAGCTGCGGGTGCCGCTTGAGGTGTCCACCGGAACCGGCCGAAGCTGGGCGCGAGGCCGGTCACTGACTTGCCCGGGGGTACCTCTGCTCGTTCTCGCTGGTACGGTCCGCGCTACGCTGGGTACTGTCTCGCGGGCAACACAGGTTCACAAAGCTGAGTCCCAGTTGTAGCCTGGTTGGATTGACCTCGAACGGTTTACTTCATATTCTGAACGCTGCGCTGTGTCCTCGTGCGGCTCGGTATGGTCAGGTGACCATGCCGGTCGGCCGCCGGGGCGTGCTTGGGTCGTAACCCGGCCAGGTAGGTCCCGCGCGTTCGTGGTCCCTTGGGAGCAGTCCCGAGGGAACACTGCATTGGCTCTCAGCGCGACAACATCCCTATCCTGTCCGCATCCGGAGCCATCCCACACATGACGAGCAGCACGCAAGCCACCTCGACCCCCAAGGTAGCGGTCAACGACATCGGGTCTGAGGAGGCATTCCTCGCCGCGATCGACCAGACCATCAAGTATTTCAACGACGGTGACATCGTCGAGGGGACCGTCGTCAAGGTCGATCGAGACGAGGTTCTGCTCGATATCGGCTACAAGACAGAAGGCGTCATCCCGTCACGGGAACTGTCGATCAAGCACGATGTCGACCCGCACGAGGTCGTAAAGACCGGCGAGCACATCGAGGCGCTTGTCCTCCAGAAGGAGGACAAGGAAGGGCGCCTGATCCTGTCCAAGAAGCGCGCTCAGTACGAGCGTGCGTGGGGCACGATCGAGAGGATCAAGGAGGAGGACGGCGTCGTCACCGGCACCGTCATCGAGGTCGTCAAGGGCGGCCTGATCCTCGACATCGGCCTGCGCGGCTTCCTGCCGGCGTCGCTGGTGGAGATGCGCCGGGTTCGCGACCTGCAGCCTTACGTTGGCCGCGAAATCGAGGCCAAGATCATCGAGCTGGACAAGAACCGCAACAACGTGGTCCTGTCCCGCCGCGCCTGGCTCGAGCAAACGCAGTCCGAGGTGCGCCACACGTTCCTCAACACGCTGCGCAAGGGCCAGATCCGCAAGGGCGTCGTGTCCTCCATCGTCAACTTCGGCGCCTTCGTCGACCTTGGCGGAGTGGACGGCCTCGTCCACGTGTCCGAGCTGTCCTGGAAGCACATCGACCACCCGGGCGAGGTCGTCGAGGTCGGCCAGGAGGTCACGGTCGAGGTCCTGGACGTGGACATGGACCGCGAGCGTGTCTCGCTGTCGCTGAAGTCCACCCAGGAGGACCCGTGGCAGCAGTTTGCCCGGATCCACCAGATCGGGCAGGTCGTCCCGGGGCGCGTCACCAAGCTGGTGCCCTTCGGCGCGTTCGTTCGCGTCGAGGAGGGCATCGAGGGCCTGGTGCACATCTCCGAGCTGGCCGACCGTCACGTCGAGATCCCCGAGCAGGTCGTCCAGGTGGGCGAGGAGATCTTCGTCAAGATCATCGACATCGACCTGGACCGCCGCCGCATCTCGTTGTCGCTTAAGCAGGCCAACGAGGGCGCCGTCGAGTCCGCCGGTGACGACTTCGACCCGACGCTGTACGGCATGCCCGCGACCTACGACGACCAGGGCAACTACGAGTACCCCGAGGGCTTCGACCCGGAGACGGGCGAGTGGCTGCCCGGGCTACGAGCACGCAGCGTGAGGAGTGGGAGCGCCAGTACGCCGAAGCGCGCGCCCGCTTCGAGGCGCACCGCCGCCAGATCGAGGAGTCCCGCGCCAAGGCCGAGGAAAGCGGCGAGGAGGGCGACGACGCCGCTGCCGCCTCGGGCGGCCGCGCGCCCCGCGGGCGCGCCGCCGCGTCGAGTTCGGAGGGTGCCGACGAGCCTGGTGGCACGCTGGCATCGGACGAGGCGCTCGCCGCCCTGCGCGAGAAGCTGTCCGGCGGCCAGAGCTGACGTTAGCTCGCTATCGCCGGTGGCCCGGCCCCGCATCCCGCGGGGCCGGGCCACCGGCATTTTTGCCGTGCGCGCTACATCCCGCGATCGGCCCCGCCGCCGTAGCTGCGGACAGGTGGATCGCGTGATTGGCTCGTGCGATCATCAAGGGGAAACCCGGCGAGCGGCTCGCTGCCGTCCATGCGGTGCAACGGCGGGCGAAGCGGTGAGATGGAGGAAACGTGCTGCGGGTTGGGCTGACCGGCGGGATCGGTGCGGGCAAGAGCGAGGTATCGAAGCGGCTGGCGGCGCACGGCGCGGTCGTCCTGGATGCGGACAAGGCGGCACGCGAGGTCGTCGAGCCGGGCACGCCCGGGCTGGCGCGGATAGCGGAGTCTTTCGGGCCTGGCGTGCTCGACGGCGACGGGGCGCTGGACCGGCCGAAACTCGGCGAGATCGTCTTCGGCGACCCCAAGGCCCTGGCGACGCTGAACGGCATCATTCATCCCCTCGTGCACGAGCGCGTCCGCGCGGCCGAGGACGCGGCGATCGCCGCTCAAGGAGATGACCTGGTTCTCGTCCATGACATCCCGCTGCTGGCCGAGGGCGGCAGGAGCGACGGATTCGACCTGGTCATCGTCGTGGACGTGCCGGCCGAGCTGCAGGTGTCCCGGCTCGTGGCCAACCGCGGGATGACGGCGGCGCAGGCGGCGGCCCGGATGGCGGCGCAGGCGACGCGCGAGCAGCGGCTGGCGATCGCCACCATCGTGATCGACAACTCCGGCACGCTGGACGAACTGGACAAGCGGGTCGCCGAGGTCTGGGCTGAGCTTCGCCTCGCGGGCCACGGCCAGCCCGCGTTAATAGTCTGTTCGCACCCTGGATGCCGTGGCCGGTAACGGTCGCCCTGGAATGTCAGACCCCCGCCGTAGAGTTGGAGTGAGGATGTCGGTGGCCTGATTTATCGGGCGCGCGGAGTGGGCAAGCGGAGTGGAGGTGACTGCGTGCGGCCGGTTACCGACTTGCAGCGGCGGGTGGCACCGTTTGAGGTCATCACGGACATGACCCCCGCCGGGGACCAGCCCCGCGCGATCGCCGAGATCGAGAAGCGGGTGAACGCGGGGGACAAGGACACCGTCCTGCTCGGCGCGACCGGCACGGGCAAGACGGCGACCGTGGCGTGGATCGCCGAGCGGCTGCAGCGCCCGATGCTCGTGATGCTCCCCAATAAGACGCTCGCGGCCCAGTTCGCCAACGAGCTGCGCGAGATGCTGCCGGAAAACGCCATCGAGTACTTCGTCTCGTATTACGACTACTACCAGCCCGAGGCGTACATCGCGCAGACCGACACCTACATCGAGAAGGACTCCTCGATCAATGATGAGGTCGAGCGGCTACGCCACTCGGCGACTAACTCGCTGCTGACCCGGCGGGACACGATCGTGGTGTCCTCGGTGTCGTGCATTTACGGCCTGGGCACCCCGCAGGAGTACGTCGACCGGATGCTGAAGGTGAAGCTCGGCGACACCGTCGAGCGCGAGGGGCTGCTGCGCAAGCTCGTGGGCATGCAGTACGCGCGCAACGACATCGCCTTCACCCGCGGTACCTTCCGGGTGCGCGGCGACACGATCGAGATCATCCCGCAGTACGAGGAGCTCGCCGTCCGGATCGAGATGTTCGGTGACGAGATCGAGCGGCTGTCCACGCTGCACCCGCTGACTGGCGAGGTGATCAGCGAGGACGAGGAGCTGTACGTCTTCCCCGCCTCCCACTACGTCGCCGGCGAGCAGCGGATGGAGCGCGCCATCGCCGGGATCGAGGCCGAGCTTGGCGACCGGCTGGCGGAGCTGGAGCGCCAGGGCAAGCTTCTGGAGGCCCAGCGGCTGCGGATGCGCACCACCTACGACATCGAGATGATGCGGCAGGTCGGCAGCTGCTCAGGGATCGAGAACTACTCCCGTCACATCGATGGCCGCGACGTCGGCACCCCGCCCAATACGCTGCTTGACTACTTCCCCGAGGACTTCCTCCTCGTGCTGGATGAGTCGCACCAGACCGTCCCCCAGATCGGCGCGATGTATGAGGGCGACGTCTCCCGCAAGCGGGTCCTGGTCGACCACGGGTTCCGCCTGCCGAGCGCCATCGACAACCGGCCGCTGACCTGGGATGAGTTCCTTGAGCGGATCGATCAGACCATTTACCTGTCGGCGACGCCCGGCCCGTATGAGCTGCAGCAGGCCGGCGGCGACGTCGTCGAGCAGGTCATCCGGCCCACTGGCCTCGTTGACCCGCAGGTCCTCATCAAGCCGACCAAGGGCCAGATCGACGACCTGCTGGGGGAGATCCAGCTGCGGGCCAGCCGCGACGAGCGCGTCCTGGTGACGACCCTGACGAAGAAGATGTCCGAGGACCTGACTGACTACCTGCTGGAGAACGGCGTCCGCGCCCGCTACCTGCACAGTGAGGTCGACACGCTGCGCCGCATCGAGCTGCTGCGCGAGCTGCGCCTGGGCGAGTTCGACGTGCTCGTCGGCATCAACCTGCTCCGCGAGGGCCTCGACCTGCCCGAGGTGTCGCTGGTGGCCATCCTCGACGCCGACAAGGAGGGCTTCCTGCGCTCCGGCACGTCGCTGATCCAGACCATCGGCCGCGCCGCGCGCAACGTGTCCGGCGAGGTCCACATGTACGCGGACAAGGTCACTCCCTCGATGGAGCGGGCCATCGACGAGACCAACCGGCGGCGCGACAGGCAGATCGCCTACAACCTCGACCACGGCATCAACCCGCAGCCGCTGCGCAAGCGGATCGCCGACATCCTCGACCAGATCATCCGCGAGGACGCCGACACCGAGCAGCTCATCGGCGGGGGCGGGCGGCAGCAGTCGCGCGGCAAGTCGCCCGTACCGGGCCTGTCCTCCCGTGCCCGCGCGGCGGCGCGAGGGGTGGCGGGGGCCAGCGGCGAGGTGGCGGCGCTGGCCGAGCTGGCCGCGGGCGGCGGAGCGGCCCGCGGCGACCTCGTCGCGCTCATCCAGCAGCTCACCGAGCAGATGCACGCGGCGGCCGCCGAGTTGCAGTTCGAGGTCGCCGCCCGGATCCGCGACGAGATCAAGGAGCTCAAGCGCGAGCTGCGCGGCATGCAAGCGGCTGGCGTGTAGCGGGCGCCTGACCGCCTGGCCCGGGTACGACGTGCGGGGGTGGCGACCCCCCGGCCCGCCGGGTAGTGTTCGTCCGGAAATGCGACACGGGGTCCGCGGTGTCCCCGGGAGAGCAGAGCCGGGAGGTTTGCCGTGCCTTGGGTGGTCCGCGATGCCGTGCGTGACATCAACCGCGCGGTGGCGCGGCGCTGGCAGGCCATCGACCCGCTGCTGCCTGACCCGTCGTCGATGCCCGCCGGGTGCGGCGAGCCTCTGGTCGTGAACGCCGACGACCGGCCGCATGGTGGGCCTGGGCGTGTGCGTGCACCATCACGTCCCGGCGGACTCGCTCAACCAGACCTGGGGAGCGGCCGACCGGTTCTTGCTGACTCCCCGGCTGACCGGCCAGGACACCTACCAGGCGACGGACGCGCTGCTGTCGCAGTGGCGCGATCACCTCGCCGGCGTCGCCGCGACGCGCGGCGAGGACACCTCCGCCGGGGTCACCTGGCCGAGCCGCGACATCACCGGCGTCCGGGCGCTGCTGCGCCACGGACTGCAGCCGCTGACCGTCATCGCCGCGCGGACCCGCCCGGCCGGGCCGTCGCGGCCGCCGCGCCAGGTTCCCGGCGTGACCATCCGTGCCGCCGGGCCTGGCGACGAGGAGCAGGTACTCGACCTGGAACTGCAGCTGATCAGGTACGACGGGCACTTCGGCGGCCCGGTCTGGCGGCGGGATACCGCCTACCTGGTGCGCCAGGAGGTCCGGGCGAGCCTGGAGCGGCAGGCGATGTGGACCTGGCTAGCCGAGCGGGACGGGCGCGCCATCGGCCTGCTCGTCACCCAGCCGCCAGGTGAGGCGGGCTGGATCGCCGGAATGACCGTCCGGTCGCCCGCCGCGTACCTGCAGACGATGTTCGTGGTGCCGCAGGAGCGCGACACCGGGGTGGGCGCGATGCTCGTGCGCGCGCTGCACGCGCGGCTGGACAGCACGGGGGTGGCCGTCACGCTGCTGCACCACTCTCAGGTGAACCCGCTGTCGGGGCCGTTCTGGAACAGGATGGGCTACCGCCCGCTGTGGACGAGCTGGGAAGCCCGGCCAGCCCGGGCACTTCGGTGACGCCCCGTTCGAGTCGGATTACCTTGCGTGCCTCGTTGGCCCAGGAGTATCATCCATGGCGATAAACTCCACGGTCACGAGGGTTGCGCCGATCCTCGAGGGCGCGTAGCTGGCCGGCATGGGTTGCTGCCAGGCCACGCCGGCCACCCATGGCCCGCGAAACCTCAGTATCTGGCATAGTGCGAAACCTGGATGCAGCCTGACCGCTGGCTCAGCGTAAGGTAATCATTATGGTGACAAGTCTGGTCGCCGGGGTAGTGGCCGCGCTGCTGTACGGGATTGCCACCGTCATGCAGGCGGTCGCCGTGCGCGAGGCCAGCACACGTGAGGTGGGCGAGGGCAGCGGAGTCGACCCGGGCCTCCTTGTTCGGATGCTGTCGCAGTGGCGGTTCGTGGCCAGCATCTGCCTCGACGCCCTGGGGTTCGTCGCGCAGCTCGTGGCGCTGCAGCGGCTGCCGCTGTTCGCCGTGCAGGCGATGGTGGCCGCCAACCTCGCGGTCACCGCGGTGCTCGCCTCCCTTCTCATCGGCGTCGTCTTGTCCTGGCGCGAGTGGCTCGCGGTGATCGGGGTGGTCGCCGGGGTCGGCCTGCTCGGCTCATCGGCCGGCGCCGAGGGCGCGACCCAGGCCGGGGCGGTGTTCAAGCTCGCGCTCATCCTCGCCATCGCCGGCCTGGCGATTGCCGGCCTCGTGGCGGCCCGGCTGCGCGATCCGGCGCGCACCCTGCTGCTCGGCACCGTCGCCGGCCTCGGCTACGGCGTGCTCGGCATCGCGGCGCGCGTGCTCAACGGCTTCGCGCCCCTGACGCTCCTGCGCGACCCGGCCGCGTACGCCGTGATCGCGGCGGGCATCGTCTCCTTCATGTTCTACGCCACGGCGCTGGAGGGCGGCAGCGTCACCGTGGCGACCGCCGCCATCGTGCTCGCCGAGACGCTCCCGCCGGCCGTGATCGGCGTCGTCTTCCTCGGTGACACGACCCGGCCGGGACTTGAGCCGGCCGCCGCCGTCGGCTTCCTGCTGGCCGTGGCGAGCGCGGTCATGCTGGCCCGGTTCGGCGAGGCCGACAGGCCGGCGGACCACCCGGCGGAGTCCTCGGCCGCCGGCCACTCAGCGCTGCGCGGGGTCGAATAACCTGCGAAAACGGACGGCTGCCCAGGTAGTGGTCGGTGGCATGATATCCTGGTGGCCCGTGGACCTTGCGGCCTCCGGCCGCGACATCGCCGACCACGGGAGTCTCATATTGGCCGCATCACCTGCTAGCTCTGGTTCAGCAAACAGCTCAGGATCAGCCAACAGCGTCGCAAGCCAGGCAAGGCCGGGCCACGCAAGCTCAGGCCCGGCCGCGACCTCAAAGGCGAAGGCCACCAAAGCCCAGCAGTCGCAGCAGCCCAGGGCGGCCCGCCGCCCGCTGCCCGGCCAGTCCAGGCCAGTGCAGACCAAGCACCTGTTCGTCACCGGGGGCGTGGCCTCCAGCCTCGGCAAGGGGCTGACCGCCTCCAGCCTCGGCCGCCTGCTGAAGATGCGCGGCCTGCGGGTGGTCATGCAGAAGCTGGACCCGTACCTCAACGTCGACCCCGGCACGATGAACCCGTTCCAGCACGGCGAGGTCTTCGTCACCGACGACGGCACGGAGACCGACCTCGACGTCGGCCACTACGAGCGGTTCCTGGACACCCGGTTGTCCGGTGAGGCCAACGTCACCACGGGCCAGGTCTACTCCAGCGTGATCGCCAAGGAGCGGCGCGGCGCCTACCTCGGCGACACCGTCCAGGTCATCCCGCACATCACGAACGAGATCAAGGAGCGCATCCTCGCGATGGGCTCGCCCGAGACCGACGTGGTGATCACCGAGGTCGGCGGCACGGTCGGCGACATCGAAAGCCTGCCGTTCCTGGAGGCGATCCGCCAGATCCGGCACGAGATCGGCCGGGACCGCTGCTTCTTCCTGCACGTGAGCCTGCTGCCGTACATCGGCCCGTCCGGCGAGCTGAAGACCAAGCCGACCCAGCACTCCGTGGCCGCGCTGCGCTCTATCGGCATCCAGCCTGACGCGATCGTCGCGCGGTCGGACCGGCCGATCAGCGATGACCTCAAGCGCAAGATCAGCCTCATGTGCGACGTGGACGAGGAAGCCGTCGTCTCCGCCCCGGACGCCCCGTCGATCTACGACATCCCCAAGGTGCTGCATTCCGAGGGCCTGGACGCCTACCTGGTGCGCAGGCTGGACCTGCCGTTCCGTGACGTGGACTGGACGGAGTGGGACGAGCTGCTCAGGACGGTCCACCGCCCGGCCAGGCAGATCACGATCGCCCTGGTCGGCAAGTACGTTGACCTGCCCGACGCCTACCTGTCCCCGGCCGAGGCTCTGCGGGCCGGCGGGTTCGGCAACGATGCCAAGGTCGACATTCGCTGGGTGCCGAGCGACAGCTGCGAGACCCCCGAGGGCGCGGCGGCGGAACTGGACGGCGTGGACGGGATACTGATCCCCGGTGGCTTCGGCGTTCGCGGCATCGAGGGCAAGATCGGCGCGATCCGGTACGCGAGGGAGCACAAGGTCCCGCTCCTTGGCCTTTGCCTCGGCCTCCAGTGCCTGGTCGTCGAGGCGGCCCGGCACCTGGCCGGCATCGCCGACGCCAACAGCGCCGAGTTCGACCCCGGCACTCATGACCCCGTCATCGCCACCATGGCCGACCAGGAGGACGTGGTCGCCGGCGAGCGCGACATGGGCGGCACGATGCGGCTGGGCCTGTACCCGGCGAGCCTCAAGCCGGGCACCATCGTCTCGCGGCTCTACGGCGACCAGCCCACGGTCGAGGAGCGCCACCGGCACCGCTACGAGGTGAACAACGCCTACCGGGCGCGCCTTGAGCAAGCGGGCCTGGTGTTCTCGGGATTGTCGCCGGACGGCCGCCTCGTCGAGTTCGTCGAACTGCCGCCGGACGTGCACCCGTTCTTCGTCGCCACCCAGGCGCACCCGGAGTTCCTGTCCCGCCCGACCCGGCCGCACCCGCTGTTCAGCGGCCTGATCGCCGCCGCGATCGCCCACTCCCGCAGCTCGGACGCCACCATCACGGCAGCCAAGGCAGTCGCTTCCGCATGAGCGAGAGCGAGACCTCCTTCGAGGACCGGCCGGAGAGCTGGCCGGTCGACGAGACCCGCGAGGTGTTCCGCCACTGGCTCATTACCGTGCGGACGGACAAGGTTCACATGCCCGGCGGCCGCGTCGCGGAGCGCTCGGTCATCACTCATCCTGGTGCCGTGGCCGTCCTCGCCCTCGACGACGCCAACCGGGCCCTGATGATCCGCCAGTACCGCCACCCCGCGCGGAAGCTCATGTGGGAGCTTCCGGCCGGCCTGCGGGACCACCCGGGAGAGCCGCTGGTGACGGCGGCTCAGCGGGAGCTCCTGGAAGAGACGGGGTACCAGGCCAGGACGTGGCACTCGCTCGTCGACCATTACTCCTCGCCCGGCTTCACCAACGAGCGGCTGCGGATCTTCCTCGCCCGTGACCTCACGCCGGCTGCTGACCACACTTACCTGAGGGAGGACGAGGAGGCCCTCATCGTCACCGGCTGGCTTCCGCTCAAGGACGCCGCGGACGCGATCCTGGCCGGCAGGCTGCACAACGGCGCGACGATAGCGGGCCTGCTTGCCGGGTATGTTGCGGTGCGGGAAGGGTTCACCGGCCTCCGCCCAGCCGACGCGCCGGAGGACTGACCGCCAGCGACCGCGAAGGCACCCACCAGTACCGCGTCGCCATCACCCCGGCCGGGGTGCACGAGCTCACGCGGGAGGGGCATGAGGTTCTCATCGAGAAGGACGCCGGCGCCGGCTCGTCCCTGCCCGACGAGGAGTTCATCGCGGCCGGGGCGACGATCCTGGTATCGGCTGACGACGTGTGGAGCGCCGCCGACATGGTCCTCAAGGTCGAGGAGCCGGTAGCCGAGGAGTACCACCGCATGCACGAGGGCCTGGTGCTGTTCACCTGCCTGCACCTGGCCGCGGACCGGGCCTGCACCCAGGCGCTCCTGGACCGCAAGGTCACGTCCGTCGCCTACGAGACCGTGCAGCTCGAGGACGGCTCCCTGCCGCTGCTCGCCCCGATGTCCGAGGTCGCGGGCCGGATGGCACCGCAAGTGGGCGCGCATCACCTGCAGCGCGACGGCGGCGGACGGGGCGTCCTGATGGGCGGCGTGTCCGGCGTGTACGCGGCGAAGGTCGTGGTCCTCGGCGCGGGCGTCTCGGGGATGAACGCGGCGGCGATCGCCCTCGGCATGCAGGCCGAGGTCCTGCTGCTAGACAAGAACGTGGCCAGGCTCCGCGCGGCGGACGCCATCTACCAGGGCCACTGCCAGACCGTCACGTCCAACGCCTACGAGGTCGAGAACGCCGTCCTCGACGCTGACCTGGTCATAGGCGCGGTGCTTGTGCCGGGCGCGAAGGCGCCGACGCTCATCTCCAACCCGCTGGTCGCGCGCATGAAGCCCGGCTCGGTGCTCGTGGACATCTCGATCGACCAGGGGGGCTGCTTCGAGGACTCGCGGCCGACCACGCACGCCGACCCGGCCCTGGCGGCGGGCCTGTCCACCCACGCGGGCGCCCTGACCAGCGAGCCGGTCGGCAGCTCCCTTGACCTCCCGGTCACCGCGATCGCCGAGGCACTCAGGTAGGGATTCCTTCCGCGGGTCAGCCGCCTCTCCTTACAGGATGCCCTGGTCCGCCCGGACATGCTCGAAGATGAGGCTCGTCTCGGTGTAAGCGACGTCGGTGTTGGCGCTGAGCCGCTCGACGAAGTCGCGCAGCGCCTGCGTGGACGCCGCCGCGACGTGCAGCAGGAAGTCGTCCTTGCCGGCCAGGAAGAAGACGTTCAGCACCTCGGGCAGCCGCGCCATCCCCGCGACGAACGACCGCAGGTGGCCGCGCGCGCCGGCCTGCAGCCTGACCGCGACCATGGCCTGCAGCGGCCGGCCGAGGGCCGCCGGGTCGATGTCGGCGTGATAGCCGCGGATGACGCCGCGCTCGCGCAGCGATCGGACCCGGGCCAGGCAGGTGGAGGGCGCGATGCCGACCCGCTGCGCGAGCGTGTTGTTCGGCAGCCGCGCGTCCCGGCCGAGCTCGCGCAAGATCTTGTGGTCGGTCTCGTCGAGGGCCGCGGCCTCGCCGGCCGGCCGAATACTCTTCGGGCCGCCACCCGCGCCGGGAGCCGGTTCTGAACTTCCAAGAGTCATGGGGCAATTCTATAGAATCATATTCGGTATCATTGGCAATATTCCGATGATCATGCACACTTGGTGCATCGGAAGGCGCAATGTTGTAGGCGAAAGGCGGCAATCATGAAGGTCGGCGTTCCCAGCGAGATCAAGAACCACGAGTACCGTGTCGCGCTGACGCCGGCTGGGGTTCGCGAGCTGACCGCGCACGGCCACGAGGTGTTCGTGCAGAAGGGCGCCGGCGACGGATCGTCGCTGGAGGACGACGCCTACGTCGCGGCCGGCGCGACCATCATCCCCGACCCGGGCGAGGTGTGGGGCATCGCGGACATGGTGCTCAAGGTCAAGGAGCCGATCGCCGAGGAGTACCACCGGATGCGCCCGGGCCTGGTGCTGTTCACCTACCTGCACCTGGCCGCCGACAAGGCCTGCACCCAGGCCCTCCTCGACAACAAGGTGACCTCCGTCGCCTACGAGACCGTGCAGCTCGCCGACGGCAGCCTGCCGCTGCTCGCCCCGATGTCCGAGGTCGCGGGCCGCCTCGCCCCGCAGGTCGGCGCGTACCACCTGATGCGCCAGGGCGGCGGCTACGGCGCGCTGCTCGGCGGCGTCCCCGGCACCCACGCCTCGAAGGTGGTCGTCATCGGCGGTGGCGTCTCCGGCACCCACGCCGCCCAGATCGCGGTGGGCATGGGCGCGCGGGTGACCGTGCTCGACCGCAACATCGCCCGGCTGCGCCAGATCGACGCCATCTACCAGGGGCGCATCCAGACCGTCGCCTCCAACGCCTACGAGGTCGAGAAGGCCGTCCTGGACGCCGACCTCGTCATCGGCGCGGTCCTGGTGGCCGGGGCCAAGGCCCCCAAGGTCGTCAGCAACGAGCTGGTCTCCCGCATGAAGCCCGGCTCGGTCCTCGTCGACATCGCGATCGACCAGGGCGGCTGCTTCGAGGACTCGCGGCCGACCACGCACGCCGAGCCGACCTTCCGCGTGCACAACTCGGTGTTCTACTGCGTCGCCAACATGCCCGGCGCCGTCTCGCACACCTCCACGTTCGCGCTGACCAACGTGACCCTGCCGTACGCGGTCGAGCTGGCCAACCAGGGCTGGAAGGGCGCGCTGCAGGCCGACCCGGCCCTGGCGGCGGGCCTGTCCACCCACGACGGCATGCTGACCAGCGCCCCGGTGGCCCAGGCCCACGGCCTGGCCTACACGCCGATCGCCGACGTCATCGCCTAGCGACGCTCAGGGCGCGGGCACGCCAGGCCCCGCCCGGTCCCCGGACCATCCCCCACGGCTCGCAGCAGCCGGCGCCGCCGTCCCTCTTCCCCGGGAGGGACGGCGGCTTGCCGTGGTCGTCCGCGCGGCCGTGTCCCGCATATGGTCCACACGACCGCACCACAGCGGTCCCTGTCGTTAATGGATACTGTCGTCAATAAGCACGACTTGTCGCATATGCCGCCCGATACGCATCGTTAATGAGTCATTGCTCACGATGCGTCAGGAAGGTACATGCACGTGAAACGTCACCGCAGCCTGCTATGCGGCCTCGCCGGGCTCGCCATCGCCCTCGCGGCCACGCTGCCGGCCGTCTCCGCCACCGCGGGTCCCGCGGCCCCGGCCGGCAGGCCAGCCGCGTCCCGCTACAACGCGGTGGCCAGCGCGTTCATCGCGCAGGTCGGTCCCGCGGTCATCCGCAACCAGGACGCCCTCTCGCGGTTCCGCGGCTGGATGATCGGCCAGGCCGGGTTCGCGAGCAGCGGCTACATCGGCTCGGTCGATGACCTGCCGCACAAGGCGACCACCCTCCTGTGGTCGGGGCCGGGCACCCCGTTCCTGCGGGCGGTCATCGCGGAGGGCGCGCGCCGGGGCGTCAAGGTGTCGGTCCAGCATCGCAGGTACAGCCTGCGGCAGCTCAACACGGCCGCGCGCACGGCCTGGCACCAGGCGGCGGCGGGCCAGTGGAACGGGTTCAGGGTCTCCGGCGTCGTGGTCATCTCGGCCAGCTACGACGGCATCATCGTCGACGGCATGTACACCCGGACGCCAGCGGCATTGCGCGCCCCGCAGGTCAGGGCGCTGCGCGCGAACATCGCCGGCGTTCCGGTCCGCGTCCAGCCGGGCGTGCAGGCCACCGCGACCAACACCAGGGACACGGACTACGCGCCGTTCAACTCGGGCGGGTACATGAGGAGCCCTCCACGGGCGCCACCTGCTCCTCGGGGTTCGCCATCTACTACCAGGGCGCCACCCACATCACCACCGCGCAGCACTGCAACCACGGCGACTTCTACAGCCGGGACTCGACGAACTGGTACGGCTCGTCCGTGGCCACGTCGGGAAGCTCCGGCGGCCGGGTGCTGAGCGCCACCGGCGACGCCCTCGCCTTCGACGGGCCGTACAACTCCGTTAACTTCTGGAAGACGGTCATCGGCTACGAGGACCTGGCCGTCAACGACTACGTGTGCACCGGCGGCGGGAACTCCGGCGAGCACTGCAACATCAAGGTCGTCAGCCTTTCCGTGCTGTGGTACGACGGTTACAGCCTGTTCCAGGTGATCCAGGCCTACCAGCAGGCAAGCGGCGCGATCGCGACCATCCAGGGGGACAGCGGCGGCCCGGTGATCTCGCTCGCCAGCACGTCCTCCGGCCAGGTCCGCGCGGCGGGCATGATCCAGGTGAGCTTCAGCACGGGCATGACCGGCTCGGCCTGCGGACCGGTCCGCGACGCCGGTTCCAACCAGTGCTTCACCGACGTGGGCTTCACCTCCATGCGCACGTTCGTTGGCTCCTTGTCGGGCGCGTCCCTCCTCACCGGGTGACATCGCCGCCCGGACACGCGGCGGTCCCGCCGCCCCGCGAGGGGCGGCGGGACCGCCGCACGCGAGAGCGAGGGGCGTTGACTTCCGCGAAGCCCGGCCGTGCGGGACTATTGACCAGGGTGCGTTCCGGGTGACCGGGGATCACACGCCGCCTCGCGGTCCAGTCGCAGCGGAGGAGGCCGAGATTATCCGGGTAGCGATAATCGACGATCACCCGGTGGCCAGGCGCGGGCTGGAGTCGATGCTGGCCGACGCGGGCGACGTCCTCGTCGTGCAGCCCTGCCCGCGCCCCGGCGGGCCTGGCCGGGCTGCCCGACGTGACGCTGCTCGACCTCTACCTCGGTGATGACGAGCCATGCCTGGACGTCATCGCCAACCTCAGGCCCGCGACCCGGGTCCTGGTGATCTCGGCGTCCGGGCGGCCCGCCGACGTGCTCGGCGCGATCCAGGCGGGCGCGTCCGGCTACGTCACCAAGGACGCCGAGGCCGACATGGTCGTGTCGGCCGTGAGGACCGTCGCCAGCGGCGGCTTCGCCATGTCGTCGCACCTCGCCGACATCCTGCAAAGCGAGCTCACCCGGGTGCCGCGGGAGGCCACGGGCCAGCCTCGGCTCACGCTGCTGTCACCGCGGGAGGAGCAGGCGCTGGACTTCATCGCCCGCGGGTTCACCCACGCGCAGACGGCGCGCCGGATGGGCGTCACCAAGGCCACCGTGGACACCTACGTCGAGCGAATCCGGGCCAAGCTGCAGGTAGGGAACAAGGCGGAGCTGACCAGGGCGGCCCTGTCGCGTATCACCCGCGGCGAGGAGACGTGAACGCCCGCGCCGGCGACGGGGCACGGGACGGTCCCGGCCAGGCCCGTGCGCCAGCGTCGAGCGCCGCACGGGCCGAGCTCGTGCTGGCTCGCGCCATCGCCTTCTTCCGCACGGCCGGCCTCGCCGTGGTCGGCCTCGTGATCGCCCTCGACTGGCATCACTACCGCTCCCCGGCGCTGGTCCTCGTGCTGGCCGCCACCGTCGTGGCGGAGAGCGCGGCCCTGGTCGCCGCTTCCTGGCGGCGTGGCCGGATCCGGCCGTGGTGGGTGAGCGCGGACGTCGCCTTCCTGGTGGCCTGCCTGTGGGCCAGCGCGCTCCTCACCGTGGCGGCCGACGGCCAGACCTGGGTGTTCTTCATGTACTCCTTCACGGTCATCACCAGCTACGAGATCGGCGTCGCCTACCAGCGACTCGAGGTCGTCGTCACGGTCACGACCTTGCTCGCCGTCGGCTACGCGGCGTCGGCGATCGTGGTCCACCATGATCCGCCGTGGAATGTCGCGCCGAACGCCGCGGGCTACTTCGCCGCGATCATCGTCGCCTGGGTCGCCCGCGAGCTGCGGCGCAGCGGGCGCGCCACCGACGCGTCCCAGGCGCTGGCCGTTGCCCATGCGGCGGCCCTGGCCCGGGAACGGGAGCGCGCCCGTCACGCGCGGATGTTGCACGACCGGGTGCTGCAGACCCTCGAGGGGCTCGTCCAGCACCGCAGCATCCTCGCGGACGGCGAGCTGCGCTCGCACATCGCCGGCGAGGCGGCCTGGCTGCGCGCCCTCGTCGAGGGCACGCCCATCAGCGAGGCGGGCGACCTGCTGTCGCGCCTGCAAGGGCTCGTCGCCCAGCGCACCGCGGCGGGCCTGCGCATCGAGTTCAACAGCGCGCAGTTGCGCCAGTCGCCACTGCGGTGGCGCATCGCGCGCCCGGTCGCGGACGCGGTCGTGGCCGCGACGGGCGAGGCCCTGACCAATGTGGCCAAGCACTCGGGCATCAGGTCGGCGATCTTGCGGGCAGCGGTGGTCGGCGACCACGTCATCGTGAGCGTGCTGGATCACGGGTCCGGCTTCGACCCGGCCCGGGTAGCGCCAGGCATCGGCCTGGCCGAGTCCATCACCGGCCGCGTCACCGAGGCCGGCGGTACCGTCCGCGTCGACAGCGCGCCCGGTGCTGGCACGTACGTCGAGCTGACCGTCGGGCCTTCGCCGACGGCGGCCGGCGACGGCGACGCGCGGCCGGACGTCGCCCTTGTCGGCGAAAAAGTGGAGCGGCGGCTCTGCTAGCGTCACCCAGATGGGGACGGTGCGCGTCGCGGCCGCGGCGGAACAGTACCTGCAGCACCTCGTCGTCGAGCGGGGACTGGCGGCCAACACGGTCCAGTCCTACCGGCGTGACCTGCGGCGCTACGACGGCTACCTGGCAGGGCGGGGAAAGGCGAGCCTGGCCGACGTCGGCCCCCGCGACGTCGCGGAGTTCCTCGCGACCTTGCGGGAAGGGGACGACGAGCACCTGCCGCTAGCCGCAAGCTCCGCGGGGCGCGCGGTGATCGCGGTGCGCGGCATGCACGCGTTCGCCGCGAGGTCCGGCCTCGCCGTCAGCGACCCGGCGCGCGAGGTGAGCGCCGCCCGCCCCGCCCAGGCGGCTGCCCAAGGCCATCTCGGTCGCGCAGGTGGAGCGCCTGCTAGACGTGGCGGGCGCGATGACCGACCCGGAACCTCGCGTGCTGCGGGACCGGGCGCTGCTTGAGTTCCTGTACAGCACCGGGGCGCGGATCTCGGAGGCGACCGGCCTGGACATCGATGACCTGATGCTTGCACCCGCGCCCCCGGGCACGCCCCCCGCCCTTGCCGCTGAGCACGACCCCGTCGTCCTGCTCAGCGGCAAGGGCGGCAGGCAGCGGTTCGTTCCGGTCGGCAGCTACGCCGTCCGGGCCCTGGAGGCGTACCTCGTGCGCGGTCGCCCGGCCCTGGCGGCCCATGCGAGGAAGGCCGTCCCGGCCGTGTTCCTCAATGCCCGCGGCGGCCGGCTCACCCGCCAGGGCGCCTGGGGAGTGCTCGCCGAGGTGGCCGGCCGGGCGGGCATCGCCGGGGTGTCACCGCACACGCTGCGGCACTCGTTCGCGACCCACCTGCTGGACGGCGGAGCCGACATTCGCGTGGTGCAGGAATTGCTGGGTCACGCCTCGGTGGAAACGACGCAGGTCTACACTCTGGTAACGGTGGACAAGCTCCGCGAGGTATACGCAACGGCGCATCCGCGCGCCCTGGGGTAGCGCCCGAAGCCGGATAGTAACAAATTAATATCCGGTGTCCGGCGAGCCTCCTTGCCCCTGCCCGGCCGAGCGCCTACTGTCCCGTCAAAGGTTCCTACGCTGGGTCGACGTGGCTCCTTGTGTTTAGAAGGCACCGGAGCCCCGGGGAGGTTTATCGCTGGTGGCAGCAACCCGCGCAATCGAGCTCATGCCAGGAGACATTGGTCCGACAGGGCGTCCGCTCCCGGGTTTCCCTGTTCCTGAGCCGCTGGCCACGCACGGCCCGGCGCGCATCGTGGCCATCTGCAACCAGAAGGGCGGCGTCGGCAAGACGACGACGACCATCAACCTCGGCGCGGCACTGGCCGAGCAGGGCCGCAAGACCCTGCTCGTCGATTTCGACCCGCAGGGGGCGCTGTCGGTGGGGCTGGGCATCCAGCCGCACGACATCGACCTGACGGTCTACAACCTGCTCATGGAGCGCGGCGTCACCGCGCAGGACGTGCTGTTCGGCACCGGCGTCGAGAACCTGGACCTGCTGCCGAGCAACATCGACCTGTCCGGCGCTGAGGTCCAGCTCGTGAGCGAGGTCGGCCGCGAGTACATCCTGGGCAGCGCGCTCAAGTCCGTCGTGCCGGACTACGACTACATCCTCATCGACTGCCAGCCGTCGCTTGGCCTGCTCACCATCAACGCGCTCGCCTGTGCCACTAGCGTGCTGATCCCGCTGGAGTGCGAGTACTTCGCGATGCGCGGCGTGGCGCTGCTGATGGAGACCATCGATAAGGTCCAGCATCGCCTCAACCCCAGCCTGTCCATCGACGGGCTCCTGGGCACCATGTACGACTCGCGCACCCTGCACACCCGTGAGGTACTCGGGTCGGTCGTGAACGGCTTTGGCGACAAGGTCTTTCATACGGTGATCAACCGCACCGTGCGGTTCCCGGACGCTACCGTTGCCGGTGAGCCAATCACCAGCTTCGATTCGGGGTCCATGGGCGCTAGTTCCTACCGGGAACTTGCCAAGGAGGTACTTGAGCGGTGGCGGCAGCAGGCAGGGGACGGTCACGCCGGGTAAGTATTCCGGGGGTCGCGGAACTGCTGCGCCCCGTCGCGCCCGAGCCAGCCGTCGCCGGTGAACGTGCGGCGACTGGCAGGGAAAAGCACGACCACAAGATAACCGTCTACCTGTCCGCCGGGGAGCTGCTCGACCTTGAGCATGCCCGGCTGGCGCTGCGTCGGCTCGGCATCGTGATCGACCGCGGCCGGCTCGTCCGCGAAGCCATCGCCATCCTCCTCGCCGACCTGGACGCGCGCGGGCGGGACAGCCTGATTGCCCGTCGCATTGAGGAGAGCGCCTCGCTGGGCGGCGATGAGCCGGATTCCCCTGGCCCCGTCGCGCCGGATGAGGCCGGCCCGAGCTCAGCCATCACCGACGGCACGGCGGACGCGCTAACGTCGTTAGGTGGCGACGATTGCGGGTGACAAGGTGGCCGACGGCAAGGCGGCGAATGACCTCACGGGCGGGGACGCGGGGGATGCCCCCCGCGGCGCCCGGGCCTTCGAGGTGCACCTCGACGTCTTCGAAGGCCCCTTTGACTTGCTCCTTGGCCTGATCTCCAAGCACAAGCTGGACATCACCGAGGTGTCGCTGTCCAAGGTCACCGACGAGTTCATCGCCTACATCCGGCAGCGCTCCGGCGGCTGGGACCTCGACCAGGTGAGCTACTTCCTGGTCGTCGCGGCGACCTTGCTCGACCTGAAGGCGGCGCGGCTGCTCCCGACCGGGGAGGTGGAGGACGAGGAGGATCTCGCGCTGCTGGAGGCGCGGGACCTGCTGTTCGCCCGGCTGCTGCAGTACCGGGCCTACAAGGAGGTCGCCGCGCTGTTCGCCGGCCAGATGTCGGTCGCGGCCAGGCGGTTCCCGCGCCGGGTGCCGCTGGAGCCGAGGTTCGCGCAGCTGCTCCCGGAGGTCCTGTTTACCCTCGGCCCCCTGGAGTTCGCGGCGCTCGCCGCCCGCGCGATGACCCCGAAGAAGCCGCCGACGGTATCGGTTGACCACATCCACCAGGCGTTCGTGTCGATCAGGGAGCAGGCGGTGTTCATCGCCGGGCGGCTGCGGGAGCTGGGCCGCGCGTCGTTCCGCCAGCTGACGGCCACCGCCAGCGGGAACTACGAGGTTGTCGCCTCGTTCCTGGCCCTGCTCGAGCTGTACCGGGAGGACGTGGTCACGTTCGAGCAGGTCCTGCCGCTCGGCGACCTGTACGTTACCTGGACCGGCGGCGACCGCGCGGTGGTGCTTGCTCCGCCCGGAGCGGGTAGCGTCGATGGCGAGACGGAAAGCGAAGACGAAGACTACACATGACCAGCGAACACGCTGAACGGCCGGCCAGGAACGTGCCCGCGCCGGACGACGCGCCCCCCGCGGGCGACGGCATCGGGCCGGCAGGCCCGGGGATGCCCCGGCGCCCGGCGCTCCCGGCCCGGATGACCATGCCGGCCCGGATGACCATGCCGGCCCGGATGACCATGCCGGCCCGGATGACAGCGAGGACCCGGGACCGGGGCTGCGGGCCGCCCTGGAGGCGATCATGCTCGTCGCCGACGAGCCGGTCGCCGAGGTGCTGCTCGCCCAGGTGCTCGAGCGCCCGCGCGGGGAGGTCGCGGCCACGCTGCGCGAGCTGTCCGCCGAGTACACCGCCGGGGGCCGCGGTTTCGACCTGCGGGAGGTCGCGGGCGGCTGGCGCTTCTACACCCGGGAGGACTGCGCGGCGCTGGTCGAGCGGTTCATCAGGGACGGCCAGGAGGTGCGGCTCACCCAGGCCGCGCTGGAGACCCTCGCGGTCGTCGCCTACCGGCAGCCGGTCAGCCGTGCCCGGGTGTCGGCCGTGCGCGGCGTCAACTGCGATGGCGTCATGCGGACCCTGACGCTGCGCGGGCTGGTGGAGGAGGCGGGAACCGACCCGGAGACCGGTGCGATCTTGTACCGGACGACCGGCTACTTCCTTGAGAGGTTGGGCCTGCCGAGCATCGACGACCTGCCCGACCTCGCGCCGTTCCTTCCTGACGACTTCGAGGACATTGAGGACAATGAGCAGACACGGATCTAGCGGCGACCCCCGCGCGAGACGGTCCGGCGGCAGGCCCGGCGGCAGGCCCGGCGCGGGCGCGCGGGCCGACAGCGGCGAGCGGCGGCCCCGCCCGGCAGGCGGCGGCCCCGACCCGGCCAGTCGCGACATCAGCCACCTGTCGGCCGAGGCGCAGCGGCGGATCCGGGAGATGCAGGCGATCACCTGGGACGCCGACGACGAGGCCTTCGCCCGGTCCAAGGTCACCGAGGGCGGCACGGGCAAGGAGCAGCGGGGCAAGGGCGGGGCGGGGGACGACCGCGACATGCTCACCGACGTGCCCGATGGCGTCCGGCTGCAGAAGGTCCTCGCCGCCGCCGGCGTGGGCAGCCGCCGGGACTGCGAGGAGATGATCGGTGCGGGCCGGGTCCAGGTGGATGGCCATACGGTCCGCAGGTTCGGTGCCCGGGTCGATCCGGAGACGCAGGTCATCCGGGTGGACGGCAAGCGGATCCCGGCCCGCCAGGACGTGGTGTACCTGGCGTTCAACAAGCCCCCCAGGGTACTGACCGCGATGTCGGATGACCGTGGCCGGTCGACGATCACCGACTTCCTCGGCGACCGGGCCGAGCGCCTCTTCCATGTCGGCCGTCTCGACTACGACACCGAGGGCCTCATGATCCTCACCAACGACGGGGAGCTGGCGCACCGGCTCGCCCACCCGTCCTACGAGGTGGCCAAGACGTACCTGGCCGACGTCGCCGGACCGGTGCCGAAGTCGCTGGGCCAGGTGCTTACCCGCGGCCTGGAGCTGGAGGACGGGCTCGCCGTCGCCGACAAGTTCCGGGTCGTCGAGCAGTCAGGCAACCGCGCTCTCGTCGAGATCACCCTGCATGAGGGGCGCAAGCACATCGTCCGCCGGATGCTCGCCACGGCCGGCCGCCCGGTCAGCCGCCTGGTCCGAACGGACGTGGGCCCGGTCCGGCTCGGTAACCTGCGCCCCGGCACGACCCGCGACCTGACGACGCGGGAGATCGGCGAGCTCTACGCGGCGGTCGGGCTGTGAGGCCAGGGAGGTTCCGGGCACCGCCCTTCAGCGGTGGTGGTCCCGGTAACCTGGGTGCTGGAAGCATGCCGGATAGACCCGCCGGGGTCCGGGCGTACCAGAAGGGGATAGGCACGTGGCAGTGCGGGCAATTCGGGGCGCGATCCAGGTTGAGGCCGATCAGCGGGAGGCGATCCTGGAGGGAACGGCGGAGCTCATCGCCGAGGTGATGAGCCGCAACGAGCTGACGGCCGACGACGTCATCAGCGTGCTGTTCACGGCTACCCCCGACCTGACGGCCGAGTTCCCTGCCCTCGCCGCGCGCAAGACCGGCTTCCACGCGGTGCCCCTGATCTGCGCGACGGAGATCCCGGTCCCGGGAGCGATGCCCCGTGTCGTGCGGCTGATGGCGCACGTGGAGACCGATCGCCCGCGGTCGCAGATCCAGCACGTTTACCTGCGCGGCGCGGTCGCCCTGAGGCTGGACATCGCGCAGTGACGAGGATCCGCGCCGTTGCCCCGAACGGAGCCGGGTGAATCCTTCCTCGCCGGCCCGCGTCCTGATCATCGGCGCCGGGCTCATCGGCACGTCGATCGCGCTGGCGCTGCGCGAGCACGGCGCCGCGGTCTGGCTCAGCGACCAGGACACGGCAACGGCCCGCCTCGCCGCCGACCTCGGCGCGGGGACGGTCGTCCCTGACCTGCGCGACGCCAAGGGGATCGCGGACGTGGCGGTGCTCGCGATGCCGCCCGCCTCGGTGGCGTCCGGGCTGGCGCACGCGCAGGACTGCGCCGTGGCCGACGTCTACACCGACGTCGCGAGCGTCAAGGCGCTGCCGGCCAGGCAGGCCCGCGAGCGCGGCTGCGACCTGGAAAGCTACGTGCCGGGGCACCCGCTGGCCGGGCGGGAGAAGAACGGCCCTGGCGCCGCCAGGGCGGACCTGTTCCTCGGCCGCACCTGGGCGCTGTGCCCCCTTCCCGAGAACGCGCCCCTCGCGGTGGACGCGGTGAGCGGGCTCGCGCGGGCCTGCGGCGCGGACCCGGTGCGGGTGGACCCCGCGACCCACGACCAGTGGGTCGCGCTCGTGTCGCACGCACCGCACCTGGTGGCGGCGGCCATGGCCGCCCGGCTGGCGGCGTCCTCGGTCCCGGCGGAGGCGCTGCGGCTGGCAGGCCAGGGCCTGCGCGACGTGACCCGGGTCGCGGCGGGCGACCCGGCGCTGTGGGGCCAGATCCTCACGGCCAACGCCCGCCCGGTCGCGGACGTCCTTCGCCTGGTCGCCGCCGACCTGGCCAGCGCGGCCGCCGCGCTGAGCGTGCCAGCGGGGCCGGACGACGGGCCGAGCCGGGAGCCGGCGCCGGCCCGGTCGCCGGGCTGCTCACCCGGGGCAACGACGGCGTGGCCCGCATCCCGGGCAAGCACGGCGGGAAGCCGCCCGAGCTCACCGTCGTCCAGGTCGTGATCGCCGACCAGCCTGGCGAGCTGGCGCGGCTGTTCAACGCGGCGGGCGATGCTGGCGTGAACATCGAGGACATCCGCATTGAGCACTCGCCGGGCCTGCTGGTCGGCGTCGCCGAGCTGTCCGTCCGCCCCGCGGCCGCCGGGCGGCTGCTTGACGCGATGGAGGCCGGCGGCTGGCCCGTCCGGCGGTAATCCATGAGGGCACGCTGCGCTGATCCGAGTGCCCTAAGCTAGGCAGTATGGCTAAAAGCGCGAAGACTCCGGCAGGCCCGGGCGACACGGCCGGGTCTCCCGGGGCCGGGTCTCCTGAGGCGGTATCCCCCGACGTCGAGTCGCCCGAGGCCGGGTCGCCCGAGGCTGAGCCGCAGACGGCGCGGGAAGCGGCGACGGCGCCGACCGACGACCTGGACGAAACGAAGCGGAAGTTCCGCGAGGCACTCGACCGCAAGAAGCAGGCACACGCCAAGGACACGGCCGCGGCGGGCAACCGCGGCGCGGGCAAGGCCAACAGCGCGGGCGGCCCGGCCTCGAGCCGCCGCCAGTTCCGCCGCAAGAGCGGCTGACCCCGGCTTCTCGCGGTCCTGGCACGCGGGCGGTTCCGGCGGATGGGTGGGCTGGGCGGATGGGTGGGCTGGGCGGATGGGTGGGCTGGGCGGGGGAACGCAGCGCGGACGGTACCATCTTGAGGTGGGAAATTCAACGCCGGGCGAGCTGGTCATCGCGGTGGACGGGCCCTCGGGCTCGGGGAAGTCGAGCGCGTCGCGGGGCGTCGCGACCGCGCTGGGCCTGCGGTACCTGGACACCGGGGCGATGTACCGGGCGCTCACCTGGTGGCTTGTATCCCAGGGCGTTGACCCGGAGGACCGGGCCGCCGTGGCGAAGCTCGCCGCGGTCCCCGTGATCAGGCTCGGCGATGACCCGGCTAGCCCCTGGACCCGCGTCGGCGGGCAGGACGTCTCCGCCGAGATCCGGTCGCGTGAGATCTCCACCCGGGTCAGCGCGGTAGCGTCGGTTCCCGAGGTTCGCGCGCACCTCATCGGCCTGCAGCGGGCCATCATCGCCGCCGCCGTGCCGGGCATCGTCGCCGAGGGCCGCGACATCGGCACCGTGGTCGCCGCGGACGCGCCGGTCAAGGTGTTCCTGACCGCGGCGAGCAACGCGCGCGCCGCCCGGCACGCCGGGGATCAGGGCACCAGCCTCTGCGAGACAGAGGCGGACCAGGACCGCAGGGACCGGCTGGACGCCGCCCAGTCCGCGATGGCCGCCGACGCGGTGCTCATCGACTCGACAGACCTCACGCTGGCCGACGTGATCGACGCGATCGTCGGGCTGGCGCGGGCGCGGGCAGGCGCGCTTGCCTGCACGGGGGAGAAGTGAATGACTAGTGAGACCGGATCAGGCGGCTGGGTAGACGCTGGCTGGGACGACGCCGATGAGGCCGGATGGGACGACGCCGGCCTCGACGATGACCTCGACGACGCGGACTTCGACGTTGCCGGGCTCGGTGACGGCGATGACCTTGACGACAAGCCGGCGGATGCGGACGCCCCTGTTCCCGGCTTCGTCGACACCCCGGCCGGGCAGCCGGTGCTCGCCGTGGTCGGGCGGCCGAACGTGGGCAAGTCCACGCTGGTCAACCGCATCCTCGGCAGCCGGCAGGCGGTCGTCCAGGACGTCCCGGGGGTGACCAGGGACCGGGTCGCCTACGACGCGACCTGGCGCGGGCGCACCTTCACGATCGTCGACACCGGCGGCTGGGTGGCCCGGGCGCAAGGCCTGTCGGCGCAGATAGCCGGGCAGGCGCAGATGGCCGTCGAGCTCGCCGACGCGGTCCTGTTCGTGGTCGACGCCCGCGTCGGCGCGACCGACGAGGATGAGGCCGTGGCCCGCGTGCTTCGCCGCGCCGGGAAGCCCGTCATCCTGGCGGCCAACAAGGTGGATGACCAGAGGAACGAGGCCGACGCGACGTCCCTGTGGTCGCTCGGCCTCGGCGAGCCGTTCGCGGTCAGCGCCTTGCACGGGCGGGGCAGCGGCGACCTGCTCGACCTCGTGCTCGACGCGCTGCCGGACGCCCCGCCGGAGCGGATCGGCATCTCCGGCGGCCCGCGCCGGGTCGCCCTGATCGGCCGCCCGAACGTCGGCAAGTCCAGCCTGCTGAACAGGCTCGCCGGGGAGAACCGCGCGCTGGTCTCACCCGTGGCGGGCACCACCCGCGACCCGGTGGATGAGGTCATCGAGCTGGGCGGGAAGCCCTGGCGGTTCGTGGACACGGCCGGCATCAAGCGGCGCTTCCGCGAGAGCCAGGGCGCCGACTACTACGCGGCGCTGCGCACCTCCTCCGCGCTGGACCGGGCCGAGGTCGCCGTCGTGCTGATCGACGCCAGCGAGCCGCTCACCGACCAGGACCTGCGCATCCTGACGATGGTCATCGACGCGGGCCGGGCCCTGGTCATCGCCTACAACAAGTGGGACCTCACCGACGAGGAGCGGCGGCACTACCTGGAGCGGGAGATCGACCGTGCGCTCCACTCGGCGCGCTGGGCGCCCCGGGTCAACCTCTCCGCGGAGACCGGGCGCAGCGTCGCGAAGCTGGTCCCGGCCCTGGAGACGGCGCTCGCGAGCTGGGACAGGCGCATCCCTACCGGCCAGCTCAACGCCTGGATTACCCGGCTCGTCCAGGAGACCCCGCCGCCCCTGCGCGGCGGCCGCCTGCCGAAGATCCTGTTCGCGACGCAGGCGGGCACCAGGCCCCCGCACATCGTGCTGTTCACCACCGGGTTCCTGGAGGAGACCTACCGGAGGTTCATCGAGCGGAGCCTGCGCGAGGAGTTCGGCTTCGCGGGCACGCCGGTCAAGGTGACGATGCGCATCCGGGAGAAGAGGAAGGCCGGCTCGCCCCGCCGCTAGCCTGCCCGGGTGATCGCGGCCCGCCCGCCGCTGCATAATGGGGCGGGTGCTTTCCGCTGACGAGCTTGCCGAAGTCGACCGGGCGCGGGTCTGGCACCCGTACGCGCCGATGCCGGGGACGATCCCCCCGCTGCCCGTGGTCTCCGCGTCCGGGGTGCGGCTGCGCCTGGCCTCGGGAGCCGAGCTGGTGGACGGGATGTCCTCGTGGTGGGCCGCGGTGCACGGGTACGCGCACCCCGTCCTCGACGCCGCCGCGCGGGAGCAGCTGGGACGGATGAGCCACGTGATGTTCGGCGGGCTGACCCACGAGCCGGCCGCGCGGCTGTGCGACCGCCTTGCCCGGCTGGCGCCCGATGGCCTGGAGCACGTGTTCCTGTGCGATTCCGGGTCGGTGTCGGTCGAGGTCGCGATCAAGATGTGCCTTCAGTACTGGCGGTCAGCCGGGCGGCCGGCGAAGTCGCGGCTGCTGACCTGGCGCGGCGGGTACCACGGCGACACGTTCATGGCCATGTCGGTATGCGACCCCGAGGGCGGCATGCACCGGATGTGGGACGGCGTGCTGCCGCGGCAGGTGTTCGCCGGGCTGCCGCCGGCCGGGTTCGGGGCGGGAACGGACCAGGCGTACGCGGCGTCGCTGGCGGCCCTCGTCGAGGAGCACGCGGATGAGCTCGCGGCGGTCATCGTGGAGCCGGTGGTGCAGGGCGCCGGCGGGATGCGCTTCCACGACCCTGGGTACCTGAGAGTGCTGCGAGAGGCCTGTGACTCCTGTGGCGTGCTGCTGATATTCGACGAGATCGCGACCGGGTTCGGCCGGACCGGCGCGCTGTTCGCGGCGGAGCACGCCGGCGTCACCCCGGACGTCATGTGCGTCGGCAAGGCGCTGACCGGCGGCTACCTGTCCATGGCCGCGGCGCTGTGCACGCCCGGGGTCGCGGCCGGGATCTCGCGGGGCGAGCTGCCGGTGCTGGCGCACGGGCCGACGTTCATGGGTAACCCGCTCGCGTGCGCGGTCGCGAACGCGTCGCTCGACGTCCTGCTCGGCACCGAGGCGGGCACGGCTGGCCCGGCGGGCACCCCGGCCCCGACGTACCCGGCGGGGTGGCAGGCGCGGGTGCGGCGGATCGAGTCGAGACTGCGGGCAGGACTGGCCCCCCTGGCAGACCTGCCCGCAGTCATCGATGTCCGGGTGCTCGGGGCGATCGGCGTCGTGCAGCTAGATCATGACGTCGATGTCGCCGCCGCCACCGCTGCCGCGGTGCGCGCGGGAGTGTGGCTGCGCCCGTTCCGTGACCTCGTCTATACGATGCCGCCCTACGTGACCAGCGACGAGGATCTCACGCTGATCTGCGATGGCATGCTGGCGGCGGTGCACCCCTTACCGGCCGCCCGGTGCTGATCGCCGCCGCGCCCCGTGCCGGAGGGCCCGCCGCCCGGCGGCGCCGCCGCGGCCAGGTAGAACCAGACCGTCGTCCCCGCCTTGTCCCGCAGGTAGCCCCACTGGGCCGCCATCTGCTGCACGAGGTAGAGGCCCTGACCCTCGCCCGCGAGGGCGTCGTCCTTGACGACCGGGGTGCCCGCTGCCCCGTCGTCAACCACCTCGACGAGGATCCCGTCCGGCAGCGCGCGGATGACGACGGTGACGCTCCCGCCGGGCAGGCCGGAGTCGGTGTGCAGGAGGGCGTTCGTGACCAGCTCCGACGTCAGTAATGTCGCCGCGTCTGAGTCGATGCCGGGCAGCCCGGCGGCGGCTAGCGTCCGGGCGACCAACCGCCGCACCAGCGATACCTGCTCCGGCTCGCCGGGAACGGTGACTGACCCGAGGATCGAGGGTCGTGGCGTCGAGCCGGGTCTCCGCCGGCGGCCTCCAGCGGCGCTGTCCATCTGCTAGCTCCTCCCCATTGTGTCGACAGAAGACATGGAAAATGAATGTTGAATTATGTCGTGCGCCCGTCCGCGGTATTTCTACCTACATCCCCAGTGCGAACCGTTACCTAGGTGCCATACCTATGGTTTATACCTAGCGGTTTCATGCGCGGCGCATGCCTTGCATCGGTAGATCACGCATGTCCGGCGTGGCCTCCGTCTCATTAAGATGATGGTGCCGAGAGTGTACGCGGCGCAAGTGCGTAGCGGAAATTTTGCAGATGAGATCGCGGATGGGATTTCATCTCGCGGGATCGCGCTGTATGGTATTGCTTGTCGGGGGACTGGCGCGGGCACGGTGACGTGCCGGCGCCAGCCCAGGCATGCCACATCGCGACCCGTCCCGATGAGGAGGTGGACGTCATGACCATGGGACCGACCGTTCGTCGGCGACGGCTTGGCAGCGAGCTGCGCAAGCTGCGCGACTCTAACAACCTGAAGCTCGAGGAAGTGGCGGGCGAGCTCGGCGTGGCGCCGTCCACGCTGTCGCGCATCGAGACGGGCAAGGCGCCCACGAAGTCGGCCTACCTCAGCAGGATGCTGGAGATGTACGGCGTCGACGACCCGACGCAGCGTCAGGTTCTCGTGGACATGGCGCGCGAGGGCCACCGGAAAGGCTGGTGGGCTGCCTACGACGACGTGCTGCCCAGCGGCTTCGATATCTACGTGGGGCTGGAAGCCGAGACCACCGGCATCCGCAGTTACGAGAACTCGCTGGTGCACGGGCTGCTCCAGACGCAGGAGTACGCCCGCGCGGTGCTGCGCGAGCTGCGCCCGCGGCAGACCACCGAGCAGGTGGAGCGCCAGGTGGACCTCCGGCTGGCGCGGCAGCGCCGGCTGGAAGACGAGCCAGCGCTCGACCTGTGGGTGATCCACGATGAGTCCGTCATCCGCCGGACCGTGGGCGGGCCGCTGGTGATGCGGGCGCAGCTCGACCGGCTGCTGGAGGTGGCGAGCCAGCCGGAGATGACGCTGCAGGTGCTGCCATTCGAGAGCGGCGCGCACGCGGGGCTCGCCGGGCCGTTCACGATCCTTGAGTTCGCGGAGCGCACCGATTCCAGGGTCGCGCACGTGGAGTCCGCCGGCGGCTTCCTCTACCTGGAGAAGGAGTGGGAAGTCCGGGCCTGCGAGGACGCGTTTGACCGGCTTCGGGCGGCGGCCCTGTCGCCTGGCGCGTCCGCTGACCTCATCGAGAAGGCCAGGCGAGAGCTGCAAGAGCCATGAGGGAACGGGATCAAGCTCGCGGCCGCCCCGGCGGCAGCCGCGACGCGGCGCCCGCAGCTAGGCGGCGGGCACCGTGCAGGGGGAAAAGGGTCAAGAAACTGGAAGGGGATTCAATGGAAGCCAATCTGAGCGATCTGCACTGGTTCAAGAGCAGCGCGAGCGCCGTGGGGAATTGCGTCGAGGTAGCGCACCTGCCCGGTGGCGGCGTGGCCCTGCGGGACACCAAGGATCGGAGCAAGGCCGCTCACGTCTACACGCGCGGCGAGTGGGAGGCGTTCTTGGTGGGAGCCAAGAACGGGGAGTTCGACCTACCGCTTCTCTAACACTCGCGCTGCGTCACCAGCCCGCGGCCTAGCCTGGAGGGTTCCCATCGTCCAGGTGATGCCAGAACGGGGGGAGAGAACGGCGGGTTCCCGCTTCGGGCGGGGACCCGCCGCCTCCGTGTTGTCAGCCGAATTCGCCGTCCTTGGCGCCGCCGACGAAGGCAGCCCACTCTGGCCCCGTGAACACCAGCGCTGGCCCGGACGGGTACCGGGAATTCCTGACCGCTACCAGGCCATCGTCGAGACGGGCCACTTCTACGCAGTTGCCGCCGGTCGGGCCGCTACGGCTGCTCTTCGCCCACCGGGCGCCCGCCAGCTCGCTGGCCGGCACGCCGTTGGCAGCGCTACTCATCGCGCGCTTCCTCCAGTTCGCTGATGATCTGGTCCAGAATCTCGGGCGCCCGCTGCGGCACGTGCGCCACGAGGCTCATCCGCTCCATGGCGAGCACGTAGCGGTCCACCTCGACCTGCTTGTCCAGGTAAAGGGCGCTGGTCAGGTTCTCCACGTAAACGACGTCGGGCAGGTCGGGATCGGCGAACCGCAGGATGCTGAAGCCGCCCGGGGCCGCGTAGCCGCCCGCGCCGTAGGGGATGACCTGGAGGGTCAGCGTCCGGGTGGAGCACGCCCGCTTCAGGTACCGCAACTGGCCGAGCTGGACATCGACGCCGGCCACCGGGCGGCGCAGCGCCACCTCGTCGATGATCGCCCAGAGCCGCAGCTGTCCCTCACGGAACCGGCGCTGGCGCTCCTTGCGGAGGATGGCGTGCCGCTCCCGCTCCTCGATGGGGAAGTCGCCGAGCGCGAAGACGGCCGCCGTGTACTCCTCGGTCTGCAGCAGGCCGGGGATGAACTGCGGCTCGTAGATGCGGATCGACCGGGCGGCTTCCTCCATGCCGACATACGCCTGGAACCAGTCAGGCAGGATGTCGTTGTACCGGTGCCACCAGCCCGGCCGGTTCGCCTGCTCCGCCAGCGTCAGGAGCTGCTCACGGTCGGCCGGGCTGACCCCGTACAAGGTGAGCAAGTCCAGGACGTCGATCTCGCGGATGGCGTTGCGGCCCAGCTCGATGCGGCTGATCTTGGACTCGGACGCCCGGATCGCGGAGGCGGCCTGCCGGGCCGTGATCCCCTTGGTCTCGCGGAGCCGACGCAAGTGCGTGCCCAAGAGGATGCGCAGGACGGTGGGTCCGTCAGAAGAGTCGGGCACGGCGCCAACCTCCTCAGATTCCTGTTCGCAGGTTGCACGGTTTAAATGCCATCCGCATTTTCCCTACGCAATTGCGCGGTAGCGGCTCGGCATGGTCTGCTGCCGGGAAGCCCATGATATCCCATTTGGGATTTCTGCGCAGCAGCCAAGTCGTTACTTTAGCGTCCAGGTGACCGCCGGGCGCGACGGGTACGGCCCTCGCGCGCTATGCCTGCCAGTCCCGGCCCGCATGCGCTCGATCAACCAGGGAAGCGGGCCGTTTCTCTGGGCTACGTCTAGGGTTTCCCTGTGGCGGCAACGCGGCGGGATGCCCCGTTTTGGCCGCCGCCCGCGTCGCCGCGGGAAGGCCGGCCCGCGCGCGGGCCGGCCCGCCGGACGCCCGCCTGGCACGGGCCATGGGCGGCGTGGTCCGGGGGCACCGGGGCGCTTGCATTCGACGCAATTGCGTCCGACGATTGCGATCATTTGACGGCCGGGTGAACCGGAATTCGCCGCGTCCGGGGCCTGATATTCGGGTGCCCGCGCGGATCGGGCGGCGAGCTAATCGCATTGCCGCGCGATAGCCCCCGCGCCCGCTGGCGCATTTCGATAGCCGTAAATCCGGAAAATCCGCGGATACATTACGGCACCGCGGCGCGGATGCCCCGCGCGGTCGCGACGGGGCAGCGTCCCTATGATGCTTGGCATGCGCTATCGAACCCTCGGGAAATCCGGGCTTGTCGTCTCCGCGGTGGGCCTTGGCTGCAACAACTTCGGCTGGCGGGTCGACGTCCGGCAGGCGCGGCTCGTGGTCGACGCCGCCATCGACGCGGGCATCACGCTCCTGGACACCGCCGACATGTACGGCAAGGAAGGAGGCTCGGAAGGCGCGCTCGGCGAGGTCCTCGCGGGCCGCCGTGACAAGGTCGTCCTGGCGACGAAGTTCGGCAACATGAACGTGGACATGGGCTACGGTCCCGCCGCCGGCGCCTACGGCGGGCGGAGCTACATCAAGGTCGCGGTCGAGCACAGCCTGCGCAGGCTGCGCACCGACTACATCGACTTGTACCAGCTGCACACGCCCGACCCGCAGGGCACGCCGATCGAGGAGACCATCGCCGCCCTCGGTGACCTGGTGACCGAGGGCAAGGTCAGGTACCTGGGCCACTCTAATTTCTCCGGCTGGCAGATCGCCGACGCCGCGCACAAGGCCGCTGCGGCCGGGCGCGTGCCCTTCATTTCCGCGCAGAACCACTGGTCCCTGCTTGAGCGGGACGCTGAGGCCGAGGTCGTGCCGGCGGCCAGGCACTTCGGGCTCGGCGTCCTGCCGTTCTTCCCGCTCGCCAACGGGCTGCTCACCGGCAAGGTACGCCGCGGCCGTGACATCGACCCCGGCACCCGGCTGGCGGACCCGCGCCGCGCCGGGTACGTGACCGACGCCAAGCTCGACAAGGTCGAGGCGCTCATCGAATGGGGCCGCGAGCATGGTGCCAGCCTGCTGGAGATAGCCATCGGCGGGCTCGCCGCCCAGCCCGGCTGCTCCTCGGTGATCGCCGGGGCGACGACCCCCGAGCAGGTCAAGGCGAACGCCGTCGCCGGGGACTGGACGCCGGCCGCGGCCGACCTCGCCGAGCTCGACGCCATAGTGCCGCCGCCCGCCACGGGCCGGTAGCGTCCCGGGGGCGCGGGCGCGCGGCCTACTCGCCCGCTTCAGCCTCCTGGTACAAGGCCGCCACCGCGGAGCCGAAGACGGTCGAGTACGACACCGCGTCGGTGTCGCCGCCCTGCTGGTACCCGCCGATCACCCCGATCACCGAGCCCTCGCCGGACACGGGGCTGACGTCGGTGAGGAACGGCCCGCCGCTCGTCCCGTCGGGGTACCCGCCGCAGTCGAACTCCAGCTGCGTCGGGCTGAGCTCGCGCGTCCAGTTCACGCACCAGACCGGTTCGGCCGTATCGGACGGGTAGCCGATGACCTGGACGAGCGCGCGGCCGGGGCTGCTGGTCCCCAGGCGCTCGGCGCCGGTGACGCCCTCCACGTTCACGCCGTCCGCGTTGGGCGCCAGCTGGAGGAACGCCACGTCGTCATCGGGGTCCGCCGACGCGGACCACGCCGCGTCGGTGAAGACCTGGGTGACCAGCCAGGTGCCGTAGGGTGCCTGGCCGTCGTGGTAGCCGGGGACGAACGCGACCGGGAGGCCCTTCCCGGCGACGCAGTGCGCGGCGGTGACCGCCAGGTTGCCCGCCGGGCTGTGCACCACGCTGGCGGTGCAAAAGTGCGCGCCGCTCGTGGCCAGCCCGCTGACCGATCCGGCCGTCGTGCCCGCCCGGAACAGCGCGCCGACCGCGGCCACCCCGCCGAACGCCTGGCCGGCCGGCGAGCCGGACGCCAGCCGCGAGAAGGAGCTGTTGACGTGCTGGATGGCGTCGTCGGCCGGCGGGGCCGCGGTCCTGCCCATGGCGACGAGGGCGGCACCGCCCGCGAGGACGCCGGCGCCCAACAGCGCGAGCCGTCCTCGCCTATAGCGCGGGCGGACCTGCTGCCCCATCCGTCACTCCGTTCACCTGGAGGCGTTTTGCCATGCTCTGAGGCATAGACGCTCAATTGTTGCACCATACGGGTTGATCTGTGCACACTTGTGGCGTATGCATCAACGAGGGACCAGCCTCGGCGGCGACGCCGAGCGCGGGAGGCAGCGCCGGGCGCTGGACCGGCGCATCGCGGCGCTCGCCATTCCCGCCCTGGGCTCGATCGCCGCGGAGCCGCTCTACAACCTCGCCGACACCGCCATCGTCGGGCACCTCGGGCGGGTCCCGCTCGACTCGCTGGCCATCGCGACCAGCGCGCTGTCGATCGTCGCCTGGGTGGCGATCTTCCTCACCACCTCGACGACCTCCACCGTGGCCCGCCTGGCGGCGACCGCCGGCGGCGGCGCGGAAGCGGGGCGCGCGGTCGGGGCCGCCTACCTCGTGGCCGTCGTCTGGGGCGTGGCGACCTCGGCCATCGTGATCGCCGCGGCCTCGCCGGCGGCCCAGGCGCTGGGCGCGCATGGCGCGGTCCTGGCGGGCGCGACCCGGTACCTGAGGGTATCGGCGGCCGGGGTTCCGTTCCTCTACCTGTCCTTCGCGGGCAACGGCCACCTGACTGGCCTGGCGAACGCGCGAACCCCGCTGCGCATCGCCATCAGCGCCAACGTCCTCAACGTCGCCGCCGAGGTGATCCTCGTCTTCGGCCTGCACACCGGGCTGACGGGATCGGCCTGGGGCACCGTCGCCGCGCAGGTCGCGGCGGCCGCCGCCTACGCCCGCGCCTCCGCCAGGCAGGCCAACGCCAGGCCGAGCCGTCCCGGCCTGGCCGAGGTCAGGCGCCTGCTCACCGATGGCCACCAGCTGTCGGTCCGGACCATCGCCCTCGGGGTGGTCCCGCTCGCGGCGACGGCCATCGTCGCCCGGCTCGGGCCGGTGGCCCTCGGCGGCCAGCAGGTCGCCTACCGCCTGTGGTACCTGCTCTCGCTCTCGCTCGATGCCCTCGCCGTCCCGGCGCAGGTCTACGTCAGCGCCGCCATCGGCGCCAGCGACCCGGCCAGCGCGCGCCGCGTGGGCCGCCGCACCCTCCTGCTCGGCCTCTGGGCCGGATCAGGGCTCGGCGTCCTCACGGCGCTGCTCGCCCTCGGGGCGCCCGGCGCCTTCACCCCCGACCCGGCCGTCAGGCACGCCGCCCTGATCGGCCTGCTCGCGTCCGCGCTCACCCAGCCGCTGGCGGCTCTCGCCTTCGTGCTTGACGGGCTCATCCTCGGCATCGCCGACTATGCCGCCATGCGGCGCGCGATGCTCCTCGCGATCGGCGCCTTCGCCCCGCTCGCCATCCTCACCGCGCGCTTCCACTGGCTCGGCCTCCCCGGCGTGTGGGCGGCCCTGGGCCTGTGGCTGGCGGCCCGGTCGGTGATCCTCGGCCGGCGCTGGGCGGCATACGTTCGCGCCCCGGCCCTCCCCCCTGATCCGCAACGGACCGGCCGGTGCACCTCCGCGCCAGTGTTACCCATGATTCCGGTGCACCCGAACGAGACCGCGTAGTGTTGCGATCATGAGGGCAGCGGTGTACCGGGAAACAGGGGCAGCGCGGGATGTCCTGCGGCTGGAAGAGGTAGCCCCGCCAGAACCGGGGCCGGGTGAGGTACTCGTCCGGATCCACGCCTCCGGGGTCAACCCCACCGACTACAAGACGCGGTCGGGCGCCACCGGACGGCCGATCGACGAGTTCCAGGTGCCGCACCAGGATGGCGCGGGCGTGATCGAGGCGGTCGGCCCCGGGGTCGAAGGCGACCGCGTCGGGCAGCGCGTCTGGCTCTGGCTCGCCGCCGCCGGGCGGCGCTGGGGAACCGCGGCCGAGTACAGCGTTGTCCCGTCCCGGCAGGCGGTGGCGCTGCCGGACAACGCCTCATTCGACCTTGGCGCCTCGCTCGGCGTGCCGGCGATGACCGCGCACCGCTGCCTGTCGGCCGACGGCCCGGTAGCCGGCCGCACCGTGCTCGTCGCCGGCGGCGCCGGGGCCGTGGGTCACTACGCGATCGAGCTCGCCAAGTGGGCCGGCGCCCGGGTGGTGACCACGGTCAGCGGCCCGGACAAGGCCGGCCTCGCCGCGCGGGCCGGGGCCGACCTCGTCGTGAACTACCGTGAGCCGGACGCGCTGGAGCAGATCAGGGCGTTCACCCCGACGGTCGACCGGGTCATCGAGGTGGCGCTCGGCGCCAACCTGGCGCTGGACCTGGCGCTGGCCACGCCGCAGACCATCGTGGTGACCTACGCGGCCGAGCCGGCCGACCCGGTCCTGGCGGTCCGTGCCTGCATGACAGCCAACGTGACCCTGCGCTTCGTGCTCCTGTACTCAGTGCCGGGCAGCGCGCTGGACTCCGCCGTGGAGGACATCACCGCCGCGCTCGGCGCGGGCGCGCTGACCGAGCTTCCCGTGCACCGCTTCCCCCTGGCCGAGATCGCCGCGGCGCACGAGGCCGCCGAGCGCGGCGTGGTGGGCAAGGTGATCGTGGCGCCGTGACCGGCGCCAGGCGAAGGGCCGCCGTTCCGTGACGTGCTCAGAGGTAGGCGCTCAGGCCGAGCTTCACCGCCATCGCGAAGCCCGCGAGCGCGACCACCAGGCGCAGCGCCCGCGCCGGCAGCCGCCTGGCCAGGCGCGGGCCGGCCAGGCCGCCGGCGAGGAACCCCGCCGCGAGCAGCGGCACGACCGCCCAGTCAACCGGGGCGAACACGGCGAAAGCCAGCGCCGCCACCCCGTTCGCCGCCCCGGAAATGACGTTTTTCAGTGCGTTTATCCGAATCAGCGGCTCAGCGAACATCATGGACAGGATCGCGAGCAAGACGACCCCGCCCGCCGCGCCGAAATACCCGATGTACATCGCCGCGGCGAGCACCCCGGCGAGCTGCCGCCACGACCACCGCGCTCCGGGCCGTGGCGACAGCCGGCCGCAGCCGGGGCGTGATGAGCAGCAGCGCCGACGCGCCCGCGATGAGCACGGGCACCACGATGGCGAACGCGCCCGCCGGGGCCAGCAGCAGGGCGCACGCGCCGGCCGCCCCGCCCGCGGCGGTGATGACCGCCAGCCGGACGGCCCGCTGCCGCTGCCCGGTCAGCTCCGGCCGCGAGCCGGCGACCGACCCGGCGGACGTGCAGACGAGCGACACGGTGTTCGTGACGTTGGCCGCCAGCGGCGGCAGCCCGATCGCGAGCAGCACCGGGTAGGACACCACGCTCGCGACGGCGGCCACGGTGCTGGCGATGCCAGCCAGGACGCCGGTCGCGAGCAGCAGGAAGGCTTCGGCGACGCTCATGGGACGGGTCAGTGATCGCCGGCGCTAGCGCCAGCCGTGGTGATCAAGGCCGGTCAGGCCTGGGCGGCCGGCGGGCGGTCCTTCTTGGGAAGCTTGCCGACGACCAGCGCGTAGGAGGCGTCGATGGCCTCGGTGATCTCCTCGTCCGGGATCGCGCCGCCGGCGCGCAGCGAGTTCCAGCCGGAGCGGCCGATGTAGGCCGACGCCGACGCGTCGCCGGGGAAGCGGGCCAGCCACTCGTCGGCCTCGTCGCGGTTCGTCCCGCACTTGACGCCGACGGCGGGCGGCTCACGGTCGGCGGAGCCGAGGAACGCGAAGATCTTCTGCCCGACCTTCACCACGACGTCGCCCTCCCAGGGCTCGTCCTGCCACGCGCCCGGCTTGGCGAGGCAGTACGCGAGCAGCTCATCCCACATCACGCCGCCATGGTACGCGTCGCCGGTCCCCGGAACGTGAACCAGATTCCGGGCACCGCCGTCATGAGTGACCGTCAGGGGAGCGCGGGCAGCCGGCGACCGCCGCCGCCACCGGGTACGGCAGGTGCCTGGGGTGCACCAGCAGGCCGCGCGCCAGCCTCGCGATCCGCGGCCGCAGCGGCGTGAGGACCTGCACGCTGTGCCGCCACGCCGCCGCCTCGTTGCCGGCGAAGCGCGCCGCGCTGGCGGCCCGGAAGCGCCGCGCGTCGCCGCCGTCGGCCCGCCAGCCGCGCAGGAACGCGGCCGTCTCGGCATCGTCGCCCGGCAGCGACCAGTCACGGAGGCGCTCGGCCACCTGCCCGGCCGCGTCGATCACGAAGGACAGCTCGCCGCCGCCGCGGATCGCGTGCACCCGGCCCGCGCTGCCGCTGCCCGCGCGGATGCTCGCCGAGCTGAACCGCGCGCCAATCGCGAGCGCCGCGACCGCGTGCCCCGCCTCGTGCCAGGCGGTGCCCACCGCCTCGGCCCGGGCGGGCGCGTAGCTGGCGGCGTGCCCCCCGTCGTAGCGCTGCCTGATCCAGGCCTCGTGCACCAGCGACTCGTCGTCGTACCTGACCAGCCGGGCCAGCTCGGCCTCGACCGCCTCGAGCGTCCGCCGCTGCGCTGGGGTCAGGGCTGGTTCCGGCTCGCGGGGCATTCATCGACAGTATCCTCCCGCCCCGCCCGTTGCCCGATATGCGAGCTTTGCCGCCACCTAGGCGTCGGGTACGGTTAGGGACTTGTGAAACTGCTGCGACGGGGCACCTCAGCTGGCACGTCGCTGGAGGCCGCGCTGCTGGTCGTCGGCGTGGCCGCGCTCGGGTTCAACCTTCGCGGCGCGATCGCCGGCCTTCCCCGGTCTACCCGGACCTCCAGTCGCGCCTCCACCTGTCCAGCGCCGAGGTCTCGCTGCTCGCGGCGACCCCGGTGCTGTGCTTCGGCGTGGTCTCCGGGGCCGCCGCCCCGCTGGGCCGCAGGCTGGGCGAGGAGCGCACGCTGCTGCTGGCCATGGTCACGCTCGCGGCGGGGCTGCTGCTGCGCGCCGTGGCCCCCGGCACGCTGCTGTTCCCCGGCACGATCCTCGCGTGCGCCGGGATCGCGATCATGAACGTCCTGCTCGGCAGCCTCATCAAGCGCCGCTGGCCGCAGCGGGCGGGCTTCCTCGTGGGCCTCTACATCACCACGCTGTCGATTGGCGCGATCATCAGCTCGCTCGTCAGCGTCCCGCTCTACCACTCAAGCGGCGGGTCGATCGGGCTGACCCTCGGCTGGCTCGTCGCCCCGGCCGCCCTGGGCGCGCTGCTCTGGCTGCCGCAGCTGCGGCAGCCCCGCGCGGCCGGCGGCCCCGCGACCGCGCCGCGCGGGCGGTCCGGCGGCATCTGGCGCCACCCCCTCGCCTGGCAGGTCACGCTGTTCATGGGCATCCAGAGCCTGCTGTACTACGCGACCCTCTCCTGGCTGCCCACGATCTACCAGGACCGGGGCGTGTCCGCCGCCGGGGCGGGTGACCTGCTCGCCGTGATGGGCGTCGGCAACCTGGCGCTCGCGCTCGTCGCCCCGGTGCTCGCGCAGCGGATGCGCAGCCAGCATGCCCTGGTCATCCCGATCGTCATCGGCATCGCCATCGGCACGGCCGGGGCGGTCTGGGCGCCGGTCGGCTCGGCGGTCATCTGGATGCTCATCCTCGGTGCCGCGCAGAACGCCGCCCTCGGCCTGGCCATCTACTTCACCATGGCCCGCGCCCCCGACCCGGCCACCGCCGCCTCGCTGTCGGCGATGGCCCAGGGGGTCGGTTACCTCCTCGCCAGCGCCGGACCGCTGGAGGTGGGGCTGCTCCACTCCGCCACCGGGAGCTGGAATCCCCCGGTCACGGTCCTGCTGGCGCTCACGGTGGCCCTGCTGGCCGTCGGCCTGCTCGCGGCCCGCCCGCACACGCTCCCCGGCGGCGAGGATCCCCCGCCCCCACGGTCCCGCCTCATCCCCGGGGAAACTCCGTGACCAGCCGGCCGGGCGTCGTCGGATTCGATCTTGACATGACGCTGATCGACTCGCGCCCGGCGATCCTCGCGTCGTTCGCGGCCGTCGCGGCCGAGACGGGCGTGGCCATCGACCCCGCCGGGGTAGACAGCAGGCTCGGCGTCAAGCTGGAGACGGAACTGGCCTACTGGTTCCCCGAAGACGAGATCGCCACCGCGATCGCCATCTACCGGCGGCACTACCCCGTCCTGTCCGGGCCGCTCACCACCGTGCTGCCGGGCGCGCGCGAGGCGCTCGGCGCGGTTCGCGCCGTCGGCGCCCGCGCCGTGGTGATCACCGCCAAGTACGCCCCGACCGCCCGGCGCAGCCTCGACGACCTGGAGCTGGCCGTCGATGAGCTGCACGGCGAGGTGCACGGGCCGGAGAAGGGCATCGTGCTCGCCGAGCTCGGCGCCAGCGTCTACGTCGGCGACACCCCGGCCGACGTGGCCGCGGCCGTACAGTCCGGTGCCTACCCGGTCGGCGTCGCCACCGGCTCCTTTACTGATGGCGACCTCCGCTCGGCCGGCGCCGGAGTGGTTCTCGCCTCCCTCGCCGAATTCCCCGGCTGGTACCGGCAATATCTCGCCTGACTTCTTTTATAGTCAATCGAAATTCCCTCGTCCCGCAACCCAGTGCCATCATCGAGCGACGGTGTATTGTGGTTAACAGGGTGCCTTAATCATTGTCATTCCAAGAGGATGGTTGACCGTGATCGACAATAATCTTCAGGAATTGCGCAAGTCTCGCCACAGCGAGGCGAACGCCGAGTGCATCGAGGTCGCGGCTGGCTGGCGCAAGTCCACCCACAGCGATGCAGACTCCAACTGTGTCGAGGTCGGCGCGGCCCGGCGCGTCGTCGGGGTCCGCGATACCCGGCAAAAGGGACAGGGTCTGGTACTCGAATTCCCGGCGGCCGCCTGGCGGTCCTTTATCGCCGGCCTGCGATTTCGCGGATAAGTTTGCGCGGACGACCGCTGGCGGCTAATACTGGGCCTACTGTGATATCGCTCACGGAGGCCGAAATGATCAGTCCTTACGTGCGCCGGCTGCGCCTGGGAAGGGAAGTGCACGCCCTGCGCATCGAGCGCAACCTGACCCAGGAGACGCTGGGGCGGCACATCGGCGGGACGCGGATGGACATCTCCCGGCTGGAGAACGGCCAGGCCGTCAACCTGGCCGACGTGCTCGCCCTCCTGGACGTCCTGCACGTCGAGGGCGAGCGGTGGACGGCACTCACGGCGCTCGCCCACGAGGCGTGCCAGCCCGGCTGGTGGGACTCGGTCAAGCACATGGGTGAGCGGCAGGCGCTAAGCGCCAACTTGGAGGCCGGTGCCGCAAGTATTCGCGCATACGAGCAGACCTTCCTCCCTGGCCTGCTCCAGTTGCCCGAGTACACGCGGGCGCGTGCGGCGGCCCTGGAGGCCACCCAGCCGCATCGCCCCTGCGACCCTGGAGGGGATGCTCGCTGGCCGGGCCGGCCGCCAGCGCTACCTGCGCCGTCCCGGCGGTCCCACCCTCGAGGTCATCGTGGACGAGGCGGCTGTTTTCCGCCGCGCTGTCCCGCTGGAGACAGCACGCAGGCAACTTCGCCGTCTAGCCGAACTGGTCAATAGCGGCCAGGCCAATGTCACGCTCCGTGTGCTGCGCCAAGACGCGGATATCGAAGGCTTCTCCGTCCCGCGAAGCGCGTTCTCGATCTACGCCTACCCCGACCCCGGCGACCCGACGGTGGTCGCGGTCGACACGGTGACCTCGGACCTGATCCTGACCGACGCGCCCCAGGTCGCCCGCTACGAGCAGCTCTACGGCCGCCTCCGCGACGCGGCCCTGTCCCCGGGCCGGCAGCGCCGACTTCCTGGTCAAGGCCGCCTGCCAGCTCCCCACGGCCTGACTCCGCGCCCCTTGTGCGGGTCCCGCGCGGCGCTCGTCTTGCCCCGCACTCCCGTCGGCGTATTTGCCAAGTTTTTCGAGTGCTACATCTTGTGATCATGAAAATCGTTCGAATATCATGGAGGCAGGCCCGGTAGCAAGAGCGCCTGGGGAGGTGATCTTGATGCAGGCAGCACAGCCAGGCGGCACGCCGTGCCCGGTGAATGTCGATGAGGCCCTCGCCCTGCTGCGATGCTCGCTCGATCACCTCACCGGCGCGGACTGGCGGGCGCTCGGCCCGGTGATCCAGGCCAGGGCGCTGCGGGAACTGGGGGCGGCGCAGTCGAAGCTCACGGTCGCCCGGGGTGAGGCGCTGGGCGCGTTCGACGCCTCCGGCGGCTACTGCGCCGACGGGCACCCCTCGGCCCAGTCCTGGCTGCGGAACCAGACCAGGATCACCGGCAAGGACGCCAGGGACCTCGGCGCGTGGGAGCGCATGCTGGCCGGCCATCCGGTGCTGCGCGACGCGCTCGCGGCCGGGCAGCTCTCCCCGTCCTGGGCCAGGCAGTTCGCCACCTGGAATGACCGCCTCCCGCGGGCGGAGCGGGACGAGGCGGACCGGATCCTGCTGGACGCCGCCCGCGCGGGCCTGCCGCTGCGGCCGGACATCGCCCGCCTGGCCCAGGCCATCTACGAGACGGTCAGGGGCCGCCAGCCCGACACCGACCCCGACGACGACGGCTTCGCCGACCGGGGCGTGCGCGTGGGCACCACGATCGGCGGCGCGCCGGCTCTACGGAGACCTCACGGCCCGCTGCTCGCAGCTCATGGCCAAGGTGTTCGAGGCCTTTGGCAAGCCCGTCGGCCGCGACGACTTCCGCACCCAGGACCAGCGCAATCACGACGCGCTTGAGACCGCGCTGGGCCTGTCGCTCGGCGTCCCTGACCTGCCCCGGTCGGGCGGGCTGAAGACCCAGGCATTCGTGGTGGTCAGCCTCGCGGACCTGATCGCGCTGGACGGCGGGGCCGTCGCGGCCCAGAAGTGGCTCGACGCCCAGGATGAGAAGCTCCGCGACGCCACCGTGCCCCTTCCCGGCGCGTACCTCACCGCCAAGACGGGCGAAGCCGGATGGCTGTCAGGCACGGAGGCGGAGGCGGCCGCCTGCGCCGCCCACGTCACCCCGGTCGTCACCGGCACCCCCGACTGGGACGTCGTCTCCGACATGGCCGACGTCTTCCTGGAAGCGCACGGCATCAGTCACGCCCTGACCCGTGAGGCTCGCCTCGCCCTGGAGCGGACGCTGCTCCGCATGGCCATCGACGCCCTGTCCGGCCCCGACGGCCTCGCCGGCTTCCTGCGCGCCCGCCTCCTGGACCGGCCCTTCAGCGGCGCGTCGCTCCCTCTCGACCTCGGCGACACCGATCACGTTCCTGATTACCTGCGCCGCGCGGTCATCCTCCGCGACCGCAAGTGCCAGTGGCCCGGCGGCTGCGACCGCCCCGCGTCCCAGTGCGAGCCGCACCACCTGCGCCCCCGCGGCGAGGGCGGCGAGACCTCACTGGGAAACCTCGGCCTGTTCTGCCTCGTGCATCATCACCACTTCATCCACCGCCTCGGCTGGAAGGTCACCCGTCACCCGGACGGCACCCTCACCGCCACCTCCCCCCGCGGCAAGACCATTCACAGCCACGGCCCCCGCGACGGCGACCAGCGCCCCCGGGGGCCTAGCAGCGGGGGGCCTAGCAGCGGGGGGCCGAGTGGCGCGGGGCCAGGCTGCGGCGGGCCGAGTAGCCAGGCGCCGCCAGGCACCACGGGCCCATCAGGCACCACCGGCCCACCGGAGACCACCGGGCACCCAGGCAGCCCTGCCGCCTAGCTGGGCAACGCCGTTTCACCCGGCCGGGCGCGTGCGGCTGCCCGCTACCCGGCTAGCCGTCTCCTGCCAGGTCAGGAGACCCGCTCCCCCTGCCGGTAGACGCTGCGGACGACGGGCACGCGCCGCCCGCGCGGATGGCGGTCGGTGGCCGGCAGGTCGTGCGACCGCACCCGCACCAGGTCGGCGCGCTTGCCGACCGCGATCTCGCCGCGGTCGTCGAGGCCGACCGCTCGCGCCGGGTTCGCCGCTGACCAGCATCACGCCGTCGGCGCAGCCCGACCGTGCCGTCGGCGGCGAGCTGGAACACGGCCTGCAACGGGCTCGACGGCACGTAGTCGGAGGACAGGACGTGCAGCAGCCCGAGGCCGAGCAGTTCGGTCGCGGCCACGTTGCCCGACTGGCTGCCGCCGCGGACGATGTTGGGGGCGCCCATGACGATGTAGCTGGCCGTGCTTGTCGGCCGCGCTGGCGGCGAGCACGGTGGTCGGGAACTCGCAGATGCGCACGCCCGAGCGCGACCGACTCGGCGACGTGCTCGGGCGTCGCGTCGTCGTGGGTGGCCAGGGTGATGCCGCGCTGCGACTGCCAGCCCGGCGATCGCGCGGCGGTGGACGTCAGCGTAGCGCGCGGACCGCTCGATCAGCGGGGCGACGAAAGCGTCGAATTCGGACTCCGCGACAAAGCCCTTGCCGATGTAGTAGCGCTTGAACACCTCGATGTCGGCGTACTGGCGCTGGCCGGGGGTGTGGTCCATCAGCGAGACCAGCCGCACGTGCGGGTCGTCGGCGAACTGCGCCGAACGCGTCGAGGCAGTCCTCGCACGACACCTCGCAGCGCACGTGGATCGCGTGATCGGCGCGCAGCAGGCCGGCGTCCGCCGCCAGCTCGATCGAGTCGGCCAGCAGCCGGGCGGCATCGGCGGCGGCGTCGTGCTGGCCGGGCCCGAGCCGATGCGCACCGCGTCGAGCACGGTGGTCGCTCCCGCCGGCCGCCAGTTGCGCGTCGCTGGCGAGCACCGCGGGCAGCGGCTCCCACTGCACGCCCGGGCGCGGGGTGAAGTGGTACTCCAGGTGGTCGGTGTGCAACTCGACCAGGCCGGGCAGCAGGTAGTCGCCGTCGAGGTCCTCGCCGGCCGTGCTCGGGCCCGGAGCCGATGTCGGCGATCAGGCCGTCGCGGATCAGGACCGAGCCGTGCGTGATCTCCTCCCGCAGGACGACGCGGGCGTTGCTGAGGACCGTTTCGCGGGTCATCGCGCTCCTTCGCTGTCAGCGTGGTCGCGGCGCTGCAGTGCGGGGGCCGGCTGCAGGTGGTGCACGCGCGCGCAGCGCGAACGGGGCGCCGGGCTCGGCCTCGGTGAACAGGGCAAGCGCGTCGACGGGCACGTCGGCCCCAAGAAACGAGGCGAACCAGTCGCGTCACGGCGAGCTCCACGTCGGGGCGCTGCTCCGTCCGGGATCCGGTCGGTGAGGGTCAGGTGGAAGCGGAACTCATCGAGCACGTACGGATAGCCCCACGTCGTGAGCAGCTCGCGCTGGCGTGGCGTGAGCGCGGCCGGGTCGCGGCGGGCGACCTCGGCGTCGGTCGCCGGGGCGCGGAAGTCGTCGAAGCCCGTCACGACCTCCTCGGCCAGCGCGTGCAGCCCCGGCGCCTCCGTCCCGGGCACCAGGGCGAAGAAGCCGCCGAGGCGCACGAGCGACAGCCGGGGGATCACCGCGCCGGCGCGTGCGGGCCGCGAAGCCGCGCCAGGGCGGCGTCGAGTTCCTCCGGCGTACGGCCCTGGCGAGACGGAACGGTGGCTTGAGCGTGGCGTGGAAACCGTAGCGGCGCGCGCCGCCGGTCATCGCGTCGACGGCCGCGCGTGTCCAGCCGGCGGGAATCCCTGGCGTCACGGGGTCCCGAGGAACGCTGCGGCCCAGCCATTGCTCCGCCCTCTCGCGCAGCAGTGCGCCGACCGTGTCCGCCGGCCCGGTGCCGGGCACGGCGTAGATCGCGAACCGCCCGGTCATGCAGCCCTCCGTCATAGTTGTCCAATAATCTAGACAACTTGACGGTACCCTAAGATCTGCCACGACGGGAGACCCCGGCGAGGCAATGGGAGATCCGATCGCATGACGACGCAGGGCAGGTCCCGCAGCGGCTACACCGCCTGGCGGCTCATCGCCGAGGAGCTGCGCCGCGAGATCGTGAGCGGGGCGAAGGCACCCGGGTCGAGGCTTCCCTCCGAGGGCGAGCTCGCCGAGCGCTTCGGCGTGCACCGCAACACCGTGCGCCAGGCCGTCGCCACGCTGGCCGCCGAGCACCTCGTCGTCTCCCGTCGCGGCAGCGGGAACTTCGTCGCCGAGCACACGGTGCTGGTGCACCGGATCGGCGCGCGCACCCGCCTCAGCGAGAGCCTGGGCCGCCGCGGCCGCGCCTCGGGCAGGCTGCTGGAGTCGGTGATCGAGCCCGAGCCGCCGGCCGAGGTCGCGCGAGCGGCTGGTCCTCGGCGACGGCGCGGGCCTGCGGCTGGAGACCGTGCTGGCCGTCGACGGGCGTCCCCTCTCCCGCGCCACGCACTGGTTCGCCGCCGACCGAGTGCCCGGCTCGCGGAGCCGCTACAGCGCCACCGGGTCGATAACCGCGGCCCTGCGGGCCGTCGGGATCGACGACTACGTGCGCGCCGCCACCACGGTCAGCGCGCGGCACGCCACGGCGGCCGAGGCGGCCGATCTCGCGCTTCCGGCCGGGTCGGTGGTGCTCGTCACGCGTTCCCTCGACACCCTCACCGACGGCACCCCGCTGCAAGTCGGCATCACCCGCTTCGCCGCCGACCGCGTCGAGCTCGACATCGGGCACGCGGATCTCGGATGGGACGGGCAGCCATGATTGAGCCGACGGCAGGCGGCAGGCGCTAGGCCGTGATGGCGCCCACGTACGGCCGGGGAGCGCGGCGCAGCCACTGCCAGAACGACCGGCGCGGCGGCCGCGCGCTGATGTGCCCGCTGCGGACAGACCCGGTGACATCGATCCGCAGCTGAACCGGGACGGTCTCGCCCCACGGCGCGCGCACGGCGACGTGGCCGCTGCGCACCGCGACCTCGCCCGTGTCCACCACGATGCCCGGCCGGGTGATGATCCGCAGGTGCCCGCTGCGGACGTCCGCGGTCAGCTCGAGGACCGGCGCGCTAATCACCGCCCGGGTGAAGTCGAGCACGACGTGCCCGCTGGTCACCGCGACCTGCATGCGGTGCGGCACCACCCATTGCCCGTCGCGGCGGGCGTGCCCGCTGCCGCACTGGATCCGCACGAGGTCCTTGGCTTCCAGGCGCGCGGCCGCGGCGGAGGCCGCGGGCACGGCCGGCAGGCCCGCCGACGGAAGGTCGGCCGTCAGCGGGACCAGCTCGGCGTAGGTCCGTGCGCTGAGCGCGAGCTCAAGGCGCTCGTCAAGCTCTTCCGCTGTCAGCCGGCCGTCGCCCGCCGCGACCCGCAGCTGCTCGACGACCTGGTCACGGTCCTCGTGCGACGCGCGCAGCGCTCCCGGGTCCGCGCCCGCTTCCCCGATGGGCAGTGCCTCGATGGGCAGTGCCTTGACGGGCAGTGCCTCGATGGGCACTGCCTTGATGGGCACCGCGCGGCCCGGTGGGGACAGGGGGGCGTTCCCCCGGAGGGCATCACTCTCGTCGGCCATGCACAAACTGTACGGGAACGTGCAGTCGCCCGATCAATGAGCCGCGGCTGGGTTAGCCGCGGGCCGCGACGAGCTCCTCGAGGCCGTACCGCTCGACGTGGTCGGCGTCATCGAGGCTGATCGTGCGCAGCCCCTCGGCGGCGAGCCGGTCGTTGATCTCATCGAAGTGCTCGCGGACGAGCGCCTTCTCCTCGTCGGTGGTCTTGCCCCGGTGCGGCTTGCCCGCGTGCTCCAGCGTGCCGTAGTCCCGGTCGCCGCGGCCCGCCGGGGCCGTCCCCGCGCTGGCGGCCGGCCGCGTGGCCGTCCGCTTGACCGCGCGCGCCCGCGGTGCCTGGATCAGCAGCTCGGCCATCGTCCGCTCGCTGGCGAGCTTGTCGAAGGCGTCGGCGTCCATCGCGACCCGGCGCGGCTCGTCCTCGCCGGGCAGGTACAGGTCGACCAGCGCGACGCGCACCGCCGCCTTCTCGATGACCTTCGCCTCGTCGGCGAGCACCTCGATCTCGACGGGACCGTCGCCGAGCTCGGGGTGCTCATGGATCACGATGCGCGCCAGCGCGTCGTCCTGCATGATGAGCTGGCCGCTCAGATCGCTGAATCGAACAGTCTTCTGACCCATGTTCCGACCCTTTCCCCTCGCACCAATTCTTTAGCGAACAGCCTGCCCGAAACGGGACCGCATTGTCAAACGGATGTTCGCAACGGCGTCAGGTTTCCGGTCTGCGGGTGAACAGGTCTCTGACTCGGGCGCCGACCCGGATAGCCTACCCCAGCGCTAGTGTTGTGCGCGTGAAGGACGGAGTCGCGTCGCATACCGCGCGAAGCGTCGCCGCGCGGCGGCTGGGCTTGGAGCGGGTTTCGGCGGACTACGGTGACCCGGATGCCGATCTTGCCCTCGCCCGCGACGTCGCGGACGGGCTGCTTCCCGCGCCGGGCCGGATGGACGACTACATCCGCGCGAGGACCGCCTTCTTCGACCGGGTGGTGGCATCCGCGCTGAACGCCGGGGTGTCGCAGGTCGTCGTCGGCGCGGCCGGCTATGACGGCCGCTCGCTGCGGTACGCCAAGCCGGGCGTCCGCTGGTTCGAGGTGGATCACCCGGCGACGCAGGCCGACAAGCTGGCGCGGCTCGCCCGGCTGGGCATTGACGCCGGGCATGTCCGGTTCATCGCGGCGGACTTCACGAAGGATCCGGTGGCGGCCCTGCTGGCCAGGGCCGGTCTCGACGCCGGCCGCCCCGCGCTGTTCCTGTTCGAGGGCATCGCCGTGTACCTGGAGGACTCCGTCACCGAGTCCGTCCTCACCCAGTTCCGCCAGGCCACCTCGGCGGGCAGCCTGCTCGCGATCAGCGTGTCGGTGACGTCGGACGCCGGCCGCAAGTCTCAGTTCCGCGCGCGAGTAGCCGCCGTAGGCGAGTCGGCCAGGTCCCGTCTGGATCCCGCCGGAGCCGAGGCCATGCTGGCGCGCGCCGGATGGCGGGCGGGCGGCGGGCAGGCGACGGCCGGCGACGGGCGGGGTCCGGAGGGCGGCGGGCAGGCGACGGGCGCGGACGGCAGCGACGCGGCCGAAGCGGCCCGCCAGTCCCGGCAGCGGTCGGCTGGCCTGCTCACCGCGGAGGCGGTGCCGGTCGCCGCGCCGGCGAGCCGCGCGTCGGGGGAGCCTGCCGCGGCGCCGGCGGCAGGGACCGCGCCGGCACTGGGGCCAGCGCCGGCACTGGGGCCAGCGCCGGCAGCGGGGCCAGCGTCGGCAGCGGGGCCAGCGCGCAGCGGGGAAAGCGGCAGCGGGGAAAGCGGCACCGGGGACAGCGCGGCCACAGGGCGGGCGGCGACAGGGCAGGAGGCGACAGGGCGGGCGGCGACAGGGCGGGCGGCGCGCGATGCGGGCGCGGCCGACGCGACGCGACGCCGGCCCCCTGCCGTTGCCGGCGCTGCTGTCGCGGGCGCTTGTCGCGTTCACGATCGAGGCCGACAACGAGGCCGAGCACCGGCTGCCGCACAAGACGACCAGTCACGGCTACGCTCCCGGTGCCCCGGCCGACTCCCCGTGGCTGGTCTCGCTGGTGATGTGGGCGAGCGCGCTACGGCATATCCCGGATGAGGGGAGCACCATCGCCGCGATCGCGCGGGCGGCCAGGACCGGATCCAACTACGCGGGCCTTCGGCGCTGGGGCTACATCACGTTCGACCCGCCGAGCCCGCGGCAGGCAGCCGGCCGCGGGCACTGTCGCGCGGCTCACCCCGCGAGGGCGGGAGGCGCGCGACGGGTGGGCGCCCATCGGCGGCGTCGTCGAAGAGCGGTGGCGGGAACGGTTCGGCGCTCCCGCCGTCGCCGCGTTGCGCCAGTCACTGGAAGCGGTCGCCGCCCAGCTGCCCGCCGGGCTGCCCGACTGCCTGCCGATCCTGGGACACGGGCTGTTCAGCCGGGTCGCCGGGGAAGGCGGGCCGGACGCCACCGTCACCAGGGCCGCGGGAAGAGAGGCCGCCGGGCTGCCACTGTGGGCGCTGCTGTCGCGGGTGCTGCTGGCGTTCGCGGCCGAGTTCGAGAGCCAGTCGCCGGTGTCGCTGGCGATCTGCGCCAACGTGCTGCGGGTGCTGACCGGTCCCGGGATGCGGGCCCGCGACATCGCCCGCCTCGCCGGCGTGTCCGGGGAAGCCGTCGCGATGGCCATGGGCATCCTGGTCAAGCACCGCCTGGCGACCGAGGAACCGGATCCGGCCGGCGGGCGCTGGCGGGTCGCCCGGCTCACCCCGCGCGGCGCCGTGGCCCGGGTCGCCCACGATGAGCTGGTCGCGGGGATCGAGGACGCCTGGCGCGGCCGATTCGGAACGGACGCGCTCGCGGGCCTGCGCGGCGCGCTGGAGCGGCTGCCCGCACGGGACCTGCTCGCGGGCACCGGGCCGTACCCTGACGGCTGGCGTGCCCAGGTCAGGCCGCCGGACGTGCTGCCGCACTACCCGATGGTCTTGCACCGGGGCGGCTATCCGGACGGGAGCTGACCCGAGCCGCGCGGCGCCCCTTGCGATGCCGGGCGCGGATCGCGCAATGTTTCAGGGGTGAACGAGCTCAAGGTGGAGACGGATCCCGCCGAGGTGGGACTGGACGCGGAGCGGCTGCGGCGGATCGACGCCGGACTGCGCGCGCTACGTGGACGAGGGCAAGCTGGCCGGCTGGCTGGTGTCGGTCAGCAGGCACGGGAAGGTCGCGCACGTGGCGGCCTACGGGCAGCGCGACATGGAGGCCGGGCTGCCGGTGGAAGCCGACACCCTCTGGCGGATCTACTCGATGACCAAGCCGATCACGTCGGTCGCGGCGATGATGCTCTACGAGGAGGGCGCGTTCGAGCTGACCGATCCGGTCAGCGACTTCATCCCGTCGTTCGCCGGCGTCCGCGTGTACTCCGGCGGGTCTGACCTGGCGCCGGTCACCGTTCCCGCCGCTGAGCCGGTGCGGATCTGGCACCTGCTCACCCACACGGCCGGGCTGTCCTACGGGTTCCACCGGGCGCACCCGGTGGACGCGATGTACCGGGCCGCCGGGTTCGACACGGGCCGCCGGGTCACCATGGACCTGGCCGCGGCCTGCGACGCCTGGGCGGGCATCCCGCTGCTGTTCCAGCCGGGGGCCGAGTGGACCTACTCGGTCGCGACCGACGTGCTGGGCCGGGTGGTGGAGGTCGCCTCCGGGCAGCGCCTTGACGACTTCTTCGCCCAGCGGATCCTCGGGCCGCTGGGCATGGGCGACACCACCTTCTGCGCCCGTCCGGACCAGTTGCCGCGGCTGTCCGCGCTGTACGCGAAGGCGTCAGAGCGGCACCGCGGTGCGCGCGGACGGGCAGGACGAGGCGAAGGAGCCGCCGGCGATGCTCAGCGGCGGGGGCGGGCTGATCAGCACGGCCGCTGACTACAACAGGTTCATGCTGATGCTGCTGGACCTGCCCGGCAGCCCGGCGGGATCGCTGGACGGGGTCCGGCTGCTCAGCCCGCGCACGGTCGCGTTCATGGGCAGCAACCACCTTCCCGGCGGGGCGGACCTGGAGGCGTACGGCAGGCGGCTGTACGCCGAGGTGCCCTTCGTCGGGGTGGGCTTCGGCCTCGGGTTCGCGGTCGTGATCGACCCGGTGCTCGGCAAGGTCGTCCGCTCGGCCGGGGAGATGTCGTGGGGCGGGGCGGCGAGTACCGCGTTCTGGGTGGACCAGGCGGAGTCGCTGACGGTCTCGCTGTTCACCCAGCTCATCCCGTCCAGCGCGCTACCCCTGCGATCCCGGCTCCGCCAGCTGGTCTACCAGGCCATCGTCTGAGCCGTTCATCGCGGCCTCGCGGCCCCCTCGCCGCGCCCTGGGGACCAACCTCCTGACGATCGGAGGCGAGCGCCGTAAGCTCGCAGTGTACGGGTGATAACCGCACGCCAGGCGCGGTGCTGATGGCGTGCGGACGGCGGGCCTCTTAGCCAAAAACAGGCGAAGCCCGGATAAAGGGATGGCTGGCCGGGTACAGCAGTGATAGCCCGGGAAACCATCCTGGACCCTGACGGGAATCCGCCGGGGTGATCCCCTCAGCACGAGCGATGGAGGCAACCATGCGGCTGGGCAAGGAGCAGGCAGCTGGGTACGTCGAGGACATTGAGTCAGGCGTCACCGAGCAGGTATCGGCACCCGCGGTGGCGGTGGCGGCGGAATCGCTGCTCGTGGCCGCCGAGCAGGAGCCAGCCGCGCTCCCGCGCTAGCGGCTAGCGGCTCGTGAGTGACAACGCGGGCTCGCAGGGACGGGATTCGCAGGGGAGGGACGCCCGGGTTCCGGGCTCGCCCGGGAACACGGCCCCGATGGACAGGGCACTGCTGGGCACGGGTCCACGTCGCGTCGCGCGATCCTGCGAAAGCTCATGTTCCGCAAGTCCGGGACCAGGCCTGGCGGCGAGCGGCCGGACCGCCCTTTTACGGGGTACAAGCTCGCGCACGCTGTCTTGTCGGCTGATGGCACGCGTGCCGGGTTCGCCGGCCTGACGCTTGGCGCCGACCAGGTGTACGGCGTGGTCGCCGAGGCCAAGTGCGTGTGGACTCCCCGGCACGTGCCGCCGCGCCGGTGGTGCGGCTGCGGCTTCTACTGCCTGCACGAGGTCGCTGACGCGCGGGCTCTCGGCTGCGCGACCGAGAACAGGTCCGCGCTGCTGCTGGAGATCACCGCGGCCGGCCGGTACATCCGCTACGAGCGCGGGCTGCGCTTCAGCAGGCAGCGGGTCCGGGTGATCCGGGACGCGTGGTGTGGCTGCGGCCGCCCGGGGGTGGTCCTGGCCGACGCGGGCACCGGACTGGTGGGGTGGCGTCACCTGGCGCCGTTCTGCGCCCGGTGCGCGGCGGGACGCCCGGCGCTCAGCCTGCCCGAGTTCACCGCCCGGCTGGACGGCACCGTGCTGATCGACCAGCCGACGGCCGGGGCGGGCCTGGCCCCGATCGGTCCCGACCTCGGCCTCGCGGGCTTTCCCGGCATGGAGGTCGCGGCCGCCGGTGCCGAGCGACGCGGACTCGCCGATCGCCGATCCTCACGGCGGAGATCGCCCTGCTGCACGCCCGCCTCGACGACCTGCAATCGCGGATGGGCCGCTAGAAAATTCCTCCCTCCGTTCCCGGCGAGATGGTCGATTGCGGCGGGTGCCCTTCGTGAAGACTGTGAAAGGCCGGCGATCAAGACCGGCCCGTCACGGAGGGACAACAGCGATGAGGCAGTACCTGCTGGGCGTGTACAGCGATGAGTCCGCGCCGGTGAGCGACGAGCAGATGCAGGCCGCGTACAAGGCGGTCGACGAGTTCAACCGCGAGCTGATGGAAACCGGGGCGTGGGTGTTCGCCGGGGGGCTGCAGCCGCTCGCGAGCAGCAGCGTGGTGCGCGCGCAGGGTGGCCAGGTCGTCGTCACGGACGGGCCGTTCGCCGAGACGAAGGAGCAGATCGGCGGCTTCTGGGTCGTGGCGGCGGCCGACCTGGACGCAGCGCTCGAGCTGGCCGCGCGGGGCGCGCGGGCCTGCGGCTGGCCGGTCGAGGTCCGGCCCTTCCAGGAGATGCCGGAGGTCTAGGCGCCCGTGTCGGATCCGGTTGAGCGTGCCTACCGTGACAGCTCAGGGATCGCGGTGGCGACCTTGGTCCGCCTCTTCGGCGACATCGACGTGGCGGAGGACGCGGTCCAGGAAGCCTTCGCCGTCGCCGCCGAACGCTGGCCACGCGACGGGGTGCCGCCCAATCCCGGCGGCTGGATCGTCACCACCGCACGGAACAAGGCGCTCGACCGGCTGCGCCGCGAGTCGTCAAGGACCGGACGCGAGACGCAGGCCCAGGAGCTGCTCCACGGCCCCTCGAAGAGGCGCCGCAGGAGGTGGGGCCGGTGCCCGACGACCAGCTGAGGCTGATCTTCACCTGCTGCCATCCCGCGCTGGGGCCGGAGGCGCGCATCGCCCTCACCCTCCGGCTCATCGCGGGACTGCAGGTGCCGGAGATCGCCCGCGCCTTCCTCGTCCCCGAGCCGACGATCGCGCAACGCCTGGTCGGGCCAAGCGGAAGATCCGCGACGCGGGCATCCCGTACCGGGTACCGCGCGACGAGGAACTGCCCGGCCCGGCTCCCGTTCGTCTTGGCGGTCATCTACCTCATCTTCAACGAGGGATATGCCGCCTCAGCCGGGGACGGCCTGACCAGGGCGAGCCTGTGCGCGGAGGCGATCCGGCTGGCGAGGCTGCTGGCCACGCTCATGCCCGACGAACCAGAAGCGGCCGGCCTGCTCGCGCTGCTGATGCTCACCGAGGCCCGCCGTCCCGCGCGCACCGACTCCGCCGGCGCCCTGGTGCTGCTCGCGGACCAGGATCGCGGCCAGTGGGACCACGGCCTCATCGCCGAGGGCCAGGCGCTCGTCCGCGGCTGCCTGCGCCGGGGGCAGCCAGGCCCGTACCAGGTCCAGGCGGCGATCGCGGCCGTGCACAGCGATGCGGCGACGGCGCGCGGACACCGACTGGCGGCAGGTGGTCGCCCTGTACGACCAGCTGCTGGCCCTGATGCCGACCCCGGTCGTGGCACTGAACCGGGCGGTGGCGGTCGCCGAGCTGCACGGTCCGGCCGAGGGACTGCGCCTAGTGGATGACCTCCAGGCCGCCCACGGCCAGCATGGCCTGGACGACTACTACGTCTTCCACGCGACCCGCGCCGACCTGCTGCGCCGCCTCGGCCGGGCTGGCCGAGGCGGCGACGGCGTACGAGGCGGCGATCGCGCTGGCGGGGAACGCCGCCGAGCGTGACTTCCTGCGCGGCCGGCAGGCGCAGGTGCGCGGCTCCTAGCGGCGGTTGCGCGGGCCGAGCCTGCGCAGGCTCACCAGGGTGATGACCAGGAAGACCGCGGCCAGCCCCACGGTGACGCCGATGTCACGTGTCCAGTCACCGGAGGTGTGCCCCCACAGCGGGTCGGTGCCGCTCCCGGTCGGCGGGTTCAGGACGTTCAGGTTCACCGTCGTCGCCATGGCGGCGTACGCCCACCGGGCGGGGGCGATCCATGCCAGCTGCGACAGGCCGGCCATCCCGGCCAGCGACAGCACGCCGCCGGACAAGATCACCTGGCCGATGGTGAGCATGACGAGGAACGGCATCGCCTTCTCCGACGTGCTCACGAACGCGGACACCATCAGCCCGAGGCACATCGAGGCGAGCGCCAGCGCCGCGACCGGGATCAGCAACTCCAGCAGCGGCGACCCCTGTCAGGACGACGCCGTGGGCCGGCATGTGCCGTCCCGCCAGCCCGAGCGCCACGATGATCAGCGACTGCGCGATGCTGATCGCGCCGAGCAAGACGACCTTGGAGAACAGGTAGCCGCCGGCCGACAGGCCGGCCGCGCGCTCCCTGATGTAGATCGGTCGTTCCTTGACCAGCTCCCGGATGGCGGCCGAGGTCCCGGCGAGGCAGGTGCACATGGTCATGATCGACAGCAGCTCCTGCGCGGACAGGTTGCTGCCCGGCAGGCCGGCCAGCCCTTCCTTCGCCGGGACGAACCGGATCAGCCCGCCGAGGACGAGCGGGAGCAGCGCCATGAACAGCACGTAGCCGCGGTCCGCCCAGATGACGTGCGCGTAGCGCCGGGTCAGCGTGAGCGTCTGCCGGGCCCAGCCGCGCCGCTGCGGCGGCGGGGCCACCGGGAGCGCCTCGTTCTCCTGGGCCAGCTGCTTGTGCTGCAGTGCCACGTACCGCGCGTAGACCGGGGACGCCGCGAACTCGGCGGCCCAGTTGCGGCCCGGGTCCACGTCGAACGCCTGGTATACCTCCGCCCAGTCCGCCGCGCCGAAGTAGGGCAGCGCCTCCGACGGTGGCCCGTAGAAGGCCATCTGCCCGCCGGGGGCCATGATCAGCAGCCGGTCGCAGGTGCCCAGGTTGAGCACGCTGTGCGTGACGACGATGACGGTCCTGCCGTCGTGCGCCAGGTCGCGCAGCTGCTGCATGACCGACTTGTCGAGGCCGGGATCGAGGCCGGACGTCGGCTCGTCGAGGAAGAGCAGGGACGGCCGGGTCAGCAGCTCCTGCGCCACGTTGACCCGCTTGAGCTGGCCGCCCGATAGCTGGTCGGCCCGGGTCTCGGCGTGCTTGGACAGCCCCAGCTCGGCCAGCACCTCGGTGACCCGCGCGGCGCGCTCGGCCTCGGTCGTGTCGGCGGGGAAGCGCAGCTCGGCCGAGTACTGCAGCGCCCGCTCGGCGGTCAGCTGCGTGTGCAGGATGTTGTCCTGCGGGACCAGGCCGATGCGGTGCCGCAGCTCCGCGTAGTGCTCGTACAGGTCGCGGTTGTCATACAGCACCGCGCCGGTGTCGGCCGGGCGCATCCCGGTCAGCGCGCCGAGCAGCGTGGACTTGCCCGCGCCGCTGGGGCCGATGACGCCGAGCAGGCACTTTTCCGGAATGGGGAACGAGACGTGGTCGAGGAGGATCTTCCCGTCGGCCTTCCCGCCGTGCACCTGCACGACGAGGTCGTGCACCACGACGGTGACCTCGCCGTCGTCGAGGAACTGGCGCAGCTCGCCGCCCACGATGCGGAACGTCGAGTGGCCGATGCCGATGATGTCCAGCTCGGAGACCGGGGCGGCGGTGACCTGGACGCCGTTGACGAACGTCCCGTTATGGCTGCCCACGTCCACGATCTGGTACTGGCCGCTCGGGCAGCGGGCGCAGCTCCGCGTGGCGGCGGGACACGGTGAGGTCATCGACCACCAGGTCGCTGTCCGGCGCCCGGCCGATCCGCACCGCCTTGCCGGGCGCCAGCGTGACGATCGAGGCCGGCCCGTGCCCGCCGCCAGGCCGCTGGCGCTGGGCCGGGTCGTAAGGGAGCGCATCGCCAAGCACCGTCGCTACGCCGGTCGGCTGCTGCAGGCCGGCGCCCGGTACCGCGGGCGGGAGCGGTCGCGAGCGCCAGGGACAGCACCGGCCCGTCGTCTGGGTGGCCGAGCCGAAGCACGCAGCCGTCACCGACCTCGACGAGCCGCACCCGGTCCGTGCCGCTCCACGTGCCGTTCGTGCTGCCCGGGTCGGCGTAGACCCACGTCCCGCCGTCCGCCCGCAGCTCACCGTGTGCCCACGACACTCGCGGGTCGCCAAGAACGACAGTGCCCTGGGGGTCACGGCCGACCCGGTGGGTGCTCCCGGCGGACAGCCGCGTGCTGCCCGCCTCGCTCACGACCAGCAGGTCGGGAGTCGCCACGCCGGTGGCCGTGCCCATCCCGGACGTGCCGGAATCCTCGGGGGTCATAGTGGTAAATCCTAGAGGCCTCGCCGTGGAAAGCGAAATCGGCAGCCCGCCGCGGAATTAAGTTGTCGCCTGTTCGAACCGGCCAGCTGAGGAAAATTGCCAGTACTTGGCCGAACTTGCGCGAATTCGCGCGCGACGGCGGATAAAGCCCAGGCGACCTGGTTGACGATCGCGGTGAACAGCCACGGGAGCCGCGCCGCCGCGGGCACGATGCGCGGCGCGAGCAGTCGCTGGTTACGCGACCACAGCAGCCCGGAGGTCAGCGTCCAGCCCTTGCGCGTCACCCGCCGCCAGGCCCGCTCGTAGTCCGCGGGCCGGTCGGCGGCAAGGCAGGCCGCCAGGACCTCCGCCTGCGCGAGGGCCGCGCCGACGCCCTCGCCGGTCAGCGCGTCCAGGTACCCGGCCGCGTCCCCCACCAGCAGCACCCGCCCCGCTACGCGCCCGCGCACTGCCTGCCGCAGCGGCCCGGCGCCCCGCACGGCGCTGACCGGAACGGCTCCCGCCCGGCCGCAGCGCCGACAGCAGGTCAGGAAACGCCGCCAGCCGCGCGTCGAATGCCCCCCTCGGCCGCGGGCCTGGTAATGCCGCCAAGCACCGCCACCCCGATCATGTCGTCGGCGACCGGCGTCACGTATGCCTCGCTGTCCCGTGCCCAGTAAACCTCTACCAGGTCAGTCCACGGCGTGACGCGGTAATGCCGCCGAAGGCCGTACCGGGCATTCCCGGCCACCGGACGGCGCGCCATTGCCGCGCCGCGCCCGCCGTGATTACCTGGTCGAGCCCGCAGGCCCGCCGCACCTTCGAGTGCAGCCCGTCCGCCCCCACCAGGTACCGGGCCCGCAGCTGCGGGCCCGGTACCTCGTGACGACCCCGGGCCGCTGTCCCCGTCTGCCGCAGCAGCGCCGTGACCCCCGTGCCGTCCTGGATGAGGCCCGTCACGCGCGCCCGCACGACCGGGATCGCGAGCGCGTCCGCGCGCGCGGACAGCGCCGCGTGCAGGTCCGTGCGCCGGACCCCGAGGCCGTTCCCCCGGGTGAACGGCGCGTCTGCCCGGTGCCCGGCGTCCAGGTAGCGGATACCGCGAATCGGGTGCCCGGCGGCCGGCACGCCCAGGTCGGCCAGCCTCGCCACCGCGGCGGGCATCAGCCCCTCGCCGCAGGCCTTGTCCACCGGGAAGGACCACGGCTCGGCGACCGTCACCGACAGGCCCCGCCGCGCGCACTCGATCGCCGTCGCCAGCCCGGCCGGCCCGCCGCCCGCGATGAGCACGTCGACGGGCGCTGTCACGTCGCCACTGCGGCGCGCAGTGCCCGCACCTCGCAGCGGATTCGCACCGTCAGCAAGACGGCGTTCATGAGCGTGAAGCAGGCGGCGGTGATCCACGCCGAGCCGACGAGCGGGAGCGCGGCCCCCTCGATCACCACGGCGACGTAGTTCGGGTGCGCGAACCACCGGTAGGGCCCGGAGCGCACCAGCGGCCGCCCCGGCAGCGCGATCACCCGGGCCGTCCAGCGGACGCCCAGCGTGGCGATGCACCACCAGCGCAGCCCGTTGGCCGCGATCACGACCGCGAGCATCGGGTAGCCCAGCGCCGGGATGAACGCGCGGTGCAGCAGGACCGGCTCAAGAACGCACCCCGCGAGCAGCGCCGCGTGCAGCGCGACCATCACGGGGAAGTGGCCGAATCCCGACTCCGTCCCGCCCTCGCGCAGCAGCGCGGTCGCGTGCCGCGCCGACACGACCAGCTCGGCGACCCGCTCGCAGGCGATCACGCCGAGCAGCACCCAGAACACGATCATCCGATCCGCCTTCCCTCCACGCCCCTGCTCTTCCCCCGGCCCCGGCCTCCGCCCCTGCTCTTCCCTCCCGGCCCCGGCCTCCGCCCCTACCAGCGCACGAGGATCAGCTCGGCGCTGACCCCGGGGCCGAGCCCGATGATCATTCCCAACGACTGCGGCCTGGCCGTCGTGCCGGAAATGACGCGCTCCAGGATCCGCAGGACCGAGACGGACGACAGGTTGCCCTCGGCGGCCAGCGACGCGCGGCTTTCCGCCATGGCGGACTCGGGGAGCTTGAGGCTGTCGCGCGCCGCGTCCAGGACACGCGGGCCGCCCGGGTGGCAGATCCACGTCTCGATGTCGTCGGTGGTCAGCCCGTGCCCGTCAAGGAACGCGGTCACGCTCCCGGCCAGCCCGCGCTCGACCACCGCGGACAGCTCGGTCGTCAGCTCGATGCGGAAGCCGTCGTCGCCCAGCCGCCAGCCCAGCGCCTGCGCGCTGTCGGGGTACACCGCGCTGCGCGTCGCGATGACCTGGGGGAGCGAGCGCGAGCCCGCGCTCGCGGTGGTGCCGCCCGCGGGAGAACTGCCCGGAAGGGGACCGCCCGCGCGCGAGCGGCCCGCCGGCGAACCGGTCGCGATGAGCGCGGCGGCGCCGTCGGCGAACAGGCCGCTGACGATCATGTCCGCGGTGGTGACCCCGGTCGAAGGGACGGTCAGCGTGCACAACTCGACCGCGAGCAGCGCCGCGACGTGGTCGGGCCAGCCGCGCAGGTAATCGTGCAGGCGGGCGAGCCCGGCCGCGCCGGCGACGCAGCCCAGGCCGAAGACGGGCAGCCGCTTCACGTCGGGCCGCAGGCCCAGCCGCGAGATGAGCCGCGCGTCGATGGACGGGACCGCGACTCCGGTCACCGACGTCAGCATGAGCAGGTCAACGTCCTGCGGGTCCACCCCGGCGGCGTCCAGCGCGTCGCGCAGCGCCCGCTCGCCGAGCGTGGTGGCCTCCTCGATGTAGCGGTCGTTGGTGATGGCGACCCCGCCGAGCGTCCCGTACTCCGCCAGCGGGAGCACCGTGTGCCGGGTGTCGACGCCGGAGTTGCGGTGCAGCCGGTCAAGAAGCCCCCGCTTGCCTGGACGCAGGCCGATCATGCTCGGCGTACGCGTCGGTGAGCTCGGCCTGCGGGTACTCATGAGCCGGGAAGGCGGAGTTGACGGAGAGGATCTGGGTCATGCGGTGCCGCCTTCATGGGGTATCTGGACTCGGCCTGGGTGTCATGTGAGCGCCGCCGCCCCGGCGGCGAACAGCGCCACGTCGACGGCGGCGATGCCGATCGCGGCGAGGAACGGCACCCGGCCCGTGCCGCGCGCGCTGACGACCGCGAGCGCGCAGGAGACGCACAGCCCGGCGACCGCGACCCAGCGGCGTGCCGGGGATGCCGCGATGAGGAGCGCCACGGACGCGCCGAGCAGCAGCGTGATCGCGGCCCCGCGGACGGCCGCGCCGCCCCAGCGGGCCGCGACCCGTTGCGGCAGCCCGCGGACTCCGGCGGCGCTGATCGCCCGCCAGGTCCGGGAGCACGTTGGCGAAGTGCGCGCCCAGCCCGACGGCCGCCGCGGCGGCCGTCACCCACCAGCGCGGCAGCGGATGACCGGGCAGCGTGGACGTGGCGAACGCGGGGATGGGACCGAACCCGAGGATGTACATCAGGCCCGAGGCGAGCGTCGCCTTCAGGCCCAGGTTGTAGGCCCACGCCGCGGCGATGATCAGCGCGTTGACGGCCAGCGTCGCCGGACCGATCGCCAGCGACATCGCCAGCGCCGCCACCAGCGAGGTGAAGGCGGCGATCCACACCGCGCGCTGGCTGATCCGGCCGGCCGCGACGGGCTTGTCGCCGCGCCCGGCGGCCGCGTCCCGTTCGGAATCGAGGGCGTCATTGGACCAGCCGACGGACAGCTGGCCGGCGAGCATGGCGGGAGCGGTGAGGACGGGCCCCACGCCGTGCGGTGCCGCCTGCGCCGCGAGCAGCGTGGCGAGCGCCGTGATCGCCAGGCACGGACCCGGGTGGCTTGCGACGACCAGCGCCCGCACGCGGCTCATGATCCCCCATTATGCGGTGCGTGCCGGTGCGCGCGGAATGCCGTCTATGTCCGGCAAGTCTTGACCGCTTGCCCTCCACGGTCCGGTGCAGCTCGCGTGGCCCGCGCTGGTGGGAAGGTCAGCCGGGGGAGGTCAGGCGCCGGCGAGGAGGCCGAGGATCTGCTCGCCGTACTTGGCCAGCTTGGCCTCGCCGACGCCGCTGATGCCGGAAAGCTCCTGCAGGCTGGCAGGGCGGGCGACGGCGATCGAGCGGAGCGTCGCGTCGTGGAAGACCGTGTAGGCGGGGATGCCGCCCTGCGCCGCGGCGGCGGTCTTCCGCCAGGCGCGTAGCGTCTCGAACAGCGCCTCGTCCTCGGGCGACAGGTCGCTGGCCGCCAGCCGGGGAGCGGCCGTCCCCGCGGCGCCCGTCGCCGCCGCGCGCGGCCCGCGCCGCCTTCGGCATGGCCGCGTCCCGGCGGAACATGACCTGCCGCTGGCCGCGGAGCACGTCGGCGCTAGCCTCGGTGCAGCCCGAGCGTCTGGTACTCGCCCTGCACCGCGAGCAGCCCCTGCGCCAGCAGTTGCCGGACGACGGCCCGCCACTCCGGCTCCTTCAGCTCGGTGCCGATGCCGAACGTCGACAGCTCGTGGTGCGCCCGCTCGCCGATCCTGGCGGTCTTGCGGCCCAGCAGGATGTCGATGATCTGCCCCGCGCCGTACCGCTGGTCCCGCTCCCGGTCCAGCCGCACGATCGTGGACAGCAGCTTCTGCGCGGGCACGGTGCCGTCCCAGACCTGCGGCGGGGCCAGGCAGGTGTCGCAGTTCCCGCAGGACGCGGCCCGCTCGGAGAAGTAGGCGAGAAGCTGGGCACGGCGGCACTCGGTCGCCTCGCACAGCGCCAGCATGGCGTCCAGGTGGGTCTGCATGCGCCTGCGGTGCGCGAGGTCGCCGTCGGAGGCGTCGATGAGGCGGCGCTGCTGGACGACGTCGGCGAGGCCGTAGGCGAGCCACGCCGTCGCGGGCTGGCCGTCCCGGCCCGCCCGGCCGGTCTCCTGGTAGTACCCCTCGACCGACCGCGGCAGGTCAAGGTGGGCGACGAAGCGCACGTCGGGCTTGTCGATCCCCATGCCGAACGCGATCGTCGCGACGATGACGAGGCCGTCCTCGCGGACGAACCGTGACTGGTGCCGTGCCCTGGTCGCGGCGTCGAGGCCGGCGTGATAGGGCAGGGCCGGGATGCCGTGCTCGGTGAGGAACTGGGCGACCTTCTCGGTCGAGTCGCGGGACAGGCAGTAGACGATGCCCGCGTCGCCCCGGTGCTCGCCCTGCAGCAGGGCCAGGAGCTGCCGCTTGGGCTCGTTCTTGGGGACGATGCGGTACTGGATGTTCGGCCGGTCGAACGACGAGACGAACAGGCGCGCCCCGGCCAGCTTCAGCCGGATGGCGATCTCCTCGCGGGTCGCCTGCGTCGCCGTGGCGGTCAGCGCGATGCGCGGCACGTCCGGCCAGCGCTCGTGCAGCACCTGCAGCTCCAGGTAGTCCGGCCGGAAGTCGTGGCCCCACTGGCTCACGCAGTGTGCCTCGTCGATCGCGAACACCGAGATCGTGCCGCTGTCCAGCAGCTTGAGTGCCGACTCGTTGCGCAGCCGTTCCGGTGCCAGGTACAAGATGTCGAGGTCGCCGCTGCGGAACTGCGCCTCGACCACCTGCCGCTCGCCGTAGTCCTGCGTCGAGTTCAGGAACGCCGCGTTCACGCCCAGCTGCCGCAGCGCCTCGACCTGGTCCTGCATGAGCGCGATCAGCGGGGAGATGACGATCCCGGTGCCCTTGCGCACCAGCGCGGGGATCTGGTAGCACAGCGACTTGCCGCCGCCGGTCGGCATCAGGACGAGCGCGTCCCCGCCCCCGATGACGTGCTCGATGATCTCCTGCTGCTGCCCGCGGAACGACTCGTACCCGAAGACCTTGTGCAGCACCGTCGCGGCACGCTGCGCCCCGTTCGAGGGAACGCTGGCTGGCGGGTGATCTGCGGGGGGCACCAGGCGATTCTACGAGCGACCGCCGACAACCGGTGCCCGGATGGGCGTATCGCCCGCTGGCGCTACTCGATCCGGGCGGTGACGGGGGTGGCGATCTCCACGGTGCGGCTGACCGTGCAGAGCCGCTCGTGGGACTTCTTCACGATGTCGGGCAAGATGGCGCGGGCGTTGTCGCCGCCCTCGCCCGCCGGGAAGGCGACCTTGAAGGTCACCACGATGTCGGTGAGCCGGTTTCCCTGGTCGTCGCGGACCTTCGTGCCCTCGACCGTGACCTGGAACTCCTCCGGCTCGGCCCGGCGCGACGTGACGAGGTCCACGTCGATCGCCGTGCACCCGCCGATGGCGGCCAGCAGCAGCTCGACGGGGGTGAACGACTCGTCGCTCCCGTCGCCGACGCTCATCGCGGCGCCGCGCACGTTCGTCGCCGTGTAGTGGCTGTTCCTGACCCGGTCAATGCGCACATGCCGCAGTGATTCGCTAGTTGTCATGTGATCTACCCTGCCAGACGGTGCCCGGGGCTTCTGGTGCCGCCCGCCTCATGGCGTGCCTATGACTCGTCGATCTTGACGAGGGTGACGCCGGCCAGGATCAGCCCGCCGCCGAGGAACTGCGTGACCGACGGCAACTGGCCCAGCAGCGCCCACGCGTAGATGACGGCGAACAAGATCTCGGCCATCCCGATGAACGACGCGAGCTTCGCGCCCAGCCGCCGGGCCGCGATGATGCCGGTGCTGTAGCCGGTCGCCGTGGACAGCAGCGCGATCCCGGCGACCGGCACGATCCACGTGACCTGATGCCGCAGCAGCGAGACGTCGCTCGCCCTGGCCCCGTACGGCAGCGCGTGCACCGCCAGCAGCAGCCCGAGGAAGGCCGCGCCCGCCCACAGGCCCGCCCACGCCAGCGCGATCGGCGGCAGCGGCCCCGTCCCGGCCCCTGGCGCGCCGTCGGCGGCGGCGGCCCGGCGATGGCGCGCTGGCCGGTCCGGCCGACAGCACGAAGTACACCGCCATGCTCACCGCGGCCGCCAGCGCCCACGCCAGGCCGGCCGGGCCGACGCCGCCCGCGGTCCGGGGCCGGCCTCGGCGGATCCGCCGACGGCGACCATGAGCGCCAGGCCGCCGATGGCGAGCGCCGCGCCGCCGGCCGTCAGCCGCCGCGGCCGCTGCCCGTGCCGCAGCCACAGCCAGGCGACGACGAGGATCGCGCCGGTGTACTCGATCAGCAGCGCGATCCCGACGGGCATCCGCTGCAGCGCGTTGAAGTAGCAGACCTGGCAGCCCACCACGCCGACGAGGCCGTACGCGGTGGTCGTCCACCAGGACCGCCGCAGCAGCGCCCACCGGCCGCGCAGCGCGATGACCGCCGGGATCGTGAGGACGAGCGCCGCCAGCGTGATCCGCGCGAGCACCGCGGTCCCCGGCGTCCAGCCCGCGTCGAGCAGCGCGGTCCCGAACGTCCCCGACGTGCCGAAGGTCGCCGCCGACACCACCGCGATGGAAATCCCGCCCCAGGCCCCGCCACTTGCTCGTGCTGGCGGCCGGTTCTCCTTATTCGCAACGGACCCGCCCCCGGCCCTGCCGGGATCTCGTGCGGTGCCGGGCTGTCCGCCCGGGAGCTGCTGCGCGGTCGCCATGCCGACATCCCTTGTAAGTGGTAAACATAAGTACGGTTATGACGCTATCGCGAGGGGGCGTAAGGACTCAAGTGCTTTTTGCTCATGACACCGAGGTCGCGCTCAACGCTGCTGCCGCCCTGGTCAACACCGGCCGGGGCGGCCGGGAGGAACTGCCCGACCTCGCGGCGCTCGACGGCTTCGTCGCGCACTGGCAGTGGACCGGCGGCCGTTCCCGCGACGAGGCGGAGCTGGCCGAGCATCCGCGCGCTGCGCGAGCGGATGACCCGGGTCTGGGCGATGACCAAGGACGAGGCCGCCGCGTGGGTCAACGCGGAGCTGCGGCAGGCGAGCGCGCTGCCGCAACTGGTGAAGCACGATGGCTGGGACTACCACCTGCACGCCACCCCGCCGGAGGCCCCGCTCGCGGCCCGGATGGCCGTGGAGGCCGCGATGGCCTTCGCCGACGTCGTCCGCTCCGATCAACTGGACCGCTTGCGCGCCTGCGCCGCCGATGACTGCGACGATGTCCTCGTGGACCTGTCCAAGAACCGGTCCCGCCGCTTCTGCTCCCTCACCTGCGCCAACCGCGTGAACGTGGCCGCCTACCGGCTCCGCCGCTCGGCCGGCTGAGCACGCAGCGCTCGCCAGCCCTGCTCAGCCTCCCCCATGGGGGTCGACGGGGGTGCCTGGACGAAGGGCCAGATCTCCTCGGCGAGCCCGCGCCAGTCGCCGGTCGCGGCCATGTCGCCGAGGATCGCGAACAGGCCGATGTTGATGCGCTGCAGGATGACGTAGGAGCGGGGGATGTTGGCGTAGGCCGCGAGGGGGTTGCCGAAGTCGAGGTAGCGGCGGGCCACCGAGGAGGCGTACTCGGCCGACATCGTCCGGCGGCCCGCGCGTGCGGACGGTGTCGTAGAAGACGCCCATGTGCGCGACGACCTGGTCGGTCGGGATCGGGGCATCGGGGGCGAGGAAGCCCGCCGCCACCATGGCATCGCGGAATCCCTCGGGGTCGTCCTCCACGCACAGGTGGCGGACCATGGCGACGAGGGGCGCGAGCTCTTCCGGGGTGAAGTCCTTGACCAGCCCGTAGTCCAGGAACGTCACCCGCCCGCCGGGATGGAACAGGTAGTTGCCCGGATGCGGGTCGCCGTTGAAGGAGTGCATCTCGTACAGGCTGCGGAAGGTGTACCGGTAAATCGTCTCCGCGGCCAGGTCCTTCTCCTCTTGCGGCCACGTCATGAACTCGGCGAACCGGGCGCCGGTCGCGAGCTCGCTGGTGATGACCCGCTGGCTGGACAGGCCGCCGATGACGTTCGGCACGTCGATGGTCGGATGACCGCTGAAGTAGTCGGCGAAGCGCTGCTGATTGCGCGCCTCGCGCACGTAGTCGAGCTCTTCCCTGATGCGCTCGCGGAGCTCGGCGATGAGCCCGTCGACGTCCTGCCGGGGCGCGGCCACCTTGAGCAGCCGCTTGATCAGCGCCACGTTGCCCAGGTCGGCCTCGATGGTCTCCCGGATGCCGGGGTACTGCACCTTGACCGCCACCGCGGCGCCGCCACCAGGACCGCCGTCGCGGGTGATCGCCCGGTGCACCTGGCCGATGGACGCCGCGGCGATCGGCTCGGGATCCCACGTCTCGAAGAGCTCCTCGGGGGGCGCGCCCAGGTCCGCTTCGATAACGCCGGCCGCGAGGTCGGCCGACATCGGGGGCACGCTGTCCTGCAGGCGGCCAAGCGTCCGGCGGACCTGCGGGTTCAGCCCGTCGTCGATGTAGCTGGCGAGCTGCCCGATCTTCATCAGGACGCCCTTCATGGTGCCGAGCGTCTCTGTGACGTCCTGGGCGGTCCGCAGCGCGAGGTCATTGCGCAACTGCTGGCGGCGCTCGCCCGCGGCGGCGAACAGCCTCGGGGCGCTGGCCGCGTACCGGGCACCGCCGCGCGCCGCCAGTCGCGCCGCTGAGAGGCCGCGCGATAGCCGCAGCCCGGCGGTCTCCCTGCTCACGCCTTCACGGTACCCGAGCCCCGGAAAGGGGGTCGCCCTGGCTGGTATGCCCGCATCCCGGGCGACGGTCAGCTAGATGGTCGCGCGGTAGCTCAGGCTCAAGACGACGGGGACCGCGCCGAATGGCATCCGGAACTTCGTGCCGGGCTTGTCGGGTGCGTTCGGCTCGCTGACGGCCGGCCAGCGCATCCTCAGGTGCCCCTCGGTCAGCCCCTCCACGGAGTAGGGGAACTCCATCGACGACACACGGTGCCGGCGCAGCAGGCCGCCCCAGCGGAACGCGCCGAACACGTCCGCCAGTTGCTGGACCGACATCCGCCGCGGGATGGTCAGGTCGATGCGGTACACGGCGAAGGCAAGCTCGATCAAGTCGGTGGCGCACTGGTCGAGGGCGGCCGACTTGGTCGCGTACACGGTGCCGTCGGCGTTCAGCGTGCCCAGCCGCTCGCCATGGACCGGCGACAGGTGCGGCTGCGCCTGGCACTGCATCCAGTCGCAGGCGGCGAGGAGCTTCCAGCTGATTCCGGTCTGGCTCGCGATGTCCTTGTACATCGGCTCGGCGCGGGCGATCGGCGTCCGGGCACTGGTGAAGAAGGCGCTCCTGACCACGTCCGGCAGGGCCTGGTCATACAGCCGCTCAACGGGCCGGGCCGGTGCCGGGGACCGCCCCTGACGGCCGCGCTCGCCCGCGCCGCGCGGGCGTCCCGGCCGGACGAACGCCAGTGCTTCCGCGCCCATGACAGCGGCCGCGCCGACCGGAACCGCGCCGCTTCCCGCGCCGCCCGGCGCGGTCGAGGGCCGCCCGGCGGGCGCGCCGTAGCTGGCGGGGTTGCCGTAGCTGGCGGGGTTGCCGTAGCTCGCGGGCGTCACGTCACTCGCCAGGGTGCCGGAACTGCCTGACGTGCCGGGGATGGCGGCATCGCGCGAGGCGCGGGCCGTGCCCGCCCGCGTCCCGCCGGTTACCGCTGACGTGCCGGTTCCCGCCGACGTGCCTGGGATCGCGGCCTGCGCCGCCGCCCGCCGGGCGAGCCGGCCGGCCGGGAGGTGCCCGGCCGTGACTCGCCGGACGTGGCCGCCGACCGTGACGTGCTCCCGTGCGCGCTCCCTGTCGCGGGAGTGCTCGGCGTGGTCGGTGTCGCCGGCGCGGCCGAGCCAGCTTGAGTTGCGGTGGCACCCGGGGTCGCCGGGGCGCTGGGCGACGGTTGCGCCGGTGCCGGCGGCGTGGCGGGGCTGCTCGGGGTCGCGGGGCTGCTCGGGGTGGCGGAGGTGCTCGGGGTGGTGGAGGTGCTCGGCGCGGGCGGAGCGGCTCGGCGCGGGCGCAGCGGACTGGCTGGGCGTCGCGGTCGGCGCCGGCGCCGTGCTCGCCGGGGCTTGCGCCGTGGCGGCGGGCACGTCGTACTGGTACAGGTTGTACAGCTTCATGAGGGCGATGAGGTTCGCCCCGTAGTGCGGGTCGGTGGCGTAGACGCCGGTCAGGTCGTTGGCGAACGCGTCGGGGAAGTGACGGTCGGCCATCGCCCGCGTGTAGTACCCGCTCGTCGCCAGCAGCTCCGCGTGGTCGGAGATCGACTCGGCGTCGTTGTGGTACGCGCGGAACGGCGCGTTGATCGTCACCCACTGGCCGTTCTCGAACTCTTGCGTCGGCAACAGCACCGATCCCGCCGGGCCGGTGCCCTTGATGCCGAAGAGGTTGTGGTCGGTGGCGGCCAGGCTGCTCTGCCCCCACGCCGACTCCTCGATGGCCTGCGCGATGGTCACCGCCGCGGGCACCCCCCACCGCTGCTGCGCCGCCATCGCCCCCGGCGCGACCGCGCTGATGAACGCCTGCTGCGAGCTCGTTCCCGGGGTGCCGGCCTTCGGCGGATCGGAGTTCCGCTTGTACGGCTTGTCCGCCGAGCCGTGAGACGGTCCCGTGGCTGACGGCGCCGCTGCCGACGGCTGGGTTGCTGACGGCGCGGTTGTTGACGGCGCGGTTGTTGACGGCGCGGTGGTTGACGGCGCGGTTGTTGACGGCGCCGTCGCTGACGGGGCTGGGGTGGCACCCGGGATCGCCGCCGACGACTCACCGGTATCCGGCTGGCTCGCCGACCCCTGGCCAGTGCCTGAGGCCTGCCCGGCGGTGCCCGGCGCCGTGGGGCTACCCGTCGCCTGCGGGGTCCCGGGGGCCACGAGGCCAGGGATGTCCGCGCGGGCGGCGGGCTGAGCGTGCCCCCGGGCTGGCCGGCGCACCGCCGAGCGGCGGGCCGGAGCATGGCGGGCCGGCGCGGCTGGCTGGCCTTCGATCCCCCGCTCGCGGATTCCCCGCTGGCGGTGCCCGCGCTTCCTGCCCAGCTAGTTCCTGGCACCTCGGCCGACGGCTGGCCGGCACCCGGCTGGCCAGCGTCTGGCTGTGCGCCGCCCGGCTGAGTGCCGCCCGGCACCGTCCCCGTCGCTGGGGGCAGCCCGGGAATGTCCGCGTGGCCGGCGTCCTTCACCGCCGGCGCCGGCCCGCTGGCACCCAGGTCGGCGGGGCCGGGTGCCGGCTGCTCGCGCGTGCCGGGGTCGCTGGGGGCCTTGCCCGCCTTTGGGGTGGATGCGTTGCCGTTGCCGTTGCCGTCGCCGGAGCCGGCTGCCGGGCCGGCGGTTTTCCCGGTGCCCGGGTCTGTGCGCTCGCCGCTAGCCGGCGCCGTGGCCAGGTGGCCGTTGTCGACGAACCCAGCGACGCCGTCGGCCGCCAGCGACCCATGGAAGGCATGAGCGTCGACGGTGTAGTCCGGAGCCGCGTTCGCCCCGATCGTGTGCAGGACGCCATCGGAATAGCTCGTGACCACCTCGACATGCTGGTCGAACAGCACCCAGTCGCCGGGCCGCGGCACGTACCCGGCACCCGCCGGGTGCCACCGGTCGTGGGCCTGCGCGTCCTGCACGATCGAGGTGATGGCCATGGATGACGGGTTCGCGTCGACCCGGACATCCGCCCATGAGTGCAGCGGCCACGGGTAGCTGCCGCCCCCGGTCACCCAGCTTTGCTGGCCCACGGCCTGCGCGGCTAGCTCCAGGGTGAGGCTGGCGAAGGCCGCGCAGAACGGCCCGTGATCGCTGCCGTCGGGGCTGACCGACCCCCAGATGAGCGCCTCCATCTCGGCCGGCGTCTTGCCCTGGGCCACCTGGAGATAGTGCCGGGCGATGTTGACGATGGCCGGGCGCAAGGTGGCGTCCCCGGAGCGCGCGCCGCCGCTGGCCTCCCCGGCCGACCCGCCCAGGTCGCCGGCGGCGGACTTCTCGAGCGCCAGCAGGTGCATCGGCACCCCGGCCGGCGTGGTCATCGTCGCCGCCGTGCCAGGGGCGAAGTTGAACCCGGTGATCACGCCGCCCGCGCTCACGGTCACCAGCGCGGTGGCCTGCTGCCACCACGGCCGGCGCGCTGAGTCCACCGCCACCGTGCTCCTCCTTCCTGCCCTCGGCGTCGTCGGCGCCTGCTGCTCTTACTGGCCGGCGGCCAGGCTCTTCAGGACCACCTGCACCCCCGGGTCACCGGGGTTGTTCTCGTTGGTGAACAGGAGCGCCGCGTTGGCGGCGTCCTTCGATGGCGCGCCGACCATCCACTGCCGGTAGACATCGGCCACGAGGGCCGCCTCCCCGGCCCCGCTGGTCACCGGCCGGGCGCACATGGACGGGAAGCCCTGCCGCACCACTAGGGCCGCCGAGCCGGTGTACCGCTGGCAGTGGGCGGGGTTGCCCACCAGGCCAGGCTGCACGACCTGGGTGCCGTTCTGTCCGGTGATGGTGGCCCCGCCGATGATGTTGTTGATCGCGCGGGCCGCGACTTCCAGGCTGTCGGTCGCGCTCGCCGGGTTGTACGGGTGGTGGAGGTTGAGCGACCAGGCCACCTCGCCCCCCTGGGCCGGCGTGATCGGGCTCAAGGCCCGTCCTGCCGGTGGCGGAGTCCCGGAAGCCGGGATTGTCGTCGCTGGTCAGCAGGGCGAAGACCCAGAGGATCTGGTTGGTGTCCTTGGCACAGGCGAAGTTGACCTGCCCGGGGTCCGACGCGACATCCGGGTTCTGGCAGGCGACCTCGACCTCCTGCTTCACGGTCGCGACGCTCGCGGGCCAGGCCGCGCCGCCTTTGGGCAAGATCACCGCGAGCGCGATGATCAGGGCCAGCACGCCGCCGCCCGCGATGGCGATGTCGCGCTTGCCCAGCCGGGCCAGCCGGGCCAGCGCGCCGCCCGTCCGTGACCCCGTCCCTTGCCGTGCGCCACCGAGGCCGGCGCCTCGGCGGCCCGCCGAGCCCCGGGGGACCATCCGGCCCGCCCGCGTGCGGGACCGCTCTGGCCCCCGCCGCCAGGTCCGGGATCGCCGTGGCCGTGGTGCCCGAGACCAGGGCCCGGCGGGTGGCCGCCAAGGAGCGCCATGCCCGCCCGGCGCGCGCCGGCCCGCCGTCCGCGCGCGCTGGTGCGGCCCTGGTTGATGAGCACTTCGGTGCGGTCGCCCGCGGTCGCCCAGCCGCTGGCCGAGTGCCAGTCGTCATCGTCGTCGACCGCGTCCACGTCGGCATCCTCGTTGTTTTCTGGCGCGCCAGGCCAGTCGTCATCTGGATAGGTTATATGTTCGAATTCGCTGCTCATGTTTCACCCCTTACACGTGGCCTGTGCTGGAACCCTCGGCCTGGCGGCCGGCATCGAACACTTGCGTCAAGCGGGTAAAGCAACCGGTGCCCTCGCGGTACCGGGACTAGCAGGGCTGCGGTCAGCCTCTACCGCGGGTCGTCCGCGGGTCGCCGTCGGCCGCGCCGCTAGCGAGGACGCCGCTAGCCGTGGCGCTGGCCGCGAAGGCATCGCGTACGCCAGGCGGGCCGTGCATGGGCGGGCGGGAACGGGTGACCGGGCGGCGATCCGTTCCGCGGACCGCCCCGGACTCCGTCGGCTCTCCCGGTCGGGTCAGTTTCCCGAGATCAACGCCCATGCGTAGTATTAGAACAGGCGTACGACCACGATGTCAACTTGCATTCATTAGAACATGTGATCGCCTTCGGCTGTCCGCCGCTTGCGCCCGGAACTACCGTGAGTGATCAGCCATTGCGGATGGTCACCACGTCGCCGCGCCGGACCGGGCCGCCCGAGATGATCTCCGCGTACACCCCGACCGCGGCGTCGTTGTGCTCGACCGCCGCCTTCAGGATGCCACGGTCGTGCGGAAGGTCGCCCTGGGGGAGCGTGGTCATGACGCAGCGCCCGGTCGTCATCGTCACCCGGAGCCGCACGAGCTCGCCGATCGCGAGCTCACGGCCCACCCAGGCGCTCTCCGCGAAGCCCTCCGCGCCCCCGGCGGGGTCGCGACGATGATGTTCGGCCGGAACCGGCGTGGCTCGAACCGGCCCGCGGGGTAGAGCGAGCGGAGCTTGTCGAGCGTCGCCGTGGTCACCACGTGCACCGGCGCGGAATCGAAGAACGTCCCCGCCGGCAGTTCCCACGTGACCACCTCACCGGAGGCGACAACGAGGTCCTCGGCGCAGGCCGAGGGATAAAAGCCCGACAGGGCGACCTCGCGCCCGAAGGCGGCCGACAGCAGCGTCGCCAGGCCCGCGTCGGCGGTCGTGGCGGAGGTCCCGTCCGGCATCGTCACCCGGACGGCGGGCAGGTCAGCGCCGGCCAGCGGCGGGGCGACGTAGGCCGCGCGGAAGTACAGGAACCCTGGCCACTTGCGCGGGTTCTTCGCGCCCGCGACCTTGCCCGTCGCCGGGTCAACGACCGCGAACTGACGGTCGCCGAGCAGCCCGTACGGGGTCACGTCCGCCGCGTTCAGTTCCTCGCCCTGCATGGACTTGACCGGGTACCGCCAGAGCGCGGCGACTTCACCGCCTGTCATCGTCGTCATGGACACCATTCAATACACGCCCGCCATGACAGCGAAGCACGCGGCCCGGCCGGCGCCGGGACCGGGAACGCTCGTGAAAGGATCACGGGGTGACAACTGAATGGCTCGATCGGCTACCGCCCCGCGGGCGAGACCGAAACGGCCGACGTCGCGCGGGTCCGCCAGTTGATCGCCGGCGGCGCGGACGCCTGGGCGCGGGATACGCCGCTGCACCTGACCGCCTCCGCGCTGGTGGTGCACCCCGACACCCGCCGGGTCCTGCTGCGCTGGCACCAGCGGCAGGGCAGGTGGCTTCAGGTCGGCGGTCATGGTGACCCGGGGGAGAGCGATCCGCTCGCGATCGCGCTGCGCGAGGCGCGGGAGGAGACCGGCCTTACCGACCTCGCCCCCTGGCCGGACGGCCGGATCTGGCACGTGGCCATCTGCGATGTCGCGCCGGGCAAGGGCGAGCCCGCGCACCAGCACGCGGATCTTCGCTACCTCATGGCGACGGACCGCCCGGACGCGACCCGGCCGGAAACCCCGGACGCCGCCCTGCGCTGGCTTACCCTCGACGAGGCCCGCGACCTCATCGGCGAGAACAACCTGCGCATCACCCTCGACCGGGCTGAGCAGGCCCTCACCCGGGAAGCCCGCTAACCCGCGCCCGGCCGGTACCGCCAGCGGGGGGCGGGACGGGGCGCGGCCTGGCCCGTGCCTTAGCCGTTGAGGTCGAACGCCCACCATTGCAGGGTGCCCGTGACCTCGTGCTCCTCGTCGAGGCGCACGTCCTCGCGGGCGGCCCAGGCGCGGATGTCGGCGCTGGCGGCGAGCACCTGATCCCTGGAGTACGGCCAGGTCCATGAGTACCGCTGGTCTTCGAGGTCGCGCAGGGCACCGGCCAGGGTCTGCGTCTCGCGGACGGGGACCGACGACAGCGCCCGTGCCGTTGCCCGGCGGCCGAGATGGCCAGCGACCTCCTCGGGGGTCCGGGCGCCGATGCGAAGCCGGACGATCCCGTGCCGGGTGCGTGCCTCGTGGAAGGCCGGACGCCACGGCGCGGCGCTGGCCTGCCGCTGCGCGTTGGAGTCCCCGCCGGGGAAGGACGCGATGAAGACGCCGCCCGGCCGCAGCACTCGCGCGGCCTCATCCACCGCCGACTGCCAGGACGGGATCAGGTGCAGGACGTGCACCGCCAGGACGGACCCGAACGTCGCGTTCGCCAGCGGCAGCCCCGTCGCGTCCGCGCGCAGCAGCGGGAACGGCCGCACTCCCGCGGCGTTGGCGACCAGCCGCGCCAGCATCGCCTCGGCGATGTCCGCCCCGGCCATCGTGATCCCCCGGTCGTGCAGCGGCAGCGCGATCCGCCCGGTCCCGACCCCGATCTCCAGGCAGGGCTGCCGCGCGGCCAGCTCAGGTACCAAGACTCCCAGCAGGCTCACCATGGCCTCCCCGGGAAGTGCCCGCGTCGCGTCGTAGTACCCGGCCGCCCGGTCAAAGTTCACCGACTCCACATCGGCGACCTTACCGGGCGGCAGCGTCACCGGCCTTCCGGCGTGCCCGGCCCGCGGCGAATGGTACAAACGGCTCATGAGCGATGAGACGCTGACCGACCGGCTTGCCATCAGGGACGTCGTCGAGTCCTGGGTGATCGCCAGGGACTGCGCGGACTGGGAGCGGTTCCGCGCGCAGTGGCATGACGACGGGTACATGATGGCCACCTGGTTCCAGGGGCCGAAGGACGACTTCATCCGGGTCAGCCAGGAGGGCTTCGCCCGGGGCGTCAACATCCTCCACTACACCGGTGCCAGCCAGTCGACGGTGAACGGCCCGGAGATCCTGGGCACGTACCCGGAGGGGTACCGGCACCTCGCCTACCTGCAGGTGCAGGCCGGGTACCCGGTGAAGGCGGACATGCCGGGGGCTGCGCGGCCCGGAGGTTGAGGCAGCTCTACGCCCGGGGCGCGGCTTGGCTGGCCGGCGATCCGGTAGCGCCGTAGCCCGCCACGTCGCGGCTCCGTCACGCCGTGGTCCCGGCAGGCCGCCCGGCGGCACTGGCGGTGCTTTAGGAGGTTTCCTCGCAGGGCGGGCAGGACCGGGCGTCGTACGCGTCGCGGGCCGCCTCGATCTCCTCGAGGTGCTCGTCGGCCCAGGTGACGAGTTGCCCGATGGTCGCCAGCAGCGTCCGCCCCAGCGGGGTGAGCTCATAGTCGACGCGGGGCGGGACCGTGGCGTGCACGGTGCGCGTGACGATGCCGTCTCGCTCCAGCCCGCGCAGCGTGACCGTGAGCATTCGCCCCGTGATGCCGTCGATGCCCCGGTGGAGCTCGGTGAACCGCCGCGGCCCCTCGCCGAGGCGGTCGACGATGTAGATGGCCCACTTGTCGCCGATGCGGCCGAGGACCGTCCGCAGGCGGCAGGTCGACGGCGCGGGCTCGGGCGATGGGCTTGCTGTTTCGATGCCTGTTGCCGTCACGAAATCAAGGTTACGTTGTCAACGTCTGTGAAGATAGTGGTTGACTCTTCAAGCATTCCTGGTTACTATCAAGAAGTAACGCACTGGCGCATACTAACCTCCAGCCCCGGCCAGGGCCGGGCTAAGCGCACCCGGGTAGGGCGCGCGCTGAGCCAGACTGCTACACCCTCGCACACATCACTCTGGGAGACAGCATGACCGAGATCCCTGGCTACGTTGCCGGCACGTGGGACATTGACCCGGTTCACTCCGAGGTGGCCTTCACCGTCCGTCACATGGCGGTTAGCAAGGTCCGCGGCCGTTTCGACAAGTTCGAGGGCGTCATCGTGACCGGTGAGGACCCGCTGTCCTCGACCGTCACCGCGACGATCGACGCCACCTCGATTAACACCAACCAGGAGCAGCGCGACGGGCACATCAAGAGCGCTGACTTCTTCGAGGTTGAGACGCACCCGACCTGGACCTTCACCACCACCGGGCTCAAGGCGGACGGCGACGACTACCTGCTCGCCGGGGACCTGACGATCCACGGCGTCACCAAGCCGGTCACGCTCAAGCTCGAAGTCAACGGCATCGGCCCCGACGCCTACGGCGGCACCCGCATCGGCTTCTCGGCCACTGGCGAGATCAACCGCAGCGACTTCGGCGTCAGCTTCAACGGCCCGATCCCGGGCGTGCCGGGCGCGGTCATCGTGAGCGAGAAGGTCACGCTCCAGCTGGAGATCCAGGGCGTCCTGCGGCAGGGCTAGTCCTGCTCGGGTGCTCAGCCCGAAGGGGCGGACAAGCGCGGCGTGCCGGGTACCCGGCACGCCGCGCTTTGCTGTGCCTGACGCGGCGTCAGGCCGCGGCCCTCACCGCCCGTGCTTCCTCAGGTAGTCGAGGTACAGCGGGCGCAGCGCCTCGGCGGCCTCGCCCTTGCCGGCGTCGAGCGCGTCGGAGATCAGGTGCGAGACCTGCGTCAGGTCCCGGCCGACCTCCTCCGGATCGCCCTCAAGCTCGGTCGCCGCCGGGATGACCCGCAGCAACTCCCAGAAGAACTTCACGTCCCCGTGCCGGAGGGCGCGGTGAACGGCGAGGTCATGCAATTCGCGTGAGGTGAGCGCGTCGAGGTCTGTGTCCATGAAAGCACCCTAAAGCCGAACGACCCGGACGGCGGCGGTCACCATGGGCAAGCACGAACTCCCCGCTGGCGGTCTCCGGCCGGGACCCCAGGTAGGTCCTCAGGCCGGCCAGCAGGGCCGACCGCTGGTCGTCGGGCATCACGAGGACCTGGGAATGCGTGCCAAGCAGCGCGATCAGCGAGTCCGCCGTCAGGGTCATGCCGTGCGGGAACTCCGCGCGATCGGTCGGCCCGAAGAACTCCGTCCCGAACTTGCGCACGCTGAAGTGAGCCGCCTGCGCCCGCCGCCGCGAAAGCGACGGCGCCGCGGCGCCGCCGGCGGCCGACTGCAGCCCGTCGACCCACTCCACCCGGTCGTCGTCGGCGTTCCACAGGCCGGCCAGCGGCCCGCCGGGCACCAGGACGCGGGCGATCTCCGGGACCGCGAGGTCCATGTCGAACCAGTGCAATGACTGCCCGCAGACCACCGCGTCCGCCGCGCCGTCCGGCAGCGGGATGGCCTCGGCGCTGCCCCGCAACGCCCGTGCCCGCGGGGAGCGGTGGCGCAACTCATCGAGCATCGCCTCGTCCGGCTCGACCGCCGTCACCCGCGCGCCCAGCCCGAGCAGCACCGCGGTGAGCTTTCCCGTGCCCGCCCCCAGGTCCAGGACGCGCAGCCGGGATGGCTCGCGGCCGGCCGGCGCGAGCGCCCAGCGCACCGCCGCCTCCGGGTAGTCCGGCCGGTATTCGGCATACGCCTGCGCGACCGTCCCGAACGACGATCCCCGTCGTCGTCTCTCCTGCTCATCCACGATGATCACTGTAGCGACCGGGCGCGGGTCTACGATGGCACGGTGCAGGCCGTCGACACCAGCAGCCCGAGCCTCGCCCGGGCCTACGATTTCCTGCTCGGCGGCCGGGCGAACTTCACCGCGGACCGGGCGCTGGCCGCCCGCCTGCGCGCCCGCTACCCAGCGTCGCCGCAGGTGCTCTCGCTGTCTCGTGCCTTCGTGGCCGGCGCCGTCGGCGACCTGGCCCGCGCGGGCGTTGACCAGTTCATCGACGTCGGCTGCGGGCTGCCGACCCGCCCGTCGGTGCACGAGGCCGTGTTCCGCGCCCGCCCGGATGCCCGCGTGGTGCACGTCGACCGCGACCCGTCCGTCGTGTCGCATGCGGCGGCCCTGCTGCCTCGCGTCGCGCCGCCGGCTCAGGTGCGGGTCATTGCCGGGGACCTGGCCGAGCCAGAGGCCCTGATCTGGACCCTGCGCCCCATCGTGGACCTGGCGAGGCCGGCCTGCCTGACCCTGGCCCTGGTGGTCCAGGCGCTCGAGCCGGGACTCGCGCAGGCCGTCGTCGGAGTGCTCACCCGCGCGCTCGCGCCCGGCAGTTACGTCATCCTCACCTGCGGCCACGGCGCGGCCGGACGCCTGCCGGACGCGATCTACGGGACCGGGCTTGAGCCGAGGGACGCGGAGGCGTTCCTCGGCGGCCTGGACATACAGCCCCCTGGCGTCGCGTCGCTACCCCGGCCAGGTCCCGATCCGGGCGCGGCGCGGGGGAGCGATGATCAGCCCGGTCTTGTGCTGTGCGCGGTGGGGCGCAAGCCGTGATGCCGCCCCGCGGGCGCGCCGGACGTGGAGCCAGCCGAGATCGCCCCGGGCGTCTTCGTCGCGACGAGTCCCGGTTTACCTGACCACCACCACGATCGTCGCGGGACCCGACGGCGGCTGCCTGCTCATTGACCCGGCGCTCACGGTCGACGACCTGGCCCGGCTGGGGGACTGGCTGGCCGCGAGGAAGCTGCGCCCCGTGGCCGGCTGGTCAACCCACGCCCACTGGGACCACGTGCTCTGGAGCGCCGCGCTCGGCGCGGACGTGCCCAGGTACGCGACCCCCGCGCCGTGCGGGAGAGTGCGCGCGGTCGCGGGCGGCCATGATCGAGGAGCTGTCCGCGGCGGCCCCGGGCATGACCTTGACCTGGTCGGGCAGCTAACGGCACTGCCCGGGATGGCACTGCCCGGGATGGCACTGCCCGGGATGGCGGATCGGGCGGCGACGGCGATGGCCGGCCATCCCGTGGGACGGGCCGCCGGCGCTGGTGGTCGCCCATGACGCGCACGCCGCCGGCCATGGCGCGCTCTACCTGCCCGGCCCCGGTGTCCTCGTCGCGGGCGACATGCTGTCCGATGTCGAGATCCCGCTGCTCGACCTGGCGGGCCAGGCCGCGGGAGCGGCCGGACCCGTTCGGTGACTACCGCGCGGGACTGGGCCTGCTGGCCGCGCTGCCGGGGGTGCGCCACGTGGTGCCCGGGCATGGTCACGTGGGGGACGCGGCAGCGCTGCGCGCGCGAGTCGCGGCGGACTTCCGCTACCTCGATCACGTTGAGCTGGGCGCTGACCTAGCGGACCGGCGCCTGCTCGCCCCGGACGCGGGCTGGCTCCGCGCCGACCACGCCCGCCAGCGGGAGCTGGCGGGCGCCCGGCACCGCGCTAGCCGGTGACCGGCTCCAGGACGAAGACCGGAATAAGCCGGTCAGTCTTGCGCTGGTACTCGGCGTACGGGGGGAACGCCGCGACCGAGCGCTGCCACCAGGCGTCCCGCTCAGCACCGGAGACCTCGCGGGCGACCATGTCCCGCTTGCCCGCGCCGTCCTGGACCTCGACGCGCGGGTTGGCGCGCAGGTTACCCACCCACAGCGGGTTCTCGGGCGCGCCGCCCTTGGAGCCGACGGCGGCGTAGCTGCCCTCGTGTTCCACGCGCATCAGCGGGGTCTTGCGGACCAGGCCGCTCTTCGCGCCGACGTTGGTGACCACGATCACGGACATGCCGGTTTCGAGCAGCGTTGTCCCCTGTGTCCCGCCGGACTTCTCGATCTCCTCGACCTGGTCCCGGACCCACTTCTCCGGGCTCGGCTTGTACTCTCCCTGTATTGGCATGGTGCTAGTCAACACCCGCTAAGGCCGGCGGATTCCGCGCGGGGTGGCCGGCGGGCGGCGGATGGCACGCCGGTGGACGGCTCGCCGGGACGGCTCGCTGGCACCGTGACTGACTGGACTTCATCGTGGCCCGCTCCACCGGCTGGCCCGCTCACCGGACCAGGCCGGTGAAGACCCCGTCGGCCCCGGTGCGCAGCGCCGCGACTGATGGCGGCGATGGCGGCGGCACCAGCGGGCCGGCCGCGGGCTTCGCCGTCGGCTCGCTCATCGTCGGGCCGGCTGGCCGGCCCGCCGCTGGCTTGCCCTTGGCGGACGGGTCGTCATCCTTGGACGCCTTCTTGGCGGCCTTCGCCGCCTTCGGCTTCCCGGCATCGGAGGCCGCCCTGGCGGTGCCTGACGGCCCCTCGGCCCGGGTCTTGCTCGCCCTGGACGCGGAAGGCTTGGCCGCGGTGCCCTTGGACGCGCCGGCCTTCGCCGTCGTCGCCTTCGTGCCGCCGGCCTTGGCCTGGCTGGCCTTGCCCGTGCGGGCCTGGCCGTTGCCAGCGGCGTCTTGGCCGCGGCCCCGGCCGTTGGCCGGGCCGTTCGCGGCCTTGGAGCCGTTTCCGGCCTTCGCGCCGTTGGCGGACGCCGCCTTGGCCTCGCCCGTGGCCGTGCCGCCGGCGGCCGCCTTGGCCGCGGTGCCCCGTACCGCTGAGGCGGGCGATCCGCTGCCCCTGGTCGCGGCGGACCGCGTCCCGGTCGTCTTGGCGGTCGCGGCGGAGGCCGTCCGCCTGGTGCCAGCGGTCCTGGTGCCGGCGGCCTTCGCGGTGCCGGTGGCGGTGGTGCGCCCGGACGTGGCGCGAGTGGTGCGCGTGGCGGTGGCCGTCCGCGCCGGCGTGGTCGCGGTGGTCGCGGCGGACATGGCCTTCGCGGCGTCGGTGAGCGACTTGACGGCGGACTCCATCGCCTTGGTGGCGGTGCTGATTGCCTGGAGTGCCGTCGTCATGGTCTTGGCCGACGTGGTCGCCTTGGTGGCGGCGGTGTTGAGCTTCGTGGCGGCCGTCGTCACCTTCGTCGCGGCGGCCGAGACAGCTCTCGGCGTGGCGGTGGAGCTTGACGTGGTGGTGGTGCGCGCGGCAGTCGTCCGCCTGGCCGGCGTACGGGCAGCGCTCGTGCGAGCGGCAGTCCCCGAAGCCTTGGCAGTCGTCGCGCGAGCCTTCGCGGTGCCTGCCTCGGCTGTGCCGGGCTTGCCGGTACTCGGCTTGGCGGTGCTCGGCTTCGCCGTGGTCGGCCGCGTGGTCGCGCGCTTCCCGGTCTCAGTAGGCACTGACCTTCCCCCCGATCTTGATCAGATACAGGGACACTCATTCCACCGACACGATCCTTTACACATCGTTGTCTTCAAGTGGCAATAAGTAACTGGTCGTCAACCCCGTTTCGCCCGCCCCCCAGCGCGGCGACAAAGCCGACAAAACAAGCACCGGAGATGTGGGTTCTCCTCGGGGGGTCCGGGGGGTCGCCCCCCGGGAGATATAGACGCGACGACCCCGGTGCTGTATTAGCACAGGGGTCGCCCAAGTCGCGTCGGGACGGCGAGATTCGAACTCGCGATCTCTAGACCCCCAGTCTAGCGCCCTAAACCAAGCTAGGCCACGTCCCGATGCCGGCCAGGAAACCCGGCTAGCGCACATACCTTAGCGCATCCTGGCCACCGTTCGGAAACGACTTCACGGCCCCGCGCCGCCGTCGGGCACTTCGCGGTGACGGCACGCAACCGAACGCCCGGTGGCTGCGTTCTAACTAGCAGACGGGTACTTGAGGGGAGTGGGACCGCGGGTGGGAAGGACGGGCCGAGATGATCACGGGTACCGGGACCGGTCCGGCCCGCAGGATCGGGAGACGACGATTCCGCTGCCCGCCGTCGGCCTCGCGGGCGACCCGGACGAGGGGGAGGGCGGGCCGTCCTGGCCCGCCAGGCCGCGGCGGCGCATCCTTTACCGGGTCGCCCTGACGATCGCGACGCTCCTCGCCTGCCTGCTCATCAGCTTCGGCGTGCTGCTCCTCGTCACGCCGTCAGCCGGGCAGGCCACCGCGATCGCGGCCGGGCTCGCCGAGCGTCATCATGAGGTTTATCCGGGACCACTCATCCCGGGCAACTTCGCCCGGCCCCTCATCGCCACCGAGGACCACCGGTTCTACGCGGAAGTCGGCGGCATGGACCCGCTGGCGCTCGTCCACGTGGCGGCCAGCGCGGTCACCGGCGGCCCGGATCAGGGTGGCGCGACGATCGAGGTGCAGCTGGCGAAGATGCTGTACATCGGGGCCGACTCGCCAGCGCACGGCTCCGTCAAGAGCGACCTCATCGAAGTCGCGCTGGCCGTCAAGCTCAGCGCCATGTACGGCAAGCCGGAGATCCTGCGGCTGTATGCCGAGGTGGCGTACTACGGCCACGGCTACTACGGGCTACAGCAGGCGAGCTGCGGGTACTTTGGCCACCCGCCCGCCCGCCTGACCGTGACGCAGGGCGCGATGCTGGCCGGGGTGGTCAACGCGCCGGCCTACGACGACCCCATCGCCCACCCCGCGCAGGCCCGTGCCCGGCTCGCGCACGTGATCGCCCGGATGGTCGACGTGGGTTACCTGACGCCGCAGGAAGGGAGCGCGGCGCTTGACGCGCCGCTCGGCCTCACGCCGGGCCACAGCCCGTACTGCTGAGGTGCGCCCGGGGCAAGCCAGGGATGACCCGGCGAGGACTAGCTCGCGGTCTCCGGCTCGAGCTGCTCCACGGACTGGCCGGACGGCGTCACGGCGCGGAAGACGAACGTCCGGTAGGTGAACAGCCGGAACAGGGTGGCGATGCCGATGCCGAAGGCCGTCGCCAGGTTGTACGACAGGCCGTCCTTGGAGGCCGAGGCCGTAGGTCACGATCGCCTGCAGGCCGAGCTGGATCCCAAGCCCGAGCAGGCACATGACCACGAACAGCACGGACTCCCTGATGAACTCCCTGCCGTGGCTGCGCCGGTCCCGGTACGTCCAGTAGCGGTTGCCGAAGAACGTCAAGATGATGCCGCCCATGATCCCGACGGACTCGGCCGTCAGGGCACCCACCCCGAGCTTGAAGTGCAGGGTGTCCTGCACGGTGAACTGGAGCACCGCGCCGAGGCCGCCCACGATCCCGAACTTGGCGACTTCGTGCACCAGATGACGGAACCGGCCGTACAGCTCCCGGATGAGATTCAAGTGGCTGTGTCCTCTCGCGTGATCACTGAGCCGCCCGCGGCGTGTCGCCTGGCACCGTGCCGCTTCGGCACATGTCAGACTTCGAGGTACTTTACCTGCGCGCTACCACTACCACCGGCTGACTCACCAAACCGTTGGGAAACTCTCAGCTTGGGGGTAGCCTCGGTCGAGTGCCTGAAGTTCTCGTCCGTGCCCGCGGCCTGACGAAGCGGTTCGGGAGCTTTACCGCGGTAGATGGTATCGACTTCGACTTGCATCAAGGCGAGGCCTTCGGGTTCCTAGGGCCGAACGGCGCTGGAAAGTCCTCGACGATGCGAATGATCAGCTGCGTATCGCCGCCCAGCGACGGCGAGCTTACCATCCTGGGCCGTGACCCGCGGCGCGACGGGCCGGCGATCCGCGCGCGGCTCGGCGTCGTCCCCCAGGAGGACACCCTCGACGTGGAGCCTCACCGTCCGGGAGAACCTGCTCGTCTACGGCCGCTACTTCGGCCTGCCGCGGGCGGTCATCCGCGAGCGGACCGACCAGCTGCTCGACTTCGTCCAGCTCACCGACCGCGCGAGCGACATGGTGGAACCGCTGTCCGGCGGCATGAAGCGGCGGCTGACCATCGCCAGGTCGCTGATCAACGAACCGGACATCCTCATACTCGACGAGCCGACGACAGGGCTGGACCCGCAGGCCAGGCACGTCGTCTGGGACCGGCTGTTCCGCCTCAAGCAGCGCGGCGTCACGCTCATCCTCACCACGCATTACATGGACGAGGCCGAGCAGCTGTGTGACCGCCTGGTCGTCATGGACCACGCCCGGATCGCCGCCGAGGGCTCCCCGCGCGATCTCGTGGCCCGCTACGCCACCGCCGAGGTGCTCGAGCTCCGCTTCCCGCCCGATGGCCACGACCAGGCGGCGGAGCAGATCAAGATCACTGGGCACGGAGCGGGCCCAGCTGGTCGGCGCTAACGGCTTCCCGGCCGGCACCCAGCCGGCGGTTACCGGCGGGCCGTCCCGCCCGCGGATGGAGGTGCTCGCCGACCGCATCCTGCTCTATGTCCCCGACGGGGACGCCGCGCTCGCCCAGGTCGTCGCGCGGGGGCTTGAGCCGGCGGCGTCCCTGGTCCGCCGGGCCACGCTGGAGGACGTGTTCTTGCGGCTCACCGGCCGTACCCTGGAAGACTGATGAGCAGATGCTTACCTGGCCGGCGTGGCTGACCGTGCGGGCACTGCGCGGCTGGTTCACGGTCTACCGGCGCACATGGCGTTCCTCGGTCTTCTCCACCGTGCTCGGCCCGCTGCTCTACCTCGGCGCTATGGGCTTCGGCCTGGGCTCGCTCGTGGACCGGCACGGCACGGCGGCGGTCGGCGGCGTGCCCTACCTGGAGTTCGTCGCGCCGGCGATCCTGGCGGTGCAGGCGATGCAGTCCGCGCTGACGGAGGCCACGTTCCCGGTGTTCAGCGCGATTAAGTGGGACTACCGGTACATCGCCGCGCGGGCGACGCCGCTGCGCCCGGCCGACATCTACCGCGGGCACGTGCTGTTCATCGCGATCCGGCTGGCGATGAACTCGGCGATCTTCCTGGTGATCGCGGTGGCGTTCGGGTCGGTGCGCTCGGCGTGGGCGGTCACTCGCGCTGCCCGCCGCTATCTTGACCGGCCTCGCGTTCGCCGCCCCGGTCGCGGCGTGGGCGATCACCGTCCAGCGGGACACGGCCTTCAACTACGTCTTCCGCTTCGGGATGACCCCGCTGATGGTGTTCTCCGGGACGTTCTTCCCGCTGTCGCGGCTGCCCGGCTGGTTGCGGCTGGTCGCCTACGCCACGCCCCTGTGGCACGGCGTGGCGCTGTGCCGCGCGCTGACGCTGGGGACCATCACCGCGGGGAGGCATCGCGATCCACGTGGCCTACCTGCTGGCCGTGACCGCGACCGGGCCTGTACGCCGGCGAGCGCCTCTATACAAGGCGGCTGTATGCCTAGGGCGGCCATCCGCCCGGGACCGGTCCTGCGGGTGCTCCCGCCCGTGGGCTGGGCGCGGCGGGCAGCGCGAACGGCAGGCGGGAGTCTTGGCGGGGGAGGCAGTCTCTACCTGCTTGAGCGCAACGCGCGGGTCTACCGCCACGTGTGGCTGCTCTTCGTCTCCGGCATCGCCGAGCCGCTGTTCTACCTGCTGTCCCTGGGCGTCGGGCTGGGCCCGCTGGTCGGCCAGGTGGCCGGGCCGGGCGGCGCTGCCGTGCCGTACCGGGAGTTCGTCGCGCCCGGGCTGCTCGCGGTGTCGGCGATGAACGGCGCGATCTACGACTCGACGTTCAACGTGTACCTCAAGCTCAAGTACTTCAAGATCTACGAGGCGATGCTCGCCGCGCCGATGCGGCCCGGCGGATGTCGCGCTCGGCGAGATCGCCTGGGCGCTGCTGCGCGGCGGCGTCTACGCGATCGCCTTCACGGCGGTGATGGCGGTGATGGGGCTGGTGCAGTCCCCGTGGGCGCTGCTCGCGGTGCCGGTCGCGTTGCTGATCGGGTTCGCGTTCGCCGCCGCCGGCATGGCGTGCACGACGTTCATGCGGAGCTGGCAGGACTTTGACTACGTGTTGCTCGCCTCGCTGCCGCTGTTCTTGTTCAGCGCGACCTTCTACCCCTTGTCCGTCTATCCCAGGCCCTTGGCGATAATCGTCGAGTGTACCCCGCTGTACCAGGGCGTGGTCGTGCTGCGCGGCCTGGTCCTCGGGGCGGTCGGCCCGGGCCTGCTCTGGCGGGCCGCCTACCTCGCCGCGATGGGCCTGGCCGGGCTGGCGATCTCCGGCCGCCGCATCGGCCGCCTCCTGCTGACGTAACCAGCGCGGTCCTTGGCACCAGACCGGGTAAGGTGCAAAGCGATGCTGGAGCGCCGACACAGTCCCGGGAAAGACCCTGCCGACGCCGCACCGGGTGACACGGCGCCGTCGGCTTCCATGCCCGGAAACGGGGCGCCGTCGGCCTGGCGGGATCCGTGGACGTGGGGAATCGCGTCCGTCGTCTTCGGCGCGTACCTGGTCATCTCGCTGTACCGCCTGTGGACCCTGACTCCCTCATCGTGGGACCTCGGCATCTACACCGAGTACGTCAAGCAGTGGGCGCACTTGCGCGTGCCGGTCGTGGACGTGCGCGGCCCCGGGTTCAACCTGCTCGGCGACCACTTCCAGGTGATCGTCGCGCTGATCGCCCCGTTCTTCCGGCTGTTCCCGACGCCGGTGACGCTGCTCACTGCCCAGGCCCTGCTGACCGCCCTGTCGGTGTTCCCCGTCGTTCAGGCGGCGACCGTGCTGCTCGGGCCGGCCTCCGAGGGAGGCCAGGTGGGGTCGGCGGCGGGTGGCTGGGTGGGGCCGGCGGCGGGTGGCTGGGTGGGCGCCGGGGAGAGGGGCAGCCCGGGTGATCGGGTTCGCTTACGGCTTCTCCTGGGGCCTGCAGCAGATGATCGACTTCGACTTCCACGAGATCGCCTTCGCGGTGCCGCTCCTGGCGTTCTCGTTGTCGGCCCTCGTGCGCGGCCGGGTGCGCGCGACGATCTGCTGGGCGCTGCCGATGGTCTTGGTCAAGGAGGACCAGGGCTTCACCATCGCGGTGATCGGCGTCCTGATGTGGCTGGCGAGCGTCCGCGCGGCTGGGGCACGGCGCCTGGCCGCGGCGGCCCCCGTATCGCCGCGAGCACGACGGGCGGGGTATTCCTGGCCTGCTGGGGGGTGGCCTGCTCGCTCATCGAGATCTCGTGGGTCATCCCGCGCTTCAGCGCGACCCACAGGTACGCGTACTGGAACCTCGGCGGCGTCGTCGGCGGCAGCTCCGCCTTTTCGGCCGGCGGGCTGCTGGTGCAGGTCGGTCACGCGTACCCGACCAAGCTGGAGACGCTCGTCCTCCTCCTGCTGCCGACGGCGTTCATCGCGCTCGGGTCGCCGCTCGCGGCCGTGGTGGTCCCGTCGATCCTGCTGCGGTTCATCGCGACAAACCCCTACTACTGGGGCACGATGTGGCACTACAACGCCACCGCGATGCCGATCTTGTTCATCGCGGCGATCGAGGCGATGGCCCGCTGGCGATGGGCGGCGGGCGCTGGGCGGCCGGCGCCGGGGCGGTGGCCGCTGGGGGACGGGCAGGCGGGGCTGGGCCGGAGCCGTCCGTGACCGATGGGCGACGGTCACCACGGCGGCGGGGCGGCATGGCGCGGCGATGATGGCCGCCGTGGCGGTGGCGCTGGCGTTCCAGTTCCCGCTGTCAAACCTGTGGAACGGGCAGACCTACGAGATCGGCCCGGGCGTGGCGGCGGACCAGGCCGCGATGGCGGTGGTGCCCAGCGGCGCGACCGTGACCACGACGCTCAACCTGCTGGCCCCGCTCGCGGCCCGGTGCGACACGTTCTGGGTCGGCAACAGCGGGAACCCGGACACGCGGTACATCGTGTTCGACGGCCCGAACAGCGGTTACTCGCCCGCGGTGACGGACGTGCCGACGTTCATCAAGCAGCTGTACCCGAACGCCAGCTACCAGCAGGTCTTCGATGACAACGACGTCTACGTCTTCAAACTTGTTAGCTAACGGCACCTCGCCATGTATGCCCATGTATGGCAGTGATTCACTGACGGGTAACAAATCTGGCAGGTAGCAGTGCAGCCAACGAAGGAGACACCTCATGCCGCAGCGAATCGCTATCGTGACCGGGGCCGCCCGGGGCATCGGCGCGGGAACCGCCAAGCGCCTGGCCGCTGACGGGAAGGCGGTCGCGGTCCTGGACCTGGACGCGGCGGCCTGCGCCGACACCGTGGCCGAGATCGAGAAGGCCGGCGGCAGGGCCATCGCGGTCGGCGCCGATGTCAGCGACGCGGACCAGGTCAAGGCGGCCGTCGACAAGGTTGTCGCCGAGCTGGGCGAGCCGACCATCTTGGTGAACAACGCCGGCGTGACCCGCGACAACCTGCTCTTCAAGATGACCGAGGCCGACTGGGAAACCGTCATGAACGTGCACCTCAAGGGCGCGTTCCTGATGACCAAGGCGGTCCAGGGGTACATGGTCAGCGCCAAGTGGGGCCGGGTCGTCAACCTGTCCTCCACGTCCGCGGTCGGCAACCGCGGCCAGGTCAACTACTCCGCGGCCAAGGCGGGCATGCAGGGCTTCACCAAGACCCTGGCGATCGAGCTCGGCAAGTTCGGCATCACCGCCAACGCGGTCGCTCCCGGCTTCGTCGCGACCGACATGACGGCCGCCACCGCCGCCCGCCTCAGCCTGTCCTTCGAAGACTTCAAGAACTTCGCCGCCAAGGAGATCCCGGTCGGCCGGGTCGGCGAGGTCGAGGACATCGCCGCGGTCATCTCCTTCTTCGCGGGCGAGGACTCCGGCTACGTGTCCGGCCAGATCCTCTACGCCGCCGGCGGCCCCGTCAGCTAGCGATCCTGGGGGATTGGTTTGTGTCCCCCAGAGAAAGAACTGACAATAGGGCTTGTGCCCGATCTCGAAGAAGAGAAGGGGCTCCGCGAGCGCGTACGCGCGTTTCTCGCGGAGCACCCGCCAGCGCAGACTTCCCGCCTGGACTTCCTGAGGGCCCGGTTCGACGCCGGCCTCGGATTCGTCCACTACCCCGTCGGCCACGGCGGCCTTGGCCTGCCACGCGGCCTGCAGAGCGTCCTTCAGCGGGAGCTCAGCGCGGCCGGTGCCCCCGACATCGACCCGAGGCTCAACGTCATCGGCCTCGGCATGGCCGCGCCGACGATCATCGCCTGCGCGTCGCAGGAGCAGCAGGAGCGCTGGCTACGGCCCTTGTGGACCTGCGAGGAAGTCTGGTGCCAGCTGTTCAGCGAGCCCGGCGCGGGCAGCGACCTCGCCTCGCTCGCGACCCGGGCGGTCCGGGACGGCGACGACTGGGTCGTCACCGGGCAGAAGGTGTGGACGTCCCTCGCCCACCTGGCCAAGTGGGGCCTGCTGCTGGCCCGCACCGACCCGGACGTGCCCAAGCACGCCGGGCTCACCTACTTCGCGCTCGACATGCACGATCCGGGCGTCGAGGTCCGGCCGCTGCGCCAGATGACCGGCGAGGCCGAGTTCAACGAGGTGTTCATCACCGAGGTCCGGGTCCCCGACGCCAACCGGATCGGGAACGTCGGCGATGGCTGGAAGGTCGCCAACGCGACGCTGATGAACGAGCGGGTCGCGATCGGCAGCTCCCGCGCGGTGCCCAGGGAAGAGGGCGTGATCGGCTTCGCGGCGGCGGCCTGGCGGCAGCATCCCGAGCGCCGCACCCCCGAGCTGCACCAGCGGCTGCTCGGGCTGTGGGCGCGCGCCGAGGTGGCGCGGCTGGCGGCGGAACGGCTCCGCCAGCAGCTCGCCGCGGGCGAGCCGGGACCGGAAGGGTCGGCGGGCAAGCTCACGTTCGCGCAGCTCAACCAGGAGATCTCCGGCTGGGAGATCGAGTTCGCCGGAGCGGAGGGCCTGCGCTACGACGACTGGGCGATGCGCCGCTCGGCCGGGTCGGACTACGCTCGCGGGCCGGGCTTCCGCTACCTGCGCTCGAAGGGCAACTCGATCGAGGGCGGCACCTCAGAGGTCCTCCGCAACATCATCGCCGAGCGCGTCCTCGGCCTGCCGGCCGAGCCCCGCGCCGACAAGGACATCGCCTGGAAGGACCTGCCCCGGTGAGCAACGACACGGCGCGTAGCGGTGCCCTTACCGCGGACCTCCTTTACTCCGATTCCGAACGGGACCTGTCGGCTGCCCTGCGGGACATCCTGTCCGCCAGGTCCTCCGCCGACGCGGTCCGGGCGCGCATCGAGCAGCCCGAGACCTGCGACATGGCGCTGTGGAAGGAGCTGTCGGCCGACATCGGGATCGGCGGCCTGCTGGTTCCCGAGTCCCTTGGCGGCGCGGGAGCGTCGTACCGCGAGCTGACGGCGGCCGCCGAGGAGCTGGGCGCCTTCGTCGCGCCCGTGCCCTACCTTGGCAGCGCCGCGGTGGCCACGGCCGTCGCGCTCAGCGCCGCCACGGCGGGCGCGGCGCGGGAAGGCAGCGCGAAGCTCGGCGCCGGGATCGCCGCTGACCTGCTACGGCGGCTGGCCGAGGGCACGCTGACCGCTGCCCTGGCGGTCGAGGTCTCGCTCGCGCCCGGCGCGCGGTTCCCGGCGAACGTGCGGCTTTCTGGGCCGCGGCCGGGAGACGCGGCGGCCGGCGTCACCCGGCTGCGCGGCACCATCACGGCGGTCCAGGACGCGCTGCCGGCCGGCGTGCTCCTGGTACCCGCCGAGGGCGTGCCGAACGGCCTGTACCTGGTCGAGGCGACCGCGCCGGGCGTCCACCGCGCCCCGGTGACGTCACTGGACATGACCAGGCAGCTGTGCGACATCACGCTGGACGACGCCCCGGCCCGGCAGATCGCGGTCGGCCCTGACGCGGCCAGCGCGGTCGAGGCGGGGCTGCGGGCGGGCGCTGTCGTGCTCGCCGCCGAGCAGGTCGGCCTGGCCCAGCGCTGCCTGGACATGACCGTGGCCTACGCGAAGGAGCGCCGCCAGTTCGCCCGGCAGATCGGGTCGTTCCAGGGCCTCAAGCACCGGCTCGCCGACCTGTGGGCGGCGATCGCCCAGGCCCGCGCCGCGTCCAGGTACGCGGCGGCGTGCCTGTCCCGGGCCGACGCCGCCGCGCTGGCCGAGACCCGGGTCGCGACGGCGCTGGCGAAGTCCGCCTGCAGCGACGTCGCCGTCACCGCCGCGCAAGAGTGCGTCCAGATGCACGGCGGCATCGGGTTCACCTGGGAGCACCCGGCGCACCTGTACCTCAAGCGGGCCAAGGCCGCGTCGGTGGCGTTCGGTACGCCCGGCGCGCACCGCGCCGCCCTCGCGGACCTGGTGAACCTGCCGGCCTAGCCCGCGGCCGGGACGGCCTGGCTAGCCCTGCCTTCCGCGGCCCGCCGCGCCGGCCCCGCCCGGGGTCGGCGGCGGCGGGCTGGTCCGTCGGGCTCTGGCGCTGCGCGGGCGGCGCCCACGGGATGCCGCGATCCTGATCGCGCTGGTCGTCCGCCTCTGCGGGCGGGCTGTCCTGCCCGCCGGTCGCGCCAGCGCGAGTGCCTTCAGGCGGGCGGGCCCCGGGGTCGCCCGCCGCGATCCGGTCCGGCGCCGCCCGGGGCCGCAGGCCCTGCAGTGCCTTCAGGGCTCGTTCCGTCGCGGCCCTGGCCGCCCCGGCCACCGGCGAGTCCAGTTCCGCGTTCTTGTCGCGGCGCCGGGGACCAGGCCGCGTGGCGAACACCTCCACCATGTACAGCCAGAAGGCCAGGCAGGCGACCGCGACGACGACGATGGCCCACAGGCCGGCGGGCGACGCGGTCGTCTTCACCGCCAGGAACATCACTGGTCCCCCCAACCAGCACCATCCGTGATGTACCTACCCAGTCATCCGCAATAACCCACCGGGCGGCCGGCGCGGCTACCGCGCGAGGTCACGGGGTAGCGGGAATCTGATGACTCCTGAGCATGCTTGGTGTCGGGGGCGCAAATCGGTGCGGAGAAGGCGGTTCCGGGCGGGCCGTGACACACGCCTGAAACATCGACGGGCTTGTGGCCAGGGACATTACCGTCCGCGTAACAAACGGGAAATGCCCTCGAAACTCGTGCATGGGAAACATTAACCGTTGCAGCAAGCAGGCGGAGCGGCCGGGGCGGGCCAGCCAGCCCGGGGGGCGTACCCCAGGTCCCCGTAAGCCCCTTCACAGGGAACCCCTGGAGGAGTGTAAATGTATCCATACTGGATGGTCGGAAGTGGTGACAACGCCTGGCAGCTCACAGCGGGAACGCTGGTCGGGCTGATGTCCATTCCGGCCCTGGCCGTGCTCTACGGCGGCCTTGTGCAGAAGAAGTGGATCATGAACACCATGATGATGGTGTTCACCACGTTCTGCGTGGTTCTGATCGTCTGGGTGTTGTGGGGCTTCAAGATGGGCTTCGGCACCCCGCTCGTCAACACGTTCCTCGGTGACCCGCGGACCATCCTCGGCGCGCAGGCCGAGACGGGGCAGGGGAACATCCCCCTCGTCACTCCAGGCATGCCGACCCTGGCCACGACGGGCCAGCCCGGCTTCAACCTGGCCGGCGGGGCGCTTGAGTACTTCCAGTTCGTCTTCGCGGCGATCACCCCGATCCTCTTCATCGGCAGCGTCCTTGGCCGGATCAGCTTCAAGGTGTGGCTGATCTTCGTCCCGCTGTGGATTACCTTCGCCTACTGCGTCAACGCGTTCCTGCTGTGGGGCGGCGGCTGGTGGGCGCACCAGGGTGCCCTGGACTTCTCCGGCGGTTACGTCATCCACCTGGCCGCCGGCACCTCCGGCTTCGTCGCCGCGGCGATCGTCGGCCCGCGCCTGAGGAAGGATCGCGACAAGGCGATCCCGAGCAACCTGATGATGGTCGCGGTCGGCGCCGGCATCCTGTGGCTCGGCTGGAACGGCTTCAACGGCGGTGACCCGTACGTCGCGGGCAGCGACGCGGCCGCCGCCGTGCTGAACACCAACCTCGCGACCGCCGTCGCCATGATGACCTGGATCCTCATGGACTGGTTCTTCTCCCGGGAGAAGAAGCCGACCTTCCTCGGCGGCCTCAACGGCATGATCTGCGGCCTGGTCGGCATCACGCCGGCGGCGGGCTACGTCAACGGCCTGGGCGCCATCGTCATCGGGCTGGTTGCCCCGGTGGTCGTCTGGATCGCCTGGTACACGCTGCCGAAGTACGTCTGGCCGTTCAACAAGGTCGACGACGCCCTCGGCGTGGTGTACACGCACGGCATCGCCGGGCTCCTCGGCGGCCTGCTCGTGGGCCTGCTCGCGGACCCGAACATGGTCATGTACTTCGGCAAGGACGGGAAGACGCCGCTGTTCTCCGGCACTGGCCTGTTCTACGGCCACCCGAGGCAGCTGCTCATCCAGGCCGGTGCCGCCCTCACGATCATCGTCTGGGACGCCATCGTCACCGCCGCGATCCTGTACTTCATCAAGTACGTGCTGCGGCTGAAGCTGCGGATGGACGACCCGACGCTGGAGGTCGGCGACGTCGCGATCCACGGCGAGGAGGCGTTCCCGGAGGCGGCGTTCCTGTCCGTCACCGCGGAGGCCGAGGCCTCGCCGTCGACGCAGCAGCCGGCGGCCATGTCGGCCGAGGAGTGAACCTACGCTACGTTGCGGCCGTAGCGTAGCGGGGCCGCGCATCCGGGTATCCTCGATGCCCGGGGTGCGCGGCCCCGTACTTTTCCGGGCAGTGGCGCGCTCTGGGAGCTTCGTTCACCCCGCGGCGGAAAGTTCCCTTCTCGTTGAACTCGCCCCGGGATACCTGGCTCGGTCGCGAACTATGCTGGATGCGAGACTGGATCAGGGATGGAGCACGGTGAGACCTGTCGTCACGACTACCACATTGGTCACGCAGGACGGCGTCCCGATCGATACCGTGCATCTCCCGCCGGCCCGGGACGACGCCACTGGCGGCGGGGCCGATCACGGGCTGGTCATCGTGATGGCCCACGGCTTCACCCAGTCGTGGCAGAACCACATGGTCTGGCCGATCGCCAAGCGGTTCAACGCCTGCGCCGGCGTGGTGACCTTCGACTTCCGCGGCCACGGCCGGTCCGGCGGCATGTCCACGCTGGGCGACAAGGAGATCTACGACCTCGACGTGGCGGTGCGGTTCGCCCGCGAGCTCGGCTACGAGCGGCTCGCCACGGTGGGCTTCTCGATGGGCGCCTCGGTCGTGCTGCGCCAGGCGGCCCTGCTCGGCGGGGCCGACGCGGTCGTCTCGGTGAGCGGTCCTGGACACTGGTACTTCCGCGGCACCAAGCCGATGCGCCGGGTGCACTTCGCGGCCGAGAGGCGGCTTGGCCGGGCCTTCGCCCGGCAGTTCCTGAAGACCAGGATCGCCGCCACGGGCTGGAACCCGCTGCCGTTGGCGCCGGCCGACGCGGCGGGTCGCATATCCCCGGTCCCGGTGCTCATCGTCCACGGGGACAGCGACCCGTACTTCCCGCCCGATCATGGGCGTGAGCTCTATGACGGTGCCCGCGAGCCTAAGCAGATCTGGGAACTACCCGGCTTCGGGCACGCCGAGCGCGCGATGAACGACGCCGTCACCGACCGCATCGCCGCCTGGGTGACCGAGTCCGTGGCCAGCCACGGCGCCGTCGCCGAGCAGACCGCCTGAGATCCTCAGCGCTTGAACTTCAGGCGGGAGGCGTTCCGCACGTACGTTGTCAGCCGCTCCCGCCTTGCCCGGTCATCGCGCCTGCCGGGCTGTATCCCCCAGGCGGTCAGGGCCATCCAGCCGCAGTACAGCGCCGCCACCCGGTCCACCTCATCGGGGCCGCAGGTTGGCCGCCCCTGCTTCCTTCTGATCTCGGCCATCTCGCGCACCAGGGCCGACCCTCCGGACATGACCTCCAGGTAGGCCGCCTCGAACGGCCACGGCTGGCGGCGCGGAATCGGGTCGAACAGCACGGCCTGCGGATCCGGTGGCGGGGTGCGGAACGCGGCGTTCCCGAAGTGCAGGTCCCCGAACAGCACCTCGGGCGGGGCCACCTTGGAGACGTACGCCCAATCCCTGGGCAGGTTCCGGATGAGGACCTCGGCGTCGGGACACAGGTCCCGCCCGCCGACGGCCATGCGCCAGATCGTGCGGACGCTGTCCTCGTTCACCGGGCCGCCCTGGACTCCTCCGGCGAACTCCTGGAACCGCGCGGCGGCCACCAGCAGCGCCGTGTGCCCCTCCTTGCCCCACGACGGCTCCCACCGGTAGGGCAGCCGCTCCATCACGAGCCACGACACGTCAACGTCGCCCAGCACGCGGTCGGTGGCCAGGACGCGCGCGACGACCCCGGTGGTGCCCTCGGACACGTTCGACATCCAGAACCGCTCAACCGCCGTGACGTTGATCTTGACCAGCACCTCGATGCCGTCCGGCTGCCAGGTCCCGGCGAACCAGGTGGAGTACGAGGGCCGGGTCGGCTTGAACTCGGTAAGATCCTCCAGGTGGCCGGCGGTCTGGGGGTGCCCGCCCAGCGCGGCCTGGAGCACGGCCAATACCTCGGGATCATCGCGTAGCCGCTGCCGCACCGGCGACCAGCCTGGCAGTGGAGTCGGATCCCAAACTGACACTGTCACCTTCTGAAGGTTAGCAGGGCCGGTATCGGCACTCATGTGAACGCATGTCGTGCCGGTGCACAGGTGAGCGATTTAACCAGCTGGTGGCGACGGGCATGCCCTCGGTGTAGCCGGACGCGCTCTGGATGCCCACGACGGCCTGCTCGGCGAAGGAGGGCAGGTCGCGCGCGCCGGAGTAGGTGCACGCGCTGCGGACGCCCGCCACGATCATGTCGAGCAGGTCCTCCACGCCGGGCCGGACCGGGTCGAGGTACATCCGCGCCGACGAGATGCCCTCCTCGAACAACTCCTTGCGCGCCCGCTCGAAGGCCGAGTCACCGGCGGCCCGCAGCCGGACCGCCCGGGCCGAGGCCATGCCGAAGCTCTCCTTGTACAGCCGCCCGCCGGGATCGCGGAACGTGTCCCCGGGCGACTCGTAGGTGCCCGCGAACCATGACCCGACCATCACGCTCGACGCGCCCGCCGCCAGCGCGAGCGCCACGTCGCGGGGGTGCCGCACCCCGCCGTCCGCCCACGCGTGCGCGCCCAGCCGGGCTGCCTCGGCGGCGCACTCAAGCACGGCGGAGAACTGCGGGCGGCCGACCCCGGTCATCATGCGCGTGGTGCACATCGCGCCCGGCCCGACGCCGACCTTCGCGATGGTGGCCCCGGCCTCGACGAGGTCGGCCACGCCCTCGGCCGTCACCACGTTGCCGGCCGCCACCGGAACGGATGGCGACAGCTCGCGCACCGCGCGCAGCGCCGAGAGCATCTTCTCCTGGTGGCCGTGCGCCGTGTCCACGACCAGGATGTCGACTCCGGCATCCAGCAGCAGCTTGGCCTTCTTCGACACGTCGCCGTTGACGCCGACCGCCGCGCCGACCCGCAGCCTGCCCTGGGCGTCGAGGGCGGGGGAGTACAGGGTCGCCCGCAGCGCACCGGTCCTGGTGAGGATCCCGACGAGCTCGCCCGACGCCGCGACCACGGGCGCGAGCCGGTGCCGCCCCTCATGCAGCAGGTCGAACGCCTTCGCCGGCGGCGTGCCGGCCGGGATCGTGACCGGGTCCGCGGACATGACGGTGTGCAGCTGGGCGAACCGGTCCACTCCGGCGCAGTCGGCCTCGGTGACCACGCCGACAGGGACCTGCTGGTCGTCGACGACGATGACCGCGTTATGCGCCCGCTTCGGCAGCAGCGCCAGCGCCTCGCCCACGGTGTCGGTAGGGGACAGGGTGATGGCGGTGTCCACGACGAGATCCCGCGTCTTGACCCAGGTGATGACGTCGGCGACCACGTCGGCGGGGATGTCCTGCGGCAGGATCGCCAGGCCGCCCCTCCGGGCGATGGTCTCGGCCATCCGGCGGCCGGAAACGGCGGTCATGTTGGCCGCGATCACCGGGATGGTGGCACCGCTGCCATCCCGCGCGGTGAGGTCGACGTCGAGCCGCGATCCGACCGAGGAACGGCCGGGGACCATGAAGACGTCGCTGTAAGTCAGATCGGTGGTCGGTTCCACGCCATGGAGAAAACGCACGTTACCTAATCTTACCGCGCCATCGTCCCAGGAAAACGGAACCGCGTGCTGCTAGTGAGCCTGCGAGCGGTCGGTGGCCGAAAGGTGGCCGCCGGGTACGGAGGTGCCGCGCGCCGCAGCGAGCGCCAGCGAGCGAGGACAGCGCGGGTCCGGCGAGCCCGCGGGTCCCCGGAGCGAAGCGGAGGGGCTCCCGCGCGGCGAAGCCGGACGGGCAGACCGCAACCCGGGAGCTCCAGGGGGGTCTGGGGGGATTGGTGTGTATCCCCCCAGATAACTTGTGTATCCCCCCAGATAACATAGCCAGCCCGAACGCGGCGAACATGATGTCGGCGATCCGGTCGGCTATTTCCTCGACCGGAAGCTGGACCTCGGTGGTGATCACGAAGTTGACGCGCTCCAGCATCATCAGGCACGCGAACGCGGTGAGCTCGGCGTGCTCCTGGTGCTTGCCCGCGGCCCTGGCGGCGGCGGTCATGCCGGTCGTCATCGCCTCGGTGAGGCGGAAGAACAGCTGCAGGCCCTCGGAGTACAGCTCGCCAGGCGCGTTCGCCGAGCTGAGCGTGCGAAGCACCGTGGAGTGCCGCGTGTAGGCGGCGGAGAAGTTCGCGACCCACTGGCGGAGCACTTGCAGGCCCGTTTCGTCGCTGGTGACCACGGGGAAGTCGCCGGTCACGATCTCCATGTCGTGCAGCGCGTCCCGCATCAGCGCCTGGAACAGGTCTTCCTTGTTGGCGAAGTACAGGTAGAACGTGCCGTGCGAGATGCCCGCCCGGCGGACCACGTCGTCGACGCGCACCCCGCTGAACCCGCGCTCCTCGAACTCGATGATGCCCGCCTCGAGCAGCTTGCGGACCGTTTCCCGGCCCTGCGCGCGCAGCTCGCGGTCCTGGGCCGGCGTGCCGCCCCCCAGGGACGGCCGGCCCTGCGGCTTGCGGCCGGGCCGGGCCGGGCGGCTGGCTGGCCCCGCTGGCTGGGCCTGGAGGCCGTGCGGCGGGCTGGTGCCCTTCGGCGTCAAAGGCTGCCGCGCGGGCCGGGGGCCCGCGCCGGTAGCGGCCTGGGCGGGGGTCCGGTCAGCGTCCTGGGTCATGGGTGAAGCCTATACAGAGTGGTGCCCAATCCTGCGCGGACCGTACAATGCCGCGCCCGCCGCCATCGCGCGGCATCGCGGGGCGGGGGGCCGCGGGAGAAAAATCCGGACGATCCCTTACAGTTGAGGAACTGTGAGGCGCGTGACCATCCGCCGAGGATCGCTTCCCGCCGTCATCGGCGTGGGGGCGGTCGCCGTGAGCATCGCGGTGGCCGCAGCGGTCGCGGCGGCCAGCGGCGGGGCGCCGGCGAGCGGGCCGCTCAGCGGTGCCGTGTCCGGGGCACCCGGGAGCCTGGGCGCGGTGGCCGGGGGCACCGGGGGGGCCGGCGGCAGCAGCGTGGATTCCGAGGGGACGTCGGTCAGCCTGCCAGTGGCGGGCGGGCGCGTCGCCGGGGGCAGTGACGCGTGGCCGTCGGCGACGGGCAGCGCGCAAGGCACTTCCGCCCCGCCCGGAAATGGTCCCGGCGGCGCCGTCCAGGCCGGGTCGCCGCCGCGGCAGCTCATCGTTCCCGACATCATCGCCGCGGCCCCGGGCGGGCTGACTGCCGCCCAGATCGCCAGGATCAGCCAGCTGGGCCAGGTCAGGGCGGTGCTGCCCATCGACGGGGCGCGGATCGCCGTCAACGGCCAGCCGGTCAACGTGCTCGCCGCGCCCGCCGCCGCGCTGCGGCCCTGGACGCCGCCCGCGACGGCCGCGAGCAGCGATGTCTGGAGCGACTTCGCCCGGGGCGACCTCATCACCACCACGACGGCCGCGGCCGGCCTGAACCTGCAGTCCGGCCAGTCCTACCAGGTCATGGCCGCCGCCCAGGACCAGCTCACGTTCGGCGCTGACGCCCTGCTCGGCGTGCCTGGCGTGGACGGGATCGTGAACGTGAGCCTTTCCGCGCGGCTTGGCCTGGTCAAGAACGTGGCCGTGCTCATCAACGCCCCCGCCGCGCGGATGGACGCTCTGGTCAGCCAGGTCCAGGGCGTTGTCGGCAGCGGCGGCCAGGTCGTCCGGCTGGTGCCGGAGGAAGTGGTCACGCAGCTGCCGGTCGTCACGCAGGTGCCCACCGGCCGGCCGACCAACTACCTCATGCTCTACCAGGAGTCCGCCGCCAGGTACTGCCCCGGTCTGTCGTGGACGGTGCTCGCGGCGATCGGCGAGATCGAGAGCGGCAACGGGCAGAACATGGGCCCGTCCAGCGCCGGGGCGCTGGGTCCCATGCAGTTCCTGCCGTCGACCTGGGCGACGTGGGGGACGGACGGGTTCGGTGACACCGGGCCGCCGAACATCTGGAACCCGCTCGACGCGGTGCCGTCGGCCGCCCGCATGCTGTGCGCCGACGGGGCGGCGCGGGGCGGCCAGTCGCTGTGGAACGCGATCTTCGACTACAACCACGCCAGCTGGTACGTCGATGAGGTCCTGACGCTGGCCGACGAGTACGCCCGCGAGTACGCGTGACTCCCGGTACGGCCGCGCGGCGGCGGGACAGGCGGTAGTCCCCGGGCGGCCCGCAGGCGGCACTCAGGCGGTCTGCAGGCGCCGGGTGAGGAACAGGCCGCGCCAGGTACAGGGCGACCGCCACGGAGCCGCAGCAGGCCGCCAAGACGTACCCGGAGCGCGGGCCGAGCGCGTCCAGGATGAACCCGGCCACCGTCGATCCCGTGGCGACCCCGACGTAGATCCCGGTGGTCAGCCACGACATGGCCTCCGTCGTCCTGCCCGGGGCGCACGGTCGACTCCAGCAGGCTGTAGCCGGCGATCAGCGTCGGCGCGATCGTCAGCCCGCACAGGAAGATCAGCCCGGTCAGCGCGGCCAGGTCGGGCATCGCCCAGAACGTGCAGACCCCGGCGACGGTGAGCGTCAGCGTGACGGCGAGCCGCCGCGCCGGCGGCGACTTCCAGGTCCGCGCGCCGTACCACAGGCCGCCGGTCGCGCTGCCGAGCGCGTACGTGCCCAGGATGAAGCCGGCGAGGGCCTTGTGCCCGAAGTGCGCCGCGAACGCCACCGTGCTCAGGTCGACCGCGACGAACATCGCGCCGAGGAACACGTACACCGGCATGAGGATCGCGAGGGCGGGCGAGGCCAGTCGCGCCCGGCGCGCGGTCACGCCACCTGAGCGCGAGTCGTTCCGGGATGAGCACCGGGGAAGGCCGCGGGCGGCTCGGTGTCCCGCTGGGAGGCGAACCAGAGGGTCCCGGCGAGGCACAGCACGGCCGCGGTGCAGACGCCCGCCGCCGGGTGGACCTGGGTCGCGAGCACCGTCACGCCGGCCGGGCCGATCACGAAGCACAACTCGTCGGCGACCGATTCCAGCGAGAACGCCGTGTGCAGCCGCGGCGACCCGGCCAGCAGCGCGCTCCACCGGGCACGGGACATCGGGCCGAGCGAGGGCATGGTCGCGCCCGCGACGATGCCCGGCGGGAAGTACGTCCAGGAAGGCGCGCCCAGTTGGACCGCGAGGATGAGGCCCGCGATGCCCGCGACGAAGGCCGCCGCCATCGGGACGATCACCCGCCCCTGGCCATAGCGGTCGACGAGCCGCCCGAACTGCGGCGCGCAGGCCGCCATGCCGAGCGAGGCCGCCGCCGACACGCTGCCCGCCACGGCGTATCGGCCGGTCGAGGCGGAGATCAGCAGCACGATCCCGAGGCCCGCCATTGACATCGGCATCCGGCCGATGACCCCGGCGACCGAGAACTGCCAGGCGCGCGGGATGCGCAAGATCTCGGCGTACGGCAGCAGGAAGCCGGCGGGCCGCCTGGGAATTCCGTTGTCAGCACTCGTCATCGTGTGGGCGGCCTCATGCACCTCGACGATATCTGACCGTTCAAGTTGTTTTTCAAGTAGACGTCCGGTTTTGGAGGTTATAGTTGTTCATGGTGACATGGGCGATCGCGTGATCGTGCCGGTTAGGCCGTGGTCGATACGCCGCGTTCAACCGTTCGCCAGTGAGCGGGCACGGCGGCGCGTGCCGCCGCAGACCCGAGGTCAGGGGGTGGTCGTACCCCCAGGAGAATGAAGCCCATGCCGGCTTACGACGCGTTCCTGTTGCTGTCCTTCGGCGGCCCGGAAGGGCCTGACGACGTGTTGCCGTTCCTCCAGAACGTGACCAGGGGCCGCGGGGTCCCGCCCGCGCGGCTGGCCGAGGTGGCCGAGCACTACCTGGCGTTCGGCGGCGTGCGCCCGCTGAACGCGCAGTGCCGGCAGCTGCTGGCGGCGGTCGGCGCTGACTTCGCGGCGCGCGGCCTGGACATGCCCGCTGTACTGGGGAAACCGCAACTGGCAGCCCTACCTGGCCGACACCGTCCGCCAGATGGCCGCCGACGGGGTCCAGCGGGCGGTGGCCGTCGTCACGTCCGCCTACAGCTCGTACTCCGCCTGCCGGCAGTACCTGGACGACATCGAGCGAGCGCGGGCCGCCGTCGGGCCGGGCGCGCCAGTGATCGATAAGGCTCGCCCCTACTTCAACCACCCTGGCTTCATCGAGCCGTTCGCCGACGCCACCAGGGCGGCGCTGGAGTCGCTGCCGGGCGATCCGCGCGCGGCGGCCCGGCTGGTGTTCACCGCGCACAGCGTCCCCGACGGCATGGCCGCCGCCAGCGGCAGCCCGTCCGCTGGCACGCTCTCGGCGTCGGCAGTCGGCGGGCGATACGCCGCTGAGCTGCGGGAGGCGGCCCGCCTCATTACCCAACGGGCCCGCCCATCGCGGCGTGATTTCGACCTCGTCTACCAGAGCCGCAGCGGCCCGCCCAGCGTCCCGTGGCTCGGCCCGGACATCTGTGACCACCTCGCGGACATCGCCAGGGAAGGGGTGCCCGGTGCCGTCGTGGTGCCGGTGGGCTTCACCAGCGACCACATGGAGGTTGTGCACGACCTGGATGTGGAGGCGGCTGGCGTGGCGGAACGGCTCGGGCTGCGGCTCGCGCGGGCCGCCGCCCCCATGCCGGATCCCCGATTCGCCGCGATGGTCACCGACCTTGTCCTGGAACGAATGGGCAAGGCGGCGCCCAGGTGGCTCGGTGACCTTGGCCCGGCGGCGGCCGACTGCCCCGCCGACTGCTGCCGCTACCATCCCGGCAGGCCGGGAATCCCGAAATGACGGAGGAAGCAGCAGATGACTGCTAGCGTGACCGGTGTGGCCGGCGTGTCGCCCGCGGAACTGCTGGAGATCGCGGTGGTCGCGGCCCGGGAGGCCGGGGAACTGCTCGCCGATGGCGAGGGCCGGGTCGCGGTGGCCGCGACGAAGTCCAGCCCGACTGACGTGGTGACCGAGATGGACCGCCGCTCGGAGGAGCTGATCACGCGGCGGCTGCTCGCGGCCCGGCCAGCCGACGCGATCCTGGCCGAGGAAGGCGGAGCCAGCGGCGCGGGCGGCGGGGCAAGTCGCGTCCGGTGGGTGATCGACCCGATCGACGGCACGGTCAACTACCTGTACGGCCTGGCGGACTGGGCGGTGTCGATCGCCGCCGAGGTCGCCGGCACGGTGGTGGCGGGCGTCGTTCACCAGCCTCGGCACGGGGAGACGTTCACCGCCACGCTCGGCGGCGGTGCCTGGCTGGTGCGGGAGGCGACGGCCCAGGGCGGAGCGTGCCCCGGCCGCCCGTGCACCGGTTGCGCTGCGGGCGCGTCCGGCCGTTCCGCTGTCGCAGGCGCTGGTGGCCACGGGCTTCGGGTATCTCGCGGCCCGGCGGAAGGTCCAGGGCCAGGTGGTGGCGGCGCTGCTGCCCCTGGTGCGCGACATCCGGCGCGGCGGCGCGGCCTCCGTGGACCTGTGCTCGGTGGCCGCGGGGCGAGTGGACGCGTACTACGAGCGCGGCCTGCACTACTGGGACTACGCGGCGGGCATGCTGATCGCCGCCGAGGCCGGGGCGATGGTCGCGGGCCTGTCCGGGCCGCCCGGCGGCTCGATGACGATCGCGGCCGCCCCCGACTTGTTCGAGGAGCTCAGCGCGGCCCTGGCGGCGCTGCGGCCGGAACGGGACGCGTAACGCCGGAGCCGCCCGGCCGATTGCGGGCGAGCACTCCTCGTTGCAGTGTATCCTCGCGCGGAATACCTGGCCGGGATAAGAGGTTTACCTGCGGCCAGCACGGTCCGGATGGGACACGGCTGCCGCGGATCGTCGGCCGCGTGCGCGCCGGAGCGGAACGTGGCAGAATTCCCCGCCGGAATCGGGCACAACTACGGCTTGCGGAGCGTTTAACCCGCGCAGTCACCGCGCGTACACCAACGGAGGGGGATGGGTCACCCACATGGCTACTGATTACGACAGTCCACGCAAGACGGACGACGACCTGGGCGAGGACAGCCTGCAGGAACTTCAGGCCCGGCGGATGGACAAGTCGTCGAGCACGATCGACCTTGATCCGGATGACGTCGCCGAGTCCCTGGAGCTTCCAGGTGCCGACCTGTCGAACGAGGAGCTCTCGTTCCGCGTCATCCCGCGCCAGGCCGATGAGTTCACCTGCTCACGGTGCTTTCTCGTGCACCACCGCAGTCAGCTCGCCGAGGACAGGAACGGCCAGCTCATCTGCCGCGAATGCGCGGCCTGAGCGCTGCGCGTCCCCGGGGGATAGCCTCCCGTCGACGTTGTGTACCCCCGGGGGACGGTCGCCCGGTCGACATCCAGGCAAGGGGCGGCTCGCGCCGCCCCTTGCGCCCCGGGGCCCGGCGCCGGGCACCGACCGCCCGGCCCCGGGTGAGGCCGCATTCCGGCGGGACCGTACCTCGGCGTGGGCCTAGGAGTCGGCGGCGTCGGCCGGCGCGGGCAGGCGGCGGGCCGCCGCGCGGGCCGTGAACAGCTTGGTCGCCTCGATGGTCACGCCCGCGATGACCGCCCAGCCGAGCGCCTCCACGATGCGGACCTGCGGGTCAGCCGGGTCCGGCGGCGGTCTTGCCTGTGGCGCGCTTCCAGCCGAAGCGCGAGCAGCTTGCGCACCACGAACACCGCGGCTGAGGTCGCTACCGCCATGGCCAGCTGCTGGCTCCTCGACCCGCCCTTCTTAGCCTGTGACTTCGCCATCGTCTCTCCTCGTCCCCGTCGCCGCGGGTGCCCCGTGCGCTTCGCTTCCCGGCATCATCCCATGTCCTTGGCCCGCGCCGCGCCGCCCTTCGTCCGGCGCAGACCGCGCCGGCTCCGCCCTGCCGTCGAGCCCAGCGCTGCGTCGAGGCGCTGCTGGTGGGCGCCTGCTGGTGGGCGCACTGCTCGTCGGCGCACTGCCGGTCAGGCCCGTGTCCGTCAGCGCCGCCGCGAGCTGGTCGGGATGGCGCGTCGCGACCAGCCAGTACGGCACCCCGTCGGGGGAGTCGGCCAGCCCGATGTAGACGGCCCGCTTCAGGTAGGGGCGCAGCAGCAGGCGGGCGGCCGGGTCGGCGCGCGGGCCGCGCAGCAGCGCCGCCTGCTCGTCGTCGAGCGACAGCACCTCGCTGACCTGCGATAGCGGCAGGACGTCCCGGCCCGCCTTCAAGACGGTGCCGGTCACCTCGAGGCGGACCGCGCCCCAGCTGAGCAGGAAGCCGCCCACCACGACGACGAAGACCGCGTAGACGACGACCGCGACGAGCGTGCTGAAGCCGACGAAGACCTCCGCCCCCAGCAGGGCGACAACGGGCACCGACAGTAGCCAGTAACCGACCGGCACGTACAGTTGTTCGCGGTACGAGCGCATGCACTCCACGGTAGTTGGTTGAATGGGCACATGGTGTGGCGGGGAGCCGGCAACGGGCGGCTGAGCTGGCGGCCGCGGCCGCGGCCCGCGGACCGCCGCGACGATGCCGGACCGCCTGGTACCGGCCAGCCCGAGGGCGGCCCGGAGCCGGTGCCCGATGCCAGGGACGCGCGGCGCGGCCCGGCAGACGGCCCTGGCCCGCCCGCTGGCCCGGCCCCCGGGCAGTGCCGCCCGGGCGCGCCGCGGGGCGGACGTGGCCGTGCCGCGATGGCTGCGGGTCGCTACGGCCTGGGCCTGGCGGCTGCTGCTGCTCGCCGTCGTCTTGTACATCCTGGCCAGGGTCGCCGCGGCGCTGTACATCGTCGTCGTGCCGTGCGCGGCCTCGCTGCTGCTGACCGCGCTGCTCAGCCCCCTGGCGGCGCGGTTGCGGCGGCGCGGCCTGTCGCCGCTGACGGCCACCTGGTGCACGCTGCTGCTGGCCTTCGTGGTGCTGGCGGGCGTGGCCGCGCTGGTGGCCACCCGGATCCAGTCCGAGTACCCCGCGCTGCTCGCGCAGCTGCGGCACACCGCCACGCAGGTCCAGTCCTGGCTGGCTGGCCCGCCGTTGCACCTGAAGACCGTGAACCTGGGCAAGCTCTCCGGTGGCATCGTCAAGTACATCAGCCAGCATCAGTCGCTCGTCGAGGGCACCGTGCTCACCGGTGGCCGGATCGCCGCCGAGACCCTGGCGGGCGTCGTGCTGACGTTCTTCGTGACGTTCTTCCTCATCAAGGACGGCCGGCAGGATCTGGGCCTGGCTGATCCACAGGATGCTGCCGGCGAACCGGGAGCGGGCTGACCGGGCGGGGCAGTCCGCCTGGACCGCGGTCGAGTACTACATGCGCGGCACCGTCGCGGTGGCCGCCATCCACGCGGTCGTGATGGGCATCACGCTGACCATCATCCGCGCGCCGCTGGCGGTCCCGATCGCCTTGATCATGTTCCTCGCCGCGTTCATCCCGCTGGTCGGCGTGCTGCTGGCCGGCGCCATCGCGGTCCTGGTGACGCTCGTGGCCAAGGGCTGGGTGGCGGCCGTCGTCGTCCTTGGCATCCTGGTCGTGATGAACCAGCTTGAGGGGCACCTGCTGCAGCCGCAGATTGTCGGCAAGATGGTGCGGCTGCACCCGCTCGCGGTCATCTTGGTGCTCGCCGTCGGCGGCGTGGTCGCCGGAATCGCCGGCGCGGTGGTGGCGGTCCCGATCACCGCGGCGCTGACGCGGGCGGTACACGAGCTCCAGCGCGGGTCGCCTCCCGCGGAAGATGACACCGGGATCAGCCGCGCGCCTCCAGGGAGACGACCCCGACGCCAACCCAGCGGCGCGGCGCACGCCCGCGCAGCCGTCCAGGAAGGAACTGACGTGACCGAGGTACTCATCACGCGCCTTGATCCCGGAGTGCCACTGCCGTCCTACGCGCACCCAGGCGACGCGGGCGTCGACCTCGTCACCGCGGAGGATCTCCGGCTCGCTCCCGGCCAGCGGGCCCTGGTGCGCGACCGGCATCGCGATCGCGCTGCCGGAGGGGTACGCGGCGTTCGTGCACCCGCGCTCTGGCCTGGCCGCGAGGCACGGTGTCACGGTGGTCAACGCGCCGGGCACTGTCGACGCGGGGTACCGTGGCGAGATAAAGGTGACCTTGCTGAACACCGACGCGGAGCAGGCGGTCTCGTTCCGGCGGGGCGACAGGATCGCCCAGCTCGTGGTCCAGCGAGTGGAGTGCGTATCGTTCCGTGAGGTGGATGCCCTGCCCGGGTCGGCCCGGGGCGACGGGAGGCTTCGGCTCGACCGGCGGTCACGCCGGAGTGGAGGAGATGAACAGTGTTCGGTCGGCGACGTAGCGGCTCCAGCGGGGCGAGCGGGCCGCGCCCGCGCACGCGCTGGACCCTGAGCTTTCCGAAGGCGACGCGCAGTCGCCCGATGTCGGCCTGGAGGCAGCCGCCGCAGCCAGGCGGCGGCCCGTGGGACTCCGGCGATCGCTACCCGGAGATGCCCCGGGTGGACCTGGGCAGCCTGCTGGTCCCGGTGACGGCGGACTACCAGATCCACATCACGTTCGCCGAGAACCAGGGGGCCTGGGTGACCGTTCACCACTGGCGGCGGCGAACTGCAGCTCCAGGCGTTCGCCGCGCCCAAGCACGAGGCCAGCTGGCAGGACATCCGCGCGGAGATCATGGCGGAGATCAACACGGCGGGCGGCCGGAGCGAGGAGCGCGAGGGGCCGTTCGGCAGCGAGATCCTGGCACGGGTGCCCGCGCAGCCGGGCAATCCCGCGGCCGGTCTCGTGCCGATCAGGTTCGTCGGGGTGGACGGCCCGCGCTGGTTCCTGCGCGGGCTGTTCCAGGGGCCGGCGGCGGTGGACGAGGCGGCGGCGGCCCCGCTTGAGGCGCTGATCCGCGACGTCGTGGTCGTCAGGGGAGATCACCCGATGCCGCCCCGGGACCTGCTTGAGCTGCGGCTGCCCCCGGACGCGCAGCAGGCCATGGCCGAGCAGCAGGCCCAGGCCGCCCAGCAGCAGCCGGCCGGTCAGAACTACCCGTTCAACCCCTTCGAGCGCGGCCCCGAGATCACCGAGACCAGGTAGCGGACTCTTCTCCAACGACTCCGGCTCAGTGCAGGTCAGAGCCGGAGTCGTTGAGCGTGTGCCCAGGCACGGCGGCGCCGCGGCGACCCTCATCTTCCGAGGGACTTTTACGCATTCCGATATCGGAATATGATGACCGCATGGCCCGCGCTTCCACGACGTCGGATGTCTTCAACGCGATCGCCGAGGCTGACCGTCGCGCGATCCTGGACGTCCTGATCACAGGCGAGAAGCCCGTCGGGGCGATCGCGAATGACCTCTCGATGTCCCAGCCGCAGGTTTCAAAGCACCTGCGGGTGCTCGGCGAGGTGGGACTCGTCCGGTGCCGGGCGGAAGGGCGTCACCGGCTGTACCGCCTGGAACCCGCGTGCCTGCGGCCCTTGCATGACTGGCTGGTCAAGTACGAGCGGGCTTGGAATGACCGGCTGGACCGGGTGGAGGACTACCTCGCAGAGCTACAACAGCAAGGAGAGCAGCAGTGACACCTCACCGGCATGGCTCGGCAGTCGTCGAGCTGCCGAATGACCTCGACGTCCTCGTCACCCGGGATTTCGACGCTCCGATCGCGCTCGTCTTCGACGTGCTGACGAAGCCGGAGCACGTGAGCAGATGGTTCGCCCCGCGCGGGTGCGAGATGACGAAGTGCGAGATCGACCTGCGTGTCGGAGGGAACTACCACCAGGTCTTCGTGACCGGCGACGGAACTGAGTGCTCATTTCGCGGGACCTACCTGGAGGTCGAAGCGCCGACCAGGACCGTCGCGACGTGGGTGTTCGAACGGCGTCCGCACCTGGACGCCGTCGAGACCACGCGGTTGCGCACGGCCGGCGCGGTGACGAGGCTGGCGGTCAGGACGACGTACCGCGACAAGGCGAGCCGCGACGAGAGCATCCAGGGCGGATTCGACGGCCTTGAAGAGAGCTTCGACCAGCTGGAGGATCTCCTGACGTCACTGCTCACCCAGAGGGAACGGTCTCTGGGTAGCTGAGGCCAGAACCCGGCGCCGCGGCGCCGCGCCCGTGGCCCGCCATGGCAGCCCGGTCAGGGCACGGTCAGGGCACGGTCGGCCCGGAATCAAAGAGCCGCTCCAGTTCCCCTTCGACGTCCTCGGTGGTCACGAAGAACAGCTCGTCGCCGCCCTGCAGCGGGTCTTCCGGCTGCGGCACCAGGACGCGGCCCTCGCGCAGGATCGCCACCAGGGCCGCGTCGGCGGGCCATTGGATGGCGCCCACCTGCCTGCCCGCCAGCGGCGCGTCGGCCGGCATCGTCAGCTCCACCAGGCTGGCCTCGCTGTGCCCGAACGTCATCAGCTTGACCAGGTCGCCAACGCTGACCGCCTCCTCCACCAGCGCGGACAGCAGCCGGGGCGTGGAGACCGCGACGTCGACGCCCCAGGACTCGTTGTACAGCCACTCGTTGCCGGGGTGATTCACCCGGGCGACCACCCGGGGCACGCCGTACTCGGTCTTGGCGAGCAGCGCCACGACCAGGTTCACCTTGTCGTCGCCGGTGGCCGCGACGACGACGTCGCAGCGGTCCAGGCCGGCGTCGTCGAGCGAGCTGATCTCGCACGCGTCGGCGAGCAGCCACTCGGCCCGCGGCACGCTGTCGACCTTGATCGCCCGCGGGCGACTGGTCGATCAGCAGCACCTCGTGGCCGTTCTCGAGCAGCTCCCGCGCGATGGACCGGCCAACAGCGCCCGCGCCCGCAATCGCAACCCGCATTAGTGGGCACCCCTCTCGCGCTTCGCGAACGTGCGCGCAATCTGGTCGACTTCGCTCTCCAGGGCGATGACGTGCACGACGTCGCCCTCCTGCACGACGGTGGTGGCCTGCGGCACGATCGCCGCGCCGAGCCGGTCGATGTAGGCGATCCGGGCGCCGGCGTTGGCCTCGAGCACCTTGACCGGCTCGCCGATCCAGGCCGGCGAGACGGCGACCTGGGTGAGCACGACCTTTCCGGTCGCGTCGCGCCACAGTGGCTCAGAGCCCTCCGGCAGCAGCTTGCGCAGGATCTGGTCGGCCGTCCAGCGGACCGTCGCGACCGTGGGGATGCCGAGCCGCTCGTAGACCTCGGCCCGGCGCGGGTCGTAGATGCGCGCCGCGACCTGCCGCACGCCGAACGTCTCACGGGCCACCCGGGCCGCGATAATGTTGGAGTTGTCGCCGCTGCTCACCGCCGCGAAGCCGTCGGCCCGCTCGATCCCGGCGCGGGCGAGGACCTCCCGGTCGAAGCCGATTCCCGGTCACCCGGTCGCCCTTGAACGCCGGGCGGAGCCTGCGGAAGGCCTCCGGGTCCCGGTCCACCACGGCGACCGTGTTGCCCCGGTCTTCCAGGATGTGCGCGAGCGTCGAGCCGACCCGCCCGCAGCCCATGATCACGATATGCACGACCAGTCCTTTCGCGGTCACTCATCGCACGAGAGCGCCTTTCCGGACGCCTCGCCAAAGGTATGCCCTCACGTGGGAGAATGCGACCCGGGATTAAGGAGGGACCACCCGTTGAGTTTTCAGCCCGGCGAGCTTGTCGAGGTCACCACGGAGGGCGTCGCGCAGGGTGGCTGGTGTGTCGCCAGGCCACCGGGGTTGCCGGTGATATTCGTGCGGCACGCGCTGCCCGGCGAGCGTGTGATGGCCCGGGTGACGGAGGTCACGTCGACGTTCGCCCGGGCCGATGCCGTGGAAATCCTCGCGGCGTCGCCGGACCGGGTCGAGCCGCCGTGCCCGGTCGCCCGCCCGGGCGGCTGCGGCGGCTGCGACTGGCAGCATGCGGCCCTGCCCGCCCAGCGCGCGCTGAAGGCGGCCGTCGTCGGCGAGCAGCTGCGGCGACTGGCGGGCATCGATCGCGAGGTCACCGTCGAGCCGATGCCCGGCGATGATGGCCCGCAAGGCGGCCGGAACGGGCTTGGCTGGCGGACCCGCGTCCAGTTCGCGGTGGACGCCGACGGCATGGCCGGGCTGCGCGCGCACCGGTCGCACGAGGTGATCGACATCGGTGACTGCCTCATCGCGCACCCGGGCATCCGCGACCTGGAGATCCCGCGCCGCCAGCTGGGCCGGCGCGAGTGCCGTCGAGGCCGTGGTGGGTGACGCCGAGCGGGAGGTCACCGTCGTCACGCCGGGCCGGCCAGCCGAGCTTCCCGACGTGGGCGCCGAATCGCTCCTCAGCCGGTATGGCAGGAAGCTGGCCCCGGTGCGGGGCCGCCCTTACCTCACCCACCGCGCGGCGGGACGGGAGTGGCGGGTGAGCGCCGGGGCATTCTGGCAGGTGCACCCGGCGGCGGCGGACACCCTGGCGGAGGCGGTGCTCACCGCGCTGGAGCCCAAGCCGGGGGACGGCGCGCTCGACCTGTACTGCGGGGCCGGGCTGTTCGCGGGGATCCTCGCGGCGGCCGTGGGGCCGGACGGGACCGTCGCCGGGGTGGAATCCGATGAGGCCGCCGTCAGGGACGCCCGGCATAACCTCCGGGACTTCCCCTGGGCGAAGATCCACCGCGCTGATGTGGGCGCGCTGCTGCGCGGTGCCGGTCCTCAGGGCGCCGGTTCCAGGGGCGCCGGCTCAGGAGCGCCGGTGCGAGGAGCGCGGGCTCCAGCGGCCCCGGGCCACGGGGCGGCGAGTCACGCGGCCGCGAGTCCCGCGGCGGGCCGCGCGGTGCCGCGCTGCCGCCGGCCCGGCTCGTGGTGGCCGACCCGCCCCGGTCCGGGCTGGACCGGGCGGTCATCGGGTACCTGTCGGCGGCGAGGTCGGGCGCGGAGCGGTTCTGCTACGTCTCCTGCGACCCTGCCACCCTGGCCCGCGACCTCGGCCTGCTGCTGGAGCGCGGGTGGGCGCTGGAGGGGCTGCGCGCCTTGGACGCGTTCCCGATGACCCACCACGTGGAGTGCGTGGCCTGGCTCGCTCGCTAGGCCCGGCTCAGTCGCCGTCGGTGCTGGCCTTGGCGGGGTTGTCCGGCTTGGCGTCGCCGGAGCTGCCTGCCACGTAGTAGCCCAGGCCGGGGTACCGGATCAGCAGGCCCTCGTCCACCAGCAGGCGCAGTGCCTTGGCGCAGGTCTGCCGGGCGTGCCCGTGGTCCTGGGTAAGGGTGGTGATGGAAGGGGTGGGGCTGCCGGGCGGCAGCTTGCCCTCGGAGATCTGCTTCCGCAACTCCGCGGCAAGGCGAATGTAGGCCCGGGGGTCCGTTTCGTCAGGTATCGACATGCTCGTACGGTACTCGATGGGTACTAGTGCGCATCGCTCGGCTACGACGTTACCCGACTGGTATCGACAGTAAACGTGACTGGCTTCGGGGCATCGTGTCAACGGCGCAAAGGATTGCCGCATGAGACTGCGGATCTTTACCGAGCCCCAGCAGGGCGCCTCGTACTCGACCCTGCGCGGCGTCGCCCGGGCGGCGGAAGAGCTTGGCTTCGACGCGTTCTTCCGCTCCGATCACTACCTGAAGATGGGCCAGGTGCCGGGGGACCCAGGCCCCACCGACGCCTGGGCCACGCTGGCCGCCCTCGCGGTCGAGACGTCCCGTATCAGGCTCGGGACGCTCGTGACCTGCGCCACCTTCCGGCTGCCGGGGCCGCTGGCCATCACCGTCGCGCAGGTTGACGAGATGAGCGGCGGCCGGGTCGAGCTCGGCCTGGGCGCGGGCTGGTTCGAGGCCGAGCACGCGGCCTACGGCGTGCCGTTCCCGCCGCTGCCGCAGCGATTCGACCGGCTGGAGGAGCAGCTCGCGATCATCACCGGGCTGTGGTCGACCCCGCACGGCTCGACGTTCGACTTCGACGGGACCTACTACCAGGTGACCGGCTCGCCGGCGCTGCCCAAGCCCGTTCAGCGGCCGAGGCCGCCGGTCATCATCGGCGGCGCCGGGCGTCGCCGCACCCCGGCTCTCGCGGCCAGGTACGCGGACGAGTTCAACGCGGCGTTCCAGCCGGCCGCCGAGTCCGCGGCGATGTTCGGGCGCGTGCGGGAGGCATGCGAGCGGGACGGGCGGCCCGCGTCGTCGATGGCGTTCAGCGCCGCCCACGTCGTCTGCTGCGGCAAGGACTCCGCGCAGGTGGCCCGGCGCGCCGCCGCGATCGGCAGGGACGTGGCCGAACTGCGGGTCAACGGCCTGACCGGGTCTCCCGGGGAGATCGTCGACAAGATCGGCGAGTACGCCTCGGCCGGGGCGTCCACGCTGTACCTGCAGGTGCTGGACCTGTCCGACCTCGACCACCTGGAGCTGCTGGCCGCGGAGGTGCTACCGCAGGTCTGAGGAGCGGTCATGAGATTGCCGGCCCCTGCCCTGACGGACGAGGCCGGCAATCTCATACGGCGAATCGCGCCGATCTCGCCAGAGCGGGACGGTTTGCGCCAGCGCTGTCTTACGATTCCTGGGTGGGACAGTACGGGGGAGACGGGCAGGCATGGCCAGAGCCGGCCGAGGGCGGCTGGCAGGGCGCGCCGGCTCAGCCGGGTGCGGTGATCTACCCGGCTGCCGTTGCGCAGGATCCCTGGGCGGGCCAGCCGGGGATGCCGCCATCGGGTGCCGCCGGGGGGCCTGCCGGGCAGTGGACGCAGGCGCAGGCCTACTCGCAGCAGGCGGCCTGGCAGCAGGCACAGCAGGCTCACCTGCAGCAGGCGTGGGCGCAGCAGGCCCAGGCGGCCCAGCGCAGGCCCAGGCGGCCCAGCTTCAGGGGACACAGGTTCAGGGAGCGCAGCCGGCCGGGTGGCAGCAGCCAGGACAGGGGCCAGGCCAGTGGGCGCAGCAGTACCCGGCGGCTGAGCAAGCGCAGGGACCGGTCGGCCCGGCCCAGTCCGTTCCCGCGGCCGGCTACCCGGCGGCGGCGGTGCCTACCGGGGCCCGGATACCCGGCGGGTGCCTACCCGGCGGGTGCCTACCCGGCGACCGGCGGCGCTCCCGCTGCCGGCAGCCGGCTACGCCGTCGGCCACGCTGACGGGTACCAGTACGGCCAGGCCGCCTATCCGGCGGGACCGCCAGCCAGGCCAGGCGGCCTACGGCGGTGCGGCCGGCGGAGCCGGTTACGTCTACGGCGCCGCCGCCTACGGCCAGGCCATCCCGCCGGGCGCGGCCCCGTACGCCGCCGCACCGCAAGCCGCCGCCCCGCACGCCAGCGCCCCGCAAGGCGCCGCCTACGGAACGCCGCCCGGCACGCCACCGCCTACGGCGCGAGCCACCCCGCCGCCTACGGCGCGAGCCACCCCGCCGCCGCCCAGTACGGCGCCACGTACTACAACGCCGCTCCGTACCCGGCCGGCCCGCCCGGTGGCGACCCCGGCGCCCCCGGGTACGGGGCCGCCTACGCCGCCCCGCCCGCGACCAGCGCCCCGGGCGGTGCACCCTACGGGGCGCCCGCGCAGGGCCAGCATCCGGCCGCGCCCCAGCCGCTGTCCCCGACGCCCGCGGCCCGCGGGTCATCGGCGTCGCGCGCCGTGCCGGTACCGCCGCCAGGCGAGCAGGCCAGCGAGGACGAGGCAGTGATCACGCCAAGCCTGATCTACGCGCCCGGCCAGTTGATCGACCCCACGGGCGACGGCGACGGACCAGCCCGGCGGCCCCGGCCAGCCGGGCCACCCGGCTGACGGCTACCCCGCCGCGGAGGGTTATCCGGGGACGCAGGCTTATCCAGGGGCACCGGGCTATCCGGGGGCCCAGGGCTATCCAGGAGGGACGGCCTACGCCTGGGCGCCGGGGTACGGAGCCGTTCCCGGCTACGGCATGCCACCCGAGTACGCCGCCGCGTACGGGACGGCCGGCGGGACCGCGGCGCCCTACCCCGCCGGGTACTGGCAGGCGGGCCAGGCCGCCGCGCCGGGCTACCCGCCCGGACAGGCCTACCCGGCCGCGCAGGCCTATCCAGGGGGACAGGCCTACCGGGACAGGCCTACCCAGGGGCACAGGGCTACCCCGGTGCCCCTGGCTACCAGGGCGGGCCGCCCGCCCAGGCAGCGCAGACGGCGGCGGGCGGCCAGTGGGCGGCGGGCCCCCAGGCCGCGCCGCAGAACGCCTACCCCGGCGGCTACCAGCAGCAGCCCGGCTACCCAGCGCAGGCGGGCTACCCGGCGCAGGGCTACCCGGCACCCTCCGACTACGCGCCAGCCGGCTACCCGGGGCAGCCTGGCTACGCTGGGCAGTCAGTGCCCGGCGGGTACCCGCCGGGCCCGGCTACCAGGTCCCCTACCCGGGCCAGGGCGGCTACGGCGCGGCGGCCGGGTACCAGGTCACCGGCGAGTACCCGGGCTACGGCGGCCACCAGGCACAGGCCGCCTACCCGCCGGGTGCCTATCCCGGCCACGTGCCCGGGCCCGTCGCTTACGTGGCGCTCGATGAGCAGGACGAGACCGTCAACGGCGGCAGCTACGCGTACGTGATCCGTGAGGAGCAGCAGCCGCCGGCCCCGGTGGTTCCCCAGCAGCCCCAGGAGCGCTCCGAGGCCGCACCCCCCGCAGCCGTCCCAGGAGGGACAGGCGGTCAGGCGGGAAGAGGCGTCACGGCCGCCGGCCGACGAGGAGCCGCGGCACGGCCGAGGCGCGTTCGAGCCGCCCGCGCAGCAGCACCCGGAGCTTCGCGGGCCTCCTGCACATCGACTACGACCTGCTCGCCGGCGACAGCGAGGACTCCCTGGAGCGCCTGAAGGACCTCTACGACACCGCCGAGGCCCTGGGCGGCGAGGGGATCGACCGGCACTTCGACGAGCTGCTGGAAAGGCAGCGGAAGCTGATCAGCGCCTACTTCACCGAATTCCGGACCTCCGCCCAGGCGGGCACGCGTTGACCGGTGCCCCGGCCGCGGACGCGGGTTCCAGCCTCGACATCGCGGTACTCGGGCTGGGCGAGGCCGGCTCGCTCATCGCCCGCGACCTCATCACGGCGGGGGCGACCGTCCGCGGCTATGACCCGAAGGCCGCCACCGGCGAGGTGACCGTCCCTGACGGCGTCCTCGCCGCGGACAGTGAGGCCGCGGCGGCCGCCGGGGCCGCCCTCGTCCTCAGCGTGAACAGCGCCAAGGCCGCGGTCCAGGCGTTCGAGGCCGCGATCCCCGCGCTGCGCACCGGCGCCCTCTGGGCCGACTTGAATACCGCGTCCCCTGGCACCAAGCAGGAGCTCGCCGCCATCGGCCAGCGGCACGCCATCCCCGTCACCGACATCGCCATGATGGCCCCGGTCCCGGGCAAGGGCCTCCAGGTCCCGATGCTCGCCAGCGGCGCCGCCGCCGGGACCGTCGCGGCCCGGCTCACGCGGCTGGGAGCGAACGTCGAGGTGCTGGACGGCCCGGCCGGCCTGGCCGCCACCCGCAAGCTCTTGCGCAGCGTCTTCTACAAGGGAATGGCCGCGTCCATCGTGGAGGCCCTGGACGCCGCCAGGGCCGCGGGCCTCGGGGAATGGCTGCGCGAGCACATCGGCGAGGAGCTCGCGAGCGCGGACATCGCCACGGTCGACCGCGTCGTGACAGGCACCCGCCAGCACGCCGTCCGGCGCGGCGCGGAGATGGCCGCCGCCGCCGAGATGCTCACCGAGCTTGGCGTGCCGCCGCTCATGGCGGACGCTTCCCGCGCGCTGCACGAGCGCATCGCCGCCGGCGAGTGAGGCCGCCCGCGGCGGGCGCTTAAGCGAGCGGCGCCAGGGCGGCCGACAACTCGCCGACGAGCTCGGGCTTGGCGTGCAGCGGCAAGCCGATGACGGCCAGGTCGGCCCCGGCGTCCCGCCAGCCCGCCACCGTGGTCAGGAGCGCGTCGAGATCGCCCTCGGCGCGGACCTGGCACGAGCAGGTGACCTCGCTGAAGTCCCGGCCGACGGCGGCGCAGTGCTCCCGCAGCACTTCCTTGGGCTCGCAGCGCGCGCTGGCCAGCCGCGCGTGCTGGCCGTCGTAGTCCGTGACGGTCTGCGAGAGCAGCGCGATGATCGCCTCGACGCCCTCGTCGAACCGGTCGAACCGCTCCTTCAGCGGCGGCAGCGCAATTCTAGATCGACTCGAACACCGGGTAATCATCGGCCGCCACCCATATGTCGAGGCTGCTCCCGCAGCAGGTGAGGCGCTCAATCATGGCGGGCTCGCCCACGGCCACGACCGCTCGCCGCGGGCGGCGCGGGTAGGAGCGTCAGTCACGCGTCAGGCAACGTTCATCGGCCTGTCATGCGTGATGCCCTGTCCGTAGCATTTTGGCTGGTAATCAAGTGTCCTAAGCGTTTCGGGACCCGGGGTCATGGGGGGTCCCGGCCTTGCGTTCTGCCTGGAGAACTTCTTCTGAAAAGGGGCCGGCCTTGTTGCGATTGGTGAGAGTGACCCGCGTCGCTGGACTGCCAGCGGTCGCGGGAGTTGCGGCGGCGGTTGGTGCCGCGCTACTGGCGACTTCCCTGCTGTTCCCCGCGGCCGCCTCGGCCTCCGCCGGGGCAGTGGCCGTGTCGTCGTCGACCAGCACGTCCCCTTCCGCCTCCGCCTCCACCTCCACCTCCACTTCCCCCTCGGCTTCGGCCAGCACGAGCGCGTCGGCGAGCGCCAGCACGTCCGACAGCGCGTCGGCGTCCGACTCCGCGTCAGCGACCGGCACGCCGACCGGTGCCCCGGCGACGGGCGGCGGCCCCGCGCCTGGCGCCGACATGCCCTTGGCCATCGCGGGCGTTGGCCTGCTTGTCGTGGGGGGCGGCCTCGTGCTGAGCCGGTGGCGCACCGCCACGGCCACGGCGGCGCGCAAGCGCCGCTCCACCGGTAAGCAGGAGGACTGAGCCGGCCTACTAGGCTGACGGCACCAGGCAGGCACCAGGCCGGCCTGACGGGAAGCAGAGGCGCGCACTGAGCAGGCAAGGATGGCCCCCCGCCTCGGGGCACGGCAACGGAGGCAGCCGCGACGACGGCTACCCCCGCGACTGGGAGCCGCCCCGGCGGCAGTCAGGCGGCGGGTCGGTGCTGGCCACCCTGCTGGGGGTGGCGCTGCTCCTGGCCGGCGGGTTCGTGGCGTACTGGGCGATCAGCGGACCGAGCGGGCCGCCGGCCGACGCGCAGTCGATCCCGGTGACGGTCGGGATCGCCGCACCGGAAGTGAACGGCTCGCCAGTGGCGCCGGCCATGCGCCCGTCCACTCCGGTTCGCATCGAGATCCCGGCCATCGCCGTCAGCGCGCCGGTCACGGATCTCGGCCTCAACGACGACGGCACGGTCCAGGTGCCGTCGCTGGATGACCACGACCTGGCCGGCTGGTACAAGGGCAGCGTCGCGCCCGGCGCGGACGGCGCGGCGGTCATGCTCGGCCACGTCGACTCGTGGTCCGGCGGCTCGGTGTTCTTCAAGATCAAGAACCTTGTCCGGGGCGACAAGGTCGACGTCATCCGGGCCAATGGCAGCACCGCCGTCTTCACCGTCGACGGCCTGCAGAAGGCGGCCAAGGTCGCCTTCCCCACCAGCCAGGTCTACGGTGACCCCGGCTACCCCGCGCTGCGGCTGATCACCTGCGGCGGCCCGTTCGACGCGGCGAGCGGCTCCTACCTCGACAACATCATCGTCTACGCCCACCTGACGTCCGCGCGGTAACACCCAATCCGTCGTCATCGGGCCTAAATGATTGACACTTCGGGGGCGGGCCGTAGCAGGTCGATCTCGGGTTTGACTGGGCCGGTGGCACGTCGATCGCGCGGTCCTCCTGATCGGCGCGAGCCGGCCGCCAGGCCCCGCCCGCGCGATTAACTTGATATCGAGATACCCTGGAGAGTAGCTTGATGTCGAGATACTGTAGGTTGTGGACCGGGGGCACGTCCACACGGGCATGACGGGGCGCAACACGCAATGACGGGCGAGGAGGCTCGAATTCGATGACTGCCAACAGCTTCGGCAGCCGCGCGACGCTATCGGCGGGTGGTGGCGAGTACGAGATCTACCGGCTGGACGCGGTCCCTGGCTCGGCCAGCCTGCCGTACAGCCTGAAGGTCTTGCTGGAGAACCTGCTCCGCAATGAGGACGGCGCGAACATCACCGCCGACCACATCCGCGCCGTGGGGAACTGGGACCCGAAGGCCGAACCGGACACCGAGATCCAGTTCACCCCCGGCCGGGTCATCCTGCAGGACCTCACCGGCGTGCCGGCCGTCGTGGACCTCGCCGCGATGCGCGAGGCCATGCGGGCCCTCGGTGGCGACCCGACGAAGATCAACCCGCTCATCCCCGCCGAGCTCGTCATCGACCACTCGGTCGTGGCGGACGTCTTCGGCCGCCCGGACGCGTTCGCCCGCAACGTGGAGCTTGAGTTCCAGCGCAACTCCGAGCGCTTCCAGTTCCTGCGCTGGGGTCAGCAGGCGTTCACCGGGTTCCGCGTCGTCCCGCCCGGCACCGGCATCGTGCACCAGGTGAACATCGAGCACCTCGCCCGCGTCGTCATGATCGGGTCCCAGGGCGGCGGGGGCGGGACGGGCGGCGGGGGCGGGGCTGAGACTGCCTACCCCGACACCTGCGTCGGCACCGACTCGCACACGACGATGCAGAACGGCCTGGGCATCCTCGGCTGGGGCGTCGGCGGCATCGAGGCCGAGGCCGCCATGCTCGGCCAGCCGATCTCCATGCTCATCCCGAGGGTCGTCGGCTTCAAGCTGTCCGGCGCCCTGCCCACCACGACGACCGCCACTGACCTGGTGCTGACCATCACCGAGATCCTGCGCAAGCACGGCGTCGTCGGTAAGTTCGTCGAGTTCCACGGCGAGGGCGTCGGCCAGGTGCCGGTCGCGAACCGGGCCACGATCGGGAACATGTCGCCGGAATTCGGCTCGACCTGCGCGATCTTCCCGATCGACGAGGCGACCCTGGACTACCTCCGGCTGACCGGCCGCCCGCAGGCTCAGGTCGAGCTCGTCGAGAAGTACGCCCGGGAGCAGGGGCTGTGGCACGACCCGGCGCGCGAGCTGCGATTCTCCGAGGAGATCGAGCTTGACCTGTCCACCGTCGTCCCGTCGATCGCCGGGCCGAAGCGCCCGCAGGACCGCATCGAGCTGGCCTCGGCCAAGCCCGCGTTCCGCGACGCGCTGCCCGCGTACGTCGGCTCGGACAACGGGTCGTTCCCCGCCTCCGACTCGCCCACGCCGGACGCCACCCGCGCCACGCACCCGGTCACCGTGACCCTGGAGGACGGCACCGAGACGACGCTCGACCACGGCCACGTGGTGATCGCCGCGATCACCTCCTGCACGAACACGTCCAACCCGTACGTGATGGTCGGCGCCGCCCTCCTGGCGAAGAAGGCCGTCGAGCGGGGCCTGTCCCGCAAGCCGTGGGTCAAGACCACCCTCGCGCCCGGCTCCAAGGTCGTCATGGACTACTACGAGCGCGCCGGGCTGCTGCCGTACCTGGACAAGCTCGGCTTCAACCTCGTCGGGTACGGCTGCACCACCTGCATCGGCAACTCCGGGCCGCTGCCCCCGGCGATCAGCGCCGCGGTCAACGAGAACGACCTCAGCGTCGTGTCGGTGCTGTCAGGCAACCGGAACTTCGAGGGCCGGATCAACCCGGACGTCAAGATGAACTACCTGGCGTCCCCGCCGCTGGTCGTGGCGTACGCGCTGGCTGGCACGATGGACATCGACCTCGGTAGCGAGCCGCTCGGCACCGGTGCCGACGGGCAGCCGGTGTACCTGGCCGACATCTGGCCCGCGCCGGACGAGGTGACGTCGGTGGTGGCCAGCGCGGTCAGCGCCGACATGTTCACCCGTGACTACGCGGACGTGTTCGCCGGGGACGACAACTGGCGCGGCCTGGACGTGCCGGCCGGCGACACGTTCCAGTGGGACGGGTCCTCGACCTACGTTCGCCGCCCGCCGTACTTCGACGGCATGCCCGCGGCGCCGGCCCCGGTGTCGGACATCCACGGCGCGAGGGTCTTGGCCAGGCTCGGCGACTCGGTCACCACCGACCACATCTCGCCGGCCGGCGCGATCAAGGCGACCGCTCCCGCCGGGCTGTACCTGACGGGGCACGGCATCGAGCGCGCTGACTTCAACTCCTACGGTTCCCGGCGCGGTAACCACGAGGTGATGATCCGCGGCACCTTCGCCAACATCCGGCTCCGCAACCAGCTCGCGCCAGGCACCGAGGGCGGCGTCACCGTCAAGGACGGCAAGGAGATGTCGATCTACGACGCGTCCCGCGAGTACATCGCCGAGGGCACGCCGCTGATCGTGCTGGGCGGCAAGGAGTACGGCTCCGGCTCCTCGCGTGACTGGGCGGCGAAGGGCACCGCGCTGCTCGGCGTCCGGGCCGTGCTCACCGAGTCGTTCGAGCGCATCCACCGCTCCAACCTCATCGGCATGGGCGTCCTCCCGCTGCAGTTCAAGCCGGGCGAGTCGGCCGAGTCCCTCGGCCTCACCGGGACCGAGACCTTCTCGGTCACCGGCATCGAGGAGCTCAACTCCGGAGTCACGCCGAGCGAGGTCGTGGTCACCGCCGACGACAAGAAGTTCACCGCGGTCGTCCGCATCGACACCCCCGGCGAGGCGGACTACTACCGCCACGGCGGCATCATGCAGTACGTGCTCCGCTCCCTGCTGGCCCAGGGATAGGAAGGCACGCGGCGACGCCGGGCGGGCCGACCGCAACCCGGGAGCTCCAGGGGCCTGGGGGGATTGGTGTTTATCCCCCCAGGAAAACCCGTGTATCCCCCCAGGAAAAGCCCTAGGCTATCCGGACATGGCGCGAAATTCGGGTACCGGGGCGGCTAGCGCGCACATAGGGATCCTTTCGGACGCCCTGCGGGCGAGTGACCAGGAGGACGTGGAACGCTGGCTCATCGGGTATAACCCGATGCTGCCCGCGGGAGACTTCGGGAGGCTGCCGGCCGCCACGGTGCGCGCCGATGACGGCGGCACGGAAAAGAGCGTCAAGAAGGCGCTGGACCTGCCGGACGGGCTCCCCGCCACCTGGCTTCCGGCGACGGCGGACCTCGCCGCGCAGGCGCGCCGCGCGCCCCTGGCGGCCCAGCTGGCGGGCCTGGCGGCATGGGCGGCGCAGGGACGCCCGGTCACCAGGAAGGACGAGCTGCCCGCCGCGGCCGCGGACGAGGCGGCGAGCCGGCTCGGCGTCCCCGCGGACGCGATGGGCTACTTGTGGCGGTACGCGCTCGCCGCGCGCTGGATCGAGAAGGCCGGCGGCTCCGTCGAGGCGCTCGCGGTGCCGGGGCGGGCGGCGGCCGACTGGGGCAGCGGGGAGGAGGAGACGCTGCGCGTGTGGCACGGCACGCTGGCCGCCGTCCTCGCCGTCGCGCTGGACCTCGCCGCGGCGCTCGACCCGGCGGGGCCGGGGACGCTGAACTTCCAGGGCCAGGGATCGCTGGCCGCCGTGCGGCTCTTCCTGGCCCGTGGTGATGGCGGGCTGCCCGCCGCGCGCGTCCGCGACCTGATCATGAAGGGCGCGGTCGGCGACCTCGCCTGGCCCGGCCTGCGCAGGCAGCTGGACGAGCGGGCCCGCTCGCATGCCGACCCGGCGCGGGTCCTGATCGACCACCTGGCGCAGCTGCACGCGGTCGAGGCGTCCCCGGCCGGCGATGGGCGGATCCGGCTCGCCCCGCTGGCGCTCGGGGCGCTGGGCGCCGAGCTGTCCGCGGTCGGCGTTGACGTGCCCGTCGTCCAGGGCGACCCCGCGCGGATGAGCGCGGCGGGCCTGGCCGCGCTGCATGGCGGCCTGCTGGCCACCGAGTTCAGCGCGCTGGCCGATCGCTGGGTGGCCGCGCGCGGGCCAGGGCGGGCGGCCAGCGCGCTGCTGGAGTACGCCGCTGGCGCCGACCCGGCCGCGCGCCTGGCCATGGTCGGCGTCGTCCGCGGCCTGGGCGAGCGGGCGGCGTCCGCCTGGCGGGACGCGCTGAAGCGCCCAGAGCTGCGGCCGTACGCGAGGATCGAGCTCACCAGGCTGGCCACCCAGCTGGCGGACAGCACCATGCCGCTGGTCCTGGAGCCGAGCCCGGACGACCTGACCTGGCTGGCGACCGACCTGCTCGCCCTGGCGTGCGGGGCGGACGACCCGGACCCGGACCTGATCGCCGCCCGGTTCCGCGAGGCCGTCCCGGCCGGCGAGGAGGAGTGGATCTTCGAGCAGATGTCGCGGGGGACGCACCCGGACGTGGTCCGGGTGCTGACGGTCCTCGGCAGGCAGCACCCCGACCGGCGGATCGCCAGGGACGCGCGCAAGGCCGCGCAGCGCGCCTCGGCGCTGCGGGCGATGAAAGCAGGTGGCGCCGCCAAGGGCGACCGGGCTTCAGGCATGAGGCACGCCGCGCGGGCGGGCCACTAGTAGGCTCGCTGCCATGGCTCACGACCACGGCCGCTCCGGCCACAACCACTCCCACGGCCCCGGCGACTCCGGCCACGACCACGCGGCGGATGACCGCGCGGACCAGCTAGACGAGACGGCCGGCGAGGCCGAGCTGGACGGCGACTCAGACGACTGGGATGACGGCGACTGGGACGCGGACGACTACGACGAGGGGGACGAGCTCGGGCTCAAGGAGGCGTTCGGGCTGCCCGATGAGCTCCCGCCGATCCGGCTGCCCCCGGACCCGGAGCTGGCCGTCGCGGCGCGTGCCGTCCCCATGCTGGCCGAGCTGGCCGCGCTTGCCTCCTGGGTCGGCGAGGGCGGGCGCGAGGTGGACGCGGACGCCTGGCTATCCGACGCCGACCAGGCCGATGCCATCAGCGTCCTGGGAGTGCCGGCCGAGCGCTTCGGCTACCTGTGGAAGTACGCCGGCGCGGTCGACTGGATCGAGGAAGCCCCGGCGGGCGGGCGGGTCACGGCCGGTGAGACCGCGCGGGAGTGGGCCGACGGCGACGAGGGCGCCATCGGCGCCTGGGCCTCGACGTTCGCCGCGGTCTTGACCGAGTCCATGTGCGCGGCCGCGACGGGCGCCCAGGACCGCCCGGCTGACGTCGACTTCCACGTCCCCGGCGCGAGCGTCGCGCTGCTGTTCTTCATGGCCCGCCGTGAGGGGCTGACGCTCGCTGAGATCAGCGAGGTCGTCGAGGAGAGCGCGACCGCTGACCTCACCCCGCGTGCCGCCAGGGAGTGGGGCGCGTTCGCGAAGGCGCACGGCGACCCCGCCGTCGTCCTGGTGGGGCAGCTCACCGAGCTGGGCGCGGTCACCGCCCCGGCGCCGGAGGACGGGGCCATCCGGCTCACGCCGCTGGGCCTGCGGGAGATGCGGCTCCAGTTCATCGACGCCGGCGTCGACGTGCCGTTGCTTCCCGATGACCCGGCCGAGATGACCGCCGCGCAGCTCATCGCGATGGCTGATGGCGTCACCGATGACGAGTTCGAGGCCGAGTCCGCTGCCTGGCTCGAGGCGCGCGACCCGCGGGACGCGGCGGCGGAGCTGCTCGGCGTCGGCGCCGTGGGGGACCCGGCCGAGCGGCTGCTCGTGGTCGCGCTGGTCAACGAGCTCGGCGCCGCCGCCGAGCCCGCCTGGCGGGATCGCCTGGACGTGCTGGAGGTCCGCCCGTACGCCAAGGCGGCGCTGGCCGGCCTGACGGACGGGCAGCTGCCCCCGGACCTGGAGCCGGACGCGGACGACCTGGCCTGGATGGCGACCGACCTGCTCGCCATCTCCTGCGACGACGAGGACACCGACGCCGGTGAGCTCGCCGAGGCGTTCGCCGAGGCGCTGCCGCCCGATGGCGACGCCCCGGCGTTCCTTGACCTGATCGCGCGCGGCCCGCACCCGGACTCCCTGTACGTGCTGGAGCACATCGGCGAGTACCACCCGGACAAGGCGATCGCGAAGGAAGCCAGGAAGGTCCTGTACAAGGCGTCGATGCGCGAAGCGGCGCGCGAGCGCGCGGGGGACTGAAAGGTACCCCGGCGAAAAGGAGCGTAAAGCGGCGCGAAGAGCGCTGAGAGGCGCGAAGCCATCGCATCGCCCGCTGGTCACGATAAGGTCGGCAATGACGGGGAATCGGACGGAATGCGCCGGGATCGCATTGCGCCAGGCGAGCCTGCTCAGTCCGTGAGCAGGGCAGCCCCCGTCACTGCCGATACCGGGACGGGACAGGGGAATCGCGATGGCCGGAAACACGACGGGGGCCGGAAGCACGACGGGGCTGGCCTGGCTATTCAGCACGTTGTGGTCCTCATGCTGGAGAACCGCTCCTTTGACCACATGCTCGGGTACCTGTACGCGAGCGCGGGGAACGTGTCGCCATCCGGTCATCCCTACGACGGGCTGAACGGGACCGAGTCCTGCCCCGAGACCAGCGGCAACCCCACGGTGTTCCCGATCACGCCGTCCACGCCGAACGCCTACTTCATGCCGGGCGCGGATCCCGGCGAGGGATTCAAGGCGACGAACAGCCAGTTCTACGGCAGCGTGAGCGGGCCCGCCTCGTCCGGGCAGAAGGCGACCTGCCAGGGGTTCGTGAGGGACTTCGCGTACACGATCGGCTGGGAGTCCACGGACACCGGGGGCAGCTGGAACATCCTGGCCGGGACCACGGCCAGCCACATCATGGGCTGCTTCACCCCGCAGGCGCTCCCGGTGCTTTCCGCGCTCGCCCAGGGCTACGCCGTCTGCGACGCGTGGTTCGCCTCAGCGCCCACCGAGACCATGCCCAACCGGGCCTTCGCCGGCTGCGCCACCAGCCAGGGCCACATGGACGACCACACCAAGACGTTCACGTCACCGTCCATCTTCGGCCTGCTGGGCCAGCACGGGATCACCTGGGCGATCTACGGCTACGACGCCAAGCCGCTCACCAGGAACACGTTCACCGACATCGCGGGAGCGCCTGGCGCCGCGATCGGGGAGTTCAAGGACTTCCGGGCCGCCGCGGCGGCGGGCACGCTGCCGTCGTACGCGTTCCTGGAGCCCAGCTGGTCCTCCACCGGCAACAGCCAGCACCCGAACTACGACGTGGCGCTGGGCGAGCAGCTCATCCACGACGTGTACGCGGCGCTGCGCTCCGGTCCCGGCTGGAACCAGACGCTGTTCATCCTCACCTACGACGAGCACGGCGGCTGCTACGACCACGTTCCCCCGCCGTGGGGCGCGACCCCCCCAGACAACAGCGCCGGGGAGTTCGGCTTCGGCTTCGACCGGTTCGGCGCGCGCGTTCCGGCCGTGCTGGTCTCGCCGCTGATCGCGCCGGGCACCGTGTACCGCGTCCCGGCCGGCTCGGTGCCGCTGGACCACACCTCGATCCTGAAGACCGTCGAGCAGCGCTGGTCGCTGCCGTCGCTGACCGCGCGGGACGCCGCCGCGCCGGGCTTCGGTGACGTGCTCACGCTCACCACGCCGCGCACCGACGATGTCCTGGCCGGCGTCACGGTCCCGGTCTCCGGTAGCGCGGGCCCCTCCGCCGGGGCGCTTTCCCACCTGGAGGCGATCCGCCAGGAGCTGATCGCCCGCAACAGCCCGGCCGCGCGGGTGGCCGGGCCCGTCGCCGGGCAGCCCGTTCAAGACCCCGACCGGCGCCCCTAGGGGATCAGCAGCAGCTTGCCGGTGGTGCGGCGGGCGGCCAGGTCCTCCTGGGCACGGGCCGCGCCGGCGAGCGGGTACTCGCCGCCGATCCGCACGTCGAGCTCGCCCGCGGCGATCCAGCTGAACAGGTCGCCCGCGCGCAGCAGCAGCTCGCCGCGGTCCGCCACGTAGTGGCCAAGGGTGGGCCGGGTGAGGAACAGCGAGCCGCCGCTGTTCAGCCGCTGGGGGTCGAACGGCGGCACCGGGCCGCTCGCGGCCCCGTAGAGCACCATCATGCCGCGCGGCCGCAGCGCCCGAAGGCTGTCGTCGAACGTCGCCGCGCCCACACCGTCGTAGACCACGTCCGCGCCGCGCTCCCCGGTGAGGCGCCGGACGGCATCGACGACCTCGCCGTAGGCGACCACGTGGTCCGCGCCCGCCCGGATGGCCAGTTCGGTCTTCGCCGCGCTGGAGGTGGTCGCGACAACGATGCCACCGAACCGCTTGACCATCTGGGTGAGCAGCAGCCCGACGCCGCCGGCGGCGGCGTGCACCACCGCGACGGTGCCCGTGGTGACGGGGAAGGTGCTGCGGCACAGGTAGTGCGCCGTCAGCCCCTGGAGGATCACCGCCGCGGCGACCTTCGCCGGCACCCCGGCCGGGACCGGAACGGCATCGGCGGCGCGGACCGCGACGAGCTCGGCGTAGCTGGCCCGGGCGTTGCACCAGGCCACGACGGAGCCCACCGCCAGATCCGTGACCCCGGTTCCGGCGGCCACCACGGTGCCGGCCCCCTCGGCGCCGGAAATGAACGGAGTCGGCGCGACGTAAGGGCCGATGCCCTGCCGCTCGTAGATGTCGCGGAAGTTCACCCCGGCGGCGGCCACCCGCACGAGGACGTGGCCAGGCTGGACCACCGGGTCCGGGCAGTCACTGACCGACAGCACCTCCGGCCCGCCTGGCCTGTCCACCACCACCGCACGCACGGATACCACGCCCTTTCGCCGCGTTCCCGGTCTGCCGGTCCTAATCTAGTGAGCTCACCGCCAGGCAGCCTCGTGATGACGGTAAGTGATCACCGCCCGGTGAACCCTGACACGGCGGTCGGCTAACTGGGCCGCCGGAGGCGCCCGCGACCTGCGGTCGGCCGTACTATCGGGTGACCCGCCATCTGGCTCGGCACAACACGAGGAGCGCCGACGTGACACTGCTGGAGCACATAAACGGCCCGGAGGACCTGAAGGGGCTCAGCCAGGATCAGCTGGGCAAGCTGGCCACGGAGATCCGGGACGTCCTGGTGGAGACCGTCACGAGGACGAGCGGGCACCTGGGCCCCAACCTCGGGGTAGTCGAGCTGACGATCGCCATGCACCGGGTCTTCGACTCGCCGCGGGACCGGCTTATCTTCGACACCGGCCACCAGTCCTACGTGCACAAGCTGCTGACCGGCCGGTACGAGCAATTCGGCACCTTGCGCCAGCCTGGCGGCCTGTCCGGCTACCCCAGCCGGGCCGAGTCCGAGCACGACCTGGTGGAGAACTCGCACGCGTCCACCAGCCTGTCCTGGGCCGACGGCCTGGCCAAGGCGTACCGGCTGCGCGGCGAGACCGACCGCGTCGTGGTCGCGGTCATCGGGGATGGCGCGCTCACTGGCGGCATGGCCTGGGAGGCGCTCAACAACATCGCCATCGCCAAGGACTCCCGGATGGTCATCGTCGTCAACGACAACGGCCGGTCCTACCAGCCGACGATCGGCGGCCTGGCGACGCACCTGGCGACCGTGCGGGTGAGCCAGCGGTACGAGCACGTGCTCGACTACATCAAGGCGACGGTGACGCGCACCCCGATCGTCGGCCAGCCGCTGTACGGCGCGCTGCACGGGGCGAAGAAGGGCCTCAAGGACTTCCTGCAGCCCCAGGTCCTGTTCGAGGACCTGGGCCTCAAGTACGCCGGCCCGATCGACGGCCACGACGAGCAGATGCTGGAGTACGCGCTGCGCAAGGCGGCCGACTACGGCGGCCCCGTCATCGTGCACGTGATCACCCGGAAGGGCTTCGGCTACCTGCCCGCCGAGCAAGACCAGCAGGACCAGATGCACCAGGTCCCGGCCAGGCCGAAGGCCGCGGGAAAGACCAGCGCCCCCAAGCGGGCCTGGAGCGACGTGTTCGCCGACGAGATGGTCGCGATCGGCGCCCGCCGCCCGGACGTGGTCGCGATCACCGCCGCGATGCTGCACCCCGTCGGCCTCGCCCCGTTCGCCGCCGCGTTCCCGGACCGGGTCTACGACGTCGGCATCGCCGAGCAGCACGCGCTGACCAGCGCGGCGGGCCTGGCCCTGGGCGGCCTGCACCCCGTCGTGTCGCTGTACTCGACGTTCCTCAACCGGGCCTTCGACCAGCTGCTGATGGACGTGGCCCTGCACAAGCTCCCGGTCACCGTCACGCTGGACCGGGCGGGCGTTACCGGCCCCGACGGCCCCAGCCACAACGGCATGTGGGACGGCTCGATCCTGCAGGTCGTCCCGGGCCTGCGGATCGCCGCGCCGCGCGACGGCAGCCGGATCTCCGAGCTGCTCAACGAGGCCATCGAGGTCAGCGACGGCCCGACCGTGCTGCGCTGGCCCAAGGGCGACGTGGGCGCCGAGTTCGAGGCGGTCGGCAAGCTGGGCGTCATGGACGTCCTGGCCGAGCCCGCGACCGGCCTGGGGAGCGACGTCCTGCTCATCGGCGCGGGGCCGATGTCGGTCACCTGCGTCGAGGTCGCCAAGCGACTGGAAGGCCACGGCATCGGCGTCACCGTCGTCGACCCGCGCTGGGTCAAGCCGGTCGACGAGGCGGTCGTGGCGGCGGCCGGCCGGCACCGCCTGGTCGCGGTGGTGGAGGACAACGGGCGAGCCGGCGGATTCGGCGACGCGATCTGCCGGCTGCTGCGCGACCACGACGCGGACGTGCCGGTCAAGACGTTCGGCCTGCCGCAGGAATTCCTCGACCACGGGAACCGGCCGGACATCCTCGCCGCCGCCGGGCTGACCCCGCAGCACCTCGCCCGGCAGATCACCGAGGCGGTCGCCCGCCGGTCCCCGGAGGGCGCCGGCGATGTGGCAAGCGCCACAGTAGCCGACGCCGATCCTGAGAATTCCCCGAAAGGCCACGTCTCCGAGTAACCTGAGCCAGCAGGACAGGGGGGTGCGCGAGCACTCGAGGATCATGAGCACCCGTGGACCAAAGGGCCCTGGATCGCGAGGTTGACGATGTTGCGAGTGGCTGTAATCGGCTCTGGCCCCGCCGGACTCTATACCGCCGAGGCCCTGGTGAAGCAGGCTGCTGCCCTGCCGACGCCGGCCCGCGTGCTGGTTGACGTGCTGGACCGGCTGCCCACCCCGTACGGGCTTGTGCGCTACGGCGTGGCCCCGGACCACAAGTCCATCAAGTCCGTCGCGACCTACCTGCGCCGCGTGCTCGAGCACCCGGACGTGGAGTTCCATGGCGGGGTCCACCTGGGCCGCGACGTCACCCGCGAGGACCTGCTGAAGGTCTACGACGCGGTCGTCTACGCCACTGGCGCCATGCGCGACGCGCGGATGGGCGTCCCCGGCGAGGACCTGCCGGGCAGCCGGGCCGCTACGGACTTCGTCAACTGGTACTGCGGGCACCCGGACGTGGACGCGTCCGCGTTCAGCCTGGACGCCGAGTCCGTGGCGGTGATCGGGGTCGGCAACGTCGCCGTCGACGTGGCCCGCATCCTGGCCCGCGACCCGGAGGAGCTAGCCGAGACCGATATCCCGGAACCGGTGATGGCCGCGCTGCGCGCCAGCAAGGTCCGTGAGGTGCACGTCATCGGCCGCCGTGGCCCCGCGCACGCCAAGTTCACGACCAAGGAGCTGCGCGAGCTCGGCGAACTGCCCGGCGTCGACGTGTCCATCGCGCCCGGTGAGCTCGACCTGGACGCGTTCGACCCGTCGGGCAGGTCAGCCGAGCTGGCGGTGGCCGACCGCCGCGTCCGCGGCAACCTGGTCGCCATGCGCGCCTGGGGCTTCGCCCTCACGCCGGCCGAGGCCGCGCGGCAGCTCCGGCTCCGCTTCTGGCTGCGGCCGGTAGAGATCCACGGGACGGAACGGGCCCGCGGAATCACCTGCGAGCGCACGCGCATGACGGCCGACGGGGTCTTCGAGGGCACGGGTGAGCTGGAGGAGATCGAGGCGCAGCTCGTGCTCCGGTCGGTCGGCTACCAGAGCGTGCCGCTGGACGGAGTGCCGTTCGACCCCCGGACGAAGACCGTGCCCAGCGCGGACGGCCGCGTCCTCGGCCCCGACGGGACCCCGCTGCCGGGTGAGTACGTGGCCGGCTGGCTCAAGCGCGGCCCGACCGGCGTGATCGGCACGAACAAGGCCGACGCGGCGCAGACGGTCCAGGCGCTGCTCGCGGACCTCGCGGGCGGCCCGGACCGAGGCGAGGCCGAGCTGCCAAGGCCGGGCCTGCTGCGGCTGCCCCCGGCCGAGGCGAGCGCCGCGGGCGACGACGGCGTGCCCGGCTCCCCGCTGGCGGCCGTCCTCGCGGCCCGCGGCGTGCGGCATGTCTCCTACGCGGACTGGCTGCGCATCGAGGCGGCCGAGGCGGACCTCGCCGCGGCCCTCGGCCGGGGCGAGCGCGTCAAGCTTCCGAGCGCGGACGCGATCCGCGCGGTCCTCCCGTAAGCTCACTTTATTGCCGAAAGCCCCTTCCTTCTGAGGGGCGGTCGACTATGTTCGTGTTGTGGCCCCGCGACGAGAAGCACAGCCCCGGCGGGCGCGCCGGGAGATCGACACGTCGGTTCCGCACATCGCGCGCGTCTACGACTACTGGCTTGGCGGCACCAGCAACTACGACTCCGACCGGCAGGCGGCCATGCGCGCGGCTGAGGCGAACCCGGTCATCCTGCACGGCGTGCACGGCAACCGGGCGTTCCTCGCCCGGGTGGTGCGCTACCTGGCGGCCGAGGCTGGCATCCGGCAGTTCCTGGACATCGGGTCCGGCATCCCGGACAAGGGCAACACCCACCAGGTAGCCCAGGCGGCGGCGCCGGATGCCCGGGTGGTGTACGCCGATAATGACCCGGTGGTGCTGGACGCGGCCGACCGGCTGCTCGCTGGCTCGCCGTCTGGTGTCGCCTACCTGGACGCGGACGCCAGGGACGTCGCGACGATCATCGAGCAGGCATCGCGGACCCTTGACTTCGGCCAGCCGGTCGCGGTGCTGCTGATCGCGGTCCTGCACTGCCTCCCCGACGAGGACGACCCGTGGGGGGTGGTCGCGCGGCTGGCGGGGTCCATCGCGCCCGGAAGCTACATCGCCCTCACCCACCCGAGCCTTGACTGGGACCCCGGGCGGGCCGCGGCCGGGGTGTCCAAGCTCAATGCCGTGCTCGCCCAGCGGCTGACGTACCGTCCCCGCGAGCAGGTGCTCCGATTCTTCGACGGGCTCGAGCTCATCCCGCCGGGACTCGTGCGCGCTCCGGAGTGGCGGCCGGACTCCGACGCTGACGCGGCCAATCCCGCCGGAATGTGGGGCGGGGTCGCGGCCAGGAGCTAGCCCGGCGCGCTGGCCAGCCCGGCCTACAGGTACTGGCCGGTGGGGTCCGGGTGCCGGCCGGCCTGCGATGCCGCCAGGCGGCCGCTGCGCAGCGCGTACAGCTCGGCCAGCGTGACCGGCGCGGTGACGGCCGCCGCCGCCGCGCCCTGCCCCTCAAGCCACTGGGCGGCCTCGGCCGGAGGGAAGGGCCGCACCTCGACCTGGGCCAGGCACCGGCCCGGCCGGGTGACCGCCGGGTGCAGGCTGCGCAGGTCCTCGTTGGTCGTGATCGCGATGAGGACCTTCCGCCCCTGGCCGACGATGCCGTCGGTGAGGTTGAGCAGCCGCGACAGCGCCTGCCCGGCGGACTGCCTGGCCTCGCCGCGGATCAGCTCGTCGCAGTCCTCCAGGATCAGCAGCCGCCAGCGCGGCCGGGCCGCGGCGTGCGGCCCGGTGGCCCCGTCTAGCGCAAGGACGTTCGCGATCCGCTCCTGCGCGGACGGGTCATCACCGACCATCACGTCCATCAGGTAGCCCGGGTCGTCGAACAGCTTCTCCGGGTCCAGCACGCAGTCGGCCTGGCACCAGGACCGCCACTCGCGGGCGAGGGCGCGCAGCAGCGTGGTCTTGCCGGTGCCCGGCGGGCCGTGCAGCAGCAGCAGCCGTCCGTCGATGTCCTCGGCGGCCGTGGCCATGAGGCTCGCCGAGCGCCGGCCGGACCCGGGCCGGGTAGTTGCCCTGGATGGCCGCCCAGGACTGGGCGTCCACCGGCCGCGCGATCCGCAGCGGCCCCTGGCGGGGCGAGCGGTGCCAGAAGCCCATGCGGACGGCATCGTCGGCGGGATGCCGCTCCGGCGCGGCATCCTTAATCGCCAGCTCCAGTACCTCGCTGGCGAGCTCGGGGGTGCCCGCGGTGACGGACACCTCCGCGCCGCCGTTCTTCCACCGCGTCGCGCGGATGGTCCAGCCGGTGCCCACGGCGAGGACCGCGTCGCAGTGCGGGCTGGTCGAGGTGCGCACGACGGTCGCGTCCGGCGGCAGCAGCGGGGCCTGCGCGAGAACCTCGTCAAGGCGCGCGGTGGCCGCGTGCGGCTCCGTTCCCGCGGTGAACGGGGCGAGCGCGAGGGCGTCGATGACATCCGCTGGCGTGTCGCTGTCATCGACGTTGATTACGCTCGGTAGGAGCCTCACCGGGTCGAGGGTCACGTGATTCATGGTCGCCGCAATGGACTCGGCTGTACACCGATTTTCTGTCCGAATTGCGGGCTTGCGGGCCGCGACTACAATCCGTAAGAATGTCACTACCCCTCCGCATCATAGTGGAGTAGCGGCCGCGCTGGCCTCCGCCTTCGGGCAGACCGGTTTCCCGGGGGGACCAGGCGGCGCGGGCAGGACCACGACTGGACGTTCCGGCGAGCCTCCGCGACCGGGGGCGCGACGCGAAGGGGTGCGGCATGCAGCAGGACCTTGGCGGCATTGCGGGCGGCTTTGCCGGCGGCCTTCCCGGCAGCGCCGCGGGCGCCAGCCTGCCCGGCGGGACCCTCGGCGGCGGCTCCGGCTTCAGCGTGGGCCAGCTGCTGATGGCCGAGACGCTGGGCCTGGCGATGGCCCGCCGGGCCGCGGAGATCCTCGACCGGCACCGCGAGTCCCTCGCCCCGGACGCCCGGCCCGCCGGCCGGGACGGCGCGAGTCCCGACGTCGTCGACGCCGAGCGGTTCGCCCTGGACGACGCGATCTTCACCGCCGTCCTTGACGCCACGAACGAGTGCCTGGGCCGGTTCGACTCCCGCCCGCCCGCGGACCGCTGGTGTGACGCCCTGCTGCACCTGCTGGACCTCGCCCGCTACGCCGAGGAGGACTAGCGCCCGGCCGGCGGACTATCCGGTGGCCGCTATCCGGCGGCACTGCCGATGAGCGTGCGGTAGTACTGGTAGCGGCCGGTCAGGCCGATGAGCACCACGCCCACGAGCCGGCCATCGCGGTGATAGCCGACGGCGACGTCACCGTCGAGGTCGCCTTCAAGGACTCGCGCGTCAGCCAGCCCGGTCACGCCAAAGGACTGGACGCGCAACTCGTACTGGTCGCTCCAGAAGGTCGGGACCGCGGTGAACGGGCCGACGGCGGCGGGATCGCCGCCGGATAGGTAGCGGCCCAGCACCGCGCCCGCGTGCCGGCCGGTGTCGCTGGCGACCGTCCAGTGCTCGGCCCGCTGCGGCACGCCGCCGAACAGCGGGTGCGGGAACCGGGCCACGTCGCCGACGGCGAGGACGTCGTCGCGGCCGGCCTCCTCCCGGCCGACGACGCGCAGCCGGTCGTCGGTCAGCACGCCGTTGCGCAGGTCCAGGCCGTTACCGTCCAGCCACCCGGTGTTGAGGAGGGACCCGACCGACTCCACCACCACGTCCGCCGGCAGCGACGTGCCATCGCTGAGCGACACCGACTCCACCCGGGAATCCCCGCCGAAGGCCACCGGCAGCACGCCCAGCCGGAACTCCGCGCCGCGCGCCTGGTGCCGCCGCAGCAGCGTGGCCGCCAGCTCCGGGCCGAGCGGGCGCAGCATGGGCAGCGGCTCTGGCTCCACCACGGTCACGTCCAGGCCGCGCTTGACGGCGGCGGCTGCTACCTCGCAGCCGATGAACCCGCCCCCCACGACCACGATCCGCCGTGCGCGGTCCAGGTCCTTGCGCAGCCCCTCCAGGTCATCGAGCGTTCGGATGGCGTGCCGCCCGCTGTCCGGGCCGGGCAGGGTCAGGCGGCGCGACCGTACCCCGGTGGCGGCGACGAGGCCATCCCAGTTCAGGCGGGTGCCATCGGCGAGCGTGACGGTGCGCGCGCCGAGGTCGGCCGCGATGACCCGGGTGCCGAGCCGCCACTCCACGTCGGCGGCGGCCTTGGCGACCCGAAACGGCAAAGTGCCCTCGTCGAACTCGGCCCCGATGGCGTCCTTCGACAACGGCGGCCGGTTGTAGGGCATCCGCGGCTCCTCGCCGACGACGATGATCTCCCCGGTGAAGCCCGCCTTGCGGACGGCCTCGGCGGCCCGCAGGCCGGCCACGCCGGCCCCGGCGACGACGACGCGCATGGGCACCTCTTTATCCGTTCATGTGGTCCGTCGAATCTAGCCCGCGGCGGGCACCCGCCCGCGCGCCCGTGCCCATCATCTAGCCAGATGGTCGATGCGGACAGTGCCCCGGGCACTGACACTAGTGGCATGACAGCGATCATCGAGGTGCGGAAGCTGCACAAGAGATACGGGGACACGGTGGCGGTCGACGACGTGTCCTTCGAAGTGCATCAGGGCGAGATCTTCGGGATCCTCGGGCGGAACGGAGCGGGGAAGACCACGACGGTCGAGTGCGTCGAAGGGCTGCGGGCGGCCGACCAGGGGCAGATCAGCGTGCTCGGCCTCGACCCGATGCGCGACCGGGCCGAGCTGACGCAGGCGCTCGGCGTGCAACTGCAAGACAGCCAGCTACCCGACCGGCTGACCGTCGCCGAGGCCCTGGACCTGTACAGCTCCTTCTACCGTGATCCCGTTAGCTGGCGGGACCTGCTGGACGTGCTGGGGCTGGCGGACAAGGCAAGGACGCAGTTCCGCAAGCTGTCCGGCGGGCAGAAGCAGCGGCTGTCGATCGCGCTGGCGCTCGTCGGCAATCCGCGGGTGGCGGTGCTCGATGAGCTCACCACCGGGCTGGACCCGCAGGCCAGGCGCGACACCTGGGAGCTGATCGAGGGCGTGCGCGACCGGGGCGTCACGATCGTCCTGGTCAGCCATTTCATGGAAGAGGCCGAGCGGCTCTGCGATCGGGTCGCGCTCATCGATAAGGGCCGGGTACTGGCGATCGACACCCCCGCCACGCTCGCCGAGCGGGCGGAGACCGAACAGCGCATCCAGTTCCGCCCCTCGGTCCCGTTCGATGACGCGCTGCTCACCAGCCTGCCCGAGGTCACCAGCCTCACCCGGCGGGGCGACGTCGTCGTGGTCACCGGCAACGGCGACGCACTCCTGGCGGTCATCACCACGCTGGCGGCGGGCCAGGTCACGCCCCGGCAGCTCCGGGTGGACCAGGGCAGCCTGGAGGACGCCTTCCTGGAGCTGACCGGGCAGAATTCAGGAACCGCCGCACGGGAAACGCGGGAGGCGTGATGACGGCAACCTCGGCTTCGTCGGCCCAGCCGGCCACGGCGGCACAGCCCGCGCGGCGCCGGTCCCCGCTCGCTCAGCTCACTCGCGTGGAGCTGAAGCTGTTCATGCGGGAAAAGGTCGGGCCCATCTGGGGAGTGGGGTTCCCGCTGCTGCTGCTGGTGATCTTCGGCGCGATCCCGGCCTTCCGCAAGGCGCTGCCGAACGCGGGGGGACTGACCGTTCTCGATTCCTACCTGCCGATCCTGGTCATCCTGTCGCTGGCTCTGCTGTGCCTCGTGGCGCTGCCGCTGACGGTGGTCAACTACCGGGAGCGCGGGGTCCTGCGGCGGCTGCGCACCACCCCGGCGGGGCCGATGCGGGTGCTGGGCGCGCAGCTCTTCGTCCACTTCGGCATGGCCCTGGTCACGCTGGCCGTGCTCATGGTCGTCGCGCGCCTGGCCTATGGCGTGCCGTTCCCGCGGCAATTCGGCGGGTGGGGCATCACCGTGCTGTTCGCGTCGGCGGCGCTGCTGGGCGTGGGGCTGTTCATCGCCGCCATCGGCCCCACGGCACGGGCGTCGGCCGCCATCGGGAACCTCGTGTTCTACCCGATGATGTTCTTCGGCGGGCTCTGGCTGCCCATCCCGGAGATGCCGGGGCCGCTGCAGCACGTCGCCCACGCGACACCGCTCGGCGCGGCCTGGGAGGCGTTCCAGCAGTCGGCCCTGGGGAACTGGCCGCCCCCGCTGGCCCTCGTCGCCATGGCGGCGTGGGCGGCGGTGTTCGGGGTCGCGGCGGTCCGGTTCTTCCGCTGGGAGTGACGGGACCGCGCTGTGCCCCCGGCTCGCTGTGCCCCCGGCTCGCTTCTGGCTACGCTGCGGCGAGCAGTCCCTGGCGGTCGCCGGCCACCCGGAGCAGGACGGCCGCCCAGGTGCGGAACGGCCGCCATTCCAGCGACAGCTCCGCGAGCTGCTCCAGGGTTGCCGGGGCCGGGCCCAGGCCGTAGAAGTGGGCGACGTACTCGGGCAGTCGCGGCTCGCTGAAGGTCAGCACGTCGGTGACGCCGGTCGCGCGCGCCATGATCAGCGTCGCGTACGCGGGCCCGATGCCCGGCAGTTCCCGCAGCCGGGCGATCGCCGCGGCCGGGCCCATGGCCGCCAGCCGCGCCGGGTCCAGCGCGCCGTCAAGCGCGGCCCGGGCGACCGCGTGCAGCCACGCCATGCGCCGCGGCGAGATATTCGGCAGCGACTGCGCCGCCAGCAGCCGGGCGGGCTGCGGGAAGGCGCTGACTCGCTCGCCCGCGAGGGTGAATGCCTGGCCCAGGTCGTCGCAGATCCGCTCCCGGATCAGCGCGGCCGTGCTCCGGTAGCGCCGGGCGCTGATGATCGCCCAGGCCGCCGCCTCATACGGCGAGTGGAAAAGCACCGGGCGCAGCCCTTCGTGCTCGTCCTGCAACCGGCCGATCACCGGGTCCCGGCCGCCGGCCTCGGCCCACGCGGCACCCGAATGGTCGAGCGACAGGACGCGGAGCACCTGCCGCCACGCGGCCTCGGGATCGCCGTCGGTCGTGACGCCGGCGCTGACAGTGCCGTCGGGTCCCTGGCTGAGGCACACGCCGGCGTGGTGGGCCATGTCGTCTGTGACGAATGCCAGCCGCATCGTGCTCGCGGCTGGCGCGGGCCGCCCCGTGCGCGGGCCGAAGCTGAAGGCCGCGGCCGCCGCCAGCGAGAAGGGCGCGTCTGGCTTGATCGTGAAGGAAACGGAAGCGCTCATTCCTCACTTATAGCGATGGGGTACGACATTCCGCGGTCGGCCGAGCACATAACGCACTCGCGCTCCGCCCGCGCCGTCAGCCACGTGCGCCCCGCGGCCTCATCCGGCGGCCGTGCCCGCGCGGAATCTTCAAAGACCCCGGACGAGGGGATAGCCAGATCCGTGATGACCTGTTAAAGATGGGAATGAGGCTGATCGTCGGAGTTCACAGCGCAGTGCTTGGCAAGGGGGGCCGCGATGAGGACAGCCGTCGGACTGGCGTGGCGCGGGGCGGCGATGGTCGCGTTCGGTGCGACCGCCGCGCTCGCCGTGACGCTGAACCGGCCCGTCCCTGCGCCGGCCGCGCTCACGGCCACCGCCCGCCCGCGGCCCGTCCCGGCGTGCGCGCCCGCCGGGCTGGCGGTGTCGCTGGCGAAGGGCGCCGGGGCCTCCGGCTCGGGCTACCCGGTGGACTTCACCAACACGTCGGGCAGCGCCTGTACCCTCACCGGGTACCCGCAGGTCGCCGCCTATGTGCTTGGCCGCACTGGCTACGCGCAGGTGGGAAACGCGGCGTTCAAGGAGGCGGCCGAGGGCGCCAGCCGGGTGCTGCTGCGCCCCGGCGGGACCGCGCACTCAGAGGTGGAGATCTCCGCGGTCACCCCGTCCGCGGCCTGCAAGCCAGTCACGGCGGCCGGGTTGCGCGTCGTGCCGCCGGGTGCTTCCAGCCCCCGGTACCTGCGGGCGCCGCTGACCGCGTGCTCCGTGACCGGCCCGGGCGCGCGGGTCTACCTGCGCGTGCGGGCGATCCAGCCGGGCGCAAGCGGTGCCGTCAATCGCGGTGCCGTCAATCCCGGTGCCGTCAATCGCAAGGCCGCCGATCCTTCCGCGCTGAAGCGCAGGCACGGGCGCGCGGGCCACGGCAGGCTGGTGGCCTGACCGGCCCGCTCAGTCGCCCTTCGTGACGTAGTAGCCGAACCCGGGGTACCTGGTCAGCAGCCCCTCTTCCACCAGCAGCCGCAGCGCCTTGGCCGCCGTCTGCCGCGCGCAGCCGTGCTGCTCGACCAGTTCGGTGATGCTCGGCGCCGGCTTGCCGACGGCGATCTTGCCACTGGCGATGAGGTCACGAACCTCGTCGGCAATCTGCCGGTACTTGCGCGGGTCGGGCCGGTTCTCGTCGTCAGTCGCCATGCGCGCCTATCCTCGTTGTACTGGGTCACCAGTAGTCGATTATATCCGCTTGCCTACGTGCAGGCATGGGGATTGGGTATCAGGGCTTACCACGCACCGCCATGCCGCCCCGGCGCGGTGCCGGTGCCGCCCCGGCGTCGTTATGACCCCGCCGGGCCGGGCAGAATCAGGATCATGAGCCTGAGCGAGACCGGGAACGGACCCTCGGCGGCAGACTCACCAGGCGAGAATGCCCTCCGTCCCCGAGCAGTTACCCCGAGGCGCGCACCGCGCGCTGTCAGCCCCCCGACCACGGCAAAAACCGAGGGTGAGCACCGCCGCCGCGCAGCCCGGACTTGCCGAAGCCCCCAAGCCGTTGCACCTGCCGCCCGATCGCTACCTGGACCGCGAGCGCAGCTGGATCCAGTTCAACGAGCGTGTCCTGGAACTGGCGGAAGACGAGTCCATCCCGCTGCTTGAACGGGTCCGCTTCCTGGCGATCTTCGCCTCCAACCTGGACGAGTTCTTCATGGTCCGGGTCGCCGGGCTGATGCGCCGCATGGTCGCCGGCTTCCCCGTCGAGGGAGCGGGGCCGCAGATGCCCAGCCAGGTGCTGCGCAGCACGCTGGCCGCCGCCCGCACGGCGACAGGGAAGCACTCCGAGGTGTTCCGCACGTCATCCAGCCGGCGCTGGCCAAGGAGGGCATCGAGATCCTCCGCTGGCGCGACCTGAGCGGTGAGGAGCGGCAGGACCTGAGCGAGCTGTTCCGCAACCGCATCTACCCTGTCCTCACTCCGCTCGTGGTGGACCCGAGTCATCCGTTCCCGTTCATCTCTGGCCTGTCGCTGAACCTCGCCATCGTCCTGGCCGCCCCGCCGGCCGTCATCGTCTCGACGCAGGCCGGGGCGGGCGGTACCACCGTTCCGAACGGGCTCCCCTCCTTGACGGCCGAGAACCGGCTGTTCGCCCGGGTGAAGGTGCCGCCCCGGCTGCCCCGGTTCCTGCGGGCCAGCCAGGACAGGTACGTCCCGATCGAGGACGTGATCGCGGCCCACCTCGCCCAGCTCTTCGGCGGCCTGCGGATCATCGAGCACTACGTGTTCCGGGTGACCCGGGTGCGCGAGCTCGAGGTCGACGAGGAGTTCACGGAGAACCTGCTGCAGGCGATGGAGCGCGAGCTGATCCGGCGGCGCTTCGACCCGGCCGTCCGGCTTGAGGTGACCGACGACATGCCCGACGCCGTGCTCTGGCGCCTGGTCAAGGAGGCTCGGCGTCGATGAGGACGCCGTCTTCAAGACCTCTGGCCCGCTGGACCTGGCGGGCCTCAGCGCCATCGCCGACCTGCCGCGCGGCGAGCTGCGCTACCCCGCGTTCGTGCCGTCGACTCGCGCGCTGCCGGGCGATGAGTCCATCTTCGACACCCTCTCCCAGGGTGACGTCCTGGTCCACCATCCCTATGACTCGTTCGCCGCCAGCGTGGAGCGGCTGATCGAGGAGGCCGCCGCCGACCCGACGGTGCTGGCGATCAAGCAGACGCTGTACCGGACGGGCGGCCAGTCGCCGATCGTGGACGCGCTGATCGACGCCGCCGAGGCCGGCAAGGAAGTCGTCGTCGTGGTGGAGATCAAGGCCCGCTTCGACGAGCGCGCCAACATCGCCTGGGCGCGCAAGCTCGAGGAGGCCGGCTGTCACGTCGTCTACGGCTTCGTCGGCATGAAGACGCACTGTAAGTGCGTGCTCATCGTCCGGGAGGAGCCGGACGGGTCGTTGCGCCGGTACTGCCACATCGGCACCGGCAACTACCACCCGACCACGGCCCGGCTGTATGAGGACTACGGCCTGCTCACCGCCGACCCGACGGTGGGGGAGGACGTCACCGACCTCTTCAACCACCTCACCGGCTACAGCCGGCGCAGCTCCTACCGGCGGCTGCTGGTGGCCCCCGAGGCGCTGCGGGCCGGAATCGTGGGCCGGATCGGCCGCCAGGCCGGGCGCGCCCGCGCGGGCAAGCCGTCCCGGATCCAGTTCAAGTGCAACGCGCTGGTCGACGAGGTGGTCATCGACGCGCTGTACCGGGCGTCGCAGGCCGGGGTCCCGATCGACTTGTGGGTGCGCGGGATCTGCGCGCTGCGGCCAGGCGTCCCCGGCCTGAGCGACACCATCCGCGTCCGCAGCGTTCTCGGCCGCTTCCTTGAGCATTCGAGGATCTACGCCTTCGGCACCGGCGACCCGGACCCCGATGAGCGCGCCGACGCCCGCATCAGCGCGAATGAGGTCTGGATCGGCAGCGCGGATATGATGCACCGGAACCTGGACCGGCGGGTGGAAATGCTCGTCCGGGTGTCCGACCCCGAGCACGCCAGGAGGCTGCGTGGCCTGGTCGACCGCGGCATGGCGGACACCACCGCGTCCTGGTGGCTAGCCAGTGACGGCACCTGGACCCGGCGCTACCGCGACGAGGACGAGCATCCGCTGCCCGACGTCCAGGAGAGCCTGATCAGGAAGCGCCGGCCCCGGAAGGTCATTGCCGCCCGGCCCGAAGGTGACTCCTCATTTCCCGCAGGACCCACCCGATGGGAAGGCGACTACATCGGGCAGGCCGAGAGGTAGGAGAACACAGCATGCTGATACGGGCGGCAGGCGCCGTTGCCTGGCGACCGGGCCCGGATGGCGACGAAGTGCTGCTGGTGCACCGCGCTAAGTACGACGACTGGTCGCTGCCCAAGGGCAAGCAGGAGCCGGACGAGCCGTTGCCCATCACCGCGGCCCGCGAGGTCCAGGAGGAGACGGGAGCGGTGATCACGCTTGGCCGTCATCTCGCCCCGGTGCGTTACAAGGTCAACGGGAACCCCAAGCAGGTCGACTTCTGGGCGGCCCAGGTGATCGCGATGGACGACACGGCCGTCCCCAACCACGAAGTCGACAAGATCGCCTGGCTGCCCGTCGCCGCCGCCCTCCGGCGCGTCTCCTACAAGCAGGACGTCGCCGTGCTCACGGACTTCGCGGCCGGGGTCGCCGACACGACGCCGTTCATCCTGCTACGGCACGCCAGGGCGCTGCCGCGCTCGGAATGGAAGGCCGACGACACCGCGCGGCCGCTCGACAAGCAGGGCACCGCCGACGCCGCCGTGCTCGCTGGCCTGCTCGCCTGCTTCGCCCCCGGAGCGAGCCTGGCCCCGCAGGCAGCGGTGGTGAGCTCGCCGGCGGTCCGCTGCCTGGACACCGTCCGCCCCTACGCGGACCTCACCTGGTCCCCGGTCCGCCCGGAGGAGCCTCTCCGGGCGCTCTCCCGACGGCCTCGGCCAATCCCGCCCCGCTCATCCAGGCGCTGATCGCCGGCCGGGACCCGGCGATCGTCTGCGCGCACCGGGAGAACCTGCCGTTCCTGCTGGACACCGCCCTGGCCGTCACGGACGGCAGCCTCGTGCCCCCGTCGGTGCGCAGGCCCCTGCCCAAGGGCGGCTTCCTGGTCCTGCACCTGTCCGGCGAGACCCTCACCGCCATCGACCGCTACGACTCCTTCGCCGGCTGAACGGGACGCCTCCCGGGCTAGCCGGCGCGTGCCCGCCCGCGCCTTGCGGCGGCGCTTGCGAATGAGCAGCAGGATCCAGGCCACGAGCGCGACGGCGAGGACGATCAGCGCGTACAGCGAGTACTGGGTGACGTAGCGGTAGATCGTCGCGATGTGCCGTCCGCCGAAGTACCCGGCACTCACCCAGCAGCCCACCCACAGGGCCGCGCCCAGCGTGTTGAAGGCGAGGAACTTCGGCCACCGCATCCGGATGATGCCCGCGATGATCCCGTTCGCCTGTCGCAGCCCCTCGATGAACCGGGCGACGACGATGATCTTGCCGCCGTGGGCGTTGAAGAAGCCCTCTGCCTTGTCGAGCCGTTCCTCGGTGAGCATGACGTACCTGCCCCAGCGGGCCACCAGTGCCCGGCCGCCGAAGCGGCCGATGGCGTAGCCGATGTTGTCCCCGGCGACGGCGGCGGCGAACCCGACGACGCCGACGAGGACGACGTTGAGCCGGCCGGTGCCGGCGTCGACCGCGGCGGCGATCAGGATGGTCTCGCCCGGCACCGGGATGCCGAAGTCCTCCACCAGCACGAGGACCAAGATCGCCCAGTACCCGTACTCGGCCAGGTACTGGCCCACCACGGCGAGGAAGCCAGGCAGCGGCTGGCCGGACGTCGCCGCGAGCGCGGTGGCCGCCGCGGCGATCACCGCGCGCTCATCCCTCGGGTGCCTCGGGCTGCGCGGCGGCGGGGCCGGCGCCGGCGCGCGGGCAGGTCTCGCCACGCCGCCGCGACCGGGGGAGCGACCAGCCCGGTCTGCCAGGGGCGGGCGCCGTAGCCGGCCAGCACCGCGGCGATCCCCGTCGCGTCCGCCGGGTCTGGCGGCTCCCAGCTCACCCGGCGCACGGCGTCCGGGGAGATGAGGTTCTCGGCCGGCACGGCGTGCTGCTCCGACAGCGCGGTGACCACCTCGCGGGCGGCGGCCAGCCGGGCGGCGGCGTCGGGGAACCGCTCGCCCCACCGGTGCGCCGGCGGCGGCCCCGAGTACGCTCCGCCCCCGGTGACCTCGGGCAGGCTGGCGTCGTCGAGGTCCCGGGCGCGCTGCACCGCCGCCTGCCAGGCCGCCATGTGGCGTCGCGACTGGCGGTTGACGAACCCGCTGATCTTCTCGAGCTGCAGCCGGCCCGGCTCGGAGAGGGCGGCCCGGGCGGCGTCGATGATCGCGGTGTCAGCCAGCACCCGCCGCGGCGACAGGTCGGCCTCCTGGGCGATCGCGTCCCGCGTCGCCCACAGCTCGCGCACCACCGCGAGCGCGCGCCTGCTGCGGATCCGGTGGATGCCCGAGGTACGCCGCCACGGGTCCGGGCGCGGTGCCGGGAGCGGCGCGGCCGCGATCGCGGCGAACTCCTGCCGGGCCCACTCGTCCTTCCCCTGCTCGCGCAGCTGGATGGCGAGCGCGTCCCGCAAGTCGATCAGGATCTCCACGTCGAGGGCCGCGTACTTCAGCATCTCCGCCGACAGCGGCCGCAGCGACCAGTCGGCGGCCGAATGCTCCTTGGCCAGCCGGAAGCCGAGGATCTCCTCAAGCAGCGTGCCGAGCGCGACCCGGGGGTAGCCGAGCAGCCGCCCGGCCAGCTCGGTGTCGAACAGCGTCCGCGGCCGGTAGCCGATCTCGGCCAGGCAGGGCAGGTCTTGCGACGCGGCGTGCAGCACCGCCTCGACGTCGGCGAGCGCGGCGTCCAGGCCGCTCAGGTCCGGGCAGGCGATGGGGTCGATGAGCACGGTCCCGGCGCCCGCGCGGCGCAGCTGCACGAGGTAGGCGCGCTGGCCGTACCGGTAGCCCGACGCGCGCTCGGCGTCCACGGCGACCGGCCCGGTGCCGGCCATGAGCCGGCCGATCGCCGCGGCGAGGTCGTCGGCGGTGCTCGTCACTGGCGGCAGCCCGTCCCGCGGCTCGCGAAGATCGATGATGACGGCGGCGTTGTCGCCGTTGTCGCCGCCGCTGCCGTTGTCGCCGCTCCGTGACCGCTGCCGTTGTCGCCCTGGCTACCCGGGTTGACGGGGGCGGTGCTGGGGGGTTGCTCCTGCGCCGTCACTGCTGCCGCCGCTGGCCAGGGCGCGGCGTCCCGGCCGAGGCCCGCGGGTTCCTGCCGTCCGGAGTACAGCGCCCGGGTCCCCGGCGGCTGGGTCGGCAGGCCCGCGGCGGCCGCCAGCAGGTCGCACCAGGCGGCCACGTTGACGCCGAGGTCGGTGTCCTCCGGCGGGGACCAGGAGGCGCGCAGCTCGAACCCGGTAGCGGGAAGCTCGTCGGACTTGGCCCCGAACCCCTCGGTGATCACCCGGGTGACCGTGCCGCTGGGCGCGCTGTACCCGGGAGCGTGCAGCTCCAGGGCCTCGGTGAGCCAGCTCCAGCCCACCTCGCCGAGCAGCGGGTCGGCCGCCATTTCCTCCTCGATGTCGGTGCGCACGTAGGCGACCAGCCGGAACACGCCGGTCCAGCCCTCCTGGCCGTCCGGGTCGTACAGCAGCACCAGCCGCCCGGACCCGGCCTCGATGCCGTCCCGGTAGGCGACGGCCCCCATCGCGGCGGCGTACGGGGCAAGCCGCCGTGGCGCGGGGGAGTCCTCGAAGGAGATGTCGTCTCGCTCGTCGAGCACCATGCCCCGGCCCGCCTCGAAGCCCTCGACAGCGATGCTGAAGATGGCGGCGCTGTCGAGCGCGGGCTTGTCTGCCAACCTCATGGCCTGAGAGTACGTCGTGCCTGGCTTCGCGCGGTTCGCGGGCACCCGCTACGCGGCATGAACGGACTGTCTGGCCTGCACCGGGCGGGCGAGTACCGCCCGGGCCACCGGGACTGTTCCCATGATCACCGCGGCCCCGCAGGCCTCGGCACGCCCACTCGGGGCACTCACCGCCGGGAACGTCCGGGCACTCGCCCGCCACCGGGTGAACCTGCTCGAACGGCTGGTCACCACCGCACTCAGGACACCCACCTAGTGGCTGGCTCATTGTTCGCTCCCTGAGAGGCCCGTCATTGACTGCTCCAGATCCTGGCACGCATGACCACTCAAACGGGGGATCTCGGACGGCGTGTCGCGGTCAGCCGTGGCGGTTGCCGCCGGGCGCGCCGTCACCTCGCGGGCGGACCCGGCCGGGCGCGAGGCCGGGTGCGAGTAAGATCCGAGGGTGACTCAGCCCCAGATGAACTCACTGTTTGTCCGCGCATGCCGCAGGGAGCTCGTCCCGCACACTCCGGTCTGGTTCATGCGCCAGGCCGGGCGGCTCGCTGCCGGAGTACCGCAAGGCGCGGGAGGGCATTGCGATGCTCGAGTCCTGCACGCGCCCGGAGCTGGTCACAGAGATCACGCTGCAGCCGCTGCGCCGCTACGACGTGGACGCGGCGATCCTGTACAGCGACATTGTCGTGCCGCTGCGCGCGGTGGGCGTGGACGTCGACATCAAGGCGGGCATCGGGCCGGTGGTCGGCCACCCCATCCGGGAGGCCGCCGACCTGGCCCGGCTGCGCCCGCTGACCCCCGATGACGTCCCCTACATCTCCGAGGCGGTGCGGCTGCTGGTCGCCGAGCTGGGGCCAAAGCCGCTGATCGGCTTCGCGGGCGGGCCGTTCACGCTGGCGTCCTACCTGGTGGAAGGCGGCCCGTCGAAGAACCACGACCGCACCAAGGCCCTGATGTACGGCAATCCCGAGCTGTGGCACGCGCTCATGGGCAGGCTCGCCGACATCGCGATCGCCTTCCTGAGGGTCCAGGTCGACGCGGGCGCGGCCGCGATCCAGCTGTTCGACTCCTGGGTCGGCGCGGTGAGCCCGGAGGACTACCGGCACGCGATCTTGCCGCACACGAGCCGCATCTTCGCCGCCCTGGCCGACTCCGGGGTGCCGCGGATCCACTTCGGGGTGGGCACCGGCGAGCTGCTGGGACTGCTCGGGGACGCGGGCGCCGACGTGGTCGGCGTGGACTGGCGGGTCCCGCTGGACGAGGCGGCCAGGCGCGCCCCGGCGGGCAAGGCGCTGCAGGGCAACCTGGATCCGGCGGTCCTGCTCGCCCCGTGGGATGTGGTGGAGTCCCGTGCCCGCGAGGTCCTGGCCCGCGCGCGCACCACCGAGGGGCACGTGTTCAACCTCGGTCACGGCGTCTTGCCGGAGACCAGCCCGTCCGTCCTGGCGCGGCTGGCGGACCTGGTGCACGAGCAGACGTCAAGCCCCCGGTTCTGAGGGCACCGGCCGGCCCGCGGCGATGGAATCGAGTTGCGTGGCGGTGATTCCCCCGCTTCGGCGCGGCGGCCTCGTCCGAGCGCCACTCGAAATGGCAGTCAAGCGCCACTCCTGACCGTCCCGACTTTTCCGTGCGCCCCCGGCGGCGCTGTAAAAAGCGTACGATTATCTGAGAATTGCCTGAATATTTCATTACGAATAGGGCATATCGCCTCAATAAGAACACCAGGTCGTACCTATCCGACCGGCCTTTGGGGGGACCGCATGACGACCTTGAGCCTGACGGTCCTGGAGCGCCGTTCAGGAGAGCCGGGTCCTTCCGCGGAAGGAGCCGAGCCGGGGCAGTCGGTGACGGTCGCCGTCATCGGGGAACTGGACATCGCCACCGTGCCCAGGTTCACCGCCCGCGTGGGCGAGCTAGCCCGTCGCGGTCACCTCCGGGAGATGGTGATGGACGTGAGCGGGCTCACCTTCATCGACGCCGGCGGCCTGCGCGCGCTGGTCGAGCTGAGGTCGCGGCTGGAACAGCAGCACGCGCGGCTCGTCCTGGACGGCGTGCCGCCGCAGATGGGCCGGCTGCTGCGGATCATCGGCCCCGCCCGTCACTTCCGCATCCAGAAAGCCGGCCCGGCCAGCGGCTGAGCGGGCGCCGTCGCCGGCCGCGGCGCGGTGCCGCGGCGACGGCAGGGGCCGGACCGAACCGGGGCAATCCGGGCTGCGACAATGTGATCATGCCGTGGATTGAGCTCGATGGTGCCGTGAACGCCCGTGACCTCGGCGGCCTGCCGACCCGGGACGGCCGGCAGATCGCCTCCGGAGTGCTGCTGCGCTCCGACAACCTGCAAGACCTGTCGCCCGGCGACGTCGCGACGCTGGTGAACGACATCGGCCTCACCACCGTCATCGACTTGCGCAGCACCCAGGAGACCGAGTCCGAGGGGCCCTCCCCGCTGGACGCGGTCGCGTCCGTGCGGCACCTGCACCTGTCGGTCCTGCCGGAGCTCGGGGAGCGCACGGACGTCGTCGCCGAGGCCCTGCTGCTCAAGCGCGAGCGGGACCGGTCCCGGTACCCCGATGACGTGATGTGCGGCCATTACCTGGGCTACCTGGAGGACCGGCCGGACTCGGTGACCGGGGCCGTCCGCGCCATCGCCGACTCCGACGGCGCGGCGATCGTGCACTGCGCGGCGGGCAAGGACCGCACCGGCGTGGTGGTCGCCCTGGCGCTGTCCGCCGTCGGTGTCCCGGCCGAGGAAGTTGTCGCCGACTACGCGCTGACCGATGAGCGGATCGAGGCCATCTTGCGCCGCCTGATGAGCTCGAGGACCTACGAGGACGACCTGAAGGACTCCGAGATCGACCGGCATCGCCCGCGCCCCGAGACGATGAAGGCCTTCCTTGAGCAGGTCGAGGCGCGCTACGGCGGCGTGACCCAGTGGCTGGCCGCTCATGGCTTCGGCGAGGCCGACCTGGAGCGGCTGCGGGCCAGGCTCGTGACGGGCCCCCACGCCGCCGGCGGCAGCTGAGGCCGCCCGGTGCCTGTTGCCCCCGGCCGCGTCTCGGCCTGCCTGATTGACGTCTACGACACGATCCTCGTCTCGCACTTTCCCGGCAGGCAGGCCGCCCTCGCGCGGCTGGCGGACGTACCGGTCGAGCAGTTCGGCGCGCAGTGGCTCGCTCTGGCACGGGAACGGGACACCGGCAAGCTTCCGATAGCCGCGGCATTCGCCCGGGCGCTGGCCGCCTGCGGCCGCGATCGCGACCCCGGCCTGGTCGACCGCCTCGTTCAGCTGGATGCCGAGGCTCATCGTGACGCACACTGAGGTCTGCGCGGACACGGCCCCCTTCATCGACGCCGTCCGCCGCGAGGGCATCCGGGTAGCGCTGGTCAGCAACTGCGCCGACAACACCCGGCCCATGCTCGCCGCCAAGGGCCTGCTGGACCTGGCGGACGCCGCCGTGCTGTCCTGCGAGGCCGGAGTGGCCAAGCCCGACCGGGAGATCTACCTGATCGCCCTCCAGGAAGCTCGGGGCGCTCCCGGCCGACGCGGTCATGCTGGACGATCAGCCCCGCTTCTGCGCGGGCGCGGAGGCGGCGGGCGTCCGCGCCATCCAGGTGGTCCGCCCCGGCGTCGCGAGCCATCCCGCCGATGATCGCTTCCTGCCCGTGCCCTCGCTGCGGGACGCCCTCCCCCTGATCCTCTTAGGCTTTGAGCATGACGACGAACGGTAGTAGTGCCCGGCACGTGGTGATTGTCGGCGGGGGGATCGCCGGGCTGGCGGCGGCCTTCGCCCTGCGGGACGCGGTGGCGGACGGCGCGCCGCTGCGGGTCACCGTCCTGGAGGGATCGCCCCGGCTGGGCGGGAAGCTGTCGGCGTCCGAGGTCGCCGGGGTGCCGGTGGACGAGGGCGCGGAGGCGCTGCTCGCCCGGCGGCCCGAGGGCATCGAGCTGATAACAGCAAGTAGCGCCGGAGCGCTCGTGCCGGCCGGGACCACCTCGTCGGCGATCTGGACGCGGGGCGCGATGCGCGCGCTGCCGCGCCGGCAGTTCATGGGGGTACCCGCCGACATCGACGAGCTCGCGGCGGCCGGCGTTGTCTCCGCGGCCGGCGTCGCCCGGGCGCGGCAGGAGACCGCCGTCGAGCGCGACTGCGAAGACATCTCCGTTGCCCGCTACGTCGGCGGCTCGCTCGGCGCCGAGGTCGTCGACCGGCTCGTCGACCCGCTGCTCGGCGGGGTGTACGCCGGGCGCAGCGAGGACCTGTCCTTCGACGCGACGCTCGCCCCGCTGGCGGCGGCGACCCGCGAGCACCCGGTGCTGACCGAGGCCGCCGCGGCGCTGACCCCGCCGCGCCCAGCGGATCCCGCTGTCGCGCCCGCGCCGGTGTTCGTGACCCTGACGACCGGGCTGGGGTCGCTGCCTGAGGCGGTCGCCTCGGCGTCGGGCGCCGAGGTGCGGACGAGCGCCATGGTCCGCGAGGTCGCCCGGACCCCCGGCGGATGGCGGCTCACGATCGGCTCTGCCGCCGACCCCGAGTACCTGGCGGCCGACGCGGTCATCCTCGCCTGCCCGGCGGCCCCGGCCGCGAGACTGCTCTCGGCGACCGTCCCGGCCGCCTCGCGGGCACTCGCCGAGATCCCGTACGCGAGCATGGCGATCATCACGCTGGCGTACCGCGCGACGGACTTCCCCGCGACGGCCGCAGCGGCTACCTCGTGCCCGGCGGTGGACGGCAAGGCCGTCAAGGCCGCCACCTTTTCCACCGTCAAGTGGCCGCACCTGGCCACGGCGGCAGCGGACGCCGGGCAGCAACGTGCACATCGTGCGCTGCTCGGTCGGCCGGGTCGGCGAGGTCGCCCTCCTGCAACGTGACGACAAGACCTCGTCGCCCTCGCCGCCGCCGAACTGGCCGAGGCGACCGGGATCTGCGGCGCTCCCGTGGAGTCGCGCGTCACCCGCTGGGGCGGTGGCCTGCCGCAGTACAACGTTGGCCACCTCGACCGGGTCGCCCGGATCCGGGCCGCGATCGCGGCCCAGCCGGGCCTGGCGGTCGCGGGCGCGGCCTACGACGGCGTCGGCATCCCGGCCTGCATCGCGACCGCCCGCCAGGCCGCCAGGCAGGTGGTCGAGTACCTGCGGGCCGGCCGGTAGCACCCGCCACCGAGGAGGAGGCGGCGCAGGCGCGGGATCCGGAGCGTGGCCGGCGGCAAGCCGTAATGCCGGGAAAGGTGCGACGATAAGGCCCCGCTGGGCCCGGGGAGTCGGCCCAGCGGGGCGCTTGGTGTCAAAAAAGAGTTAACGCGGCTAGCCCGCCGACCCGGCTGCGGGACCGCGCGGCGAGGGTCCCGTTGAGGAAGCGCTCCATCGGGAGCGTCGCGGCGCCGAGCGCGACCGCGTCAGGGCCAAGCTCGCCCAGCACGATGGAGGTATGGGCGAACCGGTGCGTCAGCGAGTGCTTCCTGGCCGCCTCGCGGACGGCGGGCAGGATCCGCTCGCCCAGCAGCAGGCCCGGCCCATCCCCCGAGGACGATGCGCTCCGGCCCGAACAGGTTCACCAGGTCGGAGATTCCCGCGCCCAGGTAGAGCGCGGTCTCGGCGAGGACCTCGGCCGCCCGCTCGTCGGTCGCGGCGACGAGCGCGGCCAGTGCCGCCTCCTCGTCCTGGCGGCGCCCTCCCGGCCAGCGGGTGGCCGTACCGGTCCAGGATGGCCTCGGCGCCCACGTAGGCCTCCAGGCAGCCACGCGATCCGCACCGGCAGGGCCGTCCGCCCACCTCCACCGTGGTGTGCCCCCACTCGACCGCGGCCGACGTTCCGCCCAGGCCGGGCGTTCCGCTGACGATGCTCGCGCCCAGGCCGGAGCCCATCAGGCAGACCACCGCCTGGCGCGTGCCGCGCGCCGCGCCGAACCACATCTCGGCCTGGCCCATCGTCTTGGCCCCGTTATCGATGTACAGCGGGAAGTCGCCGGCCGGCGCGCAGCAGCCGGCCGAGCGGGACCGCGTCCCAGCCGTAGGCCTGCGCGTACACCACCGCCTGCGCGCCGTCTCCCTCGACGACCCCGGGGACCCCGATGCCCGCGCCAAGCACCTCCGAGGGGTCGCACCCGCTGTCGGCCAGCACGCTCGCCAGGCCCGCGCGAACCCGGTCGACGACCAGGTCGATGCCGTGGTCGCGAGAGTCAAGGCAGTAGTCGGCGCGGGCGCGCACCGCCATCGTCATGTCGAACATCTCGACCCGGACGCGCGTCTCGCCCACGTCGACGCCGATGATCGACCCGTAGCCGGGATCCATCCGCAGCAGCGCCCGAGGCCGCCCGCCGTCGGAGTCGACCGAGCCAGCCTCCTCCACGATCCCGTCGCCGATCAGCTCGCGGACGACATTGCTGACGGAGGCCGGGCTCAGGCCCGTGGCCCAGCTCAGGTCCTGGCGGCTGCACGGCTGCCGGAAGAACAGCGACCACAAGCAGCACCGATCGGTTGTCCCTGCGTACATCCCTGACGGTCGATCGCTTGCGCTCCGCCACCACTGTCGCCGACTCCTTTTATCCGCCCCTACGCAGTGTAACGGGGGTCGGCGTGGCGAACAGGTCAGGGGCTTGCGCGAATCGTGTTAAAGGACGATTATCCGAGTTAATTCAAGGCTTAGGTAAAGTCTAGGAGGAAGTCCATGTCCCTGCGAAGTGGCCGAGGCGGGATGCCGGGCAGCGCCGCGAGTGGGCCGTCCTGGTCCGGGATCAGCACAGCTCGGGCGCGCTCCGCCCTGGCCGCGATCCTTCTCATGGCCAGCTGCCTGACCGCCATCGTGGCATCCGCGCTGGCGGTGGCGCCCGCGGCCCGCGCGGACACCGTGCCGCCGCCGCCATCGGGCTGGTCGACCGTGTTCAGCGACAACTTCGCCGGCGCGGCCGGGTCGCGCGCCGTCGGCGTCGAACTGGTTCTACGACATCGGCACCGGCTTCGGCACCGGTGAGAAGTCGAGAACACCACCAACTCCACCAGCAACGTCTACCTGGACGGCAACGGCCACCTGGTGCTCAAGGCCATCAACAACGGCGGCACCTGGACGTCGGGGCGGATCGAGAGCACCCGCGACGACTTCCAGGCCCCGGCCGGCGGCAAGCTGGAGATGACCGCCGTCGATCGAGCAGCCGAACCCGGCCAACGGGATCGGCTACTGGCCCGCGTTCTGGGCGCTCGGCTCGCCGATGCGGACCGGCGGCGGCTGGCCGCAGTCCGGCGAGATCGACATGATGGAGGACGTCAACGGCCTGAACGAGGCGTCCCAGACGCTGCACGACTCGGCCGGGAGCAGCGGGCACGCGCTCATCGCCTGCCCGAACACGGCGTCGACCTGCCAGACCGGGTACCACACCTACTCGGTGATCGTCAACCGGACCAACACCAGCGCCGAGACCCTGCGAGTTCGTCATGGACGGCACGGTGGAGTCCACCATCACCGAGGCCTCGGTCGGGACGGCGGCCTGGCAGGCGGCCATCGACCACGGCTTCTTCATCATCTTCGACCTCGCCATGGGCGGGAACTACCCGGACCCGCTCTGCAACTGCACCTCCCCGACGAGCGCGACGACGTCCGGCGGGACCATGAGCGTCGGCTACGTGGCCGTCTACGAGCAGGGCGGCAACTCCACGCCCACCGGGACCGCGACCGCGACCGGGCAGGTCACCAACGGCGGGCTGTGCCTGGCGAACAAGGGCGCGCTCGACGTCGCGAGCAACCCGATCATCGCGTCGACCTGCGACGGCGACGCCGGCCAGCAGTGGTCGCCGTACACCGACGGCACCGTGCGGACGCAGGGCGGATGCCTGGACGTGGTGTCCGCCGGGACAACCGCCGGCACCAACATCGACTGGTATCCCTGTAACGCCAGCAACGCCCAGAACTGGACCCATCGAGTCCAACGGAGAACTAGTAAACCCGAACTCGGGGCTGTGCCTCACCGACCCTGGAGGTAATCCAAGCGGGCAGCTCCAACTCCAGGCCTGTACCGACTCGGCGGCGCAGGTATGGAACCTGCCGACCGGCGGCGGTACGACGGTAACACCGTCACGGTCACCAACCCTGGCAGCCAGACCTCGACCGTCGGCACGGCCGCCAGCCTGCAGGTCCACGCGACCGACTCGGCCTCCGGCCAGACGCTCACCTACAGCGCCACCGGCCTGCCCGCCGGGCTGTCGATCAACGCCTCGACCGGGCTGATCTCGGGAACCCCGACCACGGCGGGCACATCGAACGTCACGGTGACCGCCACCGACACGACCGGAGCGCACGGGTCGGCCTCGTTCAGCTGGACCGTGAACCCCAGCGGCGGTGGCGGGACCTGCGGCACGACCGACCTGGCGCTGAACCAGCCGACGACGACGTCGTCGACTGAGAACGCCGGCTTCCCGGCCCCGAACGCGACGGACGGCAATACCGGCACCCGCTGGTCGAGCGCGTTCTCCGACCCGCAGTGGCTGGAGGTCGACCTCGGCACGACGCGGAGCATCTGCGGGGTCAGCCTCAACTGGGAGGCGGCCTACGCGAAGGCGTTCCAGATACAGGTGTCCAACGACAACTCGACATGGACGACGATCTACTCCACGACCACCGGCACGGGAGGCGTCCAGAACCTCACCGTGTCCGGTTCAGGGCGATACATCCGCATGTACGGCACGGCGCGAGCCACGCAGTACGGGTACTCGCTGTGGGAGTTCGACGTCTACGGCATCACGAGCAGCAGCCCCACCACGACCGTCACCGCCTCGACCTACGCGGCGTCCAGCACCGGCCCCATGACCGAGGCCACGACGGACGCCGGCGGCGGCAAGGATGTCGGCTGGATCGGCAACGGGAGCTGGCTGGAGTACACCGGCGTGAACTTCGGCAGCGGCCTGACCGGCCAGGTGGTGGCCCGCTACGCCTCGGCGCTGTCGGGTACGGGCCTGGGCACGATCCAGTTCCGCATCGGCTCGGTCACCGCGACCCCGTTCGCGACCATCAACGTCAGCGGCACGGGCGGCTGGCAGACCTGGGTCACGAGCGCCCCGGTGGCCGGCTCGCCGGTGCCGTCAGGCACGCAGACGCTGTACGTGACCTTCACCACCACCACCGGCACGAACTTCGTGAACGTGAACTGGTTCCAGTTCAGCTAGCGAGGTAGCGGCCCGCGGCCTCCCGGACGCCGGTCCGGGAGGCCGCGGGCCGGCTGACGTTAACCCCCCCGGGCCTGCCGGGGGCAATGACGCGTGTTTGTACGATGAAAGGCATGTCTGAGGGCGATAACCACGAGCACGGCGACGAGAAGCAGCGGCTCAAGGCGCGGGAGCTCAACGAGCTGATCCGCTACACCATGTGGTCGGTGTTCCGGGTGTCGGACCGGGCCGCGCTGGACGCCGGGCGCGGGGCGGCCGGCGGGGAGCTCGCCGAGTTCATCGACCAGGCGGCGGGCAAGGGCATCGCCACCCGGGGCTGCTACGACATCCAGGGGATGCGCGCCGACGCCGACTACATGCTGTGGACCATCGCGCCGACGTCCGACGAGCTGCAAGAGGCGTACGCGCTGTTTCGCCGGACGCGCCTCGGCCGCGCCAGCGAGCCGGTGTTCAGCGCGATGGCGCTGCACCGCCCGGCCGAGTTCAACAAGGGCCACATCCCGGCGTTCCTGGCCGAGGAGGAGCCGAAGAACTACGTCTCGGTCTATCCGTTCGTCCGCTCCTACGAGTGGTACCTGATGGACCCGGCCGAGCGCCGCCGGATGCTCGCCGAGCACGGGATGATGGCGCGCGAGTACCCGGACGTCCGCGCGAACACGGTCAGCTGCTTCTCGCTGAACGACTTCGAGTGGATGCTGGCCTTCGAGGCCGACGAGCTGCACCGGATCGTCGACCTCATGCGCCACCTGCGCGGCGCGGACGCCCGCCGGCACACCCGGGTCGAGATCCCGTTCTTCACCGGCCGCCGCAAGCCGCCCGCGCAACTGGTCGCCGACCTGGCCTGACCTCACTCCCCGGCTACTCCCCGGCGGGCGCGTCCGGCACCGGCGTGGCCGCCGCGGGACGGCGGAGCCGGCGGCGGACCCACCACGCGAGGGCCGCGAGCACCGCGGCCGCGGCGGCGAACGGCGCCACCGCCCCGATGATCGCCAGGATCCAGTCGATCGTCAGCCTGAACGCGTGCCAGCCGCCGGTCGCGCCGCTGACCAGGCCGGGCGGCGGCGCTGCCTTCTTCGGCCTGGGGGCGGCGGCCTTCGGCCCGACGATCGTGACGGTGACCGTCGCGTAGCTGACCTCATGGTCCAGCGCCCGCTGCTGCGCCTCCATCGCCTCAAGGTTGCCCTCTTCGGTGTTGATCTGGTCCTGCACCTGGAGCAGGTTCCCGATCGACCCGGCGTGCTTCAGCAGGGTGCGCAGCTGGGCGATGGCGTCCTCATCGGAGGTCACCTGGCTGGTGACGTCGGCCACCTGCTGGGTCACGTCCTGCGCCTGCTGCTTCAGCGACAGCTGCGTGCCCACGCTCGCGCCGGAAAGGCTGGCGAGAGCCTGCTGGTAGGCGGCGACCGGGATCTTGAACGTGACCGTCGCGGTGCCGGCGGCCGGGTGGTCAGGATCGTTGCTCGCGCTCTCCGACGAGACGTACCCGCCGGCCGCCTCAACGATCTGCGTGGCCTGGCCCAGCGCCGTGCTCACGTTCTTGGAGCGCACGCTGAGCTGCGCCGTGTAGATGATCGACTGGCTGGAGGAGGCCAGCCGCGCGGGGCTGGCCTGGCTGGCCGGCATTCCCGGCACTGGCGCCCGACTCGGAGCGGGCCGCGCCGTAGCCGTTCGCCGGCGCGCCCCCGGCCGCGGGAACCGAGGCGGCGCCCTGGGCCGATGACACGGACGAGCTGGCCCCGCTACCGGAGCAGCCAGCCAGCCCGAAACCGCAGATGATGATGCCGGCGATAGTCCCGGCGATAAGCACTCGTGCCCGTCTCATGCCCAGATGACGACGCGGTCGCCGCTACGTGTTGATGGCGGTTGATGACGGGCTGATCACGATTGCGCCGGTCCGTCGTATTCCTCCCATGGCCTGCTCACCGCGGCGTCGGGCTCGATGATCGCCTTGTCGTAGAAGCGGGCCGGCTCGATGGCGGCGCGCTGCGCCGGCGTCAGCTCAGAGGCCCACTGTGGCATGACCACCTCGTGGAAGCCCGAGGCGTACTGGACGGTCTTGGCCGCGAAGCGGTACACCGCCACCCGGCGGCCGAAGTCGTTGCGCCACGGCAGGGTCCCGTGGGCGAGCGCCTCGGTGAAGACGATCACGTCCCCGGCGCGCGCGCCCGGGTTCGTCACCACGCACTGGTCCTGTTCCCACAGGGAGATGCTCCGGGGCCGGGGGAAGTTAGCCTTGTGGCTGCCGGCGATGGCGCAGAAGCCGCCACGCCCGGCGGGCTGGTCGGTGAGCAGGAACTCCACCGCCAGCAGCCCCGAGCGCAGCGTGCCGCCGCGGGCCTGATACCAGATGCTGTCTTGCGGAAACGGCTCGCCGAAGTGCAGGACGTGACCCTCGGTGCCGCGCGGGTAGTCGAATACCTCCGGGGGGTGGTCAAGGTGCCAGCCCCGCCCGAGCAACCCGTCGAGGTAGCCGATCAGCGGCGGGTACGCCATCAGCATGCGGAACGGCCCGCAGTGCGGGCGCGGCCACTCCAGCATCCCCCGGCACGTGCGGCGGCGGTGCTCGCCGGCCAGCGTCCTCGACTCCTCGGCCAGGTCTTCGTCTTCCTCGCCGAAGCGGTCCTGGTTCGCGTCCAAGGCGTCGTTGAGCGCCTGGAGCAGGCCTGGCCTGATGATCCGCGGGATGACCAGCCAGCCTTGCACGTCGAAAAGATAGGCCTCGCGCTCGCTCAAGCCGTGCACATGCCCGAGCCTAGGCGTCACCGCATCAGCGCTCAAATGAATTAACCGCTCGCGGGAGCGCTCCGCCCGCTGCGCAGCGCGTCGTCCCATGATCGACCTGTTAGCCAGCAAGTCGGTCGCGGGTTCGTGCCGGGTAGGTGAGCGCTTCAAAATGAGGTGGCGTTGCGGCGAGTCGCGTGCCTCAATTCCGCTATCGTGCCTCGCTTGTGCTCGGGGTGCCCGTCGGACGGCAGGGAGGGCAGACGCGTCGCGCATGGTCGCCTATCGTCATCGGGCCTAAATGACTTACAGTTTGGGGGCGCGCGCCCCCGAAGCCTGAATCAGCTAGGCCCGTTGACCGCTGCCGGCTAGCGATGACCAGCAGCGACAGAGGCCACGTAAATGCGGCAAATCGGGCATAACGATCCGCTTCCGCGACACGCCGAGAACTCGCCTTGATCCGGAACACTTACAGAGCGTGGCTGATCGCGCGCGATCCGCCGCTACTGGCAATCGAAGGTGGTGGAGCCCCAGGCGGACATCACCTGCAAGCCGCTGAGCCTGGGGGCGTCGGAGCAGATAGCGGGCAGCTAGGCGATGAGGACGGCAACCCGGCGGCGTCTTACTTGACGAGGGCACGTGACCAGGACAACCGAGGAGGCACCCCATGACCGGCAAGCCATTCACCACCTGCCTGTGGTTCGACGATCAGGGCGAGGAGGCGGCGCGGTTCTACACGAGCATCTTCAAGGACTCGGCCATCACCGGCGTGCAGCGGTACACCGATGCCGGGCCAGGGGAGGCCGGCAAGGTCATGACCGTGGAATTCACCCTTAACGGGCAGAACTACCTGGCACTGAACGGCGGCCCGCAGTACACGTTCAGCGCGGCCGTGTCGCTCATGGTCGAGGCGGCGGACCAGGCGGAGGTGGACTACTACTGGGACCGGCTGACCGAGGGCGGCCAGGAAGTCGCCTGCGGCTGGCTCTCGGACAAGTACGGCCTGAGCTGGCAGGTCATCCCCACCGCCTTCTACACGATGATCCACGACCCGGACCAGGACAAGGTCGCTCGCGTCACCGCCGCCATGCTGCGCATGACGAAGTTCGACGTCGCTGAGCTGGAGCGCGCCTACGCGGGTCAGTAGCTGGTGGCGCGATCGTTACCGCCATACCTTCCGGCATAGGCGTAATGCCCGGGAGGAATCCTGGACAATTATCCGGGAGGTGGAATGACCGACGACAATGTGCCGCCTGGCGGCGGGCAAGCGTGGCTGGGACCGGGTAGCCGCGTCGCTCAGTACGTGATCGAGCGTCGGGTCGGGTCGGGCGGGATGGCAGTGGTGTTCAGCGCCCGCGACGAGTCACTGGGACGTGTGGTGGCGCTGAAGGTGCTGTCGCCTGCCCTGGCCCACGACGAGGAGTTCCGCCGCCGGTTCCTGCGCGAGTCCCGCTCGGTCGCGGCGGTGGAGGAACCGCACATCGTCCCGGTGTACGGGGCGGGCGAGTCGGACGGAGTGCTGTACCTCGCGACCCGCCTCGTGCCCGGCGGTGACCTCAGCAGCCTGATGCGCCGCGCCGGCGGCCCGCTCGCGCCGGCCCGGACGGCCTCTCTCATCAGCCAGATCGCCTCCGCGCTTGACGCCGCTCATCACGCGGGCCTGGTGCACCGCGACGTGAAGCCGGGCAACGTGCTCATCGACAGCACGCCGGGCCGGCCCGAGCACGCCTACCTGGCGGACTTCGGCCTGAGCAAGGTCGCCTCGTCCGCGACCGGCCTCACCGCGTCCGGCGCGTTCCTCGGCACCCCGGACTACTGCGCCCCCGAGCAGATCACCGGCAAGCCGCCGGCCAGCGCGCGCTCGGATCAGTACTCCCTGGCCTGCGTCGCGTTCAGCCTGCTCACCGGCAGCGTCCCGTTCGCGCGCGACGAGACGATGGCCACCCTCTTCGCTCACCTTCAACAGCCGGCCCCCTCCCTGGCGGCGCTGCGCCCGGGGCTTTCCGCGTCAGTTGACGCCGTGATGGCCCGGGCGATGGCCAAGGACCCGGCGGCCCGCTTCCCGTCATGCGGCGAGTTCGCCGCCGCGCTGGACGCCGCCGTGCGCGCGCCCGGGCAGGCACCCGCCCCGGCGTGGGGGAGCGTTCCCGGGCCCGGTCAGGCCGCGTTCGCCCCGCCTCCGCCAGTACCAGCAGCCTCCCCGTGGGCAGCCTCCCCGTGGGCACCGCCCGGCCAGCGGCCGCCGGCATTCCACGTACCGCCGGCCCAGCAGTCCCCGGCCCCCTTCACCGTCCCGTCGGCCGCGGCCCGGGGCCCCGGCCTGGGCGCCAGGGACCATCCCCGGCACGCCCGCCACCGGGCCCCGCGGCGGCGGGAGGAAGAAGAAGGCGGTCCTGGCGGGATCGGCGGCGGCGGTCCTGATCTGCGGGGGCATCGGCGCGGCGGTCGCGCTGAACCAGCATCACGAGACTCTTCAGGCGCAGCTCACGGGCACCTGGGTCGGCACCTACACCTGCTCCCAGGGCCTCACCGGGCTCCGGCTGGACATCCAGGCCGCGCCGGGCGGGTCTGCCACGGCGACCTTCAGCTTCTATGCCGTCCCGGGCAACCCCGGCGTTCCCTCGGGCGAGTTCAAGATGACCGGAGCGTACTCGACGAACGGAATTCAATTCGGCGCTGGCCAGTGGATACACCAGCCCGCCGGATACGAGACGGTGAGCCTGAACGCCGGCCCGCTCACCAACGGCGGGAAGACCATGAGCGGCGACGTCACCGACCCGGCTTGCACGACCTTTACCGCCAACAAGGCGAGCTAGGAGCTAGTTGCCGAAGATGGCATACTAGAACGTGTGGCCGGCGATGGGATAACCGCGGACTTGCGGGTGAACGCCTGGCTGGTGATACCAGCCGGCGAGCTCGCCGAGCGGTTCTCGCGATCTTCCGGGCCCGGCGGGCAGTCGGTGAACACCACGGACTCGCGCGTGGAGCTGTCCTTCGACGTCGCCCGCTCGCGGGCGCTGCCCGACTGGGCACGGGCACGCGCCCAGGAGCGGCTGGCCTCCCGGCTTGCCGACGGCGTGCTCACCGTCGCGTCATCGGGCGAGCGGAGCCAGCTGATGAACCGGCAGGAAGCCCGCGCCCGGCTCGCCGCCCTGCTGCGCGCCGCCATCGCCCCGCCGCCCCGGTCCCGCGTCGCGACCAAGCCCAGCAGGTCATCGCGCGAGCGCCGCCTGGCGGACAAGAAGCGCAGGTCCGATACCAAGCGCAACCGCCAGCTCCCTCCGCGCACGCTGGACTAGCCGCAGACCGGCCCGAGACACCACGGTCATTCGATGGCGACGACCGGGTGCGGGACGTAGCCGGCTTCGAGTCGCGCCACCTCGTCGCCGGTGAGCTCGAGATCGAGGGCGGTGAGTGCCTCGCGTACCTGGCCAGGCTGGGTGACGCCGATGATCGGCGCCGTGACCACGGGATTTCGCAGCAGCCACGCGAGCGCGACGGCCGCGCGGGGGACCTGCCGTGCCGCCGCCACGTCGGCCAGCTGTCCCGCGACCGTCCGGTCGGCGGCCTGCGTCGCGGCGTACAGCTGGTGCCCGAAGGCATCGTCGGCCGTGCGTGCGGAGGCGGTGTCCCAGTCGCGCGCCAGGCGGCCGCGTGCCAGCGGCTCCATGCCAGCACGCCGACTCCCATGTCCCGGCACAGCGGCAGCATCTCGCGCTCTTCCTCGCGGTAGATCAGGTTGTAGTAGTCCTGCATCGAGACGAACGGCGTCCAGCCGCGCAGCAGCGCGGTGTGCTGCGCCTTGGCGAACTGCCATGCCCACATGGACGAGGCTCCCAGGTAGCGGACCTTTCCCGCCCGCACCGCGTCGTCCAGCGCTTCCATCGTCTCGGCGACGGGCGTGCCAGGGTCCCAGCGGTGGACCTGATACAGGTCGACATAGTCGGTGCCCAGGCGGCGCAGGCTGGCGTCGAGCTCGCTCAGGATCGACTTGCGCGATAGCCCGCCGCCGTTGGGCCCGGCGTGCATCGGGCCGAATACCTTGGTCGCGAGCACGACCTCGTCGCGCCTGCAGTACTCGCGCAGGGCGCGGCCGACGATCTCCTCGCTGGACCCGTCCGAGTAGACGTTGGCGGTGTCGAAGACGTTGATCCCCGCCTCGGCGGCCTGGCGGATGATGACACGGCTCTCGGCCTCATCCAGCGTCCAGGAATCGGCGCCCCGGCCGGGCGCGCCGAAGCTCATGCAGCCGAGCGCGAGCCGCGACACCACCAGTCCCGTGGCGCCGAGTCGGGTGTACTCCACTGTCAGCCTCCTTCGTCCCGGTACGCGGCCGAGGTGGTTATACCCCGCGGCGCCCGGCCGGCGCCGCGCTCGCCCCCGGCCGCGCCGCGCGGCAGCGTGAGGAGCAGCACCGCGCCTGCCGCGGCCATCATGAGGAAGATGACCGGCAAGCCAAGGCTGCCGGTGAGAAAGCCGGTCGCGACGGGCGCGCTGATGGCGCCAACGCGCGACAGCGCGGACACCGTGGTCGCGATCGAGGACGCCGGGATCCCGTGGCGGGCCGACATGTGGTCGGCGGCACCGAACAGCAGGGGGAACGCGGGGCCGGCGCCAATGCCGCCGATGCCGACGGCCAGCAGGGCAGCGTACGCCGGGCCGTGGACGGCGGACACGATGAACCCGCCCGTCATCGCCACGATGATCACGGCGGATGAGGCACGCGCCATTACCGGGATGCCGTAGCGGGCGGTGCCGGGACCGAGCAGCAGGCGCGACACCACCAGTCCCATCGAGAAGGTGACCGGCGCCGCCGCGGCCAGCTGCGCGCCGGCGTGGAAGCCGCGGCCGAGCATCAGCCCGGTCCACTCCTGTCCTGGATTCTCGATGTAGCTCGCGCAGAAGGCCGCCGCGCCCAGCAGGAGTACCGCGGCTCGAAGCCCTGGCCGGCGGTCGATGGCCCCCGCTTCGGCCTCCCGCGCGACCGTCGGCCCGGCCTGCCCCTCCCCGGCGGCCTGCCCCCCGCGCCAGCGCAGCATGGCCAGGTGCGCCAGCAGCGTGCATGCTCCCGGGACGACGACCGCAGCGATGACCGGCACGTGCAGCGCGACCGCGCCCGTGCCGAGCGCGCCCGCCGCGACCATGGCCAGTGACCAGATCGCGTGCATCCGCCCGAGGATGAGCCGGTGCTGTCGTTGCTGGATGAGAACGGTGTAGGAGTTCATCGCGACGTCGTGCGCGCCATCGAACAGCCCGGTCACGAGGAAGGCCACGCTCAGCATCCACAGCTGGCCGGCCGAGGCGATCGCGACGCAGAACACCGAGTAGCCCGAGCCGGTGATGATCGTGGCGCCTAGCTCGCCGAAGCGACGGATCAGCAACCGGGACAGCAATGACCCGGCGAGGCCGCCGAGAGCGGACGCGAACAGCGCGAGGCCGAACTCGCTGTTGCTCGCGTGGACGCGATCGGCGATCTCGGGATAGCGGGCAAGCAGGCTCCCGTAAAGCGCGCCGTTGGCCGCGAACGCGACCGCCGGCCTGTTCGCCTCGCGCCAGAGTTGCTGGAGCACCGCCACCTCCGGTTGAGCTGCCTAGTCGGGTGCCGCGTCGTGGATGCTCACGGCCGTGAGATCGCCGACAACCGCGTCCGCGTGCAGGTGCCCGGGCGCCGAGGCGGCCGTGACCGCGATCACCCGCATCCCGGCGGCCCTGGCCGCCGCGATCCCGGCCTGCGCGTCCTCCACGACCACGCAGAGCCGCGGTGGCACCATGAGCCGGCGGGCGGCCTGCAGGTACCCCTCCGGATCGGGCTTGCCCCGCTCGACGTCGTCGGAGGTCACGAGGACGGCCGGGAGGGGCAGCCCGGCACAGCGCAGGCGCAGCCGGGCCAGTCGCGTCCAGGCTGAGGTCACCACGGCCCAGCGTTGCGCGGGCAGGTGGCGCAGCAGCCGGGCCGCCCCCGCGACGGCCACGATGCCGTCGCGGCAGCGTTCCTCCTGGCGCTTGAGCGCCGCGGACTCGGCCTCGGCGTCGAGGTCCGGCGCGAACAGCCGGATCGTGTCCTCGTTGCGCAGCCCCCGCGAGCCGGCCAGCACCGCGGCCGGGTCCAGGCCGCGGCGGGCCGCCCACGCGCGCCATTTCCTCTCGACGCAGCGGCGGGAGTCCACGATGGTCCCGTCCATGTCGAACAGCATGGCGGCGCAGGGCAGCCGCGCGACGCCTCCGTCACGCTCGTCGACCGCGTTAACCAGCACGTGCACGGCCCGTCATGCCCGGGCGCTAGCGCTTCGCGCCGACGAAATTCTGCCCGCTGCCGCGGGACCGGACCAGCTCGGGGTGGGCGACGCTCGGGTCAGCGTAGCGATTGCCCGCGTGATCCCGGCCGCGGGCCAGGAAGATCTGATGCCGGTCGCCCACGCCCTGCTCGTCGAAGCGGACCCGCGTGCTGATGTAGCGCATCGTGAAGCCGCAGCGCCGCTTGGCGCTGAAGTTGCGCGCGCTGCTGTGAACGAGCCCTCCGGCGTGGATGCTGAACTGGTTCGGCTGGAGCTCGATCGGTACCGCCCTGTCCGCCTCGACCTGCGACTCGTCCAGCGCCTCGTCGAACACCGCGGCCTCGCCCGCGCCGCGGGTGTAGGTGCCGCCCTGGCCGAGCGCGTGACTGCGCGGGATCACCGTCATGCAGCCGTTCTCCAGCGTGGACGGGTCGATGGCGAGCCACACGGTGATCGCGTCGGCCGCCGGGTGGATCATCTGCCGCCAGAAGTAGGCGTCGGCGTGCCACGGCACGCTCTTGCCGTCGCCTGCGGGCTTGCAGAAGAAATGCGAGGTGAACACCGCGATGTCGGCGCCGATGATGGCCTCGACCACGTCGAGGACGTCCGGGTCCATCAGCCACCCGAACAGGGCCGGGTCGGTGAAGTGCGGGACGTCGAGGTCCTCCGGCCTCGCCGAGGGCAGGAAGCGCGTCGAGCAGGACCTGCACCATGCCGCCCATCGTGAAAACGACCAGGCCGTCGCCGCCGCCGGGGTGCACGACATCCGGCATGCCGAACGTGAAGCGGTAGTCCCGGGAATGGACCTCCGCCAGGGGCTGGCGGCATAGCCGCAGGTACGACGGACGGGTCCCGCGCACGAGGTACTCCACCATCGCGAGCGTCTCGATCCCGTCCGCGGGCTGCAAGATCTCCAGGTTGGGCAGCGTCCGCATCAGCGACAGGTCGCGCAGCCCCATCTGGGTGGGGCCGTCCTTGCCGATCGCCAGGCCCGCGTGCGTCCCCACCATCACCACGCCGGAGTCGTTGAGGCCAACGGACTGGAAGATCTCCAGGTACTTGCCGGACAGGAAGTGCCCGAAGCTCGCGACGAAGGGCCGGTAGCCCTCTTGCGCGAGCCCGGAGGCGATGCCGATGCCGTTCGCCTCGGCGATCCCGCACTCGAAGAACCGCTCGGGGAACCTGCCCTTGAAGGCCGCCGTCTTGGTGGCCGACGCGAGGTCGCAGTTGACGACGACGACTGCGTCGCTATCGGCCGCCGCGTCGACAAGTGCCTGCCCGAAGTGGTCTCGTGTCGCCTTCATGCCGGTGCCTCCAGGTACCGCAGGGCCTCGTCGTAGGCGTCCCTCGTCAGCGACGCGCTGTGCGAGCCGTTGAGGGCGACCTTGCCGGGACCGAGATAGCCCTTCCTGGTACTGGCCACGATCATCGACGGCCGGTCGTGACGCGCCTTAGCGGCCAGGATCGCCGAGCGGATGTCGCGGTAGGAGTGCCCGTCGGCCTCCTGGACATGCCACCCGAAGGAGCGGACCTTGTCGCGCAACGGGTCCAGCGGCATGATCTCGTCGAGCGGCCCGTCGTTCTGGCTCCGGTTGTAGTCGATGAAGCCGATGACATTGGGGGTGCCGCGCGCGCCGGCGTAGCCGATGGCCTCCCACACCTGGCCTTCTTGCATCTCGCCGTCGCCGAGTATGCAGTACGCGTAGTCGGTTCGCCCGCGTAGCCGCTTGGCCTCAGCCCGGCCGATCGCGATGGATAGTCCCTGGCCGAGCGCGCCGGTGCTCACGTCGACCTGGTCGAACCGGCGGCGGTCGGGATGGCCCTGGAGGCGGCTGTCGATGGTGCGCAGTGTTCCCGCTTCCGCGCGATCGAGCTCGCCGCTGACGATCAGCGCCGCGTACCACGCGGGGACGGCGTGCCCCTTTGACAGGACGAAGACGTCTGATTCCTGGCGGGGGGTGGCCGCCGACCACTTCATCTGGTCGAACTTGAGCACGCTGATGAGGTCCGTGCAGGACAGCGACGAGCCGAGATGCCCCGAGCCTGCCGCGAAGATCATTCTGAGTGTCTCGACGCGCATGCGCCGGGCCTGCTCACGCAGGTAGGTATCGGTCGCGTCGCCTGCGGGATCGGCGGGTGCGGGTACTCGGGGATGAGTGGCTACGGACATCATGAACCTCCCTGAGAGGGCGAATGGCTGCCATTGGGGGACAGGCCTGTTCCCGGGTGCAGCGGAAAATGCGGTCAGGAATGATGAGGACCGAACACGAGCTGGCAGTGGATAGCTCGCTGACGATGGCCTGATGGCGCTTAAGGACATCCCGCCGGACGCGGTCCGGGGCGGGGATGCCGCCACCTGGGGTATCACGTTAAGATCACCTCTAGTTTTCACGTTGTGCTCTTTCAGAAGTAACGTGAAGACTCGGGCTGCTGGGGCGGGGCAAACGGCCCCGGCAGCCACTGCCCGCATGCCCTGGTGCGGTGCGCCGCCTTTCCTGGCTTCGGTGCGACGCTGCGGTGCCTTTCGGTCAACGTAACACGGGGATTCGCGCGTATGTCAAAGGCACGCACAGTAGCCAATAAGCGCACTGCCCGGAGGCGGGTGCGACCGTGTCACTCAAGCGCCGCGTAACGCGTACCGCCAGGTAAAGGTGATTTATTGGAGCCACATTCAGGGCATGCGGGAATCGTGAAAGCGTGGGCCGCTGTCATGGCCGAGCAACTCCGTCTGGCGTGCGCTCCGGTGGCGGGCCGGACCGATAGCATGTCACAGATAGTGACGGCCCGGTAGGTGAATCTAATTCATGTGACGCCCGTCACGGTCTCGGCGATTAAGTGCTTGAGCCGCCGCCCGGTGCGGACTGACCACGCCCCGGCCGTCAGGCGGCCCCGGCCCGGCTGGCCGGCGAGAGTGGGATAGTGGCCGGGTGGGACTGCAACCGCGCCGGGCCAGGGTGGTCGGCGCGTCGCACGGGATGCGGCACCTGATCGCGACGCTCGCCGACGGCCGGGACGTCTTCATCAAGCAGGCCACCCGCGACGGGCAGGCGGCCGAGCTCGCGGCCGAGGCGAACGGGCTGCGCTGGCTGGCCGAGCCGCGCGTGGTGCCCGTTCCCGAGGTCCTCGCCGTCGATGACGAGAGTCTCGTCATCGAGCTGCTGCCGCCCGGCCGCCCCACGCGGGAGGCGGCCGGCCAGCTCGGCGCCGCCCTCGCGCGGCTGCACGCCGCCGGCGCGGGAGCATTCGGCGCGCCGTGGCCCGGCTACATCGCCGGCCTCCCCGCTGCCGAGCCAGCGGCCAGGCCAGCCCCAGGGAACGCACTGGGGCCGGTGGTACGCGGAGAACCGGCTCGTTCCCTACGCCGAAACGGCGAGCGGCCGGGGCGGGCTGTCGCGCGCGGACGGCCGCCTCGTGTCGGCCGTCATCGACAAGATCGACGAGCTGGCCGGGCCGCCCGAGCCGCCGGCCAGGATCCACGGCGACCTGTGGTCGGGCAACGTCTTGTGGTCCGGCGGAAAGGGCTGGCTGATCGACCCGGCGGCGCACGGCGGGCACCGGGAGACGGACCTGGCGATGCTCGCCCTGTTCGGCGCGCCCTATCGGGACGAGATCCTGGCGGCTTACGATGCGGTGACGCCACTGGCCGCCGGGTGGCGGGCGCGGGTGCCGCTGCACCAGCTGCACCCGCTGCTCGTGCACGCCTGCCTGTTCGGCGAGCCGTACGGGGCGCAAGCGGGCGCGGCCGCGCGGGCGGCCCTGGCGGCGTGACCGCCTCCGTGCGATCCGTGGCCGGCCTGCCAGGGAGGCGGTCAAGGACGAGGTGATAGAAGGGCTGATATGGGCGAGGTGAGAGCGCGGCCCGCGGCGGTCGTGGTCGGGGCCGGGATCGGCGGGCTGGCCGCGGCCGCGGGGCTGTGCGAGGCCGGATGGGACGTGACCGTCTGCGAGCGGGCCGCGTCCGTCGAGCCGGTCGGGTCGGGGCTGGGCCTCGCGCCGAACGGGCTGCGGGCGCTGGACGTCCTCGGCCTCGGTGACGAGGCGCGCAAGCACGCGGTCGCGCAGGCGATGGGGATGCGGCGCAGGAACGGGCGATGGCTGATCCGCGCCAGCTCCGCGACGATGGTGAGCGACCGGTTCGGCGACCCCATCATCTTGCTGCCGCGATCAGAGCTGGTCGGCCTGCTGCTCACCCGGATTCCCGGCGGGGTGCTCGCCCTGTCCACGGCGGTTTCCTCGGTTTCCTCCTCCGGGCAGGTCGTCACCTCCGCCGGGGAGTTGCGGGCCGACCTCGTCGTGGCCGCCGACGGCGCAGGCTCCGGCGTGCGGGCCGCGCTGTGGCCGGGCGAGCCGGGCCTGAGGTACGCGGGCTTCACCACGTGGCGGCTGCTCGTCCCCAGGCCCGGCGAGGTTCCCGTGATGGCCGAGACGTGGGGCCGGGGCGCGGTGTTCGGCGTCATGCCGCTGGCCGACGGGCGGGTGTACTGCTATGCCGCGGCCCCCGCCGAGCCGGGCGAGCGCGGCCGGGGAGACGGCGGTGAGCTGGCCGAACTGGTGCGCCGGTTCGGCGGGTGGCACGAGCCGATCCCGTCGCTGCTCGCCAGCGCGACCCCCGGTGACGTGCTCAGGCACGACGTGGCCGAGCTCGCCCGGCCGCTCCCGTCGTTCCACCAGGGCAGGGTCGCGCTGCTCGGCGACGCGGCGCACCCGATGACGCCCAACCTCGGCCAGGGTGCCTGCCAGGCCCTAGAGGACGCGGTCGTGCTGTCCCGCCTGATGTCGGCCGGTTCCGCGGGCGGCGGCCCGTCGTCGGCCGATTCGGTCCAGGCCGCGCTGGCCGCCTACTCCGCCGCCCGGACGGAGCGAACGCGGTACGTCGTCCGGTGGTCGCGCCGCGCGGCCGCGATGACCACGTGGTCCTCCCCGGTGGCGGTCGCGCTCCGCGACGGCCTCGCGGCCGTCATGGGCAAGCTCAGCCCCGGCGCGGCCATGCGCGGCCTCGACAAGATCTACGACTGGCAGCCCCCGGCCTGACGGTGGCCTACTGCCGCGGGGGCTGGTCCGGCAGCCGGACCGCCTCCATGATCATCGACTGCCCGCGGAACACGTTGCTGTGCCGGACGGTGTCCTCGATCGACGCCGCCGTCATCGTGTAGCCGAGGAACAGCAGCAGCGACGCCGCCTGGATGGCGATCCAGATCCACGGCGAGTCGGCGGCGAGCCAGTCGTTGGCCGCGTGCAGCAGGGCGGGCGTCCCGATGCCGATCGCGATCAGCTGGAAGCGCCGCCTGCGGTAGTTGATCGCCAGGCCCATGAAGAACCCGGAGATGCCCGCCCACACCGCGTGCTGGAACCCGTCGACGAAGACCCGCTCGGCGAAGGCGAGGGTGGCCTGGACCGCTATCGTTGGGGGAGTGCGCCTGGGCGATGATGACGATGTCGCTCGAGGTGTAGATGGCCTGCTCGGTGACGCCGAAGGTGAGCCCGGCGATGGTCCCGAAGATCATCCACATCCGGACGTCCAGCTTGACCTTGCGGAACTTCCACAGGATGAGGCCGGCGAGCAGGACCGGAAGCGCCTTCGAGGTCTCCTCGTTGAGGCCGATCACGAGGGCCGACAGCAGATCGATCCCCTTTGATATGGGGAGCGCGTCGTTGATGGCGATCGTGACGGTGTTGAGCCAGGCGAAGGTCCACACGACGATCGCGGCGGCGATCACGATCTCCTGCTTGCCCGGCCGGTCCGGCGGCCGGATCAGCAGCCAGAAGCCGATGAGCCAGAGCGGGGCCACGTACAGGCTGTAGGCCCAGCCCGGCGCGGACAGGCTGGTCGAGGAGCTCAGCACCGTGAGGAAGATCAGCGGCAGCAGCGCGTAGACGATCACGCCCAGCCGCAGCCCCTGCCGCCAGCCCGAGTTGTGCAGCCAGCTGTGCACGGGGAACAAGATCCGCAGCGCGTTCCCCATGTCGTCCCCGGGATGCCCTGGGGGCCGCACTGGCGGCGAGTTGCCCCAGGCGGGCGGCGCTCCCCACGACGAGGAGGGATAGGCCGGCGAGGGGTAGCCGGACTGCCGCCCGCCAGGCGGCGCCGGCCAGCCCGGGGCGCCGCCGGCGGCACTCGCCAGCCCGCCGGCCTGCCGCCAGCTGGGGTCAGGCGCGACCGCCGGCAGGCGCCGAGTGCCCTCCGCCGGCTCCAGGGTCAGCCGGGGCCCGTCGAGGCCGCCGAGCGCCAGTTCGAGCGCGCGGTCCACGGCGACCTGGGTGACCGGCTGGCCGTTCAGGAAGGTCGGGGCCGAGCCGGCCTGCGCGAATTCCCAGCCTCCCGGCCCGCGACGGACCACGCCGTGCTGCCGGGAGACGGTCGGCTCCGGCACCACCATGTCATTCTCCGGCGCCCGCCCGATCCGGATCTCCTGCCCGGGCCGGATCGTGAACGACTGCCCGCCGAGCGACACCCGGATCTCGGAGTCGTCCTGGTCCGCCGGGGCGGGGGCACCCGGGGCGCCCGCGGCGTCTGGGTCGGGCACCCAGAAGCTCCACCCCTCCGGAGCCGGCGGCCAGGCCGGGTCGGGCTGCCAGCCCTCGGGCGGAACCCAGTCCGCTGGCGGGCGCGGCCAGCCGGGTGCCGGGTTGAACCTCAAGCCAGCTGCTCCGCCGTTGCCCCCGCTCGAGCCCGCACCGGGGAAATTCATGCCTTCGCCCGCCTCATGTCTCAATATCTAAAACGAGCCCCCATGCCACAGGTGCCTGCAATCGCACCGATTAACGCGAGGCTACTCCTCGGGTTCCAGGGTCAGCGAGATCGAGTTGATGCACCAGCGCTCGTCGGTCGGCGTCGGGTAGCCCTCGCCGGTGAAGACGTGGCCGAGGTGAGAATCGCACGCCGCGCACCGCGCCTCGACCCGGACCATGCCCAGTGACCGGTCCTCGATCAGGGTCACCGCGTCGTCAGCGGTCGGCTGGTAGAAGGACGGCCAGCCGCAGTGCGAGTCGAACTTCGCCTCCGAGCGGAACAGCTCCGCCCCGCACGCGCGGCAGCGGTAGGCGCCCTGCCTCTTGGCGTCGGTGTACTCGCCAGTGAACGGCCGCTCGGTCCCGGCCTGCCGCAGCACGTGGTACTCCTCGGGCGTCAGCTGCTCGCGCCATTCCGCCTCGGTCCGGATCACCTTGTCCATGCGACCAGCTTAATTGAATCGAGTCCCCGGGCGAGCCGGTGGGATAATTGGGGCATGGCGGTACTGGTAGGGCGCGAGGCTGAGCTGCAGCGGCTCCTCGCCTGGCTCGATGACGCTATCCTGGTCGTGCCCGGGGCAGGCCGCGCGGTCGGCGCGCTCGTCAGCGGCGACGCGGGCATCGGCAAGTCCCGGCTGGTTAGCGAGCTTCTCCGTGATCGCCGAGGGCAAGGGCGTCACGGTGCTGTGCGGGCAGTGCGCTGAGATCGGGGACAGCGTCCCTTACCTGCCCTTCGCCGACGCCCTGCGCGGCGTTCGGCTACCGCCGCGGGAGGCGGCGCGGCTGGCCGAGGCGGTCAGCAAGCGTCCGGTACTCGCCCGGCTGCTGCCGGACGGCTCGGCCGGGCAGCAGGCCGAGGCGGACCGGTCCGGGCTGGCGCGGGAGCAGATGTTCGGCGCGGTGCTGGGGCTGCTGGCCGAGCTCGCGGAGCAGGCCCCGGTACTGCTCGTCCTGGAAGACCTGCACTGGGCGGACGCGTCCACCCGCGACATGGTCACCTTCCTGTCCCGCATGCTGCACCGCGAGCGGGTCGCCCTGGTCCTCACCTACCGCACCGACGACCTGCACCGCCGTCACCCGCTGCGGGCAGTCGTCGCCGACCTGCTGCGGCTGTCCGACGTCACGTCGGTGGAGCTGTCGGCACTGCCGCCGGCCGCGATGGGGGAGCTCCTGTCCTCCCTGCAGTCCGGGCCCGTCCCCGGTCCCGGGTCCGCCGCCATCCTCAACCGGATCGTGGAGCGGGCCGACGGCAACCCGTACTACGCGGAGGAACTGCTGGCCGCCTTCTCGGACGCGGGGCCGCTTCCCTCCGGACTGGCGGCGCTGCTGCTCTCCCGGGTCGAGCGGGTATCCGACGCGGCGCAGCAGGTCTTGCGGGCGGCCGCGGTGGAGGGGCGCCGGGCCGACGACGAGATCGTCCGTGCCCTTGTCACGGACTACGCGGGGCTGGCCGATCCGGAGTATGACGCGGCCGTCAGGGAGCTCGTGGCGCATCAGCTCCTGGTGCCGGTCCTCACCGACGCCGAGCACCAGGCCGACTCGGGCTACGCGTTCCGGCACGCGCTGCTGCGAGAGGCGGTCTACAACGACCTGATGCCGGGTGAGCGGACCCGGCTGCACGCCCGGCTCGCGGTGCTGCTGGCCGCGCGGGCACCGGGCGCGACCGGCGTGGCGGCCCAGCTCGCCCACCATAGCCTGGCCAGCCACGACATCCCCGGCGCGTTCGCCGCCTCGGTCCGGGCGGGGCAGGAGGCGCTCCAGATGGGCGCGCCGGCCGTGGCGCACCGGCACTACGACCAGGCGCTGGCGCTATGGGACCGGGTCGCCGACGCCGAGGCGCTGGCCGGCGTGACGTGGGGCCTGCTCAGCCTGCGCTCCGCCACCGCGGCCGCGCACGCCGGGGACGTGCCTCGCGCGGTCCATCAATTGCGGCGGCTCCGTGACGCCCTGGCCGGCGGCCCCGAGGACGCGGAACTGCATAGCCGGACCGGCGAGCGGCTGGCGTACTTCCTGCTCCAGATGGACTCGGCCGACGCCTTCACCGAGGCGCTCCGGGTGGCGCGGGCCACCATACGGCAGACGCCGCGGGAGCCGCCGACCGCCTACCGCGCCCGGGCGATAGCGACGTACGCGCAGGCCCTGATGGTGTCCGAGGGGTACGGCGTCGCGCTGGAATGGGCGCAGCGGGCGCAGGCCGTCGCCCGGCAGGCGGACGCGCCGTGGGTCGAGGCGGATGCCCTGGTCACGATCGGCCTGCTGGCCAGCCGCGCGGGCGAGCAGGACAAGGCCATCGGCACGTTCGCCGCCGCCTACGAGCAGGCGGCGAAGACCGAGATGTTCAGCGTCGAGCTGCGCGCCGCCTATCACCTGTCACGGGAGCACCTGTCGCGCGGAGAGCTGGCCGAGGCGGCGCGGATCGCGCACATCGGCGTCCGGCGAGCCGACGACGAGGGGCTCGGCCTCGCGCCCTACGGGCTGGACCTGCAGCACTTGCACTTCCAGGCACACTACGCGGACGGGTACTGGGACCACGTGCAGGAGCTGGCCGACGGCTTCACGGCGCACGTGACCAGTCAGCCGGAGGCAGTGCTGTCCGCGATGGCGCTGTTCATCGACGTCGCCCGCGGTAACCAGGCCGCCAGCGACAGGTGGACGTGGCTGGAGCCGTTCTGGGGGGATGAGTTCGTCGCCTTCATCGCCCGCGGCCTGTACGCCGAGCACGCGCTGTGGCGCGGTGACACCGACCTCGCGCTGGCCGAGGCAGCCGCGTCGATCAACGCCGACGGCTGGCCGTCGCACACGCCCGGCGTCATCCGCCCGGCCGCGATCGCGCTGAGCGCGCGAGCCGACCGGGCGGTACTGGCCAGGGCCAGGGGCGACGACGTCGCACTCGAGGAGGAGCTGCGCCTCGCGGCGCAACTACTGGAGATCGCGCGCGAGGGCGCCCGCTACCCGTCGCGGCCCGCGGCGGTGCTCGGGCCGGAAGGACGCGGCTGGCTCGCCCGCTGCGAGGCGGAGTACCAGCGGGCCCAGGGTCATAACGCCGGGGAGAACTGGCAGCGGGTCCTGGCCGCGTTCGGTCCCGGCTTCGTGTACGAGACGGCCAGGACGCAGTGGCGGCTGGCCGGGGCCCTCGCCGAGGCCGGGTGCCGGGAAGAGGCCGCGCGGGCCTGGGGGGCCGCCGCCGCCACGGCGGACAAGCTGGGCGCCGCGCCGCTGCGTGCCGCGCTGGACGGCCTGCGCCGGCGGGCGAGGCTTGACCCAGGCACAGCCGAAGACGAGCACGTCGACGGCACCGCCAGCTCGCTGACCGGACGCGAGCGGGAAGTGCTGCGGCTGGTCGCGCTGGGCAAGACCAACAGGGAGATCGCGACGGAGCTGTTCATCGCGCCGAAGACCGCCAGCGTCCACGTGTCCAACATCCTCGCCAAGCTCGGGGCGGCCAGCCGCACCGAGGCGGCGGCCATCGCCCACCGCGAGGGCTTGTAGGCCCGGCCAGCCGGCTAGGTCAGGCCAATCCACTCGGCCGAGGCCGTGACCTCCGACAGCCGGCCCGGCAGCGGCGTCACCCCCAGGCCCGGCCCGGCCGGCACGTCCAGGTGCCCGTCGCGCAAGCACGAACGGCTCGGTGATGTCGCACTGGTAGTACCGGTCCGACGCTGACGTGTCGCCGGGCAGAGTGAAGCCGGGCAGCGCGGCGAGCGCCACGTTGGCCGCCCGGCCCAGGCCGGTCTCCAGCATGCCGCCGCACCAGACGGCGATGCCGTGCGCCACCGCGACGTCGTGGATGCGACGGGCCTCCAGGTACCCGCCGACCCGGCCCGGCTTGATGTTGATGACCTGGCACGCGCCCAGCGTGATCGCGGCGGCGGCCGTGCGCGCTGAGGTGATCGACTCATCCAGGCAGATCGGCGTCCGCACGGCGGTCGCCAGCCGCGCGTGCCCGAGCATGTCCTCCTCCGGCAGCGGCTGCTCCATGAGCAGCAGCCCGAACTCGTCCAGCTTCGCGAGGTGGCGCGCGTCGGCGAGCGTGTAGGCGGTGTTCGCGTCGACCTGGAGCAGCACCTCGTCGCCGAACCGCTCCCGCACCGCGCGCACCGGCGCCACGTCCCATCCCGGCTCGATCTTCAGCTTGATCCGGACGTACCCGGCGTCCAGGTACCCGGCGACCTCATCGAGCAGCGCGCCGATGGAGTCGGCGATCCCGACCGAGACGCCGCACGGGACAGTCGGCCGGACGGCGCCCAGCTCGCGGGCCCACGACCGGCCCTCGATGCGCAGCTCGGCATCGAGGACGGCCATCTCCAGCGCGGCCTTGGCCATGAAGTGGCCCTTGAACGGCTCCAGGATGGCGGCCACGGCCGGGCCGTCGATCTCGCCGGCGGCGGCGAGCCTGGGGATCATGAAGCGGCGCAGCACGTCCGCGGCCATCTCCACGTACTCGCTGGAGTACAGCGGATCCGACATCGACACGCACTCGCCCCAGCCCTCGGACTCGCCTGCTGGCCCCGACGCGACCACGCGCAACAGCAGGATGTCCCGCGTCGACTCCACGCCGAACGACGTGCGGAACGGCGCTACCAGCGGCATCGTGATCCGCCGCAGCTCTACCCCGGTCAGCTTCATGAGACAGCTCCCTCTTGTGCATTCAGCGAGACGACGTACCAGCCGTCCCGGTCAAAGCCCGGCACCGTGGCGCCGCGCTCCATCAGCGGCGCGAGCGCGTCACGCAGCGCGGTCCGCCAGGCCGCCGCGCACCGGGGTTCGGTCACGCGCATCCCCTCGATGTCCGGCGGAACCGCTACCAGCACCGTACGGGCGACGGGACCGGCGCCGCGGCCCCGGCTCCCTCTATCCCCCACGGGCCCGCCAATGGCCAGCCGTCCGCCCCGCTGCCCAGCGCCACCACCGCGCCCCGCGCTCGCTCGGCGGCGGCGGACGCTTGCCCGGGCTGGCCGGCGCACGCCGCCACCGCCAGGTCGGACAGCAGCTCCCACCGGACGAGCATCCGGTCGGTCTCGGTGGACGCCGTTGATGGAGTCGTTCATCGCGCCGTAGAAGTTAGGCAGGTACTCGGCTGGCCGGGCACCGAGCTTGACCATGTTGAAGTAGGCGTTCCGGCGGATCAGCGGGTCGAACGTCCAGTGCACCGTGCGCACGCCGCGGTGCAGGCACCAGGCCCGCTGGTGGAGCTTCAGCGCGAAGCCCACCGCGCGGCGCAAGGCCCGCCGGCAGGACAGCCGCGATGTGGCTGTGCAGCGACGCCTCCGCCGGCGGCCCGAAGAACCCCATGCACGCGCCGATGAGGTCGCCCGTCGCCTCGTCGTAGGCGCCGGACGCGTAGTTGCCCGCCTTGGTCAGCGCCCGCAGCAGCTCCGCGTGCAGCGCCGAGTCGCCGTCCGGGCCGGGCTGCCAGATCTGGTCGAACAGCGCGCACGCGGCGGCCAGGTCGGGCAGCTCGGCCAGCTCCCTGATGTGGATGCCGGCCCGCGCCTCGGCATCACGCGCGGCGGCGTCGGCCGCCTCGACCTGCGCTGGGTAGATGGTCATGACGGGTCTCCCGCTCGCCCCGCGGCCCCGCGGACCGCCGCGGCGGTCCCGGGGCGCAGGAGGTCCTCGATCAGTGCCGCCAGCAGCGCGGCCCGGCCCGGCAGCTCGCCGACGAGGACGTGCTCGTGATCGGCGTGCGCTCCGCCGCCGACCGCGCCCAGGCCGTCGAGGGTCGCGACGCCGACGCCGGCGGTGAAGTTGCCGTCGGACGCGCCGCCGACGGCGGCCTGGGCCAGCGGCGGCAGGCCCAGCCCGGCGGCAAGCTGTGCGGCCCGGGCGAACAGGCCCGCCGAGGCGGACGAGTCCAGCGGTGGCCGGTTCGGGCCGCCGGTCACCTCGAGGGCGGCACCGGGCACGACCGGGGCCAGCGCGCGCATCCCCGCGTCGACGCGCTCTTGCTCCGCGGCATCCCACATCCGGGCATCCACGGCGATCTCGCCCGTCGCGGGCACCGTGTTGAGCGTGGTCCCGCAGGACATCGCCGTGGGCGTCACGCTGGTACCGCGGGTAGCGTCGGCCAGGCCGCCGATGGCGAGCACCTGGTGCGCGAGCTCGACGGTCGCGTTGATGCCCTTTTCCGGCTCCAGCCCGGCGTGCGCGGCCCGGCCCAGGGCACGGACCCGGTACTGCGACGTGCCCTTGCGCGCGGTCTTCAGCGCGCCGTCGTCAGCGGACGCCTCCAGCACGAGGGCGGCCAGGCAGCCGGCCGCCTCCGCCTCGATCAGGGCGCGAGACGTCGGCGAGCCGACTTCCTCATCGCCGGTCACCAAGATCGTGACCCCGGCGGGGGAACCGAGCACGGCGGCCGCGTGCAGCGCGAGCACCAGGCCTGCCTTCATGTCGAAGCAGCCGGGGCCGCGCAGCACGCCGTCGGTGACGGCGAAGGGGCGGGCCGCCAGCGATCCCAGCGGCCACACAGTGTCGTGGTGCGCGAGCAGCAGCACCCGGGCAGCGCCGGGAGACGGAGTACCGCGCAGCCGCCAGCGCAGGTGCGACCGCCCGTCGATGGTGATGCGCTCCGGTGCCTGGCCGGTCAGCCGCTCGCCCATGCGGGCGACCACGTCGGCGCTGGCCGCGACGGCGGCCAGGTCCGATGACGGTGACTCGCAGGTCACCAGTTCCGCGATGTCGTCAAGGATGGGCTGCAGCCGCGCCGTCATCGTCGCGGCAAGCCCTTCCGTAGCTCCAGCAGTCACGCGCGCCCGCTGCCTTGCGTCGCGGGGGCGAGGGCCTCAAGCAGCATCGCCGCCCGCTCGGTGGCGGCGGCCGGGTCGGCCGCCGGGTTGCCGATCGCGGGATCCCAGTTCAGGTCGTAGAAGACCTCGGTCACGCCCTGGGACTCCAGCCAGGCGACATCCGCGCGGATCTGCTCGAAGCTCCCCGACAAGAGCAGCCGCTCGCCCGTCCGCGGCGACGTGACCTCGGCACCGGGCCGCACCACGCCCCGGCAGATGATCCGCAGCGGGCCGCGCCCGCGGGCGGCGGCCGTCTCCTGGACCAGGGCCACCGACGGGCCGATCTTCGACAGCTCGGTGGCGCTCGCCGTGACCCAGCCATCCGCGATCTGCCCGGCCCGTTCCATGGCCGGGCCGGACATGCCGCCGAGGATGACCGGCGGGCCTGGCCGGCCGGTGCCCTGGCCCTGCACGGGCGGCGGGTCCTGGCGCCCGGCGGGTATCTCGTAGTGCTCGCCGCTGAGCTCGCTGACGCCATCGGCGGCCCACAAGGCCCGCAGCGCCGCCACGTACTCAGCCGTGCGCGGCCCGCGCCGCGCCATGACCGCGCCCGAGCCGGTGAACTCCTCCGCCAGCCACCCGATGCCAATGCCCAGGTCGAGCCGTCCGCCGGACAGCACGTCCACGGTCGCGGCCTGCTTGGCCATCAGCAGCGGCGAGGCGAACGGGTGGTTCAGCACCGCGACCCCGAGCCGGATCGTGGATGTCACCGCCGCCGCGTACCCGAGGGCGACCAGCGGGTCAAGGACGCTGCGGTAGACCGGGGGCATGTCGGACCGGTCGGGGACGAACAGCCGCTGGAACGTCCACAGCGACCGGTATCCGAGTGACTCAGCCTGCCGCGCGAAGCGGGTGAGGTTCTGCGGGGTGGCCCAGGCGCCCGCGACAGGCGCCCCGATCCCGACGGCGATGCCGCTGGTGTGCCTTGTGGCGTCGTGGCTTGTGGTGCTGTCCATGACAGCCACCCTAGGGTTACCGTGGGCGTGTGTCACCGGAGACATCGACCCTGCGGTTCTGCGCGGCCATGCTGGATTTTGCGCGCGAGCCGCTTCCCGGGCAAGCCGCGCGTGCCGCCCGCAGGACGCTCCTCAACGTGATCGGCACCGCCGTCAGTGCCGTCGGCGCGCCCGCGACGTCCATCGTCTTGGGCCAGGCGGGCGCGGGGGCGGGATGGGCGGGGTCAGGGGCGAGGTTGGGCGCGGGGTCAGGAGAGGCGCGGGGCGCGACCGGAGTCGTTCCGGGGCATGACGGGCGCGTCCATCCCTACTGGGCGGCGCTGGCCACGGGGACGGCCGCCCACCTGGACGACTTCGACGACACGCACCTGGCGACGGTGATCCATCCCGGCGCTTGCGTGCTGGCGACGGTGCTGGCCCTCGTCCCCGGATCCGCTGCCGGGCAGTCCGGTGCCGGACTGCTGGGCGCGTTCGCGGCCGGGTGCGAGGCGCAGCTGCGGATCGGCGGCGCGATCTCGCCGGCGCACTACGACCAGGGATGGCACATCACCGGGACCTGCGGGGTGTTCGGGGCGGCCGTCGCGGCGGCGGCGATGCTGGGATTGACCGAGGAACAGGCCACGGCGGCATTGTCGCTGGCCGCCGTGATGACGCTCGGTCATCGTGAGGCGTTCGGGTCGATGACCAAGCCGCTGCACGCCGGCAAGGCAGCCGCCAACGGCATCCTCGCGGCGTGGCTGGCGGGCCGCGGGGTGGCCGGCGCGGGTGATCCGCTCGGGCCCGGCGGTGTGCTCCAGACCCTCGCGGGCGGGCCGGCGAACGTGGACTGGGCGGCACTCGACCGGGGCGGGCAGCTGGAGCTGAACACGTTCAAGACCTACCCGTGCGGGGTGGTCGCCCACCCCGCGATGGACGCGGCGGTCGAGGCGTTCGCCCTGACCGGGGGATCGGCCTCGATTACCGGCGTGTCCGTTACCTGCAACCCGCTCGTCCTGGAGCTGATGGGGCTGCGGCACCCGCAAGACGGGCTGCGTTCCCGGTTCAGCGCAAGGCATGGCGTCGCCGCCGGGCTGCGCTACGGTCGCGCCGGCCTGGCGGAGTTCAGCGACCCGGTGGCGGCCGATCCTGAGATGACCCGGCTACGGGACCTGATCGAGCTTGAGCCGGACCCGTCATGCGCGAGGGACGCGGCCGCGGCGCGGGTGACGCTGCGGGATGGCGGCCTCGTCGAGGTGGCGGTGGAGCACTCCCGGGGCAGCGCCGCCCGGCCGCTATCCGACGCCGACCTGCTCGCTAAGGTGTCGTCGTTGACCGCCCCGGTTCTCGGTGCCGCGGCACCGCCCCGGATCCGCGACGCGGTGGACGCCCTGCCGGGCGCCGGCGACGTCGCTGGCCTGCTGGCCGTCATCCGGCCCGCCGTCTCGCGCGCAGCCGAGCGGCCGGGCGGTCCTGCCCCCGCCGGTCCCGCCGCCTTCGTTGAGTCGCCCGTTGCGTCCGCCTCGGACACCGCGCCGTCGACGGACGTGATCCTGGCGCTCGCCCTCGCGCCGCTCGCCCTGGCCGACGAGATGGTCGTCGCCGATCAGGCCGGGAGCCAGGCCAAGCTGAGCCTCGCCGCGTTCGCGGCGGCCGTGGAGTCAGGTGAGGGGACACCGGTGGAACGCGCGCTCGTGGCGGCCCGCGATGCCGGCATCCTCCCGGAGGGGCCGGCCCTGGCCGCGTTCGCCTCGGCGGTGGCGGCGGTGTCCGGTGAGGCGGCGGTCGATGCGCAGACGGCGATCGTCTGCGCCGCCGCGGCTGCCCTCGGCGAGAGCCGCGCGGAGCCGGTCGCCGTCGGCCTCGACGCGACCGGCCTGGTGGCCATCGGCCTGCCGGACGCCGCCGCGCGGGGCTGGTCGGTCCCCGTGATCGCGGCGACGATCGGCGCGACCGTGGCCGCTGGCCTGATGCTGGGCCTGCCCGAGTCGCGGCTTCGTGCCGCGATCGGCATCGCCGCCACCCAGGCGACGGGCCTCACCGCGGCCGAGGGCACCGGCGCCGGGGCACTGCAGGCGGGAAAGGCCGCGTTCAACGCCGTCGAGGCGGCCCAGCTCGCGGCGGCGGGCTTCACCTCATCCGCCCAGCCGCTGGAAGGCCGCCGCGGCCTGTACGCGCTATTCGGGTAGGTACCAGGTGCTATCTGAGCAGCGTGAGCACCGGACTCGGCGGCGAGGTGCCAGGACCGTGTCGTTTGCGTCGGTTAGCGCAGGATGGTGGCGGCGAGCGTGTGGTTGATCCATTGCTCCCACTGGCCGGGTGTCCAGCCGCGCTCGGCGGTGAACGACAGGTAGACCTCGGGGCTGAGCAGGCAGAAGAGGAATGTCGGCTGCGTGCTGCGCCGTCAGGTCCGGTCGCAGTGCCTGCTTGCCGTCGAGCAGTTGGGAGAAGGCCGTGAAGTCGGCGAGCCGTTGCTGCTGGCTGGTCTCCCAGAGGGCGGCCATCTCGGGGTCCGCCCCGGCGGCATCGCGGACGATCTTCAGGATGGGCGCCAGCCGCGTGAGGATGGCGCGGCTGCTGGCCAGCCAGATGGCCAGGGCCTGGCGGCCGTCGGGTTCCTCGCGCATCTGCTGGACCCAGGGCCGGTCCAGCATCGGTACCGGCTCGTCGTCTCCGACCGCGAGCATGTCGACGATCTGCTTGAGCACGGTGGCCTGACGGAGGCCGCGCACCGCTACGGCCAGCGCATCCTCGGCCCGCCAGGGTCCTCCGGGCCGCCCGCCGCCGCTGCCGGCGGCACGTGGCCCTGAGCGCACCTGCGGCGATCGCGCAGTACCGTACCCGGATGACCGCGATCCTGGAACAGCTACGCGCGGCTGCCCCCGACGCGGAAATCATCCTGACTGGCGCCTACGCCCCCGACATCGGCGAATTCTCCTTCGCCGACCCGCTGTTCATCGCCCTGAACGACGCCGAATCGGCGGCGGGCGCCACCGTAGGGGCACGCTTCGCCAACCCGTTCCCGGTCTTCAACCCCCGCGGTGACGAAGCAGAGGCCGCCGCCGTCTGCACTCTTAAATGTCGCGTCCCATGGCGGCTGCGGCGGCGGGGATGCTGACATAGTCGCGCAGGCGGATGATCTGCCCGTTGCGGGCGGTCAGCACGACGATGTTGGGAAGCGCGAACTCGCCGGTGGACGTGCTGGTCCCCAGGACTTCCTGCTCGACGATGATCGTTTCCGGGTCGCTGGTGTCGTAGATGGCATGGGTACGGTAGCGCTCGTACTTCAGCCCGTAGGCTTGCCACCCCGCGGCGATGAAGTTCACGATTTCGTCCCGGCCCTCAAGCCGGGACGGCAGGCCCGGGCGCGTAAACGGGAACTCGTGGACCGCGTCAGCTGCGTGCAAGCGACTCATGTCACCGGCGGACTGGCCGATAGCGGCCTGGCGGAAACGCTCCAGGACCTCACGCGCGCCGGCTCGCTGCCCGCCGAGTGCCGCTCGCCTGGCTGACACCTTGCGGTAGCTGATCTTCCAGCCGCCGGGCTGGCGCGTGACGACGTCGTCGTAGACGACACTGCCGGACGTTCCGTCGGCCTGAATGCCGATTCCCTTGGACTGGACCCGCGCCGAGCGGTCGTCAACCGCAGTGATCACGACGTTGGTGACGTGATGACCGACCGGGTTGGCATCGCCCAGCGCGACCGCGGCCTCACGCACGGCCGCGGTCCCGTGCAGCGGGCCGAGGCCGAAGTCGCTCAGGTCGTAGGTGACATCCGGGGTGAACAGCTCACTCGCCTCGTCCAGCTTGCCGGCGTCCGTGAGGTGGCCGTGAAGATTGATCAGGTCGTTTATGTCGGTCCGGTCTTGTTCCGGCAGTTCCATCGGCGGCGGCCCTCCGTGCGCTGGGTGCGTCATGCCCTAAAATGAGGCATAGTCCGGTTAGATGGACACGGTACCGGACTGTGTCCCCGGTTAGCAAGGGCGCGGTGATTGCGCTGGCAGGTCACGATTCGCGGTCGCATGCCGGGCATCCGAGGCGCGCGGACGCCCGGCGTAACTACGGGCAGCTGGTCGAGCAGGCGCGGCTCGCGTTCGCCGAGTACGGCGTGGACGCCTCCCTGGACGAGATCGCCCGCCGGGCCGGGGTGGCCAGCGGGACGCTTTACCGGCATTTCCCCACCCGGCTGGATCTCATAGAGGCGGTGCTCGCTGAGCAGATAGCCGAGCTGGCCGACCTCGGCCGCGGGCTGCTGGCAGCCGACGACGACTTCGACGCGCTGGCCACATGGCTCCGTGCCACGCTCAAGCACGCCCTGACCTACAGGGGCCTGTCGGCTGCGGTGATGAACTCGGCACTCGACCGCGGCAACGGCCTGGTATCGGCCTGGCACGCGGAGCTGTTCGAGGTCGGGGCTGCGCTGCTGTCGCGGGCGCGGCAATCAGGCGCGGTCACCGCCGATGCGGACGACGCGGACGTGATGAAGATGGTCGGCGCTATCGCCTGGGCCGCCCAGGACAGCCCGGACAGCCCAGCTCAAGCTGACCGCCTGCTTACCCTCCTGGTGAACGGGCTACGTCACCCCGGCCGCCCGCGATGACCCCTCGCATCCGTTTCACAACACCTGTGCGCCACAGCCACCACAGAAATAGGGCTGCTGTCAGCGAGAACCGCAAGGGCAACAGCGGCGAACCCCAGAGAAAGAACGGAACGCCAGCCGGATCCGGCGCTCATCGAAATCCTTTGTCAGGGGGCCGGGTTGTTCTTGAGCCGGAACTCGCGTCGGGGTTCGGGACGAGTTGGTCAGTCCATGCTGATGTGAGGGAGCATTGCCCGGACCTGGTGGACCTGCGCCGGGGGCATCGGGCCATCATCGCCGAACTCATCCAGGCCTGTCAGGCAGGCGAGGGATGGCATGGTGGCGGCGAACCGGAACATGGAGGGCGTCAGGCCTTGTCTTTCTATATGGAGGTGCCGCAGTTTCGTCAGGCGGGCCAGCTGCTCCAGGCCGTGCCCGGTGTATGACCCGTCGAGGAGTGACAGGTATTCCAGGGCTGGCAGGCCCGCGATCATGGACAGGGCGTAGTCGTTGAGCCGCCCGGGGCCGTCGTCGTCGCCGTAGAGCGCCAGCGATTCCAGGGCCCGCAGGCCCGCGATCACGGACGGGGCGTCATCACCGAGGTTGTCGAGGTACACGCCAAGGCCGCGCAGGCCAGGCGCGAGGTGGGCCACTGCGGCGAAGGAGGCCGGGACGGCGTCGCCTGTCACGCTGAGGCTGTAGACGCTGTCCGCGGGCAGATCGCGGATGAACTCCAGGTCCACGGCCTCCTCACCGCGCCCGACGCTGTAGCTTGCCTCCCCGGCCCGCCCCAGATGCTCCTGGTATTGCGCAGCGCGATCGGGCATTCCCTGGTGCCAGGTAACCCTCTCCCGTCGCCGGTGCCCCGCATTACGCCTAAGCCGGACACGAAGTCGGCGGAGCGGGACCGCCGGCCCGGCCCTGTCCCGGCCGGAGCCTCGAAGATGCCGGCCTGCCAGCCGAAGACGCTGACCTCGGCCACCGTATATGCCGAGAGTCTGACCGCGGTCCCGTCCGGCACCTCCACCACGCCGATGGCAAGCAGGTGACCCGACCCGCCCGGCTCCCGGACGTCCTCCCACCACACCTCGCCGACCGAGATCTCGGCGGGGAACCGCAGCGCCGTCACCCGATGCTCCCTGTCGCCTTGTCGCACGTGCCGCCGTCCACCCGCGCCCGGACGAACGCGCCCCGAACACGCTACCTGCCGGCTGAGGAGGCATCGCTGAGGCAGGTACCGCCCGGCGCGTGAGCACCGCCTAGGATCGAGCTTATGGATCTTGGGCTGCGCGGCAAGCGCGCGCTGATCACCGGCGGCAGCAAGGGCATCGGGCTGGCGATCGCGCGGGCGCTGGTCGCCGAGGGCGCCGTGGTGGGCCTGGTCGCGCGGGACCCCGGGACCCTGGCGGCGGCCGCCGAAGAGCTGGCGGCGACGGGCGAGGGCGGTTCCGTGGCGGCCGTTGCCACCTTCGGGGCGGACGTCACGGACGCCGCCGCGCTGGGGGAGGCGGTGGACGCGCTCGCCGGCTCGCTGGGCGGCCTGGACTTCCTGATCGCCAACGCGGGCGGCACCGTCGGCCAGGGGAACCTCACCAGCGCCGGCCCCGGTGACTTCACCGCGACGTTCGCGCTCAACGCCGGGCACGCGGCGGAGCTGATCCGGCTCGGACTGCCCCACCTGAGGGCCGCCGGCGGCGGCTCGGTCGTCATCATCTCCTCGGTGACCGGGATGCATCCGGCGCCGCGCACCGCCTACGCCGCCGCCAAGGCGGCCGAGATCCACCTCGCCGCGACGGCCGCCCAGGAGCTTCGCCCCGCTGAACATCCGGGTCAACGCCGTCAGCCCGGGCTCGATCATGTTCCCCGGCGGCGGCTGGGAATGGTTCAAGCGCAACAACCCCGAGGTATTCGAGGCCTGGCTGGCCCGGGAGTTCCCGCACGGGCGGCTTGGCCGCCCGGAGGAAGTCGCCGACGTGGTGGCGTTCCTGCTGTCGGACCGCGCGTCGTGGGTCACCGGGGCCAATGTCCCGGTGGACGGGGCGCAGATCTACCCGAGTGCCCGCCGCTTCGACTGAAAGGCTTCCCATGGCGACCCTTGATGAGTTCCTGTCGCAGCCGCGCAACGTCGTCGTCGTCGGCATCCGCCGGGACGGCCGGCCGCAGGCCACGCCGAACTGGTTCGGCTGGGATGGCGAGCGCTTCTACGTCTCGACCACCCGCGACCGGGCCAAGTACAAGATCTTCCGCCGCGACCCGCGCGCCGAGCTGCTCTTCGACGACCCGGAGGGCTTCCGCTACGTCGCGCTGTCGGGCACGGTCGAGATCCTGGAAGACGTGCGGGCGGAGCTGCCGCGCTTCCGCGCCATCCGCGAGAAGCACGGCCGCCCGGTGCCCGCCGACGACGAGCTGGCGGGGGAGCTGATCGCCGAGGGCCGCGTCCTGCTCGCCATCACGCCGAGCGGCCCGCGCGCGACGTGGGCCGTGCGCGGCCTGGATTAGCCACGGCTCAGTGAGCGACGGCCCGGAGGCGGCCTACGGCCCGTCCGCAGCGCCTCGGTCGGGGACAGCCGCGCCGCGCGGGCCGCCGGGTACAGGCCCGCGATCCCGGCGACCGTGATGGCGACCGCGAGGCAGCCCCACAGCCCGTAGCCGCGGGATGAGCGACGTCCAGTGCCGGGCGGCGGCCATCGCGGTGAGTCGCGGCATGCCGGCGGCCAGGCCCGCCCGGCCGCCGAGGCAGCCGAGAATGACGGCCTCGGTCAGGAACTGCGCGGCGATGTGCCGCCTGGCCGCGCCGAGAGCCCGGCGCAGGCCGATCTCCTGCCGGCGCTCAAGCACCGCGATCACCATGACGTTGGCGATCCCGATGCCGCCGACGAGCAGCGCGACCGCGCCGAGGCCGAGGAACAGCGCGGTGGACGCGGCGGCGACGGCGAGCCGCGCGGTCAGCGCGGCCGACGGCTGGCTGACCGCCGCGCCGCCCGGCGTCCTCGCGGGTTGGCCGTCGGCCCGAGCAGCGCGGCGACCTGCGCCGTCGCGTCGACGTCGGTGCGGACGTAGATCCGGCTCGGGTGGCCGTCGTAGCCGAGCAGCGCGGCGGCGACGGGGAAGCCGACGAGCGCGGACCGGTCGATCTCCGGCGCGAGCGGCAGCGGGTTCAGGATGCCGGCGACGGTGAACCAGCTGGCCGCCGATGACGACCCGGGCCGGCGGGCCGCGCGGCGCCGGCGATGCCGAGGGTCACTGGCGGCCTGGTAGCCGAGCACGGTGACCGGGTACCGGCTGGTCGGCCGCGTTGAGGAAGTCGCCCTGGCGCAGGGTGCCGCCGAGGACGGCGAGCAGCGACGGGTCCGCCGCCCGCGCGGCGAGGCCGCCGGTGTCGTAGACCGGGACCTCGGCCGTGCGGTAGACGCGGGCGCTGGCGAGGATCGCCGTCGGCGCCGCCTGCTCGACGCCCGGCGACGCGCCGGATCATCGCGGTGGCGGTGACCGGCAGCTCGGCCTCCTGGCCGCTCAGTGTCTGCCCGTTGGTCACCGTGAGCAGGTTGGTGCCGAGCTGGTCGATCTCGGCGAGCAGCGCGGACTGGCTGGACCTGGTGATGCCGAGCACCGCGACGAGCGCGGCGATCCCGATGGCGATGCCGAGCGCGGACAGCAGCGCCCGGGTCGCGCCGGTAGCGCAGCCCGAGGAGTGCCTGCCCGCAGCATGTCGGCGGGCGAGCATGCCGGGAGCGGAGGGCCTGCGAGGCGGTCATGGGGTCGGGTCCTTCCGTGGCGCGGCCAGTCGCGGTGGTCGGCGACGACGCGGCCGTCGCGCAGCTCGATCCGGCGCGGCGCGGCCGCCGCGATCGACGGGTCGTGGGTGATGACGACCAGCGTCACGCCGTGGTCCGCGTTCAGCGCGCGCGAGCAGGGCCATGATCTCCTGGCCGGTGGCCTGGTCAAGGTTGCCGGTCGGCTCGTCGGCGAGCACGATCGCCGGGTTGCCCGCGAGCGCCCTGGCGATGGCGACGCGCTGCTGCTCGCCGCCGGACAGCTGGCGGGGCCGGTGGGACAGCCGGTGGCCGAGGCCGACCAGGTCGAGCATGGCCGCGGCGGCGCTGTCGCCTGCGCCGTGCCGCGGTGACCGCCTGGTAGAGCAGGGCGGTCGCCACGTTGTCCAGCGCGGTCAGCGCGTCGAGCAGGAAGAACTGCTGGAAGATCACGCCGACCCGCCAGGCGCGCAGGCCGGCGAGCGCCGCGGTCGGACAGCGCGGACAGGTCCTGGCCCGCGATCTCGACCGTGCCCGCGGTCGGCCGCTCGAGGCCGGCGGCCAGGTGCAGCAGGGTGCGTCTTGCCTGACCCGGACGGGCCGACGATGGCGGCCATCTCACCCGGCATGACGTCGCAGGGTCACGCCCGCGCACCGACTCGACCGGCGGCGCGCCCGGATAGGTCTTGCGTCACGTCGCGCAGGCTGAGCGCCGGGCGTCGATGCCGCGTCATCGCGGCTCCGGCGCTCATCCCTGCGCCACCGTGCACCGGCAGGCCCGCCGTCAGCCCGTGCCCGGAGACCGCGACCAGGCCGGTGGCGTCGTCGAACAGGCCGGTCGTCACCGGGATCAGCCTGGTCGGGCAGGTCGTTGACCTGGACCGCGTAGCCGCCGCCCGGCGCGGCGAGCAGCGCGGTCACCGGGACGGCGAGGACGTTCCTGTCGAGCCGCTGCTGGTGATCGCCACCTGGACGGGCGCCTGGTCGAGGCCGGCGGGGACCGCGGGCCCGGCGATCGTGATCGTGACCGGGATGGCGGCCGGCGAGGTACCGGCACCGCCGCTGGCCCGCCCCGCCCGGGGTGCCGCCCGCGCTCGTCCCGCCGGCCGCCGCAGCGCCCGGCACGGTGGCGACCTGCCCGACCGTGGCGACGGTGCCGGGGACGGTCGTGGTCCCGTCGGGCAGCGTGACGAGCACCCGGTCGCCAGGCGCGGACGGACGGGCCCGCCGACGGTGCAGCCAGACCGACACCGCCGGGGTGTCAGCGACGTGCCGGACAGCACGCTCGTGCCCGTCGTCACCGGGGTTCCGGCGGCTGCAGGCGTCGTGGTGACGCGCAGCGGGCCGGGCAGGAACGCGACCGTCGCCGAGCGGGATGGTGCCGGTCACGGCCTGGCCCCGCGCCACTGCCAGCGCTCGACCGCGGCCTCGCGTCTGCCAGCCGAACGCCCCGTCGGCCGGCCCGGGATCGAAGCCGAGCGCGGCCAGGTTCCGCTGCAGCTGCGCGCACGTCCGGGCCCGGGGTCATGCCGGGCCCGAAGTCCCGCCAGGCGGGAACCGGCCCGTAGAGCAGCGTCACCGGCTGGCCGTCGACCTGGAACAGCGGCTGGCCGCGGCGCACGCACGTCGCCCGGGGCGGGCAGCCAGGTGATGATCCCGCCGGCGAGCTCGCTGCCGACGGTGATAGACGCCCGCGTAGCCGAGCGTGCCCGCGACGACCTGGCGGGCGGACACGTCGGTGCGCGACCACGTCCACGGTTGCCGCCGGCACGGATCCGGCGATGGCGGCGGCCGCCGGGAGCGTTCGCCCGCCAGCGATGCCGCGCGACTGCGACAGCCCGCCGTCGCGGCTACCGCCACGGCCGGCGGCGGCGACGACCGCGGTGGTGCGATGGCACGCCGGCTTGCTACGAGGACGGCGTGGACATCGATGCCCGCCGCTCGGGAAGTACCGCTGGCACGCGCGGACCGCGGGCGGCCAGGCGGGCGACTTCGGGTTGAGCGACGGCGGCAGCGGGAACGAGCCGTCCGGGTCCGGGTCGGGCCAGTTGGGCACGCCATGCTGCCCGAGGCACTCGGCCAGCTGCACCAGCTGCTGGAACTCGGCCTGCGGGACCGGCGGCGAGGCGTTGGTGGACGGGAACAGGTGCTGGCACGCCTGCTGGGTGCCAGCGGGGCCGATCCCGGCGAGACGTGCCGAAGTGCCACCGGCCGTCGCCCGGGTCGTAGACCGGGTCGGGGAAGGACGGGTCGCCGTGCGCGCGGTAGCAGGTGACGATCGCGGTGATCGCGGCGTCCGGGCTGGACCTGCTCTCGGTGGCCGGGCGCTACCGCCGTGCGGGCCGTGAGCGGCGTCGCAGCCGGCCAGGCCCGCGCGGCGAGGGCGGCCGCTCCCAGCGCGATCGCCGGCCAGCACCGCACGGCACCTCACGGGCCGGCTGCGCGGCGGCTGGCCGCTCGATGCTCGTGTGCTTCGTCTCATCGTCGTTGCCTTCCTGCGACGCTCGGGCTGCTGGCACCGAGGCTGGCATCGCGCGGGCCTCGCGCGCATCGCGGCGCGGAGCGAATCTGCCTCCCCCTTTCGGGGGAGCCCTCCTCCCCCTCGCAGCGGGTGGAGCGCGCGCTGACCGGGGGTTAATGTGCTCCATAACCCGCAGGGGACGACCCCCGCACCCCCGAAAGGACGAGTGGATGGACAGGCGCTGGGGGCTGCAGGCCACGATGACCGCCACCTACGTGGCGGTCACCGCCGGGGCCGTGCTGCTCACCGAGCTGGTGATCTTCGGCGTGGCGGCGCTCAGCCCGCCGACGCCGCTCCCGCCCGCCGCAGCAGGTGCAGGGACTCGCCCAGGCGACCGCCGCCGGGCCTGGCGGCGAAGCTGGCGGTGTCGCGTCGGCCCGGACGGGCAGCTGCCCAGCAGTACCTCGGGCACCGGGGGCGCCCCGGTCACCCCCGGCCAGGCCGGCCCGACGGCGACGCCGGCGAGCTGCGGCATCCCGCAGACCACCACGCCCGTGTGCGACCTGGCCCCCGCGTCGTTCGCCGTCGTCGTGTCCCGGGACCGGCACGGTGCTCGCGACCTCCTACCCGGCCTGCTTCCCGGTCGGCGGGCGCGGGCGCGGACGCGCAGGGCGGAGCGCCGCGCAAGATGCTCATCGCGTTCGGCGCTGGCCGGTTGGCGGCAGCGGGCAGTCGCCGCTGCCCGACCGGTGACGTGGTGTGGGCGACCACGCCGATCGTGGCGCGCCGGTCCCCGCCGCGAAGGGCAAGGCGCACGCCGCGGGACCGGGGCCAGCCGGGCAGGGCGGGGCCGTCTCCGCGCATGCTCTACCTGGAGGTCCCGGCCGCGGCGCCGGGATCGGCGGGTCACCGATCCCCTCGACCCTGGCCTGGTCGGGCGTCGCGGTGCTGGCCGCGGCGGTGCCCGTCGGGCTCGCGTTCGGGCTGCTGTCCACCCGGCGGCTGACCCGGCGCCTCGAGCGGCTCGCCGCGCTGACCCTGCGGGTGGCCGACGGCGACTTCGGGCAGCGCGTCCCGGTTTCCGGGCACGACGAGGTGTCCCGGCTTGAGGACAACTTCAACCGGATGGCGGGCCAGCTGCAGGCATCGCTCGACGCCACCCGGCAGCTCGCCGAGGCGAGCGCCCGGCACGAGGAGCGCTCCCGGATCGCCCGCGAGCTGCACGACTCGATCTCCCAGGAGCTGTTCTCGCTCAGGCGCTGGCCGGCGGGCTGCGCCGGACGCTGCCCGCCCGGGTCGGCGCGTGCTCCCCGTGGCGGAGACCATGGAGCGCACCGCGGCGCGACACGATGCGGGAGATGCAGTCCCTGCTGCTCGCGCTGCGCCCGGTCGCGCTGGAGGAGGCCGACCTGGCCCGCGCCATCGAGGGCGTCTGCCATGCCTACGCCGAGCGGCTCGGCGTCCAGGTCCGCGCCGAGCTCGACCTGGAGGCGGCTCGGCCGGCGGTGCTGCCGCCCGCGGTCGAGCACGCCATCCTGCGGGTGACCCAGGAAGCGGTCGCCAACGCGGTCCGGCACGCCGGCACTGACCTGGTCACCGTCCGGCTGCTAGCGCGACGAGCGGTCAGGTGGTGCTGGAGGTAGCCGACGACGGCCGCGGCTTCGACGTGCCCGCGCCACTGGCGGCAGGCGCCGGGCTCGGCCTGCGGACGATGCGCGACCGGGTGGCCGAGCTCGGCGGCGTGCTCGACATCGAGAGCTCCCCGGGCGCTGGCACCAGGGTCCGCGCGAGCTTCCCGCTGCGGCGGCGGCGGGGCAGGCGCCGGGACGGGAGGCCGGATGATCCGGGTGCTGATCGCCGACGACCACAAGGTGGTCCGGCAGGGACTGCGCTTCCTGCTGTCGTCCGAGCCGGGAATCGAGGTGGCGGGCGAGGCCGCCGACGGGGTGGCCGCCCTCGACGCGATCCGCGGCCTGCGCCCCGACGTCGTGCTGCTCGACCTGCTCATGCCGCGCCTCGACGGCCTCGGGGTGCTCGCCGCCCTGGACCAGGACGGGGTCGCGGGGAACGGGGCCGGGAAGGGCCGCCGCCCGCTGTCCTGGTCCTCACCTCTTCCCCCGACGACGAGCATCTCGTCCAGGCGATCCGGTCCGGGGCGCTGTCCTACCTGCCCAAGACGGCCGGGGTGGACCAGGTGATCGACGCGGTCCGGGCGGCCGCGCGGGGCGAGAGCGTGCTTCAGCCCGGAACGCCACCGCGCGTCTGCTCCGCGAGCTGCCGCAAGCCGCCGCCGACCCGCTCGCCCGGCTGACGCCGCGCGAGACCGACGTGCTCAAGGGGATCGCCCAGGGCCGCTCCAACCGGGAGATCGCCCGCGCCTTGACCGTCTCCGAGGAGACGGTCAAGAGCCACGTCTCCGCCATCCTGGCGAAGCTCGGCCTCGCCGATCGCACCCAGGCCGCGATCTTCGCCCTGCAGCGCCGCCTGGTCCCCCTCGACCAGGCCCTCGGCCCGCCGTGAAGCCCGGGCCGCGGCAGGGCCTCAGGGCGGGAGCCTGCTTCCGGGCTGCCTCTTACGGGCCGCGCTTACGGGGCTACAGGAACGTGCGGGGCTGGTGGTGCCGGCGGTGCTGGCGGTGCTGGCGGTGCTGGCGGGGCGACGGGGATCGTGGACTGGCCCGGGAGGAACGAGAAGCTGACGTCTGCCCCGGCCGAGTCCCTTGTGGTCGGGGCGATGACCAGGGTGCCGCCACCGGTGAGGACGGCGAGCGCGGACGGGGCGGCTGAACTGGTCGGGATGTCGACCACCTCGGTGTTGCCGTCGCTCTCGGCGGTCAGCGCGTACGGGCCGCCGGGCACCAGCACGTTCGCGTTGCCACCGTCGGTGGTGATATCCGTGCTCGCCGGCGCGGTGGTGAAGATGGCTTGCACGTCGCCGCCGCCGGAGCTGAGGATGGCTGACCGCACTGACAGCCGCCGCACGGCCAGCTGCCCGCCGTCGGTGACGATGACGGCGGACGAGCCGGTGATGTCCTGCGCGACCACGTTGCCGCCGCCGGTCTCGTCCTTCAGGGGGCCGCTGATAGTGAGCAGGCCCTGGTTGCCGCCTTCGCTCGTAACGGTGAGCGGCCCCCTGACCGAGGTGGCGGCCACGGTGCCGCCGCCGGAGTCGAGGCTGGCCCCGGCCACCCCGGAGACGGTCACGTTCCCGCCCTCGCTCACGGCGGTAACCGACACCGTGGAAGGAACGGTCACGGTAAGCCAGGCCATGCAGTCCGGCGTCACGCAGGTCGGGACGGACAGCGAGAGCTGGCCATCGGACACCGAGTCGATGACGGCGGGCGGCTGCCCCTCCTGCGGGTCGTAGCCGATCTGCTCGGTGACCCGGGTCCTGCTGCCGCCGCCGATCACCCGGACGTTGCCCCCGTTGCTCTGGACGCTCAGGCGGGTAAACGGCTGGCTGATGGTGAGGGTGCGGGTCACGACGCCCAGCGGGAACGCGTGGGTGGCCTGGGGCCGCATCAGCGCCGGGATCAGCGTGATCATCGCGGCGATCACGGCAAGCCCGCTGAGGGCCCAGGCCCACCGGCCGCGCGGGCGCTTCGGGTCCTTGACGCCGTGCTGGTACTGGCGGTACTGCACGTCGACGAGCGGCCGGGGCGAGGCAGGGGTGCTCATCGCGGTCACCGGCCGCAGGGCAGGTCGACGGACAGCAGGGTCGGCCCGCCGGGCGGGCTGAAGACGTCGAATTCACCGTCGACGGACTCGGCACGCCTGGCCAGTCCGGCCAGGCCCGTGCCACGGGCCGGGTCGGCCCCGCCTATGCCGTCGTCGCTGACGATGATGTGCAGCCGGTCTCCGGCGCGTTGCACGATTACCTCCGCTTGGCTTGCCTGGGCGTGCTTGGCGATGTTGGCCAGGCCCTCGGACACGACGAAGTAGGCGACCGCCTCGATCACCGGGTGCCGGGCGGCGCGGCAGGTCCACGCTCAGCCGGACGGGGATCGGCATGCGGGCCGCGACGCCGGACAGCGCGGCGTCCAGGCCCCGGTCCTCGAGCACGGCCGGGTGCAGTCCCCGGATCAGGTCCCGCAGCTCCGACAGCGCGGCCTTGGCCTCCTCGTGGGCCTGCGCGAGTGCCTGCTGCGCTTCCTCGGCGGTCGTGGCTGTTGACCCGGGCCATGCCCAGGTTGATGGCCAGCGAGACGAGCCGCTGCTGCGTACCGTCGTGCAGGTCCCGCTCCAGGCGCCTGCGCTCGGCGTCGGCCGCGTCCACCACCCCGGCCCTGGTCTGCGTCAGGCGCTCGACCCGGTGCTCCAGTTCCTCCGCCCGGCTCGGCCCGAGGAGTGCCCGCGCGGCCCGGGCGTCCAGCGTGGCGACGCCCGCCGTCAGCAACGGCGCGACGAACAGCCCGCCGATGCCGGCGAGGGTCAGCCAGATGCCGAAGGTGGCGCTGACGTGCGTGCCGGTGACCAGGTCTCCGACCCTGCCAGTCGGGTACGTGGCCTCGCGGAAGAACGCGCCCGGCGGCATCCCCCAGGCCCACAGGTACTCCAGGGCGAGCATCAGCGCGGCCAGCCACGTGCCGATCGCGACCATGGCGGCGACGGCCAGCGCGGGGGCGGCGAGGACGTGGTAGCCCAGCTGTCGCCAGGTCGCCTGCGAGCGGGCCGCCGCGCACCAGGCCCTGGACGGTCAGCCGGTCCTGGATCGGCGGCTGCGGCCGGATGTCGATCCCCGCCGTCGTCCGCAGCCGGTGCCGATGGACCTGCGTGAGCACCGGGACCAGCAGGAACAGCACGAGCAGCCACAGCACCCACACCGGTACCGCGGGGCCGCGCCACAGCACCGACCAGCGCCCGGCGACGAGCAACCGGATGGCCGGGAGGGAGATGCCGATGAGCATCGCCGGGATCGCCCCCGCGAGGTAAAGGGCCTGCCCCCACGACCGTGGCGACCACGGCATGGGCCGGCGGCGCCGGGGAGGCGCGGGCAGGGATGCGACGGATGCGGCCATGCCCCTCACGGTACGTGCCGGGTCCCGCGCCCTGCCCATGCAGCCATGCACCCAGTTGAGGGTGAAGCTAGCTCCACCATGCCGCTGGCAGCCCCGCAGGCGGCCTGGCCCGGCCGCGCCAATAACGCCGGCTCTTGAGCACGTGCCAAATTTGGTTGGCAGGTGCCAAGAAGATGGGTATGCTTGCGATCGTGAACGGGGACGAGCTGCTGAAGGTGCTGGCGACCCTCGCCAACCCGCACCGGCTGCGAGTCGTGGCCGCGCTGGCCGACGAGCGGAACTACGTCAGCGCTCTGGCCCGCGACCTGGGCATCAGCCGCGCCCTGCTCCAGGTTCACCTGCGCAAGCTGGAGTCGGCGGGGCTGGTGAAGTCCACCGTCGAGGTCTCCGACGACGGCAAGGCCATGAAGTTCTACGAGGTCGCGCCCTTCACGCTGCGCCTCACCCCCGAGGTGATCGCGGCCGCCGCGCGCATCCCTCAGTACTGATAACGACAGCACCACGAACAAGGACCTGACGGAGGAACTGCGATGAGTTCCGGAAAACTGGCAATCCTCTGCGCGACCGGCGTGGCCCTGTTCGGGCTGGCCCTTCTCGCCTACGACAAGTCGGCGGTAAATAACACCAGCGGGTCGTTCGTCGCGGTCGTGGTCTTCGTCGTGATCGGGGTGGCGATCGTCTCCGGCTTCCGGTACCTCACCGCGCGCAGGCAGAGCCAGCTCCAGCTGACCGGCGGCGAGCAGTACCGCCAGCTGGCCGAGGAGTACCGGCGGCTGGCCGACCTGGCGATCACCGCCCAGGAGCACACCGACCTCAAGATGGGCGAGATCAGCGTCCAGCTCGACTACCTGCGCACGCAGAACGAGTCCCTGCAGAAGATCCTCCGCGACGTCGAGTAGAGGCGATGAGGTGTAGCTAGCCTCACCTCCAATTCGGAGGCCGGGTCCAATGCGCGGCCCTGGTCGCCTCGGCCATCCTTTGCACCGTGGCAGAAGAGAAGAGGATTCCCTTGACTATTCCGAACGGGCCCGCTGCCTCCGGCGACCTCATTCGCATCGATAACGTGACGAAGACTTACCAGACGGGCGTCGGCGCCGGCCCTGGCCGACGTGAGCATGAGCGTGGCGGCCGGGGAAGTCGCGGCCATCATGGGGCCGTCGGGCAGCGGCAAGTCCACCCTGCTCAACCTGATCGCCGGCCTGGACAAGCCGACGAAGGGCACCGTGCACGTCGCCGGCCAGCGGATTGACGCCCTCGGCGAGGCCGCGCTCGCCAAGTTCCGCTCCCGTCACGTCGGCATCATCTTCCAGTTCTTCAACCTGCTCGACGACCTCACCGTCGAGGACAACGTGCTGCTGCCCGCCCAGCTCGCCGGCGCCTCCCGGCGCAAGGCCAGGGCACGCGCCGGCGAGCTGCTGGACCGGATGGACATCGCCAACCACCGCGACGACTACCCGGCCCGGCTGTCCGGTGGCCAGCGGCAGCGCGTCGCCATCGCCCGCGCCCTGGTCAACTCGCCCGAGCTGCTGCTGGCCGACGAGCCGACCGGCGCGCTCGACACCGCGACCGGCCAGGAGATCGGCCAGCTGCTGACCGAGCTCAACGCCGCCGGGCAGACCCTCGTGCTGGTCACCCACGACCCGGCGCTGGCCAGGCAGTACGCGGCCCGCACCATTCAGATCGTGGACGGCCGGGTGGCCGGGAACCCGGCCCCCGGCCACCCGTCGGCCCACGTCGCCGCGCCGACGCGCAGCGGAGTCCGGGCATGAGTACCCTCTCCGTCGTCCGCACCGCGAGTGGCGGGGTCATGCGGCACAAGGTGCAGGCGTTCGTCCTGTGCATGGTGCTGCTGGTCTCCACCGCCTCCGCGACCCTGGGCCTGGCGCTGCTCGAGGCCAGCAACGGGCCGTTCACTCACGCGTTCGCCAGCCAGAACGGCGCGGACATCACCCTCGCGTTCAACACGGACAAGGCCACCGACGCGCAAGTGGCCGCCACCGCGCACGCGGCCGGGGTTACCGCCGCCGCCGGGCCGTTCACCGAGGTCACGTTCCCGGTCAACTTCGAGGGCCAGCCGTGGGGTTCGATGCAGGCCGTCGGCCGCTCCACGCCGAGCAGCCCGGTCGACACGGTGGACCTGACCTCCGGGCACTGGCCGGACGGTCCCGGCCAGGTGGTCTTCGATGACCGCCCCGGCGCTCGTCGGCGGTCCGGGGGGCCAGCTGGAAATCGGCAGCACCTTCCAGGCGACCACGCTGCCCGGCGAGCCGGTCCTGACGGTCGTCGGCTTCGCCACCTCGATCACCCGCTCGGCCATGGGCTGGGTAACCCCTGCCTATGCGGCGACCTTGCGGGCGGACGTGGCGAACGCGCCGTCGAGCGCCAGCGGTGACCTCGGCCGGGACCACGCGCACGCCGCCCGTCGAGCAGATGCTCTACCGGTTCACCGGCGCGGGAACCGACGCGCAGATCCGCGAGGACGAGGCCGCGATCACCAAGATCGCCCCGGCCGCCGCGATCATCAGCACGGACAACTGGCTCAATGATGCAGTCCAGGTCCGACCGCACCAGCTCGATCATGGAGCCGTTCGTCATCGCGTTCGCGCTGATCGGCCTCATCATGGCCGTGCTCATCGTGTCCAACGTTGTCAGCGGCGCGGTCGTCGCCCAGTACCACCGGATCGGCGTGCTGAAGTCGCTCGGCATGACGCCCGCCCAGGTCGTCACCGTCTACCTCAACCGGATCGGCTGGCCGGCCCTGGTCGGCTGCGTCATCGGCGTCGTGCTCGGTGACCTGCTCTCGCAACCCGGTCCTGGGCAAGTCAGCGGGGGCCTACGGCGTCGGCCATCAGGGGGTTCCCCCGTGGGTCCTGCTCGCCGCGCCGGCGGGGATGCTCGTGCTGACGATGCTGGCCGCGTTCGGCCCCGCGCTGCGCGCCGGCCTGCTGTCGGCCACCGAGGCGATCGCCGCCGGGCGCGCGCCGAAGTCCGGCCGCGGGTACCTGGCGCACCGGCTGCTGTCGATGTCCGGGGGACGGCTGATTAGCCTGCCGCGCCCGGTCAGCCTGGGGCTGGCCGCGCCGTTCGCGCGGCCCGGCCGGACCATGGTGACGCTGTTCGCGATCGCGTTCGGTGCGACCGCCGTGATCTTCGCGGTCGGGCTGACCACCTCACTCAACCGGGTGCAGGCGGATAGCACCCAGGCTGCGGCGGTCCCGGTACAGATCCAGTGGAGCGGCCCGGGCACCGCGGCGGGTCCGAACCAGAACTACCCGTCGCAGGCGCAGGACAGCGTCGTCACCGCCGCCCTGGCGGCGCAGCCAGGTGCCGCCCACTCCGACGTGCTCTACGGGAACGAGGTCACCGTCCCGGCCGTCGCGGGGCACGTCCAGGCCCAGGTGTTCAGCGGTGACTCCGCCTGGCAGGGGTGGACCATGATCACCGGCCACTGGTTCAGCGGGCCCGGCCAGATCGTCGCCAACACCGAGTTCCTCGACGAGAGCGGGCTGGCCGTCGGCGACACCACGACCGTGAACACCGGGACGGTGAACGACGAGGACGGGACGGTGAGCGCCGGCACGCCGGTCACCGTGAAGATCGTCGGGGAGTACTTTGACCCGTCCAGCCAGGCGCAGATCTACACCAGCGCGCAGACGCTGCCCAGCGTCGCCACGATAGGGAACCTCTGGCAGTGGAACATCGGGCTCAAGCAGGGCACGTCGGTGGACTCCTACATCGCGGGGGTCAATAAGGCCCTGGGCAACTCCAGCCCGTGGGCCGCCCAGAGCCAGCAGGGCGGCGGTCAGTTCTTCACGATCGCCACCGCCCTGATCGGGCTGCTGTCGCTGATGGTGGCGATCGCCTCCGGCCTGGGCGTGCTCAACACGGTGCTGATGACCACCCGGGACAAGGTCCACGACCTGGGCATCTTCAAGGCGCTCGGGATGCGGCCCGGCCAGGTCCTCGCGATGGTGTGCTGCTGGGTGCTGGCTCCCGCGATCCTCGCGGCGGTGCTCGCCGCTCCCGCGGCGGTCCAGCTCAATACGGCCACGCTCGGGGCGATGGCCCGCGCCGCCCACACCGGGATCCCCGGCAGCCTGACCGCCGTGTTCCCGGTCGCGAGGCTGGCGCTGCTGTCGCTGGCCGCGCTGGCCATCGCGGCCGTCGGCGCGCTCGTGCCGGCCTCCTGGGCGGCCCGCGCCCGGCCCGCGGTCGCGCTGCGGGCGGAGTGACCGCGCACCGCCCGGCGGCTGACGCCACCCGCCGGGCGGAGCGGGCGACTCCTCGCTCCGCCCGGCCCAATCCCAGCTCTCCCTGCCGAGTGAGGTGCCGTAGCGTGGACACCGTGACAACGAATGAGCCGGTAGTCCCAGCGGGAAGCGGCGCCGCGGCTGATGCCGCGGCGGCTGGCTTCGGCTGGTGATCGGCGAGGACAGCGTGCTGCTCCTCGCCGGCCTCATCAAGCTCCTGGAGAGCGCCGGGTTCGAGGTCGCCGCGACCGCCGGCGACGGCACGCGAACTGCTCGCGGCCGTCGAGCGCGAACAGCCCGACCTGGTCGTCGCCGACGTCCGGATGCCCCCGACCTTCACCGACGAGGGCATCCGCGCGGCGCTGGCGATCCGCGCCCAGTGGCCGGACATCGCGATCCTCGTGCTGTCGCAGTACGTGGAGGAGCGGTACGCCGCCGACCTGCTGTCGGCCAACACCAGTAGCGTCGGCTACCTGCTCAAGGACCGGGTCGCCGATGTCACCGAGTTCCTCGACGCACTGCGCCGGGTCGCGGCGGGCGGCACCGCGCTCGACCCCGAGGTCGTCGCGCAGCTCCTGGTCCGCCGCGGCCCGGACCCGCTGGAGGCGCTGACCCTGCGAGAGCGCGACGTGCTCGCGCTCATGGCCGAGGGCCGCTCCAACGCCGAGATCGGCACCGCGCTCGTCATCACTGACAGCGCGGTGAGTAAGCACATCAACTCGATCTTCGGCAAGCTCGGCCTGCACCCCGGTGACACCGGCCACCGCCGCGTCCTGGCGGTCCTGCGCTACCTCGGCGCCGCCCCGGCCGCGTAAGCCTCGAGCCCGGCCGCAGGGGCGCCGGGCTCGCCAGGCTGGCCGGCAAGGGCCTACCACCACGCGCCCTCGCGTGCCCGGTCGGTGCCGCCGGTCTGGTCGAGCGCGTCAAGTGCCGCCATGTCCGCGTCGGACAGGGTGAAGTCGAAGACGCCGGCGTTCTCGGCGATCCGCTCGCGGTGCGTCGACTTGGGGATGACCGGCAGGCCGTGCTGCAGGCACCAGCGGATGAGCACCTGGGCCGGGGTGCGGCCAGCGCGCTCGGCGATCGCGGCGACCCGGGCGTCGGTCAGGTGGCGGCCGGTGCCCAGCGGGCTGTAGGCCTCCAGCGCGATGCCCAGCTCGTCGGCCGCCGCCAGCAGCCCGCGCCGGTACTCGAACCGCGCTGAACTGCACCTGGTTGACGACCGGCGGGACTACCGCTGACTGCATCACCTTGTTGAGTTCCGCGGCGCTGTAATTCGAGACGCCGACGGACCGCGTCAGGCCGCGCTCCCTGGCCTGCTCCATGCCCGGCCAGGCGCGCAGCGGGCCGCCCTTCGGCCAGTGCACGAGGTACAGGTCGACCTGCTCCACCCCAAGCCGCTTGAGGCTGTGCTCAAGCTCAGCGGCCGGGTCCTTGGCGTTCGGGTAGAACTTCGTGGTGATGTACACCTCGTCGCGGGGCACCCCGGATTCCCGCAGCGCCTGCCCGACGCTCTCCTCGTTGCCGTACGCCTGCGCCGTGTCGATGTGCCGGTAGCCGAGCTCGAAGAGCCCACCGCACCGCGTCCACGGTCGCCTTGCCGTTGGGCACCTGCCACACCCCAAGTCCGAGAAGCGGGATGCGGGTGCCGTCGCTGAGCAGCCTCGTGCGTTCTTCTGTCATGTCCGCTAGTAACCGCGACGGCGTCCCGCTGATTTCCGCGCTGGCGCCTCGGCCGGCCCGCTGGCGATCGCCCGGCCCGCCAGGGTGCCCTAGCCCGCCAGCAGCGCGCTCATCTCCGCGATGGCCGTCGCGTTGTCGCCCGTGAAGTGGACGGCGTGCATGCCGACGTCCCGGGCGGCCGGACGAAGGCCTCGTGGTTGTCGATGAAGACGACCTCGCCGGGCCGGACGCCAAGCCGCTGGCAAGACAGCAGGTAGATCCGCGGATCGGGCTTGAGCAGGCCCACCTCGTGGGAATAGACGAGGTCGTCGATGAAGTCCGATGTACCCGTAGGCGGCCTGCTCGCGCTCGCGCGCGCCGACGAAGCTGTTGGACACGATGCCGGTCATGTACCGAGGCCGCAGGCTACGGGCCCAGTCGATCATCGTGGTGTTCGCGGTTCCGAGGTACTCGCGCCACATGCGCTCCATAAGCTCGTTGACCCGGGCGTCGTCGATGCCGAGCGCCGCCCCGAGCCTGCGGTGCACCTGCTCCAGCGTTACCGTGCCGACGTCGCCGCCTTCCCCGGCCGACTGCATGCGCGCGGCGAATTCCGCTGAGGTCAGCCCGTGGCTGGCCGCCCAGTCATCGAAGACGTAGTTGTCCTGCGACAGCTCCAGCACGTTCCCGACGTCGAACACGACAGCGCGGATCGTCATGCGCGCCACGGTAGCCGCGGACCCGGCGCCTGGTCGAGCCGTCCCGCCTCTCGCGGCTCGCGGCCGGGCGGCTCACGGTCAGGGAGCCGTCTCGCCTTCCGCCCCCGGGCGCGGGCTGGCCCGCATTGGCGTGGATCGCGTCGTGGACGTACCGCGCGAGGCCGGGCGCGACGCTGTCATAGGTGGCGGTGAAGCGCTCGTCGGCCACGTACATGTCGGCCAGTCCCCGGTGCATCGCGGTGCCGCAGTCGTAGAAGTAGCGGCAGATGTGCTGGCGATGCCGTTCGGCCAGGTCCATCGCGTCCGGGCCGTCGGCGGGCAGGCCCGCGCGCATCGCGGTGGCGAAGGCGGTGACGTTCTCGTCGGCCTCCGCCTTGATCCGCGTCCAGTCCTCCTTTGAGTAGGCCGAGGCCCGTCGGCGCGACTCCTGGTACGGGTCGGTCTCGCCCCAGCGCTGCTCCGCCTCCTCGGCCCACTCGCCGCCCGGCCTGGCGGTGCCGAAGACCTCCAGTTGCTCCTGCCGGCGTCAGGTTGATCCTCATCGCTCGTGCCTCCAGTTCCTTGTCGATGGCCGCCACCATGGCGTCCACGTGCTCCCGCTGGGCGACCAGCAGCGCGCGCTGCCGCCGCAGGTGGGCGACCGCGTCGGCGGACGGGTCGCTCAGCAGCTCGGCGACCTCGCGCAGCCCGAAGCCGAGCCGCCGGTACGTCAGCACCCGCCGCAGCCGCTCGACGTCGCTGGCGTCATAGGCCCGGTATCCGGAGGCCGTGCGCCCGGACGGCCGCACCAGGCCGATCTCGTCGTAGTGGTGCAGCGTGCGGACGGTGACGCCAGCCAGCTCCGCTAGCCGCCCGACGGTCAGGTACTGCTCGTCCACGTCCACCAGCGTGCAGCATGACGTCGCGTGAGGGTCAAGCGGCATGAACGGGGCGGCGGGGAAAGGCACGGCGAAAAACCGGTGGACGCCACCACGGGCGCCAGCCACAGTGGCCGCATGAGCCTTCGCATTCAGTGCCTGACCATCGACTGCGCGGACCCGGACAAGCTCGGTGACCTTCTGGTCGGCCGCCCTCGGCCTGCCCAAGTTCACTGAGGAAGACGGTGATGTCTGGATCGGGCCGGGGGAGGGGCACCCCGAGGACGGCATAATGCCGGACCTGCTCTTCCTCAAGGTGCCCGACCACGATAAGAAGCCCGGCAAGAACCGCCTCCATCTGGACCTGCGCCCCGATGACCAGGCCGCCGAGGTGGCCCGCCTGGAGGCGCTAGGCGCGCGCCTGGCCGACATCGGCCAGGGCGACGTGTCCTGGGTGGTCATGGCCGACCCGGAGGGCAACGAGTTCTGCGTCCTGAAGCACCGGACGCCCGCGAACTGACGGCTGCCCTCACGCGTCACGCCAGCGCAGCACCAGCGCGCCCAGCGCGAGCGCGCCGAGCGCCCACAACGCGACCACCCCCAGGCCCTGCCACGGGGTGAGCGGCAGGGACCGCAGCGCGACCGTTGCCTGCGCGTAGGAGCCGGCCACCATCGGGCTGACCTGGCTCAGGTGCCGGGCCAGGGTGTGATCCGGCACCACCGCCGTGATGATCGGGAAGAGGAACAGCAGGCCGAGCACGATGCCGATCGCCGCGCCGGAGTGACGCGCGGCCGTGGCGATGCCCAGCGCCATCAAGGCGATCAGCACCAGGTACAAGACCGCGCAGGACAACGCCCGCAGGTCGGTGCCGTTTCCCAGGGACAGCACCACGTAGCCGTTCGCCGCCGACAGCCCGTGCCCCGGTAGCAGCGCCCGCCCCGCGACATACGAGCCGAGCACCCCCACGATCGAGGCCGCCAGCACGACGACGGCGACCACGACCGCCTTCGCGCCCAGCACCACGAGCCGCCGGGGAACGGCGGACAGCGTCGCCCTGATCATCCCGCTGTCGTACTCGCCGCCGACCACCAGGACGCCCGCCCCGGCCGCCAGCACCTGGCCCAGGTACAGCCCGGTCAGCGCGACCTTCACCGGGTCGGCGCCAGTGGCGGCGGGCGAGCAGTAACCCGGCGTGCAGCGGTAGGCGGCCGACGCGGCCGCGCTCACCGCGATGATGGCCGCCGCCAGCGCGGCCAGCAGCCAGAACGTGCCCGGCAGCGTCCGCAGCTTCGTCCACTCCGCGTGCAGCGCCAGCGCCATCGGGCTAGCCGAGACGGGAGCGCCTGACGTCGCCGATGCGGCCGCGGCGCTCGCCGGGGTCCCCACGGAGGCCATGCTCATGCGTCCCTCCGGTGCAGCAGCCAGTTAGCCGTCGTCAAGGCGCCACCACGGTCCACAGAATCAGCACCCCGAGCCCGGCCCACGGGGCCAGCGGGTAGTAGCCGTTCCCCGGCGCGTACGGGCGTACACCTGATGGTAGGCCGGGTAGGCCTGCTCGACGGAGAACGCGGCGACCGGCAGCACCCGCTGCAGCCACTCCTGGATCGTCAGCGGCAGCAGGTTGGCCCCGGTGACCAGGATGTACGGGATGAAGATGATCGCGATCACCGCGAGGATCGCGATCACCGAGCGCCGCACCATCGCGGCGATGGCGAGCGCCAGCACGGCGGCCACGGCCAGCAGCAGCGCCGGCCCGACGACCATGCGGGCCTCGGTAAGCGCGGGTATCGGATCGACGGGGTTACCGCCGGAGCGCAGCATGTGCAGCCCGACGGTCAGCGTGAAGCCGGCGGCGAGCAGGCCGGTGACGAACGTCGCGAGGAAGATCACCACCGATTTGGCGGCCAGCACCGTGGTCCGCGACGGCGCGGCGGCCAGCGTCACGCGGATCATCCCGCGCCGGTACTCGGCGGACATGAACAGCCCGCCCAAGATGATGACCACGATCAGCGCGAAGAACACGCCACTCAGCGCGACCTGCACGCTCGCCCCGATGCCGTCGGGCCCGCCGGGGACGTCCGGCGCGATCTCACCCGCCCCGGTCACCGTGAAGGACGACGGGCCAGCCTGGGTGTAGGAGCCATTGAAGTTGACGCCCGGGGGACCCTCCGCCTGGGGGGAGCCGGGTGTACTGGACCCGACGTCCGTCCCGGTCCAGGAACCGGACCGCGACGTGCCCGTCAGCGCCACGTCGCCGAACGTCCCGGTGGCGTTGGATGGCCCCTCATACCCGTACCGGGAGCCGATCCCCGTCGTGGAGTACACCACGGAGGACGGCGACGCCGCGAACAGCCCGACCAAGACGGTCCCGCTGGCGGGCAGCCCGTGTATGCGGTAGCTGCCGGCCCGCGTCCACGAGGTGCCGTTCAGCGATTCAAAGCCGGTCACGGTCGATCCCGAGCGGACCAGCCGAAGCCAGCGCGGCGATGACGCGGACACGTTCCCCGGCAGGCCCGCGCTGTCCCCGGTGTAGTCCCATTGCATCCGCACTCCGTTGGACCCGGTGACCAGCATCGCCGCGTACGCCGAGCCCGGCGCGGCGGAGGCCTTGATCATGACCCCGGCCTTGGCCCACGGTCGCGTGCCCCCCGTCATCGCGAGATCCGGTCCCTGCCCGGCCCGCGCGCGGGAAGGCTGGGGCCCGACGGGTGCTCGCCGGTCAGCCCGGTCACCTTGGCCGTGATCGACCCGTTGGCCGGGAGCGCCTGGTGCACGAAGTAGAAGCTGTCGTCCACCGCCTCGCCATCGGGGCCGGTCGGCGCGGCGGGGCAGGCGACGGACCTGGCCGAGGTGCCGGAGGGGCCGACGGTCGTGACGGAGCAGCCCGAGCGGGCCAGGAGCGTGGCGCCCACCGGCAGCAGCACCGCGAGCAGCAGCGCCACGACGAACCCGCGCACCGTGCGCAGTTTCGTCCACTCCGCCAGCAGCATCGACCGGAAGCCGGGCGTCCGCGCGGGAACGGCTTGCGACTGGTAGGGGGTGAGGACCGTCATGGTGCCACCGCCTGGAATTCCACGGCCTCCCGCGTCAGCTCCATGTACGCCTCCTCCAGCGAGGCGCGGTGGGCCGAGACTTCAGTGAACGGAATGCCGGCGGAGGTGAGAGCGGCTACCACGCGTTCGGCGGTAAGGCCGGAAATGGCGAGCGTATCCGGGCCGACCACGGCAACCCGGCTGTCAGCCTGGGCCAAGGCGGTCACCGCTTCGTCCCGGGAGGGCGTCCGGACCTGCACCTGGCCGTTGGACGCGCGCCCGATCAGCTCCGCGACCGACGTGTCGGCGATGACCCGGCCACGGCCGACGACGACTAGGTGATCGGCGGTGTCCTCGAGCTCGCTCATCAGGTGCGAGGACACGAGGATGGCCCGCCCCTGAGCGGCCAGCGACCGCAGGAACTTCCGCATCCAGATGATGCCCTCGGGATCCATGCCGTTGAATGGCTCGTCCATCATCAGGATCGGCGGGTCGCCGAGCATCGCCGCCGCGATGCCCAGCCGCTGCCGCATGCCGAGCGAGTAACCGCCTGCCCGGCGCCGGGCGACGCCGGCCAGGCCAGCCTCCGCGATGACCTGATCGACCCGCGTCCGGCCAAGGCCCTGGGAGTGGGCCAGCCACAGGAGGTGATTGCGCGCGGACCGGCTCGGCTGCAGCGCGCCGGCGTCCAGCAGCGAGCCCAGGTGCGTCAGGGGATTCCTGAGCGAGGCATACGGCTTGCCGCTCACGAGCGCTGTTCCCGAATCTAGCGCGTCAAGTCCCAGGATGACGCGCATGGTGGTGGACTTGCCCGCGCCGTTCGGCCCGACGAAGCCGGTCACCTGGCCCGGCCGGACGGTGAACGTCATCCCGTCGAGGGCCTGCTGCGCCCCGAACCGCTTGCGCAGCCCGGAAACCTCAATGGTTGCTTCCATGACCCGAAAGGCTAGGCACTGCCGGCGGCCGGCGTCGTCCCGCCGCGGAGCGGTCTTCCGTCCTGCGCTCCCGGGGGACCAAACGATCCGGCCATCCCCCTTGCGAGCTACTCTTCGCGTGGCGCGCAGCGGGGACGCGCCAGCGCCGGGCGGCGGCCACAATGAACTGTGATGGGAGTGAGATCGCTGACGGGGGCCGATACCCGCGGGCGTGGCGTGATCCGGCGAGGTGGCAGGGCCGCGCGTCGCGGCGAGATCGCCCGTGCGAGCCAGGCCGGGTGGCGCGTGCCCCTGCTCATCGTCGCGGCCCTCGCGCTCGCGGCGTGCGTGCAAGCCGTCCTGCTCGCGGTCAGTGCTAGCGGTGCCCGGCCGGTTGGCGTGCCGAACGCGGTGGACTACATCCAGGTGATCCTGCTCGCGCTGCCGCTGTGCCTGCTGGCCCTGGCGAGCACGGTGCCCCTGGGCCTGCCCTGGCCGCTGTGGGGAGCGGGCGCGTCCGCCGTCGCCACCGTCTTGATGCTCGTGCTGATCCAGGCGGCTACCGTGGCGGGCGTGATCGCATTGCTGCTGGCGGCCTTCCGGCTTGGCCTGGCCGGACCGCCGGGCAGGCGGCAGTACGCGGCCGTGGCCCTGGCGGTGCCGTTCCTGGTGATGGCGCTGGCCGCGCGGGGCGGGGCCGAGGTCGTCCTGGCCGCGGGCGTGCCCATCGCGGCGGCGACCGGGATAGCGGTCCGGGCCGGCCGCTCGGCGACCGGGGAGGACGAGGCGCGTTCGGTGCTGAGCGACGCGCTGACCGAGCACATGGCGCGCGGCGAGCGGGCCCGCATCGCGCGCGAGCTGCACGACGTGGTCGCGCACCATATCTCGATGATCGCGGTGCAGGCTGAGACGGCCCGGCTCACGACGCCCGGCATGCCGGAGGCCGGGGCGGCGCGGCTGCGCGAGATCAGCGACACCGCGCGGGGTGGCCTGACCGAGATGCGGCGGCTGCTCGGGGTGCTTCGCGAGGACGTGGGCGACGGCGAGGTGGCGGCACGGCGGCCGCAGCCGGGCCTGCCCCAGGTCGGCGCGCTGGTGGACGCGGCCAGGGAGGCGGCGGCGGGCGCGTCCGTCCGGCTGATCATCGCCGGCCGGGTGACGTCCTACGACCCGGGCGTCGAGCTGGTCGCTTACCGGATCGTCCAGGAGGCGCTGACGAACGCCCGCCGGCACGCCCCCGGGGCACCGGTTGACGTGGAGCTCCACTACGGTGGCGACACGCTGCGGGTGCTGGTCAGGGACAACGGCCCCGGGCCCGGCGCGAGCCGCGGCGGCGTCCGGTCATCCTGGTGGCGTCGGCCGTCCTGGTAGCGCCGGGCACGGGCTGCTCGGCATGCGCGAGCGGGCGGCCACGGTCGGCGGGTCGGTGCGGACCGGGCCGCGCCCGGGCGGGGGGTTCCTCGTCGATGCCGTGCTGCCGGTGCGGCCGGATGATGCCCTGACGTCACGGCGGGCGGCGAGCATGGGCGGCGGGGGAACACCGCGTGAGTGACCCGATGATCGGCGTTGTCGTCGCCGACGACCACCAGGTGGTCCGCGCCGGGTTCGCCGCGCTGCTGGGAACCCAGCCGGACTTCACCGTCCTCGGCACCGCCTGCGACGGTGCCGAGGCGGTGGCCGTCTGCCGGGAGGTCAGGCCGGACGTGGTCTTGATGGACGTGCGCATGCCGCGCGTCGACGGGATCGAGGCGACCCGGCAGCTGGTCTCCGGCGCGGGCACGCCGGCCCCGTGCCGAAGGTGCTGATCCTCACGACGTTCGACCTGGACGAGTACGTCTTCGACGCGCTGCGGGCGGGCGCGAGCGGGTTCCTGCTCAAGGACGTCACGGCCGAGCGGCTCTTCGAGGGCGTCCGTGTCATCGCCGCCGGAGAGGCGCTGCTGGCGCCGGGCCTCACGCGCCGGCTGATCAGCGAGTTCGCCCGGCTGCGCCCGCCCGCCGGCACCGGTCCCGGATGCGCCGCCCCCGCGGGCACCGTGACCGGTGGCACCGTGACCGGTGGCACTGTGCCGCCCGCGCTGTCCGCGCTGACCCCGCGCGAGACCGAGGTGCTGCGCCTGGTCGCGGAGGGCCTGTCCAACACCGAGATCGCCGCCCGCCTGGTGGTGACGGAGGAGACGGTGAAGACGCACGTCAGCCGCCTGCTGGCCAAGCTGGGCCTGCGCGACCGCACCCAGGCGGTGGTCGCGGCCTACGAATCGGGCCTGGTCGTCCCCGGTCGCGGTTGAGCGTGGCCGGCGTTAGCCTCAGAGCATGGCCAATGCCGATGCCCCGCGCGGCCGCCGGGCGCTGCTGCTGATCGACTTCCAGAAGGACTTCCTCGCCGACGACGGCGCGATGCCAGTGGCCAGGGGGCAGGTCGCGGGCGTCCTGGTGGCTACCCGGACGGCGATCGGCCAGGCGCGCGGTAACGGCGACCTGATCGTCATGATCGGCAACGAGTTCCGTCCCGGCGACCGGATCGGCAACCTGCTGCGGCACCACGCGGCGATGGCCGGCTCGGCCGGCGCGGCGTGGGACGACCGTGCCGCGGTATCGCCGGCCGACGCCGTTTACCTGCCGAAGTGGAAGGGCAGCGCGTTCTGCAATCCGGAGCTGGGCGAGCTGCTCGCACGTGAGGACGTGGGGCAGGTGACGCTGTGCGGCCTGTACGCGCGTGCCTGCGTCACGGCGACGGCCAGGGAGGCGCTGTCGCGCGGGCTGTCGGTGACCGTCTTGCGGGACGCCGTGGCCTGCCGGTCGGACGGGTCCCGCGCGGCCGCCTTGCGCCGCATGGCCCGCCGGGGAGTTCAGCTTCGCTACGTCATGACCGCGTGAGCGGCCCGGGCTGGCCGCCCGGATGACAGCATTCGGTAGTGTTCCTGGTATGTCGAACGTCGAGGGATTCGCGGGGGTAGATCCCACCCGGCCGCATCCCGCCAGGATTTACGACTATGGCATCGGCGGCAAGAACCACTTCGCGGTTGACCGCGCGGTGGCTGAGCAGGTGCTGGCGGGCATGCCGGCGGCGCGCACCGTGGCCCGGGAGAACCGCAAGTTCCTCGGCCGCGCGGTCAGGTTCCTGGCGGCCGAGGCCGGCGTCCGCCAGTTCCTGGACATCGGCAGCGGGCTTCCCGCCACCGACAACGTGCACGAGGTCGCCCAGCGCGCCGACCCGTCCTGCCGCGTCGTCTACGTCGACAGCGATCCCTCGGTGCTGCCGCACGCGCGGGCGCTGCTCGCCAGCGCCCCGCGACGGCCGCACCGGCTACCTCACCGGTGACCTGCGCGATCCCGAGGCGATCCTGGCGCACGAGGTGACCCGCGGCATCCTCGACTTCAGCCAGCCCGTCGCGCTCGTCCTGGTCTCCGTCCTCCCCTTCCTGGTCGACGACGACAAGCCCGCCGAGATCCTCGCCACCCTGCTGGACGCCCTGCCCTCAGGCAGCTACCTCGCCGCCACGCACACGACGGCGGAGCACGACCCGGATGGCTGGGACGCCGTCGGCAAGGCCTACAGCGCGGCCGCCATCCAGGGCCAGCTCCGGGACTCCGGCGACTTCGCGAGGCTGGCGTTCGGCGGCCTGGAGCTGGTGCCGCCCGGCGTGGTCCTCGTCTCGCGCTGGCGTCCCGACGACGCCGGCCCGCATCCCTCGCGCCGCCGAGGTCAGCTGCTACGGAGGCGTGGCGAGGAAGCCGTAAGACGCGGGCTGGGGCCGGTTTGTCCGAGCGAGCTTCGGTATGTTGTCCGGCGTGGAAGTTCGGTCGCTTGGGTACCGCACGGACCTGACGGCCCGGGTTCGCGAGGGCGGCCAGGTCGAGGACCGGGGAGGCTACCTCGTCCTGCGCACCCCGGCTAACCCGGGCTACTGGTGGGGCAACTTCCTGTTGCTGCCGTCCCTCGGACCTGGTGAGGCGGCGGACTGGCTGGCCCGGTTCGCCGCGGAGTTCCCGCAAGCCCAGCACGCGACCTTGGGCGTGGACGTCACCGACGACGCCGGGGTGGCGGGCGATGAGCTGGCCGCCGCCGGGTTCACCGTGCTGCGGCTCGGAGGTGCTGACCGCCGCCGGGCTGCGCCCGCCGCCCCGCCCCAACAGCGAGGCGACGTACCGCCCGCTGTCCGGTACGGCCGACTGGGAGCAGGCAGCCTGCGCTGCGGGAGATCACCCTCATCGACGAGAACGGCGTCGGCAACGACCCGGAGTTCGTGCGCTCGCGGGTCGCCGCCGCGCGCGGCCTGACGGAAGCGGGGCTGGCGACCTGGTACGGCGCGTTCATCGGCGGCGAGCTGCTCGCCCAGATGGGCATCGTCACCGACGAGCGGACGGGGCTGGCCAGGTACCAGAGCGTTGAGACGCATCCCGACGCGCGCCGCCGTGGCCTGGCGGGCACCCTCACCTGGCATGTTGGCACGCGAACGCTGGCCGAGGGGCACGCGCGCACCCTGGTGATCGTCGCGGCCCCCGACGACGCCGCGATCCGGGTCTACCGCAGCGTCGGCTTCACCGAGGCCGAGTTCCAGGTCGGCTTCGAGCGCCCGCCCGCGACCTAGCCCCGCCGGGGACGCGCGAACCAGTGCGGCGTCCGTGGCAGACTTCGATCATGAGCTTCCTGGTCGTGCCCGGTGTGCCGTTCCCCCTGGAACACTCGGGCAACCCGCCGCTTGAGGCCGAGCTCGCCGGCACGTCACTGAAGCTGGCCGCGGCGGCCGGGACCGACCTGTTCATCGACCCGGCGGGCGATGGCTCGCCGTCGCCGGACGCGGGGCGGCTCACCGGGCTGCCCGCCGACCGGGACTTCACGCTGTCCGCGCGGATGAGCGTGGACTTCGGCAGCGTCTCCGACGCCGGGGCGCTGCTGCTGCACGTGACCGAGCACCGTTGGGCCAAGCTCTGCTACGAACTGTCGCCCGCAGCGCCATCCGACCGCGGTCACCGTCGTCACGCGGGGCACCTCCGACGACAGCAACTCCTTCGCCACCGAGGGCGGGCCGGTGTGGGTGCGCATCACGCGGAAGGGCCGGGCATGGGCGTTCCACGCCTCGCAGGACGGCGCGTGGTGGCACCTGCTGCGGTACTTCACGCTGGGGGAGGCGTCGGGGGCGCGCGTCGGGTTCCTCGCCCAGTCCCCGAAGGGCTGGGGTTGCACCGCCGTCTTCGACCAGGTCGCCTACCGCTCCGCCTCCCCGGCCGACCTCAGGGACGGGAGCTGACCGCGCGATCGTGGGCTGCCCTCTGAGGATATTCCGAGCGGAACGCTCATTTACCGGGCAGTAATCCCTATATTCCACCGTCAGTTACCAATTAGTCGCATTGCTGCCAGGCGGTGGCCACGTGTGATCGTTACGTTCGCGGCAAAAGCAGTCGCCATGGTAGGCCCCGGCTGCTAGCCAGCCCTCGACCGAGGAGATCCCCGTGAGCGAGCAGGAAAAACACGACACGAACACCACCCGCCGCGCCTTCATGGTCGGCGGCGCCGCCGCGGCGCTCGGCGCGGCCGCCGCGACCGCCGCCGGCAAGCCGGGCAAGGTCACCGACGCCCAGGCCCGCCTGGTGGACAAGCTGGTCGCCGCGTCCACGGCGAATGCCAGCCTGAGCGACATCAAGCACATCGTCATCCTGATGCAGGAAAACCGCAGCTTCGACCACTACTTCGGCACGCTGTCCGGGGTACGCGGCTTCTCCGACCCCAACGTGCTGGCGAACCCCAACGGGGGCACCGTCTTCGACCAGTACGGCTTCGAGCCGGGCGCCGGCGTCACCGCGAGCGGCTACATGCAGCCATTCAACCTGCTCAACAACCCCCCGAGCGAGAACGGCTCCGACACCAACGACATCTCCCACAGCTGGGGGACCCAGCACCAGGCCTGGAACAACGGCGCGATGAACCAGTTCATCAACGCGCACCTGGCCGCCGACGGCACCGCGAACGGCCCGGTCACGATGGGGTACTTCACCCGGTCCGAGCTTCCCTTCTACTACGCGCTCGCCGACGCGTTCACCATCTGCGACTCCTACCACTGCTCGGTGCTCGGGCCGACCGACCCCAACCGCCTCATGGCCATGTCCGCCTGGATCGACCCGGCCGGAGCGCACGGCGGCCCGGTCATCACCACCGCGTCCAACCGCACGGCGCAAGTCGGCACGCTGAGCTGGGAAACCTACCCCGAGGCGCTGCTCAAGGCCGGCGTCAGCTGGAAGGTCTACAACGACCCGACCGGCCTGATCGGCCTCAGCCCGCTGCCCTACTTCAAGAACTACGTCAACCCGTTCTCGCTGACGGGCCTGGAGCTGATCGCCAAGGCGATTACCCCGAGCTACCCCGGCACCTTCGAGTCGGACGTGGCCAAGGGCACCTTGCCGTCCGTCTCCTGGATCATGTCGCCGCTGGCCGAGTGCGAGCACCCGGCCGCGCCGCCGTCCTGGGGCGAGTACCTGGTCCAGCAGGTCCTCAGCATCCTGGTCTCCAACCCCGAGGTGTGGGCGCAGACCGTGTTCATCGTCAACTACGACGAGAACGGCGGCTTCTTCGACCACGTGCCGCCGGTGACCGCCCCGGCTGGCACCGCCGGGGAGTACCTCACCGGGACGCTGCCGTCGTCCGCCGGCGGCATCGCCGGCCCGATCGGCCTGGGCTTCCGCACCCCGGCCCTGGTCATCTCGCCGTTCAGCGCCGGCGGGTACAAGTACTCAGGCGTCCTCGACCACACCTCGACGCTGCGGCTGGCCGAGACGGTCTTCGGCGTCAAGGTGCCCAACCTGTCGGCCTGGCGGCGGTCGGTGACGGGCGACTTCACCGGTGCGCTCAACTTCACCGCGCCGCCGAAAACCACCGTCCCCCCGCTGCCGGCCACCAGCATCGGCAGCGACACCACCGTCGTGGAGGAGGCCGTGCTCAACGCCCTGCTCGGCACGCTCGACGTCGGCGTCGACTACGCCCTTCCGGCCAGTAACTCCATGCCGTCCCAGGAGACCACCCCGGCCCGGCCGAACGTACCGTAAGGAAATGACGGTGCCTGGCGGGCCTGGCAGGTGGAACAAGCGATCGACCTGCTGCCTACCGGGTCCTACGCGATTGACCTGGTCGGGCGACCTGGCTAACGCGTTATCGACTCGGCGGGTCCTGGGCGCAGCCCCACGCGAGCGTCACGCCGGCGCCGCCGTGGCCGTAGTCGTGCCACAGCACGCGGCCATCGTCGCGGGCCTCCGCTTCCAGCCGCACCTCCGGGCGGTAGGGGCGGAGGCCCGCCCGTTCGGCGAGGGCCGCCGCCCGGACGCGGGTGGCCAGTACCGCGCGACTTACCGGGCCGGCGCGTTCAGGTGCGGGCGGCGGCCGCGTCGTCCCGCGCCTGGTCCGCGCGGCGATCCGAGCGCGGGCGCACCAGGGTGAAGCGCTCGAACTGGGCAAGGTCGTCGGTCAGCGGGGCTGCCTTCCCGGCGCCCGGGGAGCGGTAGCAGGTGACCTTGATCGACGCGTGGTCGCCCGCCTCGCCGCCCGGGTCGACGTCGAAGACCACGATCCCGTACCCGCCGCCGGGGTCGCGCCGGGCGGACCAGGTGGCGTCCTCGATGGCGACCGCGCCCGCGCGGGGCCGTACCAGCGCGGTGTTCCCGGCGTGCCCGCCGCCACCCGCGCCCTCTCTCGCGCCGGACCCCAGGACGAGGTGCACGGTGCCCTCGCTGGTGTTGATGGTCTCGCCGTCGGTCCGCGCGACCGGGTGCGGTCGATGGGTCTCGACCGCTTCGCCGGTGCCTGGCAGGCGGCCTGCCAGCGCGTCGTGGCCCCGGCAGGGGTAGGTCCGCTCGTAGCCGGCGCCGTGCCCGGACAGCAGCAGGTCCGCCTCGTACCGGTCGAGAAGCGGGAGCCACTCCTCGCGGACGCCGAGGTAGCAGTCGGCGGCGGCGGACGAGCAGGCCGCGTGGTGCGAGGAGGCGATGATCCAGTCGACGGACGCGTTCGCCCGGGCCCGCGCCAGCGTCCGCTCGAGCCATGAGGTCTGCTCCGCGGGGGCGCCGGTGCCGCTCGGCGATGTCCCCGCTGTCCAGGCACACGAACACGACGGTTCCGACCTGGAAGGAGTACCAGCGCCCGCCGGATTCCGGTGCCCCGTCCGACGGCAGCGCGTAGCGGGCCATGTAGGGCACTGGCCCGGACCGGCCGGGCAGGCCGGGCACCGGCATCCACGGGCGGCTGGCCGCCGAGAACTGGCTCCCGTTGGCGAAGCCGCGCCAGGCGGCGGCCGTGCCGCACAGGCCGCCGTTCATCAGGTGGAACAGCGGCTGGAAGGACTCCACCGTGCCCGCCGGGTAGCCGGCCAGCGTGTAGGCGGCGTCCGCGTCGTCCGGGACGGCCAGGTCACCGAAGCTCGTGAACCGGAACGCCGCGCGGTTCGTCGGCGCGGTGCGGAAGGTCGACGTGAACGGGTCCCCGGCGTTGGAGTCGTTGTCGGCGGTCACCGCGTAGGCGTAGGTCGCGCCGGCCCGCAGCCCCGGTATCGCCGCGTGATAGGTCCAGACGACCTTGCCGGTGGCCTCGTCGGTATAAGCCTGCTCCCGGGCGAAGATCACCCGCTGCCCGATCCGGACGCGCGGCCGCGTCGCGCGGGCCGGGGATCCCCACGAGACCACCACGCTCGTGGCCGGGTCGTCGCCCCACGTCAGGTGAACCTGCTCGGGAGTGCCGTTGCCCAGGGCGGGTTGCCCTCCGGAGGCGCGGGACTGCCCTCCCGAGGCGCGGGACTGCCCTCCCGAAGCACGTGACATGCCGAGAGGGTTCCGTCCGCACGTAAACGCGCGGTGACGATAGGGAATCCTCTCAGATGAACATTGCCAGTGAACAGGCTGACCACCCCTCGCGTGAGGGAGAAGCCGCAGGTGACGGCCATGGTCCGGTTTCGGGTGCCAGACCATGGCCGTCAGTGCAGGTGCATGATCGTGAATGTTCGTTCCCGTCTAGTGATTGTCGTGGCCTCGGAAGCGGTCCGATCGCGGGCGGACCAGCGTGAAGGTCTCGAAGACCGTGTAGTTGTCGGTGGGCGCGCCCTTGGCGCCGGTGTTCGGGTTCACCGGGTCGGCGCCCAGCGCGTGGTAGTGCGTGACCTTGATCGAGGTCTGCCCGTCGACCGGCGAGCCGGGGTCGACGTCGAACACCGCGATGCCGTACCCGGTGGTGGTGTCGCGCTTCGCCGACCACGTGGCGTCCTCGGTCGCCTGCGCGCCGACCCGTGCGTACACGCCCGGGGTCGCCGACTGGACGGGCCGGTTCGGCTGGGTGAAGACGCGCGCCTGGGTGACCGCGTCCGCCGTGTCCACCCCGTAGATGTCGAGGTTGGCGCTGGTGCCGCCGCAGCCGAGGATCAGGTACACGGTGCCCTTGCTCGTGTCGAACTTGCCGCTGTCCACCGTGGTGACCGGGTGCGGCCGCCAGGTGTCGACCGTCGCGCCGGTCGCGGTCAGGGTGCCGGCATTGTGGTCGATGCCGCGCACCGGGAACGACCGCTCGTAATCGTGGTCGTGGCCGGACAGGACCAGGTCAACCTGGTACCTGTCGAACAGCGGCAGCCACTCGGCGCGCAGGCCGGCGTCCGAGCCGTTCCCGGTCTTGGACGAGGAGGCCGGGCACTGGTGCATCTGCACGACGATCCAGTCGACCGACCGGTCGCTGCGGCCCGCCGCCAGGGTGCGCTCCAGCCAGCGGGTCTGCTCACCGCCGGAGTAGCCGCGGATGTAGAACGAGGTACCCGGCTCGATCGGCTCGTTCCCGGTGGAGGCGGCGGGAATCAGCGCCGCCGGGCCGGACACCAGCGGGCCCGCGTCCTGGTAGACCACGTCGTCGGCGCTCAGCGACACGAAGAGCACCGAGCCGACCTGGAAGGAGTACCAGCGGCCCTCGAAGCGCGGCAGCCCGTTAGACGGGAGGGTGTACCGGGTCAGGTAGGAGGTGAAGCCCTGCGGGCCGTTGTTGAACTCGATCTCGTGGTTGCCTGGCGCGGGCATCCACGGCCGGTTCGCGGCCGAGGACTGGGCATTATTGCCGAAGTCCCGCCACACCTCCGGCTGCACCGCCGGGTTCAGGTCGGCGTAGCAGAGGTCGCCGTTGAGCAGGTGGAACAGGGGCTGGAACGACTCCACGGCGGCGACCGCGAAGGCGGACTGGCCGTAGGACAGCACCCACTGGGTGTTCGGCGTGGCGAGGTCGCCGAAGCTGGTGAACCGGAACCTGGCCCGGCCCCGCGGCGCGGTGGTGAACGTGGCGGTGAACGGGTCGGCCGCGTTCGAGTCGTTGTCGGCGGTGACCGTGTAGCCGTAGGTCTTGCCGGGGCGCAGGTCATGGACGCGCGCGTGGTAGGTGTAGCTGGTCTCGCCATTCAGCCCGTCGGTGTACCGGCGCTCCTCGGCGCGGAAGACCCGCTCGCCGATGTGGACGCGCGGCCGGGTCGCCTGGTCGGGCGAGGCCCAGGAGACGACGACGGTGGTCGCCGGGTCGTGCCCCCAGGTCAGGTGGACCTGCTCGGGCGTGCCGTCGGTTCCGGCCGCCCCGGCGGGCTTGCCGGAGACGGCGGCGGCGGCGCGGGCGGGAGCGGCGCTCGCCGCGGCGGCGGCCGTGGCGAGAATGCCGGTGCCGCCGGCCGTCAGCATCCGTCGCCGGGACAGGGGTTGGCGCTTGGAGTCATGATTGTCGGTCATAAGGTGACTCTGCCCCCCGGTGGTTAACGCCCGGCCACGGAGAGCGGGTATTCGCTATGACAACAGGTACACGTTCAGCGCGATGATGACCGCGCTGACGAGGTAGGCGCCCGCTAGGCAGCTCGCCCGGGGCCGTTTACCCGCGCCGGAGGCGGGCAGCCGCAGCCTGGCGCCCCCCACCGTCGCCCGCAGCGTGAACTGGCCGGGGCCGGGCGCGCCTGGCCCGACTCCACTTGCCGGCCAGCTTTTACGCGTCCGGCTGGCCCTGGGCCGGATCCAGTTCGCGAGCTGGGTGCGGGAGGTGAAGCCGAGCTTGGCGAAGATGTGCTCGATGTGCGAGTCGACCGTGCGCTTGGACAGGAAGAGCCGCTCGGCGATCTCCCGGTTGCCCAGGCCGCTCGCGACCAGCGCGGCGATCTCCCGCTCGCGCCGGGTCAGCGGCCGGGGGCCGGGTGGCCGCGGCCGGCGGCCTCGTCCCGGGCCAGCGCGATGGCCTCGGCCAGGGACATCGCCATGCCGTGCCGGTAGGCCGCCTCGAACCGCTCCTCGCCGAGGGCGCTGCGGCACTTGGCCGCCGCGTCCTTGCGGATCTCGGCGTAGGTCGGGCCCATCAGCACCGGCGCGTTGAGGACGCGCCACAGCGCGTCCCCGGCCCCGCACAGCACGGCCGCCCGCGCGAAGTCGGCGCTGCCGCCAGCGGGGCACCGCCGGAGCGCGCACCGCGCGCGGCCAGGCACACCGCGATCAGGTCGATGCACATCGGCGTCGTGTGCAGGTCGCCGAGCGCGCTCCTTGACCCGCAGGCCGTCGAGCGCGTCCTCGATCGCCCGGTCGTTGTCGCCCGACATCCAGCGGGCCGCGCCGCGGACCCACAGCGCGGTGCTGCGGGCCCACTGCTCCCCGGTGGCCTCGCACCGGCGCATGCACTCCTCGCACAGCGCGACGGCGCGGTCGAGGTCGAGGGTCACCAGGCAGGCCGAGGCGAGCCGGCTATAGCAGACCAGCGCCAGCGGGTCGCCGAACCCGGTCCCTCGAAGCTGGCCAGCGCGGTGCTCGAAGAGGGCCTGCGCCGCCTCGTTGTCCCCGGCGTAGAAGGCGACCGTCCCCTGGGCGCGGTGACGTGCGCGGCCAGGTTCTCGGTCGGCGAAGGTCCCGGGCCAGCGCGGCGGCCCGGTCGAGCAGCGGCGCGGCGGCGTCGAGGTCGCCCTGCTGCACGGCCAGGACGCCGGCCCCGTAGCTGGCCCAGGCGTTCTCGCGCGATCCCGGGCCGACCGCCAGCGCCAGCTCGTGCCAGCGCCTGCCCTCGGTGAACGCCCCGAGCATCAGCCAGTAGGGCCGCAGCGCCAGCGTCAGCCGCAGCCCGGCTGGCTCCTCGCCGGGCGTGCCGAAGCGAAGTCGAGGGCCGCTCGCAGGTTGTCGGTCTCCAGCCGGGTCCAGGCCAGCCAGCCGGCCTGCTCCGCGCCCGGCGCTGCCCGCGGCCGCGCGCTCGGCCAGGTCGAGGTAGTAGTCGCGGTGCCTGGCCGGCGCCCGGTCCGCGGCGCCGGCGCCGGTCGCCAGCTCGGCGCCGAACTCCCGCATCGTGTCGAGCAGCGGTAGCGGCCCGCCGCGCCGGGGACCGCCCGGTCCAGCGCGGCGGGCCGCTCCCAGGACTCGATGATCGACTTCTCGGCCAGCCGGGCGAGCGTCTCGCCGGTGCCAGGACCGCAGACGACCTCGGCCGCCGCCGCGGTGAAGCCGCCGAAGAAGACGGACAGCTCGCGCCCACAGCCGCTGCTCCGCCGGACTGCACAGGTCGTAGCTCCAGCCGATGGCCGCGCGCAGCGTGCGGTGCCGGTCGGTGAGGGTCCGGGAGGTCCCGAGGATCCGGAACCGGTCGTCCAGCCGGGCTGAGCGATCTCCTCGGCCGACATCGTCGCGCAGCCGCACCGCCGCGAGCTCGATGGCCAGCGGTATGCCGTCGAGCTTGCGGCACAGCTCGACGACGGCACCGGAGTTCGCCGGGGTGAGCGCGAAGCCGGGCACCGCCGCCCGCGCCCGGTCGACGAAAAGCTCGACGGCCTCGGACCGCGGCGACGTCCGCCGCCAGCGGCGGGACCGGCACCACGTGCTCGCCCGGCGACGCCGAGCGGCTCCCGGCTGGTCGCCAGGATGCGCAGGTCGGGGCGGAATCCAGGAGCACGCGCGGATGAGGCTGGCGCAGGCGTCGACCAGGTGCTCGCAGGTGTCGAGGAGCAGCAGCAGCTCCGACTCGGCCAGCTGCCGGCGAGCGCCTCGGCCGGGTCGTCCGGCCGACTCGCTGGGCAGCCCGAGCGCCTTGGCTACCTCGGCGGGCGAGCAGTTCCGGGTTGCGCAGCGCGGACAGCTCGACGAGCAGCAGCCTCCTGCCCGAACGTGTCGCGGATGCTCGCCGCCACGGCGCAGCGCCAGCCGCGTCTTGCCGACTCCGCCGGGCCCGCGCAGGGTCACCAGGCGGTGCTCGTCCATGGCCTGCGCGATCGCGGACAGCTCCCGCTGTCCGGCCGATGAACCGGGTGACCTTCGCCGGGAGGTTTTCCCTTCGCTGGCTGGTCGTCTGCGTGGTCACGGTGCTTCCTCGCCTGCGTCACTAGCCGGGCGCGGCCGAGGCCGGGCGGCGGCATTAATCCGGAGGTTTCGCCGAATCGTACATCGCGCAATGTCTCCCGTGCACGAGCACGGAAAGATTAAAGCAATTCCATAAGGGAGATCGATATGCCGAAATATCAAGGAATATATATACGAAACGGGCCCGCTGTTCCCCGTGAAGGGAGACAGCGGGCCGTCTCGCTGAAGTGCTCGCGGGGCCGTCGCCGTCGCTCGTGGCCGCCCGCGGGCGGGTGGCCCCGGCCCGGCCTAGAGGCGCTTCCAGGCCTCGCTCAGGATTGCCCGCAGGATCTGCTCGATCTCATCGAAGTGCTCCTGCGTGCAGATCAGCGGCGGGGCGAGCTGGATGACCGGGTCGCCGCGGTCGTCGGCCCGGCAGACCAGGCCGGCGTCGAACAGCGCGTGCGACAGGAAGCCGCGCAGCAGCCGCTCGGACTCGTCGTCGTCGAAGGTCTCCTTCGTGTCCTTGTCCTTGACGAGCTCGATGCCGTAGAAGTAGCCGGCGCCCCGGATCTCGCCGACGATCGGCAGGTCGGTGAGCTTCTCCAGGGTCGCGCGGAAGCGCGTCCTCGTTCTTGCGCACGTTGCCGAGCAGGTCCTCCTCCTCGAAGATGTCGAGGTTGGCCAGCGCGACCGCCGCCGACACCGGGTGCCCGGCGAACGTGATGCCGTGCAGGAAGGTCGCCGTGCCGTGCAGGAACGGCTCCATGATCTCGTCGCGGACGACCATGCCGCCCAGCGGCGAGTAGCCGGAGGTGACGCCCTTGGCGAACGTGATGATGTCCGGCTGGTACCCGTAGCGCTCGGAGCCGAAGTAGTAGCCAAGCCGCCCGAACGCGCAGATCACCTCGTCCGAGACCAGCAGCACGCCGTACCTGTCGCAGATCTCCCGGACCCGCTGGAAGTAGCCGGGGGGCGGCGGGAAGCAGCCGCCGGAGTTCTGGACCGGCTCCAGGAAGACGGCGGCCACCGACTCCGGGCCCTCGCGCAAGATCGCCCGCTCGATCTCGTCGGCCGCCCAGATCCCGAACTGCTCCAGGTCCTGGCTGACGAAATCGGGGGCGCGGTAGAAGTTGGTGTTCGGCACCCGGACGCCGCCCGGCGGCAGCGGCTCGAAGTCGGGCTTGATCGCCGACAGGCCAGTGACGGCCAGCGCGCCCATCGAGGTGCCGTGGTAGGCGATATCCCGGCTGATCACCTTGTACCGGGTGGGCTCGCCCTTGAGCTTGAAGTACGCCTTGGCCAGCTTCCACGCCGACTCGACGGCCTCCGAGCCGGAGGTGGTGAAGAAGACGCGGTTCAGGTCGCCGGGGGCGAGGCTCGCGATCCGGTCGGCGAGCTTGATGGCCGCCGGGTGGGCGTAGGACCACAGCGGGAAGTAGGCGAGCTCGGAGGCCTGCTTCGCGGCGGCCTCGGCGATCTTGGTCCGGCCGTGGCCGACCATCGACACGAACAGGCCGGCCAGGCCGTCCAGGTACCGCTTGCCCTTGTCGTCGTAGACGTACGCGCCCTCGCCGCGCACGATGACCGGGACGTCGCTCGAGTCGTAGGCGGACATCCGGGTGAAGTGCAGCCACAGGTGCTCCTTGGCGGCGGTCTGCAGGTCTCGGTCTGCTGTCATCTCGTTCCCCATGAGTAGGTCTGCTTGCGCAGCTTCAGGTAGACGAACGTCTCGGTGGACGTCACGCACGGCACGTTGCGTATCCGGCTCAGCATCTCGAGCAGATGGTCGTCATCCTCGCAGACCACTTCGCAGAGCAGGTCGAAGGACCCCGCGGTCACCACCACGTAGTCGATCTCCTCGATGGCGGCGAGGCGGTCGGCGACCTGCTGCAGGTCGCCCTCGCACTTCACGCCGATCATCGCCTGCCGGTTGAAGCCCAGCGTGAGCGGGTCGGTCACGGCGACGATCTGCAGGACGCCGGCCTCCTGAAGGCGCTGCACCCGTTGCCTGATCGCCGCCTCGGACAGCCCGACCGCCTTGCCGATCGCCGCGTATGACTGCCTGCCGTCATGCTGGAGCTGCTCGATGATCTGCTTGGAGACCTCATCGAGGACGACGGGCGAGCTGCCGCGGACAGTGCGCGGGCTGTGCGCCACGGAGTGATCACGTCCCTTCGGGGTGGGGCGGGTTACGCGACGTGCCGGTCGCTGGCCTTCAATGCTGCCATGTCTTGCTGTTTTGTCAACTGATTCCGTTGTGTGTGAGTCAATATTCTACTGGATCAGTTGTGAACCGTATCCGCCTCTGCGAAACTCGGGCTGATCGGCCGGTAGCCGCTACACCCGGTTCCTGCGGGCGCCCTGGCGCGTCCCCGGATCACGGCTGCCGGGTGGAGGCCCTGCTGGCCACGCCACCGCCAGGAGTGCAGCCGGACGGGTCGCGCTACTGCCCGGGCGCGGCGCCGCCCGGGGCCGTCGCCGGCCCCAGGGGGAGCGGCGACATGGGCTTGACCTCGCGCAGCCGCAGGTAGGTCACCACGCCGGGCGCCGCGGGCGGACAGCCGGGACAGCACCTGCTGCAGCTCGGTGATGTCCCGCGCCACGATGGACATCAGGTAGTCGGTCTCGCCGGCGATGCTGTCGGCCCACAGGATCTGCGGCAGCGCGCGGACCTGGTCCTCGAAGGCGCGCTCGTGGCGCGGGTCGGGCCGGGTCAGCGTCGCCGCCACGAACACCTGGAGCGCGAACCCGGCGGTCGCCGGGTCGATGTGCGCCCGGATGATCCGGATGGTGCCCGAGTCCTTCAGCGCGCGGACCCGGTGCAGCGTCGCGGCGGGGGACAGGCCCGTCAGCCGCGCGAGCTGCACGTTGGTCCGGTCGGCGTCGGCCTGCAGCGCAGCCAGCAGCTGGATGTCAACTTCGTCAAGTCTTGATCGCCATAGAGACGAAATTTTATTTGGCCAGGCATGCTTCAGGCAAAATTTGAGTCAAGACAGAGGTGAAGATGGATGCATGTTCAAGAAGAGCTCAAGGAGCGCCGGCGGCCACGGTGCCCCGCAGGGCCCTGGAGCCCTGGCCGCGCTGATCGCCTCGGGAATCGCCTGGGGCACCTCCGTTCCGCTGTCCAAGGTGGCCCTCGGCTGGCTGGCCCCCGGCTGGCTCACCGTCGCCCGGTTCGGGCTGGCCGCCATCGTCTTGCTAGTCATCGCCGGCCGGAAGGGGAAGCTGCGCGGCTCCCTGACCCTGCCCGTCCTTGTCACTGGCGCGATCGGCTACGGGTGCTCGGTCGCGATCCAGAACACGGGCCTCGCCCGCACTAGCGTTACGCACGCCTCGCTGATCATCGGCGCCACCCCGATCCTGGTCGCCGTCATCGTGGCGGTGTGCCACGGCGCCGTCGCCCGCCCGGTGGCCTGGGCCGGCTTCGCGCTGTCCCTTGGCGGCGTCGCGCTGATCGCCGGCGGGCAGGGGCACGGGGCGACGCCCTACGGTGACGTCATGGTTCTCGCGGCGACGGTGATCTCGGCATCGGTGACGGTCGCGCAGAGCCGCCTGCTGGAAGGGCGGGACCCGATCGCGCTCACCGCCGTGCAGTTCCTCGGCGCGACCCTGGGCGCGCTGCCGTTCGCCGCGGCCGAGGGCCTGCCCGCCGTGCCGCATGCCGCCGCGGGGCCGGCGCTCGCGACCGTCACCGTGACGATCACCGGCACCCTCGTGCCGTTCAGCCTGTTCGCCTTCGGGATGAAGCGGGTGTCCGCCGAGGTGGCGGGCGCGTTCCTCAACCTGGAGCCGCTCGTCGGCGCCCTCATCGGCATCATCGCCTTCGGTGACCCGTTCGGGACGCGCCAGGCCAGCGGCGGCGTGGCGATCATCGTCGGCATCGTTGCGAGCTGCCTGCCCATGCTGGCGGCACGGCGCGACCTCGCGGGTGGCGCTCGGCTACCGGGCCGGCAGACCGCGCGCCAGCGCCATGGCGGCACCGCGCGCCGGCGCCATGTCGGCCCTGCGACGTCGGCGCCCGGCCGGCCCTGCGAGAGCGCGTGACTGTCCCGTAACCGTAGGCCGGGGGCCAGGCAGAGCGCATAGGGTGGGCCGGACAAGAACTAGCACGCAACGGCATGAGGAAGGCCGAGAGCACATGAGCATCAGCAAGCCCGAGGTCGACTTCCCCGGTGGCGAGCCGCCGACGGACCTGGAGGTCACCGACATCTGGGAGGGCGACGGGCCGGTCGCCAAGGCGGGCGACACCGTCGAGGTGCACTACGTGGGCGTCGCGTACTCGACCGGCGAGGAGTTCGACGCGAGCTGGAACCGGGGCGAGCCGCTGCGCTTCCGGCTCGGCGTTGGGCAGGTCATCGCCGGCTGGGACCAGGGCGTCCAGGGCATGAAGGTCGGCGGCCGCCGCCAGCTGGTGATCCCGCCGGACCTCGGCTACGGCAGCCGCGGCGCGGCCGGCGTCATCCAGCCGAACGAGACCCTCATCTTCGTCTGCGACCTGGTCTCCGTCTGACCTCCGTATAACACCAGCCCGAGGACCTCGGCCGCCGCCTGGGCGCAGGCCCGGGACGCGCCGTAGGTCGCCAGGTAGGCGGTGCCTTCCGGCGGCGTCCAGGCGGGCACGCCCATCTCCACGATGACCGTGTCAGGGCGGGCCGCGAGCACGTCGCTGACCAGCGGCAGCACGCCAACGGCGTCGCGAACCGCGAGCACCAGGGACCGGCCGGCGGCCTCGCCGACGAGGGCGTCGGCCGCCGCCCCGTCACCGGCCGCGGGATCGACCCGGCGTACCACCGTCCACGGGGAAAAGCCCCAGGTGAACCGGCCGGCCGCGATGTTCTCCTCCGGCTCGACCTCGATGACCAGCGGATTGTCCAGCCGCGCCGGGACCGGGCCGCAGGCGCGCAGCGCGCGGCGCGCGGCGGCCACTCCGATGCCGTCGTTGCTGGCGCCCGCGGGCGCCACGAAGTCCCGCCGGGCCTGGCCGAGCCGGGCGCGCAGCCCGGCGACGCGCGCGGCGGCCTCTTCCAGCCGGGCCGGCCGGCAGCCGGCGGGAGGTCACGGCGTCGGCCAGCGCGGCCCGGACCGCGTGGTACATCGCCTCGTCGGTGTCCCGGCCCAGGCACAGCAGGTCCACGCCGGCGAGGATGGCCAGCACCGCCGCCTCGGGGATCCCGTAGACGGCGCTGGCGGCCTTCATCTCCAGCGCGTCGCAGATGACGACGCCGGCGTAGCCGAGCTCACCGCGCAGCAGGCCGGTGATGGCGGCCGGGGACAGCGTGGCGGGCAGGTCGCCGGTAAGCTCCGGCACCCGCAGGTGGCCCGGCATGAGCGTCCAGGTTCCGGCCGCGACGGCCGCCTGGAACGGCGGCAGGTCCCGGGCACGGATCTCCTGGAGGGTCCCGGAGATCGTGGCGAGCGTCCAGTGCGAGTCGGCGGCGGTGCTGCCGTGCCCGGGGAAGTGCTTCGCGCAGGCCGCGACGCCCGCGCCCTGCAGTCCGCTGACGGCCGCGGCGACGTGCCGTGCGACCAGGGCCGGGTCCGTTCCGAACGACCGGGTCCCGATGACAAGGGTGCCGTCGGCGGCGAGCACGTCCGCGCACGGGGCCAGATCGACGTTGATGCCCAGCCGGATGAGGTCCGCGCCGATCGCCGCGTAGACGTCCCGGGTGAGCGCCACGTCATCGACCGCCCCGAGCGCCGCGTTGCCGGGGTACGGGCTGCCCTGCGCGTAAGCCATGCGGGTGACGTCACCGCCCTCCTCGTCGACCGCGATGACCGGGTCGGTGCCGGTGGCCGAGCGCAGCGCGGCGGTGAGGGAGGCGATGTCGCCGGTCATGTTCGGCCCGAAGAGGGTCACTCCGGCCAGCCCGCGGCCGAGCGCGGCGAGGATCCAGGGCGGCGGGGTGGTGCCGGGGAACGGGGGGATGAGGACCGCGTCAGCGAGAGCGGCAAGCGTGGGGTCGATGTTGGGCTCCAGGAGTGTCATCCCTTCACCGCCCCCGCGACCAGGCCGCTGGCAAGGCGGCGCTGGATGACCAGGAAGAACGCGAGGACGGGGATGGTGAAGAGGGTCGAGGCGGCCATGATGGCGCCCCAGTCGGTGCCGGTGCTGCCATGGCCTTGGAAGTACTGCACGAACAACGGCAGGGTGAACTTGGAGTTGTCCGCCCCGATGAACGTCAGGGCGAACACGAACTCGTTGTAGGCGAAGATGAACGCGAACACGCTGGTCGATACCAGGCCGGGCGAGACGAGCGGGAGCAGGATGCGCCAGAAGACCGTCCACGGCCCGGCCCCGTCGATCGCGGCCGCCTCCTCCAGGTCGCGCGGCACCGAGGCCGCGAAGTTGCGCAGCATCCAGATCGTGACCGGCAGCGCGAAGGCCGTGTAGACGAGGATGAGGCCGGTCAGGCTGTCGAGCAGGTTCAGCGGCCGGAAGTCGATGAACAGCGCGATGACCAGCGCCTGCTGCGGCAGCATCTGCACGATCAGCAGCATGACCAGGTAGATGGTGCGGAACCGGAACCGGAACCTGCCCAGCGCGATCGCCGCCAGCAGCGCCAGCAGCGCCGACACGACGACCGACACGATGGTGATGAAGAGGCTGTTCTTCAGGAAGTTCCAGTACGGCATGCCGATCTCGGAGCCGCTGATGACGTGATCGAAGTTCGCCAGCGTGGGATGCAACGGGATCGGGTGCGGGGTCAGCGAGTAGATCTCGGTCGGCGGCTTGAACGCCGTGGAGATCATCCACAGCACGGGGAACAGCGTCACCAGGGCGACCAGCAGGCCGATCAGGTTCAGCGCCGCCTTGCGCGCGCTCTTGGACACCGTGCCCGGCCGCCCCGCGCGGCTGGCCGGGGGCGAGAGCCGTGTTGCCGTCACCGGAAGGCCCCTTGCTTAACCGACGCCCGGACATAGCCGACCGAGATGATGAGCAGGATGATCGTGAGGATGAAGGCGACCGCCGAGCCGACGCCGTAGGCAGCCGGCTGGGTGAACGCCCGGAAGTACTCGTACAGGCCGAGGTTGAACTCGTCCCGGTTCCCCGGGGCCGCGGTGATGATGAACGGCTGGGTGAACACGCCGAAGTCCCAGATGATCGACAGCAGCAGCAGGACCAGGAAGACCGGCCGCAGCAGCGGGTAAGTGATCTTCCAGAACGACGTCCACGCTCCCGCGCCGTCGACCCGGGCCGCCTCGTGCAGCTCAGCCGGGATCGTCCGCAGGCCCGGCCAGCACGGTGACCGCCACGAACGGGTAGCTCGTCCAGACCAGCAGCGCCGTCAGCACCGCGTACGCGGGCAGCACGGAGTTCTCCCAGCTGAAGCCGGCCCAGTGCGGGCCGCCGCCGAGCCAGGACGGAAGCTTGGACAGCGTCCAGTCGACGATGCCGCCGTCCGGGTCCACCAGCCAGGCGAAGATGACGCTCCCCGAGACCGCCGGGGTGCCCCAGGCGAGCAGCGCGGCCGTGGACACGAAGGTGGCCATCCTCTTGCCCAGCCGGGACAGCAGCAGGCCCACCAGGGTGCCGACGATCAGCGTCAGCGGGACCACGACGGCCGCGAAGATCAGGCTGATCCGCAGGCGACAGCCAGAACTCCGGGTCGTGCAGGATCTGGCTGTAGTTGCTGAAGCCGACCCACTGGGCGGGCAGCGCGCCGCTGATCTGCGTCAGCCCGTAGTTCTGGAAGGAGTAACAGGCCGATCTGGACGGCGGGCCACAGCACCAGCCAGGCGATGACGGCGGTGGCGGGCACGCAGCAGCAGGTACGGGGCGACCCCGTGGCGGCGGATCCAGATGGCCGCACGCTGGCGCGATGTCAGCCCGGGGGTGCGCATCCTGTTCTTAGCGGCCGCGTTCTTGGCGGTCGCTCCGCTGGACAGTGACTGGGCAGGCCGCGCCGGCCGGGGACGCGGTCCCCGGCCGGCGCTTATCGGTGTTCACCATGCGGAGGGTACGCGGCTAGCTTTCGCTGCCGGTGTTCAGCACGGTAGTCAGCTGCGTGTTGGCGTTGGCCACGGTCGAGGTGAACGGGGCGCCATTCATGAGCGACTTGAGCATCGTCGGAATGATGTTGTAATTGCCATTGTCGGCAGTGGGCCAGTTCTTGGCGTTCAGCGGCGCCGTCTGGCCGTTGAGCGCGGCCTTCGCGAAGCCGGCCATGAACGTGTCACCGGGGTAGACGCCGTTGGAGATGGCCGCGGAGTAGGGCGGGAAGAAGCCCGACAGCTTGGCGAAGGAGGTCGAGTTGGCCGTGTTGTCCATGACGGTGATCAGGTCCCAGGCGGCCTGCTGGCTCGGGCTGGTCTTGAACACCGCCAGGTCAGAACCGCCGGCGAAGACCGGGGCCGGGTTCGGGCCGTTCTGGCTCGGGATCGGGAACGACGAGATGTTGGCCGCGTCCACCGAGTTCTTCGGCAGCGTGGACTTCGCCCACGGGCCGTCGATGTACATGTCCAGCTTGCCGAGGCCGAAGTCCTCGTTCGGGCCGCCCGCGGTGGCGCCGGCGTTGCCAAGCTCGGTCTGGCCGATGTACTTGGACGGCGACACGTGGTAGGTGCTGTACAGCGAGACGTAGTACTTGATGGCCGCCTCGGTGGTCGGGGAGGTCAGGTCGGCCGACCACTGGCCGTTGGACTCCGAGGCGACCTGGCCGCCCGCGCCCCAGATGAAGCTGGCGAACGCGTTCGTGTCGTTGGTGATCGCGTCGAAGCCGTAGGTGCCAGGGAAGGTCTTCTGCAGCTTCTGCGCGTCGGCGAGCAGTTCCGCCCACGTCGTCGGCGTGCTGGTGATGCCCGCCTTCTTGAACTGGTCCGTGCGGTACCACACGCCCCGCACGCCGCCAAACCACGGCACGGCGTAGGTCGTGCCGCTCTGCGTGTCGTTGGCCAGCATGCCGGGCACGATACCGGAGGTGCCGGACCAGCTCTTCAGGTCGGTGTTGAGCGGGGCGAGGATGCCGCTGGCCGCCTCGGTGGGCGTGTCAGTGTTGCCCAGCTCGGTGATGTCGGGAATATTCTTGCCGCTGGACAGCGCATTGTTCCAGTCTTGCGTGCGGTCGCCCCACGGAATCCAGTCCACCTTGACCTGGGTCTTGGCGTACTGCGGGAATTGCTGGTGGAACTCCGTGGTGATGCTGTTCATCCAGGTAACCTGGGCAGGCACGGAGCCGCCCATGCGCCAGACGGTGAGCGTCGCGGGAGCAGACGACGCGCCGGACGGGCTGGAGCTGGTAGAGCTGGAACCGCTGGAGCTGCAGCCGGTGATTGCCAGCGCCGCCGCTGCGACGCCGGCGACCGCGCTCAGCGCGGCCGATCTCTTCCTGAGTCCCACTGCTGGCACTCCTTCCGAGTGGACTTAGCGGTCAAACTGTGAGTGACCCTCGACACAGAAACTAACTGGAAACTTTCCTATAAGATAGACCCGTTGCCAGATCTTAACAAAGGCCGATTGGCGACGGTGTCGGCCGTAACATCCACGACCGGCTCATTGGAGGGGGAACGCCATGGAGGGATCGGCCCAGCCGCCGGAACGGCAGCCGCGCCTCAAGCCAGGCACGCCTAGCCTGCTGCGAGAGCTGAACGACCGGGCGGCACTGGAGCTGCTGCTGGCCGATGGGCCGCTGACCCGGGCGCAGCTGTCGGAGCGGACCGGGGTCTCCAAGGTCACCGTCTCCCAGATGCTCGCCCGGCTGGAGGAGCGTGGCCTGGTGCGGGTGGTGGGAGAGCAGGCGGGCGGCCGCGGGCCGAACGCCGCGTTGTACTCGGTGGTCCCGTCCAGCGCTTACGTCGCCGGACTGTACGTGGAGTCCGACCTGGTCAGCGCCGCCGTCGCCGACGTGGCGGGCAACCGGGTGGCCGACGTCAGCGTGGACCCCAACGGCGCCGACGACCCCGTCGGGATGGTCCGCGACGCGATCAGCCGGGCCTGCGAGAGCGCCGGGATCGATCTCGCGGACCTGTCCGCCGTCGTGATCGGCAGCCCCGGCGTCCTCGACCCCCGCACCGGCGCCCCGGCTGGCGGTCAACCTGCCGACCTGGCACGAGGGCGTCCTCGACGGGCTGCGCAACGCGCTGCGCACGCCGGTCGTGATCGAGAACGACGTGAACCTCGCCGCGATGGCCGAGCAAGCCGACGGGGCGGCGGCCGGGCTCGACGACTTCGTCCTGGTCTGGCTCGGCGGCGGCCTCGGCCTGGCCACCGTCATCGGCGGCCAGGTACTGCGCGGCAGCGGCGGGGCGGCGGGCGAGATCGGCTGGATGCCGGTGCACGGGACGCTGCTTCCGTCCGGCAACGAGCATCCCGGCAAGGCGGGCCTGCAGGCGCTGGCCGGCGGCTGGGCGGTGCAGGCCCTGGCGGCGGAGCACGGCTTCAGCGGCGGGTCGGCGTCCGACGCGGTCTCCGCGGCGGTCGCGGCCATCGGGGCTGGCGGCACCGCGGCGGGCAACCCGCGCGGCGCGGACTTCCTCGACGAGGTCGCGCACCGGGTCGCCATCGGCGTGGCGGCGGTTTGCGTCGTCCTTGATCCCAGCCTGGTCGTGCTCGGCGGCCCGGTCGGCCACGCGGGAGGCGGCGAGCTTGCCGCCCGGGTGGCGGCCGAGGTGCCCCGGATCTGCCTGGCCCGCCCCACGGTCGTCCCGACCACCGTCCACGGCGAGCCGGTCCTGCGCGGCGCGATGCAGGCCGCGCTCGCCCAGGCCCGCGCCCGGCTGCTTGGCTCACTGGGATTGGAGCTGTAGTTAATGACCCACCTTGAGGACGAGATCTTCAGCCAGCCCGCCTCCTGGGCGACCGCCATCGCGCGGGCCGCGGACGCCAGGTTGCCCGAGCCTGGCCAGCGGGTGGCGGTGATCGGCTGCGGTTCCTCGCTCAACGTCAGCCGGGCCTATGCCCGGCTGCGCGAGGAGGCCGGGCACGGCGTGACCGACGCCTACCCCGCCTCGGAGGTCACCCGGACCCGCGCCTACGACCACATGGTCTTCATCTCCCGCACCGGCACCACCTCAGAGGTGCTTGCCGCGCTGCGCCAGGTCCCGGCGGGCGTCATGACCACGTCGATCACCGCCGACCCGCAGGCGCCCCTGGCCCAGCGGACCGGCAGCGTGGTCCTCCTCGACTTCGCCGACGAGCGCGCGGTCGTCTCCAGCCAGTTCATCAGCTCCGCCATCGTCACCGTCCGTGCGCACCTGGGCGAGGACCTGAGCACGCTGCCGCTCGCCGCGGCCGCCGAGCTCGCCCGGCCGTTGCCAGCCAAGATCACCAGCCAGCGCGAGTTCACGTTCCTCGGGGCCGGCTGGGCGTCCTTCGTCGCCGACGAGGCAGCGCTGAAGCTGCGCGAGGCCTCCCAGTCATGGGCCGAGTCCTACCCGGCGCTGGAGTTCCGGCACGGCCCGATCAGCGTCAGCGACTCCACCACCGTGATCTGGGGGATCGGGGAGATCCCGGCGTCCCTGGTCACGGACTGCGCGCGTACCGGGGCGCTGGTCGTCGCCAACGGCGGCGACCCGCTCACCGGCCTGATCGGCGCGCAGCGACTCGCCGTCGCCCTCGCGCGGGGCAAGGGCATCGACCCCGACTACCCGCGATCCTTGTCCCGCTCGGTGATCCTGGCCTGAGCCTGCGGACACGGCCCGGCTCGCCCCGTCAGGTTCCCGTGGCCTCCTCGGGCCAAGGCGGCTGACCCTCCTGCACCATGACCACGACTTCGAGGTCATCGCGCGCGTCACCGGCCAGGCCACGCGCTGGTACGGGACCAGCTAGCGCCGGTCGCGCGAGGCGCTAGGCGGCGGCGCGCCGCCGGCGGACGCGCTCGGCCAGGCGGCTCAGGCCGTGCAGGGTGTCGATGTACGGGGTGGGCACGCCGACCAGCGCGCCGATCTCGCGGACCGCGCCGGTCAGCGCGTCCAGTTCCAGCGGGCGGCCCGCCTCGGCGTCCTGCAGCATCGAGGTGCGGAAGTCGCCGAGCAGCCGGGCGACCGCGAAGCGGTCGGCCGGGGACTCCTCGATGGGGCACCCGATCCGCGCGCCGATCTCGCGGGCCTCCAGCATCGCCGCCGCGCAAAATCCCCCGACGAGGTCGTCATCCAGGATCTGCCCCGACGTCGCGCCGGTCAGCGCGGACACCGGGTTCATCGTCAGGTTGCCCCACAGCTTGTACCAGGCGGCCGTCCGGATGCTGTCCGATACGTCGATCCTGAAGCCCGCCGTGCGCAGCACCGCGCAGACCGCGCGCAGCCGGCCAGATTCGGCCCCCGACGGCTCGCCGAGGATCAGCCGGTCCCCGCCGACGTGCCGCACCACGCCCGGCGCGGGCGAACCGCAGCTGAGGTGGACCACGGTGCCGATGACCTGGCTCACCGGGACGGCGGCCGCCATCGCGCCGCCCGGGTCGACGCTGTCCAGGTGCCGCCCCGCGCACGGCCCGCCAAAGCCCTCGAAGAACCACCACGGCACCCCGTTCTGCGCCGGGAGGACAACGGTGGACGGCCCGAGCAGCGCCGCCATTGACGCGACCGCCGCCGGGGCCGACTGCGCCTTCACCGCCAGCACGACGACATCCTGCGGGCCGAGCTCGGCCGCCGAGCCCGCGGCCCGCACCGCGACGGTGCTCGCCTCGCCCGGCGCCTCCAGCCGCAGCCCGCGGGCGCGAAGCGCCGCGAGCGTGGCCCCCCGGGCCAGCACCGACGTGTCCGCCGCCCCGCTGGTGGCCAGCCGGCTCGCGATGTACCCGCCGACCGCCCCGGCCCCGACGATGCAAATGCGCATGCCGACTACCTTACGGCTGCCTAGGGCCTGTCCGGCCGCACCCAGATGCCGCGCTCGTGCATGAGCTCTACCTGCTTGTCGATGACTTCCCTGCGGTACGTCGCGTGGTCGTAGGGAGCGCGGTCCAGGTAGAGGTTCTTCGGGTAGACCGGCTGCTCGTAGATGAGCTGGTACTGCTCGGTGGTCAGGTCCTTGATCCAGTTGTCCCACTGCGCGCTGGCCCGGAACTTCCGCAGCGCCGTCACGTCGATCGTGCCCGCGACCCACGAGGAGCCGCCGCTGTAGTCGTGCCGCCCGACGATCTGGCCCCGGTAGTCGACCACGCAGGACCCGCCGCCGAACGTGTCGATCGGCACGTCGGACTCCGCCGTCAGGTAGTACGTCCCCACGTTGCAGGCGACCAGGTACATGTTGTTGTCCAGCGCCCGCGCGCGGTTCTGGATCTCGAACAGGCCGTTGCCCACGTGCGGGTGCGGATACGGCCCCCGGTAGACGACCTCGGCCCCGTTCATCGCCAGCCCCCGGGCGTTTTCCGGGTAGGACCCCTCGTTGGCCATCAGGAACCCCAGCCGCCCGATCGCCGTGTCCGCCACCGGGTAGAAGGCGTCCAGCGAGCGCCCGTACAGCTCAATCCAGCGGTCCCAGACGTTGTGCGGCGTCACCGAGTGCTCGACCGGCAGCAGGGGGACTACCTTGTAGTGCTTCAGTACCAGCGAGCCGCCGGGGTCAAGGACGAAACCGACGTTGAAGAACCGCCCGGGGAACTCCGGGTGCCGCGCCTTCGCCTGCGCCATCACGAACGCGTCCCACTGGCGGGCCAGCGCGCCGAGGTAGTCGGTTTCCGGGCCGGGGATGTCGATCGCGCACTCCCGCGCGAACGCCTCATGGTCAAGGTCGAGCACCTCGTCGTTGAACCCCTGAAGCGCACCCTCGGGAATGCAGATCAGCCGTACGGGCAGGTCCAGGCTCGACAGCCAGGAGGCGGCCTTGACCAGGTGCGACAGGTGCTCCAGGTTGACGGCTATCTCGCCCCGGTGGCGGATGCCGCGCATCGTGGGAACGAGCCCGAGGGCCTGATAGGGCTCGATCATGGCGGCTCCCGCGCAGAATCCGTGCTTGCTTCGGTTGTACAAGGCGGCCCACGATCTGTCACGGAAGTTGTGATGCATGATGCTGATGGGTAATTTTCGGTAATGCGCACCCCGCCCGCTGCCCTCCCCGCGTCGGTCGCCAGGTCCCTCGCCGAGGCCAGGCCCGCCCCGTTCTGGCTCGACTCGCCCGACGCCCCCGGGCCGCTCCCGGCCCTGGGCTTCGACTCGTGACCGGGCGTCCCGTTCCCCTACGATTTGACTCATAGGACGGGAACGGAAAAGGGATAGCGGCGGTGGCGCGAGGTCTATCGGAACGCTGCGCGTGCCTCGTCGCGCGGCATTCTCGGTCAGTGCTCTCGGGGACGGCCCTGGCCGCGGTCGCCATTTTCGCCGCCGCGTGCACCACCCCGCCGTCCTCGATCCAGCCCGTTGGCCATCCCGGTGTCAGCCACCCCGACGGCGGCCGCGCCTGCCGCGCAGGCCAGCCCGGCCGGCGCTGGGACGAGCATTACGGTCTGGGTCACACCCGGCTCGATCAAGAAGACCGTCCGTAGCTGCGCGGCATGGCAGGGCGGCTGGAACCTATCCGCGCGGATCTCCTCCACCCAGGCGGTCACCGTCAAGGTTGCCCCAGGGGCGGACGCGGCCTTCACCTACATGGCCTGGGAGCCGGGCGAAGCGACCACCTATAGCTTCAGCGAGACGCTGCGGGTGACGTCCCCTGTCCGGGTGAGCGCGACCACCCCCTCTCCTACACCTGCCAGAACCCGCCGCTGGAGGCGGGAAACGGGAACCTGCCGCACAGCACCGAGCCCGGGTGGTCAGAGGGCGTTAACGACATGCCCTATAGCGCCACCCTCAAGGCAGTCGGCGGTGACGGCGTCTATCACTGGTCGGCCGAGGGGTTTCCGGACGGGCTGAGCATCGACCCGGCAACCGGGGTCATCAGCGGGACGATCAACGTGACCGGCGTCGTCACGTTCCCCGCCCAGTTCGTCATCTTCGCCACCGTGACCGACGGCGAGTCGCCGCCCCAGAAGCTCCAAGACCCACTTCGACCTCTTTGTTTACGCCGGCCCGCAACAGTCGCCCTCATAACGCGGTGACCACGTCCCCGGGAACCGGGCAACGCCGCCGTGGCCCGCCGCGATCAGGGAGCGTCCCTGATCCGGCTGGGCCTCGGCTGCGGAGGCTACCGCGGCGCGGGCTGGCGGGCGGCGATGTCGTCGAGGAACGCGATCGCGGCCGACGCGTTGGCCCGCCGCCAGGCCAGCAGGGTCACGTCGAAGGCCCGTTCCGGTGCCTCCGCCTCGATCGCCGCCGCGATCGGCTCGAGCACGGCCCGCTGCCTGCGGATCAGGCCAGCCGGGTCCGTCCCCTGACGGTGCAGCAGTGCCAGCTTCAGCAGGAAGTGCGACCGGATGTCGCGAACGTGCTCGACGGGCGTGTCAAGCCACCCGCCGACCGCGCGGCGTCCCTCGTCCGTGGCGGCGTAGATGGTCCGCTGCGGCCCCTGGCCCGGCTCGGTGCCCTGCGGCGCGATGAGGCCCGCCTCGGCCAGCCGCCCGATCGCGCGGTAGATGACCGGCCGGGGAATCTGCCAGACCCGGCCAAGCTCGCCGTCGGGCGTCGTGAGCTGCGCGATCACGAAGCCGTGGGTGGGCTGCTGGCTCATGACGGCCAGTACCGTCCACTCAGGCAGCCCCATGACCGTCGGCCCGGCGGGCGTGTCGCTCATGGGTGTAGAGAGTAGCGCCGTTCCACCCGAGCAGCGCCCTCACTTATCCCCGCCCGCCACCCCGAGCAGCGCCCTTTTCTTCCCCGCCCGCCACCCCAAGCAGCGCCCTCACTTATCCCCGCCCGCCACCCCAAGCAGCGCCCACACCGTAGCCCAATCTCGGTGTACTGCCCGGGCGGTACTTAGCGTCCGGTGTAGTGAGCATTCCGGCTTAGCGGCGAGGCCCGGGAGGCCGCGTCGCCATAGCCCGGTAACGCCACTTCTGGAACATCCGGGGCGCCGGAGCCCGCCGGGCTGCCCGCCGCGCTGGCAGGCGATGGCGGGTCGGCCGCGCGGTAGCGCCAGAATTCCGGCAGCGCCAGGCACGCCGCGGCCACCCCGACGACGCACGCGAGCCCGCCCGACACCAGGGACAGCCGGGACCCGGCGAACCGGGCCACGACGCCACCGCGCAGCTGGCCGGCGGCCGGGCCGCCGCCGAAGCTGAGCAGCTCGACGCCCGCCATCCGGCCCCGCAGCTCGTCGGGGATGGTCTGATTCCACAGCACGGCCCGGAAGACCGCGCTCGCCTCATCGGCCCCGCCCGCCACCGCCAGCAGCACCAGGCCCGTCCAGATGTCCGGGGCCAGCCCGAGCGCCGCCAGCGCGGCGCCCCAGGTCGCCGCCGCGACCGCGATGGCGACGCCATGCCGCCGTACCCGGTTCATCCACCCGCTGGTCGCGGACACGATGAACGCGCCGGCCGACGGCGCGGCGAACATCAGCCCGGCCGCCCACGGCGCGTGCAGGATCCCCGCCATGAACGGCAGCAGCGCGTTCGGGTAGGCGAAGATCATCGCCGCGAGGTCCACCAGGTAGGACCCCATCAGGTCCTTGCGGCTGACCGCGTACCGCAAGCTCGTGGCGATGTCGCGGGCGACTGTCTCCTTATCGCCAGGGGGACTCCGCTGTGGCTGCGGCAGCGAGGGCAGCCGCGACAGGAACCAGAACGACACGATGAAACCCGCCGCGTCCAGCGCGTACACGCTGTACGCGCCGGGCGTGATCGCCAGCACCCCGCCGATGGCCGACCCGGCCAGCACCGTCCCGGTCTGCGACACCGACAGTAGCGCCATCGCGGCCGTCTGCTGCTCCATGGGCACCAGCCGGGGGACCGCCGCGTCGAAGGACGGGCGCTGCACCGCGGCGACCGATGTCATCAGCGCCGCGACCGCGTACAGCGGCCACAGCTGCGGCCGTGGCAGCAGCGCGTTGAGCAGCAGCAGCCCCGCGCACGCGGCGAGTGCCGGCTCGCACCAGCGCATCAGCGCCTTGCGGTCGAGACGGTCGGCCAGCACGCCGCCGTACAGGCTGAACACGATCAGCGGTACTACCTCGGCCAGCCCGAGCAGCCCGACCGGCAGCGGCGAGTTGGTGAGCTGCTTGGCCTGGACGAGCAGCGCCACGTCGGTCGCCTGCGCGCCCGAGCAGCGCGACGGTCCGGCTGCCGAACACCGCCCGGAAGTCCTTCGACGTTTTCAGCGGCGTCACGTCAAGGGCGATGTCGGCGAAACTCACCCCGGGGACGCTACCAGCCACGCTGCCAGCGGCCTAACTGATTTCTGGCGTATTGGCCGGTATCGGGCATGATGACACTCGTGGAATTTGTCGCCATCGAAGAGATCCATCAGGCCGCGCTGCGGGCGCTGCCCGCTGGCGCCGCTGCCTACCTGGAAAGCGGCGCGGGCAGCGAGTCGACGCTGCGGGCCAACCGGGATGCCTTCGGGAAGTGGGTGATCAGGCCGCGCCCGATGTCCGGCGTGAGCGCCCCGGACCTGTCGGCCGACGGTGCTCGGGATACCCCTGGCGGTACCGGTCCTGACGGCCCCGTTCGGTGGCGACGTCCTGTTCTCACCCGAGGGGCACCTCGCGGTCGCGCGGGCCAACGCCGCGTGCGGCACCGCGTCGATCGTGCCCGAGGTCGGCAGCTTCTCCTATGAGTCGGTGCGGGCCGCGGCCCCGTCCGCCGCGCGGATCGCCCAGATCCACCCGTACAAGACGTTCGGCCGCGTGGCGGAGCGGGTGCGGGCCGCGGGCTACGACGCGCTGTGCGTGACGGTCGACTGCCCGCAAACCGGGTTCCGCGCCCGGAGCAGGATGGGCGGGTTCCAGCCCGACTACCGCATCTGGGCGCGGCAACGTGCCCGGCGACGGCACGCCCGGCGTCGGCGAGATGTTCGCGGTGCCCGTCAGCGCCGAGAACCCGGCCTGGTCCTGGGACCAGCTCGCGCGAGGCCGCCGGCCGGGCGGGGATGCCGTGGATCGCCAAGGGCATCCTGACCGATGAGGCGGCGCGAGGCGGCGCTGGCGGCAGGCGCGTCGGCCATCCTGGTCTCCAACCACGGCGGGCGGCAGGTGGACCCGTCTCCCGCGAGCCTGGACGCGCTGCCCGAGGTCGTCGCGGCGGTCGCCGGCCGGGTCCCGGTCCTGCTGGACAGCGGCATCCGTTCCGGCGCGGACGTTTTCCTGGCCCTGGCGCTGGGCGCCGACGCCGTGGTGATCGGCCGGCTGGCCGCCTACGGCCTGGCGGCGGCGGGCGAGGCAGGCGTCCGCCGCGTGATCGAACTGCTCGCCGAGGAGCTGCGCACCCTGATGATCCTGGCGGGCCTGCCGGACGTGAAGTCGATAACCCCGGACGTGATCGCCCGTCGGTGCTAGGGGCCGTCACCGGGAAGGCCGGCGCCGGCCTGGCATCGCGCTCAGTGCCGCGTCAGAAGCCAGAGCACGAGCAAGACGACGACCACCCCGATCCCGATCAGGATCGGGCGGAGCGGAATGTCGCCCAGCGGGCCGCCCTGGCCGCGCGCGGCGGGACGCTGCGCGGAGTCAAGCCCGACCGCACTGCGCCGCAGCGGCTCAAACGGGGCCGGCTGGGGCGCGGCGGGCCGGGGCGCCGCGGGCTGGGGTGACGCCGGCACCGGGACGGCGGGCCGGGGCGCCGGCATGTCTTCCGGGCCGGGGAGAGTCCGCCTGAGCCGCCGGGGCCGGCACGCGGCTGGTGGCCTGGCTGGCCCATCCGGGCCCGGCACTGCCAGGCCCGGCACTGCCCGGCGTGCCGGCACTGCCGGGCGGGGCGGAATGCCGCGACACCACCGTGCCGTGCGGCGGCGCGGGCATGGCGGGGCTGTCCGTGCCCGCGCTCGTGCCGGAGCCGAGGGCCTGCTGCAGCGCGGCGGCGAACTGCCCGCAGCTGGGGTACCGCTCGTCCGCGGACTTGGCCATCGCGCGCGCGATGACCTGGTCGACCGCTGGCGGTAGCTCGGGGCGCCGCGCCGACAGTGACGGCGGAGCCTCCTGCATGTGCGCCCACAGCAGGGCCATCGTCTCCGCGCGCTGATACGGCGGATGGCCCGTGAGCAGGTGGACCGCGACGCAGGCGAGCGCGTACTGGTCGGTGCGGCCGTCTACCCGCGCGCCGCTGATCTGCTCGGGGGCCACATAGTCAGGCGTGCCCATGAAGGAGCCGGTCGCGGTCAGGGCAGTGCCGGACTCCGCGCTCTTGGTCAGCCCGAAGTCGGACAGGTACACGTGGTCGGGCAGGCCCGATGCCGAGTCCAGGAGCATGTTGCCCGGCTTGATGTCCCGGTGCACAAGCCCGATCGCGTGCGCCGCGTCCAGGGCCGACGCGACGGCCGAGATGAAGCCCGCCGTCGTGCCGGGGGCCAGCGGGCCGGCCCGGCGGACGAGCGAGCTGAGGTCCCCGCCGTTCACCAGGCGCATCGCGATGTACAGGATGCCGTCGGCCTCATCGGCGGTGTACACCGGGATGATGTGCGGGTGCTCCACGGCGGTCGCCGCCCGCCACTCGCGGATGAAGCGCGCCCGGAACTCCGCGTCGCTGGCCAGGGACGGGGCCAGCACCTTCAGCGCGACCTGCCGGCCGAGCCGCTCGTCGCGGGCGCGGTACACCACGGCCATGCCGCCCGCGCCGATCTGCCCCTCAATCCTGTAGCCCGCCACCATCGTGCCGGGGGCGAGCCCCGCTGGCATTCCGTACGACGGCCGCGAGCTATCGTCGGCCATCAAGCCTCCCGCACCAGTAGAGCCGCTCAACATCCAGCGTCATCCTGGCAGCTGAAAACTACCGCGGTGGCTATTCGTCACAACAAGTCAACATCGACCAAAGAACTTCAGCGCGGCGGCCGCGCGCGCCGCCAGCCGCCCGGGCACGGCCGGCCGCCGGGGCGCGCCGCTTGGTAGGGTCGGTGCGTGGCCAGGAAGATCGCGACGAACACCGTCGTCACGCGGGACGAGCTGCTCGACTTCATCAGGACCCGGCATCAGGGGATCGTGATCACCACCCGCAAGGACGGCCGGCCGCAGGCCTCGCCGGCGACCTGCGGGGTGGACGGCGAGGGCCGGATCGTCATCGCGACGTACCCCGAGCGGGCCAAGACCCGCAACGCCCGCCGCGACCCGGCGCACGTCGCCATCATGGTCCTGTCCGACGACTTCGGCGGTCCGTGGGTCCAGGTCGACGGCACCGCCGAGGTGCTGGACGTCCCGGAGGCCGTCGAGCCGCTGGTCGAGTACTTCCGCGTCAATCTCCGGCGAGCACCCCGACTGGGCGCAGTACCGCCAGGCGATGGTCGAGCAGGGCAAGTCCCTGCTGCGGATCACCCCGGTCAGCTGGGGCCCGGTGGCCACCGGCGGCTTCCCCGCCCGCCTCGCCTAGCGAGGCCCGCGCCACCGCCTAGCCCGGCCGACCCGGCGGCCGGGCCAGGGCGCGCCGCTAGCTTCGAGTTTGCTCAGAGGTGGTGCCGGGCCATGGTGGGCTTCCGGGGACACTTATATCCTTTCGTTACTTACTTGGCCACTCAGGGCGTGAGGGCAATGGACAGCGAGCCTGACGGCGTCGGTGACTCCAGGCCACGCCTGCCCGGACGCCCACCGCCTGCCCGTGGTCCGGGGGTGCGGCGGTTGTCGTCTTGCTCCTGGCGGTCGCGGTGCTCGCCACCCTGCTGGCGTCCGGCTCGCCCGCGCCGCCTGCCCGGGCGGCTCGCCCGGGCGCGACCCCGACCGCGTCGCCGACACTGACCGTGCCAGGCATCTACCAGCGCGTGGCCCCGTCCGTCGTCCTCATCCGCACCAGCCACGATCTCGGAACCGGGGTCATCGTCTCCGACGACGGCACCATCTTGACCGCTGACCACGTCGTCGCCAGCGGCGGGGAGATTACCGTCACGTACGCCGACGGCACGAAGTCGTCGGCCGTCGTCGAGTCAGCCAACGCGACGGCGGACGTCGCGACGGTCAAGCCGACGAAGCTGCCTTCCGTGGTCGTGCCCGCCGACCTCGGGGGCGACGCCGAGATAGGGGAATCCGTCGTCGCGATCGGCAACCCGCTCGGGCTGACCGACAGCGTGTCGGCGGGCGTGGTCTCCGGCCTTGACCGCAGCGCGCAGCACCGACGCGGGCAAGCGCGGCGGGCTCATCCAGTTCGACGCGGCGGTCAACCCGGGCAGTTCCGGAGGCCCGCTGCTCGATAGTCGCGGGCTGGTCATCGGCATCGTCGACGCGATCGCCGTCCCGGACGGCCAGGACGCGTTCGCGGGCATCGGGTTCGCGGTGCCCATCGCCACCGCGCTCGGCGGCCACGGGCCAGGACAGGGGCCGCAGCTATGACCGGCCAGCACCAAGACGAAGGAGCGCCATGAGCTCGCCCCCCGCCCGGACCCCGGCCTCCTCGGCCAGCCCGCTGCAGCCGGTGCTCTTTGAGGTCAAGCGGGTCATCGTCGGCCAGGACCTGCTGCTTGAGCGGATGGCGGTCGCCCTCCTGTCCGGCGGGCACCTGCTGGTGGAAGGCGTCCCCGGGCTGGCCAAGACGCTGTCGGTCAAGTCGCTGGCCACGGCGGTCGGCGGGCAGTTCCAGCGCGTCCAGTTCACCCCGGACCTGGTGCCCGCCGACCTGACGGGAACGCGGGTCTACCATCAGCACTCGGGCGAGTTCCAGACCCAGCTCGGGCCGGTCTTCACGAACCTGCTGCTCGCCGACGAGATCAACCGCGCGCCCGCCAAGGTGCAAAGTGCCCTCCTCGAGGTCATGCAGGAGCACCAGGTGACGATCGGGCGCGAGACCCACCCGGTGCCAGAGCCGTTCCTCGTCATGGCGACGCAGAACCCGATCGAGTCCGAGGGCACGTACCCGCTGCCCGAGGCGCAGGTCGACAGGTTCATGATGAAGGTCGTCGTCGGGTACCCGACGACGACCGAGGAGCACGCGATCGTCGGCCGCGCGCTGCGCCCCGCCGAGTCGGTCCGGGCCATGCTCACCCCGGCGGACCTGATCCGCATGCGGGAACGCGTTCAGGGCATCTATGTCGACCCCGCCGTCGTCGACTACGCCGTCCAGCTGGTGAGCGCGACCCGCCGGACGTTCGCGGCGGGCCTGGGGGACCTGAAGCGGTACGTCAGCTACGGAGCCAGCCCGCGCGCGTCCATCGCCCTCGTCGTCGGCGCCCGGTCGCTCGCCTTCCTGCACGGCCGTGACTACGTGCTGCCCGACGACGTCGCCGAGCTTGCCCTCGACGTCCTGCGGCACCGCATCGTGCTGTCGTATGAGGCGCTCGCCGACGACATCTCCGCCGACTTGATCATCACCAAGGTGCTCGATGCCGTGCCCGCTCCCGAGGTCGCGCTAAGCGGTCGCTGATCCGATGGCCTCCTCCCCGCAGCCCGCCGCGCGCGCCGTACCAGAACGGCTGCTGCTCCGCCTCGAATGGCAGGTGCTGCGCCGCCTCGACGGCCAGCTGGCGGGCGGCTACCGCACCGCGCGCCGGGGGACCGGCACCGACCTCGCGGGCCTGCGCGAGTACGTGGAGGGCGACGACGCCCGGCACATCGACTGGAACGTCACCGCCCGGCTGAACGAGACGCAGCTTCGCGTCTTCAACGAGGACCGCGAGGTCACCGTGTGGCTGGTCCTCGACCGCTCGGCGTCGATGACGGTAGGGCCGCCCGGCCGCGGCAAGCACGAGGTGCTCACCGAGCTCGCCCTGGTGCTCGCCCGGATGTTCAGCCGCGGCGGGAACCGGGTCGGCGCCATCCTCTACGACACGAGGCGCCGCGACACCGCGCTCCACGATGGCAGGCCCGGCAGCGCCGCGGCCGTGCGCGTGGTGCCGCCCGGCGCCGGCCGCGGGCACGTGCTGCGCATCGGCGCCGAGCTCGCGCGAACCGCCGGCGGCGGGCCCGCCCCGAACGGGCACGGTCCCGGCCGGCGCCGTGCTCCCGGCCCGGCGCCGGAACCAGGGTGCCGGCAGCAGGGTGCCGGCGAGCAGGGCGCCCGCCCCGCGGGCACGACCGACCTCGCGGTCATGCTCGACGCGGCCGGCAAGCTCGCCCGGCGCCGGGCACTCATCATCGTCATCTCGGACTTCATCGGCGACGGCGACTGGGAGCGCTCGCTGCTGCGCCTCGCGCCTCGCCATGAGGTCGTCGCCCTGCGCGTCATCGACGCCGCGGACGACGAGTTGCCCGACGCCGGCCTTGTCGTCGTCGAGGACGCCGAGACCGGGGAGCAGCTCGTCGTCGACTCGGGCGATCCCCTGCTGCGCGCCCGGCTGAGCGCGGGCGTCGGCGGAACGTGACGCCCGCCTCGTCGCCGGCATGCGCCGGGCCGCGGTGCGCCTGCACCGCGTCGACACGACCGCCGACCTGGCCACGGCGCTCGTCGAGGTCGTCGCGAGCACCCAGCGCAGGCGCGCATGACCTTCGCCGATCCCGTCCTGCTCGTCGTCGGCCTGGCCGTCGCCGGGGCGCTGGCGTGGGCCGCGGTCGCGGCCGGGCGGCGGCGGGCCGCGGCGCTCGCGGCGGCCGGCGTCATGGCCAGCGACGCGGCTGGCGGTTCCCCCGCGCGCCGCCGCGCCCGGCTGGCGGGCGCGTGGCTCACCATCGCGGGCGTCGCGGTGCTGTCGGTCGCGGTCGCCGGGCCGACCGCGGCCGTTCCGGCCTCCCACGCCTCCGGGACCGTGATCCTGGCCATGGACGTCTCGGGCAGCATGGCCGCGACGGACGTGGCGCCGAGCCGGCTGGCGGCCGCGAGGCAGGCGGCGCTGTCATTCATCAAGGCGCAGCCAGGCACCGTGGACATCGGCGTCGTCGCCTTCGAGCAGGGCGGCTTCGAGGAGGCGGTGCCGTCCGCCGATCATGCCAAGGCCACGGCCGTGGTCAGCCGGCTGACGCCCGGTGGCGGCACGTCGCTCGGGGACGCCATCCTCGCCTCGCTGTCCGCGATCACCCGCAGGACGGTCACGATCGGCCGGGACGGCACCGCGCCGGACATCGGCTACTGGCCCTCGGCCACCGTCGTGCTGTTCTCCGACGGGCAAGACGAGAGCCCCGCGACCGCGGGCGGTGCGGATCCCGCCGAGGCGGCCGCCCTGGTCGCCGAGAAGGCCGGCGTGCACGTCGACACCGTCGGCGTCGGCACCACCGCCGGCACCACCGTCGACGTCGGCGGGTACCACTTGTTCACCGCGCTCAGCGCGGCCACCCTGGAGTCCATCTCGCAGGCCACCGGCGGCACGTACCATCCGGCGTCGGACGCGAGCGAGCTGGACGGGATCGCCTCGTCGATCAACCTCAGGCTCACCGTCACCAACGAGCCGCTGCCGCTGGCCGGGGCGTTCATCGCCCTGGCGCTGGTGCTCCTGGCCGCGGGCGCGGTGCTCACCGTCATCCGAACGGGCCGGGTGGTCTGATGTCATTGTCCTGGCCGTGGGCGCTGCTCGCGCTCCTCGTCCTTCCGCTCGTGCTCGCGACGTGGTGGCTGGCGCGGCGCAGGCGCAAGCGCGCCGCGGTCCGGGTGACCTCGATCGGCCTGATCCGGGCGGCAGTGCCCGGCCCCTCGCGCTGGCGTCGGCGCGTCCCGGCGGCGCTGCTCGCCGTCGGCCTCGCGGTCCTCTGCGTCGGCGCGGCCCGGCCGCAGGCGACCGTGCCGGTCGCGTCCTCGTCGGCGACGATCATGCTGGCCCTGGACGTGTCGGGGTCCATGTGCTCCACCGACGTGCAGCCGAACCGCATCACCGCCGCCGAGCAGTCGGCCAGCGCCTTCATCAAGTCGCAGAAGGGCGGCCCGCGCATCGGCCTCGTCGTCTTCGCGGCGACCGCCGTCGTCCTGGTCCCGCCGACGACGGACACGCCGGCAGCTGCTCAACGCGCTCGGCGGCGCTCACCACCTCGTTCGGCACCGCGATCGGCGAGGGGATCTTGACCTCGCTCGACGCCATCGCGCAGGTCGACCCGTCGGTCGCGCCGACCGGCGCCACCGTCCGGCGCTCACCGGGCGCGGGCTACGCCGACGACGTGATCGTGGTGCTGACCGATGGCTCCAACAACCGTGGCGTTGACCCGCAGACCGCGGCGAGGGAAGCCGCCGACCGGGGCGTGCGCGTCTTCACGATCGGCTACGGCACCGATACCCCCGCGCCGCTGGAGTGCAGTTCCTCCCAGTTCGGCGGGGGCGGCCCCGGCGGTCCGGGCGGTGGTGGCGGCCTCGGTGGCCCCGGCGGCGGCGGGTTCGGCGGCGGGTTCGGCGGTGGCGGGCCCGACGGCGGCGGCAACCCGCTCTTCGCCGACTACAGCGCGCTCATGCAGATCTCCAAGACCACGGGCGGCACGTTCTACCGCGCGGCGAACGCCAGCCAGCTCAGCAGCGCCCTCGCGCGGCTGCCCGCCGCCTTCACGGTCATCCGCGAGCACGTCGACCTCGCCTCGTGGTTCGCCGTCGCCGGAGGCCTGCTCATCGCCGCCGCGGTAGCGCTGTCGCTGTGGTGGAACCGGCCCCGGCGGGCCGGGCGGCGGGCCAGCGCCGGCGCGCCGTAGCGGGGATCGCCGCGAGGACGGCCGCCGCTACGGCGTCGGGGCGCCCGCGTGGCCGACATCGGCCGCCAGGCGCAGAGCCAGCAGGGCGACGTGCAAGGACGTGCGGGACCCGGGGGAGTCCAGGCTGACGCCGAGGACGTGCTCGATGAGCTGCAGGCGCTGGTAGAACGTCGGCCGGGCCAGGTGCGCGCGGGCCGCCGCGGCCGCCTTGTTGCCGCCCGCCTCCAGGTAGGCCGCCAGGTCGCCGGCCAGCCGGGTGCCGTGCGCGGCGTCGTAGGCCAGCAGCGGGCCCAGCTCCCGGTCGGCGAACGCGGTCAGCCGGGCGTCGTCGCGCAGCATGTGCAGCAGGCCGAGCAGCCGCAGGTCGGGCAGCCGGTTATAGGGGCGGCCCTCCGGCTGCCGTGTCGCGATCGGGGTGGCGCAGCGCCACGTCGGCGACCTCTCGCGCGTCCAGGAATGACCGGCGGACCTCGGCCATCCCCGCCGCCGGCGACCCCACGCCGATCACCGGCGGGTCGACGGGCGCGGCCGGATGGCCGGCGTCCAGGGTGGCGGCCAGCCGCGCGCACAGCTGCCGCAGCACCGGGTCGGGGTCGGCCTGGGCGGGCAGTGACAGCAAGGCGCCCACCCGGACGTCGTCGAGCGAGCCGACCAGGGCCGGAACGCGGATGTCGCGGCAGGAGCCGGCGAGGGCCTCCGCGATTCCCAGCACGAGGGCGTGCGCCGACAGCCCAGGGCCGGCGTCGGGCACCCGCGCGACCAGCGCGACGAGCTGCCGGTCGGTGACGGGCACGCCCATCGCCCGCGCCCGCGCCGCCGCCGCGGCGACCGCCGCCGGGCCGGCATCCTCCATGATGGCGCTGATGAGCGTCCGGTGCGCCTGCCGCTCGACCGACTCGGCCTGCCGCGCTAGCAGGCGGCCAAGGGCAAGCGCCGTCGCGGTCCGCTCCAGCAGCACGGTCCCGGACGGCGCGGGCGGCCCGGGGCAGGCCAGGAACAGCCGGCCCCAGTCCTCGCCCCGCGCTCCGACCATCGTGACGAGCCAGGCAGCGTCCTCGGCGTAGAACGTGCGCGGGCGCCCCTCGCACGCGGCGCGCGCTCGCGCGGCGAAGTCCTCCGGAACGCCGCCGGCGGCAGCGGGCTCGGCGAAGGCGGGACCGGCGGCAGCGGCGGCCCGGGGAAGAGGGGCAGCGGGAGCCGCGTGCGCCAGGACGCGATACGACAGGTCGGCGAGGATGACCGGGTAGCCCGCGAGGTCGGCGGCGGCCCGCACGATGGCCTCCGGCGGCGCCCCCTCCACCGACAGCGCGGTGAACACCGCGTGGACCCGCTGCGCGGACAGCAGTTCCGTCATCTGCGCGTCGATGATCCGGGCGTGCACCGCCTCGGTGATCTCGACGAAGGGCACCTCCCGCTCGAACGCGACCAGCGCGACCCCTCGTGCCTCGGCCGCCGTGACCAGCGCCGGGGGCAGTGCCCGCGCGTACCGCTGGCCGAGCTCGATCGCCAGCCCGGCGATGCCCGCCCCGGCCAGGCTCGCGACGTAGGAGGCCAGCCCGGCGGCCGACGACGGCAGCGCGATCCCGGTGGACAGCACCAGCTCGCCGCCGCGCAGCAGCCGCCCGACGTCGGTGAGCTCGGCGGCGTGCACCCAGCGCACCGGCACGTCCAGCCGGTCCGCGGCGGCCACCACGACCGGCTGGCCGGCCCGGACGGCCTCGAGGTCAAGCACGTCGCGCAACGTCAGGGGCACCACAGCAGAATACAGTGTGTAAAGATCAGGCCGTAATCGCTGACACCTTGTACCTTTGCCTCCCGCGCGTCCGGGGGCAGACTAGGGACCATGTCTGATCTTCTCGCCCGCCACCGCGCGGTCATCCCCGCCTGGGTCGGCCTGTACTACGACGAGCCCATCGAGATAGTCAGCGGCAAGGGCATCCGCGTCACCGACTCCCAGGGCCGCAGCTACCTGGACTTCTTCGCGGGCATCCTGACCAACATGCTCGGCTACGACGTGGCGGAGGTCCGCGAGGCCGTCGAGCGGCAGATCGGCAGCGGGGTCGTGCACACGTCCACGCTGTACCTGATCCGTCAGTCAGGTCGAGCTGGCCGAGAAGATCGCCAGGCTCAGCGGGATCGAGAACGCCAAGGTGTTCTTCACCAACTCCGGCTCCGAGGCCAACGAGACCGCGCTGGCCGCCGCCCTGATCGCCCGCAAGGCCAACCAGGTGCTGGCGATGCGCAACAGCTACCACGGGCGCACCTTCGGCACGGTGGCGATCACCGGCAACGCGGCCTGGAAGGCCAGCGGCAACGAGCCGTTCGGCGTGCACTACCTGCACGGCACCGACCGCACCCAGGGCGTGTACGCCGGGCTGTCGGATGAGCAGTACATCGCCGAATGCGTCACCGACCTGCGGGCGGTGCTGGCCGGCATCCACCCGGCCGACGTCGGCGCGCTCATCGCCGAGCCGATCCAGGGCGTCGGCGGCTTCACCATGGCGCCCGACGGCCTCTTCAAGGCCTACAAGGAAGTCCTCGACGAGCACGGCATCCTGCTCATCTCCGACGAGGTGCAGACCGGCTGGGGCCGCACCGGGTCGAGCTTCTGGGGCATCGGCAACCACGACGTCGTCCCTGACCTGATGACCTTCGCCAAGGGCCTGGGCAACGGGTTCGCGATCGGCGGCGTGGTCGGGCGGGGCGACCTGCTCGACGGCATCCGCGGCAACGGCGTCTCGACCTTCGGCGGCAACCCGGTCTCGACCGCCGCCGCCAACGCCACGCTGGACTACGTGCTCTCCCACGACCTGCAGAAGAACGCCGCCGTCACCGGGGACATCATCATCAGCGGCCTGCGGGCCGCGGCCGGAGCGCTGCCCGTCGTCGGCGCGGTGCGCGGCAAGGGCCTCATGTTCGCCGTTGAGCTCATCGACCCGAAGACGGGCAAGCCGCCCCGCGGCTCGCCGCCGCGGCCCTGGAGGCGGCGCGCGAGCGCGGCCTGCTCATCGGCAAGGGCGGCCTGTACGGGCACGCGCTGCGGATGGCCCCGCCGCTCACCATCAGCGAGGCGGAGGCGCGCGAGGGCCTGGGCCTGCTCACCGACGCGCTGCGCGCCGTGAACGAGGAGGCGGCCTCTTAAATGAGCGACACCAGGCACATCACCCACTGGATCGGCGGCAAGCCCTGGACGGGCGTGGCCGAGCGGCAGGGCGACGTCTACAACCCGGCGACCGGCCAGGTCCGCGCCGTGGTGGACTTCGCCGCGGCCGCTGACGTCGACGCGGCGGTCCAGGCGGCCGCGCAGGCGCTCGGACAGCTGGGGCCGCGTCTCGCTGTCGCGGCGCGCCTCGGTCCTGTTCGCCTTCCGCGAGCTGGTCAAGCGCCACCAGGGCGAGCTCGCCGCCCTCATCACCGCCGAGCACGGCAAGGTCGCCTCGGACGCGGCCGGCGAGGTCGCGCGCGGCCTGGAGGTCGTCGAGTTCGCCTGCGGCATCCCGCACCTGCTCAAGGGCGGTTTCTCGGAGAACGTCTCGACCGGCGTCGACTCCTACTCGATCCGGCAGCCGGTCGGCGTCGTCGCGGGCATCACGCCGTTCAACTTCCCGGCCATGGTGCCGATGTGGATGTTCCCGATCGCGATCGCGCTGCGGCAACACGTTCGTGCTCAAGCCGTCGGAGAAGGACCCGTCGGCCTCGCTGCTGATCGCCCAGCTGTGGGCCGAGGCCGGGCTGCCCGACGGCGTCTTCAACGTCGTGCACGGCGACAAGGTCGCGGTGGACGCCCTGCTCACGCACCCGACGGTCGGCGCGGTCAGCTTCGTCGGGTCGACGCCGATCGCCCGCTACGTCTACGAGACCGGCACCGCGCACGGCAAGCGGGTGCAGGCCCTGGGCGGCGCGAAGAACCACATGATCGTGCTTCCCGACGCCGACCTGGACCTGGCCGCCGACGCGGCCGTCTCGGCCGGCTTCGGCTCGGCGGGCGAGCGGTGCATGGCCATCTCCGCCCTGGTGGCCGTCGATCCCATCGGCGACGAGCTGGTCGCCAAGATTTCCGAACGGACCCGCAAGCTCACCATCGGTCCCGGCTCCGACGCCCGCTCGGAGATGGGGCCGCTGGTCACCGGCCCGCACCGGGACAAGGTCGCGTCCTACCTGGAATCCGGGGTCGAGCAGGGCGCCACGCTCGTCGAGGACGGCCGCGTGCACCCGGTGACCGGAGCCGAGGGCGAGGCCGGCGCCAGCGCCGGGTTCTGGCTCGGCCCGAGCGTGCTCGACCACGTGACGCCGCGGATGAGCGCCTACACCGACGAGATCTTCGGCCCGGTGCTCTCCGTCATCCGCGTCCCGTCGTACGAGGCGGCGGTGCGGCTGGTCAACGACAGCCCGTACGGCAACGGCGTCGCCATCTTCACCAGCGACGGCGGTGCCGCCCGCCGCTTCGTCGCCGAGGTCGAGGTCGGCATGGTCGGCGTCAACGTGCCGATCCCCGTCCCCATGGCGTACTACTCCTTCGGCGGGTGGAAGGGCTCGCTGTTCGGCGACACCCACGTCCACGGCCCGGAGGGCGTGCACTTCTACACCCGCGGAAAGGTCGTCACCTCCCGCTGGCTGGACCCCAGCCACGGCGGCGTGAACCTGGGCTTCCCGACTAACCAGTAACCGGCATCCCCAGGAAAACTACGGGTTGTTCCCGCCGCCGTCGGTGGGCGTCGCGGGCGGCTGGCCGTCGCCGGGCTGCGGCGGGGTCGGCGACTGGGTCGGCGAGGCCACGGTGAGCGTCAGCGAGCCGACGACGGCATCGACGTTCGCCACGCCGAGGTTGCCGGGCACCGACACGAAGAACACCGCCGGCGGCAGCCCGGTGCCCTGGTCGGCCACCACGATGGCGGCCTCTTCGCTGTTGAACGGCAGCCCCATGCTCGCCGCGTCCGGGTAGGTCTCCAGGTACTTGACCTCCCAGGCGGGATGCCCGCTGATCGATACCGGGGTGCTGGCCAGCTGCGTGCGCTGGTGGTTCAGCGCGTTGTAGTACGGCCCGTCGAACTGGTTCACCAGGTTCATCGCGGTCGGCTCCAGGTCGGCCACCCCCGTGTAGCCGTACTGCTGCGGCAGTGGCGCGGAGCACGCCTCGCCGTACCAGGTCGTCGGGGTGCCGTTGCTGGTGAACTGCCCCGCCTGCGCCGACTCGCCCGCCGTCCAGGTGAGCGTCTGCTGGTTGCTGAGCGCGGCCGGGCAGCCGCTGGTCCACGGTGCGGCGAGCAGCGGGTAGGACAGCCCGGAGACGCTGTCGGACAGCCCGCCCGCCGTCCCGCTAGCGGACGGCGTCTGCGCCGGGGTCGCCGTCGACGCCTGGACGGCCGGCGTCGCCGCGGGAACGGACGTGGCCGGGACCGCCGGCGACGTCACCGCCGTGGGAGCGGGCGAGCCAGACGAGCTGAGGTTGGCGATCAGGAGCGCGATCAGCCCGAGCGCCACCGCGGTGCCGCCGGCCAGCAGCCCGCCGAGCAGCAGGCGCCGCCGCCGCTGGCTGGCCCCGGTGTCATAGCCGCCCGTCGTGTCGGCCCAGGGGGCGTGGGTGACCGGGAGGACCTGGGTGCCGAACTGCTCCGCCTGGCCGCCGCCGTAGGGTGGCTCCGCGCCCCGGTAGCCTCCAGGAGGCCCGGCGTTCGGCCAGGACGATCCCGCCCCAGGCGGCCGCGTCCCGGGATGCGCGACCGCTGCCTGCACCTGCGTCCGCTCCAGGGACGCCCCTGGAGCCGGGCCTGACACCGCGGGCTGCACCGTCGTGGGCGGGGGTACCGCGCGGTCGATGGTCGTCCTCGGTGCCTCGTCGCTCGCCGCCCCGGGCACTGCGCCAATCCGCGTCGCGTCCAGTGAGGTGGCCGGTCCCGAGGCGTCTGACGGCTCGTTGGCGCTGCCGGCGTGAGTGTGCTGGGTCCACGTGGCCCCATCCCACCAGCGCAGCAGGCCAGGGACCCCGTACGGGTCGGGGTACCAGCCAGAGGGCGGCATGTCCATGCCGCAAGACTAGACGGCCAAAGACCGAGCTCAATACGCTAATTGACCGTGTTACCAGTCTGTTGCCTCGATGGCGTGGACCTGCGGCGCGCTGTCGTCGGTGACGGGTGACGCGCCCGCGGCGAACTTCCTGAGGTCCGCCCCGGCCACCACGCGGGCGGGAAAGGGGTCGGCGGCCACGCGCCGCGAGAGCTCCGCCACGGGAAGCGGGGCGGTGCTGGCCAGCAGGACGAGATTGCCGGTCCGCCGCCCGCGCAGCACCCCTGGCTCCGCGATCAATCCTGTCTCGGCAAAGGCCGTGGCCACCGTGGCCACCTGCGCCCGCGCATGCCGCAGGGGCGGCCCGTCGGCGACGTTGACCGCGTACAGCCCGCCGTCGCGCAGTGCCCGCCGGGCCGCCGCGGCGCACTGTGCCGTCGTCAGGTGGAAGGGCGTGCGGGCGCCCGCGTACACGTCGCTGATCACGATGTCGAACCCGGCTGGCCGGGCCGCCTCCAGGACCTTCCTGGCGTCCTCGGCGCGTACCCTGATCCGGCCGCCGCCACGGCCGGCCCGGCCGCCCGGCAGCGGCAGCTGCCGCCGGACCAGGTCGGTGAGGAGGGCGTCCGTCTCCGCGACGACCTGGGCCGAGCCTGGCCGGGTGTGCGCGACATAGCGCGGGAGCGTCATCGCCCCGCCGCCCAGGTGCAGCGCCCTGACCGGCGCCCCGGCCGGGAAGGCCAGGTCGATGGCGTGCGCGATGCGGCGAATGTACTCAAACTCGAGGAAGCCAGGATCGTCGAGGTCCACCTGGCTCTGCGGGACGCCGTCGATGAACAGCATCCAGCTGTTGGCCCGGGAGAGGTCGGGGACGAGCTCGGCCTGCCCGCCAGCCGACAACCTGATGGACGGCGCGCCGCGCGGCGCGCCGTCCTGCCAGGCTGCTATTGGACATGCCTCAATTATCGGGCAGGTTGCCTGGCCACCTGGCTGCGCGGCCTTCCGCCGAGGTCACTTCTGGACCGGCGCGCCGCGGCGCGACAGGACATCGATGACCGCCGCCGCGAGCAGGACCGCGGCGACCACGACGTCAATCCACTGGCTCGACACGCCCAGCAGGTAGAGGCCGTTGTAGATGCCGCCGATGACAAGGCCGCCAAGTACGCCGTGGATGGTCTTGCCCCGGCCGCCGAACAGGCTGGTGCCGCCGATGACCGCCGCGGCCACCGCTAGCAGCACGTAGCTGTTGGCGGCCTTGATGATGTTGGTGGTCAGCGAGACCTGCCACGAGGCGAACAGCACGCCGGCGATACCGGAGATCAGGCCCGCCAGGATGAAGCACCAGGTCCGGATCACGGGCAGGCGGACGCCGGCTCGCCGCGCCGCCTCGGGATTGCCGCCGATGGCGTACACGTAGCGGCCGAAGCGGGTTCGCTGCAGCAGGACCGTCGAGGCGACGAGCACGACGAGGACGATCGGAATAATGAAGGGAACCCCTTCGATCGTTCCGGCGTGGGCCCGGTTGACGTTGCAGATGGCGACGACCGCGACTCCCGCGACCGCCATGAGGACGATCTTCATCGCGGTAAGGCTGCGCGGCGCGGCCTCCAGGCCGCGGCGGCGCTTGCGCGTGTCCTGCAGCCAGAACCCCGTGCCAGCGGCTCCGACCACCACGGCGAGCAAGATCCAGCCCACCACCGGGCTGAACGTCCCCCAGAAGATGTTGTAGAGGTAGACCTCGTTGGTGAACCCGGAGTTGCCGATGCCGACGAGCGACCCGCCGAGGACGATGATCGCCACGCCCTCCAGGATCAGCAGCCCGCCGAGAGTGACGATGAACGACGGCATCTTCAGCCGGGCTACGAGCGTCCCCTGGAGGGCGCCGAACGCGCCGCAGAGGAGCAACGTCACGATGATCGCCGCCCACCATGGCCAGTTCGCGCCGCTCGGCTGCACAAGCTCGGCGACCACGACGCTGCCAAGGCCCATGACCAGGCCGACGGACAGGTCGATCTCTCCGAGGAGCAGGGCGAAGATCTCGGCTATCGCCAGCAGCATGTACACGGTGCTCTGCTCGAACAGGTTGACCAGGTTCTGCGCCGACAGGAACTTCGAGTTCGCGATCTGGAAGCCGACGGCGACCACCACGAGGCCCAGGACCACCGGCAGGACACCGCTGTCTGCCGCCGCGGACCCGGAGCCACGAGGCCCGGAAGTACTGGCCCAGCGACTGGGCGACGAGCGCGGGCGGGACTTCGGCCGCGGCCACCTTGGCGTCGAGGGTCAGGTCGGCCGTCCCGGCGACCCGCCGTCCCTGCCGGGGTCTCGCTTGGGTCCGCGGTCACGGGCACTTCCTCATCGCTTGTCCTTCGCATGTGGTCAGACACCGGTCGCGCTCCCAGCCCCGCGCCGTGACAGCACGTCAATCAGCACCGCGATGAGGAGCACGCCGCCCGGCAGGATGTACTGCAACGGCGTGGACAGTGAGCCCAGGCTGAGAAGGGACACACCGTAGGCGATGCCGCCGATGAGGAGGCCGCCGAGAACGCCGTGGACGGCCTTGCCCCGGCCGCCGAAGAGGCTGACCCCGCCGATAACCGCGGCGGCGACCGTGTACAGGACGAGCTGTCCGGGGTCGGCCGTATTGGAGCTGTACTGACCGTAGAAAAATGAGCCGAGCAGGATGCCGCCGAGGGCGGCAGTCGCCGAGCACAGCGCGAAAGCCCAGATCCGGATGGCGGGGAGGCTGACGCCGGCGCGGCGAGCGGCTTCCGGGTTGCCGCCAATGGCGTAGATGTAGCGACCGTAGCGGGTCCGCTGCAGCACCAGCGTCCAGGCGCCGAGCACGACGAGCACGATCGGGATCACCCACGGAATCCCCGTGACCGCCTTCAGTGAGCTGCCGCGGTTGACGGAGCAGATGATCACCACGGCCGCCCCGACGATCGCCAGCAGCGCGACCCTGATCGCTATCAGGCTCAGCGGCGGAGCCGTCAGGCCGCGGCGCCGCCTCGCGGTCGCGCGTAGCCACATGGACGCGCCGGCGACCACGACCACCACCGCCAGGATTATCCAGCCGACGACGGGAGCGATCAGCCCCTGAACCATGTCGTAGATGATGTTCTGATTGGGCACCGAGGTGTTGAGGCTCACCGTGGAGTCGGCCCCGCCGAGGATGACGATGAGGATTCCCGAGAAGAGCAGGAACCCGGCCAGGGTCACGACGAAGGACGGGATTCGCAGCAGCGCGACCAGCGCTCCCTGGAGGGCGCCGATCGCGCCGCAGATAGCGAGCGCGGCGAGCACCGCCGCCCACCACGGCCAGTCCGGCCCAGGCTGCTGGACCAGCTTGAAGGCGATCACCCCGCCGATGAGCGCGACCGCGCCGACGGACAGGTCGACCTCCGCGAGGAGCAGGACCACCGTCTCGGCTATCGCCAGCACCATGTACACGGTGCTCAGCCCGAAGATGTACACGAGGTTGCTCGGCCGCAGGTAGGCGTGCTCGGGGGTGATGATCTCGAAGACGACGGCGACGATCACGATGGCCAGGAGCACGGGCAGGATACCGCTGTTGCCGCTGCGGATCCGGAGCAACGAGGCTCGCATGTACTGGCCAAGCGACTGGGCGAGGATCTCGGGCGGGACTTCGGCCGCGGCAACCTTGTCGTCGAGGGTCAGGTCGGCCGTCCCGGCACCCGCCGTGCCTGCCGGGGTCTCGCCCTGGTCCGCGGTCACGGGCGCTTCTCGATTCTGGCCATTGATCTCAGCCCTTGCCATGAGTGGGTGCGGCGGACTCGTGCGGCCGCCCGTTGGCGGTACCCGTCGTCATGTACTCCACCACGCTCTGCCGGTCGAAGTCCGCGGTAGGCCCTTCGGCCACCATCCGCCCCAGGTACAGCACCGCGATCCGGTCCGCGACCTCGAAGACGTCGTTCAGGTTGTGGGAGATGACCATCACCGCGAGACCGTGGTCCCGCAGCCGCTTGATCAGGTCAAGCACTGACCGGGTCTGCACCACCCCGAGGGCGGCGGTGGGCTCGTCGAGCAGCACCAGCTTGGAGTTCCACATGACCGCCTTGGCCACCGCGACCGACTGCCGCTGACCTCCGGACAGCGAGGCCACCGGCTGCCGGATGGAGCGCACCGTGGTCACCCGCAGGGTGCTCAGGGTCTCGGCCGCCTTCAGCTCCATCGAGTCCTCGTCGAGCATGCCGTAGCGCAGCTTCTCGCGGCCGAGGAACATGTTCTGGACGATGTCCAGGTTGTCGGCCAGCGCCAGATCCTGGTAGACGGTCTCGATCCCCAGCGCGGAGGCGTCCCGGGTGCTCCGGACGTGGACCGGACGCCCCTCGAAGTAGATCTGGCCATGGTCGGGCTGGTGGGCGCCGGCGATGGTGCGGGTGAGCACCGACTTCCCTGCGCCGTTGTCGCCGCACAGGCCGGTCACCTGGCCCGCGGGCAGGTCCAGGTTCACTCCGTAGAGCGCCTGCACCGGCCCGAAGTGCTTGTCGATGCCCCGCAGCTTCAGCAGGGGTTCTGCCCCGTCCCCGCCGCGGCTCGCGCCTTCCGGGGCCTCGTTCACCTCAGTCATTTTCAATACCCGTCAGTAGCTTTGCCCAGGTTGGTCCGCATAGCCATCTCATCGTCGCGGGGCTGGCGGGCCCGCCGCAATGGCGAGCCCGCCAACCCCGGTCAGATGATTACCGTGATTACTTGATCCCGGCCGCGGAGCAGACGCTCGCACCCGCGATCGCGCAGATGGCCGAGGCGGTGTCGAACTTGTCCGAGACCACCGTCGACTCCATGTTCGCCTTGTTCACCCACACCGGGGTGATCAGCGACGCCGGCTCGGTGATGGTCGAGTCGGCCGGGTCGACGGTCGTGCCGTTCAGCAGGGCCGCGGGCGGCGTCTGGCCGGCCAGCAGGATGATGGCCAGGGAGACAGCGTCCTGCGCCTCCTTGTAGACGGCCTTGTAGACGGAGCCGCACTGGTAGCCCTGCAGGATGTAGGCCATGCCCTGGGCCGTGGCGTCCTGCCCGGTGGTCGGCACCGTGTTGGGCTTGACGCCCGGCGGTCTTCAGGTCGGTGATCACCGCGTTGGCGAGACCGTCATTCGCCTCGATGGTGGCGTTGATCTTCGGGTTGGCGGTGTACGCCTGCTGGAAGATGGTGCCGCCCTTGGTGTTGTCCCACCCGGGGGCGAAGTTCTCGGCAACCAGCGTGGCGCCGCCAGCGGTGCCCTTCGCGCCCGCGGCGACCGTCTTGGCCGACTGGCCGAAGACCACCTTGTTGTAGCCCGTGGCGAAGGAGATCGCGTTGGGGTCGGTGTCCTCGCCGCCGTTCAGCACGTAGACCTTGGGGCTGGAGACCTTCCAGTCCGTGAGGCACTGGTTGAAGCCCTGGCCGATCAGCTCGCCAACCTTCTCGTTGTCGAAGCTGACGTAGTAGGTCTTCGAGCCCTCGAAGGTGGCGCGGTCGTAGCTGATCAGGGTGACGCCCTTTTGCTCGGCGAGCTTCGCGATCGCGACGCCAGTCGGGCCATCGAGCGGGCACATGATCAGGATCTTGGCACCGAGGTTGATGTCGGCGGTCGCGTCGCTCAGCTCGGTCGCGTCGCTGCCCTGGGCGTTGTCGACGCGGAACTGCGACGAGGTGAACCCGGCGTCGGTGAACGCCTCCTTGATGTACGGCGCGTCGAAGTCAACCCACCGGGTCGACGACGTCGTGTCGGGCAGGATCACCCCGATCTGCAGGCTGGAGGCGCCCTTGGTCCCGGCCGAGGCCAGCGACTTGAACTGGGACATCGTCGACGAGATGTCAACGGTGAAGGAGCTGACGCTCAGCCCCGTCGGAACCGTGGCCGAGGCCGACGAGGACGACGACGACGAGGACGTGGATGGGGTGGATGAGGACGACGAGCAGCCCGCAGCTATCAGGGCAACAGCCGCCGCCGCGGCCACCACGCCCAGTCGGGGAAGGGAACGGGAGTGCCCCCCTCCCTGTCTTCTATTACCTAGTAGCATCCGCTAACCCTTTCGCCAAGGTACATCTGGAAGATCCGACGTGGCACGCTGTGCAGCACGTGTGTTGCCGAGAAGCGTAAAACGGCCACGGGAAACGCGCTCGTTAACATCAGAATAAAAGCGTTAAAAAAGCGTGAATGGGTTGCAGGCAGGACAAGAATCGTATAAGTTGTGAAACCGGTCAGAAGCCGTATCGTTATCCGAGTCGGCTACGGTCTGCGCAGGCCGCCGTCGCAGGTCGAGCACCCCCGCGCGTCACTCAGCGGGCATGCGGTAGCCGGCCCTGGGCTGGGTCACGATCAGCGGCGGGCTGCCCGGTGGCTCCAGCTTCGCGCGCAGCCGGCGGATGTACACCCGGACGTACTCGGTCTCGGTCTCGTACCCGTGGCCCCAGACGCGGCGCAGCAAGTGCGTGCGGGACAGCAGCTTGCCCCGGTTGACGGCGAGCTCGCGCAGCAGCGCGAACTCGGTGGGGGTGAGGTGCACCTCCGCGCAGCCGAGCCGCACCTGCTGGCTGGCCAGGTCGATCCGCAGGTCGCGGATGGTGATGACGGTCGGTGCCACCTCGGCGAGAGCCTCGGTCGCGGGCCGGGTCCGGCGCAGCGTGGCGAGGATCCGCGCCAGCAGTTCCTCGATGCCGAACGGCTTGGTCATGTAGTCGTCGGCGCCCATGTTCAGCGCCGTGACCTTGTCCCGCTCCCCGCCCCGGGCGGAGACCACGATGATCGCGACAGGGGACCGCTCGCGGATCTGGCGGCACAGCTCGAACCCGTCGGTCTCGGGCAGCATCAGGTCGAGCAGCACGATGTCCGGCTGCTCGGTGTCCAGCAGGGCCAGTGCCTTGCTCCCGGCGGAGATAACGGTGTCGAAGCCCCGGACGGCCAGGTTCGAGCGCATGAGGTCGACGATGTTCGGGTCATCCTCGACGATGAGCACCTTCGTTGGCGCCACCGGGTTACTCGCGGTCGTCATGTCCCTTTCCCGCCTCCGTCTTCTCCGTCGGCTTCTCCACGGGCAGGGTGATACGGAAGCTAGTTCCGCGGGCCGGCCGTTCCAGCTCCATGAAGCCCCCGTGCGCCTCCACGATCCCCTCGCTATCGACAGCCCGAGGCCAGCGCCCGAGTCGCCGCGCTTGCGGCGCCGCCGGGCCGCCGTGGCGACGGCGGGTGCGTACATCCGCTCCGGTGGCATGCCCTGCCCGTCGTCGGCCACCCAGACGGTGACCGCAGCCGCCTCCCCGGCGGCGGGCGCGGTGGCCTCCGCCGTGACCGTGACCTGGGTGCCGGGCGGGTTGTGCCCGAGCGCGTTGTCAAGCAGGTTCACGAAGACCTGCTCCAGCCGGTCGTGATCGGCCCAGATGGTGGGCAGCCCGGGGGCGGTCTTCACCTCCACGAATGGCGCGCTCGGCGGGGGCAGCAGCGCCACCGCGGCGTCGATCACCAGCGGGAGGTCGCACCAGTCGGACTGCAAGCGGAAGATCCCGGACTCGATCGCCGAGAAATCGAGGAGGTCGTTGACCAGGCGGCCGAGCCGGGAGGACTCGGCGGAGATCCGGGACAGGAAGCGGTACTGCGAGTCGGCGTCCCACGTCACGTCCTGCTGCAGCAGGGTCGAGGCGTACCCGGTGATCGCGGTCAGCGGCGTCCGCAGCTCATGGCTGAGCCTGCGCAGGAACGCGTGCTGCATCTTCTGCGACTGCCGCAGCGCCATCGCCTCCTGCAGCGCGGTGTTCGCGCTCTCCCGCTCAAGGGCCAGCCGGAAGCTGTGGGCCGCATCCTCGACCAGCGCCGTCGCGCTGTCATCGGCCAGGCCCTGGGCCGGGTTCACGCCATGCCAGCGGGCCATCAGCACGGTGCGGCCCTGCGGCGCGGTGAACCTCACCGAGAGCGTGCGGCCAGCCTCGACCGTCGGGTCGCGGGTCACCCGCTGCACCGCCACGCCGTCCCGGCCGCCGCACACGAGGATCGACTCGGCCGCTGCCAGGGTCTGCGGGGGCATCTCGGCCATGGCCCCGGAGTAGGCCCGCGCGATGGCGGTCCCGCTCGCCGCGCCGGTGACGCCCGGCTCGTCAAGGGCGGGGATGGTGACCAGCGCCAGCTCGTCGGCGCTCAGCCCATCGCGCAGCGCGTCCAGCGCGATGACCAGGGCATCGGCCACCGCGACCGGCCCGGCGAGGGTCTGCAGCATCTCGCGGATGGTCTCCAGCACCCGGTTGCGCGCCGTCACCTGCTCCAGCAGCCGATCGCGTTCGATCGCACTGGCGGCATAGCCGGCGTAGAGGGTGGCCAGGTCCAGGTCATCACGCTGCGGCTTGCCGGTGATCGCGCGGAACACGGTGATCACGCCCAGCAGCCCGGTTGGCCCCAGCACGGGAACAGACCACGAGCTGGCTACCCGGGCCTGCCGGGCCAGGTCACCGAAGGCCGCCCACGAGCCCGGCGCGGCCCGGACGTTGTCCTCGATGACCGGCTCCCGGGTCGCGGCGGCCACGCCCACGGGACCGCCCCTCATCCCTACCGGGAGCCGCGCCCACGCCGCCCGCAGGTCATCAGGGACCCCGAAGGACGCGGCGCAGGCCAGCGTACCGCCACTGGCGCCCTGGTCCCCGGCCACGCTGTCCTCCGGCAGGTGAATGCACAGCCGCTCGCTGCCGAGGGCGGCGCCCAGCGCCGACAAGATGAGCGACAGGCTGGACGACGGGTCGGAGGAGGTCAGGCGGCCGGCCAGCCGGTGCAGCCGGGTGAGCTGCTGCCGCGCGGAGGAATCGACCTTCTGCCCGGACACCAGGGCCGCCACGTCGTCCGGATGCACCTCGGCGGGCGATACCTCGGCGATGAGCCTCCCGTGCCTGAGCACCACGATCCGGTCGGCGAGCCGGAACATCTGCGGGATGTCGTGGCAGGACAGCAGCGCGGTGATGCCCTGCTCGCGCAGCCGGGTGATGAGCTGCTCCACGAGCTGGGACTCCTGGATGCCGAGCGATGCCGTGGGCTCGTCGAGCACCAGCAGCCTCGGCGTGCGCGCCATCGCCCGCGCGAGGGCCACCATCTGCCGCTGGCCGCCCGACAGCGCCTGCACCGGCAGCGTCGTGTCATGCAGCGGGATGCCCAGCCGCTGGAACAGCGCGGCGGCGTCCCGGTGCAGCCACACGTCAGACAGCACGTGCCGGAGCCGCTCATTGCCCAGCATCACGTTCGACGCGACGTCCATGTTATCGGCGAGGGCCGGGTCCTGCCACACGATGCGGATCCCCAGCCGGGCGGCGGCGATCGGGTCAGGCGTCAGGAGCCGCCCGCCGACCCGGATCACCCCGGACAAAGGGGTGAGGTCGCCGCCGATGGTGCGGATGAGGGTCGTCTTGCCCGCGCCGTTCTCGCCCGCCAGCGCCACGACCTCGCCCGGCCGCACCTCCAGGCTCACCGCTTCCAGCGCGGTCACCGCCCCGAACCTGACGGTCAGCGCGGACACGGACAGCTCCGGCGGCGCCGCCCGTCGATCCTGGCGGCACCGCCGGAGTGCTGGCCTCAACGCTGGCGGTCACGCGTCAATTGTGCGTCATGTCACGAGGTGACGGTCACCTGCCGGTCCCCGGTGAGGACCGCGGGCCGCGGGCGGAGGGGCCGCCGCCACGCCCGTTCCCCGATGAGCGCGAGCCCGGCGGGCAGCAGCACGCCGCGGACGATGGTCGCGTCGAGCAGCACCGCGGCCGCCATCGTCACCCCGAACACCTTGAACTCGATGACCGACAGCGTCGCGAAGATCGAGAACACTGCCACCATGATCGCCGCCGCGCTGGTGACCACGCCCGCGCTGCTCGCGATTCCGCCCGTCACGGCCTCCCGCGCGGTCGCGCCCCGGTCCCGCAACTCGCGGATCCGGCTCAGGACGAAGACGTGGTAGTCCATGCTCAGCCCGAAGAGCAGGACGAACATGAACAACGGCAGCCACGCCGTGATCCCGCCGTACGCGGTGAACCCCAGCGGCCCGGCCAGGTGCCCGTCCTGGAAGATCCAGGTCATCAGGCCGTAGGCGGCCCCGACCGAGAGCAGGTTGAGCACGATCGACAGCGCGGGCACCCATACCGAACGGAAGGTCCACCCCAGCAGCACGAACGCCAGCCCGAGCACGAAGACGAAGACCCAGGGCACGGTCTTGCCCAGCTGGGCGTCGAAGTCGTGGTTGCCGGCCGTCAGCCCGCCGACCGAGTAGCTGATCCCCGGCACCTTCCCGAGGGTCGCCGGCAGCGCCTGGTCACGGAGCGTGCTCAGCGCGCTGGACGACGCGCCGTTCGTGCCGTCCCCGGCGAGCGGGACCGAGACGACGAGCACCTGATCGCCGCCGGGCGGCCCGAAGTAGGCCGCCGTGATCGGCTCCCTGATCGCCCCGCGGGTCGCCGCCACCTCGCCGTGCAGTGCCGTGATCGCCGCCCTGACCCCAGGGCCTTGCAGGTTATCGCCGGTCACGACGACCTCGGCGGGTGCCGGGCCGCCGGGGAACGCCTGCTCGATGGCCACCACGGTGCGGATCACCGGCACGCTGGCCGGCAGGTCGTGGATGCCAGGGTCTTGCAGGTGCAGGCCGAGCACGGGCAAGGCGATGGCCGCCACGGCGGCCACGGTGAGGGCACCCCAGGCGAGCGGGCGGCGCACCACCCGGGTCACGACGGCGTGCCACAACCGGGACTCGCTGGCGCGGGCCTGCCGCTTGCCGAGGAACGGGATCCGGGTTCGCTCCGTGGCCGTTCCGAGCAGCGACAGCAGCGCCGGCAAGAACGTCAGCGACCCGAGGACCGCCACGCCGACCACGATGATCGTGCCGATCGCGACGCCGGAGAACACGTCGATCCCGGTGAGGAACAGCCCGGCCAGGGAGATCATGACCGTCAGCCCGGAGATGAGGATGGCCCGTCCCGAGGTGCGCGCGGCGACGTGCAGCGCGTCCCGGGTCGTCCGCCCCGCCGTGCGCTCTTCGCGGACGCGGCGCAGGTAGAACAGGGAGTAGTCAATGCCGACCGCCATCCCGACAAGCAGCACGATCGATGAGGTGGTGGAGTCAACGGGGAACCACCGGCCGGGGATGGCCAGCAGCGAGATCGCGGAGATGACCGCGGTGCCGGCCAGCAACAGCGGGATGCCCGCCGCGATGAGCGCGCCGAACACGAGCAGCAGCGCGGCGAGTGTGACCGGGACGGACGTGGCCTCGGCCTTCCGGAAGTCCTGGCCGGTCACGTCGCCGACCGCGCGCTGGATGCTGGCGCTGCCTGCCTCCTCGATGGTGAGCCCGGGGTGGCGGGCCTGGACCGCCGCGATGGCGTTGAGCGCGGGCACGACCTCGCTGACGCCGCCGTCCCCGCCGTTCGCGCCGGGCGAGATGACGTTGAACGTGACAAGGACCGACCGCCCGTTGGGGCTGATGAGCCCGGGGCTGGTAATAGGCGACTGGATGCCCGTCGCCGACCGGGGCAGGGCCTTCAGGGCCGCGACGACCTGGCTGACGGACTGCCGCATCTCGGGGTCGGTCGCGTAGGCCTGGCCGGGGGAGCGGGCCTGGATGAGGACCTGCTCTTGCGGCGGCTGCTGCACGACCGGGCGGTTCAGTACCCGCTCGGCCTGGCCCGCCTGGCCGGGATCGTAGCTCTGGACGTTGCCCTGGCCCAGGTGCTGGCCCAGCGTGAAGGCGGCGGCCACCAGCAGCAGCCAGCCGACGACGGCGATGATCCGGTGCCGGGCCGACCAGCCCGCCACCTTCTCGACAAGCGGCCGGGCATGCTTACGGTGGTACGGGGGCGGCGCCCCGCGGGAGAAATCAGTCATGGCAGCAAGGTTGCGGCCGCGCGGTGGCCCTGCTCCCATGGTGCGGGCAGACGGATTCATGGTGGGGTTTGCCTAACCATGGAACCGGGGGAGCGCCCCGTGGCCGGATAAGCCGCCGTGCCATAGCGTCAGTGGCATGTTCCTGCTCCTCGACCTGACGTCCGCGCGGACCTGGCTGCGCCTCGTCAGCCAGCTCGTCGACCTGATGTTCGGATGGGTCATGATCACCGCCGTGTTCGTCCTGGTCGGGGTGGGCGCCTGCTTCGTGCCGCTCGCGCTCACCGGCCTGCCGGTCCTCGGGCTGGGCCTGCGCGCCGCGAGCTGGTACGCGACCTATGAGAGGGCCAGGTACCGGTTCTTCCAGGGGGCGGACATCCGCCCATGGCCCGCCGCCGAGCGCGCCGGGTACCGGTGGCTCCTGATACCCCGCCGCCGGACCGTCCGGGACCGGGCCACCTGGCGCGAGCTGGGCTATGTCCTCGCGCGGGGTCCCGTCACGTGGATCGTGGTCCCCCTGAGCTACGCGCTGTGGCCGCTGGGGCTGGCGCTGGCCTTGCTGCCCTTCTACAACAAGAGCCTGCCCGGCGGCGGCGCGCACATCGGCAGCCACCTGGTGAACGGCTCTGGCACCTTGATCGCGACGGTAGGCCTGGTCCTGCTGGTGGCCGCGCCGCAGGTCACGAAGGGCCTCGCCGCCATCGACGCCGCGTTCGCCCGCGCCCTGCTCGGCAAGCCGAAGGACCTGGCCGCCCGCGTGACCGAACTGGAGGAGAGCCGCGACCGGGTGGTCGACGCCGCGGAGGCCGAGCGCCGCCGCATCGAGCGGGACCTGCACGACGGCGCCCAGCAGCGGCTCGTCGCGCTTGCATTGGAGCTGGGCCGGGCCAAGGCCAAGTTCTCCGATGACGTGGGCGCCGCCGCCGAGCTTGTCGACCGGGCGCACACCGAGGCCAAGGCCGCGCTGACGGAGCTGCGCGACCTGGTGCGCGGGGTGCACCCGCCCGTGCTCGCCGACCGCGGCCTGGACGCCGCCCTCTCCGGCCTGGCCGCCCGCTGCCCGGTCCCGGTGGAGGTGAAGGTGGAGGTCCCGGTGCGGCCCCGGCCGGCCGTGGAGGCGGTCGCCTACTTCGTGGTCGCCGAGGCGCTGACCAACATCGCCAAGCACTCCCGCGCCAGCAGCGCGAAGATCGTCGTCGAGGGCTACGGGTACCCCGGCACCCTCACCGTCATGGTCAGCGATGACGGGATCGGCGGCGCCAACCCGAACGGCGCCGGCCTGATTGGCCTCGCCGACCGGGTGTCCGGGGTAGACGGCCGGCTCACCATCGAGTCGCCGTCCGGCGGCCCGACGATCATCGCGGCGGTGCTCCCATGCGGGTAGCACCCGGGCCGGCCCTGCGCGTGGCCATCGCCGAGGACTCGGTCCTGCTCCGCGAGGGGCTGACCCGGCTGCTGGCCGACGAGGGGCACGAGGTCGTCGCCGCCGCGGGCGACGCGGAGGCCTTCCTGCGAGCCGTCGTGGACACGCGCCCGGACGCCTGCGTCGTCGACGTGCGGATGCCGCCCACGTTCACTGACGAGGGCCTGCGGGCGGCGCTCGTGGTGCGTGACCGGTGGCCGTCGGTGGGCGTCCTGGTGCTGTCGCAGTGGGTGGAGGAGCAGTACGCGACCGAGCTCATCGCCGGCCGCCCGAACGGCGTCGGCTACCTGCTCAAGGACCGGGTCGCGGACGTCGCCGAGTTTCTCGACGCGCTGCGCCGGGTGGCCTCGGGCGGCAGCGCCCTGGACCCCGAGGTGGTCGCCCAGCTCCTGGCCCGCAGCCGTCACCCGCTAGGCGACCTGACCCCGCGCGAGCGGGAAGTGCTGGCCCTGATGGCCGAGGGCCGCTCCAACTCCGCCATCGCCGGCACGCTCGTCGTCGGCGGCGGCGCGGTGGAAAAGCACATCAACAACATCTTCACCAAGCTCGGACTGGCCCCCGCCGACCGGGATCACCGCCGGGTTCTCGCCGTCCTGCGCTACCTGAACGGAGCCACGCCATGACCAGCCTCATGCCGCAAAGGCCGCCGGCGGCCCGCCCGCCGGCCGCGCGCCTGCCGGTGACGCCCGGCCGGGGCACCGCCCTCCTCCTCGGCGTGCCGGTCGCGCTCGCCGTCATCGCGGCCGGCGGGCTCAGCCTCGTCCAGAGCGTCGGCAAGGGCAGCTTCCCGGCCGACTACACCGTCCGGGTCGCCTCCGGCGGCGTCACGATGAACCTCGGCGGCGGCTCCGCGACCGTGCGTGGCGGCACCGTGCCTGCGGGCATCGCCCGGGTGTCCGGCACGGTCACCTACGCCCTCGCGCGCCCCTCCGTGCGCCGGGACGCGGGCGACATCAGCCTGCACTGCCCGTTCATCGACACGGGCAACTGCGGCCTGAGCGCCAGGGTCGACATTCCCGCGGCGACCGCGCTGAGGCTGGCGACCGGCGGCGGCGACCTGACGGCGTCCGGCCTGACCGGGACCGCGACGCTCCGCAGCGACGGCGGTGCCGTCACCGTCGCCGGGGCCAGCGGTGACCTCACCATCACGTCCGGCGGCGGCGACGTGTCCGTCAGCCGCGTGACCGCCCCGCACGTCAGCATCTCCGCCGACGGCGGGAGCATCAGCGGCACCATCGGCGCCCCGCGCGGCGCGACGGCGTCCGGCCCCGCGGTCACCGCTAATAGCGGCGGCGGCGAAGTCACGCTAACGTTCACCACGATACCGGCGGGCCTGCACGTGAAGGCCGATGGCGGCAGCGTCACAATCGTCGTCCCGCCCGGTCCCTACATCGTCAGCACCGATACCGACGGCGGCAACCTGGCGCATACGATTTCGCCGACCGCGGGGGCCAAGAATGTCATTCAATTGTCCAGCGGCGGCGGCGACATAAGCCTTTCAGAATCGCCCTCTCATTAACTGGCTCACGGTGTTAGCTAGCTCACAGTGGCCGGCGAATGCGTCGTCGAGAATGTCAAGGCCCTCCTCCAGGAGGCTCTCGCCGATGACGAGCGGCGGCAGGAAGCGCAGGACGTTGCCGAACGTGCCGCAGGTCAGCACCACCAGGCCGTGCGGAGTGGCAGTACTTCGCGGCGGCCGCGGCGGCGGCGGCGTCCGGCTCCAGGGTGCCGGGCTTGGTGAGCTCGATGGCGATCATCGCGCCCCGGCCGCGGACGTCGGCGATCACCGGGTGGTTGCCGGCGAGCTTGCGCAGGCGCGGCAGCATGATCGTCGCCGATGCGGCGGGCCTTGCCCGGCAGGTCCTCGGCCTCCATCGTCTCGATCGCGCCGAGCGCGGCGGCGCAGGCGACCGGGTTGCCGCCGTAGGTGCCGCCGAGGCCGCCGGGGTGCACCGCGTCCATGATCTCCGCGCGGCCGGTCACGGCCGCGAGCGGCAGCCCGCCGGCGATGCCCTTGGCCGTGGTGACCAGGTCGGGGACGACGCCCTCGTGGTCGCAGGCGAACCAGTCGCCGGTCCGGCAAAAGCCGGACTGGATCTCGTCGGCGATGAACACGATCCCGTTCTCGCGGCAGTACTCGGCCAGTCCCGGCAAGAACCCCTCGGGCGGGACGATGAACCCGCCCTCGCCCTGGATCGGCTCGATGATGACCGCGGCGACGTTGTGCTCGCCGACCTGCGCGTGGATCAGGCTCTTGACGACGTCGAGCGCCTCGGCGCGGCACGCCTCGGCGCCGTCGGGCCAGCGCAGCGGGTAGGCCATGGGCACCCGGTAGACCTCGCCGGCGAACGGGCCGAAGCCGTGCTTGTACGGCATGTTCTTGGCGGTGAGCGCCATCGTGAGGTTGGTGCGGCCGTGGTAGGCGTGGTCGAACGCGATCACCGCCTGCCGGCCGGTGGCGTGCCGGGCGATCTTGATGGCGTTCTCGACCGCCTCCGCGCCGGAGTTGAACAGGGCCGAGCGCTTCTCGTGGTCACCGGGGGTCTTCGCGTTGAGCGCCTCGCAGACCTCCACGTACCCCTCGTAGGGCGTGACCATGAAGCAGGTGTGGGTGAACTGCGCCACCTGGGCCTGCACCCGCTCGGTGACGCGGGGCGCCGCGTTGCCCACCGAGGTGACGGCGATCCCCGAGCCGAAGTCGATCAGCGAGTTGCCGTCCGCGTCGAGCAGCACCCCGCCGCCGGCCGCCGTCACGTAGACGGGCAGGGTCGACGACACGCCAGGGGCGACCGCTCTCGTGCGGCGGGCCTGCAGTTCGCGCGAGGCCGGGCCGGGGATCTCGGTGACAAGGTTGCGACGTTGCGGCAGCTGCGGGCCGCCAGACGGAACTTCGGTCATGGTCGGACGATAACATCCGGTCATGCCGGACCAGAATGCACGCCCGCAGGGCACGCTGTTCGGGGGCGTCTTCGACCGTGGCGAGGTCGGCCACCGGGGACATGGCCTGGCTGCAGGCCCTGCTCGACGCGGAGGCCGGCGCTGGCCCGGGCCGTGGAGCGAGCCGGGCTCGCGCCCGCCGGCGCCGGGGCAGGCCGTGACCGCGGCCGCCGTGGCCGCGGACTTCTCCGCCGCCGAGGTCGCCGAGGTCGCCCGGGCGACGGAGCTGACCGGTAACCCAGTGCCCGGCCTGGCCCGGGTGCTCGCCCGCCGGGTGCCCCGCGCCGCCGCGCCCGCCGTGCACCAGGGCGCGACCAGCCAGGACATCATGGACACCGCGGCGATGCTGCTGGCCCGCCGGGCGATCGACGTGACCCGGCGCGACCTCCTGGCGGCAGCCGAGGCGGCGGCGCGGCTGGCGGACGACCACCGGGACACGCTCATGATCGGCCGGACGCTGCTGCAGCAGGCGGTGCCGGTGACCTTCGGCCTGGTGGCGGCGGGCTGGCTGGCGGGCCTCGACGGGGCGCTGACGGGCTGGACCACGTGCGGTCCGACAGCGGCTCGCCGTGCAGTTCGGCGGCGCGGCCGGGCACGCTCGCGCTCGGCTCGGCCGGCGGCGGCGGCGGCGGTGCGCGCGGGGAGGTGAGCGGCCCGCGGGTGGCGGGCTGCTCGCGGAGGAACTGGGGCTGGCGGCCGCGCCGCTGCCGTGGCACACCGAGCGGCTGCGGGTCATCGACGTGGCGGTCGCGATGGCGCGGGTGACCGCCGCGCTGGGCAAGATCGCCCGGGACATCACGCTGCTGGCCCAGACCGAGGTCGGGGAGGTCGGCGAGGGACTGGGCGGTGCCCTGGGGGTGGCGGGCGGGGGAGGACTGGGTGGTGGCCCGGGGGTGGCGGGCGGGGGAGGACTGAGCGGTGGTCCGATGCAGTCCGATGACGGCAAAACGGAGAGCGCGCCCCGCCGCGGCGGCTCGTCGGCGATGCCGAACAAGAGCAACCCGGTCGCCTCGGTGGCCATCCTCGGCTGCGCCCGGCAGGTCCCCGGCCTGCTCGCCACCCTGGTGGCCAGCGCCGAGCAGGAGCACCAGCGGGCGGCGGGGGCCTGGCACGCCGAGTGGCAGCCGTTCAGCGACATCCTGCGGCTGGCCGGGTCGGCCGCCTCCTGGGGCGCCGACCTGCTGGGCGGCCTCACCGTGGACAGCGCCCGGATGGCGGGCCAACCTCGCGGCCGCCGCCGGGCTGCCGCTGGCCGAGCAGGTCACGGGGCTGCTGGCGGGCGCGCTCGGCAGGCCGCGCGCCCACGACCTGGTGGCCAGCGCCGCCGCGCGGGCAGTCAGCTCCGGGCTGCCGCTGCGCGACGTGCTGCTCGCCGCGCCGGAGGTGGAGCAGGCGGGGGTGACCGCCGAGCAGCTCGACGCCGCCCTGGACCCGGCCGGCTACCTTGGCGCCTCGGCGCAGTTCATCGACGCGGCGCTGCGCGCCCACGAGCAGCGCGCCCACGAGCAGCGGAAGGGAGACGGCGACAATGGATGACGCGCAGCGGCACGAGCAGGGGATGCGGGTCCGCCGCGAGGTGCTCGGGAACGCGCACGTCGACCGGGCCGTCGCCGGCACCACCGAGTTCACCGGGCCCTTCCAGGACTTCATCACCCGGTACGCGTGGGGCGAGATCTGGTCCCGGCCGGGCCTGACCCGGCAGGAGCGCAGCATCGTCACGCTGACCGTGCTGGCCGCCCTCCAGCACGAGGACGAGCTGGCCATGCACGTCAAGGCGGCCCTGCGCAACGGGCTCACCGAGGACGCAGATCCAGGAGGTCCTGCTCCAGGTCGGCCTGTACGCGGGGGTCCCGGTCGCGAACCGCGCCTTCGCGACCGCGAAGCGTGCGCTGGCGGAAGACCGCGACGTTTAGTAATAGTCCGTTGTGAATGTGTAGTGCTTTGTCCTGAGTCATAACCGTCCGACCTGCGAAATTGGTGGCAGGCCACCATCGGGCGTCCGTTCTGCGAACAGCTGTACTCTAGGCGGCGGCAAAACGGTATCTTTGAGTAAACACAGGACAGGAGCGACATGGCGGAAATCGTCCCGCTCGCGGAGGCTGTCGCTAGCGCCGTCCACGACGGCGACACGGTCGCGATGGAGGGGTTCACTCACCTGATCCCCTTCGCGGCCGGGCATGAGGTCATCCGGCAGCGGCGCCGCGAGCTCACGCTGGTGCGGATGACGCCGGACGTCATCTACGACCAGCTGATCGGGGCCGGCTGCGCGAGGAAGCTGATCTTCTCCTGGGGCGGCAACCCGGGCGTCGGCTCACTGCACCGGTTCCGGGACGCCGTCGAGCACGGCTGGCCGCGGCCGCTGGAGATCGAGGAGCACAGCCACGCGGGCATGGCCAACCGGTACGTCGCCGGGGCGTCGGGCCTGCCGTTCGCGGTGCTGCGCGGCTACGCCGGCACCGGGCTGGCCGATCAGACCCCCACGATCAAGCCGATCACCTGCCCGTTCACCGGCGAGACGCTGATGGCCGTCGCCGCGCTCAACCCCGACGTCGCGATCATCCACGCGCAGCAGGCCGACCGCCGGGGCAACGTGCAGCTCTGGGGCCTGACCGGGGTGCAGAAGGAGGCCGTGCTCGCCGCCAGGCGGGCCATCGTCACGGTCGAGGAGATCGTGGACGGCAGCTCCAGCCGAGGCCGCAGGCCGTGGTCCTGCCGAGCTGGACCGTCAGCTACGTCGCCCGCGTTCCCGAACGGCGCGCACCCGTCGTACGCCGCGGGCTACACCGAGCGGGACAACGACTACTACGTGGCCTGGGACCCGATCGCCCGCGACCGCGAGAGCTTCCAGGGCTGGCTGGACGAGAACATCTACGAGACGGCGGCGCACCAGTGAGCAGTGAGCGGAGCACCTACACCTCCGACGAGATGATGACCGTCGCGGCCGCCCGGGCGCTGACGGACGGCATCTCCTGCTTCGTCGGGATCGGCCTGCCGAGCGCGGCGTCCAACCTGGCCCGCGCCACCCACGCCCCCAACCTGGTGCTCATCTACGAGTCGGGCGCGATCGGCGCCAAGCCGGACCGGCTGCCGCTGTCCATCGGCGACGGCATCCTCGCCGAGACCGCTGACGCCGTCATCAGCGTCCCGGAGATCTTCAACTACTGGCTGCAGCCGGGCCGGATCGACGTCGGCTTCCTGGGCGCGGCCCAGATCGACAAGTTCGGCAACATCAACACGACGATCGTCGGCGGGGACTACGCGCACCCGAAGGTGCGGCTGCCCGGCGCGGGCGGCGCGCCCGAGATCGCCGCCTCCTCCAGCGAGGTCATCGTCATCGTCCGGCAGAGCAAGCGGACGTTCGTCGAGCGGGTGGAGTTCATCACCAGCGTCGGCTACGGCGACGGCCCCGGGACCCGGCAGCAAGCTCGGCCTGCGGGGCAAGGGGCCGCAGAAGATCATCACCGACCTCGGCATCCTCACCCCTGACCCGCGGACCTGCGAGTTCACGATGACCTCGCTCTTCGAGGGCGTGACGCGCGACACCGTCGTGGAGCGGACCGGCTGGGACATCCAGATCGCCGCCGAGCCTGAGCTGATCGCCCCGCCGACGGCGGCCGAGCTGGCCGCCTTGCGTAAGTTTGACGCGAATAAGTAGTAGCTGAGGAGTGTCCCCCATGACAGTGTCCGAGCAGCGGCTGGTGGTCCCCGAGGCTCCCGGCGAGCTCATCGTGCCGGCGTACGCCAAGCCCCAGCCGGGCAATCACCCGCCGCTGGACTTCCCGCGGTACAAGTCGACCGGGCTGCGGCACCCGACCAGGCCGCTGGTGCTCCTCCCGCACCGGCTCACCGAGGTCACCGGCCCGCTGCTGGGCGATGACCTGATCACCATGCAGGACGCGGACCTCACCACGCAGCACGCGGGCGAGCCGCAGGGACAGCGGATCATCGTGTTCGGCCAGGTCCGCGACTCCGGCGGCCGCCCGGTCCCCGACACCCTCGTCGAGATCTGGCAGACGAACGCGGCCGGCCGCTACCGGCACAGCCGCGAGCACCACCCCGCCCCGCTGGACCCGAACTTCGACGGCATCGGCCGCGCGATCACCGACCAGGGCGGCCGCTACCGCTTCATCACCATCCAGCCCGGCTCCTACCCGTGGGGCAACCACTACAACGCGTGGCGGCCGGCGCACATCCACTTCTCGCTGTTCGGCCGCGCGTTCACCCAGCGGCTGGTCACCCAGATGTACTTCCCCGGCGACCCGCTCCTGCCGCTGGACCCGATCTACAACTCGGTGCCCGACGAGAAGGCGCAGGCAGCGGATGGTCTCCCAGTTCTCGATCGAGGACACCCAGCCCGAGTGGGCGCTGGCCTACCGGTTCGACATCGTCCTGCGCGGCCGCGAGGCCAGCGTGTTCGAAAGCGAAGGGCACTAAGAGCACATGAGCGAGCTTCTCACCCCCTCGCAGACCGTCGGGCCGTACTTCGCGATGCGGCTGCCCTGGGACGCAGGGCCCCTACGTGGTCCCCGAGGGCACCCCCGGCGCGATCACGATCTTCGGCCGGCTGTACGACGGCGCCGGCGACCCGATCCCCGATGGCCTGATCGAGACCTGGCAGGCCTCCCCGGAGGGCCGGTTCGCGCACCCCGACGACCCGCGCGGCCCGGTGCCAGGCGGCGACAAGGAGTTCCGCGGCTTCGGCCGGGTGCCGACCGGCCGGGACGGCTCGTTCCGGATCGTCACGCTCAAGCCCGGCGCGCTGCCCGCGGGCGACGGCCAGACGGAGGCACCGCACATCGACGTGTCGGTGTTCGCGCGCGGGATGCTCGACCGCAGCGTCACCCGCATCTACTTCCCGGACGAGGAAGCCGCCAACGCCGCCGACCCGGTCCTGCGGGCCGTGCCGGACGACCGCCGCGCGACGCTGATCGCCGTGCCGGTGCGAAGACGATCTGCTGCGATTCGACATCCACATGCAGGGACCGGCCGAGACTGTCTTCTTTGACCTCTAAGGTAACCCCATGGCTGTTGTCTTCCGGGGGACGACCCCCGGGGCATGCCCGATGAGAGGCAAGGGTATCGGGCATGCCTGAGGTGAAGATCGCGGTTACCGTTGACGGGCCGGACGACGCCCCCGTGCTCGTGCTCGCCAACCCGATCGGCACTCACGCGGGGATCTGGAGGCACCAGGTCCCCGTGCTGTCCCGGTACTTCCGCGTGGTCCGCTACGAGCACCGGGGGCACGGCCCGGCGGGCGCGCAGTCCCCGGCGCCGCCCGGCCCGTACACGATCGCCGAGCTCGGCACCGACGTCCTGGGCATGCTCAGCGCCCGCGGCATCGTGCGGGCCGCGTTCGCCGGGGTGTCGCTCGGCGGCATGGTCGGCATCTGGCTCGCCGCCAACGCCCCCGAGCGGATCACCTCCCTCGCGGTCGCCTGCTCGGCGCTTGTCCCGCTGCCGTCCGCGCAGGCCTGGCGGGACCGGGCCGCGATCGTCCGCGAGCGGGGCACGGGCGCCATCGCGGACATGGTGGTGCCGCGCTGGTTCACCCCGGCCTTCCTGGCCAGGTCGCCCGATGAGGTGTCGGGCGTCGCCGGCATGCTCAGCGCCACCAGTCCAGCCGGGTACGCCGGCTGCGGCGACGCCATCGCCGGGATGGACCTGCGCCCGCTGCTGCCGTCCATCACGGCGCCCACGCTCGTCATCTCCGGTGCCGAGGACCCGGCCGCGCCACCCGTCCAGGGCGCCATCACGGCGCTCGGCATCAAGGACTCCCGGCTGACCGTGGTGCGGGGCGCGTCCCACTTCGCGCACTACGAGATCGCCCGGCCCGGTGACCGACGCGCTGCTGCGGCATTTCCGCGCGACCGCCTGATGGCCGGCCATGACGGCCCGCAACGAGCCGGGATGACGTGGACCCCTACCGCCTCGCCGCCAGCCGCCTCAGTCCCCACATCCGGCGCACTCCGCTGCTGCGGGTGGGCGTCAACGGCCGCCCGCTCGCATTCAAGCTGGAATTCCTGCAGCTCACTGGCTCGTTCAAGATTCGCGGTGCGCTGAACGCGCTGCTGTCTCGCGGCGCGGGCCGGGGCGCGGCCAGCCATGTGGTCACCGCGTCGGGCGGCAACCACGGCCTCGGCGTGGCCGTCGCCGCGCGCCTGCTCGGCGTGGACGCCACCGTCTACGTGCCCGGGCCGGTGCCGGAGGTCAAGGCCCGCCGGATCATGGCGGCCGGCGCGGAGGTCATCCGGTTCGGCGCCAGCTACGCGGACGCCGAGATGGAGGCGCGCCACCTGGCGACCCGCGACGGGCTGGTCTACGTGCACGCCTACGACGATCCCTCCGTGGTGGCCGGGCAGGCGACGGTCGGCCTGGAGGCTCTCGCCGACATGCCCGAATGCGACGTGGTCGCCGTCCCGGTCGGCGGCGGCGGACTGCTGGCCGGGGTGGCGGGCGCGCTCTCCTCGGGCGGCCCCTTCTCGGTCGGCACTGCGCGGCTCGTGGTGGGCGTCGAGCCGGCGGCCTGCCCCACGCTGCACGAGGCCGTCTCGGCGGGTACCCCCGTCGACGTCCCGATCGACAGCGGATCGGTCGCGGCATCCGCGCTGGGGGCCTCGCGCGCGGGACGCCTCGCGCTTGAGGCCTGCAAGTCAGGGAAAGTGCAGCTGGCGATGGTCAGCGACGAGCAGATCATCGTCGCGCGCGACCGGCTGTGGGAGGAATTCCGGCTGGCGGTTGAGCCAGCCGCGGCGACGGTCTTTGCCGCCTGGCTATCGGGGCAGGTGCCCGGCGACTTCCCGTGCCTTGTCCTGAGTGGCGCGAACGCTGACTGGACGCCCTGAGGCCCATTCGGCGTCGTCGATGCAGCTCGGCGGCCATAACCGGCGGCACCCTCCGACTATGGGCGTTTGTTCAAACAGAGTTCTACGCATCTACGCCTAAAAGGCGACAATCGGTTCGTTGCGCACGGCATCCCTATTCTGAGAACTTGAAGCGATCAACAAGGGAGACACGATGGGCGCACCGCAGGACTGGCGTGCTCGGCTCCGCCGCTGCAGCATCGGGCTGGTCATGTCCGACCCGCACTCGGCGATACTGAGCTGGGTCGGCGGTGAGCGCATCGCGATCAGCGGGATGCCGACACGGCGCGCGGTGCCGCGGCTGGCTGAGCAGGGCGTGACGCACGTGGTGAACTGCCGTGCGCGGTCCCAGGTGAAGCTGTCCGGTGACCTGGCGGCGGAGCGGGAAATGTTCCCCGGCCGCGTGGTGCACGCCCCGATGTGGGATCTCGGCCAGCGGCAGCAGCCCCGGCTGTGGGCGGAGGCCGTCGCGTTCGCGGCCCGGGCGCTCGCCGAGGACCCGCAGGCGCGGGTCCTGATCCACTGCCACTGGGGCAAGCGGCGCTCGGCCATGGTGGCCTACGCGGTGCTGCGGCTGCGCGGGCACGACGTGGAAGCGGCCGCCGGGCTGGTGCTCAAGTACCGGCCGCAGGCCGAGCTCGTCCCCAACTACGTGCAGCAGCGTGGAGAGCTGGCTGGCGCAGGCCCACGTGTCCCGCCGGCGGTGCCCGCGCGCGACGCGATGCCCGCCTGCGAGGCCGTTCCCGTCACGTCCGTGACATCTCCGGCCGCGTAGAATGCCGGGGATGACCGCCTAACGGGCGGCGGGTTTGGGAGGTGCCACGTGGACTACGTGGTGGCGGCCGTCCTCATCGTTTTCATAGTGGCGGTCTTGCTCGTCCTCTGGCGGCGCGAGCATCCCCGCAAGCGCACGACCGACTAGCAGGCCCGCTTCGCGAGCGGTTCCGGCTGGCGTGGGCAGGAGCCTGGCCGGGTCCGTTCGGTGCGATGATTACGCCGAAAGCGCGGGCGCAAGCCGGCCGAGGGCCACTCAACGAGGAGGACGCCATGCTGCCATGGAAGGGGGAGCTCGCCGGCCGGATCGACGAGCACGCTTTCACCAGCGAGCTGCTCAAGGGGAACCCGCTGGGCGACCCGCACGAGCGGCCGCTGCTCGTCTACACCCCGCCGGGCTACGACGAGGAGCCGGGGAAGCGGTACGCCTCCGTCTACGTGATCCAGGGGTACACCGGGCAAGTCACGATGTGGCAGAACCGGGAAGCGTTCCAGCAGCCCTTCGTCGAGACCGCCGACGCCGTGTTCGCGCGCGATGAGGCCCCGCCGGCGATCATCGTGTACGTCGACGCGTGGACGGCCTACGGCGGCAGCCAGTTCGTCGACTCACCCGGCACCGGGAGGTACCACTCCTACCTGTGCGACGAGGTCGTGCCGTGGGTGGACGCCAACTACCGCACCGAGCGCGGTGCCGCGAAGCGGGCGATCACCGGCAAGTCCAGCGGCGGGTTCGGCGCGATGATCACCCCGATGCTGCGGCCCGACCTGTTCGGCGCGCTGGCCACGCACGCGGGCGACGCGCTCTATGAGTACTGCTACATACCGGGGTTCGCGGCCGCGTTCCGTCACCTGCGCAAGTACGAGGGCGACATCTTCGCGTGGTGGGATGACTTCCGCGGCCGGGCGGCGTTCACCAAGCCCGAGGACCACGACCTGGTCGGCCTGCTGGGCGTCGCCGCCTGCTTCTCGGCCCGTGCGGACGGGACGCCGGAACTGCCATTCGACACCGCGAGCGGCGTGCTCCGGCCGGACGTGTGGCACAAGTGGCTCGGCTGGGACCCGGTGCGGATGGTCCCGAAGTACGCCGACGCGCTTCGCTCGGTGCACTCGATCTGGATCGACGCCGGCGACGCGGACAACTTCAACCTCGACGTCGGTGCGGCCGCCTACCGCGCCGCCCTGGCGGAGGCCGACGTCCCGGATGAGGCGGTCCACTACGAGGTCTTCAGCGGGACCCACTTCGGCATCGGCTACCGCTACCCGCTCGCCCTGGCCTGGCTCTGCAAGCGCATGGGCTAACCGTCTCACGTGACGACAACTGGCGACCCCCCGTCACGCCGCCGACGGCACCGGGCCGCCCTTCCCCGTGAGCCTGCCTGCTTCGCTACTCGCGAGTAGCAGTGTTGTTCTCGGCGATAATCGCCGAGAACAACACTGCTACCGACGAGTAACCGGGGTGGTGGATGCGCGGGACCGAGGGGCGCGCCTACCCGGTCGCGAGCTTGACGGCGATCACGAGCATGGTGGCCGCGACGAGCAAGTCGAGGACCTGCCAGGCGCGCGGGCTAGCCAGCAGTGGTGCCAGCAGCCGGGCGCCGTAGCCGAGCCCCGGTGAACCAGAAGGCGCTCGCGACGCACGCGCCGACGGCGAACCACCAGCGGCCGGACGGCCCGTGCGTGGCCGCGACCGATCCGATGAGCAGCACGGTGTCCAGGTACACGTGCGGGTTGAGCCAGGTCAGCGCCACCGCCCGGCGCACCACGGCGCCGCGCTCCCGGTCACGGGCGCTGCGTCCCGCACTGCCTGAGCCCGCACTGCCTGAGCCCGCACTGCCTGAGCCCGCACGCCTGCCCGCCTGCCTGAGCCCGCTGCCAGCCTGCCCGGGGCCGCCGCGCCGAGTCCCGTTGCCGGGCGCCGGGCCCGCCAGGCGGAAGTCAGCCCGTACCAGGTGAGGAACGCGGCTCCCAGCCAGCGGACCGCCACCAGCGCCCACCCCGCGTGGCTGACGATCGCGCCGATCCCCGATACCCCGGCGAGGATGAGGATGAAGTCCGACAGCGCGCACACCGCCACGACGGGACCGACGTGGGAGCGGCGCAGGCCCTGCCGGAGCAGGTAGGCGTTCTGCGCCCCGATCGCCGCGATCAGCGAGAGGCCGGTGAGCAGTCCGGAGAAGGCTGAATCAACCACGCACCCGAGGCTAGGGACAGGCCATGATTAAGTCCAGCGAATGTTTCTTCAGATGGATTAGCTAAGCTTAATATCGTGGACCTGAGCCAGGCGCAGCTGGACGCGCTCGTCGCCATCGCCGATACCGGGAGCTTCGAGGCGGCGGCGCGGGCGCTGCACGTCACGCCGAGCGCGGTCAGCCAGCGAATCAGGGCACTGGAGTCAGCCGCGGGCCAGGTCCTGGTCAGCCGGGGGGCACCGGGCCGGCCGACCGCCCAGGGCGAGCGGCTGGTGCGGCTCGGGCGGCACACGAGGCTGCTGTACGACGAGGCCGCCCACGAGCTCGGCGCCGTCACGGCGGTGGACCTGCCCGTCGCCGTCAACGCGGACTCCCTGGCGACCTGGTTCCGCGACGTGCTCGCCGAGGCCGCCGGCTGGGCCGCGACCTGCGTCCGGCTGCACGTGGAGGACCAGGCGTACTCGCAGGAGCTGCTGCGCCGGGGGGAGGTGCTAGCGGCCGTGACGAGCGACCCCGCCGCCGTCCAGGGATGCGCGGCCGAGCCGCTCGGGGCGCTGCACTACGTCCCGGCCGCCGCCCCGGAGCTCGCCGCGCGCTGGGGCCGCGAGGACGGCCCGGACTGGGCCGCGATGCCGATGCTGGTGTTCAACGAGAAAGACGAGCTGCAGGACCAGGCCCTGGCGCGCCTGGGCGTCACCACCCGGCCGCCGGTGGTGCACCGCGTCCCCTCGGCCGGTGACTTCTTCGCGGCGATCGGCCTGGGTCTCGGCTGGGGGATGGCGCCGGACCTGCAGGCCGGCCCTGACCTGGCGGCCGGGCGGCTGGCGCGGCTGCCAGGCGAGGTGGCCAGCGTTCCGCTGTACTGGCAGCACTGGCGGCTGGAGTCGCCCCGCCTGGCCAGGCTCACCCAGGCGGTCCACCGGGCCGCGCGCCGCCACCTGCACCAGTGAGCCCCTAATGGATTGCTAGCATCACCACATGATGTCGCTACCCGACAGCGTGCGAGCGGTGCTGGAGTCCCCCGCGCTGGCGCACCTGGTGACCCTGAACCCGGACGGCAGCCCGCAGGTGAGCGCGGTGTGGGTCGGCCTTGACGGCGATGAGATCGTCACCGGCCACCTGGCCGAGCGCCAAAAGGTACGCAATGTCCGCAACGACAGCCGCGTGGCGCTCTCCCTGGAGACCGGCGGCCACAACGCCAGGGGCCTGGTCGAGTACCTCGTCATCTACGGCACCGCCCGCGTCACCGAGGGAGGTGCCCCGCCGCTTCTCCAGGAGCTTGCGCACACGTATCTCGGCCCGGATGTCCGCTTCCCTGACATGGACAACCCGCCGCCCGGCTACATCACCCGCATCCGGGTGGACCGGATCTCCGGTGTGGGCCCCTGGGCCGAGTGAGGCCGCTCAGTCGCGGGTGAACTCGGCCCGCCAGCGCGGGAGCGCCGGGTCCTGGCCCATGAAGTACTCGATCTCCCGCGCCCGCAGGGGCCCGCCGGCCGTCTCGATCTCGGCCCGGGTCAGCGGCCACGGCATCATCGCGGGGTCGCGGACGGGGTCGTCCTCGGCGGTCGCGAAAGCGATGACCAGCAGCGTGCCGCCGGGCGCGACCGGCTGGTGCACCGCCGCGATGGCCCTGGCCCTGGCCTCCCCGTACAGCGGCTGGAGCGTGTAGATCTCGACGACGAGGTCAAAGGCGCGGCGCCACCTGGCCGGCAGCGCGGTCAGGTCCGCCACCTGGTAGTCGACCGGCGACTGCGGGTACCTGTCGCCGGCGCCGGCGATCACGGTCGGGGCGATGTCGAAGCCGGTCACCGCGAAACCCCGGCCAGCCAGGAACTCCGCGTCTTCCCCGGTACCGCAGCCGACGACGAGTGCCGTTCGCCCGCCGCCCGTCTCTTGCCGGGCGGCCCACTGGACCAGGCTCTCGTTCGGCACGCCCCGCACCCACGGGACGATCGCCGTCCCCGCCCGCCCCTCGGTGTACAGCCGGTCAAACCAGCCGGTCGGGTCGCCGCTGGCGACGTACTCGGCCGATAGCTGGCGGGCACGGTCCATGCGGTCTGGTTCGAGGATCGGCACCTTATGAGGGTATGCGCCCCGGCGCGCCGCACGGCCGTCACCGTGTCCCGCCACGGGCCTCACGCGCGCGGCGCCGCGCGCAGCACCGCCCAGCTTCCCCAGAACGCCTCGCTCTCGGTCGCGTCCCAGTCCCGCCCGGTCGCGGCCGTCATCACCTCGACCAGCACCCCGGTCGGCAGGTGGAACGGCGCACCGGTGCCGAGGGCGTTGCACCACACGAGGACGGCCCGTTGCGTCATGACCCGCGCGACCTCGGCCGCGAACAGCGGCCCGTCGCCGATGACGACGGCGTCCGCGCACCCGTCGGCCAGCGGCAGCCGGGCCGCGTCCGCCCGGACCTTGTCCCGCGCCGCCGAGCGGCGCAGCATGCCCTCCGACAGGTCGACCGCGAGCACGGGCTGCCAGATCCCGGCGATCAGCGGGGTGAGCAGCCCGGTACCGGACGCGATCTCCACCGCCCGCCCCGGACCGAACGGGCCGCCCCGGGCCAGCGCGTCCGCCAGCACCGGCGGGCGGTACCCGCCCCGCTCGCCGCTCCAGCTGGCCGCCATCGCGTCGAACTCGGCCGTCATCCCGGCCGCCTCGTCCCGGCTCCAGGTGCCTGGCCGCTGCGCGAGCCGCCGCGCCCGTTCCTGCGATCGCGCTGCTTCTTCCCGAACAGGCTTGTCAGGCGGTGCGGCCACCACCCGTGAAAGGCTCCGGATCACCCCACCATGATGGCACTAGACCTTGATGGCCGCGTTGGCCCGGATCTGGGCGCCGGTGCTGGCAGCTGCCTGCCGATCACCCGGTTAGCCGCGGATGAGGTCGCCGAACCGGGCGCAGCTCTCCTCGATCGCCGCCGCGCCGGCGGGGGAGAACGCGCCCATGTCGAAGAAGCCATGGATCATCCCCGCGTAGCGGCGGACATCGGCCCGCACTCCGGCCGCCTCCAGGGCGGCGCCGTAGGCCTCGCCCTCGTCACGCAACGGGTCGAACTCCGCCGTGACGATGATGGCGGGCGGCAGCCCGGACACGTTGCCGTATATCGGTGACAGCCGCGGGTCCTTGATGTCGGGCGAGCTGCCCGCGTAGTGGCTCAGGAACCAGTCGATCGACTCCCGCTCGAGCAGGTAGCCCTTCGCGTTCTCCGCGCGCGACGGGTAGCCGCCTTTCGCGTCCGTGGCCGGGTAGATCAGCAGTTGCCCGGCCAGCGGCGTCCCGTCGCTCGTGAGCTGCTGCGCGACGACGGCCGACAGGTTGCCGCCGGCGCTGTCGCCGGCGACCGCCAGGGGGGTGCCCGCAGTGCCGGCGGGATCAGTGCCGCCGGGATCAGTGCCGCCAGGATCAGTGCCGCCGAGCTCGCCGAGGTGGCCGGCGATCCACCGGGCCGCGGCCACCGCGTCGTCGGCGGCGGCGGGGAACGGGTGCTCGGGGGCCAGCCGGTAGTCGGTCGCGACGACCACGGCCCGGGCGCCCCGGCACAAGGTGCGGGCCATGTTGTCGTGGGTGTCCAGGTCGCCGATCACCCAGCCGCCGCCGTGGAAGAAGGCGATGACGGGGAACGGCGCCGCGCCCTCGGGGCGGTAGACCCGCACCCGCAGGTCGCCCTCGGCGCCGGGGATGACGCGGTCCTCGGCGCTGGCTACCGGGACGACCTGCTCCGGGGCGCGAGCGCCCACCGTCATCTGGCGGTAGGCGGCGCGCCCGGCCTCGGGCGTTCCTTCGTAAATGGGCGGGGCGCCCATATCGGTCAGCATGGCGAGCACGGCGGCGATGGAGCGGATCGACGGGCATGCGCGTTACTCCTTGTTTAGCTGTAGACGAGGGACCCGTCGTCGAGGTCGGCCTTCGGCAGGGTCTCCCGCTCCTGGTGGTATTCCAGCAAGTGGATCCACGGCTGGCGGTCACCCTGCTTGAACAGGATGTCGCGTGACCGCATGATGTAGCCGGCGCTGAAGTTCTCCGGATCGCAGAACGGGCGCCGCTCCATCTCCGCGTCCTGCGGCCGCAGGCTCGGGACGACCATCGTGGTGCCCGCCTCGTCCATGTGCTCCAGCATGGCGGCCACGAGGTCGCAGACCATGTCCGCGCGCAGCGTCCAGCTGTAGCGCAGGTAGCCGAAGATGTAGGCCATGTTAGGCACGCCGCTGATCATCATGCCGCGCCAGGTGATGCGCTCGGAGAAGTCGACCGGCTCGCCGTCCACGCTGAACGCGATGTCGCCGAAGACCGACATCGTGAAGCCGGTCGCGGTCACGATGATGTCGGCGGTGATCTCCTCGCCGGAGCCGACCCGGATCCCGGTCTCGGTGAAGGTGTCGATCGTGTCGGTGACGATCGACGCCTTGCCCGAGCGCAGCGCCGCGAAGAAGTCGCCCTCGGGCACGACGCCGATGCGCTGCTGCCACGGCCGGTAGCGGGGAGTGAAGTGCTTGTCGATGTCGAAGCCCTCGGGCAGTTGCGGGCGCATGGACTCGATGAAGAACGCGTGCAGCTCCTCGGGCGCCTCGAACGCCGTCTTCACGAGGAAGTCGCCCTGGGCGATGTAGGCGCGGCGGAGGATCTCGTGCATCCACTCCTCGGGGATGTCCAGGCTGCCCAGCGTGACGGCGAGCTCGTGCTGGCGTGGCGGGGCGAAGAAGTAGGTGGGGGAGCGCTGCAGCATCGTCACGTGCTCCGCGTCCTGCGCGATCGCGGGAATCAGCGTCGCGGCCGTCGCGCCGGAGCCGATCACGATCACCCGCTTGCCGCTGACGTCGAGGTCCTCCGGCCACCGCTGCGGGTGCACCAGCAGCCCCTGGTACCGGTCCAGGCCCGGCCACGCGGGCCGGTGGGGCTTGTCGTGGTTGTAGTAGCCGGAGCACATCCAGACGAAGCTAGCGGTGAACCGCAGCCGCTCGCCGGTATCGGTCCGGGTGACCTCTACCGTCCACCGCCGGTCCGCCGTGGACCAGCTGGCCGACGTCACCGTGTGCTGGTACCGGATGCGGGCGGCCAGGCCGTCCTCGGCGATGACCTCATCGAGGTAGGAGAGGATCGCCGGGCCGGAGGCGATCGCCGGCCCGCGCCACGGCTTGAAGCGGTAGCCGTAGGTGTACAGGTCGCTGTCGGAGCGCACGCCCGGGTACCGGTGCGTCCACCAGGTGCCGCCATGGCCGTCCTTCGCCTCCAGGATGAGCAGGCTCCGGCCGGGGAACCGCTCCCGCGCGTGATGCGCCGCGCCGATCCCGGAGACGCCGGCCCCGACGATGAGGATGTCGGCGTGGCCACCCTCCCGCACGTCGCCGTCAGGGGTGGTCCCGGGCTCGGTGATGGTCATCGGGCATGCCTCCCAGGGATCGACGGTGATCACTTTCACCGTAAGTCCGCAGCGGGCCCGCGTCTACGGAACGTCCTGGAGCTTCCCCGGAGGGATGAGTGGGCGAAGCCGCGTCCCCGTTACTTAGCCCACTCGACCCTCGCGCCGCCAATCAGGCGGGCAGCGACACCTCGCCGCGGGCCAGGGCGCGAACGGCCTCGGTCGTCAGCGGCTGGCCGCCGATGGCCCAGTCGCCGCTCTTGACCTCCTCGATGACGCACCACGTGACGCCGCGCATGCGCTCGCCTTCGATGGCGACCATCGCCTCGGTCAAGTCCCGCGCGATCTGCTGCTTCTGCTCGGTGGTGAAGACGTTCTCGATAAGCCGGACGTTGATGAGGGGCATCGGAGCCTCCTGGGTAGTGGGTGATGAACAGCTCAAGTCCACCATCGCGCCGCCCGCGCGGCATCGAGCGGACGAGCCATCTCGCGATGGCCCGATCCGGCCATCGGGCGCGTGGTCACAGCAGCCCGCCGCGCCCGGCGGCCGCGGCGGCCGCCGCGCGCGTGGGCTGCCGCAGCTTCGCCAGGATGTTCGCCACGTGGCGATGCACGGTATGCGGGCTGATCACGAGGCGCTCGGCGATCTGCGCGTCGCTGAGGCCCTGCGCGACCAGCCCGAGCACCTCCCGCTCCCGCGCGCTGAGCTCACCCACCGCGCCGGCGTCGGCCTCGCTCGCCGGCGCGGGCGGGCCCTCGATCCCGAGAAACGGCGCGACGGCGCGCAGGACAGCGTCCCCGTCGCCATGCCACGGCAGGTGCGCGTCACCCGGCAGCGTCACGAGGTCGGCGCGCGGGAGCAGCGCGGCGACCTCGCGTGCGCCTCTCAGCCGCATCGCGCGGTCGTGCTCACGATGCACCACCAGCGCCGGCGCGCGAATCCTCGGCAGCTCGTCGCGCACGTCGGTCTCGTAGATCAGCGCGAGCAGATCGGCAGCGACTTCGGCGTCGGCGGCGGCGCGCTGGGACGCGGTGAAGCGCAGCCCGCTCCCGGGCGACCAGCTCGGGCCGAACACGTCCGCCAGCAGACGGCTGCCCAGCCCCCAGTGCGAGCGCACGAGGTCGACCATGCCGGTCCGCGCCTCGGGCGGCCCAAGCGCGTGCCCGTCGGCGTAGCTGCCGTAGAGCACGAGCCGATCGACGCGCTCAGGCCGCCGGGCGGCGAAGCTCACGGCGATACTGCCCCCGGCCGAGATGCCCATCAACGTCACGCGCGCCAGCCCCAGCTCGTCAAGGACGGCGCAGAGCGTCGCATCCTCAAATTCCGGCGTGAACGTCTCGGGCGGCCGCTCCCGATCGGACAGGCCGGTCCCGAGCCGGTCATACCGCACGACCATGCGCCCGGCCGCCAGGCCCTCCACAAAACGGCGCAGCGGATCGAAATGCCAGTCCTCGGCCACGTTGGAGACCCACCACGCCGGCAGCACCACCGCCGGGCCGCTCCCCACCACGGCAAAGGCGATACGCTGCCCATCCGGCAGCCGCGCAAAGCCGGTGGTCTGTCTCACCGGCTCACAGTAACCCAGTCCGGCGGCGCCTGCGCAATTGCGTGCAGACCCGGCCGCTCCTGGTGCGATGAGGCTACGACGCCTGGAAGACCTCGTCGCGGTGCCACTCCAGGAATTCCCTGCCCGGCCGGTCAGCCTGCCGTGGGGGAAGGGCGATCACTGACCCCGCCTTGGCGTAGAAAGCCTCACCGTTCCCGAATTCCGCCCGCAACCGCGGGCTGACCAGCAGCCGGTAGTCCGGCGCGACGGCCAGGTACCCCTGGTCGAACATCGTGTGCACGTCCGATCGCAGCAGCAGCCCGTTGTCGATCCGGTTCTCCCCGTCCCGCGTGACCGGACGGATATGCGCGGCCTGCAGCACGGGCCGGATCTTCGCCCCGGTGATCGCGCACTGCCCGTGGTAAGTGGCCAGCACGACCGCCTTGAACGCCTGCTGCGCCATCCGGTACGGTGCGAGCCTCGGCTCCCCGAACACCGGCCCCGCCTTGTGCCACGGCCGCCCGAGGTCGATCTCAGCCGGCAGCGGCCTGCCCAGCACGAGTTGCATCAGGTCCCCGAAGTACCCGGCTACCCCAGGGTCGCCCAGCTCGTATCCCTTGCCCTGCACGATGTTGAGCGCGAACCCCGGCGGCGGGTCGAACGTGAGGTCATCGGGAAAGAACGTGACGTCCCTGATGAAGACGCACCCGATCTGCGGGTCATCACGCGGCCCGATCGGCTCCCGCCGGTAGTGCGCGATCCGCTCGCGCATCTGCTCCAGGCTCGCGACCCCGTTCCCCTCTCCGAACATCGTCCAGGCTTCTGACGTCGGCAGCGGCGCGAACCCGCTGAAGAACCCGCCGCCCACTACCCGGTTATGCGGCGCGTGCGTCTTGAAGAAGAACGGCTCGCCCACCTCCAGCGCCCGAAAGGCGTTCCCGCCACCAGGCCGCCAGAAGTTCACCACCCGCGACGCGACCTCCGGCCGCCCGGCGAGAAACCGGTACCAGTCCCCGTCCGTCACCCCAACGTACCCGTGCACCCGCCCATTGTGCCGCCATGGCAACAGGTTGCGCATGCCTACAAAGATCCAGATCCGTCCACCAAACGGACTGTTGGGTCCCCGCGACGGCGACCGCCCGTCAGCCCCGTGAGATGGGCCGGCTGATCCGGGCAGCGGCCAGGTCACGGAGGCTGACGACGCCGCGTACCTCTCTTCCCTCGACCACCGGGAGGTGCCGGAAGCCGTGCAGCAGCATAAGCTGAGCGGCCTCCTCGACGGTGGTATCGGGCGACGCGGACTCCGGATCCTTCGTCATCCACGCGGACACCGGGGAAGTGGTCAGGTCACTGCCCGAAGCGGCGGCGCGGAGCACGTCCCGCTCGGTCATGATGCCGGCCAGGAAGCGGCCCTGCATGATGAGCGCCGATCCGACCTTCCGCCGGACCATGGCCGCGGCGGCGTCGGCCACCGGATCGTCCGGGCTGGTCACGACCACGCGAGTGGTCATTAGGTCACGTACGGTCAGTGCACGGCGGGGATCATCAGCCACTTTCGCCTACCTCGTCGAGCTCCGGGTCCGCGCACGGCGCGGACGGGCCGGACAGTTCCTCAGACAGCAGGTTCCAGAGCGAGCCGGCCCACGAGGAAAGCTGCGGCCACCGCATCCAGAACACCTGCAGGGCCGTCGCGTCGAACTCCATGTGCGCACGTTCGGGGGAGATCGCGTCGGTGAAATCATCGAACTGGTGGATGAGCTCGAGGAAGCGATCCGCGTTAGCTTCCATGTGGTTACCTCCGGGCAGGCGACAGGGCAGCAATCTGGGGCCGGCGCCAGGGTCGGCTGATTGCGCCGAGTGGGTGGTCCATACCCCGAAAGCGCGCGGCCGAAAAGGCGCCGCTGAACGAAACTCGCGGTCGACGCTGGCGGGACTTCGCCCAGGGCGCGGGTGGGGCACGGGTCGGCCCCGGCGGGGACAGGTGACTGAGCGCAATACGAACCGCTGATGCCGGGTAGTCCTCCCGTGGAGGTGATCACTCGTGCCGCGCGATGAGATCGACATAGATGTGACCGACGACGATGAAGAGGTAAGGATCAGCATCAAGGCCGCCTCACCTAGATCGGAGTTCCGCGCCTGGCTCGCCCCCGAGCACGCAAGGCAGGTCGGAGCTGTGCTGATGAGGATGGCTGACCGCATCGAAGGTCATGATTAACCCCGCTTTACCGCGCCTACGGTGCCGTAGGCGATCCGCCTCGTTGGCCGGCATACGTCCGATGGCCGTCGCGCGGGCAAGCGTTCAGGCATTGCAAATGGCCGCGGCGTGCGCTTGGGCCGCCAGCACCGCCGGCGGGCATTGCGCCGCCATGCACAGTGCGGGGGCGAGGACTGTTGCAGTAAGCGGCGTGCCGCGCATGGGCCTGCCTTCCGGCGATGTGGGTGACCGTGTTTCCTTACTGCCAATCACGGAATCCGGGCCGGGACGGTTCACGCCGGTCACGCCGCGGCGCCGCTGGTGCTGCGGCGGACGGCGCGGCGCGAGTCGGGGTCGCGGGTGGCAGCGCGGCGCGAGCGGTCTATGCTTCGCGCCACATGAGCGAGTCAGCGCGGGCGGGCGGCAAGGGCGCCGAGGTCGTCTACAACCGGATCGCGGCGCTGCGGGCTGACCGGAAGGTCTCACGGCGGGGGCTCGCCGACGCCGCGTACTCCGAGGTGCCGGTCGAGGTCATCTTCTCCACCGAGCCGTTCCCCCGCCTAGTCTCGGCGTCCGCCGCCTCCGCTGAGGGAGCCCCGGGCCGTGAACGCGAGCACAGCCAAGATGCCGCCCTGGGCCGGCCAGGGGGACTACCGCATCCGCTTCCAGTGGGGTCCGGTGGCGGCCCCAGAGCTCACCGAGGGCGTCTGCGTCGTGGTTGACGTGCTTCGCTTCACCACGGCGGTCGAGGCCGCGGTCAGCCGGGGGGTAGTCGTGTACCCGTACCGGTGGCGCGACGCCACGGCCGCCGCCTTCGCGGATGATGCCCAGGCCCTCCTAGCCGACGGCCGCGACCCGGCCGGGCCGTCGCTGTCGCCGTCGAGCATGGATGCGCTACCCCCCGGAACGTCCCTGGTGCTCCCCTCGCCCAACGGCTCGACGTGCGCGGTCCTGGCAGCTGAGGCCGGTGCCCGGGTGGTGGCCGGCTGCCTGCGGAACGCGACGGCAGTCGCCGCCTGGGCGAACCAGGCCGGTGGACCTGTCACCGTTATCGCCTGCGGCGAGAGATGGCCGGACGGGTCCTTGCGGCCGTCGCTGGAGGACCTGCTCGGCGCCGGGGCGATCCTCGACTCGATGACGGGGGGCCGGTCACCCGAGGCGCGGGCGGCGGTCGCCGCGTTCCGCGATGCGGCCCGCCGCCTGCCCGAGGCCCTGGCCGAGTGTGCCTCCGGCCGCGAGCTCACCGAGAAGGGCCGGGCGGCCGACGTCAGCTATGCGGCCCAGCTCAACGCCAGCACCACCGTCCCCGTGCTCATCGCCGGGGCATTCCGGTAACGCGTCACCAGGCGACGGGACCGAAACGGTCACTGAACCGGTCCGTTCCGGCCGAAGGGTCTTCGGTCGCGAGGGTGACGATGGCGTCGGTGCCCTCGGTGAGGGTCTGCGGGCCGCTATGCCGGTTGAGGTCAGTGGCGGTGTAGCCCGGGTCGGCGGCATTGAAGCGGATGCCCGGCAGTGCCTTCGCGTACTGGGTGGTGAGCATGGTGACCGCGGCCTTGGACGCCGTGTACAGCGGCGCGGCGATGGTCGACTCGACCCGCTGAGGGTCGTGGGTGGCGGCTTGCGAGCCCATCCCGCTGCTGACGTTGATCACGGCCGGTGCCTGCGAGTTCCGCAGCAGGGGAAGGAACGCGCTGGTCACCCGGACGATCCCGGTGACGTTCGTCGCGAAGACATGCTCCGTGTCCCCGCCGGTGAGCTCGTCGGCGGGCGCGTGGCGGCCGGTGATCCCGGCATTGTTGATGCGCGGCTGGGCGGCACTGCTCGGCGACCCCTCCAGCGCGGCGGCCGAAGACCGCAACCTGGTGAAGGCGCGCTTCCCGGTCGCAGGCCGAGCCAGTTCACGGGCTGGCCGGTGGTGTCGGAGAACGGCGAGGCAACCGACCGTGCGATCGTCGCCGACCTGCGCCGCGCGTCCGCCCGCTACCCGGGCGACGGCCGCCTGGCCAGGCTGATCCGCCGCACGGTGGACGGCAACCCCCGCTTCGCGCAACTGTGGCGCGACGGCGCGGTCGCCCGGCACACCGAGCGCGTCGTCGGCGTCCATCCCGCCCGCTGACGCTGCCTGCGAGAAGGCCCAGTCATAAGGCGGCTCGCCAGCCTATATCGAGACACCATGGCACATAGCCTAAAAGGAACGGCACCGGGCCGGGGCGCCATTCAGGCGGCTCAAGTTTAACTAACTGACGCGCAGTGCATTAACGCTGTGTAATCGACGGCAGTGCCAAGCTTCAGCCACTACTCACAGAGACGAGCGAGCTGCTATGAATCGCCATAGTGAGAATGAATGGGACTATGTCATCGTGGGCGGCGGGTCGGCCGGGTGCGTGCTGGCCAGCCGGCTGTCGGCTGATCCCGGCACGCGGGTGCTGCTGCTGGAGGCGGGCGGCTGGGATCGCAGCCCGCTGATCCGAATTCCCGCGGGGACCTACCGGATGCCGCGACGCTATGACTGGAGCTACCCCGCGGCTCCCGATGCGTCCCGTGGCGGCAAGCGCGACACGTTCGCGGCCGGGAAGGTGCTAGGCGGAGGCAGTTCCGTCAATATGACCTTCTGGGTGCGAGGCGAGCGATCCGATTTCGACGGCTGGCGTGACGCGGGATGCCCGGGTTGGGGATATCGCGATGTCCTGCCGTATTTCAAGCGGTCCGAGACGTTCGCCGGCGGGGAGAGTAAATACCGGGGCGGCACCGGCCCGGTCGCGGTGCGGCCGGTGTCGTTGCGGCTGGGGGTGATCGATGACTTTCTCGCCGCGGCGCAGGAGGCGGGTCACTCACTCAACCCCGACTACAACGGTGAACGCCAGCAGGGGGTGTCGCTGGCGCAGGTGTCCCAGCGGCGGGGCTGGCGCGCCAGCACGGCGCGCGCCTACCTGGCGCCAGCGCGCAGGCGCCCGAACCTGACGATCCGCACCGGCGCCCAGGTCACCCGGATCGACGTCAGCGGCGGCCGCGCCACGGGCGTGGAATACCAGCACGACGGCCAGCCGCGCCTCGCGCGGGCGGCGGCCGAGGTGGTGCTGAGCGCGGGCGCGATCGCCTCTCCGAAGCTGCTGCTGCTCTCTGGCATAGGCCCGGCGCGCCACCTGCGCGAGCACGGCATCGACGTCCGCGTCGACCTGCCCGGCGTCGGAGCCAACCTGCAGGATCATGCGTACGGCATGCTCGTGTACACCACCACGGCCGGCACCCTCGGCGAGGAGCTGAAGGCCCGGCACGCCCTCAAGCACCTTGCGGACTTTGCCATCAGGGGGCAGGGCGTCCTCACCGTCGCGGGCGGCGCGGCAGTCGTATTCTCCCAGGTCGTTGGCGAATACCCGACCGAGGCCGAGACCATCCTGATGCCCATCGGCCTGTCGTTCGAAGGGGATCACCACGACATCCACGGCGTGCGGACCGCGCCCGGCGTCATGGTCTACCCCAGCTTCGTGCACCCCACCAGTCGCGGGACCGTCCGGCTCGCCGCCAGCAGCCCGGCCGCGCCGCCGCTGATAAGCCACGAGCTTGTGAGCCGCGCGGACATGCCGACGCTCATCGCGGCCTGCCTCGACGCGCGTGACATCTTCCGCACGACCGTCATGAAGGCCGCGTCCGCCACCGAGACGCTCCCCGGCCGCGACGTGCAAACCGACAGCGAATGGGAGGAGTACCTGCGCGCCTTCGCCTTCCGGCCGCATCACCCGACCGGGACGTGCCGCATGGGCAGCGACGACGATGCCGTCGTCGACCCGCGGCTTCTGGTGCACGGCGTTGACGGGCTGCGGGTCGCGGACGCGTCGGTCTTCCCGGCCATCACCAGCGGCAACACCAACGCGCCCACCATCATGGTCGCCGAGCGAGCGGCCGACCTGATCCTCGGCCGCACCACCGTCCCGTGCTCACCGACGGCGCATTCCGCTGAGCTGGGATCAGGCGTTACCCGAACCAGGTGACTTGGAGGATGACTACCCGCTCGCCGCGGACGTCGGTCAGGTAGGTCACCATGAGGCTGCCGCGCGTCTCGGTCCGCAGGCCTGGGGTGGGGCCGTCATAGCCCTTCCCGTCCAGGTAGACCATGGAGTCGCGGACGGTGATCTCGCGCGCGACCTGGTCCAGTTCCTGCCGTGCCTCAGGGGAAAGGCCGTCGAGGAGGTTGTCGGGGTGAGGCTCCCAGGTCCAGTCACTCACCCGCGATGGCATGGTGAGCGGCGCGCACGATCTCGCCGGCCTCACGGATGGCGGCATCCCGAACCTGCGGGTCGTCGCTCATCAGGGCCTGCTCGGCGGCGTGTAGCCGGCGGGCGGTCTGGGGGTGCCGCTCGATCTCCACGACGACGGCCCACTCCCGGTAGAACATGTGGATCGGGACGACGCTGCCTTCCTCGCCCGCGCGGACAAAGGCCGCCTGCATCTTCTCGAACATCTCCGGCAGGCGACCCGGCGCGACCCTGGCGATAGCCGTCCGTAGGGCCGGGAGGGTCAGCTCTGGTCTGGAGATGACAGGGCCGCCCTGGTCCGGGGTCTGTCCCATCATGCCGAGCCTCCACGCGATCACCAGCAGCCTCCAAGCAAGTCTAGTTCGACGGGCTCACACGAGAGTGTGGCCTAAGGCCGAAGCAGGGGAAGTTACTTCCATGAACGACCATAGATGACATCAGCATATCCAGCGACGGGCGTGTCCGTCGCAGACGCGAGCGGCCCGCCCGGGACTCGGGCTTTCGCTCGAATGGACCCTTGCCGCCATGACGGCCGGGTCACCCAGGTCGTCGTCTGAACCGCCGTCGGCCCCTGGGTGTAGTGTCGCCCTGAAGCGGCCGGCGGAGGCCGCCGATGCCGAACACGCCGGGGAGCGCGATGTCTAAGTTCATGGTCCTTTACCGCTCGACCACGTCGGCGCGCGAGCAGCTGGCGAGCTCCACCCCCGAGCAGATGGAAGCCGGCATGCGGGCCTGGCAGGCCTGGGCGGACCGGGTCAGCTACGCCCTGGTCGACCTCGGCTCGCCGCTCGCGCACACGGCCCACGTCGGGCTGGGCGCTGCGAGCAGCGACGGCGTGGCGGGCTATTCCATCCTGGAGGCCGGCTCAGCCGACGAGGTCGAGACCATCCTTGAAGGGCACCCGCACCTGGAGATGCCCGGGGCATCCATTGAGGTTCTTGAATTCACGCCGATCGGCGGCTAGCAGCAGCAGCCGCCGGCCCGGCGGCTAGCAGCGCCAGCAACGACTACGGGGGGTAGTTTCATGGGGCTGTCCATCAGGCAGTTGTCCGTCAAGCAGTTGTCCGTCAAGCCCCGGCAGGTGCCGCCGCGCCTCGCGGCCGGGGCGTTCTTCCTGAACTCGGGGATAGGAAAGCTGTCCGCCGACGAGGAGACCGCCGCCAGGCTGCACGGGTTCGCGTCGGGTACCTATCCGTTCCTCGGCAAGATCAAGCCGAGGGACTTCGCCAGGATCCTCGCGGTCGGCGAGATCGCGATCGGGGCGCTGCTCGTCGTCCCGGTCGTGCCCGGGATCGTGGCGGGGGCGGGCCTGGCGGCGTTCGCCGGCGGGACCATCGGCCTGTACGCCAGGACGCCGGGCCTTCGCCAGCCCGGCAGCGTGCGGCCGACCGAGAACGGCGTTCCTATAGCCAAGGACAGCTGGCTCCTCGGCATCGGCCTCGGCCTGGTCATCGATGACGTGATCGACTACCTGACCTGACACGCTCGCGCGGCAGGCGAGTGCCGGTCAGTCCCCGGGCCCGTCGTCGGCGCGATCATGCCTGACCCCGTCGCGCCCGATCGAGCCGGCCGGGGTGAAGACGGCCAGCAGGTGCGCGTCGAGCTTCTCCCGCGCCGGGGCAGGCCAGCCCGCACAGGCACCTGCCCGGCACCGCCTCGGCGTGCACCTCCCCGTCCGGTCCCGCGTCGTCGGCGGGCACGAACATCTCACCCAGGTGGTCAGTCAGCTCGTCCGGCCCAGCCGCCTCGTGCCCGCAGGCACAGCGGTAGCTGGCACCGTGGTAGCTGGCACCGTGGTGGCTGGCACCGTGGTAGCGAGCATCGTGGTGGCGAGCATCGCGGTCAACGGTCATCGTGATCCCTTCAGCAGTGCCCAGACCCGCTTGGCGTCGTGGCCGGGCAGGTGGTCCCAGCCCCAGTCGAGGCTGAGCGCGGCGACCAGGTCCAGGCCCCGGCCGGACTCCTCGTGCGTGGCGGCGCGGCGCGGCCGGGGCGTGCCCGCCTCGGCGGGCAGGCTGTCCCACGCCTCTACCCGCAGCTGCGCGCCGTCGGACAGCAGGCGCAGCCACACCACAGGAAGGCGGCCGCCGGCGTCGTAGCGCGGCTGCCCGTCCGGGCCGGTCGCGGCCCGCACGACGTTGGACGTGAGCTCGGACACGATCAGCGCCGCGTCCTCGGCCAGCTCGGCCAGGCCCCAGCCCGGCAGGGTGAGCCCGGTGAACACGCGGGCCAGTCGCGGGGCGGTCGGCAGCGCGCCCAGCGGCCCCAGGCCGGCGAACAGCGGCCACGCGGGGGCCGTTCCCTCCACAGCGCACCCACCTTTCGGAATATGGGAATTTCCGAAAAAGTAACCCGCCGCCAATATGCGCCGCAACCGTAACCGCCGAATTAATGCCGGTGATTTTGCGCCTGAAATGGCAAATTCACCGTACGCCATTCTGAACGGGGCCGCCCTCGGCCCGGCAACCGCCCGTGCCCCTGAGCGCTCCGTGTCCCGGCAACCGCCTATCACGGAATCCGGGCGTGCACAGGGTCGTGCTGCCCGTCAATGGGCGGTGCCAGGGAGACCGCCGCGCCCGGGAAATCGCGATGCCGCGAAAATCGCGGTGCCCGGAGAAACGTTGTGCCGCAGAACCGGGCATGCCCGGGAGCGTGGCCTGCACCGGATCCCGGCCTGCACGCGATCCCGCCGTGACCAGGAGGGGGTGCTGCCAAGGCGGTGACGTGGTTAAGCTTGGCCTAGCCGGCCATGCTCCGCTATACACTGCTAGCTGCTGGTGGGCCGGTCACGCAGGGCAGGATGAGGAGGATCGCATCCCATGAGGAGCGACATGTACACCACCTGGCGCAAGGCAACCTACAGCCACGGCAGTGGCAACTGTGCGGAGGTCGCGGCAAGTCGGCAGGTCGTCGGCGTCCGGGACAGCACGCAGTACGGGCGCGGCCCGGTGCTGGAATTCTCCGCCCTCGCATGGCGGGCCTTTATCGCAACCGCGAAGTCTGGATCCGTGCCGCTCGCATAAAATCAGCCCGCGTTTCGGCGCGTTTAAGTTGCCCGAATACCCTTCGTATCCGATACTGGGCTTACCGCAATCTGTCACGGAATGCGCCCGTGCGATAGCCGCGCGGTCGCGGACGGGAGGCCCGGCATGAACAGTCCTTATGTCCGGCGGCTGCGCCTGGGAATGGAGATGCGGGCACTGCGCGCCGAGCGCGACATGACCCAGGCGCGGGTCGGGCGGCTCATCGGGAAATCGCGGATGGAGATCTCCCGGCTGGAGAACGGGCAGAGCGCGGACCCCGCCGACGTGCTGAACATCCTGGAGGCCCTCGCCGTCGACGGCGAGCGCTGGACGCTCCTGGCGAGCATCGCCCGCGACGCGGTCGAGCCGGGCTGGTGGGACTCGGTCAAGCACATCGGGGACCGGCAGGCCCTGTACGCCAACCTGGAGGCCGGCGCGGCCGACCATTCTCAAATACGAGCAGACGGCCCTTCCCGGGCTGCTGCAGATCCCGGACTACATCCGGGCGACGGCCATCGCAGACTCCGCCCTTGAACCTTTGTCCGGGACCGTCGACGGCATCCTCGCCGGGCGGGCGGGCCGCCAGCGGAACCTGCGCCGCCCCGGTGGCCCGGCGCTGGAGGTGATCGTGGATGAGTTCGCGGTCGTGCGGCTCGCGGCCCCGGCCGGCGTGGTGCAGCGCCAGCTCCGCCACCTCGCCGAGGTCGTGAAGGGCGGCCAGCCGAACGTCACGCTGCGGGTCCTGCCGGCCCAGGCGCGGATCCGGGACTACGCGGTGCCGCGCTGCGCCTTCTCCGTCTACGCCTATCCCGACCCCGGCGACCCGAAGGTCGTCGCCATCGACACCGTGACCTCCGACGTGATCGTGACCGACGACGCGCAGGTCCAGCCGTACGAGCGGCTGTACGAGCGGCTCCGTGAGGCGGCCCTGGCCCCCGAGGAATCGGCGAAGCTCCTGACCGAGGCCGCCGACGCGCTTCCCGGTTACTGACCGGTCGGCGATCTCCCGGGTCATGTATTCTCCCCAGACGTCATTTCCGTGACATACCGGCGTGAGCGGTCAGATGGGGGCAGGGGATGCGGATTCCGCGTCATTTCGGGACCGGTTTCGCCGGGTCGCGCGGGCACCGGAGGGCCGCCCCGGCGAGGGCCGCGGCGGTCGGCCTGGCGGCCGGTCCGTTCGGTGTCGTGCACCCCGCACGTCCAGCGGGTGCTGCCGGGCGATACCGCCAATCTCACGTGCGTCGTGGTATTCACCGACGGCACGTCCTACACCACTCCCGCGACGATCACCGATCCGTCGAACGACCCGGACATCGCGACGGAGTCGTTTCGCTTCAACGACCCGCCCGACGTCGACGTCACGACCGCGCCGCTGCCCAGCCCGACCGTGACCCTGTCCGCGACGAGTAAAGGCTCCCTGCTTCTGGCGAGCAACCTGGCCCCCGTGGTCAGGAAGCTCACCGCGCAATTCGGCCGCCAGGACCTGATCGTCGCGATGGCGATTTACCCGGGCGAGCTTGAGGCGGTCATCGCGGGCAACGGCGAGGCGCGGCGGGTGAGCGTCACCTACTCCGGCGCGCTGTCCGAGGGGCCCCTGGCGTCGTTCAGCGGCTCGCGCAACGGCACCGACTTCAGCCAGCTCGTTCCGAGCGTGATCCAGCAGCTTACCGGGCTGATCACCAGCAAGGGCGGAGCGTCCCTCGCCAGCGTCAGCCGTTTCGTCCTCACCAATTCCCTGCCCGGCGGCAACTCAGGATGGACCATGTACCTGACCTCGGGCACCACCCGCTTCCAGGCCCTCGTGCTCGGCCAGGACCCGCGGGTCATCACGCCGGGCGGCGCCCGCGCCCTGACCTGACAGGACGGGATCAGCCCCCGATCGCCGGCGACGGCAAGTCCCGGGCCGCCATTTAGGGGAAGGTCCGCCAGCCGCTATTCACCCGCAGTTACCTCCTTATGAGGTATGGGCAGCCACCGGCTGGGCTGCTACGATCATCCCGATATCTTGATAGCGACGGGCCCGGCGGGAGCGGTGGCGATGATTAGAGTGACACGGCGCTGGCTGACCATCCCCGTCATGGCCGCGCTTGTGGCCGCGGCGGGGGTATTTGGCCTGGCCCGCCCGGCGAATGCGTCGGGCCCGTGCGCTTTTCCGCCAGGCGGCGACTGGTTCGCTGTGACCTGCTGGAACTCGTCTTACCCGCTCGTTTCCGAATCCGAGGAATACCTGGTGCCCTCGGCCCCGTCGAGCACGGGAAAGTCGTCATTCGCCATATGGGGCGGCCTGCAGGACGCGGCCGGAAGCACAGTCCTCCAGAACGTCCTGAACTGGAACGGGAACAACTGGTCCGCCTACCCGGAGTACTACTGGGGATACGGCGCCGGTAACCATAATTATGGTTCCATACCCGTCTATCCCGGGGACGTGCTCGTGTCGACCATATCCTCGCTCAGCTGCGATGGCGCTGGCCACTGCGCGTGGAGCCTGACTATCCACGACAACAACACGGACGGGAACTCCTCCAGCGACCCGATTGGCAGCCAGGTCGTCTTCACCCAGCTTCTGGGCGGGGTGCTCGAGGTCCGTTCGGCGTCAGGCTGTGCCTCGCTGCCCTACAACGGCCACATCGTCTTCAGGGGCATCTCGGTCAGGAACAACCAGTACCCCTTCAACGCGCCAGCGGTGCAGTTCGGTAACTCCACCCCGGACCACCAGTGCAGCATGACTGTCTCCTCGTCGCCGTCCTCGGCGGACTTCGTCTGGAAGCGTGACTAGGGGTCCAGCTCGGCACAGGGAGAATCTCGGCGACGATCTCGTCCTGCTCGCGATACGCCCCAACGGGGCGGCGGGGCGGCCCGCCGTTCGCCGTTGGGGCGATCTCGCTTTCCCATCCTGCTTGCGCCGCAGGTGGTGCACGTCGTTACTCGCCGGTAGGAGTGTAGTTCTCGGTGATTATCGCCGAAAAATACACTGCTACCGGCCGGTAGCTAAGCGGCGCTGCCGCCAGAGCCCGGCCTTCAGGTACGGGAGGGTGAGGAATGTTATATTGTTACCATGGTAACAGTCGAGCGAACGCAGACCGGTCTTCGCGTCGAGCGCAACACGCTGAAAGTCCTCAAGGGCCTGGCCGAGTACCTCGACCTGTCCCTCGGCGACCTCGTTGAGGGCATCGTCTTGCACGCCTTCGAGGGCAAGGCGCCCTTCGGGCCGCCCGTCCTGGCCAAGATCGACCAGCTCAAGGCGGTCTACGGGCTGACACTGACCGCCGCCGACGCGCACAAGCTGGAGGAGCGGCCATGACGGGCGCTCAGCGCAGGCTCACCGGCCGCATCCAGGTCGCCCTCCCGCCCGCCGAGGCGTTCCGCCTGTTCACCCCGCGCGGCGAGCAGGACTGGGTGCACGGATGGCACCCTCGCTTCCCGGCCCCGGCCGCCGACGACACCGAGCCGGGAACCGTCTTCGAGACCAGCGCCCACGGCCAGCCCGCCGTCTGGCTCGTGACCGGCCGCACGCCGGGCCAGCGCATCTCCTACGCCCGCGTGACCCCCGGCGACCAGGCCGGCACCGTGACCGTCACGATCAGCGCCGCCGGCCACCACAGCGAGGTCGAGGTCATCTACCTGCTGACCGCGCTCACCGCGCCGCCGACCGCAAGCTCAGCGAATTCGCGGACGGATACCCCGCCTACCTCCAGTCCTGGCAAGACGCCATCAGCGCCTGGATCCACGAGGCCCGGCCCAGCACCGGGGGATTATGCCTCGCGGCATGGCGCTCGACTTCACGGCCTGACGGCCGCTGGCCGGGCACCCCGGTGCCCGGCCAGCGATCAGCGTCGCCCTCGTCAGGGATTAGTAGGAGAACTGCTGGACCTGATCGTCGCCGGGGGCGAACATGTACCCGGTCCTGGTCGCCGGGTCGAGTTGGATCCCGGGGTTGGTGGCGAACGGGTAGCCGTTGACGGACGGGGAGTTGAAGTCCCCGATCGTCTTGACGATGTCCCCGGTGCTGGTGTCGATGACGTCGATCACCGACATGGCGTTGCTGTCGGTGACGGCGATGCCGCCCGGCGCGCCGAACTTCGCCGGCCCGGCGGGCAGCGCGTACAAGACCAGCGCCAGGTGGTGAACCGGGTCGGCCGCCAGTTCCACGGGCGCCCCGGTGCGCAGCGGGTAAACCGAGTCGCCCGACGGGCTCGCCTCGGGCATGACCACGAGCGAGCTCGAGCCCGCGAAGTTGACCGACACGGACCGGTAGTTGACCGACAGCAGGTTCCCGGCCGCGGAATCGACCGCCAGGTCGGTGTCGCAGCGGGTGCCGCCCGTGGCGGCCGTCACCGTGCCGGCGCCGGGATCCACCTCGGCCAGCGACGTCCCGCCGCCGAAGCACAGCAGCGCGCCCGGCCCGGCCGTGGCGTATACCTCGCCGGTCGAGGCGTCGGCCACGATGTTCGCCAGCGAGCCGTGAGCTACCGTGCCGCCGTCCGCGTCCGTCGCCGTCGTGACGGCACCGGTCGCCATGCTGACGGCGATGACGGTGTCATCGCCGGAGGACGTGGCGTCCGCCAGCAGGTCGGCGCGATCGCGGGCCGCGTCCACCACGCCGCCCTTGAGCGTGTAGCCCGACAGGTCAGGGGTGCCGACGAGCGCCCCGGTCAGCGTGTTGTACAGCTTCACGTCGTCGGACCTGGTGGCACCGCTGCCGGCCGCGTCGTCGACGAGCACCGTATGGGCCGACGGGTCCACGCCGAAGACGTAGAACTGGCCGCCGGACGCGTCCGACGCGATGACCGAGCCGTAGGTGCCGGTCGCCGGGTTGTAGTTCACGACCTGGGCGCCGTCCGGGCCGGCGACCGAGACGACCGAGCTCGCCCCGGCCATGGCGAAGTTGCCCACGATGGCCCCGCCGGGTGCCAGGCCGTCGTCGGCCTCGAGCAAGGACGTCGGCGACGCCTGCCCGGCGACCGCGCCTGACCTGGTGGCGGGCAGGATGCGGACGTCGTAGCTCAGCGAGGTCGCCAGCCCGAGCGCCAGGGCGCTGAACGTCGTCGATCCCGCCGCGGCGGGCAGCTTCTGGTAGACGACCGAGCCGGCGTCGTCACCGTCGCTGTCGCGCCGCGTCCCGTTCTGGTTGCTGAAGGTGTTGTAGGAACCGTCGACCGTCGGGGCCGGAGCGGAGATCTCCAGGATGGCGCCCGCCGCCCGCGGCCCGGCGTTCCAGGTCAGCCTGAAGTCCGGGTTCGCCCGGCTGACGGCGGCGTCGTGGCCAGGCGCGGTGCCGGCCGCCGCGAGCAGCGGCGCCGACGGGCGCGCGATCGCGGCCAGCCCGGCCGGGAAGCCGGTCACCCGCACGGAGGCGAAGTCCCCGTACAGGCCGCTGTCGCTGTCTTGCTCGATGCCGACGCCGTAGATGCCCCCGCCGTCGCCGAACGCCGACGCGGGCAGCGTCACCGTCCCGGTCGCGCCGGACAGCGGCACCGAGTAGGCCGCGTTGAAGACCGGGCCGAGCGCCGGGTTCCAGTGCCCGGCCGCCGACACGACGAGCCTGGGGTCGGCGACCGTGCTCACGCCGGCCAGGTCATAGGAGACCGTCACGGACTGGCCGGAGGCGATGACACGGGGCGCCACCGGGGCCGGGCGCCACGGAGGACGTGCCGTCATACGGGCCGATCACCAGCGTGTCGCTGGCCTGCGCGAGCACGTGCTCGCCCTGGCGCGCCTGGTAGGTGACGGTGACGGCCCGGCTGGCCGCCGACTGCAGTGGCTGGCCCGCTGCCGCGAGCAGTTCAGCCGGCGTGACCCTGATGTCGTCCGAGGCGCTGGTGAACCTCTGGCGGCCGACGAGGAGCGCGTAGTTGTCGCCGCGCGGTCCGGTGATGTCGGCCGCGAACGTGACAGGACCGGTCGCGCCCGCGCCGTTCATGCCGGGCGAGGAGCCGGCCGTCGGGTCCTGCAGGTCGATCTGGCCGGGGTCGGTGTACTCGGTGAACGCGGCGCCGGTGGCGTTGATGTCCACCCGGTGCGCCACCGACAGCCGCACGATGCTCGTGGCCGGCGGCGACGCGTGGCCGGCGCGCAGCACGGAGTCAACCGCCGCGGTGACGTCGACCTGCGGGCCGACGTTGAGGCGCTGATCGGCCTGCGGCGGCGTCGCGACCTGGCGGCCGGTCTGCTGCAGGACCCTGATGACTTGCGCCGGGCTGTACCGGTGGCGGGTGAGCCGCGCGGCCTGCAGGACGTCGGCGGCGGCGGCCGCGATCTCCGGGGCCGACGCGGACGTGCCGCCGTTCAGCACCACCGCGACGGAGTCAGCCGCCGGGCCGGAGTGCTCGAAGGCGGGGATGTTGTCCCCGGGCGCCGAGAGCGTCACCCGCTGTCCCCAGCCGCTGGCGAAGTTGGCGCTGCCGTCCGTGCGGGTCTCGGCTATACGTCGGGTTGCGCCAGGCGTTGCCGGCGCCGCGGGGCGGCACGGACAGCGTGTCGTCCGTGGTGGTCGCGCCCGCGTCGATGGAACCGCTGTCGATCACCTGGCTCGGCGTCGTCGAGTACTGGTCGTCGTCGATGCTGGTCGCCTGGCGCGGCGTGCGCGCGACGTTGGTGGGCGTGGCGCCGCCGTCCGGCCCGACCGCGGCCGGCGTGTACAGGCGGGTGCCGTCGTTGGCGGAATCCACGACGGTGACGCCGTAATGCGCCACGATCGCGGCGATGACCGTCTCCATGAGCGGGTCTTCTTCGAGGTAGCGGCTGGGGAAGCCCTGGACGTCGGTACCGAAGCCCAGGCTCGCGGTGATGACGTCAGGCGGCGACTGCCGGGTGACCGCCGCCACGAACGCCTGCGCGATCTCGCTCATCGTCGGCACCGACGGAACCAGGAGGCGGTAGCTCGCGCCGGGCGCGATGCCGAGCAGGTCGCCCAGGCCGGACCCGGTGTCGCCGGCGCGCTGGTCGCCATCAGGGCGCGGCGACATCACGCTGAAGTCCAGCCCGATCTCGCCGAGCACCGGGTCCCCCGTGCCCTCGACGGACGCGGTGCCGTTCAGCGAGCCGTCCGGTTCGGCCACGTACGCCGGGATGAGCGGCATGGTCGGCAGGTCAATGTAGCGCTGGCCGTTCTGCAGGAGCGTGGTCGGCCCGTACCACGCGACCTCGGCGTCCTTCATCGAGGCGTCGGTGAGGTCGCCGACCGAGATGTTGGTGATCGTCTCGCCGGCCCCGGGAAGCTGCCCGAACCTCTGCCGGAGGGCGGCGTACGCGCCGCCAGCGTCGACTCCCTGCGCGTTCAGGTAGCTGTCCAGGGAGGACTCGAACCCGTAGTTCGCGGGCAGCAGCGGCGATCCCGGCGTGGCCGCCCGGACGTCGGCCGCCTTCAGCCGCGGGGCCGTCCCGGAGGCGAGGGCCGCCCTGGACGCGATCACCTGGCCGCCGGTGTCCATGGTCTCGACGTAACGGTCGGGCTCGGCGAACGAGATGCCGCTCGTGCCGGAGAGCTTGCTGGCGGCGGCCGCGGCGCTGCCCTTGACGTGCACCAGGACGATGTCGCCCAGGTTCAGCGCCTGGCCGCCGATCCGCTGCCGCGCGGCGGCGTCCAGCGCCCCGGCCGTGCCGGACGGCAGGCCCTGGAACAGGGGCTGGATCGAGGTGGCGCCCAGCCGCGACAGCGTGATGTTCACGGCCGCGCTCGAGGTCCGCGGCGCTAGCGCGGTGCTGCCGCGCCGCAGCGCCTTCCCCGTCACCGACGTGCCGGACAGGACGGCGATCACCGTGCCGGGCACGGCGCCGGTTCGCTGCGTCGGCTTCACCAGCCCCGGGGCCGTCGTGTCCTTGCCCTCGACCGGCGCCCCGGCGGCGCCCTGGGCTGGCCCGCCCGGGGCCGCGGCCGAGGCGGGGAGCGAGGCCGCAGCCGAGGCCGCGGCCGGGCTGGCTGCCCCGGTCCCCAGGCCCGCGATCGCTACGGCCATCACTGATGCCACGGTGAGTTTTCTGCGGTGCGGCCGCCACGTCGTCCTCATCAGCTTCCTTCCGACCAAGGTGTATGACACGGCACAACATCGCAGATGGTGCTTGTTGGGACAATGAGTGTGAATAATGAGCATGTGGCGGATGGTTGCCACATGGCACAATTACGCCAGTGATGATGTCGAAGAGTGCCCGGCGTGCTTGAGGCGGTCGGCATCACCGGCACGGCCGCCCGGGTGTACGCCGAGCTCGTCCAGGCGGACCAGCTCAGCGCGGAGCAGGTCGCCGAGCGCTGCGGCGTTTCGCCCGGGCAGGCGGCGGCCGAACTGCGGACCATGGCGTCGCTGGGCCTGGCGTTCCGTGTCGGCAGGCGTCCGGTCAGGTACCGGGCCGTCGCCCCGGACCTGGCGATCGCCGCGCTCATCGCCCAGCGGGAAAAGGAGCTGCGGGACGCGCGGGCCACGATGCACCGGCTGGCCGCGGTGTTCCAGGAGGCTTCCCGCGTGCGGCACCCGGACGCGTACGTCGAGGTCGTGCACGGGACCGCGAACATCGCCCGGCTGAGCGTCCGCGTCCACGAGCAGACGCGGCAGCAGCTACGCGGCTTCGACCGCCCGCCCTACTCCCATGAGCCGGGCACCAACTACGGCCTCGAGGACAGCCGCCTCGCGGTCGGCGTCGCCTACCGCGTCATCTACGACAGCGCGGCGCTGGCGATCCCCGGCCGGATGGCCGACGATATCCTCCCCAGCTCAGCCGCCGGGGAGCAGGCTCGCACCCGGCCGGAGCTGCCGATCAAGATGCTCATCTCCGACGACCAGTTCGCGCTGGTGCCGGCCGCCGTCACCGCGCGCTCGATCGACACCACGTTCGTCATTCACCGCTCGCCGATCCTGGACGCGATGATCGCGTTGTTCGAGGCCGAATGGGCCAGGGCAACCCCGGTCCCTGGGGTCGCGCCGGCACCGGGCGCGGGCGCTCCCGACTCCGAGACCGCCGCGCTCCTGGCCATGCTCGCCGCCGGGATGACCGACGCGGCGATCGCCAGGTCGCTGTCGTGGTCCATGCGGACCACGCAGCGCCGGATGCGGCAGCTCATGACCGACCTCGGCGTGACCAGCCGGTTCCAGGCCGGCGTGGCCGCGCGCGAGAAAGGCTGGCTGTAACCACCCGCGAGCTGGGTCAGTCCTTGAACACGTCGTCGGCTGAGGAAGCGGTGACGGCGAGGTCGAGCCACCGGTCAAGCTGATCTGCGTCGGTGCAGTTCGCGACTAGGTTCTCCTGCTCGCCGCTGGCTCGATGCCCCGGGCCCTGAGAACCCTCAGCAGCGCCTTGCCCTCGCCGCGTGCCTCGCCGCGTGCCTCGCCGCGTGCCTCGCCGCGTGCCTCGCCGCGCAACTCGCCGCGCAACTCGTAGCGCTCGATGAACTCGCTCTTGTACTCCTTGGTTTCCATGAGGGCCTCCAGTGCGACGCGGTCGTCGGGGGACGCTATTGCCAGGATAATCGCGGTCAGCGTGCGGTGGACAGGAGTATCGCTGCTTGTCGCCTTGATGGCGTCGAGCACGGCACGCCGATTGGCGTCAGTGCCGAGGCCCAGGGCGCGCATCGCGGCGGCGAGGACGGTCATCCATGGGCCGGCATCGCTGAGGTCGCTGCCGGGGTCGATGACGATGGGAGTGAGAACGTACCCTGGATGACCCATGGGGATTGCCTTGCGGCACTTGTCGGCCTCGACTTCGTCCCAGCAGATGACGATGAGGACCGCGTTCTCACAGTGGTGGGCCGCGCGGAGATTGGCGAGGTAGGCGGGCCAGGAGTACTTCTTCGTGCTGTCTTCGCGGCCCTGCGGCTCGATGATCACGATCAGCAGTGGCCTGCCGGTGGCCATGTCATGGATGACGGTGACCATGTCCGCCTTGAACTGGTCGGGGACCACGTTGCTGGCGTCCGTTGAGCCGAGTTCAACGCGGATCCGGTCCCTGTCCGGGAGCGTGAGCGGAGTTACGCGGCGGACAAGGTCGGCGGTCATGCCCGGGTTCTTCCGAATAACGTCGATCGGGCCTTCGTGGTTGATCGATGGCATGCCGTGACCATATGTGCCACCCTTGCCCGTCGGCAGGTGACGTTATGTAGCCGATGTCCGTTCGTCGCTAGAACGTAATATCGATATTATATGGCAACGCGTTGCCAGTTAGTTCAATAATTCGCTCGACCCTCGCGTGTGGCCTTCGCGGCCAGCCGACTGCTGGGCGGCATCGCTGTCGGCGGCCGTCAGCATCTGGCGCTGCTGCAGGACGTACAGGAGGGCGAACGCGGGCGCCACCAGCAGCACCGCGAGGCCAGCGACGACGAATTCCGCCACCAGGGCCGCGGTGGGCGCGCTGCCCGCCGCCAGCGTGAGGGAGACGGGGAGCAGGTAGGGGTACTGGGCCAGTCCCCAGCCCCACACCACGGTCGCCACGGCGATCGCGGCCGTCGCCCGCAGGACCAGGCCGTGGTACCAGCGCAGCCAGAGCATGCCGAGCACGGCGACGCCCGCGGCGATCGAGATCGCCACCAGCGGCAGGGCGATGCCGGTCAGGCGGGCGAAGACGTGCGGGGCGCTGGCCGACAGTTCCGCGAGCGTGCCGCCGGCGAGCGCCCCGGTGACCACGCCGGCCGCGGTGGCGCGCAGGGAGAAGTAGCGGGTCAGGTCGTCGTGCCCGCGCTGGCGGGCCTCCAGGACGAGGAACACCGCGCTGATGTAGGCGCAGGCGGCGACGAACAAGAACCCGGTCAAGATGGCGGTGGGGGAGGTCCAGGCGGCCAGGACGGCGCCGGCCGGGTGCGCCGGCACCTGCCCGGTGGCGACGGCCCCGATGACGGTGCCCATGAAGAACGGCGTGATCAGCGAGGCGGCGGCGAACACCGCGCCGGTGAGCCGCTGCATCTGCAGGCGCTCGGCGGTGTGCCGGAAGGCGAACCCGGTCCCGCGCAAGACGATTCCCAGCAGGGACAGGGCCAGCGGCACGAACAGCGCGGTCATGATGGCCGCGAACGCGGGCGGGAACGCGGTCCACAACAGCACCAGGATGAAGATCAGCCAGACGTGGTTGGCCTCCCAGACCGGGGTGATGGACTCCTCGATGAGCCGCCGCGGTGCCGCCCCGCGCCTGGCGCCGCCCGCCAGCAGGTCCCAGATCCCGCCGCCGAAGTCCGCCCCGCCGAACAGGGCGTACGCGGCGATGACGACGAACAAGATCGCGGCGACCGCGATGGCCTCCGGCGCGGGCGCTCACGAGGCCTCCGGCCCGGCCGGGGGCCCGTTCGCCGACGAGGCCGGCCCGGCCCTGGCCGGCGCGGGGCCGTACGGCACCTCCTCGGCCTCCTCCTCGGCGGGCGTCTCCTGCCGCCACCGCCGCGACATGATCATCGGAACGCCGATCGAGACCACCGTCAAGATCGCGTACAGGGCGAGGATGACCCCTAGCGTGACCGGGACCCCGCCGGCCGGGGTGACCGCGTCGCTGACCAGCATGACGCGGTAGACGATCCACGGCTGGCGGCCGACCTCGGTGACGATCCACCCCGCCTCCATCGCGGCGACCGCGGCCACCCCGCTGACGGCGGCCGGCACCAGGAACCACGGGGTCAGCAGCAGCCGGCGGTGGAACCACCACCACCAGCCCTGCCACGCCGCCAGCGCGAAGAGGAAGAAGCCGATGCCCACCATCAGGTCAAAGCTCAGGTGGATGAGCGTGACGAGCGGCGGCCGCTGCGCCGGGGGCACGGTGTCCCAGCCGACGACCCGGGTGTGCGGCGAGAACCCGACCAGGATCGAGTCGAACGCCGGGATGGCGGCGCCGAAGTAGACCTGGCCGTTGATCAAGATCCCGCCCATCCACTCGGGAGCGTCGCGGGTGGTGGAGGAGACCAGCTCCATCGCGGCGAACTTGACCGGCTGGTTGCTGGCGACGAACCGGGCGATGACGTCGCCCATCATCACCTGGAGCGGGGCCGCGATCCCGGCCAGCGTGAACGGGATGGCGAAGCCCAGCCGGTGGTAGCGGTCCCGGCGGCCGCGCAGCAGGCCCACCGCGTAGACGCCGGCGATGACGAATCCCGTCACCATGTACGCGGCGAGCAGCATGTGCGTGGTCTCATAGGGCGTCGAGGCGTTGAAGTAGACCGCCACCGGGTCGACGCTGGTGATCTTGTCCGTGGCTGAGGGTGTACCCGGCCGGCGAGTTCATCCACGAGTTCGCCGCGACCACCGACATGGCGCCCAGCACCCCGGACACCACGATCGGCATGCCGCTCCACCAGTGCGCCCAGGGCGGCAGCCGCCGCCACCCGTACAGGTACACCCCGACGAAGATCGCTTCCAGGAAGAAGAAGATGCCTTCCAGCGAGAACGGGAAGCCGATCGCCGCGCCGAACCGGCCCATCAGGCCCGGCCACAGCAGGCCCATCTCATAAGACAGCACGGTCCCCGACACCGCGCCGACGGCGACGAGCACCGCCATGACCTTCGACCAGCGGCGCGCCAGCAGCATCGCCGCGGCGTCGCCGCGCCTGATGCCGATCCATTCCGCCGTCATGATGACGGCCGGGAACGCGATGCCGAAGCACGCCAGGACGATGTGGAACCCCAGCGACGACCCCATCTGCGACCGGGCCGGCACCGGGTCCGCGGCCAGAACGTGCGCCAGTGCACCCATAGCCTCTCCCGTCCGCTGTCCTGCGCGCCGCGGCTGCGAAGCCGTCCAGGCTATGTGTACCGCCATCACGCTCCGGGTACACGTCGGAGCACGCTAACGTTCTCCCAGAGGTGCATCGGGCAGATGAGCAGCAGAAACGTCGCGGCGGTAGCCCTGGTCATCGTGCTCGGGCTGGTCGTCGGCGTGCTCGGGCTGGTCGCGGCGGACCTGTACACCGTCGGGGTGCTGGTCCTGTTCCTCGGTGGCGTCGGCGCCGCCGTCCTGGCCGGCGAGTACCTGATCCAGTACTTCAGCAGCCGGCGACCCCCGTGATCGGGGACCGCCGGCGCCGGGTCAGCCGGCCGCCTGGCGCAGGGCGGCGAGGCTGCGGTCCACGTCGTCGGGGGTGGTGGACCAGTTGCTGACGGAGATGCGCAGGACGTTCCGGTCGTGCCAGCGGGAGCCGGACATCCAGGTGGTGCCGTCGGCGAGCACTCGCCGCGTGACCTCCTGGGTCCACTTGTCCCGCGTCTCGCCCTCGGACGCGCCGCCGGGGCCGAAGGTCGCGCAGACCTGCGTGTAGACCACGTCGTTCTCCACCCGCGCGCCGTCGATCGTGGCGATGCCCGCGGCGAACCGCTGCGCGCTCGCGCACAGCCCGTCCACCAGTGCCGCGATGCCCTGGCGGCCGAGGGCGCGCATGACGGCCCAGACGGTGAACGCGCGGCCGCGCCGGGACAGCTCGGGAACGAACTCGAACGGGTCCCCGGCCGCGTCCTGGATCAGGTAGTCGCCGTGCATGCCCATCGCGGCCCGCAGGGCGGCGCTATCGCGGACGATCGCGATGCCGCAGTCGTAGGGCACGTTCAGCGTCTTGTGCGCGTCCGTCGTCCAGGAGTCGGCCGCCTCGTAGCCTTCCGTGAGGTGACGGTGCCTCGCGGAGGCCGCGGCGAACAGGCCGAACGCGCCGTCCACGTGCACCCACGCGCCATGCGCGCGGGCCGCCGCGATGGCCGGCCCGAACGGGTCGAACGCGCCGGAGTGGACATTGCCCGCCTGCAAGATCACGATGGCGGGCCCGTCCGGGCCGGCGCTCAGGGCCTCGCTGAGGGCGGCCGGGTCGATGCGGCCCTGGGCGTCGGCGGCGACCACCTCGGGCGAGCCAAGGCCCAGGTAGCGCAGCGCGAGGTCGACGGTGTCGTGGCGCTCAGCCCCGGCCAGCACCCGGACCCGGGGCGCCCCGGTGAGGCCGTTGCGGGCGGCGTCCCAGCCGCGCGCGTTGAGGACCGCGTCCCGCGCGGCGGCCAGGCAGGTGAAGTTCGACATGGTCGCGCCGGTCACGAAGCCCACGCCGCTGCCGGCGGGCAGCCCCAGGACGTCAAGCAGCCAGCCGCGCGTGATGTCCTCGACCGCCGAGTGGGCCGGCGTGACCAGGCGCAGCCCGGCGTTCTGGTCCCAGGCGCTGACCAGCCAGTCGGCGGCCAGCGCCGCCGGGTGGGTGCCTCCGATGACCATTCCGTAGAAGCGGCCGGACGGCATGGCCGTCAGCCCTTCCTCGCAGCCGTTCGCCAGCAGGTCGATCACGTCGCCCGCGGGCGTGGCCTCGTCGGGGAGCTCAGTGCCGAGCTTGCCGGTGATCTCGGCGACGGTGGCCTGCGGGGGAACAGGGCGGGTGGCGAGGCTGTCCAGCCATCGCGTGGCATGGTCGACGGCGCGCGCGAGCGCGGCCTGGTGCTCGGCAGTCATGCGACTAGTCTGCCCCGCCGCGGCTGGCCGGGCGGGCGCAGCCGGCCTTTCCGGGCCCGGGAGCCGTTATCGTCATGGGTGAGCCAAGGGCAACGGGACGCGGGCCAGACGGGACGAGCAAGGACAGTGCGCATCGGGCTGCTCGGGACGCTGACGGTGGAAGATGACGCCGGCCAGCCCGTTCGCGTTGGCGGGCAGCGGGTCCGCGCCCTGCTCACCCTGCTCGCCCTCGACGCCGGGCGCGTCGTCCCGGCCTACTCGCTGATCGACCGGCTCTGGGGCGACGACGACGGCCGTCCCGCCGACGCGGGCAACGCGCTGCAGTCGCTGGTCTCCCGGCTCCGCGCCGCGCTGCGCGACGGGGGAGTGGACCCGGGCGTCATCGAGTCCTCTCCCGCGGGCTACCGGCTCGCCGTCTCGCCGGACGCCGTGGACGCGATCGCGTTCGAGGCGGCGGCCCGCGCCGGGGCCAGGTCCCTCGGCAACGGGGACCCGGCGGAGGCGGCCAGGATCCTGCGCGCGGCGCTGGCCACCTGGCGCGGTCCGGCGCTGGCCGACGTGGCGGGCGAGGGGTTCGCCGTCGCCATCGCGGCGCACCTGGCGGAGGCACGCCGCACCGCCCAGCTGGACCGGGTCGGAAGCGGTCATCGCGCTCGGCGACGGGGCCACCGTGACCGGCGAGCTGCGGGCGAGCGTCACCGCCGACCCGCTGTCCGAGCGGCCCCGCGCCCTGCTGATGCGCGCCCTGGTCGCCGGCGGACGGCACGCCGAGGCCCTGGCGGCCTACCACGAGTTCCGCGATCAGCTGGCCGACCAGCTCGGGGTGGACCCGTCGCCGGCCCTGGAACAGCTCTACCTGGCAATCTTGCGGCATGACGTTACCGGCACGGCCGTTGGTCCCGGCGCTGCCGCCGGCCCGCGAGCGCGGGCAGGCGGCCAGCGGCGGACATGGCCGGGGCGGCCCTCAACAGCTTCGTCGGGCGCGACGACGATGCCTCCGGGCTGCTCAAGAAGCTGTCGGAGCACCGGCTTGTCACGCTCATCGGGCCCGGCGGGGTGGGCAAGACGCGGCTGTCGGCCGAGGCGTCGCCGCGCCTGGGCGTGCCCGCGTGGTTCGCCGAGCTCGCGCCGGTCACCGACCCGGCGCGAGTGCCGTACGCGGTGCTGAGCGCGGTCGGCATCCACGAGCGGGTCATCGCCAGGCAGGCGGCCGACAGCGGGGATCCCGTGGACCGGCTGGCCGACGCCCTGGCCGGCCGGGAGGCGCTGCTCGTCCTCGACAACTGCGAGCACGTCGTCGACGTGGCCGCCAGCCTCGCCGCGCGGATCCTCGCCGACTGCCCGAAGGTCACGATCCTGGCGACCAGCCGTGAGCCGCTGCGCATCACCGGGGAGGTCCTGTGGCCGGTCGCCCCGCTGCCGGTCCCGCCGGAGGGAGAAACGGAGGTCGGGCACTTCGCCGCCGTCCGGCTGCTGGCGGACCGGGTCGCGGCCGTGCGGCCGGGCTTCGAGGTGGACGCCGGGAACGCGGCGGCCGTCGCCCGGCTGTGCCGGGCGCTGGACGGCATGCCGCTGGCCATCGAGCTGGCCGCGCCCTGGCTGCGCACCCTGACCCCGCACCAGCTAGCCGAGCGGCTCGATGACCGCTTCGCCCTGCTCACCAGCGGGAGCAGGACCGCGCTGCCGCGCCACCAGACGCTGCGCGCCGTCGTCGACTGGAGCTGGGACCTGCTGTCCGGCAGCGAGCGGGCGCTGGCCCGCCGCCTGGCGGTCTTCCCGGCGGGCGCCACGCTGGCCGCCGCCGAGGCCGTGGCCGCGTGCCGGCGAGGCGGTGCTCCCCGCCCTCGACGGCGCTGGTCGGCAAGTCCATCCTCACCGCTGCAGGACGGGCCGGGCGGCGCCGACGGCCGGTACCGGATGCTGGAGACCGTGCGCGCCTACTGCCTGGAGCGGCTGGCCGAGGCCGGTGAGGAACCGGCCGTCAAGGACGCGTTCGCCCGCTACTACCTGGACCTGGCCGAGACCGCCGACCCGCTGCTGCGCACCTCCGGCCAGGTCCGCTGGTACCACCTGCTGGCCGCCGAGCAAGACAACCTGCACGCCGCGCTGCGCTGGGCGATCGGGCGCGGCGACGCCGACACCGCGCTGCGGTTCGTGCGGGCCCTGGGCTTTTACTGGGTTCACCTCGGGCACGGCGAGGGCGACGTGCTCGCCCGCGACACCCTCGCCCTGGCACCGCCGCGACCGGCAAGCCTCGTGATCGCCGAGGCGCGCGTCATCTGCGCGCTGATCGCCGCCGGCTGGGCCTGGGACGTCGAGCTGGTACGCGAGGAAGCTCAGCGAGGCACTCGCGGGCCTGCGGCGCCTGCGACGCCGACCCCCTGACGCTCCACCCGCTCGCCGCCCTGGCGGAGCCGATGGTGGCGCTCTACGACGGGAACGAGGAGCTCGCCCTGGCCACGTTCGACCGGTACATGACGTCGCCCGACCCGTGGATGCGCGCCATGGCCCGGCTGTACCGCGGTTCCTACACCAGCACGCTGGGCCGGATGGACGGGGTCGAGGCGGACTGCCGCGCGGCGCTTGAGGAGTTCCGCGCGCTCGGCGACACGTGGGGGACGGCGATCACGCTGGCGCAGCTCGCCGAGTTCACTGAGATGCGCGGTGACCATCGCGCGTCGATCGCCGCGCTGACGGAGGCCGGGGCCGCGACCCGGGAGCTCGGCGCCTGGGGCGACCGGCCCTACATCGAGGGGCGGCTGGCGCTCATCCGGGCACGCGCCGGCGACCTGGACGGGTGCCTGGGCGGACTTCAGCCGCCGCCGAGCGCGCCGCCGCCGCCCTGAGCGGCTACGCCGAGTCCGGCCGGATGCTCGGCACGATGCGAGCCGAGATCGCCTGGCGGGCCGGTGACCTGGGCGAGGTGACCCGCTGCTGCGCGGAGGTGCTCGGCGGCATCAAGGACGTGAAGGCAACCTGGTGGCAGGGCCTGCGGGCCCAGGTCAAGGCCAGGCAGGCGCTGGTGGCCCACGTCACCGATGATCCGCAACGGGCCCGTCAGCTGTTGCGCGAGGCCCTCGCCACCGCGCTGGGATGGGTAGAGCGGCCGCCGCTGGCCGTGGTGGTCGACACGGTCGCCGCCTACGTGGCCGCCGGCGGTGACCGGTGCCCCGTGTGCGCGCCCGTCCACCGGGCCTGCCCTGGGGGGATCCCTGGGCTGTCACCGCGGGAGGCGGCCGAGCAGGCCGCCGCCCTGCTCGGCGCGGCGCACGCGGTGCGCGGCGCCTTCGACGAGGGCGGCGCGGACGCCCCGGGCGTCCGCGCCGTGGTGCGCGAGGCGCTCGGCGCGAGCGCGTTCGAGGCCGCCTACGAGCGCGGCCGCGCGCTTTCCAGGGACGAGGTCGTGACCCTCGTCACGCGGGCCATTCCCGAGTGACCGATGAGCCTCCAATACCCGATTACCCACGAGTAACAGTGTCATCGCGGCGTTTCGACGGGGCATGAGGGGCCGCCGCAGGGGTGGCCGACGGGCGGTCCCTGGTCGCTGAGGTGGCGCGCGATGCCCGCCCCGGTCCGGCAGCAGTCCTCCTGCGTCCGCACGTGCTGCACACCGAAGCGCAGCGTCGTGATCTTCTCGTAGATCAGGTTCCAGTTGTCGCGCTCCTTAATCCCGCCATTGCTCGTCTTGCGGGTGAGCGGCCACCCCGTCGAGTTCCACGCAGGCCCGGTACTGCTCATACAGGTTGTCGAGGTACTTGGTACCGCTGTCTTGCCTGATGCTGACCTGCCGCCGCGCGGCCGGCAGCCCGTGCGGTTCCTCCACGTTCCGTACGTACCGGCGCTCCAGCCAGGACAGGGCGCCGCCGGCGGCGTCCGCGAGGACTACCTTGATGTCCTGGCGCCACTTGACCCGGCCTCGCGCGCCGATCGCCCGCAAGAGCCGTTCCGGGGTGGTCTTCCCGCGGCCGATCGCCCGGCAGACCCAGGTGAAGGCGGCCTCGAAGGTGAGCGCGTCGTTGATCAGGTCCACCACGGTGTGCTCCACGCGGGTGACCGGAAGCGTCTTCGCCGAGTGCGCGGTCCGCAAGATCACGTCCGACCGGTGAATCCGCACGCCACGAATGGCGGCGTGCCGCGCGGGATTGCGCCCATTCGGCACCGTGATGTGAATCGAGCTCGCTGACCTCATCGGCTAGGCCCTGCCGTTCGGCGGCCGTATAGTGGCTGAGCACGGCATTCTCGCCCGCGCGAAGGAGGGCCGCGCGCAATTGCCCCTCGCGTTCCAGCTTACCGGTGACCACAGCGTAGACACCCCGATGCACGTGCGTCCAGTGTCCAGTGCGCAGGCGGCCGTCCATTGTGTCCGTGGTTATTCCGGCCTGCTCGCCTTGCGCGCGGGAAATGACGTCACGCTGCCTCCTGGCCAGCCAGCGTGCTTCCTTCGGCATGTCGAATGGCATGACACCGAGCGTGCCTGACCAATCCGGAGGCGGAAAGAAAAGTTCCTGCCCTGTGGATAGCGCGCCCGATTCCTCCCTGCCTGTGGATTTCGCCTTGACGCGGCAAGCGAGCCACGGTACCTTGCCGCGACCGATCTTCCCTCCCGCGCCTCCGTGCTAGCTCACTTCTTAGGTTACTTCCAAGTAGCAGTGTCGTTGTCCGCGATAATCACGGAAAAAGACACTGCTACCGGCGAGTAACCGTAGCGGGAGTGGGGCATCCGGAGTGGGGGCGGCGGGAGTGGCGCGGAGCGCGGGAGCGTGGGGCGCCGCGCGGCGTGGGATCGTGCGGGCGCGGGGTTAGGTGCGGCGGCGGTAGACCTGGACCGCGACCGGGGCGAAGACCACGATGAGGCCCAGCGTCCACAGCAGCGTGCGGATGGCAGGCACCGCGACCGGACCGCCGACCAGCAGTCCGCGCTCGGCCTCGGTCAGGAACGACATCGGGTTGCCCTTGACGAACGCCTGCAGCCAGCCGGGCAGCGACTTGGTCGGCACCAGCACGTTGCTGCCGAAGGTCAGCGGGAAGTAGATCAGCATCCCGAACCACTGCACCGCCCGCGCCGAGGACGACACCAGCCCGAGCAGCGCCGACACCCAGCACATGCCGAGCGCGAACACCAGCACCAGCAGGCACCCGGCCGCGGCGGACAGGGGGTTCGTCTCGATGCGGAAGCCGAGCAGCATGCCGAACAGCAGGGTGACGGCGACCGACACGGCATACCGGACGACGTCGCCGAGGACCGCTCCGGCCAGCGGCGCCCAGCGGGCGATGGGCAGGCTGCGGAACCGGTCGAACACCCCGGTCGCGATGTCCTGGCTCAGTGCCTGCCCGGTGCCGAGCGTGGAGAGGATGACCGCCATCGCGAGGATCCCGGGCACCTCGAACTGCAGGTAGCTGTGCACGTTGCCGGAGATCGCCCCGCCGAAGAGGTAGGTGAACATCACCAGGTACAGGATGGGCGTCAGCGTGAGGCCCGCCAGGTCCTCGGGGTTCGTCTTCAGCTTCAGCAGGCTGCGCCAGGTGAGCGTGAACGTGTTGGCCAGCCCGGTCAGCGGGGACAGGTACCGGGACGGGGCAACGGGGGAGCGATGACCGGAGGGGGTCAAGGCGGCGGCCGTCATGCGGATTCTCCTTCGGCGTCGGCCCGGGTGATAGAGCCCGTGAGGGCGAAGAAGACCTCGTCCAGGCTGGCCTTCCGTAGCGCGAACTCCGCCAGGGCGACGCCCCGGTCATCCAGCTCGCGGACCAGCGCGGGCAAGACGGCTGAGTTGGGGACCTGGACCGTCACCGTGTCGGCCTGGGTGGCGTCAGCGAGGGAGAAGCCGGTTCGTTCGGTGATGAGGGCCCGGATGTCGCCCAGGCGGGCGGGGTCTTCCGGGGTGATGGCGAGAACCTGGCCGCTGACCTTGGCCTTCAGCTCATCCGGGGTGCCGGACGCGATCACCTTACCGTGGTCGATGACGGTGATGTCGTGGCAGAGCTGATCGGCTTCTTCCAGGTACTGCGTCGTGAGCAGGACGGTGACGCCGTCGGCGGCCAGGCCGCGGACGATGTCCCACAGCTCCTTGCGGCTGCGCGGGTCCAGGCCGGTGGTCGGCTCGTCCAGGAAGAGCACCTGGGGCCGGCCGACCATGCTGGCGGCCAGGTCCAGCCGGCGCCGCATGCCGCCGGAATAGGTCTTGGCGGGCCGGCGCGCGGCCTCATCAGGCCGAACCGCTGGAGCAGCTCGGCCGCGCGGGCCTTGGCCAGCTTGCGCGGGATGCCGAGCAGGCGGCCGATCATGACGAGGTTGTTGAACCCGGACAGCATCTCGTCCACCGAGGCGTACTGTCCGGTGAGGCCGATGAGCTGGCGGACCTGGTGGGCGTCGCGCTGGACGTCGTAGCCGAGCACCCGGGCGGCGCCGTCGTCCTGGCGGATGAGCGTCGCGAGGATGCGGACGGCGGTGGTCTTGCCCGCCCCGTTGGGCCCGAGGAGGCCGAGCACCGTGCCCCTGCGCGCGGTCAGGTCGACGCCGTCGAGCGCGGTCGTCTTGCCGAACCGCTTGACCAGGCCGCGCGCCTCGATCGCGATATCGGTCCCCGCGAGGTCGGGGAAGCCCTCCGGCCGGGGGCTAGCCGTGCCCGAAGAAGACAGTCGTGCGTTCATGGCTCATATGGTGGCCTGCCCCGCTGCCAGACCGCGCACAGGTCGCTGTCATTCGCTGCCGGGCGCTGTCACGCGCGCTGCCGCCGTCGGGGGCCCGCGTCGCCAGTGACGCGGAGCGGGAGCGCCCGCGGGCCGCGGACCTGTCCGGCGGCCCAGGTCACCGCCGCCGGGTCGGCGAGGGTGAACTCGGGGAAGCGCGCGAGCCAGGCTTCCAGGGCGACCCGGAGCTCCATCCGGGCCAGGTGCGATCCCAGGCAGCGGTGGATGCCGAGGCCGAACGCGGCGTGCCGGTTGACCTTGCGGTCGATGACGACCTCGTCCGCGCGGTCGAACTGCGCCGGGTCCCGGTTGGCCGCCGGGTACGACAGCAAGATCCAGTCGTCGGCCTTCATGTCGGCCCCGCGCCAGTGCATGTCCTGCTTGACCAGCCGGGCCATGGTGACCGGCGCGTAGGCCCGGAGGAACTCCTCGATCGCGGTCGGCAGCAGTCCGGGATCGGCGACGAGCCTGCGGCGGTCTTCCGGGGTTCTTCGCCAGGTGCCACAAGGAGGCGCCGATCGCGCTCCACGTGGTGTCGATGCCGGCGATGAGCAGCAGGGCCATCGTGCCGACGATGTGCGGCGGGTCGAGCTTGCGGCCGTCGAGCTCCGCGTTGATCAGGTAGGTCGTGAGGTCGTCGCGCGGGTTGCGCGAGGTGGTCCTGGACCTGCGCGAGCAGGTAGTGGAACAGCGCCGACATCCGCGTGAGGCGCTGCTTGCGGCGGCAGGTTGATGCCCTCCAGCGTGTTCGTGACGAACTCGTGGAACTGCGGCGCGTCCTGCGGGGGGAACCCGAGGATGTCGGCGATGACCCGCATCGGGATGTGCTGCGCGTAGTCGCGGGCGGCGTCGACGACGTCCTGGCCCGCGAGCGCGTCGATGAGCGAGTGGCACAGGTCCATCGTCGCGTGCTCGTGCTTGCTGACCGCCGTCGTTCGTGAACGCGGAGAGCAGCAGCTTGCGCGCGTCGTGGTGGAACGGCGGGTCGGAGGTGATCGGCGGTGAGCCGCCGGCCGGCGCCAGGTCCAGCGGCGGCCGGAAGTTGCTCACGATGATCGCCCGCGAGGAGAAGTGCTCGGTGTCGTAGGCGATGTCCGCGACGTCCTCGTAACGCGTCGGCAGCCACGCGCCGCCGAACCGCTTCGTGTGCGCGATCGGGCAGCGCTGCCGCAGGTCGTCCTGGATCGGGTAGGGATCGGCGGCCCACTCGGGATCGAGGTGGGAGAAGTCGGTCGCCCAGTCGCGTGACCGGGCCGGTGACGATCTCGCTGCGGGTGCCGCTGCCGCGGACCCGCCGTCGCCCCTGTTCCAGAAGCCCTGGGCGAAGCGGTCGTCGGCGGTCATGTCACGCTCCCCTCGACGAGCTCGATCGCGTGCTCGGGACAGTTCGCCGCCGCGAGGCGAGCGTCGTGCTCCTGGCCCGGCGGCACGGTGCCGTCGCCCAGGACCGTGCCGTAGCCCTCGTCGTCCTCGCCGAACAGGCCGGGCGCGAGGTCGTAGCAGCGGCCGTGGCCCTGGCAGCTGTTAGCGTCGATTTGCACCTTCACTCGGGACATTTCCCTCTCCGTGCATGCAGCGCTGGCCTTAAGCTCGCCAAGGCGATATCGGTCGAGACTGATCCTATCCGGCACGCTGCCAAAACATCCGGCAGCCCACGGTTTGCTCGCCGCCTACCGGGGAATCTGTCGAACGATGTTATTACCTGGACAAGGTTCCGCGACAGTCGGCTTACCGTGCCTTGCCGTCAGAAGCACGGTGAGTTCTGTAATCAATGGAAATTACCGTCAGCCGGATTGAATTCCGGCGGGTCCTCGATAACCTCGGCAATAAGAAAGGTGCTCAGATGGAGAGCGTCATCAACGACTACATCAGCCGCGAAATCGTCCAGGACCCGGGGCTGCTGCCGTTGTCGAATGACACGTCACTCCTGGACGGCGGCATCCTCGATTCGCTCAGCCTGCTCAGGCTGGTGGTATTCCTCGAAGAGCGCTTCAAGATCACGGTAGGCGAGGCGGACCTGCTCCCGGAGAATTTCGACAGCGTGAATGCCATCTGCGCCTACCTCCGGGCGCGGGAGCCGGGAAGGCAGGGGGCCGCGCATGCGTAAGGGCCGCGCGGCGAGGCTGCTGCGCAGCGTGGAGGCCGTGGCCTACTGGGCGGTCGGTGGCGCCGGCCGTGGCCTGCCTTCCCGCCGCCCTGGGCTACCGCCTGGCCTGCTGGCGCGGCGACTGGGAATTCCGGTCACCGGCACAAGAAGCGCGCCGAGCTGATGCGCAACCTGCGGCAGCTGCTCGGGGACGAGCTCGGCCAGGACGAGGTGGAGCGGCTGGCCCGGCAGTGGTTCCGGTTCGCCTCCTGCGAGGCGATCGACGTGATGCGGCTGCGGTACCGGGCGCGGGCCCTGCGGCGGCTGGTCGAGATCCGCGGGCGTGAGCACCTGGAGGCCGCCCTGGCGGACGGCAAGGGGGCCATCCTCTGCTCCGCTCACTTCGGCTCCTACGACAGCGCCTTCTCGCTGCTGGGCGCCAGCGGCTTCCCGGTCACCACCATCGGGCGCTGGCAGCACAACTACACCGTGGGCCTGTCCCGCGCCGAGCGGCGATTCTGGGACCTGGGTCTACGCCCGGCGGCTGCGGCGCCACCGGCACCGGCCGAACATCGAGCCGTGGCCCGGCCGGTTCGGCGTCGCGGCGCAGGCCGCGGGCATCCTGCGCGCCAATGAGGTGGTGACGATCGCGATTGACGCGCCGCCGCTGGACAACGACCTGGCCCGCACCGTGGTGGTGCCCTTCCTCGGGCGCCGGGGCAGGTTCCTGCCCGGTGTCGTGCCGATCGCCCAGCTGACGGGCGCGCCGGTGCTCATGGGCTTCATGTACCGCACGGCCGACTACCGCCACCAGGTGCTGGAGATCTCCGCGCCGATGCGGATGCCGCCAGGCGAAGACGAGGTGGCGGCGTTCGCGTTCTGCGCCGACAAGGTGAGCGCCGCCATCCGGCGCAGCCCCGCCCACTGGACCTACTGGGCGAGCGGAGCTGACCTTGCCAACCTTGGGCTGAACTCGCCGGACGGCGGCGTGCCACCAGCAGCGGCGCCTGCCACTGTCATAGATAAGGGGTACCTGCACAATGGATCAGCAGATCCCGTCACAGCTCGGGGCTGACCTCTTCCTGCTGCACGCGCCCAGCGTCTACGACTTCCGCGAGCGCGACGACCTGCTGTTCGCGTACCTGAGCGACAGCGACAGCGTCAATGTCACGTCGATCTACGAGATGTACCCCATCGGCTGGTTCTCGATCAAGCAGCGGCTGGCCGACCACGGGCTTGACGCGAAGATCGTGAACGTCGCCTCGCTGATGCTCATGTATCCCGACCTGGATGTCAGGCGGCTGCTCGGCCGGCTCGAAGCGCCGATCTTCGGGTTCGACCTGCACTGGATGACGCAATGTCACGGCGCCATCGAGCTCGCCGCGGAGCTGAAGCAGGTGCACCCCGGACGCGCTCACCGTATTCGGCGGCATCTCGGCGACCTACTACGCCAGCGAGCTGATCAGGTATCCCAGCGTGGACATCGTCGTGCAGGGCTACGACACGCTCGACCCGGTCACCGAACTGGTCGCCACGGTCCGGCGGGGCAGCCGGGACTTCCGCGTCCATCCCGAACCTGCTCTACAAGGCCGGCGGTGAGGTCCAGGCCACCGGCTTCACGCATAAGCCGGCCGCGAACTACAACAACGCGCGCAACGACTGGTCGTACTACCGGGACACGCCAAGCCCGGGGCCGGCGGCGTCCAAGCTCATCATGACCTTGCCCAACACCGGATGCGCGCACGACTGCGGCTGGTGCGGCGGGTCGCGGTTCGCCTACCGCAACATCATGGGCGTTCGCAAGACCCTGATCCAGAAGGACAACGACCTCATCGTCGATGAGCTCCGCGACCATGAAGGAGGCGGCGAAGCGCACCTCGATATACGCGCTCCAGTGCTACTCGGAGAGCAAGGGGCGGATGCACCAGTACCTCGACGCCGTCAAGGAGATGGGCTACGCCAGCGTCTCCTTCGAGCAGTTCAACCTGACGCCGCCCGACACGCTGCGGAAGATGGGCGAGTCAACAGACGCCTATATCATGCTCTCGCCGGAGTCCCATGACCCGAAGATAAGCGCGGCGGCCGGGCGCGGCACCTACACCATGGAGGAAATGGAGAACTGGATTCCGCGCGCCCTGGACGCCGGGGTGAAGGGAATCATGGTCTGGTTCTTCATCGGGATGCCGTACCAGGACCGGCAGTCGGTCATGGACACCGTCGCGTACTCCGAGCGGCTGATACGTAAGTTCGGCGGCTGGAGCGCGCTGCCGCTCATCTGCCCGATGGTGCCGTTCCTTGACCCGGGCTGCCGGTTCTTCGAGGAGCCGGACCAGCACGGTTACCGTATCTTCCACCGCACGCTGGAAGAACATCGCCAGGCCATGGTCGAACCGCTGTGGCACCGGCGGCTGAACTACGAGACCCAGTGGCTGGACCGGCGCGAGCTGCAGGACGTCTCCTACGAGGCGATCGCCCGCCTGGTGGAGATCAAGGGCGAGTACGGCGTGCTGCCCGCCGAGTTCTGCCACGCCATCCTCGCCACCATCGACGAGACACGGCAGCTGCTCGGGGAAATGGAAAGGGCCCTGCTGCTCGACGGGAAACTGCCGACCGGCCTTGCGAGAGGAGATGCGTACCTACAACCGCAAGATCCTCGCCTACTCAAGCGACCAGATCATTCCCGTGAAGCGTCCGTTCGGCGGCCGGTGGTTCGACGACGTCACCGTGCCGCGGCAGATGATCGAGGATAACCTGGCGGCCCCCTCCACTGTCTCTCCGTTATCGATGAAGGGGTTCTTCGGATGACGATATCTGCATCCTCATGTGAGCGTGAGGGCGACACCGGCAGCTACACCGACGTACCGTCGCCGTTCGCGATGGATGGCCTGGCCTTCCGCGACCTGGGTCACCGGCTCGTGGACTCCCTGGGGGCCTACCTCGAGGAACTGCCCGAGAACCCGGTGTACCGGCCGCTTCCCGATGGGGTGCGCCGGCAGATCGAGGAGATGGAGCTTCCCGCCGAGGGAATGAAGCCCGAGCAGATCCTGGAATTCTTCGCCCAGTACGTGCTGCCGTACGGGCGCGGCCAGAATCACCCGTGCTTCGCCGCTTTCGTTGACCCGGCGGCATCCAAGCTGAGCATGCTGGCGGCCTTCGCCGCGGCGGTGACGAACACCAGCGGGGCCGGCGGGGAGTACGCGGCCATCTACCTGGAGCAGCTGGCCGTCCGCTGGCTCATGGAGCTCATCGGCTTTCCCGGTGACGGGAGCGACGGCGTCCTCCTCGGCGGCGGATCCGACGCGAACCGGCACTGCATGGAGGTCGCGCGTCACTGGGGCGCCCAGGTCAACGGCTGGGACATCAGGGACGAGGCGGCCTCCACGGGCATCCCCGGCTCACCATGTACATGTCGACCGAGGGGCATTCCTGCCTGGAGAAGGCCGCCTTCACGCTCGGGCTTGGCAGCCCGCGCAAGGTGGCCGTTGACCGCGACTTCCGGATGGACCTGAGCGACCTGCGCGCGGCGGTCGCGGCCGACCGCCGCGCCGGCCACCGTCCCTTCCTCGTCGTGGCGAACGCCGGGAGCGTGAAGACCGGCGCCATCGACCCGTTCGACGAGCTCGCCGAGTTCTGCCACCAGGAGGGCCTCTGGCTGCACGTGGACGGCGCCTACGGCGGGTTCGGAGCGCTCGACCCCCGCCTCGAGCGCTGGTTCTCGGGGCTGGAGCACGCCGACTCCGTCGCCATCGACCCGCACAAGTGGATGGCGGTGGCCATCGGCTGCAGCTGCGCCATGGTGCGCCACGGCGAGCTGCTGCAAGACACCTACAAGCTCGTCCCCTCCTACCTCAGCCTGACGCCGGGGAGGGGATTCGCCGGCCACATCTGGTACTCCCACCGCAGCGCCGAGCAGACAAGGGACTCCGGGCGGGCGCTCAAGACGTTCTGGAACATCCAGCAGGCGGGCCGGGCCGGCCTGGTGAGCCACGTCAGGCGGCACGTCGACCTGGCGCGGCACATGGAGCAGGTCATCGAGGCCAGCCCGGACATGGAACTGCTCGCGACCGGGCCGCTCACCGCCGTGTGCTTCCGGTACGTGCCGCTGAACTGGCGGGGGGACGACCAGGGCCTGAACCTGCTGAACCAGGCGATCATGGAGGACGTCCAGACCGGGGGCCGGGCATTCCTGGCCGGAACCGACATCCGCGGCCGCTTCGCCCTGCGCTCCTGCGCCCTGCACTACGACCTGAACGAGGATCACGTGGACGCCATCGTGGGCGCCGTGCGCGACGCCGGGTCGCTGCGCGCCCTGGCCGGCATGACGCTCGCGGACGGCCCGCCCGGTGACGCGGAAGGCCCGGCGGACGGGCGGCACGCGCAGGAGCGCGAATGGGCGCGCTAGCCGGTCCCCGGCCGGCCGGAGACCGCGCCGCTCGGCGAGCGCGCTCGCTTCGCGCTCGCGCTCGCCGTCGGCAAGGGGGCGGGCGCCGCGGGCAGGCTGGCTGAACGTCGGCGGCGGGACAAGCCTTCCCGGCGCGCATCGCCCGGCGCATCGACCCTCTCGTGCTGCAGAAGGTCGCCGCGGCGAGCAACGCCCGCAAGGCCGTGATCACCGGGAAGCAACGGCAAGACGACGACCTGCCGGATGCTCGCCGCCCTCGCGCAGGCCGCCGGCACCAGCGTCGCCCAGAACCGGTCCGGGTCGAACCTGCTCCAGGGGGTGACCTCGGTGGCCGTCCGGGAAGCCGACCTGCGGGGCAGGATGGACGCCCGGCTGCTCTTGCTGGAAGTCGACGAGGCGACGATGCGGCGGGCCGCGCCGGAGGTCGCGCCGGACATGGTCCTGATCACCAACATCTTCCGCGATCAGCTGGACCGCTTCGGCGAGCTGTACTCGATGGCGCGGATGCTGGAGGCCGCCATCGAGGCGCTGCCCGGGCACGCCAGCGTGGTCCTCAACGGCGACGACCCGCTCGTGGCGAGCTTCGCTCCCGCACGGCCCCGGCCCGGCGCGTGTACTTCGGCCTGCGCGTGGAAGACGCGGGCACGGAGGTCCCCGAGCACGCCGCGGACACGATCCGCTGCGTGCACTGCCAGCACGCCCTCACGTACCGTCGCGCCTACCTGTCCCACCTCGGGGATTACGAGTGCCCGGGGTGCGGGACCGCGCGGCCGGACCTGGACGTCGCGGTCACCCGGGTCGAGGCGTCACCGGACGGCGGGCAGCGACGTCACCGCGCGAGACGCCGGCCGGAACCGTGCGGGTGCACGTGCCGCTGCCGGGACTGCACAACGTGTACAACGCCGCCGCCGCGCTCGCCGGCGCGTACGCGCTGGGGACGCTGGAGCCGGACAGCGCGCGGTCCGCTCTCGCCGGCCTGCGCCCGGCGTTCGGGCGCCTTGAGGAGATCAAGGCGGGCGGCCGCCGGGTGGTGCTGTCCTTCGTCAAGAACCCGACGTCGTACAACGCCACCCTCCGGCTGATCGTGGCAGCGCCCCGGCCGCAAGCACGTGCTGGCCGCGCACAGCAACACCGAGGTCGACGGGGAAGACTTCGCCTGGCTGTGGGACGTGGACCTCGAGCAGCTCGTGCCGGACCTCGCGAGCCTGGTCGTCAGCGGGACCAGAGCCGAGGAAGTCGCCCTGCGCATGAAGTACGCCGGGGCCGGGCGCGATGACATCCAGGTCATCCCCGAACGCCAGAGCGCCCTGGACACCGCCCTGGCGGCCGTACCGCCGGACGAGTCCCTGTACATCCTCGCGGGCTACACCCCGATGCGCGAGTTCCGCCGGATCATGCAACGACGCGGCTGGGTGCCGCCGTTCTGGGAGGAATGACATGGAGCACGCTGCACCGATGACGATCCGCATCTGCCACCTGTACCCGAGGCTGCTCAGCGTGGCCGGGGACCGGGGGAACCTGCTCGCCCTCACCCGGCGGTGCGACTGGCGGGGGATCCAGTACCGCGTCGCCGAGGCCGAGGTCGGGGAGGTCCCCGACTTCACCGAATTCGACCTGATCCTGCTGCACGGCGGCCAGGACTGCGAGATGCGGGTGGCGGCCGGCGACCTCGGGCGGAAAGCCGGATCGCTGGCGCGAGGCGATCGAGGCCGGCGCCGTGGTCCTGGCGGTCTGCGCCGGCTACCAGCTCCTCGGCAACTACTACGCCCCCGTCGGCGAGCCGCCGATCGCCGGGATAGGGGTGCTTGACGCGGTGACCGAAGGCGGCGGCACCCGCTTCATGAGCCACATCGCCGTTGACTGCGACCTCGGCGATGGCGAACAGCCAGGCGAACGGCACCGCCTCGTCGGCTTCGAGAACCACAGCGGCCGTACCTACCTCGGCCCGGCGCCGAGCCGCTCGGGCGGGTCATCGCCGGAGCGGGCAACAACGGCGAGGACGGCACGGAAGGGGCCCGCTACCGGGAGGTGTACGCCACCTACCTGCACGGGCCGGTCCTGCCGAAGAACCCCTGGCTGACCGATCACCTGATCGCCCGGGCGCTGGTGCACCACTACGAGGACGCGGGAACGCTGCCTTCGCTGGTGCCGCTGCGGGACCAGACGGAGGCGCACGCGCACGCCGCCGCGCTCAGGCTGGCTTGCTCGCCCCGCGCGAGCGGGCCGGCGCGGCGATGGCGGTCGGTCATGGCGGCCCGTCCGCGGCGGCGGACGGGAGCGACGGAAGAGGCTGCGTGACCCGCGGTCGCGGGACAAGGGGGATGGCATGGACTTCTCGCTGAGCGCCGAGCAGCGCGAGCTCAAGGAGGCGGCGATCGAGTTCGCCCGCCAGGAACTCGACCAGGACCTGGCGAAACAGGAGGATGCGGGCGAGTTTTCCGCGCAGGCCTGGCGTGCCTGCGCCAAGTTCGGGATCCAGGGCCTGCCGGTCCCGGTGGAGCTGGGCGGCGGCGGCGCCGACATCCTGACGACGGTGCTGGTCATGGAGGCGCTGGGATACGGCTGTCACGACAACGGGCTCATCTTCTCGCTCAACGCGCAGATGTGGAGCCTGGAGCTGCCGCTGGTGAAGTTCGGCACCCCGGCGCAGCAGCAGGCGTACCTGCCCGGGCTGTTGTCGGGGGACCTGGTGGGCGTGCACGCGATGACCGAGCCCGATTCCGGGTCCGACGCGTTCAGCATGCGGACCCGCGCCGAGCGCGAGGGGGACCACTACGTCCTCAACGGGACCAAGCTGTACATCACCAATGCCCCGGTCTCCGACGTGGTGCTGGTCTTCGCCGCGCATCCCGGCAAGCCCAGGCTCACCGGGGATCTCGGCCTTCCTCGTCGACAAGAAGACGCCGGGGTTCACCGTGAGCCGCAGCCTGGAGAAGATGGGCCTGCGGACATCACCGATGGGCGAGATCGTGCTGACCGACTGCGTGGTCCCCGCCGCGAGCCGTCTGGGGCCGGAGGGCGCGGGGATGGCCATCTTCAACTCGTCGATGGAATGGGAGCGCAGCTGCATCCTGGCCAGCGCCGTGGGCGCCATGCAGCGCCAGCTCGAGGCGTGCGTGGACTACGCGCGGCAGCGCAAGCAGTTCGGCCAGGCCATCGGGAAGTTCCAGGGCGTGGCCAACAAGGTGGCCGACATGTACCTGCGGCTCGACGCCGCCCGCCTGCTGATCTACCAGGCCGCCTGGCTCGGGCAGGAGGGCAAGCCGGCGCTGGCCGCCGGCGCGGCGGCCAAGCTGTTCGCCAGTGAGGCGTGGGTCGCCTCCAGCCTGGACGCGATCCAGGTCCACGGGGCCTACGGCTACATGAAGGAAAGCGGCATCGAGCGCGACCTGCGGGACGCCGTGGCCAGCACTATCTACTCAGGCACCTCGGAGATCCAGCGGGTCATCCTGGCCCGGATGCTGGGCCTGTGAGCTGGCCGCCCGCCAACACTGCTCACGACCACCATGAGGAAGCACGGAACATGGCATATCTGCTGCAGCACCTGCTGACGGAAAGCGCGGCGCGGGCACCACGCCAGCCCGCGGTCGCCGCGGGAGAGCGGTTCCTCACCTACGAAGAGCTGGACAGGCTGAGCAACCAGGCGGCCCGCGCGCTCCTCGCGCAGGGCGTGGCGCCGGGCGACCGCGTCGGTATCCTCGCCGCCAAGTCGGCCGCCTCGGTCGTGGCCGCGTACGGCGTGCTGAAGGCCGGGGCATGCTACGTGCCGCTGGACCCGAAGTCGCCTGCCGGGCGGCTGTCCACCATCATCAGGGACAGCGGCATCGCCGTGGTCATGGCCGACGAGGGAACCAGGCACCAGGCGGCCGCGATGGCGGGCAGCATTCCCCAGCTCGGCGCCGTGATCGTCACCGGGCCCGCAGTGGGGTCCCGAGGACCCGGGGACGGCCGGGATCCTGCCGCCGGGCCTCACCGTCGTGCCCTGGGAGAAGGTGCTGGCGGAACCGGACGAGGCACTCGCCGCGGACCGGGCGCATCGAGACCGACCTGGCCTACATCCTGTACACGTCCGGGTCGACCGGCACGCCGAAAGGCGTGATGATCTCCCATCGCGCCTCGCTTACCTTCGTCGCGTGGGCCGCGGCCTGCGCCGGGCTCGGCGCGCAGGACCGCGTCTGCAGCCCCGCCCCGCTCCACTTCGACCTGTCGGTCTTCGACATCTTCGCCACCTGCCGGGCCACCGCCTGCATGGTGGTGCTCCCGGACATGACGTCCACCTTCCCCGGGAAGCTGGCGGAGTGGATGGACCGGGAGCGGATCACCGTCTGGTACTCCGTGCCCTCGATCCTCACGATGCTGGCGTCCTACGGCAACCTGCGGGCATTCGACCTTTCCCGGCTGCGAGCGATCATCTTCGCCGGGGAGGTGTTCCCGGTCAAGCACCTGACGCGGCTGATGGGCGAAGCTGCCGCACGCGCGCTACCTCAACTGGTACGGGCCGACCGAGACCAACGTGTGCACCTGGTTCGAGGTTCCCGTGGCGGACCGTGATCGAGCTCGCGCCCCGGTCCCGATCGGGAAGGCCTGCGACAACACGGAGGTGTTCGCGGTCACCAGCGAGGGCGGCCGGGTGTCCCGGCCCGGTGAGGAGGGCGAGCTGTACGTGCGAGGCCCCGGGCTGATGCACGGCTACTGGGGCCAGCGTGACAAGACCCGCGACGTGCTGGTCCGCAACCCGTTCCAGGAAGCCTATGACGAGCCGGCCTACCGGACGGGCGACCTGGTGACCTTGGACGAGGAGGGCAACTACGTGTTCCTCGGCCGCCGGGACGGCATGGTGAAGACGCGCGGCTACCGGGTCGAGCTGGGGGAGGTGGAAGCCGCGCTCTACGCGCACCCGGCCATTCGCGAGGCGATCGTGCTGCCCGTGCCCGACGAGCTGCTCGGCAGCCGCCTGCGGGCGGTCGTCAGCGCGGCCGACGGCCCGGACTGCCTGACCCGGCAGGACGTGATCGAGCACTGCCGTCGGATGCTGCCCCGCTACATGGTGCCCGACGTGGTGGAGTTCTGCGAGGCGCTGCCCAGGACCTCCACCGGCAAGGTCGACCGTGCCCGCCTCAGAGGCGCTCGAAGCCGCGCACCCGTTCCCAGTCCGTGACGGCCTTCTGGAATGCCTCCAGCTCGACCTCGGCCGCCCGGACATAGTGGCCGACGACGTCTTCCCCGAATGCCTTCCCGGCCACCTCGCTGCCGCCGAACAGCCGGGCGGCCTCGGCCAGGCTGGCCGGGACCCTGGGCTTGGCGCTGGCGTAGGCGTTGCCCTCGAGCATCGGCTCCAGCTCCAGGCCGTGGTCGATGCCGTGCAGCCCGGCGGCGATGAGCGCCGCGACCGCCAGGTAGGGGTTCACGTCGCCGCCCGGAACCCTGTTCTCCAGCCGCAGCGCGTGCCCCTTCCCCACAACGCGCACGGCGCACGTGCGATTGTCCAGGCCCCAGGCTACCGCGGTAGGCGCGAAGCTGCCCTCCGCGAAGCGCTTGTAGGAGTTGATGTTCGGGGCGAGCAGGAGTGTCAGCTCGCGCAGCAGCGCCAGCTGCCCGGCGATGAAGCTCTCCATCAGCGGCGAGAAGCCGTGCGGGCCGTCCCCGGCCAGGACGGCCGCGCCGGTGGCGGCGCGCAGGCTGAGGTGAATATGGCAGGAGTTGCCCTCGCGGCCGTCGAACTTCGGCATGAACGTGAGGCTCTTGCCGAGGGCGGCCGCGATCTCCTTGGCGCCGTTCTTGTAGACGACGTGGTTGTCGCACGTCGTCAGCGCGCCGGCGTAGCGGAAGGCGATCTCGTGCTGGCCGAGGTTGCACTCGCCCTTCACGGACTCGACATACAGGCCGGCGCCTTCCATGCCCCGCCGGATGGCGCCGAGCAGCGTCTCCGCCCGGTCTACGCCCAGGATCGAGTAGTCGACGTTGTACTGGTTGACCGGGACCAGGTCGCGGTAGCCGCGGGCCCAGGCGTCCTCGAAGCTGGTGTTGAACGCGATGAACTCCAGCTCCGTGCCGACGAGCGCGACCAGCCCGTGCTCCGCCAGCCGGCCGAGCTGCTCCTGGAGAACCTGCCGGGGCGAGACCCGCACCGGGGTGCCGTCCGTCCAGGCGAGGTCGCACTGAACCATCGCGGTCCGGTTCTTCCACGGCAGCAGCCGCAGCGTCGCGAGGTCGGGAACAAGCGTGAAATCGCCGTAGCCCCGTTCCCACGAGCTCATCTCATAGCCGCTGACCGTGCCCTGCTCGACGTCGACGGCCAGGAGGTAGTTGCAGGCCTCGGCGCCGTGCCGCAGGACCTCCTCGAGGAAGTACCGCGCCGAGCAGTACTTGCCCATGAGGCGGCCTTGCATGTCCGTGCATGCGACGATGACCGTATCGACCTCCCCGTCCGCGACCTTCCGGCGCAGGGATTCGACTATGAGTCGCGATTGCTCCATGGCATGAAGTCAATCACTGGCAGTGATCGCCGCATCACCGGGGGTCCAGGTCGGCCTCGGCTAGCAGCCGGGCGGACTCGTCCTGGCCGGACAGCAGGGTAGTGAGCAGGTGGCGGGCGTGCCAGTGGCCCGCCGCCCAGGCCAGGCCGCAGGCGAGGCCCTGCGGGGTGGCGGCGTGCACCTCGCCGTCGGCGCAGCGCCACGGCACCGCGACGCCGTCCACCACGAGCTTGTCGTGGGCGAGGTAGGACTCCGGCGCGTCCGGCAGCACCTCGTGAACGAGGCCGGGCACCGGCCGCCGCTCGGGGGCCGTCTCCACCCGGCCCGTGACCCGCTCGGAGGCGACCGGGACCTCGAGCAGTTCCGACAGCACCAGGGCCAGGTCGTACGGGGCGAGCACGAGCGGCCGCCCGGCCACGAGGGGGTACAGGTCGGGGGAGTCGAGCACTAGCACGTCGTCGGCGTCCGCCACCACGACCTCGCCCGCCTGGATGGCGCGGATCCTGGCGGGCGGGGCCGGGAGTGCGGGGATGGCGGGCGGGGCCGGGAGCGTAGCCGCCGCGAGCGCGATCCACAGGGACCGCAGCTGCTGGCGGCTTACCGGCCGGCCCGGCTCGGCGAGCCGGTCTAGCAGGTCGTCCGGGCCGCCCGGCTCGGCGAGCAGGCCGGCGAGGGAGGCGCGGACGCCGAGCGCCCGCGTGATGGCGCGATCAGACAGCAGGCGCGCCACGCCCGCGCCGTCTGCCCCTGGGCCGGCTACGTCGGCGGCATCGTCGTACAGGCCCTCAAGCAACGGGTCCGCGTCCGTCGTGCGCAGGTCTGCCGGGCATCGTCCGGCGAGGACCGGGTGCGTACGCAGCCACCAGGAGGTGTAGGAGGGGACGTCGGCGACGCCGCCGTCGGGCAGCCGGACCCGCGTCGGCTTCACCAGGGCGGCCCGCAGCCGGGGCCGGTCGTGAGGATCTCCAGCGCCCGCGGCCACCGCGCGGGATCGACAAGCTCCAGGTCGCGGACGGCGGTGACCTCGACGGCCACCGGCGGGACCTGGCCGTCGCCGCACTGGGCGCGGACGCTGTCCGCCCAGTCGGGCGCGCCGTCGAGGTCCAGGCCGGCGGCGCCGGACGAGCGCTTGTCCGGGTCAAGCCCGATCACGTCAACGTCGCCGAAATCGACGTCCCGCTCGGTCAGCAGGCCGAAGGACCCGAGCACCCCCACCGCCTCGAGGACCTGGGTGCCGTACCGGTCGACGAGCGCGGGCGCCACGACGCCGAACTCCGCGTCCGCCGCCACCACGTCGGCCAGTTCACCGCCGGGCAGCAGCAGGTCGCCCGCCGGGTCCCACTCGTCGTCGCCGGCCGGCAGCGCCAGGTCGGCTAGCCACGGGTACTCGCCCGGCCGCACCCCGGCCGCCTGCACCAGCGACAAGACCGCGTCCGCGATCGGCCCGGGGTCCTCCTCGTCCAGCGACGCGTCCACGGCGGCCAGGGTCGCCGGGTGCTCCAGGGCGCTGCGCGGTGTCGCCTCGATCGCTCCCAGCCGCTCCAGCAGCGGATGAACGGCGCCCGGGTCGGCGATGCGCAGGCGAAGCGCGGCCAGCCGGGAGGGATCGGTCAGCCCCGGGCCCGGCAGCAGCACGCCGCGCGGCCCGCGGATCAGCCGCCCGTCGGCCAGCGGCACGGGCAGCGCGCCGAGCTCGGGCAGCGCCATGGGGTCCACGTCGGCCAGCGCGGCGTACAGCCCCCGCCACCACGACGCGGGCCGTTCCAGCGTGGTGACGGTATCGGCCAATTCGGCCATCGGCATGCGCCTGATGCCCAGCACCGAGTAGGCGGGATGGCGCAGCGGCCCGCCAAGCAGGCCGGGGAACACCTCCGCCAGGTACCTGGCCAGGCCGGGCGGCGCCGTGATGTCGAGGAGCAGCGCGTCACGCGGGCTGACCCGCTCGGTGCCCCCGGCGCCGGGCAGGAACGCGACCGTCGCCAGCCGGCCCAGGATCGCCCGGCGCAGCTGGCCGTCGAGCTCGCCGGCGGCGATGGGACCGGGGACCAGGTCAAGCAGCCCGTGGCCGGGCGCCAGGCCGGGCAGCAGCGCGACGTAGGCGTCGGCCGCGCGCTCCACCAGGAAGTCCGCCAGCGGCCCCGGCGCGACGTGCCGCCGGTCCGGGTTGAGCGGGAACGAGGCGATCAGCAGCGCCGGCAGGCCGAGCGGCTCATCCGACGGCGTCGGCGCGTGGATGACGGGGGAAACGCCATCCGGCAGCCGGGCCGGGCTGGTGCCCTCGGTGACGGGGACCGCCCAGCGGACCGACCAGGCGGGCCGGTCACGCTCCTCCACCGGGCGGTCCGCGAGCAGCGCCGCGCTCGAGCGGGCCGCCCGCGGCAACCGTCCGCCAGGTGGTCACGATGACCTGCCCGGCAGGCGCGCCGGCGGGAGCGTGGGGGAGCGGGGTGGCGCTCTCGCTGACGGTCACGGTGCCGCCGTCGCGGACGGCGGCCAGCGTGCGGCGGGAACCGCCGGCCTCGATGCTCACCTCGGCCAGGGCCGGGAGCGCCAGCAGCAGGGCCGGGCCCGTCTGCGCGAGCAGCCGCTCCGTCGCCGCGACCGCGGCCTCGTCCCGCAACGGCAGCAGCACCGCCGTGTCGAACCCCTCCGGCACCATGTTCTCGCTCAGCGAGCCGTCGGCCGCGAACGGCAGCCGCAGCACCGGGACGTTGCCGCCGCGCGCCGCCAGCTCGCCGGCCAGCGCGGGAAGCCCGGCGGCCAGCGCCCGTGACTCCTGCCGCGACCACCGGACGGCACCGGTCCGCGACACCACCCGCGGCTCGTCGCACACCGCCACGACGGCGGCGAAGCCGACGCCGAACCGGCCCACGGTGCCCTCGGGGGCCGCGTCGTCCCGCTTGCCCGAGGCCCGCAGCGTCGACAGGCCCTCCACCCCGGAGCTGTCAAGCGGCGCCCCGGTGTTCGCCGCGACCAGCGTCCCGTCGGCCCGCAGCGTCAGCAGCAGCCGCCCGGGGACGCCGGCCCGGGCGGCGGCGTCGGCGGCGTTTTGCGCGAGCTCCACGACGACCCGGTCCCGGTACCCGCCGAGCGCGTAGTCCTCCTCGGCGTTGGCGTCCTCCCGGAACCGGGCGGGCGACGCCGCCCAGGCATCCAGGACCCGCTGGCGCAGGCGAGCGGTGTCGAAAGGGTCATCGGGCAGCTGGATGTCAGGCACAGCCCGAGACTATCGGCCCACCGGGGCCGCCCCTGCGCTCACGGGCGGCCCCGACGGGCCGGATGCCGGCCGAGCGGCTACTGGAAGTAGCCGTTGATATCGAGAAGGTAGTTGAAGGAGTCGTTGTTGACGGTGTAGACGAGGCCGAGAGTGAAGGCCGGGGTCGTGGTCCTGGCCGGCAGCGGCTACCAGGGCGCCGCACACGCGCACTCCCGTGCAAGAAGCGCAAGGGCGGGAAGCTCCCGGACTCCGGGAAGGAAGCCAGCCGCGCCCGCGGCCGCCTGCGCGACCGGCAAGCTCGCCAGGGCAATTCACGTCCTGCAACTGCAAGGGACCCCCTGGCCTGCGGGACGGGAAAGGCTCACTGCTACCACGCCTCCGCGAAACGACCGAGTAGGGTGCACAGAAGCCACGACGGCACTGGAGAGCATGATCATATGGCTGACACGATTCTCACGGAAAGCGAAGCGTCGCTGGCAGTTGAAGACCTCGGCTGGCGGTACCTCCTCGACTGCCTCACCACCGCTGTCGCGGTCGGCTCTCTGTCCGGCGCGTGCGACGTCATCCGCGCTGCGGTCGGCATCGCCGGCCCGCACGCGGACGACCACCTGCGCCTGCGCGCGACCGCCGGCCGAGGTGGAGCTCACGCTGGAGACACGTGGCAAGTTCCGGGTGACTACGCAGGACGTTGATCTAGCCCGCTCTATCACGAAGGCAGTTCGCGCGGCCGGTTACCAGACGGTCGCGCACCCTGCTCATCATTCGGTTCAGTCGCTTGCAATCGCGATCGATGCGATGGACATCTCCGCAGTGCGCCCGTTCTGGAAGGCGGTACTCGGGTATGACGAGGTCACTGCGCCCGCCGACCTAGTGGACCCGTCCGGTGGCGGTCCGTCTGTCTGGTTCCAGCAGATGGACGAACCGCGCACGCAGCGCAACAGAATTCATCTTGACCTGACTGTTCCGCACGACGATGCCGTTGCCCGAGTCGAAGCCGCCCTCGCGGCCGGCGGCCGGCTCGTCAGTGACGAGCATGCGCGAGCATTCTGGATCCTGGCAGACTCCGAGGGCAATGAAGTCTGCGTGTGCACATGGCAGGACCGTGACTGACGCGTCGCAGGCGGCAGAACGCGGGGCACGCTGCTGCCCGGCCAGCATCGGCAAGCTCGCCAGGGCAATTCACGTCCTGCAACTGCAAGGGACCGCCTGACCTGCAGGATGGAAAAGGCTCGCTATCGTCAGAACTACCATTTACCTGTATCCGCTGCAGCCTGGCGACGTTACCGTCGTCGAGGCCTGTGACGGCGTCGCGGAGGCTGACGGGGGTGCCTGCGGCGAGGCTGGCGGATAGCTGGAGGACGCGCCGTTCGCCGCCTTACCTGAAGCAATGGGTCCCTGCGGCCAAGCTCCGCAACGGCGAGCCACTCAAGACGGCAGCCTATGTCCGGAAGATCGGATAGGATGGATGCGGATAAAGCGACTGGCGGGGTGGCGCGTATGTCAAGGTGGTTCCGTGATGAATATCGTCGAGCTTAAAAGCGCGCTTCAAAATGGTGGATATAGCTCCGAAGGATACCGGATCCTCGACGCCTCCGACGAAAGCACGTGGTGCATTAAGAAGCAAGGTAAGACCTGGCTGGTCTTCTACTTCGAGCATGGCGCAAAGCGGGAGTTGGAGCGCTTCAAGGAAGAGAGTGCCGCCTGCGAGTACTTCTACAACAGGATCGTCCACGGATGAAGTGACGATAGTAGACGCGAATCAACGCGCTGAGCGACGGCATGAGCGCGGCCTGGGTCAGCGAGCCGTACGCGGGCGTGGCCAGGCAAGTCTTCCCGTGGTCCTTCGGCATCGTCGTGGCGTTGCCGGCCATCGTGGTGTGCCTCATGGTTCCCGGCCCGCACTGGCGCCGGATGAGGCAGATGGGTTCAGCCGCTGCTTTACGCGCCTGGTGGTGACCAGCGCAACCACTCCAGGGACTCTGCCAGCCAAGGCTCTGAGGACCTCACATTAATGACGCGAACCCACACGCCCGTTGCCCGCCTCGATTGTCGGTGCCCCTGGTTACACTCGGGCTCATGGCTGATAGCAGATTGTCCGTGCGTGAACGCGAGCTGTTCTTGGCTGAGCCGCACATCGCCGCCTTGTCGGTGTCGGCCGGGGCGGGCCGCGGGCCGCTGACGGTGCCCATGTGGTACCAGTACGAGCCCGGCGGCGAGGCGTGGGTGCTCACCGAGGCCAGCTCACGGAAGGCCCGCCTCATCGAGGCGGCGGGCCGCTTCACCCTGATGGTCGAGCGGGTCACGCCGACCGTCCGCTACGTGTCGGTCGAGGGGCCGGTCACGCGCACGGTCCCGGGGACCGACGAGCTGTCGCGGGAGATCGCGGAGCGCTACCTGCCGCCAGGCAAGGCCGAGGCCTACCTCGCGATGGCCGGGGCGGAGTTCGGCGAGATGGTGGCGATCTACCTGCACCCGCAGCGGTGGCTGTCGCAGGATCTCGGGCCGAGCTGAGCCGGGCCGGGGCGCCCGTCACGGCCAGCGGCACTCCCATGGCCGGGGGCGCGCGGGGGTCATCCGCACACCCCCTGGTAGGGGAGGCCAGGAATGTAGTCCGACCACAGGAACGGCTGCACCGGGGCCTTGCAGTGCCCGGCAGATGGCGGTGGCGATCGTGGGCGGGCTCACCTGCCACACCCGCGTGCCGCTTGGCGACGTCGTGACGAGCAGGCCTAGCGGCGCGCTGTAGGAGACGTCCGAGATCGCCCCGCCGTCGTGGGTGGCGAGGGTCTGCGCGGGGATGGTGGCGCTGAAGCCATCTGATGGCACCCTCGATGGCACCGTCCAGAACCGGACGACCTGGTCGACCCCGGCCGCGACCAGCTCGTCGCTCGACAGGAATCGCAGGGTGAAGATCTCCTTCGTGCTCGCCGCGAAGCTGCCCAGGTAGGTGTCCCCGTTGTCCCACCGGGCGAGGGCGGCGTTCGTCGCCGGCACCCTGTACAAGAACACGCTGCCGTTCCCGTTGCCGAGGGCGAGCTCGCGACCACTCGGGCTGAACGCGAGCGCGGTCGACCCGATCGGCGGCTGGAGCCAGCCGGCCAGCGAAAAGCCCGGAACGCTGTAGAGCCGGACGATTCCGTCGATGCCCACCAGGGCGAGCAGCCGGCCGTCCGGGCTGAAGGTCAGCATGGTCACCCCGCCACCAAGGGCTGGCGGGTAGTCCGTGTTCAGGGTGGCGTCGAAAGACGCCACCCGTGTCAGCCCCGCGACCGACCACACTTGCATCTTCGTGTCCTGGATGCCGGCGACGGCGAGCAGCGTGCCATCCGGGCTGAACGCGATGCTGTTGATCCTGGTGGTGAGGCCGGTCGTGATCGTCGCCGTCACCGCGTGCGTGGCCGTGTTCCACAGCAGCACCTTGTCGCCGGGCGAGTTGACCGGCGCGACCGCGAGCATCTTGCCGTCCGGGCTGTAGGCGAGGGCGGCGATGCCGGTCACTGGCAGCACCGCGGCCAGCTTCCGCGCGGGCATGCTGTACAGCAGGATGGCGGCGTGGCTGCCGTCGGGCGTATCGGTGCTGATCGCGAGCGTCCGGCCGTCGGGGGAGAACACGGCGGCGATCGCCGAGTTCGCCACGCCGCCGAGCAGCGTGCCCTGGGTGCTCCACAAGTCGATGGACCCGTCGAAGCTCGCGCTGGCCAGCGTGCCGCCATCGGGGCTGAAGGCCACGTCGACGGCCGACTCCCGGTGCCCGGCGAAGGTCTCGAGCAGTAGCGGCTTGCCGCTGGCGCGCACGTTCCACAGCCGGACCGTGCCATCGTCGCTGGACCCGGCGAGCTGGGTTCCGCCCGGGCTGAACGCCAGGGCGGAGGTGCCGCCGGATGCCGCCGCCACCTTCCAGGTGACCTGATGGGTCGTCATGCTCCACAGGTCCACCACGTCGGGGTTCGCGGTGCTTCCCACCCCCGCCGCGAAGGCGAGGGTCTTACCGTCCGGGCTGAGTGCGGCGGCGTCCTCGGGCGCGGCACTGCCGTTCGTGCTGCCCGCCCGCGCCGTCGCGACCTGCTTGCGGGTCGCGACGTTCCACAAGACGACGGCCCCTGTTTCCGCCCCGGTGATCAGCGTCCGCCCGTCGCGCGTGAAGATGAGCCAGTTGGTCACGCCGGGGTTCGCGATGAGGCCGGTGACGGACCGGGTCGCCACGTTCCACAGCGCGAAGGCGAGGACGCAGCCGAGGGCGAACACGTCGCTGCTCGGGGTCGCCGGATCCCCGCGGAACTGCTCGGGCGACATGAACGAGTACGTTCCGACCAGCGTGTCCCGCTCGGTCAGGGTGCTCGCGCCGACGGGGCGCGCGATGCCGAAGTCGATGATCCGCGGGCCGTCCGCGGCCATGATGATGTTGCCCGGCTTGAGGTCGCGGTGCACCAGGCCGCAGCGGTGGATCGCGATGCAGCCCCTCGGCCAGCGCGGCGCCCAGGGCCGTTGCCGCCGCCACGGTGAGGGGGCCGTTCTCGCCGGACCGTCGCCTGCAGCGACGGTCCCGCGACGAACGCGGTGACCATCCACGGCGGGTCGGCGTCGGGATCGGCGTCGACCACGTGCGCGGTGTGGAACCCGCCCACCGACCGCGCCGCCTGCACCTCGCGGGCGAAGCGCCGCCGGTACTCCGGGTCCTCGGTGACCTCGCCGCGGATCACCTTGACCGCGACCAGTCGCCCGCCCGGCGTGGCCCCCAGGTAAACCTGGCCCATCCCGCCCGCTCCGAGCCTGCCCAGCAGGCGGTAATCGCCTACCCGGCTCGGGTCCCCGGCTTGCAGTGGATCCATGGAAAAAGACTATGACGAATTACCGCGCGAGACCCCTAACGGAACTGTCGCGACCTAATTCCGCGTTTTCCTTATTGGCGGGCGGCGAAGGGACGGGGCCAGTATGGTGGGGCAGGTGGTGCCGTGGGCTGAGCACGCTATCTGGTGGCATGTGTACCCGCTGGGCTTCACCGGTGCGGAGCGGGCGGCACTGCCCCCTGGCGAGCCTGCCCGGCACCGGCTCCGCCACCTGGCCAGCTGGCTCGACTACGCCGTCGACCTGGGCTGCAACGGGCTGCTGCTCGGCCCTATCTTCGCCGCCGAGACCCACGGCTACGACACCGTCGATCACTTCAGGATCGATCCCCGCCTCGGCGATGACGAGGACTTCGACGCGCTCGTCGCCGCCGCCCGCGCCCGCGGCGTGCGGGTCGCGCTGGACGGGGTGTTCAACCACGTGGGGCGCCGGTTCCCGGCGTTCGCGGCGGCGGACGCGGCCCTGGCCGCCGGGGCCGGCGGCCGGCACCCCCGCGGCGCGGTGGTTCAGGCAGGACGCGAAGACCGGTGAATTCGCGGTGTTCGAGGGTCACCGCCATCTTGTCGAGCTCGCCCACGACGAGCCGGACGTCATCGGCTACGTCACCGAGGTGACCCGCTACTGGCTCGCCCGCGGCGCGGCGGGCTGGCGGCTGGACGCCGCCTACGCGGTCCCCCCGGGCTTCTGGGCGCGGGTGCTGCCCGCGGTCCGCGAGACGTTCCCGGAGGCCTGGTTCTCCGGCGAGATGATCCACGGGGACTACGCCGCCTACGCCGCCGAGGCCGGGCTGGACTCCGTCACGCAGTACGAGACGTGGAAGGCGATCTGGTCGAGCCTCACCGACCGGAACTTCTACGAGCTCGACCACGCGCTCGGCCGCCACAACTGGTTCTGCGACCGGGGCCTGTTCCCGCAGACCTTCGTCGGCAACCACGACGTGACCCGGCTTGCCACCGCCCTGGACGACGAGCGCCACATCGGGCACGCGATCGCGGTGCTCTTTTGCATCGCCGGCATGCCCAGCGTGTACTACGGCGACGAGCAGGCGTTCCGCGGCCTGAAGGAGCACCGGGCCGGCGGAGACGACGAGATCCGCCCGCCGTTCCCCGCGTCGCCGGGTGGGCTCGCCCCCTACGGGTGGCCGACGTACCGGCTGCACCAGCGGCTCATCGGCTTCAGGCGGCGGCACCCGTGGCTGGTCAGGGCGCGGACGGCGACCGAGCACCTGTCCAGCACGGCGATGGCGATCCGGATGGTGCCGTCCGAGGGGACGGCGCGCGCCGGGGGAGCGGAGCAGGTCCTGCTGCTGCTCAACACCGGCGACGACCAGGTCAAGTTCCCCGTTGACCCGGGCGAGCTCGTCGTGGCGGAGGTACCCGACCTGGCCGACCCGCCATCGGACCCGCTGATCGTCGCCCCGCATAGCTGGACGATCCTGGCCTAGGCTCGGGCTAGAGCCGCGTGGAAGAGGGCAGGCGGTTCATGGCTTTATTCATCGCACATTGCGAGCAGCTTTGTCATCGTCGCCCAGTTGCGGGCGGTGCCGGTGGTTCCCGCCTTCGGCACGTGAGGGATGCGCAGCAACTGCTGCCCGAGGTCACTGCGGCCATAGCCATCGGGGGTATGCAGGTAAACCGTGCGCCCGATGACGCGCATGTCGTCCCGGGAGCCCTTGGCGGCGGACTGGGCGGCCGCGGCGCTCAGCCGGTCCCCGAGGTCGGCGGACACGGGATGGCTGAGGACGACCGCGTGGACCTTCTTGGGGTCGGCTTCCCGCGGGAACGGGTTGGCCGCGATGATCTGGGCGAGCTCGCGCCGCGCGAGGACGATGACCGGGGCGACAACGCCGAGCTTCGCGGCGATCGCGGCCGATATCTCCTCGGCCATCGCGGTGGCGTCAGCGGTCTCGTCGGCCGCCGTGAATACCGCGTTCCCGCTCTGAATGTATGTCGTGACGTCCCCGTGCCCGAGTTCGGTTATCACTGACCGCAGGTCAGTCATTGCTATCTTGTTGCGCCCGCCCAGGTTTATGCCCCTCAGCAGCGCGATGTGATTGGGCATGCCGCTATTGTGCCGCCACTGCGTGTCATTCGCGCGTCGCTCCGGTAAGTTCCCGTGCGGTTCGTTTCCCGGTAACGCGAAAAGGCGAGGGTCCCCCCCACCCGCGTGCGGGGGACCCTCGGCGCTGCACCGCCGGTCGGCTAGTTCGAGTAGACCCCGAACTCGGCGATCTGGGGGGCGCCCTGGACGTCGTTGTTGCTGATGTCCAGGCGTAGGTCGCTGACCGTGGTGGAGGGGATGGTAATGGTGACGAAGTTGTTGCCGTCAGCGTTGTTGGCGCTGAACAGGTACGCCGCCGACGGGAGCAGGGTGGTCCAGGTCGAGCCGTCGGTGCTGCCGTCCACCTCGATGGTCTGGTGGCGGTCGCCCCAGCCCTGCGGCAGCTCCAGCACGACCCGGTCCACCGGGGCGGGCTCGGCCAGCGCCAGCGTCAGGTCGCCGGTGCTGTTCGCCGCCTGCCAGTAGGTGGCCTGGTTGCCGTCGTTGGCGTTGCCCGCCGGGAACCCGGCGAGGGTGTTGTCGGCCGAGGCGGTCGCCGTCAGCGCGAGGTTGCCGTTCGGGTTGTAGACGGCGGCGCTCAGGCTGACCACGTACGGCGCGAACGGGGTATTGGAGTCGAACACCAGGTTGCCCAGGTACTGCTGGACGGCGGTGGGCGTGATGGTGACCGTGGCCGTGCAACTGGCCCCGACGGCGAGCGTCGCCGGGCAGTTGCTGGTCTCAGCGAACCCGCCGGTCGCGTAGACGCCGGAGATCGGCACGGTGTCCGGTCCCGGGTTCGTGATCGTGACCGACTGCGACGGGCTCTGGGTGTTCAGGTTGACGAGGCCGAAGCCCAGCGACGAGGTCGACGTGCTGAGGTAGTCGAACGGCGGGAACGCGCACTCCGAGCCGCTCCACCCGGTGTTGCCCGGCCCGTAGGTCGGGGGTGATGCCGTAGGCGCAGGCCATCGTCCCGTCCAGGCCGACGGTCCCGGTGGAGACCACATTGGAGATCGTGTCGTCCGAGCCGGCGGACTGGAGCTGGAACACGAACGTGCCAACGTTGCGGACGATGTTGTCGTTGATGTGGACGTTGTCGATCGCGTAGGCGGGCGGCGTGGCGTTGGGGATGTAGTCGCCGACGAAGCCGAACGCGTCGTACGGGCTGTCGAGGACCGTGTTGTGATCGACGTTGATCGTGCCGGTCATGTCCTCGCCGTCGGAAGCGTAGAACCAGATCGCGCCGACGCCGAACCTCCAGTTCGGGTCGAGGGTGCCGGTTCGGACCAGCGTGTTGTCGGCGATGGTGGTCGTGCCGGCCAGCGGCACGGCGGAGAACCGGTTGCCGACCTGGATGCCGCCGCCCTGGGTGATGGTGTCGGTGCCGTAGTCGTTGACGATGGCGTTGTCGCTGCCGCCGTAGATGGCGAAGTTGTTCGCCAGGATCGGCAGCACGACGGTGTCGTGCGAGAAGGCGTCGTGGGAGTCGGCGACGCCGGAGGACCACAGCGCCAGGCCGTCGTCGCCGGTGTTGCGGACGTAGGTGTTGGTGACGGAGGAGTTGGTGATGCCGCCGTCGAAGTTGATGCCGTCGGCGGTGGTGTCCTGGATCCGCACGTTGCTGATCTTCAGGTTGTCGAACGGGCCGGTGAGCCACATCCCGACCTTCGTGTGCTGGATCCACACGTTGCTGATGGTGGAGTCGGCCAGCGCGCCGCCGATGCCGTTGACGTCGGCGGAGTCGACGCGCCCGGTGACCTCGCCGAAGATGGCGAAGTTCGACAGGTGGACGTTAGTGCTCGGGCTGGGCGGCAGGTTGCCGTAGACGCCGACGTCGTTGCCGTGCAGCACCGAGTACCACTCGCCCGCGCCGGTCAGGGTCACCTTGTTGACGATCAGGTGCGCGGTGACGGTGAAGTCGCCCGGCGGGATGTAGACGGCCTTGCCCTGCGCGCTGCCGGCGTTGATCGCGTTCTGCATGGCGGTCGTCGAGTCCGTCTGGCCGGTCGGGTCGGCTCCGAAGGACAGCACCGAGATCGAGCCGCGCGGCTGCGGCGCGGGCGGCGCGACCTCCTGGAAGTCCGCGACGTCGATGGTGACCGGGATCGACGGGTTGGCGATCTGGAACCGGACGTGCGTCCCCGCGGGCAGGGTCCGGCCGAGCTGGGTCCGCACGTCGTCGTACATGTGGTGGCCGTGCAGGTCGGCCGGGTCGTTGCTGAACGGGTAGCTCCCGTAGAACCAGGTGTACTTCGAGGTGAGGGTCAGGTCGGGTCTCGCCTGCCCGTTCACGTAGACCTTCAGCGGCGGTCGTCAGCCCGCTGCCGTCGGCCGAGTCGGGGATGGAGTAGCGGAGGTCGACCGCGTTGGCCGGCCGGGCGAGGGTGAAGTCGACGTGCTTGCCGGCGCCCGCTGAGCGTGACCGCGGTGCGGCCCACGGCCTCGGCGGGCAGCGTGTAGAGGTTGCCGGACGGGCCGATCACGGTGCCGTTGGTCGCCGACCCGACAGCCGAGTACTCGGTGAACGGGACGGCGGCGCCGCGGCCGTGATCGGAGGTTGGCACCACGGGACTGCGGTGGCCGGGATCCCGTGCGGGAGAGGCGCTGGCCGACGCCGCCCCCGCGGTGCTTGCCAGTGCTACGAGCGTCGCCAGGGCCACGCTGCTGGTGAGTCTTCGTGCGAACACGCCCCACCCCTTCCAGTCAGGACTCGAGTGAGCGCGATGGACCACGGTGTCAGGAAATTTCCGCGCTCACCGGCCATCTAACACCGGGACGCCGCTTCTTGCAACGATTCGTTCTTTTCTTGCTTAGATCGTCCCGTGATATGCGGATAGCCACATGTCGATTGCGGCTGTTTGTCGCGCACATGCCGAAGGGATGCTCGCCCCTCGGCCCGCGCGGTGCCCTGAGCGCTGGCGGGCCACTGGGGATCAGGGCAGCCGGGGACGGTCACGCGGGCGCAATGGGCGGGGGGCTTAGCCCTGGCGTCCCTGTGCGTTAACGAGCAGGATTGCGCGGTAAAAGCACACGATTACTCACTCCCGCGCCGAGCGAATCGGCCCGATTCGGGAAAGGCCGGGCGGGGCTCGCCGCTACCGGAGGTAGGACGCCCCGTTCAGGTCGAGGACGGCGCCGCTCGTCCACTCGGCTTCGGGAGAGGCCAGGTACAGGACGGCCGCCGCGATCTCCTCCGGCCGCGCCACCCGGTTGAACGGCGATTGCGCCCGGATCTCCCCGCCCTCGGGGGTCGCCAGCTGCTCGGCGGTCATGTCCGTCTGCACGTACCCGGGGGCCACGGACGCCACGGAGATCCCGTGCGGGGCCAGGGCCCTCGCCAGTGACTGGCCGAACGCGTGCAGCCCGGCCTTGCTCGCCCCGTACGCCGGGTGCGTGCGCTCACCACGGTAAGCGCCACGCGACCCCACGTTCACCACCCGCCCGCCGCCGCGAGCGGCCATGTGCCGCACCGCGCACCAGGTCGCGTTCGCCGCGCCCACCAGGTTGACGTCCAGCGTGGCCCGCCAGGCCGCCTGCCACTCCTCGTAGGTCGTCTCGAGCACCGGGTGCTCAAGGTAGACCCCGGCGTTGTTGACCAGCACGTCAAGCCCGCCCAGCTGCTCGGCCGCCGAGTCCACCATGGCCTTGACCGCGTCCGCGTCCGCTAGGTCGGCCGCGACGATGACGTGGCCCTGGCCGGGCAGGCTGTCACGCACGGTCGCGGCAGCCCCGGCGGCCTCCCGGTAGTGCACGGCGACCCGGTCGCCGCGCCCGGCGAACGCCAGCGCGATCGCCGCTCCGATCCCGCGAGACCCGCCCGTCACAAGAACCGCACGCTGCCCCATTCGTGCTATTTTACCGGGCCACCGCCCGGGCGGGGAGCCGCGATCCGGCACCTACTGGCGGTAGCCCGACAGGAACGTGCCCAGCCGCCCGATCGCGTCCTCCAGGACGGGGACGGGGGCCAGGAACACCACGCGCACGTGGTCCGCCGACGGCAGGTTGAACCCGGTCCCGTGGGTCAGCAGCACGTGCTGCTGCTCCAGGAAGTCGATGCACATCTTCTGGTCGTCGGCGATCTTGTGCACGTCGGGATCGAGCCGCGGGAACAGGTACAAGGCCCCGGCCGGCTGATAGCAGCTGACGCCGGGAATCGCGGTGAGCAGGTCCCACGCGCGGTCGCGCTGGTCGCGCAGCCGGCCACCGGGCTGCAGCAGCGGAGTGACGTCGATGCCGCCATCCAGCGCGGCCGGGATGGCGTGCTGGGCCGGGACGTTCGGGCACATCCGCATGTTGCCGAGCAGCTCCAGGCCCTCCAGGTACTCGGCGACCGGCTCCCGGGGGCCGGTGACGACCAGCCAGCCCGACCGGAACCCGGCCAGCCGGTAGTTCTTGGACATCCCGCCCAGGGTGAGGACGGGCAGGTCCGGGGCGAGCGCCGCCACGTGGTGGTGGACCGCGCCGTCGTAGAGGATCTGGTCGTAGATCTCGTCGGCGAGCACGAGGAGGCCGTGCCGCCGGGCGATCTCCAGCAGCTGCTCCAGCGTCTCGCGGGAGTACACGGCACCGGTCGGGTTGTTCGGGTTGATGATGACGAGGGCTCGCGTCTTCGGCGTGACCAGGGACTCCACGTGCTCCACGTCGGGATTCCAGTCGCGTTCCTCGGCGCACCGGTAGTGCACCGCCCGCCCGCCGCACAGGCTCACCGCGCCGGTCCACAGCGGGTAGTCCGGGGTGGGCACCAGCACCTCGTCGCCGGGGTTCAGCAGCGCCTGCAGCGACATGACGATCAGCTCGGACACGCCGTTGCCGAGGTAGACGTCATCCACGGCCACGCCGCCGACACCGCGCCGCTCGTAGTACCGCTGCACCGCCTCGCGTGCCTCGAGTATCCCGCGCGCGTCCGAATACCCCTGTGAGGCCTCCACGGCCGCCGTCACGTGCTGGAGGACAGCGTCCGGCGTGAACAGCCCGAAGGGTGCCGGGTTCCCGATGTTGAGCTTGATGATCTCGTGCCCTTGCGCCTCAAGTTCACGCGCTCGCCGCAGCACCGGCCCGCGGATGTCATACCGAACATCGGCCAACCGTGTCGCCTGCGTAACCACGTATTGCCCCTCCGTATCCCTGCCGGGGCGTACCCCTGACAACGAATGTTACCTGCCCGTTGCGCCTCCGCCATGGTAGCGACGGTGACGGCCCCCCTACGCAACGGTGAACAAGGCGCGTACCATCAGTGAGCATGGCAGGAAACGGGGCCGTCCACCATGCGGGGATCGAGTTCCTGCAGGTGCAGACCATGACAGACTCGCGGGCCGAGGCGATGGAGCTGGCGCGGGCCGCCGTTGAGGCGCGGCTTGCCGCGGGCACCCAGGTCGCCGGCCCGCTGGCGTCCACCTTCTGGTGGAACGAGGAGATCGAGCGCACGGAGGAGTGGCTGGTCTTCTTCAAGACGACCGCCGACCGTGTCGAGGAGCTCATCACCTTCATCGCTGACCGGCACAGCTATGACGAGCCGGAGATCGTCGCCGTCCCGATCGTCGCGGGAGCGACCGCTTACCTGGACTGGCTGCGCGACGAGACGCGCCCGGATGAGCCGGATGACTCCGGCGAGGCGCCCGCGGACGGGCTGCGCGCGCGGCGTGCCGGCGCAGGTCACGCCGGAGGCGCAACGTTCCACGTCAGCATGATGGGCTCGCCGTGCTCGGTGCCCAGCGTGGAGAGCGTCCCGGTGTCGAGCCGGAACAGCCGTCCCTCCGACGGCATCAGCCCCAGGTAGCGGGCGCCCAGCACGCGCAGCGCGTGCCCGTGGCCGACGAGGACGACATCGCCGTCCGGCAGCCGGGTCGCGGCGCGGGCCAGCACCCGGTCAGCCCGCGCGCCGACCTGCCCGACGGACTCGCCCGGGTGCGTGCCGTCACCGGGGATGACGCCGTCGTTCCACAGGTACCAGCCGGCGCGCTCGGCCTGGATGTCCGGGGTCGTGCGTCCCTCGTAGCCGCCGTAGTCCCACTCCCACAGGTCAGCGTCGATCTCGGGCTTGACCCCGCTGACCGCTCCCGGCCCGTCCGGGCCGCCGAGCCCGGCCAGCTCGGCCGTTCGCATCGCGCGGGCGGCGGGCGAGGTGAACACGGCCGTGATGGGGTGCCCGGCGGCGACCCGGGAGGCGAGCGCCCTGGCCAGCCGGGTAGCGTGGGCCTCCCCGGTCGAGGTCAGCGGGATGTCGGTCCGGCCGGTGTGCTTGCCTGACGCGCTCCAGTCCGTCTGGCCGTGCCGCAGCAAGATCAACTCTCCCATGTCCCAATGATGGCCTATCCGGCCTGGCGTTAGTCAGCTAACCTCGCTATGTGAGGGGCAGGGGCGCAGCACTGATCGTGGTGTGTGGCGTCATCATCACGGCTGTCAGCCTTGGCGTCGCCGCCCAGGCCGCCAGGCTTGCGCACGCGCAGTCCTCCCGCGGGCCCTCGCAGGCGGAGGACAGCGCGGCGGCCACGGCCGGAATCGCGCAGCGGTGGGAGCGGCTCGCGCTCGGCCAGGTCTTCCCCGCGTCGGTTCGGTATGCCACCGCCCAGCGGACGAGCGAGGCGGCGGGGCGGCTCGGCATCGGTGCCGGCGACAGCTGCGATGAGGCGCTCGACGACACCGTGGCCGGCGCCGCGCAGCGCCTGGGGTGCGTGGCGGCGATGCGCGCGAGCTACGCCGACGCGCTCGGCGGCACGGTCGTCACCGTCGGCGTCGTGGTGTTTCCCGACGGCGGTGCCGCGCGCGAGTTCGCGGCGCACGTGCCCGGTACCGGGTACCCGGCCGCAGGACTGAATGCCCTCCAGTTGCCGGCCACGGCCGCCGCGCTCTTCGCCGATCCGGCCCGGCAGGCGTCGGAGATCCGGGTGAGCGGCCCGTACGTGGTCCTCGCCGTCGCCGGGTACGCCGACGGCAGGCCCGCGCGCCCCGGCACCGAGCCGCAGGCGGCGGTGTTCGGCCCGATGAACAGCATCGTGTCAGCGGTGGTGGCGCCGCTCGCCGCACCGGAACCGGTCCGCTGCGGCGACCCGGAGTGGAAGTGCTGAGCTCCCGTCGGTCCCGTGCCCTGCGGCCGGCGCTGGTGCTGCTCGCGATCGCCGGCCCGCTGGGCGGGCAGCCGAGCGGGGCCGGGCCGGGCACCCTGGCCGCGCCGGACGGGATCACCGCCCCCGCGCCGCCCGCGGATGCCGCTGCGGTCCGCGCCATCGAGATGCCCGTGCTCCGGCAGATTGACGTGCCCGCCGCCTGGCGGGCCAGCCGGGGCAAGGGGGTGACCGTCGCCGTGCTGGACACCGGGGTCGACCCGGGCACCCCCGACCTGGCCGGGCAGGTGACCACGGGCACGGACTACGCGGAAGGGGCGGACCCGGCAGGCTACCGGCTACCGCGCCAGCATGGCACGTACATCGCCTCGCTCATCGCGGGCCACGGCCGGGGCCCGGGCCGCGCCCTGGGCGTCATCGGCGTCGCGCCGCAGGCGCGGATCCTGTCGGTCCGGGTCATCCCGGACGACACCGAGCCGGGGGTCGCCGCCTACAACGACAAGCCCAGGTACGCCGACGCTATCGGCGAGGGCGTCCGCTACGCGGCCGGTCATGGCGCCAAGGTCATCAACATGTCCCTCAGCGCGCCCCGTCCCACGGCCGGCTTGCGGGCGGCGATCGCCTATGCCATCGCCCGCGGGGCCGTGGTGGTCGCCTCCGCCGGCGACGGCGGAACGGCCGCCGGCTTCGCCCCCTACCTCTACCCGGCCTCGTTCCCCGGGGTCATCGCCGTGGCCGCGGTCAGCCCCGCTGGCCAGCGCGTGCCGTTCTCCCAGCAGAACTCCTCCGTCATCGTGTCCGCGCCAGGCGTTGACGTCGTCGGCGCGGTCCCGGGCGGCCGCTACAGCGCACGGGACGGCACCAGCCCCGCCGCCGCGCTGGTCAGCGGCGTCGCCGCGCTGATACTCGCGAGGTACCCGCGGCTGTCGCCGTCGGCCGTTGAGCAGGCGATCATTACGACCGCCAGTCACCGTCCCGCGGGCGGCTACAGCGTGGACACCGGCTTCGGCGAGGTGGACGCCGCCGCCGCGCTCCAGGCGGCGAGCTTTGCCGCGCAGGACGCCACCGACCCCGCAGGCGCGAGCGCGAGCGCGCCGGACGGCAACCCGAGCCACATCGTTCCCATCCCCGGGCTGTCGATGACGGCCGATCCCGGAACCCGGCTGGCCAGGTCCCCGGCCCCGATCGTCGTCACGCACCGCGACGAGGCTCGCATCGCGGTCGACGGGCTGGTAGCGACGTCGGCCGCGGTGCTCGCCGCGATCGCCCTCGCCGCGATGATCGTCTTCGCGCGCCGCTCCAGGCCCAGGCCGAGGGGCCTGGAGGTGGCCAACATGCCGCCAGGCGACGACCTGATCAGCTAGCCGTCAGCTCCTACAGCAGCCGGCGCAGCCGGAAGATGTCCTTCATGCTCGCCTCGATCTTCACCTTGCCGGAGAAGTAGGCGCGGGCGATGTTCATCGGCTGCTGGGCGAGCGCGATGACCTGGTCGCTGTCAGCGGTTATCCGGATGTCCGCCGCCGGCTCGCCGGGCGCTGCCACGCGCACGGGGTCATTCCCTGCTCCGAGTACCGTCACGAACGTGACGCCGAGATCACTAGCCGTAACGCTGATCGTCCGGTCGCCGAAGTACTCCGCCCGCTCGGCGGGCTTCAGCTCCGACAGCCGGCTGGCCAGCTTCTGCAGCGCCTCGTGGCACTCCTCCGCAGTGTGCACGTGTCCTCGCTCGCTCGTGGAGGGTAGCGTTCACGCGGAGATTAGCAGAGGTCGCAGCCCGCGTGGCCTGGCGCGTGGCCACGCGGGAGGCAGAGTGAGGGAAAATTAGGGTCATGGACACCGAACGGACTGGACCGGCCCGCGACTCGACGGGTGACTCGCGGGTCGACGAGGCCATCTCCAGGCTCGCCCGCCTGCACGAGACCCCGCTGGATGAGCACCCGCCGGTTCTTGAGGCGGTCCACGACCAGCTCCGCGAGATCCTTGGCGAGCTGGGCGACGCCGGCGACGACCCCCGCCCGGGACGCCCGGGCGAGCGAGGCCAGCAGGGCGAGCTGGGCACGCGGCGGTGACAACGCGGGTCCGGCTGGACGCCGAGCTCGTCCGCCGCGGGCTGGCCCGGTCGCGGGAACAGGCGGCCGAGCTGATCTGCGCTGGCCGGGTATCGGTTGGCGGGCAGACCGCGGCCAAGCCCGCGACCCAGGTGACCAGGGACGCGGCGGTCATCGTCGCCCCGGCCGGGCAGGACGCGCAGCCGGAGTATGCCTCCCGGGGCGGGCACAAGCTGGCCGGCGCCCTCGCGGCGCTTCCCGGCCTTGTCGTCGCGGGCCGGAGATGCCTGGACGCTGGCGCCTCTACCGGGGGGTTCACGGACGTGCTCCTGCGGGCGGGTGCCGCGCACGTCGTCGCGGTGGACGTCGGCTACGGGCAGCTGGCCTGGTCGCTGCGGACCGACGACCGCGTCACGGTGCTGGACCGGGTGAACGTGCGGGCGCTGGAGCCGGAGCAGGTGGCCCCGGCCCCGTCGCTGGCGGTGGCGGACCTGTCGTTCATATCGCTGACCCTCGTGCTGCCCGCCCTGGTCGCGTGCTGCGAGCCGGACGCTGATTACGTCCTCATGGTCAAGCCGCAGTTCGAGGTGGGCAAGGATAGGGTCGGAGCCGGTGGCGTGGTCCGGGACCCCGAGGCGCGCGCGGACGCCGTCCGGGCCGTCGCCGCTGCCGCCGCCGGGCTCGGGCTCGGCGTGCGGGGCATCACCGCGAGCCCGCTGCCGGGTCCGGCGGGGAACGTGGAGTACTTCATATGGCTACGCCGTGGCTGCCCGCCGCTCGACGAAGACGACCTGCGGCGCGCGATCGTGGAAGGGCCCGCGTAGTGCGTGCCCGCGAGGAGGAACTGGCGCCCGGTGGGTGAATCACAGCGGACCATGCTCGTCATGGTGCATACCGGCCGTGAGCAGGCACTCGATACCGCACGGCTGGTCATCGACCGGCTCTGCGCGGCCGGGATCACGGTGCGCGTCACCGAGCAACGAGGCGGGCGCCATCGCCTGCCCGGGCATGACGGTGGTGCCGCCGGGCCCGAACGCCGCTGACGGCGCCGAACTGGTGATCGTGCTTGGCGGCGACGGGTCCCTGCTGCGCGCCGCCGAGTTCGCCCGGCCGGTGGGCACCCCGCTGATCGGCGTCAACCTGGGGCATGTCGGCTTCCTCGCCGAGGCCGAGGTGGACGGGCTGGCCGAGACCGTCGACAAGCTCATCGACCAGCGTTACGCGGTCGAGGCACGGATGACCCTGGACGTGGTGGCGCGCGCGGACGGCGTCGAGATCGCCCGGACCTGGGCGCTGAACGAGGCGACGGTCGAGAAGGGCGCCCGCGAGCGCATGGTGGAGGTCGTCATCGAGATCGACGGGCGGCCGCTGTCCCGCTGGGGGTGCGATGGCGTCGTCTGCGCCACCCCGACCGGGTCCACCGCCTACGCGTTCTCCGCCGGGGGGCCGGTCGTCTGGCCCGGGGTCCAGGCGCTGCTGTTGGTGCCAATCAGTGCGCACGCGCTATTTGCCCCGCCCATGGTGGTATCGCCGGAGTCGGTCCTTGCGGTAGAACTGTTGTACGAGGGGCCTCGTGCCGGCGCCGAACTGGCGTAGCGGTTCCCAGCTGCCAGTCAAGGCGCGGGGCGAGGGCGGCCTGCGGTCCGCCGGACCTGCGCGGGTGACACCGGGAGCAGAGACGCTGACAGCGGAGACAGGCGCGGTCGTCTATGTGGTGCGATGGGCGGCGGAGGGCCGACCTGCCGCCCGGGGCCAGGGTCGAGGTCCGGCGCGGCTCGCTGCCGGTGCTGCTCGCGCGGGTGCACGGGTTCGCTGCCGGGGCTGACGGCGCCGACGGCACCGAGGGCACCGACGGCGGCCTGTTCACCGACCGGCTGGTCGCGAAGTTCGGGCTTCCGGTCGCCGGCTGGCGGGGCCGGTCCTCGCGCGGTGGATAATTCTGGCATTGTGGCTAGCAGTGCTGGCTAGCAGGAAGACGGGAAGCAGCGGTCATGCTTGAGGAAGTCCGCATCACCGGGCTCGGGGTCATCGACGATGCCCTGCTTGAGCTTTCGCCCGGCTTCACCGCGCTGACCGGTGAGACCGGCGCGGGCAAGACGATGGTGGTCACCGGGCTCGGGATGCTGTTTGGCGGCAAGGCCGACCCGGCCCGCATCCGGCCGGGCGCGCCGCGGGCGGCGGTGGAGGGCAGGCTGCGGATCGTGCCCAACGGGAAGGTCGCCCAGCAGGTCGAGGAGGCCGGCGGCGAGCTGGACGAGGACGGGTCGCTGGTGCTGACCCGGTCCGTCTCGACCGAGGGCCGTTCCCGGGCGTCCGTCGGCGGCACGACGGCGAACGTGTCCCTGCTGATGTCCCTCGCCGATGACCTGGTCGCCGTGCACGGGCAATCCGATCAGCAGCAGCTGCTCAAGCCCGGCCGGCAGCGCGAGGCGCTCGACAAGTACGCGGGCGGCGAGCTGGCCGCGGTGCTGGCCGACTACCAGCGGGCCTACCAGCGGCACAAGGCGGTCAAGGCATCGCTGGCCGAGATCACCGCCGCCACCCGCGAGCGCGCCGCCGAGGCCGAGGTGCCTGCGGGCCGGGCTGGCCGAGATCGAGAAGCTCGCGCCGGCCGACGGCGAGGACGAGGCGCTGCGGGCCGAGGAGGAGCGGCTGGCCAACGCCGACGCGCTGCACTCCGGCGCCTCGGTGGCGCACGAGGCCCTGCAAGGCGATCCGTCGGCCGGCCTTGAGGGCGCGGACGCGCTGACGCTGCTCGGGCCACGCCCGCTCGGCGCTGGACGGCGTCGCCCGGTACGACGCCGAGCTGGCGGGGCTGGCCGGACGGCTATCCGAGGCGATCTACCTGCTATCGGACGTGGCGGGCGAGCTGGCCTCCTACGTGCAGTCGGTCGATGCCGACCCGGCCCGGCTGGCCGCCGTCCAGGAGCGCCGGTCGGCCCTGGGGCGCATCATCCGGGCATACGGCTACGGCGGCCCGTACGGTCTCAGCAGGGCGGTCGCCGAGCCGCCGCCGGCCGACGGCGATGGCTCGGCGGCCCGCGCCGGGCGCTGGCCAGGGTGAGCTGGCCGTCGTCGTGGCGGGCACGGTCGCGGCGGCGCTGGACTGGGCGCGGCACGCCGCGACCCGGCTGACCGAGCTGGACGGCGACGACGACACCATCACCGAGCTGGCGGCGGCGGAGGCCCAGCTGGCGGCCGAGGTGAACGCCCTGGCCGCGCGGCTGTCGCGGCTGCGCGGGGAGGCCGCCGAGCGGTTCGCGGGCGACGTGACGACCGAGCTCGCCGCGCTGGCGATGCCGCACGCGCGGATCTCGGCCGTCATCAGCCAGCTATCCGAGCCGGGGCCGCATGGCCTCGATGACGTGGAACTGCGGCTGGCGTCCAACCCCGGCGCGCCCTTCCTTCCGCTGCACAAGGGCGCGTCCGGCGGCGAGCTGTCCGCGCGTCATGCTGGCGATCGAGGTCGTGTTCGCCGGTGCCGACCCGGTGCCGACCTTCGTGTTCGATGAGGTAGACGCCGGCGTCGGCGGCAAGGCGGCGGTCGAGATCGGTCGCCGGCTGGCGAAGCTCGCCCGGATGGCGCAGGTCATCGTCGTCACCCACCTGCCTCAGGTCGCCGCGTTCGCCGACAACCACCTCGTCGTCGCGAAGGCGAACGATGGCCGGATTACCTCCAGCGGCGTGATCCGCCTCGACCATGACGGCCGGGTCCGGGAGCTGTCGCGGATGCTGGCGGGCATGGAGGACTCCGAGTTCGGCCAGGCGCACGCGGCGGAACTGCTCGCCCTGGCCGCCGAGCAGGCCGCGCGGGCCTAGCCGTCCGGCTGCCGGGCCACCGGGACTTCGCCTCATATCAGGGCAAAGGTGGCTCGTGCACAGTATCAGCAGTAACAGTGGTTACTGCCTTGTATCCATCGGGTATTCAACTTCAGGAAACGGAAGCGCGGCGTTCCGGATCTTCCGGACACGGGACTTCCGGGCGCCTCGTACCGGGGATGCCTGTGCCCTCTCGGGGCGGGTGCGCCCGGACTCGGGGGGAAGCGTGGTTGCTGCTTACCTGCTCGTGAACTTGCTGCTCATCATCCCAGTGGTCGCGAGCATCGTGCGCGCACTGGCCCCGTTGGAGGCGGACAGCACCGGTACCCGGTTCACCGGCTCCCACTCGGGCTGGGAGATCTACACGTTCACCGGCTGGGTGACAACGGCACAGTCCCGCATGGACGGCTACGTGCACGGCGACGGGATCGGGTTCTCCCGGGTGACCGACATGCTCCGGCTCACCGACGGGACGATGGAGTACACCGTCTCGGTCGATGACTTTGACGTCTGGCTGAACCCCGGCCAGGTGGCCACCGTCTGCCAGGCGGTCAACGGGAACCGGGCCGAGTACATCGCCGTCATCAACGACTCGACCGGCGAGCAGTTCTACAACGAGCGCGCCCTGTGGCGGGTCGCCTCGCCCGGCTTCGACCGGCTCCTGATCGCGCTGTTCGCCGGGCTGTTCTTCTGGCTGATGCTCGTCGCGGTCATCGCCTGGGCGGTCGTGGTGCGGTCGCAGGTCCGCCGCTTCCAGTACATCGGCGTCGGCCCCCTGCTGAGCCGCGCGAACTCCGAGGCCAGCACCCTGCGCAAGCCCTGGGCCGCTTAGGGGCGCCCGGTCAGGCCAGCGCCAGGGTCATGAAGGTGTTGTCGCAGGTGACCGGGTAGCCGCCGAACGTGCCGCACGGGATGAATCCCTCGCTGGCATACAGCGCCCGGGCGGCGGCGAAGCCCGGCGTCGTGCCGGTCTCCAGGTAGATGCGCCGCAGCCCGCGCTCCCTGGCGACGCCGATGATGTGCGCCAGCACCGCCCGCCCGACCCCGCGCCCGCGCGCCTCGGCCGCGGTGTGCATCGACTTGAGCTCACCGCTGTCGCCGTCAAGCAGCTTCAGGGCGCCGACGCCCAGCAGCTGGCCGCCGGCCGCCCGGTAGCTGAAGAACGTGATCGCCGGGTGGATGAGCCCCTGACGTCCAGCGCGAACGAGTGCTCCGGCCGCGTCTCCGTCGTCGAGAACGCCAGGTGCCGCTCGAGCAGCGCCGTCACGTCGGGCCTGCGCGGGTCATCGACGGCTACCGTGCCACCGTCCGCCCCGCCAGCCGGCTCCAGCCCCGCATCAGTCACGCCAGCGATGATAAGGGACTGCCGTTACCGGGACATTCCGTCCAGCCCGTGGCGGGCTGGGCGGGCTGTGGGTGCGGGTGGTGCTAGTCGCGGTTGCCGGAGAAGATCCGCAGGAAGAACCAGAAGACGTTCAGCGCGTCCAGGAAGATCGACGCCGCGAGCAGCGGGGCCGAGTCCAGGCCCTGGGACCGGCGCAGCCGCTGGAAGTCCACCATCGTCAGCCCCGCGAACACCACGAGCCCCAGGATGGAGTACAGCAGGTACCCGTGCGGGATGTGCACGAAGATGAGCACGATCCCGAACGCGAACAGCAGCAGCAGCGCGATGAACGACACGCGCCACAGCCAGGACAGGTCCCGTCTCGTCGCGTACCCGGCCGCCCCGAACACCGCGACGAACAGCGCGGTCGCCCCGCCGGCCTGCCAGAGGATCTGCGGGTTGGTGGTCGCGTAGTACACGAGCGTGGGCGCCGATGCCACGCCGAGCAGCGCCCCGAAGGCCAGCAGCAGCACCATGGACGCCCCCGGCGACCGCCGCGCCGTGAAGCGCATCACGATCAGGCTCGCGATCGCCGCGATGTAGCAGACGATCCCGACGCCCCACGAGGCGTTGCGCCCGGCGTACGCTCCGCCAGCGAAAATCGCCGCGGTGAGCGCCACCAGCCCCATCGTCTGCCCGAACAGCGTCCGGCCCCGCTCGCGTGACTGCGCATACGGGGCGTAAGCCATCGAACCATACATGCTCTGCTCCACTTCCTGACAGCGCTCTCCCTATTGTCAACGATTCCGGCCGCGTTCCCGATCCCGGCCGGCCCGCGACACGGTAACGATCTTGAGAGCGCGGGCCCCCGGGGGCGCGGGGCCGCCGCGCTTCCCGGCCGCGGGCGGCCGGCGCTTACCCTGGCGGCGCGTGCCGTGGCACTATGGGCGGGTACCTCTTGTTCGAGGAGGCTGGCGGGAATGGGCTAGCCCGTCCCGGGAGACCGGGACCGGGGAACCTCTTGAAACTAGATATCAGTTCTATTAGCTTGGCGGGGAGCCGCACACGCCGAGAGGTGACGACGATGCCCGCATTCAGCGCCGAGCCCGGCTCCCCGGGCCCCGCCACCGCCATGCCGGGTGCCTACGTTATCGCCGCGCGGCAGCCAGGCAAGTGCGCGATCATCGGGCCGCGCGGCGACCGGGTGACGTTCGGGGAACTGGGGCAGTCAGCCAACCGGCTCGCCAACGCGCTGGCCGGCCTGGGGCTGAAGCCCGGCGACGCGGTGGCCTCGGTGCAGCGCAACGGCATCTCCCACTTCGAGGTCGTCCTCGCCGGCACGCAGGCCGGGCTTGTCGTCGTGCCGGTCAACACGCACCTGACCCCGGCCGAGGCCGGCTACATCATCGGCGATTGCGGGGCGAAGGCCGTCATCGCCTCCCATGACCTCGCCGCCCAGCTGGCGCCGGCCCGCGACAGCCTGCCGGAGCACCTGTTCGCGGTCGGCGGCGCCGTCCCCGGCTGGGACGACTACGCGGCGCTGCGCGAGTCGGGGGCGCCGGAGCCGCCCGCGGAGCGGGTCGCGGGCACGGTCATGGGCTACACCTCGGGCACGTCCGGCCGCCCCAAGGGGGTGCGCAGGAACGTTCCCCCCGTCGAGCCGGAACTGGTGATCAGCGCGATCCTGCCGTTCCTGGAGCGGTTCGGCTTCCGGGCCTACGAGGGGGTGCACCTGGTCTGCGCGCCGCTGTACCACGCGGCCCCGCTGACCTTCTCGCTGAACCTGCTGCACATGGGCCATACGCTCGTGGTGCACGACAGGTTCGACGCGGCGGACGTCCTGGCGGCGATTGAGGAGCACCACGTCACCAGCACCCAGATCGTGCCCACTCACGTGCACCGGCTACTCGCCCTGCCGGCCGAGGTGAAGGCGGCTCGCGACACGTCCAGCCTGGAGATCGTGCTGGTGGCCGGGGCGCCGTTCCCGGTGCACGAGAAGCGGGAACTGCTCGACTGGCTCGGGCCGGTGGTCTGGGAGTACCTGGCCGCGACCGAGGGCGTCTCCAGCATCGTCAGCCCGCAGGAGGCCATCGAGCACCCGGGGACCGTCGGGCGCCCCGCGCCCGGCATGGTGATGCTGCTTGATGACGACGGGGAGCAGGTCCCGGCGGGGGAGCCGGGCACGATCTGGTTCCAGACCGGCCTGGCCCGCTTTGAGTACCACGGCGACCCGGAGAAGACGGCGAAGGCCGTCCGCGCGGACGGCCTCGCCACCGTCGGCGACATCGGCCGCCTCGACCCCGACGGCTACCTGTACCTGCTCGACCGGCGCAGCGACCTGATCATCTCCGGCGGCGTCAACGTCTATCCCGCCGAGGTCGAGGAGCGGCTGCTGGCCCATCCGGCGGTGGCCGACGCCGCCGTGGTCGGCCTCCCCGACCCTGACTGGGGCGCCCGCGTCACCGCGATCGTGGAGCTGCGCGACGGCTACGAGGGGTCCGACGCGCTGGCGGCCGGCCTGGACGCGCACTGCACGGCGGCGCTTGCCCGGCAGAAGTGCCCGCGGCGCTATGAGTTCCGCGCCGAGCTGCCGCGCACCCCCACCGGCAAGCTGCTGCGCCGCAAGCTCCGCGACGAGCTGGCCGGGGAGGCTGCCTAACGCGTCAGCGGGTCGCGGGGCAGGCCCAGGATGCGCTCGGCGATGACGTTCTTGCCGATCTCGGTGGTCCCGCCGGCGATGGTCATCGAGCGGTTGAGCAGGTAGCTCGCCGCCCGCCGTGGGTCGGTCCCGTCGACCCCGGCGGGGCCGAGCACCCGCATCGTCAGCTCGCGTCACCCGCTGCAGGTGCTGGGACGTGATCACCTTCGTCACCGCGCCCTCCGGCGCCCGGCTGGCCGCCGGCCACGGCCCGCGCGACCCGGCGCAGGTTGATCGCCGCGAGCGCCAGCTCGTCGGCGAGCAGTAGCCCGGCCTCCCGCCGCAGGCCGGCGTCCGCCGGCGCGTAGGCGTCGATGGCCGGCAGCAGGTCGAAGGCCGCGCCCGCCATCATGCCGCCGCCGATGGAGACCCGCTCGTTGCCCAGCGTCGTGCGCGCGACGGTCCACCCGCCGTTCACCTCGCCCACGACGTCGCGGTCCGGCACGAAGACGTCGTCGAAGAACACCTCGTTGAACAGCGCGTCGCCGGTCAGCTCCCGCAGCGGGCGCACCTCGACGCCGGGTGCCTTGAGGTCGATCACCATCGTGGTGATGCCCTTGTGCTTGGGCGCGTCGGGGTCGGTCCGCACCGTGGCCAGGCCCCGGTTGCAGTACTGGGCGCCGCTCGTCCATACCTTCTGCCCGGTCACCCGCCAGCCCGCCACGCCGTCCACCTGGCCCCGGACGGCCCGGGTCTGCACGCCCGCCGCGTCCGAGCCGGCGTTCGGCTCGCTGAACAGCTGGCACCAGATGAGGTCACCGCGCAGGCTGGGCACGATCCATCGCTCCAGCTGCTCGGGCGTCCCGTGCGAGGTGATCGACAGGACGTTCCATTCGCCGATCCCCAGGCTGGGCTTGGCCAGCCCGGCCAGCTCCTCCTCGATGACCAGCTGCTCGACCGGTGACGCCGCCCGGCCCCAGGGCAGCGGCCAGTGCGGCACCAGGTAGCCGGAGTCGGCCCACAGCCTCCGGCGGTCGCTTGCTGGCGCGGCCTCGCAGCCGCGCGCGGAACTCGCGCGCCGGCGGCCGGTACTGCTCCGCCTCCTGGCGGCAGGTCCACCGCGCGGTCCCGGCGGACGCCGGCGGCGGCCAGCCGGGCCACGTCTTCCCGCGCGGCCGCCTCCGGGCCGAACAGCGCGACCAGGGTCACCGCCCGCCGCAGGTACAGGTGCGCGTCGTGCTCCCAGGTGAACCCGATGCCGCCGTGCACCTGGATGCTCCGCTGCGCGTTGCGCTGGAACCCCGCCAGCGCGACCGTGGCGGCGACGGCGGCGGACAGCTCCGCCTGCAGGCCCGGTCCGGCGCGGCCCGGGCCGCGTCCCACGCGGCGGCGGTCGCCAGCTCCGAGTCGGCCAGCATGTCGGCCAGCAAGTGCTTGACCGCCTGGAACGAGCCGATCGTCCGGCCGAACTGCTCGCGCACCTTCGCGTAGCCGGTGGCCATCTCGACCGTCGCCCGCGCGCCCCCGGCGGCATGGGCGCAGGCCAGCGTGCGGGCGATCGCGATCGCGGGCGCCGCGGCGCCGCTGATCACCGTCACCGGTGCCGCCGAGAGCCGGAACGCGGCAAGGCCCAGGCCGGGGTCGAGCCCGTCCAGCGGCGTCCGGGTGACCGTGTCGCCCTCGGCCGGGCCGGTTCCGGCCGCGACGACCAGCAGGTCCGCCCCGTGCGCGAGCACCAGGTGGCCGGCCCAGGCCCCGCCGAGCACCCGGGGGACGAGCCCGGTCGCGGTCGCGCCCCGCCACGGCGTTCCCCGTCGGCCCGGTCCGTGACGACGAGGCCGTCGCCGGGCCCGTACGCGATGACCGACGTGCCGGCGGCGGCCCCGGGCAGCAGCTCCCGGCGCAGCTCGTCGGGCCCGACCGCGCTGATCACCGCCGACCCGATGGCGCCCGCGAGGAACGGCCCGGGCGCGACGGTCGCGCCCAGCTCGTCGAGGACGACGGCCAGCTCCGCCAGCCCGGCCCCGGACCCGCCTGCCTCGGCCGGCAGGTGCAGCCCGGTCCAGCCGAGGCCCGCCATCGCGCCGTACGCGCTATCGAGTCTCGCCCGGCGGTGTCGTGAAGGCGGCCCGCGCCCGGGCGAGCAGCTCGTTCTTGCCGGCGAAATCACGGACGACCCGTCCGAGCTCGCGGTGCTCCTCGGTGATGGCCAGTGCCACAGGCTCGCTCCTTCGCGTGCAAGACGGTATGCCGGTTGTACACCCCGGGGCGGGCGGGCGACAGGGGGTCGTTTCCCGTGGGGGCTAAACCGCGTTGGCGAGCAGGGCCTCGTTCGGCTGCTCGGGCAGCTCGGTGAGCGGCTGGGCGACCTCGCTGACCGCGGGGCCGAGCCGGGCGGCAGGCCCGGCGAGCGCGTCCAGGTCGAAGCCGTACATGGCGGCGGCGTTCTCGGCCAGGACCTTGCGCAGCTGGCCTTCCGGCCAGTCGTGGAACACCTGCCGCAGCGCGAGCGTCGTGTAGGGGAAGGTGCCCTCATCGTGCGGGTAGTCGCTGCCCCACATGATCTTGTCGATGCCGAGGACCTCGCGGGCGGCCTCGGCATCGGCGAGCTTGGGGAAGCTGACGCCGAGCCAGACGTTGCGCTGGAAGTACTCGGTCGCCGACTTCGGCAGCACGCTGGTCGGGCTTGAACCGCAGCTCGCCGATCCGGCCGGTGTCGCGGACCCGCTTGAGCGTGTCGTCCAGCCGCGCCAGCAGCGGCGGCACCCACGCGCAGCCGGCCTCGGTCATCACGAAGCGAAGCCGCGGGAACCGCTCGAAGACGCCGGACAGCAGCATGAACAGCAACGGGCGCTTGTGGTAGTGCTCGATCTCGGTCAGCATGATCAGCGCCGAGGACGGCAACGGCGCGTACGCCGGGCTGCCGGTGCCGCCGTGCACGTTGACCGGGACCTCCAGGTCCTCGCACACGGCCCACAGCCGGTCGTAGTCCGGGTGGTTGAGCGGCTTGATCCAGTCGACGTCGGGCGGGACGTTCGGCAGCAGGATGCCGCCGCGCAGGCCGTGCTCCTTGATCCAGCGCACGTCCTCGATGGCGTCGTCGATGTCGTTGAGGAAGATCTGCCCGATGCCGGCCCGGCGCTCGCGGCGCCCGCGAGCAGAAGTCCTCCAGCCAGCGGTTGTGCGCCTGGATGCCGGCGCGCCGCCGCTCGTAGTCCTCCGGCGACGGCGGCGGGGCGAACAGCACGAAGCTGGGGAAGAACGGCGGCACCGTGTTCGGGAAGATCACCTCGCCGACCACGCCGTCGGCGTCCTGCTGTGAGTTGCGCATCTCGTCGTCCCAGTTGCGGTAGCGCCGCTGGTCGCCGAGGTCCCTGAACGGGTTCTTGTACCGGCCGCGCCAGGCGTCGAAGTCGTCATGGAACCGGGAGTCGAGGAACGACCGGTACTGCGCGTGGCTGCCGCCGGCGTGCGTGTCCGCCGAGATCACCGTGTAGCGGTCGGAAGGTGCCACTGGGGTCACGTCCTTTCGGTGCTGGCGCGCTTGGCCGTCTCTTCGCGTTCCAGCTGCTGCTTGAGGAGCTTGCCCGTCTCGGTGTAGGGCAGCGAGTCACGGAACTCCACCGTCGCCGGGACCTTGTAGGCGGCCAGTGCGGCGGCGCACCAGTCGCGGACCTGCCCCGCGGTGAGGTCAGAGCCCGGCCGCCGGACGACGAACGCCTTCGGCTCCTGGCCCAGCTCGGGATGGTCGACGCCGATCACCGCGGCGTCGTCGATGTCGGGGTGCTCGACGAGGCGGTTCTCGATCTCGACGGGGTAGATGTTCTCGCCGCCGCGCACGATCATGTCGCGGCGCCGGCTCTCGAGGTACAGCAGGCCGCCGGAGACCCGGCCGTAGTCACCGGTCCGGTACCAGCGGTTCGCGTCGAGCACCGCCGCCGTCGCCGCCGGGTCGTCCCAGTAGCCGAGGAACACCGACGGGGTGCGCAGGCAGATCTCCCCGACCTCGCCGTCCGGCAGCACGGCCCCGTCCTCGTCGCGGATCTGCACCTCGACGGTCGCCTGAGCGGGCCCGACCGACTCCGGTAGGGCGACGAACGCCTCCCCGCCGGTCAGCGTGCCCAGGCCCACGGTCTCGCTCATCCCGTAGCCGTTGCCCAGCCGGACGCCGGGGAACCGCGCGTGCAGCTCGCGCACCAGCTCCGGCGGGCACACCGCGCCGCCGCCGCCCACGGTCGTCACGGAGCTGAGGTCGTAGGCGTCCAGGTCGGGGTGCCGCAGCAGCCGCCAGAACTGGGTCGGCACCCCGGACAGCGAGGTGACCTTGTGCCGCTGGGCCAGCTCCAGCCAGGTCAGCGGGTCCCACGGGCCGGGCTTGGGGAACACCAGCGACACCGGGAACGCCGCGCCGGTGATCAGCACCGCGACCAGGCCGGAGATGTGGAACATCGGGCTGGACACGATGGTGCGCGGCCCGCTGCGGGGAGCCAGATGCCGCCGACGCCGTCGCCGTTTCCCCCGGGGGGGCGGCCCCCCCGTCGGCCCCCCTCGCGCCCGACGCGGCGGCCAGCCGGTTGACCATGGCGAAGTTGATGATGTTGCGGTGCGACAGGGTCGCGCCCTTGGAGCGGCCCGTCGTGCCGCTGGTGAACAAGATGACGGCGGGCGAGTCCTCGGTGATGCCCGCCGCGCCCGGGTGCCTTGCCCGCCATCTCCCGGGCCTGCGCCAGCAGCTCGTCGAGCAGTCGCACGGGCACCCCGTCCGGCGCGATGCCGCCGTCCAGCCGGGCCAGCCGCCGCTCGTCCCCCGCGATCAGCCGCGGGCCGGTCAGGCCGATGCCGTAGGCCAGCTCCGGGCCGGTCCACCAGCCGTTCAGGCTGGTGACGATCGCGCCCAGGGTGAGGGTGGCCCACATGAGGATGGCGTACTCGGCGTGGTTCGCGGCCACGATCGCGACCCGGTCGCCGGCTGTCACGCCGTACCGCTCGCTGAGCAGGACGGCCATGGCGTCGATGTCCTCGACCGCCTCCCGGTAGGTCCACTGGCGCTCGGGCGCGATGAGGAACGGCAGGTCGGGCGTGCTGTCGGCCTGGCCGTCGAGCATCTGGCGCAGGGTCCGCGGCCGCCGGGCGAACACCTGGTGGTCGTGGCCGAGCACCGGCTCGGTGACGATCTCGAAGGGCGCGCCGGGGCCGGCCAGGGCGGCCTGGACCTGCGTCCGGCAGCTGGGGCAGGCCAGGCCACCGCAGGTGGGACGGCAACGGGCGGGCTGGCGGCGGGCTGAGTGCGGCCGTGGACGGGTCCGTTGCGCCTGCTGAAGCGCTCACCGGGACGTCGTCTCGCCGCCGTGGTAGCAGACGGTGATCCCGGCGTCGTTCGCCAGCCGCCAGAAGGGGTCGAAGGCTCATCGGCCGGGGACTTGAACCCCCAGGGGGTCGTAACGGGCCCGCCGACCATGACGACGAACCGGGCGTCTCGCGCCAGTGCCCACTCCAGCTCGCGCACCGCGTTATCCGGGTCGGCCAGCGTGATGTAGGGGGCGGCGAAGATCCTCTCCCGGTACGCGAAGCCCCAGTCTTCCGCCCTGCCGCCCACCAGCAGCCGGGTCTTGCCGTCCGCCTGCGCCCACTGCATGCCCCGCTTGCGGTAGGCCGGCTCGATGTGCCGGGTGAACGCGTCGGTGGCCTCGTAGTAGTTGTCGCAGTCGAAGAACCGGAACGACAGCTCTGTGGTCATGGACCCAACACTAGAACCGGATTCTTGTTGCTGCAAGGGCCTGGCGGCCGGGCCGGGCGCTCATTACCCGACAACCAGGGGAGCCGGACAGGCCGCGGACGTTGGGGCTGACCTTGCGTTCCACGCCGGGCTCGTCGATGGCGAAATCGGGGAAGCGCTTTGAGTAGCTCCTCGAAGGCGACCCGCGTCCGCGCGCCGTCGGCGCGCCGTTCGCCTGCTCCCTTGCTAAAATCGCTGGTTGCTAGACTGGAATCGGGTTTCGGTTACAGTTTTCTCAGGCATGACAGTCAGCCAGGAGGGCGCGAGTGCAGCAGATTGCCGGGCCGCCGGCTCCGGAGACGCTGCGGGCGGACCAGCTGGCGCGCCGCCAGCGCATCGTGCGCGCCGCGCTCAAGGCCCTGGCGGGCAGCGACTACGAGCAGGTCAAGATCTCCGAGGTCGCGCGCGATTCCGGGGTGGCGCTTGGCACGCTGTACCGGTACTTCGCGTCCAAGGAGCACCTGTTCGCGGCCGTGTTCGTGGAATGGCAGGGCGCGCTGAAGAAGCGGCTGGAGCGGGAGCAGCCGCAGGGGGAGACCGAGGCCGAGCGGCTGCGCGACGTCTTCCACCGGACGATCCGCGCGTTCCAGCTGCAGCCGCAGTTCTACCGGGTCCTGATGATGCTGGGCGGGACCGCGGACCCGTTCGCGGCGGACCTGTACCAGTCGCTGGCGGCGCAGTTCCGCGACACGGTCGCGATGGCCTTCGGCGGGCCCTTCGACGCCGACCGCGCGGCGATCCTGGACACGGTCAACGCGGTGCTGGATGAGTCGTTGCGGTCATGGGTGATGAACCGCAAGGCCATCGCCGGCGTCTACGCCGATGTCGACAACGCGATCCGGCTGATCTATCAGTACGGTCCCGAGCGGGGCTGACGCGGGCACTCGGTGCCCTGGTCAGCGTCCGGTCTCCTGGATTAGAGTTAGGTTCTAGCTCATTTCGCGAGTGCCGACCGAGGGGTGCGCGATGACGATCGCCCTGACCAGGGACCAGACGGATCTCGCCGAGGCCGTGGCCGGGTTCATCACGCGGCATGCCGATGTCAGCGCGACGCGCGCCGCCTTCGGCAAGATCGCCTCCGGCGAGCTGCAGCCGTCCTGGCAGGCCCTCGTCGGGCAGCGGCTGCACGCCATCCACCTGCCGGAATGGGCGGGCGGTGACGGAGCGGGCCTCGTGGAGCTGGCCGTGGTGGTCGAGGAAACGGCCTTCGGCCTGCTGCCGGGGCCACTGCTGCCCACCGTCTTGGCCAGCCACCTGATCGCGGCGCACGCACCGCGTGCCCTGGCCAGCCGGCTGCTGCCGGCCCTCGCGGGCGGCGCGACCGCGGCGAGCGCCGTGACGGCGAGCGGGCTGCGCGCCACGCGCGTCGCGGGCGGCTGGCGGGTGGCCGGCGAGACCGCCCCGGTCCTCGGGGCGGCCAGCGCGCGGATCCTGGTGCTCGGTGCCAGGGCGGAGGCCGGGGGCACCGCGCAGAGCGGGGCCGGGGCCTTGTGGATGGTCCTCGACGGCGCGCTGCTCGGCGAGGCCGTCGTCATCGCGGGCGAGGCCGTCGACCTGACCCGCGACATCGCCACGGTGCGGCTGGAGGGCCTCCTCGTCCCGGACGCCCAGCTCCTCACGGCCAGCACGGACCAGGTCCGCGACGTGGCCGCGACGCTGTTCGCGGCGGAGGCGGCCGGCGTGGCCCGCTGGTGCCAGCAGACCGGGCTCGCCTACGCCAAGGTCCGCGAGCAGTTCGGCGCCGCGATCGGCTCGTTCCAGGCGGTCAAGCACAAGTGCGCCCGGCTGTTCGCCCGCACCCAGCTCGTCGGCGCGGCCGCCTGGGATGCCGCCACGGCGCACGCGCAGCTCACGGCCGGCCAGCAGGACGAGAAGCAGTTCGCGCTCGCCGCCGCCGCTGCCGCCGTCCTGGCCCCGCAGGCCGCCGTTGACATCGCCCTGGACACGGTCACCTTGCTCGGCGGGATCGGCTACACCTGGGAGCACGACGCCCACCTGTACTGGCGGCGGGCGATGAGCCTGGCCGCGGTCCTCGGCCGGAAGGGGACCTGGCAGCGGCGGCTCGCCGAACTGTCTCGCGGCACCGAGCGTCGCCATGACCTGCGACTGGAAGACGAGCCCGCGGGCCTGCGGGAGTCGGTGGCGAAGGCCCTCGCCGAAGCGGCCGGCATCCGCGACCCCGCCGGGCGGCGCCACTTCCTGGCCGCCCAGGGCCTCGCGGCCCCGCACTACCCGCGGCCGTACGGCCTCGGCGCGACGCCGGCGGCGCAGGTCGTCATCGCCCAGGAGTTCGAGCGGGCCGGGCTGGACCAGCCGTCCACGATCGTGGGCGAGTGGGCGCTGCCCACCATCCTCGCGCACGGCACGCGAGAGCAGCGCGAGTCCTTCGTCGCCGCCACCCTGCGCGGTGACATCACCTGGTGCCAGCTGTTCTCCGAGCCCGGCGCCGGGTCCGACCTGGCCAGCCTGCGCACCCGCGCGGACAGGGCCGACGGCGGCTGGCTCATCACCGGCCAGAAGGTCTGGACGTCCAACGCGGCCGAGGCCGACTGGGCGATCTGCCTGGCCCGCACCGACCCGCGGGCGCCCAAGCACAAGGGCATCAGCTACTTCCTCGTCGACATGCGCAGCCCCGGCATCGACGTCCGCCCGCTGCGCGAGGCCAACGGCGGCTACCTGTTCAACGAGGTCTTCCTCAGCGGCGTCTTCGTCCCCGACACGAGGCTGGTCGGCGCCCCCGGCGACGGCTGGCGGCTGGCCCGCACCACCCTCGGCAGCGAGCGGGTCAACATCGCCACCGGCAGCGTGTCGCGCAGCGCCGCGCAGCGCCGCCGGCTGCCTTCTCACTTCCTTGACGACCTGCCCGGCCCGGTCCCCGCGGAGATCCTCGCCGAGGCGGGTGCCCTGACCGCCGAGGCGCTCGCCTTCGCCGCGCTGAGCCAGCGGCTGCTGCTGCGCCAGGTCGGCGGCATGCGGCACCCTTCTGGCCTGGAACATGGCGCGGAGGCGAGCGTGCTCAAGGTCATCTCCGCGGCCAACCTCGCCGGCCTGCGCCGCGCGGTCCTGGACTGGCACGGCGGCGCGGCCGCCGTGCTGGCCGGCCCGGCCCGCGACTACCTGAGCCTCCCGCCGCAGCTGATCGGCGGCGGGACGGTAGAGATCCAGCTCAACGTCATCGGCGAGCGGGTCCTCGGCTTGCCCCGCTAGCTGTTTACGAGAATTAGATTCCTGATTTATTGTCGAGACGAGCGCGCCGCGCTCAGGCGAGGAGTCGCGAGCATGGGCATGCCATCCGGCGTCGGAATCGTGGACACGATGATCGGCTTCCCGCAGGAGGGGGACGCGGTCTACGACTTCATCCGCAAGCAGACCAAGGACCAGGCGTCTAAGGACATGCGGTTCCCGGTGGAGTACATCTTCAGGAACGTCCCGCACGACCTGCCGACCGATGATCCGGTCTCCGTCACCCTGCACGAGATGGACAGGCACGGCATCGAGATCGGGATGATCGGGGTCGGCGATGAGGCCTCGCGCACGGCGCTGAAGCGGCACCCGGACCGCTTCGTGCCGTCCGGCGCCATCACTGACCCGAACGACGTCACCGGCACGGTGCGCCAGATGCGCCGGGAGCACGAGGAGTTCGGCATCCGCGCCGTCGGCGCCTTCCCGTCCGGCACGTTCCCGCAGGTCGCCATCGACGACCCGAAGATGTACCCGGTTTACCAGACGTGCGTGGACCTGGGCATTCCGATCTTCTGCTGCGCCGGCGTGCCGGGGCCGCGGCTGAAGTACGCGCCGCAGGAGGTCTCCCGGATCGACACCGTGATGTACGACTTCCCCGAGCTGGTCTTCGTGACCCGGCACGGCTGCGAGCCCTGGGAGCAGCTGGCGGCCAAGCTCATGCTCAAGTGGCCCAACCTGTACTACTCGACCTCGGCCTTCGCCCCGAAGCACTACCCGAAGGCGATCATCGACTACGCCAACACGCGCGGCGCGGACAAGATCATCTACGCCGGCTACTTCCCGATGGGCCTGACGCTGGAGCGCATCTTCACCGACATGCCGCACGTTCCGTTCAGGGAGCACGTGTGGCCCAAGTTCCTGTCGGAGAACGCCCGCCGCCTGCTGAAGATCGGAAAGTGATGCCCGCTCAGCCGCCCGGCTGGTTCACTGACGCCCTGGCCGCGCCGGCCGACGACGGCGGCGTGGACGTGGCCGGCGCGCGCATCGCCTACCGGGCCTGGGGACCACCGGGGGCACCCGGCGTGGTGCTCGTGCACGGGACCGCGGCGCACGCGCGCTGGTGGGATCACATCGCCCCGTTCCTGGGGGGCGGTCCCTCCCCCAACGGCGCCTCCCAGGACTGCGGCCTGCGCGTCGCCGCGCTGAGCATGTCGGGCCACGGGGACAGCGACTGGCGGGACCGGTACGGCGTCGACCAGTGGGCGGCCGAGGTCATGGCGGTCGCGTCCGCGGCGGGGATAGCGGGACCGCCGTTCATCATCGGCCACAGCCTGGGCGGCGGCGTGGCCATCCGCGCCGCCGCGCGCTACGGCAGCGCGCTCGCCGGGATCGTTGTCGTCGACACCACCGTGTACGAGGGGCCGCCCCCGCCGGAGATGTCGGCGCCGGAGATGGGCTTCGGGATCGGGCGGACCTACCCCAGCCGCGAGGCGATCCTGGCCCGGTTCCGGCTCGTTCCCGAGCAGGCGGTGCTGCCCTACGTGCGCGAGCACGTCGCGGCCTGGTCGGTGGCCGTCCGCGGCAACGGCGAGTGGGGCTGGAAGTTCGACCAGGCTCTCTTCGCCAAGATGACGCCGCAGGCGCCGCCAGCGGCGGAGGCAGCCGGGTGCCGGGTCGCTATCGTGCGGGCGCAGCATGGAATGATGAGCCCGGAAATGGCGAGCAGGCTCCGCGCCCGGCTCGGCCGGCCCGCGCCCGTCGTGGAGATACCGCTCGCGGGGCATCACGTCCTGCTGGACGAGCCGCTCAGCCTGGTGACCGCGCTGCGCGCGGTGCTGGCTGGCTGGACCGCTCCCGTTTCTGACCCTGCTACGGAAGGATGAAGGTGTCGTCACAAGAAGCCGCAGAGCCGGTGGTCGTCACCGAGCGCCGGGGATCCGCGCTCGTCGTCCGCATCAACCGTCCTGAGGCGCGCAACGCGTTCAACGCGCCCGTCATGGCCGGCATCGGCAACGCGCTGTTGCTGGCCGACGCCGATACCGAGATCCGGGCGGTCATCTTGACCGGGACCGGGGACCGGGCGTTCTGCGCGGGGATGGACCTGAAGGCCTTCGCGGCGGGCGGGACCCCGGCCAGCGACGCGGACAAGGACGCGATGGCGACCTTCAGCGCGTTCACGTCCGGCAGCGGCGGGTGCGCCAAGCCGGTGATCTGCGCCGCCCAGGCGACCGCCCTGGCGGGCGGCTTCGAGCTGGCGCTCGCCTGCGACCTGGTGGTCGTGGCCGAGGACGCCAAGCTCGGCCTGCCCGAGGCCAAGCGCGGCCTGTTCGCGGCGGGCGGCGGCATGTACCTGGCCCGCCGCATCCCGCTGGCCAAGGCCCTGGAGCTGACGATGACCGGCGACCCGATCACCCCGGCCGAGGCCCTGTCGCTCGGCCTCATCAACGCCGTCGTCCCCGCGGCCTCGGTCGTGGACAAGGCCCTGGAGCTCGCGGCGAAGATCGCGGAAAACGGCCCGCTCGCCGTCGCCGCGTCCAAGCGCCTGGTCCGGATGGCGGCCTTCGAGCCGCTGGCCGACGTCCGCCGGGTGCACGCCGAGCTGGTGGGAACGGTCTTCTCCAGCGACGACGCCAAGGAAGGCGCCACCGCCTTCGTCGAGCGCCGCCCGGCCAACTGGACGGGCCGCTAGCCGAGCCGCTGGTGCCGCCTGACGGCCCGCCGGTGCGGCATCGGCGGGCCATGTGACATGGCCAAGCATCTTCAGGCATTATTGGCCCATGCCTTTCCTCGGCTGGCCATCCGCGGTCCAGCGTCGCTGGGTGCGGGGTGCCGATGATAGACGATGAGCAATCTGGGGCGTCCGTCAAGGGCGAGGGCATCCAGATTGGCGATTCCGGCGTCCAGAGCAATCTGCGGGCTGAGACGATTAACGTCTTTCACGGGGGCGGCGGGCGCAAGCCCCGCGAGCCGCGGCCCGGCGGCAGGCGCCAGGGACGGCAAAGGCGCGTTGCGGTCGCTGCGGTCGTCATTGCCGCATCATGCTTGATTGCGGTGTATTTTCTCATCGGGCAGCAGCCCTCCGTCGTCACGACGCGGGTCGTGGGGAACAGCCCGCTATTCGAGGACCAGCGGGTCCTGAATTACCTGGATAGTCAGGGATATGCTCCGGATGGGGCGTCTCGGGAATTTGATTCCCTGGGGTCGTGGGACATCTGCGACTACGAAGTGCGATCCCTGGTGGCGGCCTATGATCTTGCCAACCTCGGCGACAGGGTTGAGGCGGACTGCGTGTCCCGTAACCTGGCACATGCTGGCATGCGCCTGTATGAGGACCCGTTCAACGTCGCGCCGCTGGTCATCGTTGCGCGGTCGCGGGTTGTGCGGCAACTGGAGCAAGAAGGCGTCGTGCGGGAGGAAAACAGGATTTACATCTTCAACGTCGCGCGCTACCTGCACCTCATGATCCCCGCGGCTGGCATTCCGGTAGGCAAGGATTGCCGAAGCCTCCCGGGCGGGCTAGGTGCTCCTCTCGGGGCGGCCAGTCCGGCCGTCACGACGACCGACCCAAGGCGCTCCAGCTCCGGCTCCGTGTTCGCGGCTATCGAGTACCACGCGTTGTTGGGTAATAATAATGTCCGCATCACCGAGCCTTTTCAGGCCTGTATACTTACGGCAATCCGCCCGAACCTCAGCATAGAGGACTCGCACACATCCGACCTGATGCAGGACTTCATCAGCTCAAATGGCGTCATAGAGATGGCGGCGGTGTACGAGAATGACTATCTCTATGACGAGATCAACGGCATTGGCCCGGCTGGCGTGGTGATGATGTACCCGAATCCGGACATCATCGCGGACGACACGCTAGTCGCCTGGAATTCTGCCGGGTACAAGCAAGTCGAAGCGCTCAAGAGCACTGGCATGAAGAAACTCATGGAGCAAGACGGCTTCCGCCCCTCCGGTGACGGCCCGGGCTTCGTGAGCGCCATGACCGGGAAAGGGCACACGGTGCCTGACATCGACCGGCCGCCGGCTGGCCTGCAATTCTACCCCGACAACAATAGCCAGAGGGTGCTTCAGGATCTGGCTCGCGAGATCACCGCGCCATCCTGAGCCGGACACCGTGTCCGTGGGCGAGAACCCGCCTTCCGCCCGGTGAGCGGCTGGGGCCTAGGCTATGCGGGTGAGTGCACTCAGGGTTCTCTTCATTGGCGGTAGCGGGGTCATCTCGTCGGCGTGCGTCCGCGAGGCGGTCACCAGCGGGATCGAGCTGACCGTCCTCAACCGGGGGCAGACCGTCGACCGGCCCGTTCCGCCCGGCGTCCGTATGGTGCGGGCAGACGCGCGGGATGCCGGGTCCGTCCAGGAGGCGGTGAAGGACCTCGAATTCGACTCCGTCGTCGACTGGGTGGCTTTCACCCCGGAGCAGGTGCGCTCCGACCTCGGGGTGTTCAGGGGACGAACCGGGCAGTACGTGTTCATCTCGACCGCGTCGGCGTACCAGAAGCCGCCCGCCCGGCTTCCGATCACCGAGTCGACCCCGCTGCGGAACCCGTTCTGGCAGTACTCCCGGGACAAGATCGCCTGTGAGGACCTGCTGGTCGCCGAGTACCGCGACAGCGGCTTCCCGGTGACGATCGTGCGGCCCTCGCACACCTACGACGCGAGCAGGACGGTCCTGGAGCGCGGGTGGACGCTGCTCGCGCGGATGCTCGCGGGCAAGCCGGTGATCGTGCACGGCGACGGGACGTCGCTATGGACCGTCACGCACAACACCGACTTCGCGCGGGGCTCGTGCCGCTGCTTGGGCACCCGCGCACGTACGGCGAGGCGTTCCACATCACCTCGGACGACTTCCTGACGTGGGACGCGATCGCGCATGCCCTCGCGGCGGCGCTGAACGTCACGCCCCGGATCGTGCACGTGCCGTCGGAGGTGATCGCCGTGGCGCACCCGGAGTGGGGCGCGGGCCTGGTGGGCGACAAGGCGCACTCGACGATCTTCGACAACTCCAAGCTGCGGACCATCGTCCCGGGCTGGCACGCCCGGGTGCCGTTCGAGCACGGCGCCAGGGAGATCGCCCAGTGGTACCTCGCCGACCCGGCCAGGCAGGTAGTCAACCCCGGCCTCGACGCCCTCATGGACAAGCTCGCGCAGCAGTTCGGCGCGGGCGCCTAGCCCAGGCCACGCGCCTCTGGCCGGGGCTAGCCGCGCGCCGCCACGCGGAAGACCGGGTAGCCGGGAGCGATCTCGCGCAGCTTCTCCTGCGGGGCGCGGGCGTCGACGCCGTCGAAGAACACGCCGACCTCCATCTTCCAGCGCTTCAGGTAGGCCCGCAGTACCGCCGGCTTGTCGTCGTCGGCGAGCTCGATCGCCGTGAACGGCTCGACCCGGCGGCCTAGGTGCAACTCGCCCGCGCCGTCCGCCGCGCGGATGTTGCGGACCCACTGGGTGGTGCCGCGCGGGGCCACCAGGTACCGCTCGCCCTCGAAGGTGAGCAGGTTGACCGGGGTGCTGCGCCACTCGCCGCTGGTCCGGCCGCGGACGAAAAGGACCCGCGAGCCCCAGACGCTGATGCCGAGCTTCGTGAGCCCGGCGACCATGCCGTTGAAGATCCTCGTGCCGCCGCGCGGCTGGACGTAGCGGGTGCCGGTGCTCATCATTACGGGTTCCTCCGGTCTATTTAGAGAGCGACGCTCTCTGTTAAGATCAGTGAACACCGGCTGGCCCTAGTTTGTCAAGAGCAGTGCTCTCGTTTTGTGGCGTCGATCTCGGAGGTGCGGGTCATGGCCCCAGGCAAGGCATCGGCGACGGCACGCGAGCGCGCTCGCGCCTCGCTCACCGCGGACATCAAGGAAGAGTCCCGCCGCCAGCTCGCCGCGGTGGGGGCCGACGCGCTGTCGCTGCGGGCCGTCGCCCGCGAGCTCGGCATGGTGTCCTCGGCGCTTTACCGCTACTTCCCGAGCAAGGACGACCTGCTCACGGCGCTGATCATCGACGCATACGACGCCGTCGGCGAGGTGGCCGAGACCGCGGTGCGCGCCGCCGGGGCCGGGTCGCCTCGTGCCCGCTGGCTCGCCGCCTGCCACGCGATCCGTGGCTGGGCGCTCGCGCACCCGCACGAGTACGCGCTCATCTACGGCTCGCCGGTGCCGGGCTACCGTGCCCCCGAGGCGACCATCGGCCCCGCGAGCCGTGTCCCGCTCGCGCTCATCTCCGTGCTCGGCGACGTCCCGGGAGGCCGGAGCGGGGGCGGAGGGGCGGGTGAGGGCGGAGGAGGGGGAGCAGGAGCGGTGCTCGCCGGGCAGGCGGCGGCGGTCGCGGCCGCGCTGAGCGAGGCCGTGCGACCGGACGTCCTGCTGCGCGGCGTGCTCGCCTGGGCGCAGGTCTTCGGGATGATCAGCTTCGAGCTCTTCGGCCAGTTCGCGCGGACATTCGAGCCCGCCGACGAATTGTTCACGTACGCGGTGGTGCAGATGGCGCAGTTGGTGGGCCTGTTATCCGTGTTACCCAATTCAGCCCATGAGGCGGCTGGTCAAGGATGGACACGGTAGCCCAGTCTTGACCGTCGTAACTTTTCCCTGACAACGCGGTTACGGAGGGGCAGCCAGCGGGAAATACGGAACCTGGCAGATAACTAACTGTCACCGGCCGATGACGCTTTGGCGTCTACCGCCGGGCGTAGTTCCAGCATCGTTCGCACGCAGACGCAACGGGGGGATACCGCATGGGGATCCAGGACATCATTAGCCAGCTGGGCGGGCAGGGCGGCCAGCAGGCCGCGATTGAGCAGATTCACAAGCTGTTCGGCGGGCACGGCCTTCAGGGCGTCGTGACGCAGATGACCAACGCCGGCCTCGGTCACCAGGTCCAGTCGTGGGTCGGGATGGGGGACAACCTCCCGGTCTCCGGCCAGCAGCTCCAGCAGGCCATGGACCCGGCCGCGCTTCAGCAGATGGCGCAGTCGACCGGCCTGTCGCCCGCCCAGATCGCCGACCACGTCGCGCAGGTGCTGCCGCACATCGTCGACCAGGCCACGCCGGACGGCCAGATGCCGATGGACCCGAGCTCCATGGGCTCCATGGGCTCCATGGGCTCGGACTCGATGGGCTCAGGCTCGATGGGCTCGGGCTCGATGGGCTCGGGCTCGGGCTCGGGCTCGATGGCTCCTCATCCCCGCGTTCCTCGTCCCAGGGCGGCACGACCAGGAACGCTGCCGCGAACGCGGGCGCGGGGTCGGCCACGGACTCCGGCAAGAGCCCCTACAACCGCCAGTAGCCGCCAGCCCGGCAAGCCCAGCCGGTCCTGCGACGCAGCGGGGCCGGCTGGCCCGCGCCTGGCGACGGTAACGGCCGCTCTCGCACGACCCCCGCGGTCACCAGCTCCGCCGCGTCGCCGACGCCCCAGTCCGCCAGGATCTCCCGCGAGTGCGCCCCCGGCAGCGCGATCGTGCCCGCGATCCCCGGCGTCCGCGAGAACCGCGGCGCGACCCCCGGCTGGGTGATCCCGTCCGCCTCCAGGTAGGTCGCCCGCGCGGCCAGGTGCGGGTGCCGCGGTGCCTCCGCCAGTGACACCACGGGCGCCACGCACGCGTCCGTGCCGTCGAAGACCGCCGCCCACTCGGCCTGGGTCCGGGTCAGGAACCTCTTGCCTATCTCCGGGCGGGCTCGCTGGCCGATCGCGCCCCGGTCCGCGACGTCAGCGGGCGGGGCCCCGTCGAACAGCAGCCGGACGAACTCGGCGTAGAACTTCGGCTCGATGGCGCCCACCGCCATGTGCCGGCCGTCCGCGGTCTCGTACACGTCGTAATAGGGAGCACCGGAGTCGAGGGAATTCACCCCGCGCTCGTCCCGCCAGAGGTTGCTGGCCAGCATCGAGTAGGTCATCGCCTGCAGGGACGCGGTCCCGTCGACGATGGCCGCGTCCACGACCTGGCCGTGTCCGGAGGCCCGGGACTCCCACAGCGCCGCCATGACGCCCACGACGAGGAACATCGACCCCCCGGCGAAGTCCCCGAGGTAGTTCACCGGGATCTGCGGCGGGCCGCCCGCCCGCCCGATCGCGTGCAGCGCCCCGGTGATCGCGATGTACGCGATGTCGTGGCCGGCCGACTGCGCGAGCGGGCCATCCTGCCCCCAGCCGGTCATCCGCCCGTAGACCAGTCGCGGGTTGCGCGCCCGGCAGTCGTCCGGCCCGATCCCGAGCCGCTCGGTCACGCCGGGACGCAGTCCTTCCAGCAGCACGTCGGCCCGCGAGGCGAGGTCAAGCACGACGCCCGCGCCGCGCTCGTGCTTGAGGTCCACGATGACCGAACGCTTGCCCCTGCTGGTGATGTCGGTCTCCGGCGGGATGATCGGGACGCCGTCCGGCCGGTCCACCCGGACGACGTCGGCGCCGAGGTCGGCGAGCAGCATCCCGGCGAGCGGCACCGGCCCGATCCCGGCGAGCTCGACGACCCGGACCCCGGCCAGCGGCCCGCGGCGCGCGGACACAGATGATTCGGTAGTCACGCCCCTATCGTGCACCACCCGATGGCGCCGGGCGGCGCCCACCCGGCGATCATCCGCCCGCTGCCGGGTCCTGGCCACCCGCCCACGATGCCGAGCCCCGCCTTCGACGCGCCTAGCTAGCCTCGGCGCGGATCAAGTCGGCGGCCCGCCAGCCGACGGCCATCGCCGGGGCCGCCGTGTTCCCCGACAACTGGCCCGGCAGCACGGAGGCGTCCGCGACCCGCAGCCCCTCCACGCCCCGCACGCGCAGCGACGCGTCGACCACGGCTTCCGCCTCCGGCCCCATCGCCGCCGACCCGACCGCGTGATAGATCCCGCCGCCCGCGTCCAGCGCGTACCGCACGACCTCCTCCGCCGTCGCCACCGCCGGGCCAGGGAACTCCTCGCCGCTCACCAGGTCCGCGACCGGCTCGTGCCCCAGGACCGCCCGCGCGGCCCCCAGGATCGCCCCGGTGGCGGCCCGGTCCCCGGCCGTCTCCAGGTAGCGCGCCGTGATGGCCGGCGGGTCCTCCGGCGCTGTTCCTCCCGCGTGCACTGACCCGAACGATTCCGGCCTGGTCGCGTACCCCACGAAGAGCACGCCCGGGTGCCTGGCCAGCCGCAGCTCGGGACTCGACGGGTCAATGGCCATCGCCGCGAACAGGCCGTGGATGTCCGGCCGCGGCAGGCCCGGCGCTGAGCGGAACTGGCAGACGAGGTCATACCCGGCGGTGGCGAGCACGCCGGAGCCGTGGAGGGCATAGGCCAGGGCCTCCCGCGCCTTGCCGCCCACGGAGGCGACCCGGCGGCCAGGGCCGATGTCTTCCTTCAGCCTGACCTGCAGCGCGACGGCACGCTGCTCGACCAGCCGCCCGCCGACGCGCGGGCTGGCGGCGCGGACGGCGATGCCGAGCCGCTCCAGCACGCCGGGATCGCCGATGCCGGAGCGCTCCAGCAGCAGCGGCGTCTCGATCGCGCCCGCGCAGACGATGACCTCCCGCCGCGCGGTGACGTCCCGGGTCGCCGTCCCGTGCCGGGCCCGGACGCCGGTGACCCGCCTGCCGTCGAAGAGCAGGTAGCCCGCCCGGGTGCGGGTGGCGACGGTCAGGCCCCGGCGGCCGCCCGCACCGCGCTCACCGGCGCGGTGCCCGGTCACGAACGCCCGGTAGGAGGTGACGCGGCGGCCATCCCGGATCGTGGACGGGGTGAACGCGATGCGGTCGCCGTCGTGCGCGTTGAAGTCCGCGACGTGCTCCCAGCCGCAAGACGCCGCCGATGCCAGGATCGCCCGGGTGACCGGCTCATCGGTCTCGGTGACGCCGACGCCGAGCCGGGCCTGCAGCGCGCGGAACGCAGGCCCGATGTCCGCCCAGCCCCAGCCCCGGTTGCCGCGGGCCGCCAGGCCGTCCCAGTCGGCCGGCGCGCCCGTCGACCACATCATCCCGTTGACCGCCGCCGACCCGCCGGCCACCTTCCCGCGCAGCCAGGTCTCCTGGTTCATCCCGCCGCCCTGCCCGCCCGCGCTCACGCCTCGCCCGCCCGGGCCGGCCAGCCGGACGGGGTACCGGTAGAGGTACCGGTCGCCGCGCAGCGTGTAGTAAAACCCTTTGGGCACGCGCAGCAGCGGGTTCCAGTCCCGGCCGCCGTACTCGATGAGCAGGACGCTCGGCCGCCCGCCTCGCCCCAGCGTGCCCGACGCCAGCCGCCCCGCCACGACCGACCCGGCGGCCCCGGCCCCGATGACGATGTAGTCGAACTCCATATGCGGGTAAGCGTAACCGTGCCCCGGCCATGGCCGTCGCGCCGGCATCGGCGTATGAATGGATCGTGGGCACGCCGTTTGACGAGCTGCCCCGGCTGCCGGAGTCGGGGTTGCGGCACTCGTGGGACCAGTGGGGGCCGGGGGACAACCTCGGGACACTGAACCGGCTGACGCCGCAGGTGGTCGCGGCCGCGGCGGCGTGCGTGCGGACGGGGGAGCGGATCGGGCTGAGCCTGCCGCTGGACCAGCCCGCGCCGCCGTTCTTCGGGCGGAAGGCGATGAGCCACGTCGTCTGCCCCATGGGCGGCGGCATCGGCTGGGATGACTGGCTCGACGGCTTCTACCTGCAGTCATCCAGCCAGTGGGACAGCCTGCGGCACGTCCGGGCGCCGGACGGGTTCTACGGCGGATGGCGGGGTGACCCGGCGGAGGACCCCGGGCCGCTGGGGATGCAGCACTGGGCCGGCCCGGGCATCATCGGCCGGGGCGTGCTCATCGACCTGGCCGAGTTTGCCCTGGGCGAGGCCGAGCGGGAGGCCGGCGGCTATGACCCGTTCTCGGCGCGCAGGTTCACCCCGGATGACATCGAGGTGGCGCTCGCGGTCCAGGGCGTGCAGTTGCGGCCCGGCGACATCTTGTGCGTGCGCACCGGATGGATCGACAGCTACCTGGCACTCGGCGCGGCGGCCCGGGAGGCCCTGGCCGCGGAGCTGACCGACCCGATGGGGTATCACTGCGCGGGGCTGTCCGGCGGCGAGGAGATGAGCCGGTTCCTGTGGGACAGCGGCGCGGCGGCGGTCGCCGCCGACAACCCGGCCGTGGAGACGGTCCCGGTGGACCCCGCGATCGGCTCGCTGCACGCGCGGCTCATCCCGGCGCTGGGATTCGCGATCGGGGAGCTGTTCGACTTCGCCGCGCTCGCCGCCGCCTGCCACGCCGACGGCAGGTACGACTTCCTGTTCACCAGCGTCCCGCTGAACGTGACCGGCGGCGTCGGCTCGCCCGCGAACGCGGTCGCGGTCCGGTAGGGCGCCGCGCCCTTACATCAGCCGCTCGCCCCGGGCCGTCCCGGTTTTCCATGGCTGGCCGGCGAGGACGGCCAGGTGCAGCGACACCAGGGTGTCCTCCAGGTCGGGGAGCTCCTTGGTCCGGTCGGCGCGGACCCGGGACCTGACCAGTTCCGCCATCGCCCCGGCGAGGGCGAGGTAGGTGTCGGTCGGCACGACAGGCCAGTCGGGGTGCTGCTCTAGTGCCCGCTCGTGCCACTTCCGGTTGATGTCGGCGAACCGCTCCATGGCGGCCTGGAACCGGTCGATGGCCGCCGCGCCCGCGGCCGGCATGTCGATGTAGAAGGCGCGCGCGAAGGCGGGCTCCTGGGCGAGGAACGCCAGGAACGCGCGGCAGCCGGCGCGCAGCACCTCCTCCGCGGGCGTGTCGGGCGGCACCGAGCGGGCCGCGGTCAGGACCCGGCTGGCCAGCAGCTGCCCGCCTGCGCCCGTGGCGTCCAGGAAGCAGTCGTCCTTGCCCCGGTAATGGGCGTAGAAGGCGACCCGGGACACCCGTGCCCGGCGGACGATGTCGGCCACGGTGACGTCGGCGTACCCGGACTCCGCGACCGCCGCGATGACGGCGCGCTCCAGCCGCTCGCGCTGGGAGGCGCGCACCTCCGGGGCAGGCAGCCGGCTGCGGCCCCTCGGCAGCCCGGGCCTGCCCTCATGAGTCCGGGCAAGGCTCCCTTTTGTAGCCCCTTGCGCGTTTTCGGGCACGGGTCTATCGTAGCGGGAAAATCCCAAAAGTACGTAGTCGTACTTTAAGCCGGGCGCACGTCACTGTGGACGTGCCGTGGGAAGGGAATAAAGTTGACCGCAACCGTGACTGCTGCCCCCGAGCGCGCGGGAGTTGTTGGCGGCCTTTGGCGACGCCAGCTCGCGCATTACCCGGACACCGGGCCGCGGCTCTTTTACCTCTCAATCGTGGTCCTGGCCACGGTCATGCTCTACTACGAGCTCTACATCGCGGGTGCCGTGGCCCCGGACATCATCTCCGGCTTCGGAATGACCTTCCCGTTCTATGTGTACATCTCGGTCGCCGGCAACGCGGTGGGCGCCTTCGGCTCGCTGGCCGCGGGCCTCGCCGACCGGTGGGGCCGGGCGAACCTTGTCGCTTACGGCCTGGTCATCACCGCCTTGCTGGCCCTGTTCGGGATCCCGAATGCATCCACCAAGTGGGAGTTCGCGGTCATCTCCGCCGTGATCGGGCTGGTCGAGGGCGTCATCCTGGTCGCGACTCCCGCCTTGGTCCGCGACTTCTCGCCGCAGCTCGGCCGGGCCTCCGCGATGGGCTTCTGGACCCTCGGGCCCGTCGTCGGCAGCCTCGTCGTCGCGGTCGTGTCCTCGAACACGCTGAGCCACCTGCACGCATGGCAGGACCAGTTCATCATCTGCGGCATCGTCGGCCTGGTCATCGCCGCCATCGCGCTAGTGGGCCTGCGCGAGCTGTCCCCGCAACTGCGCGACCAGCTCATGGTGTCGCTGCGGGACCGGGCGCTGATCGAGGCCAAGGCGCGCGGCATCGACATCACCGAGTCGCTGAAGAAGCCGTGGAAGCAGATGCTGCACCTGGACATCATCGGGTCGGCGTTCGGCATCTCGGCGTTCCTGATGTTCTACTACACGGCCGTCGGCTTCTTCGTCATTTACTTCGAGCTGCAGCACGGCTTCTCGCTATCGCGGGCCAACAGCCTCGGCGACTGGTTCTGGGCATTCGACGCCGGCGCGCTGATCATCGTCGGGATCATCTCCGACCGGCTGAAGGTGCGAAAGCCGTTCATGGTCATCGGCGCGATCGGCGCGATCTACTCCATGGTCGTGTTCCTCAACCTGGGCCCGAAGACGAGTTACTCGACCTTCGCCGTCTGGATCAGCCTGATCGCGATCTTCTCCGCGATCGTTTACGCGCCGTGGATGGCCAGCTTCACCGAGACCGTGGAGAAGCGTAACCCGGCGCTGACCGCGACCGGCCTGGCGGTCTGGGGCTGGATCATCCGCGCCGTCATCGCGATCTCGTTCGCGGTCTTCCCGTCGGTGCTCACCTCCGTGACCCCGCTGATCACCTACGGCCCGCAGGCCCAGGCGTACGAGGCACAGTACCCGGCCGGGTTCGCCGCCCTCGGGCAGGTCGACGCGGCGACGCTCGCGACGCTGCAGAAGGACCCGACCAACGGGCCGCCGGGCTGAAGGCGCTGGGAGAGGTCCAGGCGGGCCTCGGCGTGAGCCAGGCCACCGCCCTCGCCGACCTCACCGCGGCCCAGAAGATCCCGGCGGCTGACCTGGCGTTCATCCAGGAGCACGTGGCCGGTCCCTCGGCCGATGCCCCCGGCCAGTGGCGCGCCTGGTGGTGGGTGTGCGTCGGAGGCGTCATCGTCTTCTTGCCGTTCGTCTTGGTCATGGCGGGTGAGTGGAGCCCGAAGAAGGCCCGCGAGGAGGCCGAGAGGCACGAGCAGGCCGTCGCGGCCGAGCTCGCCGCCATGCAAGAGCAGGAAGAGCAGAAGGCCTAAGCCGCGGGGGCGCGCCCTCCGCCGGCAACGCCAGTGCCCCCGGCCCGCCCGGGGCCGGGGCACTGGCGCCTTCGCGGGGGCCCTGTTATCACTGTCCTGGTCGCGGTCGCTGCTTGATCCCGGCGGCGAGCAGGCCGGCGACCTCGGCGATGCGGGCGGCGCGCAGGCCTGGCCGGCCGGCCGTGGCGTCGATCCACCGAAGGTAGGCCTTGCGGTAGAACTGCGCCAGCGTGTCAAAGAACGCGGCGGCGGCCGGGTCGGCCTCGATCGCGGCGCGGACGTCCGCGGCGAGGTCCTCCCGCTGCGGGCCTTCCGGAGCCAGCTCGATGCTGGCGTCCTCGCCGGCCGTGACACCCGCGTCGCGCATCCACATCGGGGTCAGGGTGAACACCCAGCCGTGCCCGTCCGGCGTGACCGGCCCGCGGACGTACCTGCCGTTCACCGTCCCGCCGACGCGGTGCTCAGCCCGGGCTCCCCACGCCTTGTCCGGGTCGAACGGAACCGCGATCACGCCGTGGCCGCGCGGGCCGGCGACGACGCGGGCACTGAACCGTCGTGCGCTCATGACTCCATCGTGGCACGCGCGGAAGTGCGCTAAGCCAGGCCCAGGCCATACCTGGCCGTCGCCCGGGGCCGCGACGTCGCGGTAGGCCGGGCGGCGCGTCAGGAGACGTACTGCTGCCCGCCGTCGATGTCGAACGTCGCGCCGGTGAGCGCGGTGTTGATCATGATGTGGACGGCGAGCGCCGCGACGTCGGCGGGCCCGACGACGCGGCCGATCGGGAGCGTCGCCCGCAGTTCCTGACGGCGCTCCTCCAGCCGGTCCCCGAGCAGTGATGCCGACAGCGGCGTGTCGACGAAGCCGGCGGCGATGAGATTGACCCGGACCGGCGCGATCTCCAGCGCGAGCGCCGCCGTGAACGCGGGCAGCGCGGCGGTGGCGGCCGAGACGATCCCGAGCCGGTGGTCGATCCGCCGGCCGCCGGTGCCGCCCATGAATAGCAGCGTGCCACCCGGCCGCATCGTGGGGACGGCGTTGCGCGCGACCTCAAGCCCCCGCGCCACGTGGCCGCTGAGCGCCCGCCGGGCCTGCTCCGCGTCCATCTCGAGCATGGGCCCGTAGTGCGGTCCGCCGGCCGTGACCATCACGTGGTCGATCGGTGCCGGCAGGTCCTGGAAGAACCGCGCCAGGGAGGCCGCGTCATCGGCGTCGAAGGCCGCGGTCCGCCGCGCGCCGACGTCCAGCGCCGCCTGGCTGAGCCGGCCGGGATCACGGCCGACGAGGATGACGTCGGCGCCCTCGGCCCGGGCGCGCCGCGCCGTCTCCAGCCCGATGCCCGCGCTGCCGCCGAGCACGACGACGACCTGGCCGGCCAGTTCCGGTTCGCGCTGGGCGGGAACAGGGGTGGTAGCGTTGCTCATGGAACGACCGTAACGCTTCGCCATCGCGTCTTTACCAGCGGGATGCCCTGGCGGCTCCCGGCGGTGGCCCCAGGGCCCGCGACGCCCGTCAGCCGGTTTCGCGTAGCTGGCGGGCTGCCTGCGCCGCCGCGCTCATCTTGCTCATCGCGAGGTGCCTCGGGACGCGGCGCAGCCCGCAGTCGGTGGAGATCTCCAGCTTGTCGGCGTCGCGGTACTCCAGGCAGGCCCGCACTCGCTCGATGATGTCCTGCGGGGTCTCGCTGTAGTGCGTCTTGATGTCGATCAGGCCCGCCGACAGGATGCGGTCCCTGTCCCACTTTCCGACCAGGTCGATCTCGGCCATCTCCCGCGCCCCGAACTCCAGGCTGAAGCCGTGCACGTTGGCGTCGAGCAGCGCGGGGAACAGCCACCGGTAGGTCCGCTTGGCGTAGGGCAGGCGGCGGAACGACCCGAAGCAGATGTGGACGATGAACGTGCATCCCGTGATGCCGTCCACCACGGCGTTGATCACCTCGACGAGGTTCTCCGGCGTCCGGTCCTCGGCCGCGTGCGACGGGGTGAGGGGCTCCTCGATCTGGATGTAGTCGCAGCCGGCGGCGACCAGCTTGCGGATGTCGGCGCGGATCGCGGGGACCAGCGCGTCGGCGCACTCCCGGCGGGTCCGGTACACCGGGCTGAAGTCCAGCTCCGTGGTGATCCCGTAGGGGCCCGGCATCCCGACCTTCGGCCGCCTGGCCGTCCGCGCCCGCAGGAACTCGTACTCGGCGGTGAAGTCCCAGATGGACGTGATGTCGTCCAGCGGCCGCGTCACCTCGTAGACGGGGAGCTGGTCCCAGCCGATCGCCCCGAGCTTGCGCGGCGCGGGCCGCGCGGTGAGGCCGGGCATGCTGCCGGTCAGCCCCTCGATCCAGCCGCCCCGGCGGTGCTCGCCGTCGGTGAGGATGTCCAGCCCGGCCGCCTCCTGGTCGCAGATGGCCAGCTGGCAGTAATCGTCGAGCAGCTCGTGCCGGTCGGCCGGCCCGTATGCGCCCTCCGCGCCCGACGGCGTCCTTCCCGGAGACAGCCCGGCGCCGTCCAGGACGTCGAACCAGCCCGGCCGCGCCCAGCCGCCGGTGGTGGTGACGGGCAGGGCGGGCGGGTACTCGTATGAGCTCATGCGAACGGGAGTCCCTTCAAGGCGGTGATCAGCTCGTCGTGGATGTGGCTGTTGGTCGCGACGATGTCCGCGCGCTCGGCGGTCGTGTGGGGGATCCCGGAGAACGTGGTGAGCCGGCCGCCGGCCTCCTGGAGGATCAGCTGGCCGGCCAGGATGTCCCAGGCATCCATCGCGTACTCGCAGTAGGCCTCCAGGCGGCCCGCCGCGATGGCGCACAGCGTGAGCGCGGGCGACCCGAGCGAGCGCACCCCGCCGGCCACCCGCATCAGCCGGTCCACCAGGGCCGCGTACGCGCGGATCTCGCCGTCATCAACCGTCTGCGCCTGCGCCACGACCAGCGCCCGGTCGAGCCGGGCGACCGCGGAGGCGCGCAGCGGGGTCCCGTTCATGAAGGCGCCCTCCCCGCGAGCGGCGGAGAAAAGCTCGTCGTGCAGCGGGTCGAAGACCGCCCCGGCCACGGTCGACCCGTGGGACCGCAGCGCGACCGAGACGCAGAAGAACGGCAGGCCGTGCGCGTAGTTCGTGGTGCCGTCCAGGGGATCGACGTACCAGGCGTCCCCGGCGCTGGTGCCCGCCGACGTCCCCTCCTCGCCGATGATGGCGTGATCGGGGAACGCGGCCGCGATGACCCCGCAGACGGCGAGCTGCGACTCGGTGTCCGCGGCGGTGACGATGTTCGCGCGGCCGTCCTTGTAGGCGACCTGAAGGTCGGCGTCGTGCAGGCGGCTCAGCACGACCTTCCCGCCCTCCCGTGCCGCTTCCTCCGCGACCCGCAGCGGGGTGGCGGCGGGCCAGGCGGCGTTCCTCACTCGCTCCTCCCTGGCACCCGGAAGACATTGCGCAGCGCGTACTGCACCGGGTCGAACGCGGGCCTGCCCACGGGAGCCCCGGGCGCTGCCTCAGGATCGGGCCCGGTGCCCAGCGTGGTCACCGGGCGGTGCTGCAGGATGTAGACGCTGTCAGGGAACGGGAGCTGACGGGCGATCGCCCATTCGACATCCTGCGGCACGCCGCCCGCCGCCTCCTCGATCGCCGCCGCCTGGCGGCACAGGTAGCGGACCTCGTGCGGGACCAGGCACCCCTGGGCCGCGAGCTCGTCGGGCAGCGGCCGTAGCGCCACTCGTCCCGTTTCTGGGTCCAGGACCGACCAGGCCCGCTTGCCGCCGACGCGCTCGGCGAGCACGGCGCCCGTGGCCCGGTCGGCCTCCCAGTGGTCCGGGGTGACCAGCCCGGACACAACGGACTCGCCGAACCCCCAGTTGGCCTCCACGACGAGCCGGCCCCTGTCCCCGCTGACCGGGTCAACGGTAAAGACGACTCCGGCCGACCGGACGTCAACGAGCTCAAGCACCCCGACCGCGAGCCGGTGCGCGGCGACGATCTCCGGCAGGTCGCCCGCGTGGCGCCGGTACTGGACCGCGTGCGCGGAGAACCCGCTGGCCCAGCACTTGCGGATGTGATGCAGGACATCCGGCACGCCGGTGACGCCGAGATAGGTATCGAACTGCCCGGCGAAGCTCGCGCTCGCCCCGTCCTCGGCCACCGCGCTGGACCGGACCGCGACCCGCAGCCAGGCGCCACGCCCGGTCCGGGCGGCGAGCCGCTCGTGCGCGGCCGCCACGTCCCGCGCCAGCCCGGCCGGCAGCGGCTGCGCCTCGATGAGGCCCCGGGCGGGCTGGTACTCCCCGGCGGCGGTCAGCCGCGCCAGGTCCTCGCGGACGTCCGGCGGCAGCCACCCGGCCAGGGCGTCGACGGTGACCGCGTACCCGTCGGGCACCCGCCAGCCGTCGCGCGCGAGCTGGCCGAGCCGGGCGACCTTCGGCCCGACCCGCCCGGCGTCGGTGCCACCGATCTCGCTCAGGTCAAAGACAGCGGCGTCCCCGCTCAAGGCGCGTAGACCTGGACGGTTCCGGCCCGGCCGTCCACCCGGATCCGGTCGCCTGTCTTGATCACCTGGGTGGCGACCGCCGTGCCGACGACGCAGGGGATGCCGTACTCGCGGCTGACGATCGCCGCGTGGGTCAGGCTGCCGCCGGTGTCGCAGACGCACGCGGCGATGATGCCGAAGACGGGCGTCCACTCGGTCGTCGTGCCGCCGCAGACGAGGATGTCACCCGGCTCGACCTTGCTGACGTCCGTCACCGACATGATCACCCTGGCGGTGCCCTCGACGACGCCCTTGGCGGCGGGGAACCCGCGGATCTCGGTCACGGCACCGTGCTCGCCAGCAGCCCCCGGGGCCCCTGACGCGCCCTTCAGCGTCTCCAGGAAGTGGCCGGACAGGCCGAAGACCTCGATCATGATCGGGTCGGGCACCGTGTCGGGGATGGTGCCGAGCATGGTGGGCAGCTGCGGCCCGCGGGGCCGCCAGTGCTCGAAGTACGCCCGCCGGTCGGGGATCATCGCGGTCAGCTCAGGCCACTTGGCGATGCCCCCTCCCGTCATGACGTCGAAGAGCTCCGGCTTGAACAGGAAGAACAGGTCGTCAGGGCGGTCGAGCACGTCATCGGCGGCCAGCCGGGCGCCGAGCTCAAGGACGGCGCGGCGGGCCGGGATGGCGGCGCGGCGGTCGATGAGGTAGTTGTGCTCCTCGTTCCACCAGGCGAAGTTCGCGGCCTGGTTGCCGGCCAGGGCCTCGTTGAACCGTTGCAGGTTCGTCCCGGTGAGCTGGCGGCGCGCGGACTCGATCTGCGCGTCCCGCTCGGCCGCGGAGGCCGCGCGGGCGGCGTGGAAGTCGAACCCGGCGGGCTTGGCGAGGAACGACCCGATCGTGTACAGCGCGGGGGCGGGGTCCTCGATCCAGGACGGGGTGTCGATGCGGCAGGTCTCCTCGGTGCGCTGGCCGTACGTGGCGAGGAAGGAGTTCAGGTCGGCCAGCCAGGTGGCCCCGTTGGGCAGCGCGGTGATCTGGGCCAGCGCGTCGGCGGGCGCGGCGTGCCGCAACGGGCCGTCGACCCCCAGGTCACGAGCGCGGCCGGCCAGCCGCCACAGTTCCTCGTCCGTCGTCCCGTAGAAGGTCTGCTCGCCGGCCAGGAACGACGAGACCCGCGACCCCTCCAGGCCGATCTCCTCAGCCAGCCCGTAGAACGCCAGGTAGTTGGCGGTCAGCACGTACATGACCTCGAAGTGGATGAACCAGGCCCGGCGGTGGAAGGCGTAGGCGTCCTGCACGGCCGTCCAGAGCTGGCCGGGGTCCATCGCCGCCAGGTCGAGGTTGTCCAGGTAGTCGTAGGCGGCCTGCAGCTCCTGCGCCCGCGCGGCCCAGTAGCTGCCGAAGTCGGCCAGGATCGGGCTCACGTACGCGCCGAACCGGGCCGCGCGGGCCTGCACCTGCCACGGCGTGTCCACGTCGATCGTGCCGATGTAGACGTGCGTCCCGGCAAGCCGGTTGACCGACCCGCGGGTCGGCGGCACGCCGACGATTTCCGCGCCTAGCTGCGCGCCCCAGGTCTGCGCGTCGTCGAGGAACGCGATGCTCGCCGGCACCATGCCCTCGCTGAAGTGGAGCGAGTCCCGCAGCCAGTACCGCGAATTGTCGGCGAGGCTGAACGGCCGCACCGGCCCCGCCACGAATGGCTGGCTGCCGAAGGCCTGTTTATAGCCCGGATACAATTCTTCCCTGACGAAATCGTCGACCGGCACAACACGGGCCTTTTCCGCAGCTCCCACGGCCAGCACCGCCTCAGCTCAGAGGGGAACAATTGCCCTGAGTCTCGCCTAGACGGCGGCTATCCGACAAGGCCTGACGGGACATTTGCGGGCGTGCAGGGGTGCCTGGTGCCCGTGTGGCGCACGATTCCTGGGGGGCCAGTCCATGGCTGCTCACGGCTATCCCTCAGCCGAGTCGGCGGGATCCCCGTCGTCGTCCGGTCCCTCGTCCTCTTCCTCGTCGGCCGCGGCCCGCGGACGGCGCGGGTAGTCCTTCCGCTTCTGGTCCCGCAGGAACTTCTTGAACTGCGGGTACTTGTCGCGCGCCGAGTCCTTGAGCGGCAGGAAGTCCGGGTCGTAGAGGATCCAGTCGTACGCGCGCTCCATTTCGGAGTCCCGGCTGTCGATGGCCCGCTGCAGGCTCGCCACCACCTCCTCATCGCCGGCCAGGCCATGCTGCGCGAGCGCCGAGTAGATGCACGCCGTGTTGTAGGCCGCCTGCCAGGACGCGGTGTGGCGCAGCCACGGCAGCACGCGGACCCGTTCCGGCGTCCCGGCCCGCGGCGAGCGAGCCGGGGGCGCCGCCGCGTCACCGGGCGCCCGCCCGCTTCGGAACACCGCCTCGATCGCCGCGCACTCACCGGTGACGGCGGTGGTGATCCGCAGCGCGTGCCGGTAGCGGCGCGGCCGGGCCAACGGCAGCCGCCCGGGATCGTTCAGCAGGATCCGCACGGCGACCAGCAGCTGGGCGACGCTGGCGCCATCACGGAACGCCTGCCGTACCCGTAGCCGGTGATGCGGCCGCCACACCGTCCGCTCATCGCGGTGGATGCGCCGGCCCACAAGACGGCGGGGAGCGTGAGCTGCCGCCGGATGACCGCCAGCTCCGCCTGCGCGGCGTCGAGCAGTTCCAGGCTGAGCTTGTCGGAGATCCGGTAACGGCCGTGCGCCTCCTCCGACGCCACGATGTCGTCGTCGGCGCATGAGGAACGCGAGACGACCCCGCACCGCTGCAGCACGGCGAGGATCTCCGACAGCATGAAGCGGACGGCCTGCGGGTTCGGGAACGTCAGCCCCGGGTTGGCCGCCATTTCCAGCGACATGGCGAGCCGGTAGCGGCCACGGAAGAACCGGGGGTACTGCTCCCGGTTGACCGCGTGCAGCCGCAGCGCGGTGAGGTGGTTGCGGCCCAGGTCGTGAAGCTGCGCCAGCTCGTAGCGGACAAGCCCGGCGCACCGGTTGCCCCCGGTGACCGCCTGCAGCGCCTGGATCTGCGCGCGCCTGGAGTCGCGCACTGCCTCCCAGCTGTCCGCGTACACCCGCTCCTGCCGGGCCATCAGCATCGCGGCGAGGTCCCGCCCGTCGGACGCGGCGTAGCACCAGGGCGGCGCCGTGGGATCGCGGCCGAATACCTGCCGGGCGACGTAGCCGGCGATCAGCGTGGCGGCGTCATCGAGGCTGCGCGCCGCGACGGTCCTGGAGACGACCGTCGCCCCGCTGCGCGGGTCGTCGAGCTCGACCGTGACCCGCGTGCCGTCGTCAGCGGAGGCCTGGCCGGGCAAGGACTCCACCCACACCCGCAGCTGCCACCGGGACGGGCCGGCCACAGCAGGCCGAGGAACCGGATGATCGCGCCGGCCAGCCCGCCGCCGGTTACCCCGCTGTCCTCGGCGATGGACGCCAGCCCGTCCGACCGGCTGCCGCCGGGCAGGATCGCCGGCGCCCGTACCTCCATGGCGGCGAGCCGGAACTTCAGCTCCGCCGCCAGCTGGTCATGCCGCTGGCCGTCCGTGAGGCCGTAGGCCCCGGCCCCGCCGGCGGCGGCATTGCCCGTCCCGTCCGCGGGGATGCTCGGCTGCCCGGTGTCCAGCTGCGAGGTGTCCAGCATCGGGGCCTGCTGCGACAGGGCGTGCGCCTCCAGCTGCCGGTAACCGAGCAGCAGCAGGGCGCAAATGACGACCCAGCCCACGCGTCCGGGCCCGGGGACCTGGTGCCCCAGCCACAGCGGGCGCAGCAGCGCGGCCGCGATCGAGTCGGCCCCCTTCGCGAACGCGGTCTGCAGGTCCGGCGGCCCCGACGCGGGCATGCCGAGGCTCACCGCGCTGTTCAGCCCGTAGGCCATCACGGTGACGACCAGCCCGACCGCGATGACGCTGCTCGACCGCCGCATCACGCGCACGCTGAAGTGCGTGGCGATAACGCCCAGGGCCACCGCCACTGCCACGAGGACAAGCCACGCGACCCAGGAGGTCATCAATTCCCCTTATCCGGAGATTGCGGGCACCGTAGGTAACCATACGATGAGGAAATGGAAGGCACGACAATTGCCCGCGTTCCTGGCGACATCGTTATCGCCGCGCGGCGGCAGCTGACGATCTTCTGGGGTGCCTGCATGGCCATCCTGGCGCTCGGCCTCATCGTGGCCTGGGGCAGCCAGCCGACGAGCTTCCGGCAAGGCGACAGCGGTGGTCTTCTTCGGCCTCTTCATCGCCGCGTGCGCGTTCCTGTGGTGGTACCGCAACCGCCTGCGCCCGCGCATCCAGGTGACCGGCGACGAGATCCGCTACTGGCACCAGGGCCGTTACCTGCAGTTCACGCTCAGCCGCCAGCCGGCCCAGGCGGCCGGGCTGGCCGTCATCGAGGGCCGCTACCTCGTCGTGCGCGGGTCACCCGACCGCATGGACATCCGCTCCTTCTCACCGCGTGCCGTCCGGCGGGCCTGCGAAGATCGCGGCTGGTCCTTCACCTGATCCCGAACGGCCGCGCCCCGGCGCGGGCCGCGCACTACCCTACGGTGATGGCTGAGCTGCGGGACGCCTTGTGGAAGGCCGCCGACAAGCTGCGCGGGGCGACGGACGCCGCCCAGTACAAGGACTACATCCTCGGGCTGGTCTTCCTGCGGTACGCGATGGACGGCGGGCGGTGGGACGACCTGGCCGCGCGGGCGGCAGGCGATGACACCGGGGCGCTGCTCGATGCCGCGATGGATGAGGTCGCGGCGGCGAGCCCGGCGCTGGACGGCGCGCTGCCGAGGCCGTTCGGCGCGGGCGGCGTTGACCCCAGCCGCCTGGCCGGCCTTGTCGAGCTCATCGCGGGCATTGCGGTGAACGGCGCCCCGCGCGACGTGCTGGGCGAGGCGTACGAGTACTTCCTGGAGAAGTTCGCCCGGACCGAGGGCAGGCGCGGCGGTGAGTTCTACACGCCCGCCAGCGTGGTCCGGCTGCTCGTGGAGATGCTTGAGCCGTACGCGGGCCGGGTGTACGACCCGTGCTGCGGGTCGGGCGGCATGTTCGTCCAGGCGGAGAAGCTCGTCAGGGACCTGGCCGGCCGCGGGGCGAAGCCGGGGCCAGCGGGCGGCTTCGCGGTCTACGGGCAGGAGTCCAACGGACGGACCTGGCGGCTCGCCCGGATGAACCTCGCCATTCACGGCATCGCCGGGGACCTGGGCAGCCACTGCGCGGACACGTTCCGCGAGGACGTGCACCCGGGCCTGCGGGCCGACTTCATCCTGGCGAACCCGCCGTTCAACATGTCCGACTGGGCGCGCCAGCCCGGCGACCCGCGCTGGGCGTACGGCGTCCCGCCGGCGGGGAACGCGAACTTCGCGTGGGTCCAGCACATCGTGAGCAAGCTCGGGCCGCGGGGGACGGCCGGCGTCGTGCTGGCCAACGGGTCGATGTCGTCCCGGCAGTCCGGCGAGGGCGCGATCCGGGCGGCGCTGGTCGAGGCCGACCTCGTGTCCTGCGTGGTCGCGCTGCCGGAGCGGCTGTTTCGCTCCACGCCGATCCCCGCGTGCCTGTGGATTCTCGCGCGGGACAAGGGAAGCCGCCGCGGCGAGGTCCTCGTCATCGACGCGCGGGCGCTGGGAACCCTCGTCTCCCGGACCGAGCGCGTCCTGCTGCCCGCCGACATCGCCGTGGTCGCCGGTGCCTACCGCGCCTGGCGGGGCGTGGGGGCCGGGCCGGTGGGTTGGGCGGGCCGGGTGGGTTGGGCGGGCCGGGTGGGTTGGGCGGGCCGGGTGGGTTGGGCGGGGAAAACGGAGCGGTCGCGCACGCGGACGTGCCGGGGCTCGCTCGCTCGGTGGGCCTGGCTGAGATCCGCTCCCGCGATCACGTGCTGGCCCCTGGCCAGTACGTGGGAATGCCCGAGCCGGCGGCGAGCGCCGATGCCGAGCCGGTGACCGACAGGGTCGAGCGCCTGACCAGGGAACTGCTCGCGAGCTTTGACGAGTCGGCCCGGCTGGAGCGGGCGGTCCGCGACCAGCTTGCCCGGCTGGATGAGCGGAGCTAACGGGCGGGAAGCCAATGCCGGTTACACCCGCGTCACATCGGCATCACCGGTGCCGGGCATGAGCACCCGTCCGGCGCATTGCTCGTGCGGGGATCACTGCTCGAAAAAGTTTGGGTTTTGCGGGGTTCTAACCCCGCAAAACCCAAACGTTCTCTCGATGAACTGGGGTGGCTGGGACGACTGGGGCGGGGAAGGCCGAGCGCGCCTCAGCCCGCGTACTTCTGGACGAGGGCGCCGAGGTCGGGGAGCGCCGCCAGGACGTTCTTGGCCGCGCCGCCGCGCACGGACTTGTAGGCCTTGACGATCACCGGGCGGTTCGAGGCCTCGGCGCGGGCGTCGGTGATCGACAGCAGCGACTCCGACGCCTCCTCGCCGCGCATGGCGAGGTAGTCGCCGAAGGCACCGCCGCCGGCGGCCAGGAAGTCGACCCAGTACGGCTGCAGCTTCTCCGCCATCGACGGCAGCAGCGTGTACACCATGTACTGGATGTGGTCCGGCGAGAAGGTGGTGACGGTCTTGTAGGCGAGCTTGACCGCCGCCCCGGAGATCCCGGACTTGTCAGAGATCTGGTCATCCAGGAGGGCGAGGCTGTCCTTCATGACGTCGGGCAGGGTCTCTGGCGCGGTCAGGATGTCCTGGAGCGTGGCTGCCATGTATGTGCCTTTCAGTCCTCATGTAAGGGCATGTGTGCCGGTCAGGTGCCGAGCGGGCCAGGCCCGCCGGGCGCGGGCGATCGGGCGCGTGCACCTGGCGTCCGACAGGAGACCTTCTGGCTCCCCGTGGTGATACCGGACATTCCACCCGCGAGGGGAATCCTGGCATAGCCGGGTTACTTCGGGATCGCCTGGCGGTAAGTGCGCGTTTCGGGAACGTCGCGCCCCGCTTCCGCGAGCGGAATGGCACCCGCGAGCGGAATGGCACCCGCCGGCGTCGTGGCCGCGGGCCGCCTGCCGCCAGGCACCGGATCGCGATGGCGGGCGGGCAGGAACGCCAGGGCGACGAGGGCGGCGGCCGCGGTCGCGGCGGCGGCCGCCCATGACCCGCCGTGCAGCCCGGTCATGAATGCCTGCCGGGCCGACTCGGCGGCCGTCGCGCGCATGGCGGGCGGGAAGTGCCCGGCAACGGCGAGCCCCGCCTCGATTGACTGGCTGGCCTGGGACGTCACCGTGTGCGGCGCGCCGAGGCCGGCCAGGGAGGTGCGCACGTGGCTGCTGTAGGCCGAGCTGAGCACCGAGCCGGTGATGGCGACGCCGAGCGTGCCGCCCACCTCGCGGGTCGCGTCGTTGACCGCGGACCCGGCGCCGGCCTTGTCCGGCGGTAGCGTGCCCATGATCGCGTCGGTCGCCGGGCTGGTGGTGAACGCCAGGCCAGCGGCCATCAGGGCCATCGCGGCCACGATCCGTCCCCAGTACGGGGCGTCTTGCGGCGTGGTCGCCGCGACGACGAAGCCGCTCGACATCAGCAGCAGGCCAGTCGTCACGACGAGCTTCGTCCCGGCCTTCCTGGTGACGATGACGGCGACGGGGGACAGGGCGCCGGTGACGACCGCGAACGGCAGCGTGGCGACCCCGGCGCGCAACGGGTCGTAGCCGCGCACGGCCTGGAAGTACTGCGTGATCAGGAAGATGAAGCCGAACAGCCCGAAGAACGCCAGCGCGATCGAGGCGCTCGCGGCCGTGAACCGGGGATTGCGGAACAGCCGGACGTCGAGCATCGGGTCCGGGCGGCGAGCCTGGTGGATGGCGAACAAGGCGAGAATGGCGAGGGCGCTGGCGATGCCGCCGATAGTGGCCGCGCTGGCCCAGCCGTGCCGGGGCGCCTCGATGATGGACCAGGTCAGCACCGTGATTCCGGCCACAGACAAGAGCGCGCCGAGCGGGTCGAAGCGGCCGGCGTTCGGATCTCGCGACTCCGGCAGCAGCAGGCGGCCGGCGGCGAGCGCGAGGATGACGACCGGCACGCTGACGTAGAAGACCGAGCCCCAGGCGAAGTGCCGCAGCAGGAGGCCCCCGCACACCGGGCCGATGGCGACCGCCAGGCCGGAGACGCCGGACCAGATGCCGATCGCCATCGCGCGCTCACGGGGGCTGGTGAACACGTTGTTCAAGATCGCGAGCGTCGCCGGGTAGACCAGCGCGGCGGCGGCGCCCATCGCGGCGCGCGCGGCGATGAGCTCGCCGCTGCTGGCCGAGACCGCGGCCGTGACGGAGGTGACGGCGAACAAGGCGAGGCCGGCCTGCAGGACGCGGCGGCGGCCCAGCCGGTCGCCCAGGTTGCCGCCGACGAGAAGCAGGCCGGCGAAGGCCAGCGTGTAACCGTCCACGACCCACTGCAGGTCGGTCGTCGAGGCCCTCAGCTCGCGGCTGATGGTGGGCAGGGCGACGTTCACGATCGTGTTGTCGACCACGGTCAGTAGCACGCTGAGGCAGAGGACCGCGAGGATCCACCAGCGACGGCGGTAAGCGCTCATTGTCCAGGCTCCTTATAGAACGACGTTATGTAGCTATGTAACATTGTTCTATAGAAGCTTGTCAACCGCTGCCAGGGCGCGGACGTGCAAAGGAGGGCAAGATGTGTGGCATGAGTGAGCCCGTCCGCCGCTCCCGGACGCCGAGCGCCGATGTCGAGCGCGAACTGCTGGCCGCCGCCGAGGCGGTCCTGGTCAGGGAGGGGCCGGCCGGGCTGACGGTGCGGGCGGTCGCCGCCGAGGCCGGCATTGCCCCGATGGGCGTCTACAGCAGGCTGGGCGGCAAGGAAGGCATGGTCGACGCCTTGCTGATCCGCGGGTTCGACCGGCTGCGCGCCAGCGTCGAGGCGGCCGCGGCCGAGCAGGACCCGCTGGGGCGGCTGCGCGACTGCGGGCGCAGGTACCGGCAGTTCGCGCTCGCGAATCCGCATTTCTACGCGATCATGTTCGAGAACGCGATCCCGCGTGATCACGTGTCAGACGTGGTGATGGAGCACGCGGCGGCGACGTTCGGGGCACTGGTGCGCGGCGTGGAGCTCGCGGCGGCGGCCGGCGGGATCATCGCGCCCGACCCGACCGAGGCCGCGCAGCAGCTGTGGAACGGCGTGCACGGCGCCGTGGCGCTGGAGCTCAAGGGCATGATCCTCACGACGGACCCGGCGGCGACCTACGAGGCGCTCGTGGCGACCCTCGTGCGCGGCCTCGCGGTCCCCGACCGGTGACGTCGCCCGGCTAAGATTCGGTGTCAATGTCGGGTAGCGGTGAGCGGCCTGCGAGCAAGATGGCGGGCCGGGTCGTTACCGCGCGCGCCGTCAACGGTTTTGCATAGCATGACGGCGGTGACAGAGATGAGTTCAAAACGGGCATTCCCGGCGGCGCCTCGCCGTGCGGCATGGCGCCGGATGGCCCTGCGCCCTGCCCTCATAGCGGCGGCGGTGGCCATCTGCGCCGGGTGCAGCTTCGGCGCGGGGGCCAGCCCGGCGCCGACCGCGAGCGTGGCCCAGGTTCCCTCATCATCGATCACGATGCCCCCGGCGGGCGCGGCCCGGCCATCGGCGACGGGGTCCCCGGCGGCGTCCGGCCCGGCCACGGCCTCCTGCCCGCAGCGGGTCTACGACTCCCTCACCGAGGCGCAGCGGGTCGGGCAGCTGTTCCTCGTCGGCCTGACGCCCGACGCGGCGACGGGGTCGGCCGTGACCGCGATCGACAACTTCCACTTCGGCTCCGTGCTGCTGACGACATCCGGGGCCGGGGTACCGTCCCTCGCCAGCGCCACGTCGGGCATCCAGGCGCTGGCGACCGCGCAGGCGACCGGCGGGGTCAAGTTCCTCGTCGCCGCCAACCAGGAGGGCGGCAAGATCCAGCAGCTCACCGGCTCCGGCTTCGCCACGATGCCGTCGGAGGTCGTCCAGGGCCAGCTCCCGGCGGCGACGCTCCGCGCTGACGCGCAGGTGTGGGCCGGCCAGCTGAAGGCGGCCGGCGTCAACCTCGACCTGGCGCCGGTCATGGACGTCGTCCCGCAGTCCGACATGGCGAGCAACGCCCCGATCGGCCAGCTGGACCGCGAATTCGGCGATGACCCCGCCACCAACGGCACGCACGGCGCCGCTTACATCGAGGGCATGGCGCAGGCGGGGGTCGCGACGACGGCCAAGCACTTCCCTGGCCTGGGGAAGGTGGCGGGCAACACGGACTTCAGCTCGGGCGTCACCGACACGACGACGACGATGAACGACCCTGACCTGGCCTCGTTCCAGTCAGCGATCAGCGCCGGGGTGCCATTCGTCATGGTCGCGCTCGCCCTGTACACCCAGATCGACCCCGCTCGCTACGCCATCTTCTCGCCGGTGGTCATCCAGCAGGTGCTCCGCCAGCGGATGGGCTTCAAGGGCGTCATCGTCTCCGACGACATCGGGGAGGCCGCGCAGGTCGCGGCGATCCCGGCGGGGAAGCGGGCGACCGACTTCCTCAACGCCGGAGGCGACCTGATCACCTCCCAGGTCATCGCGCCGGCCGAGACGATGGCGGCCGACGTGCTCGCCGACGCGAACTCCAGCTCGTCCTTCCGCGCGGAAGTCGCGGCCGCCGTCATGAAGGTGCTGGCCGCCAAGCACGCCCTGGGGCTGCTGCCGTGTTAGCACAGGCTCCGTCATCGTTAGCGCAAGCTCCGTCATCGGGCCAATGCGCTCTCGGAACCTGCGATGCTGTAAATCGTGGAAAGCAACAATCGTGACTTCCAGGTGACGGGGACGGCACCCCCCAAGGACGAGGAGGCACCGCTGTCGCCGCTGGGGTACCGGATGCGGCGGCTGTGGAGGGGCGCGAACGTCCGCAAGGTCCCGCTGCCGACAATCATCGTCACGGTCCTGGTCATCGCCGCCGTCTACCTGGGCGGCAAGCTGGTCTACCGGCTCCGCGACGAGTTCCTGCTGTTCCTCGTGGCCGGCTTCATCGCGCTGCTGCTGAACCCCGTCGTCACGTTCATCGAGCGCACCGTGGTCCGCAACCGCGCCTGGGCGGTCGTCGTGGTCACCCTGTTCGCGCTGTTCTGCTTCGTCGGCCTGCTGTCGCTGTTCGGGATCAAGCTGGTCAACGCGACCACCGACCTCATCGACAAGCTGCCCTCCTACATCTCCAGCGCCAGGACCGGACGGGGCTGGATCGGGCACCTGCTGACCAGGTACCACGTCCAGCACTGGGTGCAGGCGAATACCCCCAAGCTGATCGGGTACGCGCAGGACCTGAGCCAGCCGGCGCTGAACGTCGGCAAGGGCGCCATCTCCCTGCTCATCGAGCTGGCCACGATCTTCGTCCTCGTGCTGCTCTTGCTGCTCGAGGGGCCGAAGCTGGGCAGGGGCATCCGCACCGTGCTCGGCGCGGAAGAAGGCGGCGAGATCACCACCATCGCCACCAAGATCAACAACGCGGTCACCGGATACATGCTGGGCAACTTCCTGACCTCGCTGATCGCCGGCCTGGTCGTGTTCATCACGCTGCTGGTCATGAACGTGCCGTATCCGCTGCTCTGGGCGATATGGGTCGCGCTCGTGGACTTCCTGCCGATGATCGGCGGCGCGCTGGCCGGCATCCCCACCGTCTTGTTCGCCTTCACCCAGTCGTTCGCGGCCGGGGTCGTCACGGCGATCGTGTTCGTGTGCTACACGCAGATCGAGAACCACGTGCTCAACCCGGTCATCATGAGCAAGACCGTGCGGATCAGCCCGCTGCTGGTCCTGATCTCGGTGCTGGTGGGCGCGGAGGTGGGCGCGTGGGTCGGCGGCATCTTCGGCGGCTTCGTGGCGGCCCTGCTGTCGATCCCCGCCGCGGGCGCGCTCCAGGTGATCGTCACCGAGGCGTGGCGGCTGTCGGGCCCCGATCCCGGGGAGATTTCGCCCGAGCCCGCCCGCGCCCGGCGGGGCTGGTGGCATCGCCTGACGGGCTGGCTGCCTGGCGGGCAGCGCCGGGCAGGGGGCGAGGCGGTCACGGTGACCCTCTCCGAGAGCGTCACCGTGACCGAGAGCGTCACCGTGTCCGAGACGGTGACCGTGTCCGAGTCGGGCGATGACGCCCCCGTTCCGGCTAGCCAGCCCGAGTGAGACACTGGCCGCATGGCTGACGAGAACGACCTCCATCACGGCCACGAGCACGGGCACGACGCCGATGACGCGTGCGCCGTAGCGCACGGCGCGGCCCCGGCCGCCACCGCGGGAGCGGCGCCGGCGGCGATGACGGGCCAGCCGGCCGAGCGCACCCTGGTCGCGGTCTTCGCCACCCCGGTCGCGGGGTTCCTGCTGCGGTACGGGGCGGACGCGGGCTTTCGCGGGCTGCTCGTGGAGCCGGACGAGGCCCGCGCCGCGGGCGCGCGGATGTCCGGCTTCGCGGTGCTGAAGGCCATGCCCGGCGACCTGGACGACTCCGCCGACGTCGTGGTGACCGACCACCACCGCGAGGAGATCGGCGAGGCGCTGCGCGACGCACTCGCCAGCAAGGCCCGCTGGGTCGGCATCATGGGCAATCCTCACCATCGCGGGCCGCATCTGGAGGCGCTTGCCGCCCTGGGCGTGCCGCCGGCCGAGATCGCCCGCGTGCACCGCCCGATCGGCCTCAACATCGGCTCCCGCACCCCGCCGGAGATCGCCATCGCGACCCTGGCCGGCCTGCTCGCCGACCGCAACGCGCGCCCCGGCGGATTCGCCTTCTAGCGGGTCGCCCGCGGCGTCATGACCAGCTACAGCGTCATGACCTGCTGCCAGGTTCCCAGCAGACCGGCGTCGCCGAAGACCTGCAGCCGCTCGTCGTCCGGGCGGACCCGGCCGTAGACAAGCAGCAGCAGCAGTCCCGCCGGTCCGCGCACCGCCACCGACCCCTTCGCGTGCCCGTGGGACCATGCGTACCCGCCATCGCCCAGGTCGATCAGCCACTCGCCGTCCTCGCCGAGCCCTTCGTCGGTGGCGTGCAGGTGGATCGTCTGGCCGTCGGGGAACGCGTTCATCTGCTGGCTCGGCCGCCCGGCCATGCGCGCGTTCGTGAGGAACTCATCCACGCCGTCCGCCGCGGCCACCGGGCCGAAGCCGGGCTCGAGGCCGAGGCTGAGCTTCCGCGTCAGCGCGGTGCACCGCCGTCTCGTGCAGCATCCGCCGCGCCCACCACTCGCCGCCCGCGCCCGCGCCCCAGGACCACACCGGGGCGTCCGCGCCCGCGTCGCGCAGGGCCGCCAGCAGCGGCGCGGCCCCGGCCGCCAGCCACGCCGGGTACCCGGCCACGTCCTGGGGCAGGCCGACGTCGAGATCCCGCTGGCTGACGGCGCCGGTCGCCCGGGTCGCCACGACGGCGGTGGCCCATCGGTGGACGATCCCCACGTGCTTGACCAGCCGGGCCATGCTCCAGCCGGGGCAGGTCGGCACCGGCGTCTCAAGATCGGCGTCGGCCGTGACCTCCGCCAGCCGCGCGATCTCGTCCCCGACGCGCGTGCGGCACTCCTCGTGATCCATGAGAACACCTATACACGAACGTGATCATTGGCGCGACTCCCCGTTCCGGCCGTCCGGCGCGGCACCGTGATAGCATCGCCAACGATGCGATCCCATACCAGCCGTCAGTGGTGGCGCCGCCAGTAGGCGGCGACTCCAGCTGAGGCTGCGCGACCGCCCGGGGATGGCGGTCGCTTTTTCGCATCATCCGCCAGCACCGGGCCATACCTGGAAAGGCCCTGCCGATGGACTCCCAGCGCTCTCCCCGGGGGGCGACCCCCCGCGTACCGGGCGTGCAAGAACTGGTGACCCCCTCTGGCGTCATCGTGACGCGCGCCGCCGAGTCGTTCGATCCCGCCGAGCTTGAGCGTGTCGCGGCCACCGCGGACCGCCGCCGGGGCGGCGTCCTCAGCTCGGGCATGGAGTATCCCGGCCGGTACTCCCGCTGGCACTTTGCCTACATCGACCCGCCGCTGGAGGTCACGGCCTCCGGGCGGCTGGTCACGGCCAGGGCGCTCAACGCCCGGGGCCGCGTCCTCCTCCCGGTCATCGCCGACGCCCTGCGCCGAGCGGGGCAGGAGCAGCCCGCGGCCGCGCCCGGCGAGGTCACCGTCGCCATCCCCGAAGGCGAGGGGACGTTCACCGAGGAGGAGCGCAGCCGCCGCCCCACCGTGTTCACCGCGCTGCGCGAGATTGTCGCCGCGCTCGGCTGCGATGACCCGCACCTGGGCCTGTACGGGGCGTTCGGCTACGACCTGGCGTTCCAGTTCGAGCCGGTGCGGCAGAAGCTGGCCCGCCCGGCCGGCCAGCGCGACCTCGTGCTGCACCTGCCCGACCAGATCTGGGCGCTGGACCGCCGCCGCGAGGAGGCCGTCAGGTACCGCTACGAGTTCCAGGTCGGCGGGGCCACCACGGCCGGCCTGCCGCGCGAGACGCCCGAGGCAGCCGCCGGGGATGACGCCGCCGGGATCGAGCTGCCGGCCCAGCCGGTGCCGGGCCGGTACGCGGCGATGGTCGAACGGGCGAGGGAGCGGTTCGCCCGCGGCGACCTGTTCGAGGTCGTGCCGGGTCACGTGTTCTACGGGCGCTGCGCGTCTCCGGCCGGGTTCTACGAGCGGCTCAGGGAGCGCAACCCCGCGCCGTATGAGTTCCTGTTCAGCCTCGGGGCCGGACCGGACGGCGCCGTCGAGCACCTGGTGGGCGCGTCACCGGAGATGTTCGTCCGGGTGACGGGCGACCGGGTGGAGACCTGCCCGATCTCCGGGACGATCGCGCGGGGATCGGACCCGCTGGAGGACGCGGTCAACATCGCGACCCTGCTCGGCTCGGCCAAGGACGAATCCGAGCTGCACCATGTGCACCGACGTGGACCGCAACGACAAGGCCCGGGTCTGCGTGCCGGGATCGGTGAAGGTCATCGGACGACGGCAGATCGAGATGTACAGCCGCCTCATCCACACCGTCGACCACATCGAGGGGCAGCTGCGGCCCGGCTACGACGCGCTTGACGCGTTCCTCACGCACATGTGGGCGGTCACCGTCACCGGCGCGCCGAAGGCCTGGGCGATGCAGTTCATCGAGGACAACGAGGACACGCCGCGCCGCTGGTACGGCGGGGCCGCCGGGAAGATCGGCTTTGACGGCTCGATGAACACCGGGCTCACCCTGCGCACCGCCCACATCAGCGGCGGGATAGCCGCCGTCCGTGCCGGGGCGACGCTGCTGTTCGACTCCGACCCGGCGGCGGAGGAGCGGGAGACCCACATCAAGGCCCGCGCCCTCATCGAGACCCTGGCCGAGGCATCGGGGCGGGAGAAGGGGACCGCGCGGCCCTCCCCGGCGGGAGGGGACGTCGTCCTCCCGGGGCGGTCGCTGCGCGTCCTGCTCGTTGACCACCAGGACTCGTTCGTGCACACGCTTGGCGACTACTTCCGCCAGTACGGCGCCGGGGTGACGACGCTGCGGGCCGGGTTCCCCGACGCGATGCTCGATGAGATGGCACCGGACCTCGTGGTGCTGTCCCCGGGACCGGGCGAGCCGTCGGACTTCGGCTGCGACGAGCTGCTGTCGCGGCTCGACGCGCGCGGCCTGCCCGTGTTCGGCGTCTGCCTGGGCCTGCAGGCGATGGTCGAGCACTCGGGTGGTGAGCTGTCGCTGCTGCCCCATCCGCAGCACGGCAAGCCCGGGCAGGTCTCGGTGCGTCCCGGCTCGTCGCTGCTGGCGGGGCTGCCGGCGGTGTTCACCGCGGCCCGCTACCACTCGCTGTACGCCACCGAGGGCCACGTCAAGGGCGGCTTCCTCGTGTCGGCGACGACCCCGGACGGGTGCGTCATGGCGATCGAGGACGACGCCGCCGGCCGGTGGGCGGTCCAGTTCCACCCCGAGTCGATCCTGACGGCGGCGGGCCGCACCGGCCACCAGGTCATCGCCAACGTCTTGTCCCTAGCCCGCGCCCGGATGACAAGGGGCCCCCGAGAGGCGTAGCCACCCGTAAGTTAAGGGCAGGTCGATCGCGTGCTTCACCAGTACGGCCGGGGCGGCGGGGGGCGCAGGCGTCTTGCCGCCTTCCCGCCGCTAGTTCGCGCCGGAAGGCCAGATTGGGCCGGGGCGGTGGACTTGCGGCGGGAAGCTCACCACTCCCGGGCGGCCTTGGCGATGAAGGCCAGGGAGTCGGCCGGGGACAGCGCCTCGGTGCACAGGTTGTCGATGACCTCCATGTAGTGATCGACGTCCTCGCGCTTGTCCAGGTACAAGGCGCTGGTGAGCTGCTCGACGTAGACGATGTCCGGGACCTGCGCGCCGGGGAACCGCAGGATGGAGAACGAGCCGCCAGCGTCCGCGTACCCGCCGGACTCGACCGGCACGACCTGGACGATGACGTTGCGCTGGTCGCAGGCGATCTCGGCGAGCCTGCTCAGCTGCCGGCGCATGACGGCCGGCCCGCCGACCGGGCGCCGGATGGCGCCCTCGTCCACGATCGACCACACTACCGGCGGGTTCTTCGCCGTGAGGACGTCCTGCCGGGACATCCGCAGTTCCACTCGCCGCTCGATCTCGTCGGGCGCGGTGGCGGAGTGGCCCAGCAGCATGACGGCCCGCGCGTAGTCGGGCGTCTGGAAGAGCCCGTGGACGAACTGCACCTCGAAGGCCCGGATCAGCGAGGCGGCGGTCTCCAGGCCCAGGTACTCACCGAACCAGTCGGCCGTCACGTCGGCGTACCGCGTCCACCAGCCCGCCGCGTTCGCGCGCCGGGCCAGTGCCTGCGCGTCGGCGATCATGCCCGGGTCGGTTACCCCGTAGCTGGACAGCAGGTCCGTGACGTCCCGGTCCTTGAAGCCGACCCGGCCATTCTCCATGCGGCTGATCTTGGACCGTGACGCGCGGATCACGTGGGCGGCGTCGTCGGAGGAGACGTCGGCCTCGACGCGCAACCGGTGCAGCAATCGGCCGAGCATCATCCGGTGAACCGTCGGACCGCGCGCATTGCTATCGTCGTCTGCCCCGCCCCGCATGCCTCTACCTCACGTAATCGCGTACCGCCGATGGCCCCTCTTACCCTTCACCATATCGCGGACCGGGGGCATCCAGTGCGCCTTTCTTGGCCGCAGTGATCATGGTGGCCATTTCGACACGGCCGTATGTCTGGCTGGTCAGAGCCGATCCAGCGGGAAAGGCGAGAATTTCCGGCGGCCGGTGACCGCCGGGGAGTTCGGCCAGCTCAACGGGGGTAGTCAGGCGGATTTCCGGGGAGGGTCGGGCACCGGTCCGCCGGATAGCCCAGTCGGCTGTAATGTCGCAGGGAATGTGAGCTGGGAAATTATCCGCCGCGGCGGCGATCATCGGCACCCCCTCGGCACCGAGGCGGAAACGACGTTACTGATAGTAACTGCGAAGCTCGTAATTCGTGACATGGCAATTTGGCCACGCGATTGTGAAGGCGATATGCAGTTGCATGAAGGGGGTGCTGGTGGCAATGAGATTGCCCGCTACAAGGGAATCTCGGCCGCGGTCGCCGGGGGACAGGTCAGCTCCAGGCGAGTCCCGCGTCCGGCGCGTCGTCCGCGAGGACGTGGCCCTCGATCAGCCCGTAGGGCCGGTCGCCGGCGTTGTACACCTCGCGCTCGTTCGCCAGCCCGAACGGTGCGAGGTCCACGAGGTAGTGGTGCCTGTTCGGCAGCGCGAGGCGGACCTCGCACGCCGGCGGCACGTCCGCCAGGACCGCCGACCCCATCGCGTACAGGGTCTGCTGGAGCGAGCGGGAGTACGTCGCGGAAAACGCCGCGAGCAGCGCCTCCTTGGCCAGGGCGAACGTCGTGTCCCAGCCAGCGTCCGCGGACGCGACCGTCTCCGGCCGGTACCGCCACTGCGCGCTCACCGCCGTGGCGAGGATGCGGTCTCCCGTCTCGGGCAGCGTCGTGTACCTGTCCTTCGGGTATCCGCGGAACTCCGACGCGGTCGTGTTCAGCACCACCAGGTCGCGGATCCCGGACACGACCGATGGCCCCAGGCCGGCGTCCAGCGTCACGACGGTCGTCCGGACGAGGTCACCGGATCGGGCGTACGAGTACCCGGTCGCGCCGATCGGTGACCAGCCGTACTCCTCGATGGCGATCCGCGCCCGCGTGATGGGCGCCTGCGACGATACGAAGAACGCGGCCAGCGAGAGCCCGAACGCCTCCGGCGCCACGGGCCCCATCTCCCGCGCGAGCGCGTACACCTTGTTCTTCTGCGAGTCGGTCGGCAGGACGTGGGAGTTGTCGCCGCGCAAGCTGGCGTCCGCCAGGTCCCCGGACAGCGACGTGGACACGTTCCAGTCCCTGATGACGTCCCCGCCGCCGGGCGCGGCCCCGCGCCCCACGCGCAGGACGCGCACCTCCGCCTTGCCGTAACGGTTCGGCCCGAGTAGCACCACCGGCGCTCGCCTCCTTGAGGGTCTCGTACAGGAAATCGCGCCGCATCGGCAGCGAGCGGACGCGTACCCCGGTGGCGTCCCTGACGGCGTTCGCCAGGGCCGGGGCGACCGGGTTGAACGGCGCCTCGCTCATCGGCTTGGCGCCAAGCGGCCCGAGCGGGTCGAAGCCGGGCACGAAGATCACCTCGGTCCGCGGCAGGTCGGCCAGCACCGGCACGTGGTACTCGCGCAGCGCGCGGGTCGTCACGCGCCCCGTGGCGGAAATCCGTACCTCCTCGAACAGCGCCGCGCCGAGCGCCTGCGCGACTCCGCCCTCGACCTGGCCGCGCAGCTGGACCGGGTTGAGCACCGTGCCGGCGTCCACCGCCTGCACCGATTGCAGGATGCGGATCTCCCCGGTCGCCGCGTTGACCGCGACCCGGAATCCCTGGGCGCAGAACGTCACCGACCGCGCGGTCCCGTCGCAGTATCCCTCGGCCTCCAGCGGCTTGCCGCCCCCGGCCTCGCCGTGCCCCCCGGACGCGATCAGCGACGCCAGCGCCCGCGCGGCCCGCAGCGTCGCCGTGCCCGCCACGACCGTGCCCGTCGACCCGTAGGCCCCGGTGTCGCGCCCGGTCAGGTCCGTGTCCGAGGCCACGACCTCGACGTCGCCCGGCGCGCAGCGCAGCGCGTGCGCGGCCAGCTGCTGGTGCACCGTCGCGGTGCCGTTCCCGAACTCGGCGGTACCCACGTACAGCTGGTAGCGCGGCCCGGGAGACGGGAGGTCCCGGGGGCCCGCGGTTTGTGCGGGTTCCCCCGGGGAGGGGGGTGAAAGGGGGGTCTCCCCCCTTTGCCGGGGGGTCGACAGGGGGGTCGTCCCCCCGGGGATACACCGAATCCGGGCGTGCCCGTCGTGGCCGCCCGGCGGGATGGTGTCGAGCATCGTGATGGCGACGCCGGTGCCGCACGCCCATTCCGGGCCGCGGGCCCGGCGGCGTCGCGCCCGCTGACCAGCGCCTTTTCCACCGCTTCGAGGCACCCGAACGCGCCGTGGCTGCTCGAGTCCCCGCCGCCGGGCTGGCCGCTCGCGTCGTCAAGGGCCTCGCCGCGCCGGATGAGGTTCCTGCGGCGCAGGTCGAGCGGGTCGATGCGCAGCCGCCGGGCTAGTTCATCGATCGCGGACTCGACCGCGAAGCCCGCCTGCGACATGCCGTAGCCGCGGAACGCGCCGGCCGGGACCGTGGTCGTGTACACGGAGACGGCATCGACCTTCTTCGCCGGGCAGCGGTAGGCGGTCACGGCCTCCTCGCACGAGTGGAACAGCACGCCGGCGGCGTGGTTGCCGTACGCGCCCGTGTTCGCGACCGTGGTCAGCTGCAGGGCCGTGAGCGCGCCGTCCCTTGTCGCGCCCAGCTTCACGGTGATGCTCATCGGGTGCCTGGTCGTCGTCGCGGTGAACTCCTCCTCCCGGGTGAGCTCCAGCTGCACCGGCTGGCCGGTGCGCAAGACGGCGAGCGCGACGATGTCCTCGGTCAGCATCTCCTGCTTGCCGCCGAACCCGCCGCCCACCCGCCGGGCGATCACCCGCACCTGGTCGACGGGCAGCCCGAACAGCGCGCACAGCGCGTCCCTCGTCAGGAACGGCACCTGCGTCGAGGTGCGCAGCGTGAGCCGGGGCGGCCCGGCGTCCCGGACGGCGAGCCAGCCGATCGTCGCGTGCGTCTCCAGGGCCACGTGCTGCACCCGGTGGGTCGTGAACGTCCCCTCGTACACCTCCTCGGCGCGGGCGAACCCACGCTCCACATCGCCCGAGCGCCGGTGGAGCTCGGCGGCGACGTTGCCGGGCGCGTGCTGGTGGAGCTGCGGGGCGCCGGGCGCGAGCGCCTCCTCCGGGCGCGTGACGGGCGGCCGGACCTCGTAGTCGACGCGGATGAGGGAGCAGGCCCGCTCGGCGGTCGCGAGGGTGTCCGCGACGACGGCGGCGACCCGCTGGCCCGCGAAGCGCGCTACCCGGTCAAGCACCATCGTGTCGTAGGGGTCGTCGTCCGGGTTGTGGTGCCGCGCCGTGGAGAACAGCCCGGGAGGTGAGTCCTCGTGCGTGAGCACGGCCCGGACGCCCGGCAGCGCGCGGGCGGCGCTGGCGTCGACGGACCGGATGAGCGCGTGCGCGTGCGGTGACCGCAGCAGCTTCATGTGCAGGACCGGCCCCGGCGGCGCGTCGGCGGCCTGCTCGGCGTCGTGCCCGGTGGCCGACGGGTCGCGGTCGGCCCCTTCCGGCAGGTCGAGGGTGAACCGTGCCCGGCCGGTCACGATGTCGCGCCCGGCTGGTGCCGGGGTGGTGGGCGGGGGAAGGACAGCTGGTGCCGGGGTGGTGGGCGGGGGAAGGACAGCTGGTGCCGGGGTGGTGGGCGGGGTGAAGGCCTCGGGCCTGCGGGAGACGGGACCGGGTGCCGCGCGCGCGACCCCGTCGAGGGCGTCGCGGATCGCGCCGTACCCGGTGCAGCGGCAGATGCTGCCCTTGAGCGCGCGCGGCAGGTCGGCCCGCAGTTCCCCGGGCAGCGCCTCGTCGGCCAGTGCCGCGCCGGTCATGATCATGCCCGGCGTGCAGAAGCCGCACTGGAACCCCTGCGCCGCGAGGAACGCCTCCTGCAGCCGCGCGCCCCGCGGGTGCCGCCCGAGGCCCTCGATGGTCGTGACCTCGCTGCCGCGCGCGTAGGCGCGCTGTGCCGGGTAGATGCAGCTGTGCACCGGCACGCCGTCGACGTGGACGGTGCACGCCCCGCAGTCGCCGGCGTCGCAGCCCTTCTTCACCCCGGTCCAGCCCGCTTCCCGCAGGAATGTCCGCAGGCACTGCCCCGGCCGGGGGGCGCTCGTGACGGGCGCGCCGTTGACCCTCACCGTTGCTGCCCTGACCCGGGCGGCCACGGTCCCGCCGGTCGCGGCGCGGAAAGCTCGGCGGCGGCCTCAAGCGCGGCCCGTTGCGTCATCGCCCGCCGCCAGGGCGCGCTGCCGTGGACGTCGTCCAGGTATCCGCAGGCGCCGCGGACCTCGTCGTCGAGTGACCGGGCGAGCACGTGGGGAGGAGGGAAGCGGGGGAAGCGGACCTGGACGGGCCGGGGGACGGCGGCGGTGAGGGTGACGGTGGCCGCGCCGGAAGGGGAGCGGGTGGCGATGAGGAGCACGGCCGAGCGGCCGGCCGGGGACAGCGACACCTGCCGGCACGCGGCCCGCGCGGCGAGGGCCGCGGCCGGGAGGACGACACTGCGCAGCAGCTCACCGGGGCGCAGCACGGTGGACCGCTCGCCGGTCACGAAGTTCGCGACCGGGACCTCGCGGCTGGCCTGGCCGGGGCCCCAGACGCGGGCCGTGCCGTCGAGGGCCGCCGCGAGCGCGATCATGGGGCCGGCGGGCAGCGCGAGGCAGATGTTGCCGCCGACGGTGGCGACGTTGGCCACCTTGAACGAGCCAAGCAGCGCGGCGCAGCACTGCCTGGGCAGGAGGTGCGCGGCCCAGCCCCCGGACCCCGGCCCGCGGGCCGCCCGCCCGGGGGCCGGCCGCCAGCGGTCAAGCTCCGCGAGCGTGCACGTGGCGGCGATCTCCAGGCCGTCATCGGTCTCGGTGAGGGACGGCCAGCCGAAGCTGGCCAGGTCGAGCAGCCGGGTGGTGGCCGGCTGGGGCTCGGAAAACAGCCAGGTGCCGCCGCCCAGCCAGGCGTCCCCGGCCCGCCAGGCCGCGCCCGGGGCGGGGATGAGCTGGGTGACGGTTCCGAGGTCCACGCTGAGCGCCTTTCCCCGCTGATCATCTCCTTATGCCGCCTGGCTGCTCTGCGCGGGCATGGGCGCGGGTCGCGCGGGCCCGCGGTGCTCTAGGTTACGCGGGGCCGTTGCCCCAGACGCCGGTCGAGGCGGACTCCAGCGGGGCCGTGACGTGGATCGCCGCGAGGCTGGCCGGGGCCACGAACGTGCTGCCGGACGGCCCCGCCGTGACGGCCTCGTGAGTCGCGCTGCCCGCCAGCAGCTGGCGCCACGTGAGGAACCACTGGGTCCAGCCGTTGTCCCAGGTCCCTGCCTTGGGACTGCCGGTGATCGTGATCGGGTCGCCGGGGACCGCCAGCTTGTAGTACGTCTCGGCATCCGCCGGGGCCAGGTTCACGCAGCCGTGGCTGACGTTCTCGAACCCCTGCTGGCCGACCGACCAGTAGGCGTCGTGGTAGTAGTCGCCGCTCCAGGTGAACCGCACCGACCACGGGACGAGCAGGCTGTAGCCGGGCCGGTCATCCGGACGGGGTTTTCCTTCTCGATGGTGAGATAGGTGCCGTTCGGCGTGTCGTCGCCCGGCCGGCCGGAGCTGACCGGCCAGGTGTACTTGAGCTTGCCGCCGACGTAGATCTGCGTGCGGTGGGTCTTCGTGCTGGCGACCGCGACCACTGACTGGCCGATCCTGAAGGTCTGCGTGAGCGTGTGGTAGCCGTACAGGCCGGGGCCCGCCTTGACGCCGTCGAGGTGGCCGGTGAAGCTGACCGTGGTGTCCTGGGGCCAGTAGGAGCGCGGCCGGAAGGAAAGCGACCTGTCGGTGTCCCAGTACCAGGCCCCGGTGACGCGCTTGGAGGACTTGATCTGCAGGGACCGCTCGACGGCGGCCTTGTCCGTGACCGGCTGGCTGAACGTCAAGATGACCGGCATGGCGATGCCGTAGGTCTGGCCGGAGCCCTCGAAGATGTTCGTGGAGAACGTCGCGGCCGGCGTCAGCGTCGTGAACGTGCTCGTAGTCGTCTTGGCGGCACCGCCGTCGGTGGCGGTCACGGTCACCGTGTACTGCTGGGAGACCCCAAGCGCCCAGGTGGTGTGCCAGGTGGTGCCGCCCGGGCCGAGCGTGCCGGGAACCGGGCCGGGCGGGTTGCCGCTGTCGGCCGCCAGCGTCCCGGCGGGGGTCACCGTGACCGACGTGAGCGTGCCGCGGGTCGCCGTGACGGTCACGCCGGCCGACGGGTCGGCGGCCTTGGCGCCGTTGGCCGGGGAGACCGTGACCGCCGGCCCGGCGGGGGTGGCGGGGGCGGTGCTCGCGCTGCTGGCCGCCCCGGCGCTCGCCGCCGGGCTGGCCGCGCCGGTGCTGCCCGCCGTGACACCCAGCTCGTGCGTGCTCGTGGTGCACGCCGCCGCAAGCAGGGCCACCATGACGGTGACGGCCGCCGCCGCCGCCCGCCGCCCCCCGCGACCCGCCTTCGCCGCACCCAGTGCCCGCACGAGGTCCACCTTCTCCCGTTTCATCGCTTTCCGCGCGCCTTCCGAGGTTAGCTCTTCCCGGTATAAATGACGCCGAACGCGTGCATATGGTTCTCGCGAGGACGGCCGCCATTGCCGTCCCGCCGCGACGCGCCGCGTAACCTGGGGGCCATGGCCGTCCCGATGCCCGCCGCCGAGGTGGACGTGACCGCCGGGCTGGTGCGGGACCTGCTGTCCGCGCAGCACCCCGACCTGGCGCGGCTGCCGGTCGAGTTCCTGGCCAACGGCTGGGACAACGCGATCTTCCGGCTGGGGGAGGAGCTCCTCGCCCGGATGCCGCGCCGCGCGCTCGGCGCGCAGATCATCGCCCACGAGCAGCGGTGGCTGCCGGAGGTCGCCGCCCGGGTGCCGCTGCCGATTCCACGCCCGCGGCGGACCGGGGTGCCTGGCCTCGGGTTCCCGTACCCGTGGAGCGTGGTGCCGTACCTGGCCGGCGTTCCGGCGGCGGGCGACACCGGGGACGGCGTCGCGCTCGACCCGGCGGCGGTCGCGGCGGAACTGGGCGGCTTCCTGCGCGCGCTGCATGTCGCGGCGCCCCCCGACGCGCCCGCCAACCCCGTCCGCGGCGTGCCGCTGCGGACGCGCGCCGCGACCTTCGAGGCGAACCTGGCGGTGGTGGCCGCCCGGCCGCCGGGCCGGGGGCAATTGTCGACGAGGTGGCGGCCCGGCGCGCCTGGGCGGACGCGCTGGCCGCTCCCGGCTACGACGGCCCGCCGCTATGGCTGCACGGCGACCTGCACCCGGGGAACATCCTCGTGACCGCGGGCCACCTCAGCGCGATCATCGACTTCGGCGACATCACCGCGGGCGACCCGGCGTCGGATCTTTCCGTGGCGTGGATGCTGCTGCCGCTGGAGTGGCACGACGCCTTCCGCGAAGCGTACGGGGGCGTGCCGGGGGACCTGTGGCGGCGCGCCCGCGGCTGGGCGCTGGCGCTCGGCGTGGTGTTCCTGGCCCACTCGGCCGACAACCCGCGGATTCACGGCATCGGCCGCCGGGCGGTGGCCGCCGTCCTCGCGAGCTGACCGTCGCTGCCGCGGTCCGGGTAACAGGTCGTGGTTGCGTTCCAGGAAGTTCAGCGCGATCCAGCCGACGGGCACCGGGAGCCAGAAGGTCACCAGCCGGAACAACAGCACCGCGCTGATCGCGACGGCACCGGGCACGCCGGCGGCGGTAAGCCCGGCGGTCAGCGCCGCCTCCACCGTGCCGAGGCCGCCCGGGGTGGGAATGATCGAGCCGAGCGTGGCGCCGGTCAGGTACACGACGCCGATCTTCGCGATGGGAACTGACCCGCCGAACGCCGCCACGCAGGTGGCAAGGCACAGGATGTACGCGAGGCTGAGCGTGATGGTGCCGCCGAATCCCAGGGCGAGCTTGCGGGGCCGCTGCGCGATCTCCAGCAGCTGCGGGATCACCTGGCCGAAGGTCGGCGACAGGCGCGCCCGCACCATCCGCCGCCCGGCGGGGACGGCGAGCACGGTGCCCGCCACCGCGACCAGCCCGGCGACCACGAAGTAAGCCCACGTCGGCGGCCTGATGGGGTGCGTTGACCCGGTTCCGGCGATCGCGGCGAACGAGGCGAGCATCAGGATGTGCAAGACGAAGGCGACGACCTGGGCCACGCCCACGCTGGCGACCGCGACCGGCGCCGCGATCTTCCTGCGCTGCAGGTACCGGACGTTCAGCGCCACGCCGCCGACGGCGGCGGGCGTCACCAGCGTGACGAACGAGCTGGCCAGCTGGACGAGCAGGGTACGGACGAAGCTGAGACGGTCGGCAACGAACCCGGACAGCGAAAGCGTGGCGGCCGCGTAGGTTACCGCCGACAGCGCCAGCGCCGCCAGGCCCCATCGCCAGTCCGCCGATGGCAGCAGCCGCCCGAGGCTGGCCTGGGCGAGCTCGCCCGCCAGCAGGTAGCTCGCGGCCACGCTCGCGACCAGCGTCACCAGGGCGCGCGGCCGGATGCGCTCCAGCTGCACCGGCGTCACCTCGCTGGCGGGCACGGCCGCCAGCAGCGCCTTGCGGACGGCCGGGAAGACATCACGGCGGCGGCGCAGCGCGTGCCTGGTGGGGCGGGCGAGCGCGACCGGCTGCAGCAGCGGCAGGACGGTCACCAGCTCGCTCGCGCCGACCTTCTCCACCGCCAGCCGCACCGACCTCTCCGGGCCCACGTACAGTGCGAGCTCGGCGATGAGCTGGGCCATGTCCAGGCGTATCTGCAGGTCGCTGGCTGCCACTTCGCCGTCGCCCGGGTCGAGCAGCGTGACCTGCCCGTCGGCCGTGAACAGGATGCGGTCCGCGGTGAGCGCCCGGTGAGTGACGTGGTGCTCGTGCAGCCGGCCCACCGCGTCCCAGACGCGCCTGATCTCCGCGTCGGTGCAGCCGGGATTCCGCTGCTCCAGCGTGGTCCCCGCGCACTGATCGTAGGCCAGCACGACGGCCTCGGAGCCGACCGGTACCAGGGTGCGCAGCCGCGGGGTGGGGGCGCGGGCCTCCATGGCCGCGTAGGACAGCAGGGCCCTGCGCTCGACCGTGCGCTCGACCGACAGCGGCGCGGCATGCGACACCTGCCCGCGTACCCGGACCCAGCGGTACAGCCGGTAGAACGCTCCCGCCGCCTGCTGGTCCCGGTCGAAGACGACCGCGTCGAGCCGGCCGCCGCCATCGGTGTCCACCTCGTAAAGCCGGGACCCGGCCGCGCCCGCGGAGGGCTGGAGGACCCGCCGGATCGCGGTCACCGCCAGGCCGGCCGCCGACAATGCCGCCCCGATGTCCGCCGCCGCGGGACGCTGCGATATCGAGCCGGCGCCGTACCGGACGGCCAGGCCCATCACCCGGCCGGCCAGCAGCGTGATCAAGATCGCCAAGATGGTGGTGCGCGCCGCCGTCAGCTGCACGATCGCGTAGGCGCCGACCGCCAGCGCCAGCGCGTTGCGCCAGCCCGGCCGCCCGGCCAGCCCGATGATGGTCGTGTAGGCGATCAGGCCGGCCAGGTACGGGTCCAGGGCATTGACGTGGCTGGCGCCGGGCCGCGACATGATGATCGCGTAGTAGAGCCGGGTGGCCTGGTGGGTGAGCACCACGTTGGCGACCTGGGCCACGATGCTGGTCAGCAGGCCGGTCGCCACCGCCTCGGCGAGGGTGCGGGCCTGGCGCCTGACGAGCTGGGCGACGGCGAGCACCACTGGCAAGATGAACAGCGCGAACAGCGTGATCGGCGGGGCGACGACGAGCAGGGCGTGCGGTAGCCGCTCGCTCGCGCCCACGATGTCGATCTCCACCCCGGTCGTGGTCGCGCTCGCCGCGACCGCGGCCACCGCCAGCACGAATATCCAGACGCCGGACACTATGCAGCGCAGCGCGTCGACCGGCTTGCGGATCCGGCGCTCCAGCTGATCAGTGACCTGGATCACGCGAGGCTGCGTCACAAGGATGATCGTTTCACCTTTCGCCGGTCAATTGGCCCATGGGGGCGCTCGCTGCCCGCACGGCGGCGGGGAAGACGGGCGGGCCAGGCGTGCATCCCTGGCCCTTGACCCCACCGCTGTGGCTGAATATGTCCATGAGTACAGCACAACCCGGCGATAGTGGCGCGACGGTGGTGGCAGCTCGCGACCTGGTTGTCCGCCGGGGCGGTCAGGTTGTCCTCGATGACCTGGCCTTTTCGGTCCCAGGCGGGCAGGTCACCGGACTGCTCGGGCCAAGCGGCTGCGGGAAGACGACGCTGATGCGCGTCCTTGTCGGCGTTCAGGCGGTCACGGCGGGTGAGGTGACCGTGCTGGGGCTGCCGGCCGGCCACCCCCGGCTGCGCGCCCGCGTCGGGTACGCCACCCAGAGCCCGCGGTCTACCCGGACCTGACGCTGGCGGAGAACCTGCGCTACTTCGGGACCGTACTGGGCCTGCGCGGCCGCCAGCTGGCGGAGGCGATCGCGCGGACCGTCGCGCGGCTTGACCTCGGTGGCCTGGACCGGCGGCTGGTCGGCACGTTCTCTGGCGGCCAGCTCGCCCGGGCGGGCCTGGCGGTCGCCCTGCTGGGCAGCCCCGACCTGCTGATCCTCGACGAGCCGACCGTCGGCCTTGACCCGGTCTTGCGCCGCGACCTGTGGACGCTGTTCCACGACCTGGCCTCGGCCGGGACGAGCCTGCTTGTCTCCAGCCACGTGATGGACGAGGCCGCCCGGTGCGACAGCCTGCTGTTCATGCGGACGGGCCGGTTCCTGGCGCAGGCCCCGCCGGAGCGGATCCTGGCCCGGACCGGTGCCCCCGACCTGGAATCGGCGTTCCTGGCCCTGGCCACGTCGCAGGCACCGGAGGGGCGAGTCAATGAGCCGCGCAGCGAGCGGGAGGCACGACCATGACAGAGGGCAGCGCGTTCAGCGTGGTGCTGGCCGGCGCGACCGCGCGCCGGGTGCTCACCCAGCTGCGGCATGACCCGCGCACGATCGCGATGATGGTCGCGGTCCCGGCCGTGCTGATGATCCTGCTGCGGTACGTGCTCGCCAGCCCGCTCGAGGCTCAACCGGATCGCGCCCGAGTACATCGGCGTGTTCCCGTTCGTCATCATGTTCCTCGTCGCGGCGATCACCACCCAGCGCGAGCGCGCCCGCGGCACGCTGGAGCGGCTGATGGCCATGCCGCTGGGCAAGCTGGACCTGCTGGCGGGCTACGCGGGCGCGTTCGGGCTGATGGCCTGCGTGCAGGTGACGCTGGTGCTGGTCGTCTCGCTGGCCTGGCTGGGCGTCGCGCTGCCCGGCTCGGCGCTGCCCCTGGCGGTCGTCGCCGTGCTCGACGCGGTCCTGGGCATGGCGTGCGGCCTGTTCGCCAGCGCCTTCGCTCGCACCGAGTTCCAGGCCGTCCAGTTCATGCCGGCCTTCGTGTTCCCCCAGGCGCTGCTGTCCGGCCTGGTGGTGCCGCGCGACCGGATGCCCGGGGTGCTGCGCTGGCTGTCGGACGTGCTCCCGCTGTCGTACGCGGTCGACGCGATGCAGCAGATCGCCGGCGCGCCGCAGTGGACCGGCGCGATTGGCGCCGATGTGGCGGTGATCCTCGCGTTCACGGTCGCGGCCCTCGTGGGCGGCGCGCTGACGCTGCGCCGCCGGACGGCCTGACCGCCGGGGTGCCCCCGGGCGCGCCGCCCTGCCGGCGGCAGGGCGGCGGGGTCCCCGTCCAGGGACTGCGACGCCGTGTCGACGTGCAGGTCAAGGTGGCACCCGCCGGGACCGTCAAGGACCGCTGCACGCGCAGGTAGGCGTCACCGTCCGGTGGCCGCAAGGTCGCGAACTGGCCGGATTCCCCGCGCGGGGCCGACAGCCCGTAGCCGGCGGCCTCTCGCCAGAACGCCGTCCCCGGCCCGAACGCGAGCGCGGGAAAGTCAAGGAACACGGTGATCCAGCGCAACGACATGCCGCCATGATGCCCGCGCGCCTGGTTAAACGGTCCCGCATCTGGTAAAGCTCTGCGCGTGTCGATCATCTACCGCACCACGCTCGTGCCGGGCAAGCTCGAGCTGCTCACCGGCTGGCTCCCGACCCGCACCTGGTACCAGGCGACGGGCCGCGCGCCAGTGCTGGAGAAGGCAGGGGGCTTTCGCCTCGATGACCCCGAGGGCGAGGTCGGCATCGAGTTCCTCATGGTGACCGACACCTCGGGCGCTGAGGGGACCGCGTACCACGTGCCGCTGACGTACCGCGGCAGCCCGCTGGCCGACGGCGAGGACGCGCTGGTGGGGACGACGGAGCACGGGGTACTCGGGCGGCGCTGGGTCTACGACGGGACCCGCGACCCGGTCCTGGTCACGCAGCTCGTGGCGCTCATCCAGGGCGAGGCCAAGGCGCAGGCCCAAAGCGAGAGCCACACCCCCGACCCGACGGTGTTCACCCGTCCGGCCGCGGACGGCCCGGTGGAACAGGCGGGACTGTCGGTGGTGGACGGCGTCATCGGTACCGAGGTCCAGGTCGGCCTGGCGCCCGGCGGCCGGCTGGTCGTGCGCGTCCTGCGCGTCCTGGCCCCGGCCGCCGATGGCGCGGGCGAGCTCGGCGACTACGGCTACGTGACGGCCACCTGGCGCCCGGCCGGCGCGGCGGGGCCGCTGCGCGGCGTCCTCGCCCTGGCCGAGCTCCGCTAGCCGAGGCGTCCGGCCTCCTGGCAGGCTCCGTGTAGGGTGGCCTCCCAGAAGAGCAGCAGGACCAGGAGGAGGCGACAGCCAAGTGAAGCCGGTAGAGCCCGAGGTTTTCCTGGTCGCGCGGCCCGACATTGACTATGACGGCGTCGCCGCCTACCTCAGGCAGGTCAGCGGCGAGCGGTGGCTGGAGCGGCTGGACCGCGACCAGATCGCGGGGGACGAGGACCGCCACGACGCGGAGAACCTCGTCGAGTTCGCGGGGAAGCTGTGCTACCGCTCGTGGGAGCCGGGCCTCAACCCGAACGTCCGCCGCGTGCGCGACGACCACGCCAAGTACCTGGAGAACATCCTGCGCAGCGGCCATGGCTCGGTCCTTGAGCACGCCAGCTTCACGTTCGTGCTGCACAACTGCTCACGTGTGCTGACCCATGAGCTGGTGCGTCATCGCCCAGGGACGGCCGTCTCCCAGGAGTCGCTGCGCTTCGTGCGGCTGGACGAGATCCCTTTCTGGTTCCCCGCCTGGGCCAAGGACGACCCGGAGCTGATGAAGCGCGCCACCGCCTTGCTGCAGGAGATGGAGGCCTTCCAGGGCTGGATGAGCGGGCACTTCAAGCTGGACGAGGACGGCGTGCCGTTCCACGAGAAGAAGCACAAGACCTCGTTCATGCGCCGGTTCGCCCCCGACGGCGTGGCCACCGGCATCGTCTGGACGGCGAACGTCCGCGCGCTGCGGCACGTGATCGAGATGCGCACCGACCCCGGCGCGGAGGAGGAGATCCGCCTGGTCTTCGGCAAGATCGGGGAGATCATGCGCGCGGAGGCGCCGGCGCTCTTCGGCGACTACCAGGTCACCGACGACGGCGCCTGGGTGCCGGGCTGGCGTAAGGTCTGAGCCTGAAAGGCAGCCGACCGATCAAAGAAGATCAAGATCCATTAATTCCGGACGGGCCGATGACTGATCCCACCGACATCCTGATGCGCCGCCGCGTGCTCATGGTCGACGACTCGCTGCGGCACCCGCACACCGCCGTCGGGCGCGCCATCGCCGACCTCGTGCGGGAGTTCGGGCGCAGGGGCGTGGAGGTCACCGAGTCCGTCTCCTACGAGGACGGCGCCGCGGTGGTCGCCTCCGACGCCGGACTGTGCGCCATCCTGGTGAACTGGGACATGCCCGACAACGACTCGGACGCCGCCGCCGCGATGGCGGCCGCCATTCAGCAGTCCCCGGCCACCGCGCTGCTGGCCGCGGTCCGGTCGCGCAACGCCACGATTCCCGTATTCCTGCTGGCCAAGGGCACCGGCGGGTACGCGATCTCCGTTGACGTGATGGAGTACGCCGACGAGCTCGTCTGGGCCTTGCAGGACACGGCCGAGTTCATCGTCGGCCGGGTGCTGGCGGCCATGGACCGCTACGTGGACGGGCTGCTGCCGCCATTCTTCCGCGCGCTGCTCGAGTACAACCGCGAGCAGGAGTACGCGTGGGCGGTCCCCGGCCACCAGGGCGGCGTCGCGTACCTGAAGACCCCGGTCGGCCGGATGTTCCGGGACTTCTACGGCGAGAACCTCTTCCGCACCGACACGGGCATCGAGCGGGTCAGCCTCGGGTCGCTGCTCGACCACTCCGGGCCGGTGGCGGACAGCGAGGCCTACACGGCGCGGGTCTTCGGCGCCCAGCGCTCGTACTCGGGGCTGGTCGGCACGTCCGGGTCCAACCGGGCCGTCATGTCCGCGGTGCTGCGCACGGGCGACGTCGCCGTCATCGACCGGAACTGCCACAAGTCCGTCATGCAGGGCCTGCAGATCACCGGGGCGGCCCCGGTGTACATGGTCCCGTCGCGCAACCGGTACGGGATCATCGGCCCGATCCGCCCGCAGGAGATGACCCCCCAGGCGATCGAGGCCAAGATAGCGGCAAGCCCCCTGGTGAGCGCCGCGGCGACCCGGGCCAAGTACGCCGTCGTCACCAACTGCACCTACGACGGGCTGTGCTACGACGCGGCGGCCGCCGAGCGCATGCTGTCGCGGGCCTGCGACGTGCTGCACTTCGACGAGGCCTGGTACGGGTACGCGCGGTTCCACCCGATGTACGCCGGGCGGTTCGCGATGCGCGGCGACCCGGCAGCCCACCCCTGCGACGGCCCGACCGTCTTCGCGACCCAGTCCACGCACAAGCTGCTCGCCGCGCTCAGCCAGGCGTCCTTCATCCACGTCAGGGAGGGCCGCCGCAAGGTACCGCACGGCGCGTTCAACGAGGCGTACATGATGCACACGACGACATCGCCGCTGTACGCGCTGATCGCGGCGAACGACGTCGCGACGTCGATGATGGACGGCCCGGGCGGCCGCTCCCTCATCCAGGAGACCATCGACGAGGCGGTCGCGTTCCGCCAGGCGCTCGCGCGCGCCAGCGAGCAGCTCACCGGGCGCGGCGAGTGGTTCTTCGCGCCGTGGAACGCCCCCGACGTCATCGACCCCGATACCGGCGGGCGGGTACCGTTCGCCGCCGCCCCGGCCCGGCTGCTGGCCCGCGAGCCGTCGTGCTGGGTGCTGCACCCGGGCGAGGCCTGGCACGGGTTCGGCGACATCGAGGACGGCTGGTGCATGCTCGACCCCACCAAGGTCGGCATCATCGCCCCGGGCATGGAAGACGACGGCGCGCTCGGCCCCTGGGGCGTGCCCGCGCCGCTGCTGACCTCTTACCTTGGCCGGCACGGGATCGTGCCGTCGCGCACCACCGACCACGTCGTGCTGTGCCTGTTCTCGGTCGGCATCACCCGCGGCAAGTGGGGCACCCTGCTCAACGCGCTGCTGGCGTTCAAGCGGGACTGGGACGCGAACGCGCCGCTCGCCGCCGTGCTGCCCCACCTGGTGGCCGCCGACCGGGAGCGGTACGCCGGGATCGGCCTGCGGGACCTGGGCACGGAGATGTGGGCGCACATGCGGGCGGCCCGCCCCGGCTCGGCGCTGCAGGCCGCGTTCGCGTCGCTGCCCGAGGTCAGGACCACGCCCCGGGACGCCTACGAGCGGCTGGTCGCCGGCGACGTCGAGCTGGTCCCCTTCGACGAGATGGCCGGCCGGACCCTGGCGGTGGGCATCCAGCCCTACCCGCCGGGCATCCCGATCCTGCTGCCCGGCGAGGACGCCGGCTCCAAGGACGGCCCCTTCCTGTCCTACCTGCGGATGCTCCAGGCCTGGGACGCAGTCTTCCCCGGCTTCGAGCACGAGGTCGAAGGCGCCCAGCACCTGCACGGCACGTACGCGGCCTACTGCGTCCGGTAAGTCCCGGCGGGCGCTGAAGGCCTGCAACGCCGCCGGCTGGTCGTAGTGGAGCAGGGCCGGGGGGGCGCCCGCGCCGAGCAGGGCGCGCACGGTGGCGGTGATCATGTCGTCCGGGCCGCTGATGTAGATGTCGTGGTCCTGCCATCCCGCGCGGGTCGCGAGCTCGGGGATCGTCCCGTGCATGGCGTCCGGCACCTCGTCGACCGACGTCGCCGGGACGGCCTTCACGAACGGGTAACGGTCGGCTAGCGCGCGCAGCATGGGCAGCCCGTACAGGCCGTGCGCGGTGCGTGCCCCGTGATAGACGACGATCTTGCGGCCCCCTGTCGCGCTGGCCGCCTGGCCGGGCTGCGCGGCCAGCGCCTCGGTGATGGCAAGCAGTGGCGCCAGGCCCGTCCCGTCGGCGAGGCACAGCACGTCCCGGCCCGAGCCGGGCTCCGGCGTCATCGCCCCCTCGGCCGCGCCGAGCAGCAGGATGTCGCCCGGCCGGGTGTGGCGCGCCAGGGCGGTGCTGACCAGGCCGCCGGGCACGGCGCGGACGTGCAGGGTGCAGCGCCGGCGGCGCCGCCCCGGCCAGGGCGCGGCGAACACGCGACGGAGTACGGCCGCCACAGCCGGGGCCAGCGGGGCGTCTGCACGGGGACGTGCTGGCCCGGCAGGTACGGCAGCGGCTCCTCCGGCCGGAGCGTGAGGATAGCGATGCCAGGCGCCGCCATCACGTGGCCGGTCACCTCGGCGGCCCACCAGGCGGGACCCTGCCGGGCGGCGTCCCGCGCCGCCGTGAGCATGATCCGGGCCGCCTGGTCGAACGTGGCCAGCACCGCGTCCTCATCCGGCGTCGCAAGGCGCAACTGACGGCAGGTGGCCAGCAGCGCGGCCCGCAACGCCGGGAAGTGCTCCTCCCGTACCCCGTACTTGCGGTGCGCGCGGCCCAGCGCTTGCAGGTACCCCTCATCCCGTGACTGGAGCGCCTGGTAGAACCGCCGGTGCTGGACGCCCATCGCCGCCGGGAACATGGCCCTGATCTCCGGCTCCACGGCGAAGAGATGTCCGTAGAAATATGCCATCGCCGCTTCCGGGAGGGCGTCCATCAGGAAGAATGTGGTCATTCCTGGGGGAAGGGCCGGGATCTCGTCCGGTGAGGTAGCGGCCGGCATCGGGGTCACAACGGACAGTGTTGCACAGGAGGAGCGGATGGGCCGCCCGATCATCGGCATCACTTGCGAGCTTGACGCTGCCCGGTGGGCGCACTGGCTCAGAGAGGCTGCCATCGCGCCCGTTAGTTACATTCGCGCCGTAGAGCGGGCCGGGGGAGCGCCGGTCCTGCTGCCGCCGGTGCCGCCGGAGTCGGCCCGGGCGTTCGCCGCGGGGCTGGCCGGGCTGATCTTCGCCGGGGGCAGGGACCTGGACCCCGCGCTGTACGAGCAGGGCCGGCTGGATGAGACCGACCCGCCCGAGCACCGCCGCGACCGCTTCGAGCTGGCCCTGATGCGCGCCGCGATCGACGACGACGTCCCGTTCCTCGCGATCGGCCGGGGCATGCACGTCCTGTGCGTGGCGCGCGGCGGCACGCTCATCCAGCACCTGCCCGGCCACCAGTCCGACCCGCTGAAGTACCTTCCGCACGAGGTCGCCCTGGACGAGGGCACCCAGCTGGGCGGGCTGCTCGGCGCCAGCATGGTCGCGCCCGCGTCCCACCACCAGGCACCCGGTCAGCCGGGCACGGGCATCGCGGTCGCCGGCCGCTCGCCGGCCGGGGACGTGACCGAGGCCGTGGAGCTGCAGGGGCATCGCTTCGGCATCGGCGTGCACTGGCACCCCGAGGAGGGCGACGATCCCCGCCTCATGACGGCACTGGTCGCCGCGGCCGCCACGCCTGCGCCCCGCCCCAAGGACGTCCAGTCCAAGAAGATGCAGTCAAAGGCCAAGGCGGCGGCAGCCCGCACCCACTGACCGGGAGTAGTCCGCGAGAACGTTTGGGTCTCGCGGGGTTCCAGCACCGGGAAACCCAAACGTTCTCTTGAGGAGCCGGTGCCCGGGATAACAGGGGCACGTCGTAGCCGGTGATCCACTGGGCGCGCAGCCAGTCGAGGGCCGCCGTCCACGCTCCGGTTACCTCGAGCACGCCCAGCGAGATGAGCATGCCGCCGCCGATGCGCGACACCAGCCTGGCGTTCCGCCTGAAGAACCCGAGCATGCCCATCACCTGCTGGAACGCGACCGACACGAGCAGGAACGGGATGCCGAGGCCGAGCCCGTAGACGAAGGCCAGGAACGCGCCCCGCGCCGCGGTGCCGGACGAGGCCGACAGCGTCAGCACGGCCGCCAGCGTCGGCCCGAGGCACGGCGACCAGCCGACGCCGAAGAGCACGCCAAGCAGCGGCGCCCCCGCCAGCCCGGCCCGTGGCCTGGCCGAGGGCCTGATGATCCGCCCGGCGAACGTGAACCGGTCGAACGCCCCGGCGAACAGCAGGCCCAGCAGGATGGTGAAGCCGCCGAGGATCTGCGTCAGTCCCTGGTTATGGTCGCGCAGCAGCGATCCCAGGCCGCCGAGCACGCTCCCGTAGGTCGCGAACACGGCGGAGAACCCGAGCACGAACAGCAGCGTCCCGGCGACGGTCCGGGCCTTGGCCGCCCCGGTAGCCCCGGTGCCGGCAGCCCCGGTGCCGGCAGCCCCGGTGCCGGGCGCGGCGGTCGAGGCCCGGCCGTCCGCGCCCCGCTCGGCGGCGGCGCCGGACATGCCGGTGGCGTAGGACAGGTAGCCGGGGACCAGGGGCAGGCAGCACGGGGACAGGAACGTGACGGCCCCGGCCGCCGCCGCCACCGGGATGGCGAGCAGCAGCGGGCCGGAGCCGATGACGTCAGCGACGCTCATCAGCTCAGGCCTCCTGGCCTGGCCTCCTGGCCTGACACGGCGGCCTTGCCCAGGATGACCACGTTCGCGCTGTAGCACAGCATGGCGACCGCGCACAGGATGGTCATGCCGAGCGACGCGCCGTCGCTCCCGTCGTGGGTGAACGAGGATCCGGCGCCGAACGCGCCGAGGATCGCCAGCAGGCCGACGACCGTGACGGCGATGACCACGGCGGCCTTCGCCTGGATGGCCCGCACCACCAGCATGATGGCGGCGATGACCAGCAGGATCCCCATGATCACGTGCACGGCGAGCAGCGGGCTGGAGAACATGCCGACGGGCGTGCTGCTCGTCGGCGCCGTTCCGTAGATGCTGTAGGCCGCGCCGAGGGCGAACTGGATGATCAGCATCGTGAGCGCGCCGAAGCTCGCCATGCGGATGCGGTTCGCGGCTTTCGCGGGCATGGCCGGGCGGTCCTCCGTGGCGGGGGTAGGCATGTACTACAACTTATAGTAATCCCCGCCCACTATCGTTGGGGGGTGACATTGCTGCGCAGACCTCGGTGGCGGGCGGGCCCGCGCGCGGAAGGTACGGGACAAGGGCCCGGAGGGCGCCTGCTGCCCGCCGGGATAGCCGCCTTCACGGCCGTCGTCGTGGCCTGGGTGGTCTACTGGCGGCTGACCGGGCCGTACGGGGCGATGTTCCCGGTCGACCTGACGGTGTACCGGGATGGCGGGCTGATCGTCCGGGGCGTGCAGCCGTACTACGACCCCGCCGCCGCTTCGCCGCTCTACGACTGGGGCGGCTACAGCGACCTGGCGCTGAAGTTCACCTACACGCCGTTCGCCGCGATCTCCTTCGCGCTGCTGTCCTTCATCCCGCTGTCCCCGCTGACCGCGCTGTCGGCCGTGGTGAACATGGCGGCGCTGGTCCTGGCGCTGTGGTTCACCGTCGGCGGCCTGGGCTACGTCGACGGGCGGCTGCGCGCCGGGCGTGCGGATGGCGGCGGCGTCCGGCTGCGAGCCGCCGTGACCCTGCTGTGCGCGGCCGCCACGCTGTGGACCCAGCCGGTGCTGCGCACCATCTACCTCGGCCAGATCAACCTCGTGCTGATGGCGCTCATCATCTGGGACCTGTGCCAGCCGCGCGAGCGCCGGGACGGCAAGACCCGGTGGTGGCGGGGATTCGCCACCGGCGTCGCGGCGGGGATCAAGCTCGTCCCGCTCGTCTTCATCCCCTACCTGCTGGTGACCAGGCGGTTCAGGGAGGCGGCGATGACCCTCGCCGGCTTCGCCGTCACCGTCGCCGTCGGCTTCGCCGTCCTCCCCGCGGACTCCTCCGCCTGGTGGCTGCACGGGGTCTTCCTCAAGGGCGGCCGGGCCGGGTTCCTGGGCTGGGCGGGCAATCAGTCGCTGCGCGCGATCATCACGCGCTTCGCCGGGAGCGTCGACGCGGGAACGGTGCCCTGGGCCGTCGCCGCCGTCATCGTGGCGGTGGCGGGCATCGCGGCCGCGGCGCTGCTCTCGCGGGCCGGCCACGAGATGCCCGCGCTCTTGATGACGGCGCTCACCGGGCTGCTCATCTCCCCGATCAGCTGGGACCACCACTGGGTCTGGATCGCCCCGGGGCTCGCCACCGCCGTTGTCTACGCCCGCCGCTGGTGGGGTCCCGCGCGCCGCCGCGCCTGGCCGCTCATCGGGGTCGCGGCCGGCCTGCTCGTGGCCTTCGGCGCGTGGCCCGACGCCCTGTGGGAGAGCGCGCGCAACCTTGGCAGCTTCTCGCTCGGCTTCCTGTGGGCCCCGCCGAACACCAACCCGGTCCTGTACACCGAGCACGGCGACCAGCCCTGGTTCGCGGAATACCACTGGCACGGGCTGTGGCTGCTCACCGGCAACGCCTACGTCCTGGCCGGGCTGGCGATGTTCCTGGCCCTGTGCGGCCTGGCCCTTACCGCGGCCCGGCCCGGCCCGGAGGACGACGTCAGCCGCGGCGGGCCGGACGCGCACGTGGCCGGCACCGAGGATCTCAAGGCGCGCTCGCGGGGGCCAGCCGGCTGGTGATGGCCCGCCAGATGGCGAACAGGACCAGGGCCAGCACGAGGGCGAACGGCAGCAGCGTCCACATCCCGGCGTCCTGGGTGAGGGTGCCCGCCAGCCAGGGCAGCGCGGAGCCGCCGACAACGGCCACCGCGTTCATGACGCCGATGGCGGTGGGCACCAGGCGGGCCTGCGTCAGCCGCGGCGCGATCGACATCGTTGTCGGGAAGATCGGGCCGAGGCAGAAGCCGAGCACCCCCAGCGCCACGCAGGCAACCGCGGCCGGTGACAGCCAGGTCAGCGTGGCGGCCACGGTGACGCCGGCCAGGCACGCGTAGATCATGCCGGCCGTGGTCACGCGGGCCCGTGCCGCGAGCGGGCTGATCAGGAACCGGCCGAGCGTCAGCCCCAGCCAGTACCCGCTGACCGCGTAGCCCGCCAGCGGCTGCGACAGCGACCGGGCCTGGACCAGGTAGCTGAAGCCCCAGTTGCCCACGCCGAGCTCCTCCAGGCCGACGTAGACGGCCAGCATCGCCGAGCCGAGCACGATGCCCCGGTCCCGCAGCGCGGTCCCCAGCACGCCGCGCGGGGCCGCGGCGCCGGCCCCGGTGGCCGGCGCGGCCCGGGCGGCGGGACGTCCGCCTCCGGCGCCGGCCCCGGGTAGGCCAGCAGGAAGCCGGCCAGCAGCGGGACGCCGGCCGCGGCCAGCACCAGCCAGACCACCGTCCAGGAGGTGAAGCCGATGATCGCGGCGGCCAGCGGCGGCCCAAGCAGCGCGCCGGCGCCCCAGAACGCGTGCAGGCGGTTGAGCAGCGTTGTCGCGCCGGGCAGTGCCGCGAGGCAGACGTTGAGCACCGACTCAAGGACCCCCATGCCCCACCCGGTGACCACCTGCGCCAGCACGAACGCCACGAAGGGCGGGCGGGTGGCCAGGTACAGCCCGGATAGCACGAAGGCGCCGCCGCCGGCCGTCAGGGACATCCGGGTCCCCAGCCGGCTGACCAGCGCGCCGGTGCTCAGGCTGGACAGCACGAAGCCGGCGGAGAAACTGAAGAAGGTGATCCCGATCGTGGCCCGGCTCACCTCGTAGCTGGCCATCTGCGACGGCAGCAGCACGCCGCCCGCGCCGCCGCAGATGCCGATCAGCACGAACGTGGCATAGCCCACCAGCACCGCCGGCCGTCCATGGCGAGGCATCGCGACCTCCAATCGGCGGCCGGCAAAATTCGACACTCTCGGCGGACTGGCACGGTCCTTGCCCGAACATACATCGAGGGGCGGGTGAGGGAGAATAGGCGGCATGGCGCGGACCAATGACGTTGTCGCGGCGCTGCTGCGGGAGTACGCGGAGCTGCTGGCCATTACCGGCGGGGACCAGTTCCGCGCGCGGAACTACGAGAAGGCCGCCAAGGCCGTCGGCGGCTTCGCCGGCGACATCGACGGCATGCGCGAGCCGGCGCTGGTCACGATCCCCGGCGTGGGCAAGTCGATCGCCGCGAAGATCGCCGAGTACCAGGCGACGGGCACCATCGCGGCGCTGGAGGAACTGCGCGGCAAGGTACCGCCCGGCGTCCGCGAGCTGCACGAAGGTGCCGGGCCTGGCCCGAGGCGGGCGATGCAGCTCAGCAGGGAGCTGGGCCTCGCCTCGGTCGCGGACCTGGGCGAGGCGGTGAAGCGGGGCCGCCTGCGTGACCTCGCGGGATTCGGCGCCAAGAGCGAGGAGCGCATCCTGCGCGGCCTGGCGGTCATGACCCACGACCGGGTGCTGCTGTCCACGGCGATGGACGCGGCGACGGCGGTCATCGAGGCGATCGCGCCGCTGGCCGAGCGGGTCACCTACGCCGGCTCGCTGCGCCGCATGCGGGAGACGATCGGCGACGTCGACATCCTCGCGACCGCCGGCAGCGAGGGTGACGCCGCGGGGATCATGACGGCGTTCCGCGGGCTTGTTGACAACAGCAACGGGCACGCCGAGGGCGAGGCAACTGATAACAGCAAGGTGCCGTCCGGCGAGGACGGCGACGGCATGACCATGCGGGACGCGGGCCTCGGGGTGGTCGTCTCCGGGCCGACCAAGACGTCGATCCGGGTCGCGGCGGGGCCGCAGCGCCAGTCGCTCCAGGTTGACCTGCGCGTGGTCAAGCCGGATTGCTACGGGGCGGCACTGCAGTACTTCACCGGCTCGCAGGCCCACAACGTCGCCGTCCGCCAGATCGCCGTCCGGGCCGGCCTCAAGCTCAGCGAGTACGGCCTGTTCCGCGTGCGGGACGGGGCTGATGACGAGCTGGTCGCGAGCGCCACCGAGGAGGATGTCTACGCGGCGCTCGGCCTGCAGTGGGTCCCGCCGCCGATGCGGGAGGACACCGGGGAAGTCTCGCTGGCGGCCAGGGGCGAGCTGCCGAAGCCGGTGAGGGTCACCGACATGCGGGGTGACCTGCACACCCACACCAACCTGACCGACGGGGTCGCCGGCCTGGCGGAGATGATCGCCGCGGCGGAGCGGAAGGGCTACGAGTACTACGCGGTCACCGACCACGCGCCGAACCTGTTCATGCAGCGGATGACCGACGAGAAGGTCCTCGCCCAGCGCGCGGAGCTCGAGGCCATCACGACGAGCACGGGCATGACCGTGCTGCACGGCTCGGAGCTGAACATCGCGCCGGACGGCTCGGTGGACTGGGACGAGGACTTCCTGTCCGGCTTCGACATGTGCGTCGCCTCGGTCCACTCCCACTTTGACCAGGACCGCAGGGAGATGACGCGAAGGTTCATCGCCGCGTGCGAGAACCCCCGGGTCAACGTGATCGGGCACCCGCTGACGAGGAAGATCGGCCGCCGTCCGCCGGTGGACGTGGACCTGGCCGAGCTCTTCAGGGCCTGCGCGCGCACGAACACGGCCCTGGAGGTCAACGCCTCGCCGCAGCGCCTGGACCTGCCCGCCGACCACATCAGGCCGGCCCTGGACGCCGGAGTCAAGTTCGCCATCGACACCGACGCGCACGCGGTGGGCGACCTGGACAACATGCCCTACGGGGTGGGGACGGCCCAGCGCGGCTGGCTTACCGCCGACGACGTGATCAACACGTGGCCGCTGGACAGGCTCCGCGAGTTTTTCCTGAAGCGCTGAGTTCTGGAAGGGTAGTGCCCCAGGATTTGTTACTGACGAGTAGCATTGCTGTGGGCACTTGCTTACTGAGACGAAGGGCGAGCCGATGAGGGCACGAGAGGTGGTTTTCGTCGACGGCGTGCGGACGCCGTTCGGCAAGGCCGGTCCCAAGGGGATCTACGCGCAGACCAGGGCCGATGACATGGTCGTCCGCGTGATCAGGGAACTGCTGCGGCGCAACCCGGGCCTGCCGCCGCAGCGCGTCGGCGAGGTCGCGATCGCGGCCACCACGCAGACCGGCGACCAGGGCCTGACGATCGGCCGGTCCGCCGCCATCCTGGCGGGACTGCCCAAGAGCGTGCCCGGCTACGCCATCGACCGGATGTGCGCCGGCGCGATGACCGCCGTCACGACCGCCGCGGGTGAGGTCTCCCAGGGGGCCGCCGACGTCGCGATCGCCGGCGGCGTCGAGCACATGGGCCGCCACCCGATGGGCGAGGGCATCGACCCGAACCCGCGCTTCCTGACCGAGCAGCTCGTCGACACCTCGGCCCTGGTCATGGGCCAGACCGCGGAGAACCTGCACGACCGGTTTCCGGCCATCACCCGCGAGCGGGCCGACCGGTACGCCTACCGCAGCCAGCGCAAGGTCGCCGAGGCCTACGCCGCCGGGAAGATCCAGCCCGGCCTGGTGCCGACGGCGATCCGCACCGCCGACCTTGGCTGGGGCCTGGCCACGGCCGATGAGCCGCCGCGGCCCGGCACGACGCTGGAGGGCCTCGCGGAGCTGAAGACGCCGTTCCGCCCGCACGGCCAGGTCACCGCGGGCAACTCCGCCGGCCTGAACGACGGCGCGACCGGCTGCGTCATCGCCGCCGAGGAGGTCGCCCAGGAGCTGGGCCTCACCCCGCGGATGCGGCTGGTGGACTACCAGTTCGCCGGCGTCGAGCCCGAGGTCATGGGCGTCGGGCCGGTGCCCGCCACCGAGAAGCTGCTCGCGCGCAACAACCTCACCATGGATGACATCGGCCTCATCGAGGTCAACGAGGCCTTCGCGGTCCAGGTGCTGGCCTTCCTCGACCACTTCAAGATCGACGACGAGGACCCGCGAGTGAACCCCTACGGCGGCGCGATCGCCTTCGGCCACCCGCTGGCCTCCTCCGGCGTCCGGCTGATGATCCAGCTGGCCGCCGAACTGGCGGAGCGGCCCGATGTCCGCTACGGCATCACCACGATGTGCATCGGCCTTGGCATGGGCGGGACCGTCTTGTGGGAGAGGATCTGATGACCATTCCGAACGATTCCGCCTCCGTCGCGAGCCTGGCCGCCGGGCTCGCCGACGGCTTCCCCGACGAGGTCGTCACGCGGGCGCTCGTGCGCGACGTGGACCTGGGCGCGCTGGGCCTCGCCCCGGGGGGCACCCTGGCGCTCATCACGCTGGACAACGGCAAGGACCACACCCGCCCGTCCACGTTCGGGCCCGGCGGCCTCGCCTCGCTGAACGCGGCCCTTGACGCGGTCGCCGCCCGCGCGGCCGCCGGCGAGATCGCCGCCGTCGGCGTCACCGGCAAGCCGTTCATCTTCGCCGTGGGAGCGGACCTGAGCGGCGTCCCGGCGATCGACAGCCGCGAGGCGGCGCTGGCGATCGGGCGGCTAGGGCACGCCGTGTTCCGGCGGCTGGGCGAGCTGCCGGTCCCGTCGTTCGCGTTCGTCAACGGCGCGGCCATGGGCGGTGGCGTCGAGGTCGCGCTGCACTGCACCTACCGGACGATCTCCTCCGGCGTGCCGGCGGTCGCCCTGCCGGAGTGCTTCCTCGGCATGGTCCCGGCGTGGGGCGGCGCCTACCTGCTGCCCCGGCTCATCGGGCCCTCCAGCGCCCTCAAGGTCATCATCGACAACCCCCTGGCGAGCAACAAGACGCTGCGCGGCCCCGAGGCGTTCGCCCTCGGGATGGCCGACGCGATGTTCGAGCCGGCCGACTTCCTTGAGGAGTCGCTGCGCTGGGCGGTCAGGGTCTTGTCGGGCGAGGTCGTGATCGAGCGCTCGCTCGCGCCCGAGGCGGAGTGGGACGCCGCCGTGCGGAACGCGCGGTTCTTCCTCGACGGGAAGCTGCACGGTGCGGCGGACGCGCCGAGCCGGGCGCTCGACCTGGTCGCCGCCGCCCGGGCGCGGACCCGCGACGAGGGGTTCGGCGCCGAGGACGAGGCCAACGCCGGCCTGCTGCTCGGTGAGCAGCTGCGCGCCGGGCTGTACGCCTTCGACCTGGTGCAAAAGCGGGCTCGCAAGCCCGCGGGCGCGCCCGACAAGTCGCTCGCGCGGCCGGTCACGAAGGTGGGCGTCGTCGGCGCGGGCCTGATGGCCGCGCAGATCGCCCTGCTGTTCGCCCGCCGGCTCCAGGTCCCGGTGGTCATGACCGACCTGGACCAGGCGCGGGTCGACCGGGGCGTCGGCTACGTGCATGACGAGATCGCCAAGCTCGCCGCCAAGGGCCGGCTCTCGGCCGACGCGGCGAGCCGGCTGACCGCGCTGGTCACCGGGACCGCGTCGAAGGACGGGTTCGCGGACGCCGACTTCGTCATCGAGGCGGTCTTCGAGGAGCTGGCGGTCAAGAAGCAGGTCTTCGCCGAGGTCGAGGCGGTCGTCCGGCCGGAGTGCGTGCTGGCGACCAACACCTCGTCGCTGTCGGTCTCGGCGATGGCCGCGGACCTGGCGCACCCGGAGCGCGTCGTCGGCTTCCACTTCTTCAACCCGGTCGCCGTCCTGCCGCTGCTGGAGGTCGTCCGCGGGACGGCGACCGACGACGCGGCCCTGGCGACCGCGCTGGCGGTCGGGCGGAACCTGAAGAAGAACAGCGTGATCGTCGCCGACCGGCCCGCGTTCGTGGTCAACCGGCTGCTCACCCGGTTCCTGGGGGAGATCACCAAGGCCGTGGACGAGGGCACCCCGCTGGACGTCGCCGAGCACGCGGCGGACCCGCTCGGGTTGCCAATGTCGCCGTTCCTGCTGCTGCAGCTGGTCGGTCCGGCGATCGCGCTGCACGTCGCGCAGACGTTGCACGGCGCGTTCCCTGACCGGTTCTCGGTGTCAGCCAAGCTCCGCGCGCTCGTCGCGGCGGGGAAGTCCTCGGTGTACGGGCCAGATCTCGCGTTCGACCCGGAGGCGGTGGCCCTGCTCAGCGGCGGCGAGTCACCGTCCACCGGGCCGGAGGTGCTGGCGCGGGCGCTCGAGGGACTGGCGCAGGAGATCCGGATCATGCTCGACGAGGGCGTCGTCGCCGGGCCCGAGGACATCGACCTGTGCATGATCCTCGGCGCGGGCTGGCCGTTCCACCTCGGGGGCATCACCCCGTACCTCGACAGGACCGGGATCTCCGCGAAGGTGACCGGCGCCGCCTTCCGGGATGGCGGTGAATAGCGGAATATACGGCGATCGTCCTCTAGGTAACGACGATGCTACCTAGGGAGCCTTAGGTAAGCTAAGTATTTATACCTAAGATTACCGATCCTGATACGGCCTACCGGGCCGATATCTGTGATAGGAATCGTCTATCGCCGTACGCCATGGCGTACGGCGATAGACGATCCATGAGACGGCACTAGCGCATCGGGGCAGGGCCAGCGGTGGCGGACGAGTGGCTCAAGACGACGACTCGCCCGGTCGGGGTTGCCCGGATCGACACCACGGCACCCAACGTGGCGCGGGTCTGGAATTACCTGGTCGGTGGCAGGGACAATTTCGAGGCTGACCGGAAGGCGGCACGCCAGCTGATCACGGCGGCGCCGGTCATGGCCGAGGTGGGCCGCGTGACGCGCGCGTTCCACCGGCGCGCCGTGCGCTTCGTCGCCGAGGCGGGCGTCCGGCAGTACCTCGACATCGGCACCGGCATCCCCACGGCGGGCAACACCCACGAGATCGCGCAGGCGGTCGCGCCCGAGAGCCGGATCGTCTACGTGGACAACGACGCCGTGGTCCTCTCGCACGCCCGTGCCCTGCTCACCTCGGCCGAGGAGGGCATGACCAGCTACATCGACGCGGACGCCCGCGACGTGGACTCCATCGTGTCCGCCGCGGCCGCGACGCTCGACTTCAGCCAGCCGGTCGCGGTGATCCTCATCGACATCCTCAACTTCATCCCCGGTGACGCCGCCGGCCGGGTCGTCCGGGAATTGCGGGACGCCGTCGCGCCCGGCAGCTACCTGGTCATCATGCAGCCGGCCAGCGACCTTGACCCGTTGCTCGAGGTCGCCGCGAGCCGCTGGAACCAGCTCGCCGCGACGCCGGTGACGCTGCGCTCCCGCGCGGAAATCGCCGGGTGGGCGGACGGGCTGGAGACGGTCGAGCCAGGCGTGGTCCAGGTGCCGCACTGGCGGCCGGAGGAAGCGCCAGCCGCCGGCGTCATGCCCCTCCATGCCCTGGTGGCGCGCAAGCCCTCGATGAATCCCTGCGCTCCCGTTCGCCACCCTGATAGGAATTGAAGCGGAGGGATGCAACGTGGCTCACGATCTTGCAGGGCAGGGCGGGTTCACCGAGCAAGGCCTCGTGGCGCTGGACGCGGCGCTGGTGCGGCACGTCTCGACGGGCGAGGTGCCGGGCCTGGTCGCGCTCGTCGCGCGGGGCGACGGGACGCCGCACCGCCAGGTGCACGTCTCGGTGGCGGGCGGCGCGGCGCTCGGCGCCGGCGGCGTCCCGGGCGAGCTGGGCATGCCCATGCGGCGCGACTCGATCTTCCGGATCGCGTCGCTGTCCAAGCCGGTCACCGGGGTGGCGGCGATGCTGCTCGTCGAGGACGGCGCGATGGCCCTCAACGACCCCGTCGAGCGGTGGCTTCCCGAGCCTCGGCGGCCGCCGGGTGCTGCGCTCACTGGAATCGCCGCTCGGCGACAACGTCCCGGCGGAGCGGCTGATCACCGTCGAGGACGTGCTGGCGTTCCGCCTGGGGTTCGGCGCCATCATGACGCCAGGCAGCTATCCCGTCGCCGACGCCGAGGCGTCCCTCGGGCTCAAGACGCTCGGCCCGCCCTGGCCGCCGGGCCGGCTCACCTCCGATGAGTGGATCGCCGCGCTCGGCCGCCTGCCGCTCATGGACCAGCCCGGGCAGCGGTGGCGCTACAACACCGGCGCGACGGTCGCCGGGATCCTCATCGAGCGCGTCACCGGCCTGCCGCTCCCGCGGGTGCTGGCCAAGCGGGTCTTCGAGCCCCTGGGCATGACCGACACGGCGTTCCACGTCCCGGCGGCGAAGCTCGACCGCTTCACCAGCATGTACCGCCCGTCCGACGTCGAGGGGATCACCGGGGAGGGCCTGGAGCTGGTCGACGCGGCAGAAGGCTGGTACGCGGCGCCGCCGTTGCTGCCCGACGGCGCGTCCGGGCTCGTATCCACGGTCGATGACGTGTGGGCCTTCACCTCGATGCTGGACCAGGCGCGCCAGGGAACCCGGATGGCCTGCTGTCCCCGGAGTCCGCCCGGCTGATGCTCCGCGACCGCACGACGCCCCGCGACAAGGCCGAGAACCCGTGGTTCTTCGGCGCGGCCGGGCACAGCGGCTGGGGCCTGATGATGTCCGTCCCGGCGGACGGCGCGCCCAGCGCCGCGGCCGGCGGCTTGCCGCGCGGGTACGGCTGGGACGGAGGCAGCGGCACCACCTGGCGCACCGACCCGGCGACCGGGCTGACCGGCATCCTGCTCACCCAGCGGATGACGACGTCACCAGAGCCGCCGCAGGTGTTCCGCGACTTCTGGGCCGCCGCCTACGCGGCGCTCGGGTGAGCGGCCGCCCGCGCCGCTCCCGCGATAGCGCCGGGTAAGGCCGGGTAAGACGGCCGCCCGCGGTTCGCTCGCGCCGCCGTCGGCCGGGACCGGGCCCCGGCGGTCCCAGCCAGGGGCGAGCACGTGCAGCTTCACGTCGTCCGACGTGACCTCGGCGCCGCAGTGGCGGCACGTCATCACCGCGTCGAGCTCATGCCCGCACGAGTGCGTGAACGACGTCGGCGGTTCGTCAACCACCCACTTGTCGCCCCAGTTGCGCAGCGCCGTCAGCACGATCCGCAGGTCCTCGCCGGACGGCGTGAGCGCGTACTCATAGCGCGGCGGGTGGTCGCTGTACTGGTGCCGGGCGATCACGCCCGCCGCCTCCAGCGCCCGCAACCGGGCCGCGAGCCGGTCCCGTGGCGCGCCAGTGTTGCGGGCGATCTGATCGAACCGCCGGTTGCCGAAGGTGATCTCCCGAATGGCGAGCAGCGCCCACTTCTCGCCGACCAGGCTCAGCGCGGCCGCCACCGAGCACGGCCGCCCGGGAAGGCCTCGCCACGACAGGTCGCCGCCCGGCTGGTCCGCGGAAGCCCGTACTTCGCTCATGGGTCGATCATACGTCAGTTGCGTAATCAAACCTGCTCCCGTTAGGCTCCTATTGGTTGGATTCTCAAACTGTTAGCGGCCGGACGGCAGTGCCGGGTGCGTCATTTCGGGAGGCGAGTTGGCGGGCATGCGCGCGGCCGCGGCGGAGCACACGGCTGAGCCGAAGTCGTTCGGGCTGGTATTCGGGGTCGTCGGCCTCGGGATCGCGATGGTCAACCTCGACCTCTTCGTGTGCAACGTCGCCCTGCCGTCCATCGGGCGGGCCTTTCACGGGGCGGACCTGGCGAACCTGTCGTGGGTGCTGAATGCCTACGCGATCGTCTTCGCGGCGCTCCTGGTCCCCGCGGGGCGGCTCGCGGACCGGATCGGGCGGCGGGCCGCGTTCCTGGCCGGCGTGGTGATCTTCGCGTTGTCGTCGGCCTGGTGCGCCGTGTCGGGCGGCGTCTGGGAGCTCGTCGCCGCCCGGGTCATCCAGGCGGCGGGCGGCGCGCTGCTCATGCCCGCGTCCCTCGGCCTGCTGCTGGCGGTGGCCCCGCCGGCCAAGCGGGCCGCCGCGATCCGGGGCTGGACCGCCATCGGCGGGCTGGCCGCCGCGCTCGGACCCGTCATCGGCGGGCTCCTGGTCGAGCTGAGCTGGCACTGGGTGTTCCTGATCAACCTGCCGGTCGCCGCGATCACCCTGGTGGCGGGCTGGCGGGCGCTCCCGCGCGGGCTGGCGGGCCACGGCGAGCCTGACCCCAGGGGGGAGCCTCGCCCGGACATCCTCGGTGCCGGCCTGCTCACCCTTGCCGTCGGCATGCTGGCCCTGTCCCTGGTCAAGGCCGATGCCTGGGGCTGGGCTCGGCCCGCGTGACCGGCCTGATCGCCGCCTCGGTAGTCCTGTTCGCGGCGTTCTGGTGGCGGTCCTCCCGGCACCCCGCGCCGGTCATCGAGCCGCACCTGCTGCGGCTGCCCGCCTTCGGCACCGCCACGGCGGCCGGGCTGATCTTCGGGATGGCGTTCGGCGCGATGCTGCTGCTCGTCACCCTGTGGTGCCAGGACGTCTGGGGCTGGTCAGCGCTGCGCGCCGGCCTGGCGGTCGCGCCCGGCCCGCTCATGGTGCCGTTCCTGTCCGTCGGCGCGGGCCCGCTAGCCCGGCGGATCGGCCCCGGCCCGGTCGCCGCGGCGGGCTGCGCCATCTACGCCGGCGGCTGCGTCTTCTGGCGGCTCTCGCTGCAGCTGACGCCCGACTACCCGACGCACATGCTGCCCGGCATGCTCATGACCGGCGTCGGCGTCGGCCTCACGCTGCCGACCCTGGTCAGCGCGGCGGTGTCGGCGGTCCCGCCGCATCGCTTCTCGACCGGCTCGGGCGTCGTCACGATGGCCCGCCAGCTTGGCATCGTGCTCGGCGTCGCGCTCCTGGTCACCGTCCTCGGCACGCCCGCGCCGCGCACGGCGCTTGAGGCGTTCGGCCGCGGCTACGTGCTCATCGCGGGCCTGGCCGCGAGTGCCGCGGTCGCCTCCCTGCTGCTGGTGCTGTCGCGGCGCAAGGCCGCGACGGCGGCCCCGCGCCCGCGAGCGAAGCCACGGCCGCGCCCGAGCCGCTCACCGAGGCTCGACTCCCCGGCGGGTTAGGCCAGGGCACGACGGCCATCGGCCAGAGGTCTTCGCGCTCAGCGGCAGGGCGGCGGTCAGCTGGCGCCAAACCAGCCGGGAACGTCGAGGCGGAACGTCCCGTCGGGGGCCATCTGCCGCAGGCTGGCCTCCAGGTCCTCGACCCGGCCGGGCCCCAGCGCCGTTACCCACCGGTCCCGGATCTCGCTGAAGATGGCGGCAGACTGGGCGAGCGCGCCGATCCCGCGGGGGGTCAGCCGGACCAGCTTCCGGCGGCGGTCGGCCGCGTCACCCGACCGGGTCGCGTAGCCGATGGCCTCCAGTCGCTCGATCGTCTTGCCCGCCGCCTGCTTGGAGATTCCCAGTCGCCTGCCGACCTCGGTCGCGGTCGCCCCGTGCAGCCCGATGGCTTGCATCGCGAACCCGTGGGCCGGGCGGAGGTCCGGGTGGCCGTGCCGGGCCAGCTCGGCGTGCAGCTCGTCGATGATGGCCCGGAACCCGCCGAATAGCAGCAGCGGCAGCTCGTACCCCGCACTCGGCCCGTCGGCGCTAGCCCTTGACATAAATCGACAACCTCATTTACTATTTAGACAACCAAGTTGTCTTTCATCGTAGGGGAGCGAGATGCCCGTCAGTCCTGTCGCGTCAACGAGCCACCCAGTGTTCACCGACCACACGATAGAGTCCGCGCCGCCCGCGTCCCGGCGGTTCATGGCGGGAACGGAGCGTCACCTCGGCTACCTGCCGGCGGCCACCGCCCGCTGGGCGGCATCCCCGCACCTGCTCAACGGCTTCGCCGAGCTCAGCGGCCTCTTCGAATCCTCGACGCTCGACCCGGTCGCGCGCGAGGTGGTCATCATGACGGTCGCCACGCGCAACGGCTGTCACCTCTGCATCGCGATGCACACCGCCAGGCTTTCGGCGATGGGGCCTGACCCGACGCTCATCGCCGCGCTCCGGGATGGCCCGCACGAGGCGCTGGCGGACCCGGAGCTGGAGGCGGTCCGGATCTTCACGCTGCGCGTCCTCGACACGGCCGGCGACGTGCCCGACGACGCCCTGCGGGCGTTCCTCGCCCACGGCCACACCGCGCAGAACGCGCTTGAGGTCGTTCTCGGCGTCGCCGCCTACACCCTGTCCACCCTGGCCAACCGGCTGACGGGTGCCCCGGTGGACGAGCAGCTGCGGCAGTTCGCCTGACGCGGAACCGGACGTCGCCGGCCACGCGAGACTGCCGACGTCCGGTTCCTGATGGCAGGACCGGAGCCTGCCCGGAGTACTCCAAGATCACGGCGGTCCGCGCGGAGGCACGGGCATTGAAGGTGTACCCGCCGGCGCCCTGCCACGCCGTGCCGGGGACACGGGACACGGTGAACACGGCGATGCTGGCGCCGCTGACCGGCGGCGGCGCCGCCGTCAGCGCGCTGCCCGCGTAGCCGACGATGGACGACTTGGCGCCGTCGGCGCCCGGCTGCGGCAGCCACAGGCCGGACCCGCCGTCTGAGCTCACGGAAAGCAGGCGTCCTTCACCCAGTGCTGGCCGTTGTAGTGCAGCACGACGGTCGGGCCGCCATCGTCTTCGCGCGAGCCGTTACCGATCGCGTAGACGTTGTCCTTGCCCAGCGCGAGTATGCCGGTGACCCGCGGGGCATTGAGCTGGTCCTTCGCGGGCAGCAGGCTGGCGACCGAGGTCCCGTGCCACGCCGAGCCGTTCCACTGGTAGACGGACGTGCCGTGGAACGCCCGCACGTCCGTGTGCGACACCGCGCTCCCGCCCGCCAGGCCCTTGCCGGAGGGCGCCTGTGACCAGGTGCTCCCGTTGTAGTGCCAGGCCCCGTTGTCCCTGCTCGCCGGGAATGCCTCCTGATCGCCGAAGACCCACACGTCCCGCGGGCCGAGCACGGCCAGCCCGCCAGCGAGGTTCTTGAACGTCTTGACGACCGTCCACGTGCGCCCGTTCCAGTAGAGGACCCGGCCGCCGGCGGACCCGGCGCTGATGTCGCTGACGGCCCACACGTCATGTGCCGCGGTGGCGCCGGCGGCGACGATCGCCTCGTCCTTCACGCCCGGGAAGCCCGCGTACCTCGTCCACGACGACCAGTTGCCGCCCGTGTGCTCGTAGGCGACCGGGGCGGGCGCGCCCGGGAGGCCCTGTCCGTCGAACGCCCAGCCGTCGTCGCGCTGGAGGCGGCGATCTTCCACGACGGTGCCGGGGCGGCGGCCGTCGCCCCGGCCGCGGAAGCCGTGCTCACCAGGCCCGCGCCAGCGGCGGCCAGGACGCCCAGTCCCGCCACCTAAACGATCCCCGTAACCACCCGTCGCGGGAAAGCTCTCCTGCCCAGCATCGCACTCCTCCTGTCCCCGTGGGTCCCCCACCCGCCGACGCGTAGAGAGTCTCGTCGGGCGGCAGGTACGTTACTCGCGAGAGTTCCCGCGGGACCGCATCGGGCAACGGGGCGTCATGCGCCGGTGGCTAGGCGAAGCGGAGCGCGCTCACCCCCGCCAGGTAGTTCTGCACCTGGGGCCGCAGCGCGTGATTGGGCGGCAAGGTGGCGAGCGCCGCGTTGAACAGCCGCTCCGCCTCATCGAGCTCGGCGGCGGTGCCGCTGCTGTTCGCGTAGTGCGCCACGAGCGCCATCCCGAGGCTGGCCTGCCGGGCAGCGTAGGCCGTATCACCCGGCTCGCTCATCCCGACCGCCTCGCGCGCGGAGTGGATCGCCTCATCGAGCAGCCCGGGGCTCCGCTCCGCCAGGCCCTGCGTCATCAGGACGTTGCCGATGTTCGAGAACATCGCCGGCAGCTCCGGGTGCCCCTCCGGCAGCGCGCGCACCGCCTCCCGGTACAGGGAAAGCGCCTCAGCGAGGATGGCGGGGTCCTGGCGGCGGCCATACTCCGCCTGAAGCGCGGTGGCCAGGCTGTTCAGTGCCCGGGGAAAGCCCGCGTCCGTCGCCTTGAACAGCGACTTGGCCAGGCGGCCCGCCGCGATCGCCTCGGCGAGCCCGCCTCGTTCCTGTCCCGCTCGTAGGCCAGCCGCAGCAGCGTGCAGCGCAGGCTCAAGGCGAGCGCCTGCGCCGTCGGGTCGTCGGCCGGCGCGGACTCGACGCCTACCTTGTTGATCTCCAGCGCCAGGCGGAGGGTGGTGGCGTTCCTGGTGTCCAGGTACGACGCGCGGAGCTTCTCGACGGTCCGCAAGTTATCCGACAGGTCGAACGCGGCCGCGGCGGACTCGGGGGCGGCCGCGTCGGCGCCCTCGTCCCCGGCTGCCGCCGCGAGATCTGCCGGGGAAAACGTCGGCAGCCGACGATGGTAGGACGTCGGCGGCTCTTCCCCGCGCAGCTCCCGCCTGGACTCCGTCGCCCAGGTGCCACTGGGCAACGGGCCGCTGGGCAGCTGGCCGCTAGGCCAGGGCCGGCGGCCCGGCCTCAGCCGCCGACGGCCCCGGGGCGGAAGCCCCCTCAGCGGCACTGACCTGAGCGGCACTGACCTGAGCGGCACTGACCTGAGCGGCAGCGGGCACGGCCGGCGCTGGGTCCACGGCGGCGCCGCTGTCGTAGGCGCCGCTGTCGTGGGCTGCGCGCTGTCGCGGGTGGCGCTGTCGCGGGTGGCGCTGTCGCGGGCAGCGCTGTCGCGGGCAGCACTGTCTCGCACGGCGCTGTCCTCGAGGTCCCATGGCGCGGGCGGGCCCACCTCGGCCACCGGAGCCTCATCGCGGAGCTCGCCGTCAGTGACCTCGGCAGCCGGCGGGGTGTCCTCCCGCGGGCGGAATCGCGGGTTGCGGACCGTCGCGGTGTCGATCTCGTCGGCGCCGGCCACGGGAGCGCCGCCACCGCCGGCGCTCCCGGCGTCACTAGTGGCGGGTATCCCCGGCATGGAGCGGCTGATCATCGTGGGAGCGTACTCACCGCTCGCCGGCTGGCTGGGCGATGACTCGTCGGGCACGGGGCGCTTCCTGGTCAGCGCCGTGTCCATGCGCGTGAGGGGGGCGTCGGCGTTCGGGACCGCGCCAGTCCCGAACTCGCCGGCCGCGGCGCCGCCAGGGGCGCGACCGCCCGGCGCGGGACCGCCGGGCGCAATGCCGCCCGCAGCGGGGCCAGCGGCCGGGCTGCCAGCGCTGATGCGCCCGACGGTGGGCCCGAACGGGTCGTTCTGCGTGCCCGGCACCGGGCCGCCCGATACCGGGACGCCCTGCCCCGGGACGCCCTGCGCTTGCCCGCTGAGCATGTTGCCGAGCAGGTCGAGCTGGTCGCGGATCTCCGGGGCCTGCGGCAGCACGGCCCGCGCCCGGTCGTAGAAGATCCGCGCGTCCGCCTGCTGCCCGGTCGTGGCGAGGAAGATCCCCAGGCTGACCATCGCGCGCGGTATCCCGCCCTCGGCGGCGCGATGCCAGTACCACGCGGCGGCCTGCAGGTCGCCGCGCATCTCCCAGATGTTGCCCAGGTTGTTCGACGCGTTCGCGCAGCCGAGATCGGAGGCCTGGCGGAACGCCTGTTCCGCCTCCTCGATCCGGTTCTGCTTCTTCAGCAGCACGCCGAGGTCGTTGAGCGCGTCCCGCGAGCCGCCCTGGGCCGCCAGCCGCAGGCAGTGCTCGGCGTACCCGCCCTCGCCAGCCTGCTGGTAGGCCGCCCCGAGCGCGCGCAAGACATTCGGGTCACTGGTGTGACTGGCCTCCGCGAACGCCCGCAGGGCCCCGTCGCGGTCACCGCCTTGCAGCAGGGAGAACCCCGTGGAAACGGTCGCTGGGAGCTTCTTTGAGCGCCGCCCGAACATCCGTCCTCCAGACGGTAGACGCGATCATATTAATACTCCCAATTATGGCCGGCCTGACACTAGCTAACGCGCGTAGCAAGGAATGGGGACGCTGAGGGCCCGCCAGGCTCGGGAATGGCAGGGTACCGAGGCGGTCGGGGGGCGCACCGCGCGGCCGGCGCCGTCAGGGCTTGCGCCCCCAGGCGGTGATCAGCAGCGGGTAGTTGGCGATGAAGGCCGGGTCGCGCAGCAGCCGCCGGGCGGTCGCCAGCTCGTCCGCGGTGAGCAGGCCAGCGTCCACGATCGCGGCCCCGACCTGGTCGAGGTTCGCCTGCATGGGGAGGGACTCCGGTGAGCCGCCGTGGTAGATCGTCAGGTGCCCGCTGGCGCCGACCTCGGCCAGCCCGGCCTCGGTCAGCCGCCGCGGCAGCGTCCGGGCCCACGTCGTGTCGGCCCCGCGCCGGCGCAGCGCCTCCGACAGCGCCCGCCCCAGCGTGACGAACGCCCGCTCATCATCGTTCACCGGGCTCAGGCAGTGCGGCACGATGGTGTCGAAGTCCTCCAGGACCAGCCAGCCGCCGGGCCGCAGCGCCCTGGCCAGCCGCTCCACGACCGCGTCGCGGGCCGGCAGGTGATGCACGACCAGGCGCGCGTGGACCATGTCGTACGCCTCGTCCGCCAGCGGGTCGGCGGTGATGTCGTGGGTCGCGATCCGCAGGTTCGCCAGGCCGCCGCCATCGGTCCACCGTGTGTCGATGTCGGTGGCCAGCACGGACCCGTCCGGCCCGACCTCGCGGGCGAGCCAGCGGGCCACCGACCCGTTGCCCGCGCCGATCTCCAGGCACCGCCATCCCGGCCCGATTCCCCGGGCCGCCAGGTGCCGCCGGGTCAGGTCGTCAAAGCAGGCCCCCAGCCCGGCGAATCGCGCTCGCGCCTGCGCCTCCGCGTTGTCGAGCAGGTACCCGCTCCCCTCGGTCACGCTCCCATTATTCCGGGCGGGCTCGCCTGCCTGCCATCGCCAGCCCTGCTGACCCCGAAATTCTCATCCGTCTCAAGAGCCTTTGGCACCATGAGTCACTCACGTTGGCTTCCCATGTGAAACTGCCCCTACAAGGGCCGAACGAGGCCTGAAAAAGGGCCGTTTTGCATGGGAAGCGAAAAAATGAGGCTGGTGTGACGAGGGGCGCCGCCCCGCGCCGGCGCGGGGCGGGCGAAGCGAGGGCGGCTCGTCACGCCGGGCCGAGGGCCGGGTGGGCCAGGCGGCTGCTGGCGCGCTGGCACAGCTGCGCCGTGACGCGCTCGCTCGCCAGGGCCACGGGCAGGTCACCGAGCCACATACGGGCCGACGACTCGACGGCGATGCTGCCGCTCGCGTCGCTGCGCACGAGGTGGGCGCCCAGCGGCTCGCGGCGCACGCCGAGGCCGGCGAGGGCCTTGCCGAGGGGGACATCGGAGCGTGGCGGAACGGGCTGGCCAGGGCTCGGGATGCCGAGTTCCCACCGGGTGGCGGCCGGGAGCCGCCTGGGCAAGACCGTCGAGGTCACCTCGGCGGCCACCAGCCCGGAGGTCACGGCGCGCAGCCGGCCGGTGCGGTGGTGCCCGATCGTGTCCGGGCTGGCGTGCAGCTCAAGGCATTCGGCGGCGGTCAGCGGCCGGTCGGTGTGGCCGGCCAGCTCGATGTGGATGGACTCGCCGGTCAGCTCCTCGAACAGGAGCGTCGCGGGCCCGGCGTTGCGGGCGAGCAGCGCGACGACCGAGCCCGCCGCGCGCGTGCCGTTGCCGGCGGTGCTGGTCGTGGTATCGCGCGCCTGCGCTGCGGGCGGCGGGGCGAGCAGGTCGACGGTGTCGGTGATCGCGGCGAGCTTCGCCGCGTTGCCAAGGTCGGGGTGCACGAGGATCAGCCGGATCTCCCTGATCATCCCGGTTATGAGGTCAGGCAGAGCATGTTCCATGTCCGGCTCACGAAGCCACGCTAGGGAGTAGTTCATAAGCAAAATGTAATCAAACGACTACGAACCGCGCTAGCCTCGGAAGCGTTATGTAATGGAGTATTTACTGAATGCAACGTGCACTGCAAACCGAGCTGAACCGCAATAGGCGCAGGTGCCTCACTGGCAACAGAAGTGATGCCTTATGGCTGCTCAGCCCTTGCGGGCGACGCCGGCCCAGGCGATGTCGAAGGCCAGGATGGCCTCGCCGGGCACGGAGGGCGCGGGATCGGGTCGCCACTCGTGCTTGGGGACGAGGCCGGGATCGAGGAGGTGCCAGTCGCCGAAGAAATTCATGATCTCCGGCCGGGGACGGAACTGCAGCCGCGCGCTGGCGGTATCGAAGACCCGCGCGGCCCGCCGGACGGAGTCCAGTTCGGGGTCGCTGAGCAGGTCCGTGCTCATGTGGGTGAGGACGAGGAAGCTGCCGGGCGCGAGGGCGTCCCGCAGGCTCGCCAGGATTTCGCCCGGCTGGTCTTCGTCGGTGAGCCAGTGCAGGACGTTGACGATGATGAGCCCTACCGGGCGGCTGAAGTCCAGGTGCGCCCTGATCTCCGGATGGTGGAGCAGCGACTGCGGGTCGCGCAGGTCGGCCTGAACGGCGATGCTGCAGTCGCGCTCGGCCAGCAGCGCCTTCCCGTGCGAGACCACCACCGGGTCGTAGTCGACGTAGGCCACCCGGATCGGCCTGTCCGGGTTGGCCCGCCGGGCGACCTCGTGCACGCTGGCCTTGGCCGGCAGGCCCGCCCCGATGTCGAGGAACTGCCCCGTGCCCTGCTCGGGGGCGGCCAGGAACTGCACGGCACGGGCGAGGAACCGCCGGTTCTCGACGGCCGACGCGCGCTGCTGCGGAAGGTAGGCGAGTACCCGGTCGGCTGCCGCGCGGTCGGCAGCGAAGTTATTAAGCCCTCCGAGGAGGTAGTCATACATCCGGGCGACGTTCGGTTGTGAAGAATCGATCCCGGGAAGCTGCCGTCCCACGATGGTCAATCTACCGACGGAGTGTCCTAAAGGGAGGTAGCACCGTGGTTGGAGCATACCTAAATTTCATCCGCACCCGGGCCTGGCGGGTTTGCGGCAGGACAGTTTACCGGATCCTTGGAGTTCCCCCGCACAGAATCCCGCAAGTACCGACCCCCGTGGTTCGCGGTGCGCGTGGAATGTGCCACAATGGCCCGATACCAGCCAAGCCCATCCGGTGGTCCGGATCTAGCCCTACCAGGATCCGATTGTGGGAGACCGGATTGTTACCTGGCCGAACGTGCTGAGCGCCGCCAGGCTTGCTGGTGTTCCGGTGTTCCTATGGCTCGTCATTGGCCCGCGAACCCCGGAAGCCGACCTGATCGCGTGCGGCATGCTCGGCCTCGCCGGGCTGAGCGACTGGCTCGACGGCAAGCTCGCTCGCGCGCTCAACCAGGTGAGCGAGCTGGGGAAGATGCTCGACCCGGCCGCCGACCGGCTGTACATCCTCGCCACCATCATCGGCCTGGCCGTTCGGTCAATCATCCCCTGGTGGCTGCTCGGCCTGCTCGTCGGGCGGGAGCTGATCGTGGGGATCGCGCTAATCGTGCTGCGCCGCCTGACCAGGTACGGGTCGCTTCAGGTGGCGTTCGTCGGCAAGGCCGCGACGTGGTGCCTGATGTACGCGTTCCCGCTGCTCTTCCTGGGCGCGCACGGGGGCCCGCGGCCACGGTCGTGCGGGTGTTCGGCTGGGCGTTCGCCATCTGGGGCACGGCCTTGTACTGGTGGGCCGCGTCGTTGTATGTCACACAAGTAAGGGACCTGGTCAAGGGGGCGGACGTGAAGGGAGCAGTAGCATCGTGAAGGCCGTCGTAATGGCAGGCGGTGAGGGCACCAGGCTTCGCCCTATGACCGCCAACCAGCCCAAGCCACTCCTGCCAGTGGCCAACCGCCCCATCATGGAACACGTCCTGCGGCTCCTGCGGAGACATGGCTTCGAGGAGACCGTCGTCACGGTCCAGTTCCTTGCCGCCCTGGTCCGCAACTACTTCGGCGACGGCGAGGACGTCGGCATGCACCTGCAGTACGCCACCGAGGAGACCCCGCTCGGCACCGCGGGCAGCGTCAAGAACGCCGAGGACGCCCTCAAGGACGACGCCTTCGTCGTCATCTCCGGCGACGCGCTCACCGACATGGACCTGACGGAGATGGTCCGCTTCCACAAGGAGAAGGGGGCGCTCGTCACCGTCGGGCTGACCCGCGTGCCTGACCCGCTGGAGTTCGGCATCGTGATCACCGAGGAAGACGGGCGCATCCAGCGGTTCCTGGAGAAGCCGACCTGGGGCCAGGTCTTCAGCGACACCGTCAACACGGGCGTCTACATCATGGAGCCTGAGGTCCTCGCCGAGGTGTCGGCCAAGGAGTCGGTCGACTGGTCCCATGACGTCTTCCCCAAGCTGCTGCAGCGCGGCGCCCCGCTCTACGGCTGGGTGTCCGAGCGGTACTGGGAGGACGTCGGCACCCTGGAGTCCTACCTCAAGGCGCAGGCCGACGTGCTCGCCCGCCGGGTCGAGGTGGACATCGCCGGGTTCGAGGTCTCGCCCGGCGTCTGGCTCGGCGAGGGCGCGGTCGTCGACCCGGACGCGGTGCTCACCGGGCCGGTCGTGGTCGGCGAGTACGCCAAGGTCGAGGCAGGCGCGCACCTGCGCGAGTACAGCGTCATCGGCGCGAACGTGGTCGTCAAGGAGGGGGCGTTCATCCACCGCGCGGTGGTGCACAACAACGTGTTCGTCGGCCCGGGAGCCACGCTGCGCGGCTGTGTCGTCGGCAAGAACACCGACGTCATGCGGCGCGCCCGGATCGAGGAGACCGCCGTCGTGGGGGACGAGTGCGTCATCGAGCCCGAGGCGTACATCTCCGCCGGCGTGAAGGTGTACCCGTTCAAGACGATCGAGGCCGGCGCGGTGGTCAACACGAGCGTCGTGTGGGAGTCGCGCGGCTCGCGCACCCTCTTCGGCCAGCGCGGCGTGTCGGGGCTGATCAACGTCGAGGTCACCCCCGAGCTTCTGCGTGCGGCTGGCCAGCGCGTACGCGAGCATGCTGAAGAAGGGCGCCACGGTCACGACGTCCCGCGACGTGTCCCGCGCGGCCCGGACCTTCAAGCGCGCCGTCCAGGGCGCGCTCAACGCCAGCGCGATCAACGTCATGGACCTGGAGGCGGTGCCGCTGCCGGTGGCCCGGTTCGAGACCCAGCGGTCGAACTACAGCGGCGGCATCGCGCTGCGCACCACCCCCGGGGACACCCAGTCGATCGACATCATCTTCCTCGATGAGAACGGGGCCGAGCTGTCCCAGGCCGCCCAGCGCAAGCTGGAGCGGGTCTTCTCCCGCCAGGAGTTTCGCCGCGCGTTCCCCGGCGAGATCGCCGAGCTGGCCTACCCGCCGCGCGTCGTCGACTGGTACACCCACGAGCTGCTGCGGACCGTGGACCTGCGCGGGGTCCGCGAGGCCGGCCTCAAGGTCGTCGCGGACTGCGCGGGCGGCACCACCTCGCTGGTGCTGCCCAGCCTGCTCGGCCGGATCGGCGTGGAGGTCCTCACGCTGAATAACCGGCTCGACGAGGTCACCCCCACCGAGACCGTCGCGCAGCAGCGGGCCGGGATGCAGCGGCTCGCGGAGGTCGTCTCCTCGTCCCGGGCGGCGTTCGGCGTCCGCTTCGACCCCGTCGGCGAGCGAATACAGCTCGTGGACGAGAAGGGCACGCTGGTCAGCGACGAGCGGGCGCTGCTGGTCGTGCTCGACCTCGTCGCGGCCGAGACGAACAAGGGGCGCGTGGCGCTCCCGGTCACCACGACCCGGGTGGCCGAGCAGGTCTGCCGGTTCCACGGGGTCCAGGTGGGCTGGACCCCGACATCCATGGACGCCCTCGTCAAGGCGGCGGCCGCGGAGAGCGTCATCTTCGCCGGCGACGGCCGCGGCGGGTTCGTCGTTCCGGAGTTCGGCCGCACGCTCGACGGCATCGCCGGATTCGTCAAGCTGCTCGGACTGGTCGCGCGGACCCGGCTGACGCTGAGCCAGATCGACGCCCGCATCCCCGAGGCGCACCTGCTGCGGCGTTCCATCCCGACGCCGTGGGCGGCCAAGGGCGGCGTGATGCGCACGGTCGTGGAGGCGTCAGCGGGGCTTACCGTGGACACCACGGACGGCGTGCGGATCGTCGACCGGGACCGGGGCTGGGTGCTGGTGCTGCCGGATCCGGCCGAGGCGGTCACTCACCTATGGGCCGAGGGCACCGATGCCGACGCGGCGCAGACGCTGCTCGATGAGTGGGTCGCCGTCATTGATCGCGCGGAACTCTAGCGCGGAGCAAATACCCGCAGGCAAGGGTAGAAGGTCTACTGTACCTGTAGGGTATCCACGTTGTATCAAGACGCTGGAGCGTGCAATCCCAGTAACGCGGGCGGATGAACGCCCACGGGTCGGTTAGTCTGTACTTAACTACGCAGTCGTGCGAAATTTGCGATTCATTAGGACGGCAGTGCTCGTCCGAAACGGCGCATCGCGCGGCTCGCAGCGCGTGGACGCGGAGGTGAGGCGACTGTGTGGCGGAAACGTCGCGATGCAGGTGGACAGGACTCGCGCCCCGATCACCGTGGCAAGCATGGTGGCCTTGGCGGGCGGGGCGGCCTGAGCAGGCTGTTCGCGCGGCGCGTGGACCCACGGCCCATGGATTCGGTACGCTCGGCTACGGTACCTGAGGCGATCCTGCTGCCTGAGGACCAGATGCTTCATGACGGGAGGCCGAGCGGAGCGATGACGAGCGTTTTCTGTTCCCGCTGCAGCCGTCCGAACCCCGATACATCGCGATTCTGCTCGAACTGCGGTGCTCCGCTGATCCGGGGCACGGCGAGCAAGGCGGTGACCGAGACCACGTCGATGATCTCGCTGAACTCCGCCGGCCTGGCCGACGTCGAGGCCGGCGAGGAGCTGGCGATCGATTACGCCGCCCTTGAGGCGCTGCCGCCGGACGCCGCGCTGCTGATCGTCACCCGGGGTCCCAACGTAGGCAGCCGGTTCCTGCTGGACGACGACTTCACCAGCGCCGGGCGGCATCCCGACAGCGACATCTTCCTCGACGACGTGACGGTCTCCCGGCGGCACGCGGAGTTCTACCGCCAGGGCGGCCGGTTCACCGTGCGCGATGTCGGCAGCCTCAACGGCACCTACGTCAACCGTGAGCGCATCGAGGAGGCCGAGCTCTTCGGCGGCGACGAGGTGCAGATCGGCAAGTTCCGGCTCCGGTTCCTTACCCGCAGCCCAGAGGTCGGCAGAGGCCGCGGATCCGGTGGAGTCCAGGGCTACGCATGACCGGAGGGTCCCGCTCCGGGTTCGGCGGACACAGTGTGCCTGGACGCAGCGTTCCTGAAGGACGAGTGTTCCTGAAGGACGGGCGCTTCGGTGAGCAGAGCCGCCGCGGCTAATGTCGGTATCGGCCAGGTTCTCGCCGAGCTCCGCCCGGAATTCCCGGACATTAGCCCCTCCAAGATCCGCTTCCTGGAGGCGGAGGGACTGATCCGCCCGCAGCGGGCCGAATCTGGCTACCGCCGGTTCGCCATCGTCGACATCGAGCGACTGCGGTACATCCTCACCGTGCAGCGGGATGAGTACCTGCCGCTGCGCGTGATCAAGGAGCGGCTCGCCGCCCTGGACGCTGGCGGCTGGGCCGGCGGCGTGCCCCGCGCCCCGGCCGGCAGCGCCCTCGTCGATGGCCCGCTCAGCATCGGCCGGCATGGCCGTGACCCCATGCACGGCAGCGGGACTGTGGCCAGCGCGGGCGCCTCCGGCACGGGCGGAGGCGATGCCGTGAGCGCCGCGAGCGCGGCCGCGCCCACCCCGGTGACGATGACCCGCAGCGAGCTGCTCGAGGCGGCCGGGGCCGATGACGCGCTGCTGACCGAGCTTGAGGATTACGGCCTCGTGCGGCACGCCCGCCAGTACAGCGCCGAGGCGCTCAAGGTCGCCAGGGACGCCGTGGCGCTGCGCGAGTACGGCATACAGCCGCGCCATCTCCGCGCGGTCAAGGCGGCGGCCGAGCGGGAGATCTCCCTTGTCGAGCAGGTGGTCGCACCGCTCGCCAGGCAGAAGGCCAGCCGGGGGCCCGCCCAGCGGGCCGGGCGCGCCGTCGCCGCGCTGATCGCCAGCCTTCACGCGACCCTCGTGGAGGAGGGACTTAGCGACGCTGGTCTCGCTTCGTCTCCCCCCGTGGCGGGTACGTACGTGGTAACTGCACAGCAAGCCCCCGGTCTGCGCTCGGCTTCCGGGCGATAGCGGGTGTACTTTGGCAAGAGAGTGATTCGGTGCTCTTAGCGCGAAGCGTTGAGGGCGTTCGAGGACGGAGCTGTAGTGCGGCGGATGGAGGTCGTGGGCGTCCGGGTCGAGATGCCGTCCAACAGCCCGATAGTCCTGCTTAAGGAAGCGCAGGGGGAACGCTACCTGCCAATCTGGATCGGGGCGGTCGAGGCTACCGCGATCGCGTTCGCGCAGCAGGGCATGGTGTCCCTGCGGCCGCTGACGCACGACCTGTTCAAGGACGTGCTTGAGGTGCTGAACGTGCAGCTGCGGACGGTGAACATCACGGCGCTGCGGGACGGGATCTTCTACGCGGACCTCGTGTTCTCGAATGGCGCGGAGGTGAGCGCGCGGCCGTCTGACTCGATAGCGCTGGCGCTGCGCACTGGCGCGGCGATCTTCGCGAGCGATGAGATCCTCGACGAGGTGGGTGTGGCGATCCCGGACGAGCAGGAGGATGAGGTCGAGAAGTTCCGGGAGTTCCTGGACACGATCTCCCCCGAGGACTTCGGCCGGTCAACCTGACGGAATTTAGCCACGATTGTCGCGACTCGCCGCGCGCGATCGTTGACGAGCCGGTCCACATCGCCTTACGGTGCCAGTGCCATGGTCAGTCACAGGAGGTGGCCGTGTCGGTAAGCAGGGGCGGGTCCGGATCCGAGCAGGACACCCTCTTTAGGGGTAGCGAAGATGGCTACCGCGGGCCCACGGCGTGCCACGCCGCGGGTATTACCTACCGTCAGCTTGACTACTGGGCGCGCACTGGCCTCGTCGAGCCGAGCGTGCGCGCCGCGCAGGGGTCAGGATCGCAGCGGCTGTACAGCTTCCGGGACATCCTCGTGCTCAAGGTGGTCAAGCGACTACTGGACACCGGGATCTCGCTGCAGCAGATTCGCGCCGCCGTCCAGCACCTGCGCGACCGGGGTACCGATGATCTCGCCCAGGTCACGCTCATGAGCGACGGCGTCAGCGTCTACGAGTGCACCTCGCCCGACGAGGTCGTGGACCTGCTGGCGGGCGGTCAGGGGGTCTTCGGCATCGCGCTCGGCCGCGTGTGGCAGGAGGTTGCCGGGGAGCTCGCCGAGCTGCCGGCGGTCCGCGAGGAGGACGGCCTCATCACCGCCGACGCCGACGAGCTCGCCGCCCGCCGCCGCGCCAGGAAAATAGGCTAAGGCGCCTGTTGCCTCATCACAGGGCTGAAGCTCCGTTGTTGTGGCCGCAACACACAGTAGGTACACTGCTGGTCAGCCAGTTATCCCGCCTGGGAGAGACCCCGCCGCCAGCACGGTGTTGCAGCAAGCACGGTGTTGTATCAACGCGGGGCGCCGAAGGGGCAACACATCCCCGGAACCTCTCAGGCACCAGGACCGGGCGGGACAGGCGCATCTGGAGCCGTCCGGCGACAGACGGGGAGCCGACTAAGGGAAGGCTCTCGGTGCCGGATTTGTTCGCTGACAGCCCATTCGCCGACCGTCACATCGGCCCGTCCGCCGAAGACCAGCAGGCCATGCTCGCCGCCCTCGGGTACGGCTCCCTCGATGAGCTCACCGAGGCCGCACTGTATTCAGGGGCGCTGCCCGAAGGCACCGCCCCCCCGCAGCATCTCAAGGCGCTACCGCGGCCGCTCACCGAGACCGAGGCCATCACCGAGTTGCGCCGCCTCGCCGACCGCAACGTGGTGCGCGTCTCCATGATCGGCCAGGGCTTCCACGACACCGTCACGCCCGCCGTGATCCGCCGCAACGTGCTGGAGAGCCCAGCCTGGTACACCGCCTACACCCCGTACCAGCCGGAGATCTCCCAGGGCCGCCTGGAGGCCCTGCTCAACTTCCAGACGATGGTCGCCGACCTCACCGCCCTTCCCGTCGCCAACGCGTCCCTGCTGGACGAGGCCAGCGCCGCCGCTGAGGCGATGACCCTCACCCGCAGGGCTTCCAACGGCAGCGCGGCCGCCAGGAACGCGGGTGAGGTGTTCCTCGCCGACGCCGACTGCCTGCCGCAGACCCTCGACGTCCTGCGCACCCGCGCCGAGCCGCTGGGCATCGACCTGCGCGTCGAGGCGATCACGCGGGATACCGACTTCACCGGCGTGTTCGGGGTCCTGCTCCAGTACCCCGGTGCCTCCGGCGCCGTCAGGGACGACCTCGCCGCCGTTATCGACGCCGCCCACGCCGCCAAGGCCACGGTAGCCGTCGCCGCCGACATTCTGGCCCTGACGCTGCTCACCCCGCCCGGCGAGCTGGGCGCGGACATCGCGCTTGGTTCGACGCAGCGGTTCGGCGTCCCGATGTTCTACGGCGGCCCGCACGCCGCCTACATCGCGGTCAGCGACGCCCTCAAGCGGCAGATCCCCGGCCGCCTCGTCGGCGTCTCCGTGGACGCCGCGGGAAACCCCGCGTACCGCCTCGCCCTGCAAGCCCGTGAACAGCACATTCGCCGCGAGAAGGCCACTAGCAACATCTGCACCGCGCAGGTGCTGCTGGCCGTGACCGCCGCCATGTACGCGGCCTACCACGGCCCCGAGGGCCTGACCGCCATCGCGTTGCGAGCCCACCGGTGCGCGGCCACCCTGGCGGCCACCCTGAGCGCCCGCGGGCTCCCGGTGCAATCGCCTGGTCGCCGGCCGGCCGCCGGCCGCGCCGCGGCCCAGCCGGGCTTCTTCGACACGATCCGGGTCGCCTTCCCCGACCAGGCCTCGGCCGACGCCGCCCGCCAGCGGGCCAGGGACGCCGGCTACAACCTGTACGACGCGGGCGCCGGGGTGCTCCAGGTGGCGTGCGACGAGACGACGACGGACGCCCACCTGCGCGACGTGGCGGCCGCCCTACTGGACGCGGAGCCGGGCAGCGTCGACCTGGCGGCCGACGTGCCGGACGCGCTCCCGGTGAGTCTCCTGCGCACCTCCAAGTACCTCACGCACCCGGTCTTCAGCTCTTACCACAGCGAGACGTCCATGCTGCGCTACCTGCGGCGGCTTTCGGACATGGACATCGCGCTCGACCGGTCGATGATCCCGCTGGGCTCGTGCACCATGAAGCTCAACGCCACGACCGAGATGGAGCCGGTCACCTGGCCGGGGTTCGCCCGGCTGCATCCGATGGCGCCACCAGAGGACGCCGTCGGCTACGCCGAGCTCATCGGCTCGCTGGAACGCTGGCTGTGCGCGATCACGGGCTATGACGCGGTGTCCCTCCAGCCGAATGCCGGCTCCCAGGGCGAGCTCGCGGGGCTCCTCGCCATCCGCGGGTACCACACGGCGAACGGCGAGCCGGACCGCGACGTGTGCCTCATCCCCGAGTCCGCCCACGGTACCAACGCGGCGAGCGCCGTCCTCGCCGGGCTGCGCGTGGTCGTCGTCAAGTGCGGTGCCGACGGCGCGATCGATCTCGCGGACCTGCGCGGCAAGCTGGCCGCCAGGCAGGGCCGGGTCGCGGCGATCATGCTCACCTACCCGTCGACTAATGGCGTGTATGAGACGACGGTGCACGAGGTGACCAGCCTGGTCCACGCCGCGGGCGGCCAGGTGTACATCGACGGCGCCAACCTCAACGCCCTGGCCGGGGTGACCGGCCTGGTCGCGTTCGGTGCCGACGTCTCTCACCTCAACCTGCACAAGACCTTCTGCATCCCGCACGGCGGGGGCGGCCCGGGGGTAGGGCCGGTCGCGGCCCGGGCGCACCTGGCCCCGTACCTGCCGGGGGCGGGCCAGGGTGGGCCGGGCGGGGAGAAAACAACCGGGGGGATGATCGCGGCCGCCCGTTACGGCTCCGCGGGCATCCTGCCGATCTCCTGGGCGTACATCGCGATGATGGGCGCGGCCGGGTTGCGCCGGGCGACCCAGGTCGCGGTGCTGTCGGCGAACTACATCGCCCGCCGGCTCGCGCCCCACTACCCGGTGCTGTTCACCGGCCCGAACGGCCTCGTGGCGCACGAGTGCATCATCGACCTGCGGCACCTGCCCGCCGGGATCACGAACGAGGACGTGGCCAAGCGGCTGATCGACTACGGCTTCCACGCGCCGACGATGTCGTTCCCGGTGGCCGGCACGTTCATGATCGAGCCCACCGAGTCCGAGAGCCTGGCGGAGATCGATCAGTTCTGCGACGCGATGATCGCGATCGGCGGCGAGATCGGCCGGGTGGCCTCCGGCGAGTACGACGTGGTCGACAACCCGCTGAAGAATGCCCCGCACACCGCCGAGATGCTCATCGCGGGGGACTGGAAGCACCCGTACCCGGCGGCCGATGGCGGCTACCCGTGGGGCGTGCCGGGCGGGCGGGGCACCCGACTCGGGCAGGGCGCCCACGACCTGTCCGCCCGGCCCAAGTACTGGCCGCCGGTGCGCCGCATCGACTCCGCCTACGGCGACCGCAACCTGATCTGCGCGTGCCCGGCACCCGAGGCTTACGAGGGGTGAGCTGACCGCGGGGGCGGCGTGACCATCGCGACGGGCGTGTAGCCGGGCCTGTACCCGAGCTTGCTCACGTTGTCGATGGTCACGTTGCCCCCGCTCTTGTCGATCCCGATGAAGAGGGATCGCCACGCCAGCGCCTCGTCGGGGAACTGGTGCTCGCGGACGACCCAGATCCGGCCGTGCTCGCTGGCTGGCTCGGCGTCAACGACGCTGATGGCGTGGCGCATCGCGACGGCGAAGTCTCCCGTGTTGCGCGTGGTCATGATGATGATGGAGGCGTTGCCCGGGTACTGCGGGATGAAGCCGGCCGCGTTCCCCGGGAGGTCCGGGTAAGCGGGCGCCGGAGTCCGGTAGTAGTACGCGAAGGCGTAGCTCGCCCCGAAATCGACGAGGTACACGTCCCCGGGCCGCGCGTGGACCGCGGCGTAGGCGACCTGGGACCGCGAGTCGTCGTGCGCGATCAGGCGGCTGTTGACGTCGGGCCAGACCTGCCACAAGTAGCCGCCAATGACCACGGCGCCGAGGCCCGCCGCGACAACTGGCAGCGCCCAGCGCGCACGGGGGCGCGATCGGCCGAGGCCGGCGCCGATGCCGTGGATGAGCGCCGCGACGGCGATCGCCATCAGCACGGGGAAAAGGACCTCCCAGAAGGTGGAAGTCCGCTCGTCGCCGAACGGGTACTGGCGGGCCGCGCTGGCCGCCATGACGATGACCAGGGTCACCGGCAGCATGGCCGCCAGGGCGTACCGGCCAAGCAGCGCGAGCGCCACGATGCCGGCCACCGTCAGGGCGAGGGGGATGACCAGCTGCGCGGCCGTGACCGGCTGCGTGAAGCCCTTCGGCACCGCGCCGGGGAACCCGATGTACGCTCCCACCCGCTGCGTCAGCTCCGTCCAGAAGAACCGCGCCGCGCCGGTCACGCTCGTGGGAGAGTAGAGCGGCGCCCAGTAACTGGACAGCCGCGGGTCGATCCGCGGCCTCAAGACGACCGCGAAAACGCCCCCGAAAATCGCGAGCGTCCCGGCCCCGGCGACCGCCAGCTCGGCCAGCCGCCGCCACTGCCGCCGGATCAGCGCCGCCAGGAACAGGCAGGTGAACGCCGCGCCGCCGGTGAAGATCGCCGTCTCGGCGATCAGCGTGCCAAGCGACGTGACCAGGGCGAGCGCGGCAAGCCACCAGCGGGACCACACGTTCTCCAGCCGGGCCACCAGGAGCCAGATCACGATCGCGGCGAACGCCTCCGCCGTGTACTGCTTCAAGTCGTCGCGGGCGAGCATCGCGGGGGACAGCAGCACGGCGGCCGCGGTGAGCAGCCCGGCGGCGAACCGGGTCAGCCGCAGTTCCCGGCCCAGGAGGTACCCGGCGGCGACGGCCAGCGCGGCGAAGGCGAGCGGCACGAGCCGCAGCCACTCATGGCCGCCGAACGGCACCAGGCGCAGCAGGAGCGTCCAGCCGAGCGGGGTGCTCGACGCCAGCCGGGGGACCAGGCTCAGCGGCGCCCGGACAGAGTCCGCGACCCACGCCTCGTCCAGCCAGTAGGGCTGGGTCAGGATGTAGCGCACGTTGTGGACGGCGATGACCATCGCGCCGGCGGCGATGGCGAGCGCGAAGTCAGCCACGGCCAGCGCGGCGGGCAGTGCCCTGCCCGCGGGCGCCTGCGTGGTGGCCGCCGTCTCCTGGCCGGCATCCTGGACGCTCACCGGGACGTGCTCACGGACAGCATCCGCTGCCACTGGCCGGCGGAGGCGCCCCACAGGGCCGCCGGGGCGGCCGGGTGGATCGCGGGCAGGTAGACCAGGAGCGGCTCAGGCCGCTGCCCGTCACGCCTGGTGAGGGTGATCGTGGTCGCCGAGCCGCCCGCGAGGGCGTTGCGCCAGAAGCCCGCCTCCTCATCGGCGACGTGGTCCGTGATCACCCAGATGCGCCCCCGGTGAGCGGGCGGCTCGGCGGCGATCATGTCAACGGCCGCTTCCACGGCGCCGGCGATGGCCCGCTGGTCGCGATTGGTCAGCGCGACGATCCACGGCGCGTTGGGGTACGCCGGGTAGAAGCCGTTGGCGGACACGGTGCTCGCCGGGTATGACCCCGGCGGCGTCGGGTAGTAGTAGGCGAACGCGTAGGTCGCCTCGTCGTTGACAACGATGACGTCACCGGGCCGGAAGTGCGCCTGGACATAGGCGATCTGGGCGTACGGGTTCTGCGGGTTGATGGCGACCGCCCTCACGTTGATCCACCTGGCGTTAACCGTCGCGAGGACGGTGACCACGACGGCGGTGGCGGCCAGCGCTGCGACCCACCGGGTCAGGTCTGCGCGCACGCTCGTCCCGCCGCGGGGACGCAGCGCCGCGTGGATGACGGCCGCGATCCCGATCGCCATGAGCACCGGGACCATGACGAGCCAGAAGGTGGAGGTCCGCTGGTCGCCGAACGGGTACACCCTGGCCGCGCTGGCCACGATGGTGACCGCCAGCGTGACCGGCAGCAGGGCCGCCAGCGCGAACCGGCCCATCCAGGCGAGCGCGGCCACGCCCAGCGCGGCGAGCGCGCCGACGATGAGGTCCACCCCGATCCCGAACCGGCCCGCGATCGCCAGGTACGGGGTGAGCTGATGCAACTGGACGTGCAGGAAGGACAGCGCGTTGGCCTCGTTGCCCGGCAGGTAGCGCGGCCGCCAGTAGTAGGCGAGGGTGGAGTTGATCCGCGGCCTCAGGACAACCACGTAGATCACGCTGAAGATGACCAGCGCCCCGGCGCCGGCCACGGCGAGCTCGGCGAGGCGCCGCCACTGCCGGCGCAGCAGGCACTCCAGGCCCAGGCAGGCGAAGGCCGCGGCCCCGGTGAAGATCGCCGTGCTCGCGAACAGGCAGCCCGCCGACGCGGTCACCGCGACCGCCGCGAGCCGCCAGCGGCTCCAGGCGCTCTCCGCGCGAGCCACCAGCAGCCACACCAGCACGGCGGCGCACGCCTCGGCCGTGTACTGCTTGAGGTCGCCCCGCGCGAGCATCGACGGGGCGAGCAGCACCGCGGCCGCGGTCAGCAGCCCGGCCGTGAACCGGGTCAGGCGCAGTTCCCGGCCCAGCAGGTAGGCCAGCGCGACCGCGAGCGCGTAGAAGGCCAGCGGCACCAGGCGCTGGCGCTCCGGGCCGCCGAAGGGCACCAGGCGCAGCAGGAGCGTCCAGCCGAGCGGGGTGCTCGACGCCAGCCGGGGGACCAGGCTCAGCGGCGCCCGGACAGAGTCCGCGACCCACGCCTCGTCCAGCCAGTATGGCTGGCGCAGCAGGTAGTGACCATTGGTGACGAGGATCACCGTCAGCCCGGCGAGCGCCGCGAGGCAGTAATCCGCGGCCGTCAGCGCGCGCGAGGCAGCCGAGCGCGGGGTGCGGTCGCGGGCCTGATCACGGCCGGCGGTCTCCGGCAGCGGGGTGGCCGGGGCACTAGGCCGGGCGTGAGCCGACCGGGAGAGCGGGATTCCTGGCACGTCCCTGAGGCCGGGGCCTACCGCGCCACGGCTCGCGCGGCCCGCGGGACCGGGCGGAACCGCTCGCGGGTGAGGATGGCGAGCGCGTCGACGCCGTCCATCCAGGTGAGCTTCTTGCCCTCCTCGCGGCTGCGCGCCTTGTAGCTGATCGGCACCTCGTAGGGGCGGATGCCGCGACGCAGCAGCTTGCCGGTGATCTCGGCCTCCATGCCGAAGCCCACGGACTTGACCTTCAGTGACCGGTACAGCTCGGTCGGGATCAACTTGAAGCAGGTCTCCAGGTCGGAGATGTAGCAGTTGAACAAGATGTTGGCGAACGTGGTGACACCCTTGTTGCCCAAGACGTACAGGTACGAGTACGCGTTGTGACTGCCGAAGGTCCGCGTGCCGTAGACAACGGAGGCGTCGCCGGCCATGATCGGGTCGAGCAGCGACGGGATCTGGGCCGGTGAGTACTCAAGGTCAGCGTCGCAGATGATGACGTAGTCGCCGGTGGCCTCGGCCGCGGCCGTCCGGATCGCGGCCCCCTTGCCCTGGTTCTTCTCATGCATCTTGACGACCACCCTCGGGTCGTCGGTGAGGGAGGAGTAGAGCTCGCGGGTACCATCCGTGCTACCGTCGTCCACGATGAGGAGCTCGAAGGTGCAGGGATAGTTAACGTCTAGTACTTCCTTCACAGCCGATGCTAGAGTGGCGTACTCGTTGTAAACGGGCATAAGGATCGAGAGCTTCATAGGGACCTGATCTTACCTGTACGCGTGCCTCGTCGGATGAAAGTGAACGAAGAAGCAAACATGACTGATCCGATTTCCCGGAAGGCGGACACCCTGCAGAGGGTCCTGGTAACCGGGGGGGCGGGATTCATCGGCTCCCACCTCTGCCGCCGCCTGCTCGACCTGGGGCACGAGGTGCTCGCGGTCGATAACTTCAGCTCCAGCTCACGGCGCAACCTGCAGGACCTCCTCGACGAGCCGCGCTTCGAGTTCATCAGGCATGACGTGACATTCCCGCTGTACGTGGAAGTAGACCAGATCTACCACCTGGCGTGCCCTGCGTCGCCGATCCACTACCAGCGTGACCCCGTGCAGACGACGAAGACGTGCGTCGTCGGCTCGCTCAACATGCTGGGCCTGGCCAAGCGGCTGGGCGCGCCGGTGCTGCTGTCGTCCACCTCCGAGGTGTACGGCGACCCGGCGGTGCACCCGCAGGCGGAATCGTACTGGGGCAACGTCAATCCCATCGGCCCCCGGTCCTGCTACGACGAGGGCAAGCGCGCGGCCGAGACGCTGTTCTTCGACTACCACCGCCAGCACAAGCTCAAGATCAAGGTCGCCCGGATCTTCAACACCTACGGCCCGCGCATGCACCCCAACGACGGGCGCGTGGTCTCGAGCTTCATCGTCCAGGCGCTGTCGGGGATCCCGCTCACGCTGCACGGCGACGGGTCGCAGACCAGGTCGTTCTGCTATGTCGACGACACCGTCGAGGGCCTCATCCGGCTGATGAACTCTCCCGCCGAGGTGACCGGCCCGGTCAACATCGGCAACCCGGACGAGTTCACGATGCTGGAGCTCGCCAAGCGGGTGCTGGCCATGACCGGCAGCACGAGCCCGGTCGAGTACCACCCGCTGCCCGTCGACGACCCGGTCCGCCGCCGCCCCGACATCACGCTGGCCCGCGAGCTGCTCGGCTGGGAACCGACGGTGCCGTTCGAGGTGGGCATCACCCGGACCGTCGATTTCTTCCAGCAGCGGCTCCAGTAGCGAGCAGCTAGCGGATCGCTGGCTGCCTTACACGGCTGGCGGGAAGCGCCGCGGTTCTCAATCCCTCACCCCCGTGCTGGCTGAATGCCGGCCGGGGGTGATTAATTCACCGGGCCGGCCCGAGTCCTGGCCGGATGGCGGGGGAAAGCCCGGAGAACGGCTTGGCCGCGGTGCCCATTGCTACACCAACGAGCACCACGGCCAAGCGCGCGGCGTCCCGGCTCGGTGGGGGGAGAGAAGCCCCTGGGCCCTAGCGGAGGAGGAGTCCGCCGCCAGTGCTTGCCGGTGTCACCGCGTCCCCGCGGGAGGCGGGCGCGGGGATGATTATTCCTGGATTGCGACCGGAAGGCTAAGCAGATCGGCGAGGTGGCGGGGAAGTTCTATGACGACCACGCTTTCCTGCTCCTCCGGATCGTTGCGGGCCACAACGGAGACGGACGTCACGGTGCCCCGATTAACCGGGAGGTGCGGGGTACCTGGCGGCACGTACATGAAGTCGCCTGCCCGGACGACGGTGCGCTGGGCCAGGCCCGGGCCATGCCAGACCTCGGTCTCGCCGCTCACCGCGTAAATCGCGGACTCGTGCTCGGCGTTGTAATGCGGCATGCCGCGAGTGCCGGGCGGAATCATGACCAGGTGCAGGCAGAGTGCCTTGGCGCCGGCGGTCTGGCTGCTCACCCCGGAGGTGAGGCTGACGCCCTGCTTTCCGTCGTAGTGCTCGCCGGACCGGATTATGATGCAATTACTGTGCGTGTTCATATCCGGGCTAGTAGGGGCGCGGTGCAGCCACTCTTCGACCTTGCTAACTCTTAGCATCTGACCGAGTCCTATCCGTGATTCGTACAATCCCAAGATTATGGCGCTGCGTGTCAATCGGAATACTCTCGGTAGGGTCATAGTGACATAGCTTTTAGTAACATCTACCTATCCATCTGGATAGCAAGAACATCGTTACGGAAGGTCAACGCCAAGATTCGCGCCCCGGGACGAGGCGGCCGAAAGAAATTTCCGTGAAACTTGCGCCCGTTACACTCACGTGAGATTACTCTCCGCGATAATTACCCAGAGTAAGTAGTCGGCGGCGGCAGTTAGAATGGCCCATGACCTTCCCGGCCGCGGCGCAGCCGGAGTCCCGCGTGCGGCACGCCGAGGACGTGATGGGCACGGTCGTGTCCTTCGACGTCCCGGCGCTCGCGCGAGACAGCGGCGCGCTCGCCCACGCGATCCGCTGGCTGCACTGGGCCGATGAGACCTTCTCCACCTACCGGCCGGCCAGCGACGTGTCCCGCCTCGGCCGCTCCGAGGTCACGCTCGCGGACTGCGCCCCCGAGGTCGCCGAGGTTCTCGCCGCCTGCGACGCCCTCGCCGGCCAGGCGGACGGCTACTTCACCGCCTACCCGGCGGGCACCCTGGACCCCTCTGGCTACGTCAAGGGCTGGGCGGTGGAGCGGGCCGCCCGGATCATCGCCGCGGCCGGGTCAGCGGCTCACGCCGTCAACGGCGGCGGCGACATCCAGTGCGCTGGCGGCCGCCCCGACGGGACGCCCGCGGGCGCCAGGTGGCGCGTCGGCATCTCCTCGCCGTTTCGCGCCGGGACGCTCGCCCTCGTGGTGACGGGCCGCGACTTCGCCGTCGCCACCTCTGGCACCGCCGAGCGCGGCGCGCACATCATGGACCCGGTCGCCGGCCGTCCCGCGAGCGGCCTGGCCAGCGTCACGATCGCGGGCCCGTCGCTGACCCTGGCCGACGCCTACGCGACCGCCGCCTTCGCGATGGGCCCGGCGCGCGCCCGTGAGTGGACCGAGGACGCTATCGACGGCTACGAGGCCTTCGCGATCGAGCCTGACGGCACGACCTGGCAGACCTCCGGCTTCCAGCGCTACCTCTAGCCCGCGGCCTGCTCATCCGCCAGCGCCTCCTGCACCACCGGGTCGCGCCCTGTCATTAGCCAGCCACCCAGGACATCAGGGTGCCCGTGGTGCCCCGCCCTGGACCGTCGCGGGCCAGCGCAATCCGGCGATCCGGAGCACCTGGGTACTGAACGGGCCCGGCAAGCCGAGCTGCGGCCATTCCTTCCCCGCGACGGTAAGCGCCAGGGTTCCGCACCCGATCGGGCCCTGCGCGACCGCCAGCGGCCGGCCTCCCGCCGTGGCACGGAACGTCAGCCGCAGGATGAGGCCCGGGCGCATCGGGCACGGGGCGTCCGGCGGGAACGTGGACACGGGCAGGCCGTTGACCAGTGCCGCCAGCCGCCCGACGACGGACGTCTTGACGATCGTGGCCGGCGCCGGGGCCTTCGCACCGGGGGAACCGGAGACCTCGGCGATCGTGACCGCCCTCGCCGTCGCCGGGACCCGTTCGCCCGCCGGGCGAACGGGCTGATAGTCCACCTCGGCATCCACCCGGATGGCGGTCTTGCCGCCGCCCAGGTCGGCCACGGCTACGTGGAGGTCCTGCCCGATCAGCGCGCGCTGGCGGGGCAGCTCGTAGAACTGCCCGGTGACGGGGATCGTGCCCGGTCCGCTCGAGGAGTCGCTCGACGTCGGGGCGAAGGACCGGGGCAGGTGCGCGCTCTCCCAGGCGATCAGCGCGCCGGCCTGTCCGGGTGCCAGCCACCAGGTCGTCGCGCGGACCTGGTAGGCCGACTCAGAGCCGCCGACCGAGTCAAGCGAGTGCCGCGCGCTGGCGGGCTCCGCCGCCTGGCGGGCCGCGCCAGGCGGCGGGACGAACGCCCGCAGGATCGCCGTGGCGGCGGCCTCAGCCTGCCGCGCCGGCGACTCGGCCGCGGTCGCGTAGCGGGCGTCCGCCGCGGCAGTACCTGGCGTCCCCGTGCCCGGCGTCCCCGACCCGCCGGTGCTGGCGGCCCCGCGGCCGGCGCCGTGAGTGGCCGCGCACCCAGTCGCGCACAGCGCCAGGCAGGCCAGGGTGGCGAGGATGGCCGCCGGAAGTCTCCGTTCCATGCCTCATAGACGCTCCAGGCACCGCCGTTGTTGCGGTCGGCCCGCGACGCCAGGAAGCGCGGCGCGCCACTGCCGTGTTGAATGGTGGCCATGACAGGAAGGCAGTTCACTGAGCTCGGTGACGTCCAGCAGACCCTGTTCGTCCCGTTGTCCGTGCGGGCCGCGGAGACGCGCCGCGAGCACCCCGCGCTCCGCGACCCCAAGGCCGTCGAGATCATGGAATCGGTCGACGTCAACGCGGTCTATACCGAGAACTGGGGCGGGTTCCTCCTGGTGACCCGGACGCTGATCTTGGACTGGTGGGTCCGCGATTTCCTCGGCCGGCATCCCGCCGGGACGGTCGTTGAGCTAGGGACCGGGCTGAATACCCGGTTCGAGCGTGTCGACAACGGCCAGTGCCACTGGATCGACCTGGACCTGCCAGACACGATCGAGGTGCGCCGCGGGTTCTTCGGCGAGAGCGACCGCCGCCAGATGGTCGCCGCCTCGGTGCTGGACGACGACTGGCATGAGGTGGTCGCGGCCTGCCCGCCGCCGTACTTCTTCGTCGCTGACGGCGTCCTTGCCTACCTGGAGGAAGAAAAGATAACGGGCGCCCTGGCCAGGATCGCCACGCGATTCCCCGGATCGGGCATCGCCTTCGACACCTACTCCAGGCAGATGTACGACCGGCAGCACGCGATGGCGGCCAGGCGCGGGATGGCAGCGCGGTGGGCATGGTGGTGTGACGACCCGCGCTCGCTCGAAGGCCTCGGCCTGCGGGTGGCGGATTCCCGGCCCGTTACCCGCCCCCCGGCTGGCCTGCGCCGGGAACTGCCGGGCCGGTACCGGCTCCTGCTCGCGCTCATGAGGCCGTTGATGGGAAAGTCGTTCGTCGTCACCTTGTTCCGTGCCGGTGACCCAGGGTGAGCCTTCGGGAACGAGGCAGGCGGTGCTCAGGGGATGCGCCAGTGCAGGCCCGCCGTGGCGAGAACGTCCCGGGTGAACGAGCCGGTGGCCTGCAAGGCGGGCTGCTCCTTCCCGCCCAGGGTGAACTGGACCGTCACGCAGGCGCCAGGGCCTCGCGCGGTGGCGAGCACGGGGCCGCCTACCGACGCGCGGAACGTCAGCACCAGTTCGGTGCCGACCTCCGCCGGGCAGGAAGCAACGCCGATGGTCGACAGGGGCAACTCGTTGACCACCGCGGCGAGGCGCCGGACGACGTTAGCGTCGGTGATCGTGACCGGTGGCGGGAGCTTGCGGCGCGAGTCCCCTACGGGGCTCCTCCGACAGCGCGACCACGCGCGCGGTGACCGGAACGAGGTCGCTCGCCCGCCGGGTCGGCTGCCAGGCGACCTGCCCGTCCACCCGGATCGCGGTCTGCCCGCCGCCGGCGTCGGCGACCTCCACGACCAGTTCCCGGTCAGGCAGCACTCCCGCGACCGGGGGGAGGGCGAACATCTCGTCCCAGTGATTGCCGCCCTGAGAGGTGTCGCCCGGGGTGAACCGGCGGGGCAGGTGCGCGACCTCCCAGGCGAGCACCTGCCGCGGCGTGCCTGGCGCGATCCACCAGGCGGCGCAGTCGGCAAGCGCATTGGAGACGATGCTTGAAGACGGGCTAGCCAGCTGCCAGTCACCCGGGATCCTCGGGGGCTTGGGAAGCCGCAGCGCGCCCGGTGGCGGCACGAACGCCGCGGCAATGGCCGCCGCGTCCGCCCAGGCCCGCTGCCGCGGATCGCCGGCGGCACTAGCGCGAGCCGCGGCCGCCCCGCCTGCGGCCGTGGCGTTCGTCGAAGATCCCCGGGCCGCCGTAGAACTGGCCGCGCAGCCCGTCGTTATCATCGCCGCCGCGCACACAGCCGCAGGCAATAGCCAGGACCAGGACGTTCGCCTCATGCCCGCTAAACGCCGGCCGCGTTCCCGAACGTTGCGCGAGCCTCCCACGACCCGCCGCGAGTTCCGGCTGCGCTGTGGCCCGCTGCCCGGCTGCGCCGCCGCGACGGGGGTTACCGGTCTCGCGGCGCCTGGGACGCGGAGGCTGCGCCCGCGACCTGGGGCGACGAGCGGTCCCTGCGCAGCAGCGTGAGGAGCTCGTCGTAGGGGCCGATCAGGTACGCCTCGTCGTCTGGCTGGAAGCGGGTGGCCCGGCGCGGCGGGTGCTCCAGGATGGCCCGGTCGGTGGCCCGGCGGATCGCCAGCACGCGGGTGCGGGCCGCCAGTTCGCTCATCTGGAGTCCCTCAAGCCCGCCGCCAGGGGTGATCGTCAGCCTGGCCACCAGCAGCGGCTGGTCGCCGGCGTAGAACGTGGACAGCACGTCAAGGCCGAGAGCCGCGCCCACGAACCACGGGGCCGCCAGCGCCGCCGTTGACCGGACGTGGCGGAAGCCGAACGTCTCCCGCACCGAGGCGGCGAACTGCGAGTCGAAGATCCGCAAGACGACCGGCACCGTGCCCCAGCGCGGTCCCAGCTGGTCCCTGACGGCCAGCCCGGTCTCGAGGTTGGCCATGTCATCGCTGGTCAGAACGGCCACGGACGATGCCGCAGCGCAGCCGCACCGCCGCGAGCACGCGGGGCGAGGTCGCGTCGGCGATCACGACAGGGACGCCGAGCGCCCTCGCCTGCCCGAGATGGCGGTTGTGCTCGTTCTTGTCGACCACGACGACGTCGCTGCCCGCCGCCACCAGTCGCTCCACGACCTGCAGCCCGACCGTGCCAAGGCCGATGACCAGGACGTGCCCGGCCAGCCCGGTGATCCGGACCCGGCCGAGCGACTCCTCGATCCGGCGGCTGACGATGACGTTGGTGAGCAGCGCGAAGAACACGGCGACGAACAGCGCCCCGGCGATCATGAGGCAGACGGCGAACGCCATCAGCCACGGGTTCTCGTGGCTGAAGCTGAAGTCGCCGTACCCGACCGTGGTGATGGTCTCCACCGTGAAGTACAGCGCCTCCAGCGAGCTGATGTGGTGCCCGGACAGCTCGTAGCCGATGCGCAGCACGAAGGTCGACACCACGATGACGAACACGAGCGCGCCCAGGGCGACGCCGAGGCGGCGGTCGGCGGCCCGCGCCACGGACAGCGCGGCTCGCGCGAGCCGCCGCGCGGGCGCGAGGACCTCGCGCCACGAGAGCGCGGGCCGCGGCAGGAGCACCTCCTGCGGCGAGAGCAGCCGCCAGGGGCGAGAGCGCCACGGGCCGCGCTTCGACGGGATGGCGGGCGCGCTCGGGGAAGGCGGCCCGCAACTCGCCCGGGGTCGCGATGAGCGTGACCTCGTCGCCGGGGCTGACCCGCTCGTCACGGCCGGGGGCGATGGTGACCTCGCCGCCCGCGGCGGTGACCACGGCGACGGGGGCGAGCGCGCCGTACAGGTCGCGCAGCGTGGCCGCTCGCGGGGCGGTGACGCGGATCGCGTGGAACCGCTCGCCGGACAGCGTCATCTCCTGCACCCCGGACTGCCGGCACGCCTCGACGACGGACGGCGCCGACAGGCCGGCCACGTCCAGCACGGCGACCCCGGCCTCCTTCAGCGCCCGGCCGACGGCGGGGTTGGCGAGCTGGGCGACGACCCGCGCGTCGGCGCGCAGGCGGCGGGCGAGCAGCGCCGCCTCCAGGGTGCGCAGGTCATCGTCGTAGGCGCAGACGATGGCGGCGGCGCCGGCCAGGCCAGCGGCGGCGAACGTCTCCGGCAGCCGGGAACTGGCCCGGACGTGCGGCACGCCCCAGCTCTCCAGGACGGGAACCAGCCGCCGGTCCGGGTCGTCGTCGACAACGACCGCTGCGACGCCGGACTGGGTCAGCTCCTCGACGATGCGCACGCCCAGGTCGTGCAGGCCGCACACGATGACGTGCCCGGCCCACTGTGCGTGCCCGCTCATCATGCGCCCATTATCCCGTGTCATCCCACGGGAAAGCAGAAACTGATTGTCATGGTTAGTCACAAGACGTGGCTGAATACTCACGATAGCGGTGACTGGCCGAAGTCGTAGACCAGCAGGCCGTCGTCGCGCCCGCGCAGGCCGGGGGAGGGCACGTGCGCGGTGAGGGTGGCGTCATGCGTTAGGTGCCTGACCGGCACGCCCCGGGCGACCTGGGCGAAGTCGGCGACGAGGCGACGATGGCAGCGCTGCCACGAGCTCTCCGAGCACATGACCGCGACCCGGTGCGGTGCCGCGCCGGCGTGCCCTCGCCGGCGGTCCTCAATCGCCGCGCCGTGTCGGCCAGCACCGTGCCGCGTCGGCCAGCCAGCACGGGTCGATCGCGGCCAGGAACTCCGCTCCGCGCATGTGCTCGGCGTAGCCCCGGTACATGTCCTCTCGCCACGCTAGGTCGGGGTTGCCCGCGCTGGGCTTGCGGTAGCCGCCGAGGCGCTTGTCCCAGCGGTAGGCGATGCCTGCCTCCGGCAGCCACCGCTCCAGCTCCGCCCGCGCGAACTGCGGGTTCCTCGCCGAGCCAGGAGCGATCCGGATGTCGACGACGAGGCGGACCCGGGCAGCACGCAGAAGGGCCACGGTGCGCTCGCGGGATTCGGTGCCATGGCCGTACGTGACGAGCATGTCACGAGGTCCCGGCGGAGCCGTTCCCGGCGGCCGGGCTTCCCGCTGTGATGAGGCAGTCGGCAAGGTCACGGGCGGCGGCCTCGTCCAGCGGCGCGTGGCCGATCAGCAGGCGGTACCACAGCACGCCGTAGGCCATGTCGACGAGCATCGGCAGGTCCGCCTCCGGGGCGAGGCCGCCGCTGGCGACGCCGCGTCCCAGCAGTTCGCCGAGCACCGCGCGGCGCTGCGCGGTGAAGTCCGCGAGGACCGCCGCGACGTGCTCGTCGCCCTGGGCCGCCGCCGCGATCCGGCGCAGGGCGTTGCGCAGCCGGTCGTCGGCGAGCCCGGCGAAGCTGTCGGCGAGGAAGGCCACGAGGTCGTCGCGGAACGAGCCGGTCGATCGTGCTGGCGCGACCGCCTCGGCGCGCCGGGCCATGGCCTCGGCCGCGACCGCTCCCTTGGAGGGCCACCACCGGTAGAGTCTGCCGTCCACCCCGGCTGCCGGCGTCCGGCGGGCCGTCGCAACGGCAGCTTGGGCGTCGAGATCAGCGCGCCGTCGTCGCGCCCCCGCCGCCCGGGGAAGGCGCGTGCTCGTCAACGCGTGCGCGGCATCGTGATGGCGACCTGCCGGGCGCTGCCGCGGGTCGTCGTGCACGCAGTCGCGCGACGCGGCGGCGATCGCCGGCTTCCACGAGCTTTCCGAGCACGTGACCGCGACGCGGCGCGCCGCCGTCGACGTCGGCCGCGGTGCCGTGCACGCCCTAATACCGGCCTCATCGTCTCGCCGTTGGCTCGGTCCGCCGGACCGTGCGGCGCAGTTCGAGGTGAACACGCGGCCCGGGATCTCCGCGCGGTGCATGCCGTGCTGCGGCGCGAGCCCCGGTACATGCCCTCGCGCCGCGCGTGCCCGGGCCGTTCTTCGGGCCTATCTCGGCGAGTAAGGCCGCGCTTGAGGCGCTCTCGCACGCGCAGCGGCTGGAGTTGCGGCACTGGGGCATCCCGGTGGTCATCGTCGAGCCGGGTGCGACCGGGACCGAGATCTTCGCCAAGGCCGCCGCCGCCGCGCGAAAGGTGAGCGCGGCGCAGTCACCGGAGCTGGCCGCGCTCTACGCCGAGCAGCTCGCGGCGGTGGAGAAGGCGCTCGGCGTGATGCGCATGGGGCCGCCCGAGTGCGTGGCCGAGGTCATCGTCGGCGTGCTGACGGCGGCGAGGCCCAGGCCGCTGTACACGGTCGGGCGCGACACCACGGCGATCGGGCTGCTGTCCCTGGTCCCGCTCCGCACGCGGGACCGGCTGCTGATGCGGGTGACGGGCCTGGCGAAGGTGCGCCCAGCGCGGGGCTTACCGGCCCGGTCCGCGGCCGGCGGCTCAGCCGAGCCGGACCGGGAGCGACTCCAGGCCGCGGATCAGGCTGGAGTGGCGCCAGCGCAGCCGCGACGGCGGGACCGCCAGGGCCAGGTCGGGGAAGCGGGCCAGCAGCGCGCCGATGGCGATCTCGCCCTCCAGCCGGGCGAGCGGCGCGCCGAGGCAGTAGTGGATGCCATGGCCGAAGGCGAGGTGCCCGCTGGCGTCCCGGCTCAGGTCCAGCCGGTCCGGGTCCGGCGAACCGGCCGGAGTCCCGGTTCGCCGAGCTCGTCACGAGGGTCACCCACTCGCCGGCCGGGATGACCGCGTCCCCGACGGGGAGGTCCTCCACGGTGAACCGCTCGGTGGCGTGGTTGAGCGGGTTGAGCGTACCGGAGCAGTTCCTCCACCGCCGCGGGGAGCAGCGACGGGTCCGCCCGCAGCCGGGCCATCTCCCGCGGGAACGTGAGAAGGGCGACGGTGCCGCTGGCGATCAGGTCGACGGTGGTCTCGAAGCCCGCGACGAGGAGGAGGAACACCATGCTGTACAGCTCGTCCTCGGTGAGGGCGTCGCCGCTGTCGCCGCCGTCCCGGGCCAGGATCAGCGCCGACAGCAGGTCGTCGGCGGGCGAGTCCCGCTTGGCGGCGATCAGGCGCGTGAAGTAGCCGAACATCGCCGCGCGCGGCGTCCCGGTACGCGGCCCGGCCCTCGGCTTCGCGCCGTGGTCGCCGGAGATGAGGACCGACGTCCACGCGCGGAGGGAGTCCCGGTCCGGCGGGTCGAGGTTGAGCATGTGCAGGCTGAGCATGGCCTGCAGCGGTCCCGGCGTCCAGCCCGGGTACTGCTTGCGCGGGTCCTTGGCCAGCCGGGGGTCGGCCAGCGCGGCCCGCACGTCCTCGTACCGGGTGACGAGCCACGCCCGCCCGCTGCCCGGCAGGTCCACCGGCGTGACCGGCCGTGACTCCCGAGCCGCGCGAAGACCCGCTGCGGGTCCTGGAAGTAGTCATCCGAGGGCGGCCGCGTGCCTGAGTCCGTCACGGATGCCACGATAAGTAATGTCGCGAGTTGGGGCAACCGGGGCGGGGAACTACGGCCCGTTCGCGATGAAAGATAAATCATGAGAGATCGCTCGACGGGAGCGGGCTATGGCCGGCTAGCCATTGAATAGAGTGGCATCGTGGCAGACCCGCACGCGTACCGGCCCGCGCCCGGCGAGATTCCCGAGTCGCCCGGCGTCTACCGGTTCCGCGACGAGCACGGGCGGGTCATCTACGTCGGGAAGGCCAAGTCGCTGCGGCAGCGGCTCAACCAGTACTTCGCGGACTTCGCCGGCCTGCACCCGCGCACCCAGGCGATGGTCACGACCGCCGCCCGCGTCGACTGGACGGTGGTGGGCACCGAGGTCGAGGCGCTCCAGCTGGAGTACTCCTGGATCAAGGAGTTCGACCCGAGGTTCAACGTCAAGTACCGCGACGACAAGAGCTACCCCTACCTCGCGGTGACGATGGACGAGGAGTTCCCGCGCGTCATGGTCATGCGCGGGGCCAAGCGGAAGGGCACCCGCTACTTCGGGCCCTACTCGCACGCGTGGGCGATCCGCGAGACGGTCGACACGCTGCTGCGCGTCTTCCCGGTCCGGACCTGCTCGGCGGGCGTGTTCAAGCGGGCCGGGCAGATCGGGCGGCCGTGCCTGCTCGGCTACATCGGCAAGTGCTCCGCGCCGTGCGTGAAGAAGGTGACGGCGCAGGAGCACCGGGCGCTCGCCGAGGACTTCTGCGACTTCATGGCCGGCCAGACCGCCAGGTTCACCCGCAAGCTCACCGTCGAGATGAAGACCGCCTCCGACGCCGAGGAATACGAGCGGGCCGCCCGGCTGCGCGACGACATCAAGGCGCTGGAGCGCGCCCTGGAGAAGCAGGCGGTGGTCCTCGGCGACGGCACCGACTGCGACGTGATCGCCCTCGCCGAGGACCCGCTCGAGGCCGCGGTGCAGGTCTTCTACGTCCGGGGCGGCCGGATCCGTGGGCAGCGCGGCTGGGTGCTGGAGAAGGTGGAGGAGGTCACCACGGCCGGCCTCGTCGAGCACTTCCTTGGCCAGTTCTACGGAGAGGGCGCCGAGCCGGCCGGCGCGAGCGCGGGCATCCCGCGCGAGGTTCTCGTGCCCGAGCTCCCGCCCGACGCGACGACGATGACGCAGTGGCTGACCGAGCGGCGTGGCGGCCCCGTCCAGCTGCGGGTGCCGCAGCGCGGCGACAAGAAGGCCCTGGCCGAGACCGTCGCCCGCAACGCCAAGGAGGCGCTCGCGCTGCACAAGACGCGCCGCGCCTCCGACCTGACCACGCGGTCCCGGGCGCTGCACGAGATCCAGGACGCGCTGGGCCTGGCCGACGCGCCGCTGCGGATCGAGTGCTACGACGTGTCCAACCTGCAGGGCACCCACGTCGTCGCGTCCATGGTCGTCTTCGAGGACGGGCTGGCGCGCAAGAGCGAGTACCGGCGGTTCTCCGTGCGCGGCACCGACGGCAGCGACGACATCTCGGCGATCCGCGAGGTGATCACCCGCCGGTTCCGCCGGTACCTCGCCGAGCGGGAGGAGACCGGCGAGCTGGACATGCTGGGCGACCCCGAGGCCAGGGATGACCAGAACCTGTCGGCCGGGACGGGGACCGCCGCGCGGAAGTTCGCCTACCCGCCGAACCTCGTCGTCGTGGACGGTGCCCGCGCCCAGGCGGAGGCGGCCGCCGCCGCGCTCGCCGAGCTGGGCATCGACAACGTCGCGGTCTGCGGCCTGGCCAAGCGGCTTGAGGAAGTGTGGCTGCCCGGCGAGGAATACCCGCTTATCCTGTCGCGGACCAGCGAGGGGCTTTACCTCCTGCAACGGGTGCGGGACGAGGCGCACCGGTTCGCGATCACCTACCACCGGCACAAGCGCGGCAAGGCGGCGACCGCCTCGGCGCTGGACGACATCCCGGGCCTGGGACCGGCCCGGCGGGCGGCGCTGCTGAAGCACTTCGGCTCCGTGCGGGCGGTATCGCAGGCCTCGCCCGCGCAGATCGCGGAAGTCTCGGGTATCGGCCCGAGGCTCGCCGAGACCATCATGACCTCGCTTCGGGTGGGGTCCGCGACGGGACAGGCGGCGAGTTCAACAACGGTTTCTACGGGGAGAAGCGACACCGGACATGACGGCGGACACGGGGGCGACGATGGCTGAGCTACGCGGAGAGCCGGGGCCGCACTTCAGCGGCCCCGACATCGTGATCGTCACGGGCATGTCGGGGGCGGGGCGGTCCACGGCCGCCAAGTCCCTGGAGGACATCGGCTGGTACGTGGTGGACAACCTGCCGCCGGCGCTGCTGCCGACGATGATCGACCTGGCCGACCGGGCGTCCCTGCCGGGCGTCGCGGCCATCGTCGACGTGCGCAGCCGGGCGTTCACCACCGACCTGAAGTCGGCGATCTCCGAGCTCGGGGCCAAGGGGGTCACCCCGCAGGTGGTCTTCCTCGAGGCGTCCGACGAGGAGCTGGTCCGCCGCTTCGAGAACGTGCGCCGTCCGCACCCGATGCAGGGCACGGGCCACATCATCGACGGCATCGCGGCGGAACGGGAGCTGCTGCGCAGCGTGCGCGGCGACGCCGACGTCGTGATGGACACCTCGTCGCTGAACGTGCATGAGCTGCGGGCGCGGATGAACGGGTACTTCGGCGGCGGCATGGGCTCGGCTCGACCCGGCTGAACATCATGTCGTTCGGCTACAAGTACGGCCTGCCCGTCGACGCTGACATGGTCGCCGACTGCCGGTTCCTGCCCAACCCGCACTGGGTTCCCGAGCTGCGGGCGCTGACCGGCCAGGACGCCCCGGTGCGCGACTACGTGCTCGCCCAGCCCGGGGCGACGGCCTTCCTGGACGCGTACATGGAAGTGCTGAAGGTGTCGCTGGCCGGATTCGAGCACGACGGCAAGCGGTTCGTCGCGCTCGCCATCGGCTGCACCGGGGGCAAGCACCGCAGCGTCGCCATCGCCGAGCAGATCGCGGCCCGGCTGCCCGGCCGCGACGTGCGGGTCACCCACCGGGACCTGGGACGTGAGTGACCCCTGTGACGTGAAGGTCGTCGCGCTCGGTGGCGGGCACGGCCTGTCGGCGTCGCTGTCGGCCCTGCGCCGGGTGACGGCCGACGTCACGGCCATCGTCACCGTCGCCGACGACGGCGGGTCCTCCGGGCGGCTGCGCCGTGAGTTCGGCATGCTGCCGCCGGGGGACCTGCGGATGGCGCTGGCCGCGCTGTGCGGAGACGACGAGTGGGGCACGACATGGTCCCGGGTGGTGCAGCACCGGTTCGGCGGCAGCGGCGAGCTGGCCGGGCACTCGGCGGGCAACCTGCTGATCGCCGCGCTGTGGGACCTGCTCGGTGACCCCGTCGCCGGCCTGGACTGGGTGGCCCGCCTGCTGCGGGTAACCGGCCGGGTGCTGCCGATGGCGGCCGTGCCGCTGGACATCATCGCGATGGTCGAGGGCGCGGACCCGGCGCGGCCCGACGACGTGACGGCCGTCCGGGGCCAGGCGGCGTGCGCGAAGACGACGGGCAAGGTCCGGTCGATCTCGCTGCAGCCCGCCGACCCGCCGGCCGTCCCTGACGCCGTGTCCGCCGTCCGCGACGCGAACTGGGTGGTATTCGGGCCCGGTTCGTGGTTCACTAGCGTGCTGCCGCACCTGTTCGTGCCCGCGCTCGCGAAGGCGTTGCACACCACGAGCGGCGCGGCGGCTGGTCGCGCTCAACCTGGTGGCGCAGTCGGGGGAGACCGAGGGCTTCTCGCCGCACCGGCACCTGGAGGTGCTCGCCGAGCACGCGCCCGGCCTGGCGGTGGACGTGGTGCTGGCCGACAAGCGGGCCGCGCGCGGCTGCGGAGGACGAGCTGGAGAAGGCCGCCAGGCTGCTGGGCGCCCGGCTGGCGCTAGCCGACGTCGCGGCCGACGATGGCGTGCGGCACGACCCGGAGCGGCTGGCAGCGGCGTTCCGGGAGGTATTCGGGGGGTCGGGAACCAAGGGGGGTCGCTGATGGCGATGACGGGCGTGGTGAAGGACGAGCTCAGCCGGGTCGCGGTGACCAAGCCGTGCTGCCGGAAGGCGGAGGTGTCGACGCTGCTGCGGTTCGCGGGCGGCCTGACCCTGACCGCCGGGCACATTGTCATCGAGGCCGAGCTGGACACCGGCGGCGGTGGCGCGCCGGCTGCGCGCGGGGATCGCCGAGCTGTTCGGGCACACCTCGGAGCTGCTCGTGCTGGCCCCCGGCGGCCTGCGCAAGGGCAGCCGGTACGTCGTGCGGGTCAGCCAGGGCGGGGACACCCTGGCCCGGCAGGCCGGGCTGATCGACAGCTTCGGCCGTCCGGTCCGCGGGCTGCCCAAGCAGGTGGTGGCCGGCGGCAGCTGCGACTGCGAGGCCGCCTGGCGCGGCGCGTTCCTCGTGCACGGGTCGCTCACCGAGCCGGGTCGCTCGATGGCGCTGGAGGTCACCTGCCCCGGGTCGGAGGCGGCGCTCGCCCTGGTCGGCTGCGCCCGCCGGCTGAAGATCAGCGCGAAGGCACGTGACGTCCGGGGCGTCGACCGGGTCGTGATCAGGGACGGTGACGCCATCAGCGCCATGCTGACCCGGCTCGGCGCGCACGACTCCGTGCTGGCGTGGGAGGAGCGGCGGATGCGCCGCGAGGTCCGCGCCACCGCCAACCGGCTCGCCAACTTCGACGACGCGAACCTGCGCCGCTCGGCGCGGGCCGCGGTGGCGGCCGGCGCCCGGGTAGAGCGCGCCCTGGAGATCCTCGGCCCGGACGCCCCCGAGCACCTGGTCATGGCGGGCCGGCTGCGGGTCGCCAACCGCCAGGCGTCCCTGGAGGAACTGGGCCAGCTGGCCGACCCGCCGCTGACCAAGGACGCGATCGCCGGCCGGATCCGCCGCCTGCTGGCGATGGCCGACCGCCGGGCCAGTGACCTCGGCCTGCCGAGCACCGAGGCCTCCCTCACGATGGACATGCTGCCGTAATTGCCCGTGGGTTCGCTGCGCTGGAGCGCTCGCTACGCGTCGCGAGCCCGTTCTCCCGGGGGATACTGGGTTTCGTGCGCTATCTGGACGTCGACACAGCACGATCAAGATCTCCAAGATAGGCCTCGGCACCTGGCAGTTCGGCTCCAGGGAATGGGGCTATGGCCAGCAGTACGCCGAGCGAGACTCACAGCAAATCGTCGCGCGGGCCATCGAGCTGGGCGTGACGCTGTTCGACACGGCCGAGGTCTACGGCTTCGGCCGTAGCGAGCGGATCCTCGGCCGGGCCGTCAGCGGGCAGCGGGACGCCGTCTTCCTCGCGACCAAGATCCTCCCCGTGCTGCCCGTCGCGCCGGTCGTCGAGCAGCGGGCCGTGGCCAGCGCCAGCCGGCTGGGCGTCACCCGGATCGACCTCTACCAGGTCCACCAGCCAAATCCGGTGATCAGGGACGCCACCATCATGCGCGGCATGCGCAGCCTCCAGCGCGTGGGCCTTGTCGCCGATGTCGGCGTCAGCAACTACTCGCTGTCGCGGTGGCAGGCCGCCGAGGCCGCCCTCGGCGGCCGGGTGCTGAGCAACCAGGTCAGGTACAGCCTCGTGGCCCCCGGCCCGGGGCGCGACCTGGTGCCGTTCGCCGAGCGCAGCGGCCACGTCGTCATCGCCTACAGCCCGCTCGGCCAGGGCCTGCTCTCGGGTAGCTACCACCGGTCCCACCGGCCGGCGAACCGCATCCGGGGCATGAACCCGCTGTTCCTGCCGGACAACCTGGAGCGCGCGGAAGAGCTCATCGGCGTGCTGCGCCAGGTCGCCGCCGCGCACTCCGCGACCCCGGCGCAAATCGCCCTCGCCTGGGTGATCCGCAGCCCCGCCGTCGTCGCGATCCCCGGCGCGTCCAGCGTCGCCCAGTTGGAGAGCAACGTCGCCGCGGCCGACATTGACCTCGCCGACGACGAATGGCGTGCGCTGAGCGACGCCGCCGGGCGGTTCAGCCCCGTCGGCGGCGCGTCGGTCCTGCCGCGACTGCTGCGCGCCCGGATGGCGCGCTAAGAGGCCTTCTCGTACAGCCGGCTGTCGACGTACTTGCTCAGGACCCGGACCAGCCGGAAGTTCGCGTGGAACCACGCGTCCAGCTGCGGGGTCCAGGGGATCCGGCTCTGGTAGCCATCGGTGAGCCACACGAACTGGGCCTGGCTGAAGATGGACTCCCAGCCCGACACCACGGCCTGGCTCTTCCCGGCCCCGCCCGCCGGGGAGACGCCGTGGCTGAGCGCGAGCGTCTGCGCCAGTGAGTCGACCACGTCCGGGCAGCCCGGGCCAGCGGCGGTGAACCGGTTGGCGCTGATGGTCACCGAGACCTGGTCGCTGACCACGCACGCGCCCGCCGGGACGCTGTCGGCGATATAGGGGTTGCCCTGCACGTACACCCCGTTGACCTGAATGACCTCGAGCGCCGCGACGGCGACGACCGCGACGGCGACGGCCGCCGTGAGCGCCTTGCGGGCCCGGCCGGTCCTGGCGAGGGCCTGGGCCAGGGCGCCCGCCGCCGCGCCGCCCGCGATCGCCAGCCACGGCGCGGGGAACGCGGGATAGTGGTAGAAGAAGGCCGAGTAGCTCACGATGGCCACGGTCGCGGCGCCGGCGGTGGCCAGCGCGAACCACTCCAGGGGCGACCGGTCCCCGTGCCAGCGCGCGTACGGGATGACGATCAGTGCCGCCACCGCGATGCTCACCGCCAGCGGCAGGGCCAGGCCGACGGAGGTCGGCTCCATGGACGCGAACGAATCGGCCTGGAACAGCGTGTACGAGCCCGGCGTGATGGCCAGCCCGCGGGCGCCGAGCACGACCACCAGCCCGGTCAGGTGATCGAGGCGAATCGCCAGGGCCGTGGGCGCGCCCACCCGCGTCGCCTGGTAGAACAGCGTGTCGCGCAGGAACCCGAGCGGCGCTGACCAGGCGAATGCCAGGGCCGGCACGACGAAGCCGCCCGCCAGCGCCAGCACGTACCAGCCGGCCCGCGCCCACCGCCGCCCTGGCACCGCCAGGATGACCACGAGTAGCACCGCCGCCGGGATCACCGCCCAGAACTTGACCGTCCCGGCGAAACCGAGCGCCACGCCCGCCAGCGCCAGCCGCCGCGGGCTGGCCAGCCGCCCGGCGCTGGAACGCGGCGGTCGCCCCGAGCAGGCAGCACAGGTTCATCCACGGCTCGAGCAGCAGGGTGCGCGAGGCCATGATGTCGGCCGGGTAGACCGCCAGGAGGCCGCACGTCACGGCGGTGACGAGCGCGCCGCGGCGCCGGACGAGGTGCCCGGCCAGCGCGACGCACGCGGCGCCGGCGATGGCCGTCGCCAGCCGCGCGGCGGCCATCGCGACCTTCGCGCTCGCCAGCTTCGCGATCGCCGCGAACGGCAGCGCGACGACCAGGATGCCCGGCGGCTGCAGGAACGCGTAGTCCTTGTACGGCAAGGTCCCCTGCAGCAGGCGGATGGCCGCGCCGAGGTACACGCCGTCGTCGTACTCGATCGAGCCCGAGGTCAGGAACGACGACTGGGTGAAGATGAAGCACCGCAGCACCAGCGCGAGGACGGCCGCGGCCGCGATCAGCAGTCCGGTCGATGACAGCCAGTAGGCCCGGAGCCGTTGCGCGCGCGTGCCGCCCACCACAGGCTGATTCCCCGTCACTAGCTCCTGAGCTGCATCTTTCCGGCCGCTATTCGCCGCGACATCGGTCATCGGACACGCTTACTGAACATATGGGGCACTCCGGCTCAGCGGTCAATCACACATTGCCCTAACAGCGTGTGAACAGATGCCGCACAAAGTACCATCTCAATCCTGGAGCGAGAAGGATGACCGGTTACGGCCCCGTCACAATGCTCAGAACTCGTAAGTACCGGGCAGGCGCCGGGCCACGAGGGCGAGGATCGCGGCGGCCAGCGCTAGCACAGACATGATAGCCAGTCCCGTCCGCAGGCCCGCGGCGCTTGCCAGCAGGCCGATCGTCGGCGGCCCGATCAGGAAGCCACCGTAGCCGAAGGTCGAGGCCGCGGCGACGCCGCGCGGGCCGGCTGCCCGCCCGGCCTGGGACATGGCGGCCGGGAACATGTTGGCCACGCCCAGGCCGGTGAGGGCGAAGCCGGCGAGGGCCACGGCCAGGTCCGGCGCCAGTGCGGTGGCCAGCATTCCGGCGAAGGCCGCGATCCCGCCGGCGGCCAGCACGCGCGTCTGGCCGAGCCAGCCGAGCAGTCCCGTCCCGGCCAGCCGGCCGCAGGCCTCGGCGACCGCGAACGCCGCGTAGCCGGTCGCCGCGAGGCCGACGCTGGTGCCAAGGTCCTGCCGCAGATGGAGCGCCCCCCAGTCCGCGATGGAGCCCTCGCCGAAGGACGAGCACAGCGCTATCAGCCCGAATATCGTGATGACCAGCCAGGCCCGGGCGGCGGCCACGCGGTGCACCGGGGCGTCCGCGGGCCCGGGCTGCGTCCCGGACGGCGCGGCCAGGATCTGGGCGGCGGCCGGCGACAGCAGCGACAGGCCGGCGCCCGCCGTCACGAGCAGCCCGAGCAGGCCCATGAGCGCCAGGCCAGGGCGGGCGGCCAAGTGCGGCGCGACCAGCCCGCCCACCCCCGCGCCCGCGAGCCCGCCGAAGCTCCACGCCGCGTGGAAGGAAGGCATCACCGGGCGGCGCAGCGCCGCCACGATGTCCACGGCGACGCTGTTCATCGAGACGTTGAGCGCGCCGTAGGCCATCCCGAAGGCCGCCAGCGCCAACCCCAGCGCCAGCGCGGTCGGGGCGAAGGCCGGGAGCACCAGGACGGCTGACAGCACCGCCGCGGACGCGACGACGACGTTGCGGCTGCCGGCGCGACGGCACAGCGCGCCGGACAGCGTCATCGTGGCGATGGACCCGGCCGACAACCCGAGCAGGGCCAGGCCCAGCTCGGCAGGGGAGGCGCCCACCTGCGCCTTGACCGCCGGCACCCGGACCGCCCAGCTCGCGAACAGGAAACCGTCGAGGGCGAAGAACACGGTGAGGCAGCCGCGGAGCCTGCCTAGCGACAGCGTCCGGCCACCGGGGGGCGGGCGCAGGTACGTGCGCGTCGGACGCAGGCCGGCTAGTTTGTTCGGCAACTGCACAAAATGAGGGTAAGGCATGCTCGGGCAGGCATTGATGCTTATTCATACGGGGCGGGCGCCCACCCGGTCCGTCCTCACGTCCGCGCTCGGCGTCAGCCGCGCCACCGCGGGCACCCTGGTCAGCGAGTTGCAGGCGCTGCGCCTGATCCAGGTGCATGACACCGGGCCAGAGCCCGCCGGCCCTCATCAGCAGGGCCGCCCGTCGCACCGCCTGTCGCTCGACCCGGCGGGGCCGGCGGCGATCGCCGCTGAGGTCCACGCGGACGGCTACCAGGTCGCGCTGGTCGGCCTCGGTGCCCGGGTCATCGCGGCCCGGTCCCGCATGACCGGCATCGCCAGCGATCCGGCGGTCGCCCTGGCCGAGGTCGCGCGGGCCGCCGCGCGGCTGCTGGCGGACACGGGCAGGCCCTGCGTCGGGGCCGGCCTCGCGGTGCCGTCCGCCGTGGCCAGCCCGCAGGGCGTGATGGTCGGCCAGATCGGCATCGACTGGCCGGACGGCACGCCGGTCCGGGACCTGTTCACCGAGCAGTTGCTGCGGGCCGGGGTCACCGGGCCGGCGGGGCAGGCCGTGAGCTGCACGGTCGCCAACGACATCAACCTCGCCGCGCTCGCCGAGCACCGGCACGGCGCGGGCCGAGGAGTATCGCACCTGCTGATGGTCGCCACTGGCTACAGGGGCGTCGGTGGCGCGCTCGTCCTTGACGGCGCGCTGTACACCGGCAGCGGCGGCCTCGGGATGGAGGCCGGGCACGTCAGCGTGGATCCCGGCGGGCGGCCGTGCCCCTGCGGCACCCGCGGCTGCCTGAACGTCGAGACCGACGCGGCGCGCTTCCTGGAAGCCGCCGGCTACGCGGCGCCCGGCGCCCGGCCCGGGCAGGCGGACGGTGACGGCGCTGATGGCATCGACCTGGCGCGGGCCATTGGCCTGCTGCGGCACGGCCAGGGCGACCGGGCTGTCCGCAAGGCGGCGGCCGTCCTCATGGAGCGGCTCGCCATCGGGCTTGCCGGGCTGGTCAACGTGCTCAACCCGGACCAGGTCCTGCTCGGCGGGCTGCACCGGTACCTGCTGGAGTCCGACCCGGCCCGGCTGCGGGCCGCGGTCGCCGGCCGCAGCCCGTGGGGGCGCGCCGCCGGCGTCCCCCTAGTAGCCACGGCGCTGGACCACTCCTCCCTGATCGGCGCGGCGGAGATCGCCTGGCAGCCAGTCCTGGATAACCCGGCACTCGCGCCGAGCCCGTCGGGGAGGGAGGAGGCCGTGATCCGGTAATCTCCGAGGGAATGCTGCCCCTCGTTTACAGGCCCCATTGAGTGACGTAGGACCCCGGCGACGCCGGGAAACCAGAACGGAGACTGGTGTCATGACAGTTCGAGTTGGAATCAACGGGTTCGGGCGCATCGGGCGCAACTTCTGGCGCGCGGTCAACGCTGACGGGGCTGACCGCGGCATCGAGATCGTCGCCGCCAACGACCTGGGCGACGTCAAGACCATGGCCCACCTGCTCAAGTACGACACGGTCAACGGCGTCCTGCCCGAGCAGGTGACGGTCGAGGGCGACACCATCCACGTCGGCGGCAAGTCCATCAAGATCCTCGCCGAGCGCGAGCCGGCCAAGCTTCCGTGGGGCGGACCTGGGCGTTGACATCGTCATCGAGTCGACCGGCCGGTTCACCACCGGCCCGGCAGCGCGGGCGCACATCGACGGCGGCGCGAAGAAGGTGATCATCTCCGCCCCGGCCAAGGAGGAGGACATCACCGATCGTGATGGGCGTCAACGACGACAAGTACGACGCCGCCAGCCACGACATCATCTCCAACGCCTCCTGCACCACCAACTGCGTGGCGCCGATGGCGAAGGTGCTGCTGGAGAGCTTCGGCATCGTCAAGGGCCTCATGACCACGGTGCACGCCTACACCCAGGACCAGAACCTGCAGGACGGCCCGCACAAGGACCTGCGCCGCGCCCGCGCCGCCGCGCTGAACATCGTGCCGACCTCCACCGGGGCCGCCAAGGCGACCGCGCTGGTGCATCCCCGAGCTCAAGGGCAAGCTGGACGGCTACTCGCTGCGCGTCCCGGTGATCACCGGGTCGATCACCGACCTGGTGGTCGAGCTCGGCCAGGACGTCACCAAGGACGAGGTCAACGCCGCGTTCAAGGCCGCGGCCGAGGGCCCGCTCAAGGGCGTCCTCGTCTACACCGAGGACCCGATCGTCTCCACCGACATCGTCGGCTCGCCGGCCTCCTGCACGTTCGACGCGTCGATCACGATGGCCTACGGCAACCAGGTCAAGGTCTTCGGCTGGTACGACAACGAGTGGGGCTACTCCTACCGCCTCGTCGACCTGACCGCCCTCGTCGCGTCCCGGCTGGCGTAAGCGCCGATGAAGTCCATCGACGACCTCGACGTCGCCGGGCAGCGGGTGCTGCTCCGGTCCGACCTGAACGTCCCGCTCGACAAGTCGGGCAGCGGGGCGATCACCGACGACGGGCGCATCCGCGCCTGCCTGCCCGTCATCCGCAAGCTGTCCGAGCGCGGCGCCCGGGTCGTCATCATGGCCCACCTCGGGCGGCCCAAGGGCGAGGACGTTCGACGAGTGCGCGGCGGGCGGCCCGTCGCTGCGCGTGGTCGCCGAGCGGCTGTCGGAGCTGCTCGGCAAGCCGGTCGCGTTCGCGACCGACCTGGTCGGCCCGTCCGCGCCGGCGACCGTCGCCGGCCTGGCCGACGGCGATGTCGCGCTGCTGGAGAACGTCCGGTTCGAGCCCGCGGAGACATCGAAGGACGAGTCCGAACGGGCTGCGCTTGCCGCGTCCCTGCGCCAAGCTCGGCGACCTGTACGTGGGCGACGGGTTCGGCGTCGTGCACCGCAAGCAGGCGTCCGTCTACGACCTGCCCGCGCTGCTGCCGCACGCCGCCGGCGACCTGATCACCGCCGAGGTGGCGGTGCTGCAGCGGCTGACGGCAGAACCCGGCGCGCCCGTACGTGGTCGTGCTCGGCGGGTCCAAGGTGTCGGACAAGCTCGGCGTCATCGGCAACCTGCTGACCGTGGCCGACCGGGTGCTGATCGGCGGCGGCATGGCGTTCACGTTCCTCGCGGCGCAGGGCCACGAGGTCGGCACCTCGCTGCTCGAGAAGGACCAGATCGAGACCGTGCCGGGGGATCCTCGCCGATGCCGCCGCGCGCGGCGTCGAGATCGTGCTGCCGATCGACATCGTCGTGGCGCCGGCGGTTCGCCGCCGACGCCGACGCCGCGGTGGTCGCCGCCGACGCCATCCCGGCCGACCGGATGGGCCTGGACATCGGGCCGGAGACCGGCAAGCTGTTCGCGGCGAAGCTGGCCGACGCGAAGACGGTGTTCTGGAACGGGCCGATGGGCGTGTTCGAGTTCCCGGCGTTCGCGCACGGCACCCGGGCGGTGGCCGAGGCGCTGACCCAGGTGGACGGGCTGACCGTGGTCGGCGGCGGCGACTCGGCGGCGGCGATCCGGTCGCTCGGGATTCCCGACGAGGAGTTCGGCCACATCTCGACCGGCGGCGGCGCGTCGCTGGAGTACCTGGAGGGCAAGACGCTGCCCGGACTCGTGGCGCTCGGCTGATGAACAGTTCCAGCGAGTCAGCCGGCGACGGCGGCGAAGCTGCCGCTGATCGCCGGCAACTGGAAGATGAACTGCAACCACTTCGAGGCGATCGCGCTGGTGCAGAAGCTGGCGTTCACGCTGCAGGCCAAGGACTACCAGCACGTCGAGGTGGTGGTGCTGCCCCCGTTCACCGACCTGCGCTCGCGTGCAGACGCTGGTGGACGGCGACAAGCTCAAGATCGGCTACGGCGCGCAGGACATCTCCCGGCACGAGAAGGGCGCCTACACCGGCGAGATCTCCGGCCCGATGCTGGCCAAGCTCGGCTGCTCGTACGTGCTGTGCGGGCACTCCGAGCGGCGCCAGTACCACCACGAGGACGACGCCCTGGTCAACGCCAAGGTCAGGGCCGCGCTCGCGGTCGGCATCACCCCGATCCTGTGCGTGGGCGAGCCGCTGGAGGTCCGCAAGGCGGGCACGCACGTGGCGCACGTCCTGTCCCAGCTGACCGGATCGCTGGCGAAGGTCCCCGACGAGGCCATCGCGTCGATGGTGATCGCCTACGAGCCGGTCTGGGCGATCGGCACCGGCGAGGTGGCCTCGCCGGACGACGCGCAGCAGATGGCCGCCGCCATCCGCGCGCGCATCCTGGCGGCCCGCGGCGACGCGGCCGCCGCCGGCGTGCGTATCCTTTATGGAGGATCGGTCAAGGGTGATAACATCGCGCCGATCATGGCGGGACAGGACGTGGACGGAGTCCTCGTCGGCGGCGCCAGCCTGGACGCCGGACAGTTCGCGCAGATCTGCCGGTATCGTGAGCTTGCCAGCGCTCCCAAGAACTAGGAGAGAGTACCCGGATGGTCATCGCGCTCTCGGTCATCCTGATCACCACCGCATGGTGATGGTCCTGCTCGTCCTCCTGCACAAGGGCAAGGGCGGCGGCCTTTCCGACCTGTTCGGCGGCGGAGTTTCGTCAACCTTGGGATCATCGTCGGTCGTAGAGCGTAACCTGGACCGGATCACTATCTTCTTCGGCGTACTCTGGTTCGTCTGCATCGTCGCCCTCGGCTGGCTGCTGAACCACTGACGTCAGGGCGACGGTGATGAGGCCGCCCGTGTCTTCCGGGCGTGCCATGGTCGCGACCCGCGACGGCATAGGTGGTTGTGCCGCACGGTTGGGTTAGGCGACACAGTTGGGTTAGCGGTACGGTCTGGGCTAGCAAGGGGTGGTCTGTGAGCAGTGGCAACGCGATACGCGGCAGCAGGGTAGGCGCTGGCCCGATGGGCGAGGCCGAGCGCGGCGAGGCGGCGCCTCGGGTCTGGGTGTCCTTCTGGTGCTCTAACGGCCACGAGACCAAGCCGAGCTTCGCGACCGACGCCGCCATCCCCGACCAGTGGGAGTGCCCGCGCTGCGGCTTCCCGGCCGGCCAGGACGAGGCCAACCCCCCGGCCCCGCCGCGCGTCGAGCCCTACAAGACGCACCTGGCCTACGTGAAGGAGCGCCGCAGCGACGCCGACGGCGAGGCCATCCTGGCCGAGGCCCTGCAGCGCCTGCGCGGCTAGCAAGAGCGCACGCGAGCAGCGCGCCGCCCCGGTCAGCGGGCGGCGCGCTGCTCGCGCTTCGCGGCCGCCCGCGCCGCCTAGGGCGCGACCAGGGACGCCATGAGGTCGCGGACGCCGAGCTGAGGGCCGTGGCCGCCCCCTCGTCGCCCCGCAGGTGCCGCAGCAGGGCGTGCTGGAAGAGGCCGTCCATGAGGGCGTAGGCGGTGGCCGGGGTGGTCGCCAGCGCGCACCCGGCGAGGTCGGCGTACCGGGTCGCGATGCGCCAGACCATCCGCTCCAGGCTCTGGTCGATCTCCAGCACGTCGGCGTGGAAGGCCGCCGTCGAACTGGCTCTGGTTGCGCAGGTCGTACCAGAGCCGGTGCACGGCCGCGTCGCAGCGCAGCGTCGCGGCCATCGCCATGCCGATCCTGTCCCGGAGTTCCTCCGGCGTGGTGGCGGTGGCCACGATCGAGTCATACCGGGCGACGCGCTCGGCCTTGTACCGCCGGACGCAGTAGGTGATCAGGTCGACCTTGTCTTCGAAGTAGTAGTGCAGGACGCCGTGGGAGAACTCCGAGTGCTGCGCGATGTCCCGCAGGCTGGTCCGGGCGTACCCCTGCTCCGCGAGCGTCTGCAGGGCCGCGGCGGCGAGGTGCTCACGCCGCTCGGCGAACTTGCGCACTTGCCGCCGCGAGACCCGCTCCCGTGGAGCTACCTCGGTCACGTGCTACCCCTTATCAATCGGGTCGACAATTAAAAGTAGCAGCTTAATGACCCTTAAGATTCTTTGGACGAGTGTCAAGCATTCGCTTGACAACCGTCAAGAACAGGGTGACCGTTGAGACCGACGCCACCGGCGCCAGAGCAATGACCTGCAGCATTGCAACGATCAGCAGCATTGCACGATTCAGCAGCACGGGGGGTGCCGATGAGCGTGTCTGACGTGAACGACCGCAAGGCAGTGATGGGCGCGAGGCCCGCATGGGCGAGCTGAGCGCCAACTCCGCCAAGGCGGAGGAGGCGCTGCTCCGGCATCCGGCGGTGCTCGGCTGCGCGGTCGTCGGGCTGCCCGACGACCGGTGGGGCGAGCGGATGACGGCCGTCATCCAGGTCCGCGCCGGACAGGAGGTCGCCCTCGACGAGATCGCCAGGCTCGTCCGGGAAGCGCTGGACGGGGTCAAGGCGCCCAAGCGCGTGGAGATCTGGCCGGACCTGCCCCGCTCGCGAGCGGGCAAGGTCCTCAAGACCGAGGTGAAGCGGACCCTGGCGGCGCGTGGCGCGCACCACGCGCCGCCGCTGCCGCCCGAGGTCCCGCGCTGAGGCGCCATCCTGGCGGCTTATCCAGATCGGCTCGCCGGCGTGCGCAAGATGGCCCCGTGATGATGAGCCTGGCCGAGCAGGGCGTCCATGACCTGTCCGCGGGCGGTGCCGTCCTCGACCGGGTGACCGAGTGTGCGCGCAAGGCCCTCGGCCGCTACGACATGAGCCAGGAGCGGTATCGCCGGGCGCGGAACTGAGCCTCCTCAACGTGTCAGAGAACGCGACGTTCCTGGTGACCGGAGCGGACGGCGGGCGGTCCATTCTCCGCGTGCACCGCCTCGGCTATCACGGCGAGGCCGCGATCGAGTCCGAACTGGCCTGGATGGACGCGCTGCGGGCCGCAGGCGGGGATCAAGACCCCGCGGGTACTCCCGGCCACGGACGGCCGCCGGGTGGTGAGCGTGGCGGGACGGCACTGCGTGCGGTTCGAGTTCCTGCCGGGCAGCGAGCCTGCCGGGGCCGATGGCGGCCCGCTGGCCCTGGCGCACTTCGCGGAGCTGGGCGCGATCACCGCCCGGATGCACGCGCACGCCCGCGACTGGGCGAGGCCGGGCTGGTTCACCCGGTTCCGCTGGGACGATGACGCCGCGTTCGGCCAGGTACCCGGGCAGGCGGCCGGGCGGTGGGGCCGCTGGCGCGACGGCGTTGGCGTGGGGCCAGCCGAGGCGGAGATCCTCGGCAGGCTGGAGCGGCGACTGCGCGAGCGGCTGGCCGGGTACGGCAGCGGCCCGGACAAGTTCGGCCTCATTCACGCCGACACCCGGCTGGCCAACCTGCTCGTCCACGACGACACGACGGCGGTCATCGACTTCGACGACGCCGGGTTCGGCTGGTACCTGTACGACCTCGGGACTACGGTGAGCTTCTTCGAGGACGACGTCGCGGTGCCGGGTCTGGTCGCCTCCTGGCTGGCGGGCTACCGGGCGGCTGGCGGGGTGCTCGCCGCCGAGGACATCGCGCAGACCTGGACGTTCATCCTTTTCCGGCGGCTGCTGCTGACCGCCTGGATCGGGTCCCACCCGGCGGCGGCCGGGGCCGCTGAGCTGGGCGAGCCGTATACCCGCGGCAGCTGTGACCTCGCCGAGCGGTACCTGAGTGGCCAGCTCGCCACGACGGGGTTCTAGAGACTTATGTGACCTATAAGACACATAAGGATCTTTTAATATCTCCTTCCGTTCTGGCACCATAAGTCCAGCAATGCACCAGGACGGCGCGGTGGGGGCTACGGGCGCCCGGCATGGTCGAGCACGGCCCGGGTGCCGGCTTTCTGTCCTTGGGGGGCAAAACACGTGGTCACGGTCCACAATTTCTCCGATGGCCTGGTGAACCCCGCGCTCGCGTACCTGGTGTCATGCCTCGGCGCGTTCCTCGGCCTGCGGTGCATCACCCGGGCACGGGCGCACGAGGGATCCCGCCGGGCGGCCTGGCTCTGCCTGGCGGCGGTGGCCGTCGGTGCCACCGGCATCTGGGCGATGCACTTCATCGCCATGCTCGGCTTCGCCATCCCTGACCAGACGATCTTGTACAACGTGCCGCTGACCATCGCCTCGATGTTCCTGGCCGTCGTGGTCGTCGGCGTCGGGCTGTTCATCGTGGGCTACGGCGACGGCGGCTGGCGGCGGCTGATCGTCGGCGGCGTCATCGTGGGCATCGGCGTGGCCTCCATGCACTACCTGGGCATGGAGGCGATGAGCGTGCCCGACAGCATGAGCTGGAACCCGCTGCTGTTCGCGGTGTCGGTCCTGATCGCGATCGTGGCCGGAACCGCCGCGCTGTGGATCGGCACCTGGGTGAGCAGCTGGCCGGCCACGATCGGCGCGTCGCTCGTCATGGGCGTAGCGGTCAGCGGCATGCACTACACCGGCATGGCGGCCATGCACGTCTACGCCACCCCGGGGGGCGTGGGGATGTCCATGGCCGGCGCGTCGGCCTCGTCCTTCCTGGCCCCGCTGATCATCGGGATCAGCGTGGTCTCGCTGATCTTGACGCTCATGATCAGCCTCGCTCCGTCGGAGGACGAGATCCGCATGGACGCCCAGCTCACGAAGACCATGGAGGACCTGCAGCGCAAGCAGGCGGAGCAGGAGCGGCAGCTGCGCCAATCGCGGGGGCCCCAGCCGCGCTAGCCCCGCGGGAGTCAGGCTTGCAGGAACTCGACCCGGTTGCCGAAGGGATCGTGGCTGTGGAGTCGCGGCCCGCCGGCGGCTCGCCCTCCGCGCGGACGCAGCCGTGCCCGGCGGCGGCCAGCATCGCCTCGAGCGCGTCGAGGTCGGACACGAGCAATCCCGGGTGGGCCTTGCGAGCGGGCGCGAAGGGCTCTTCGACGCCGAGGTGCACGACGGCGGCGCCTGAGCGGAACCAGCATCCGCCTCGCGCCGCGAGCGCGGGCGGCTTCGGGTCCTCGGTCATGCCGAGCAGTCCCGCGTAGAACGCCCGGGCGGTGTCCTCCCCGCCACGCGGCATCGCGACCTGAACGTGGTCAATCCCGGTGATCATGGCGCCTCCTAGAACCTCGATATCAAGATACTTGACTCTGAGGTTCATGGCGAGGGACGCGTGATCAGGCGGGCCATGGCCGGCCATCGGCCGGGCATGAAGTCCCGGAACTCCTCGTCCGATTCGACGCTCATCCCCACCTCCTCGCCTCCTAAGAGGGCGGGCGCACGCGAACTGGTTGCATGCGGATTCCTCCGGAGCATGGGTTTTTCAAGCGCGGCACGTATCAAGGTGGTGAAGCGGGGCTCTACCCAGCACGGGGCGGGCTGACGGATCAGGAGAGGACTGGGCGGAATGAGCGAGGCAAGCGGGGCGCGCTACGACCTGAGCGGCGACGCGTGGCGGGGCAGTGCCGACGGGCATTCCACGGTGCTGCGGGGACCCGGGCTACCTGTACCGGGCGGGCCACGTCCTGGTCGAGGGCGAGCAGTGGTTCACCGGCACGGCGCTGGGGCGGCTGCGCGAGGTGAGCGCGACGCCGCACGAGGAGCTCACCGCGAGCTTCAGCCAGGCCGGGCTGCCGGTCATGGCGTTCCAGGTTCCGGACGGCGTGCACGTCCCGAGCCTCATCGACCGGCTACGGCAGCACGAAGACGGCGAGCCGACGCCGAACGTCGGCCCGAACCACGTGTTCACCGGTCGAGTACGAGTACGACGGCGGGCCGAAGACCGACCCGGAGCCGGTCCCTCCGGGCAACGAGTACCCGGTACCGGAGCCCTACGGCCCGGCCCGGATCGCGATCCTCGACACCGGCTTCGATCGCGTGGTCAAGCACCTTCACCCCGGGCTGGCCGAGCGCCTGGAGCATGACGGGGACGAGGACCCGCTGACCGGCGACGGCCATCTTGCCCATGAGGCCGGGCACGGCACCTTCATCGCCGGGCATCGTCATGAAGCTGGCACCGGAGCTGCGCATCCGCCAGGTGCGGGTGCTCGACCCGTCCGGCGTCGGGCGACGATGCCACGATAGCGGCAGGGCTGGCCTCGGCTCGCGAGGCGGTGCTCAACCTCTCGCTGGGCGGCTACACGCACGGCGGCCGGCCGCCGGTGGCGCTCGCGGCCGCACTCGGCCCAGCTCGACGACTCGGTGGCGGTCGTCGCGGCGGCAGGCAACAACGCGTCGTCCGAGCCGTTCTGGCCGGCCGCGTTCAAGCGCGTGGTGGCCGTGGGCGCGCTGGACACCACGGGCGATGAGCCGGTGCGGGCGGCCTTCAGCAACTACGGGCACTGGGTGGACGTCTACGCCCCCGGCACCCAGCGTCCACAGCACCTACCTCGACGGCAGCTACCTGGAGGCCGACAAGCACCTGGCGCACCTGAAGGGCTGGGCGCAGTGGAGCGGCACGTCCTTCGCCGCGCCGCACGTCGCCGCCGAGGTCGCCAGGCGGGTGCGGGACGGGGTGTCCGCGCGGCACGCGGCCCACCAGGTCCTGGGCGGGGCGAGGTGGCTTCCTGGAGTCGGGCGCGGTCATCATCCCCGAGTGACGCCGGCCCGGCCGGCCGGCCCGGCCGTGGTCACCCGCCGTGGCCGAGGCAGACGAGGACGGCCCCCGCCATCCGCGCGAGCGGGTCGTCGGGGGCGGCATCCGATGCCGTCGCCGCCAGCGCCCGCGCGGGGGACAGGCCAGCGCGCAGGTGCTCGTGCCAGCCGCGCGCCAGCTGGGCGGCGACCTTGTCGGGCAGCGGCAGCAGCGGGGCGATCACCGATCTCGCCCCGACGGCCAGCAGCGCCGCGGCCATCCCCATCATCTCGTCGCCGGGATGGGTGGACGTCAGGCCGGTATCGCAGGCGGCCAGCATGACGGTGTCCGGCGCGACGCGCAGCCGTTCCAGGTCATAGACGGTCAGCGGGCCGTCGGCCAGCATGACCGAGGAGAACATCGGGTTGTCGGCCCGGAACCTGCCGTGCGCCGCGATGTGCGCGATGTCCGCGCCGTCGAGCGCCCGCAGCGTGTCGGCGACCGTGGCGTCCGCGCCTGCCAGCACCTGAGCGCCCGGGTAGAGCGCGGCGAGCGAGCCGACCTCCGCCACCGCTTCAGGCAGCCCCGGGCCGGCAACGAGCACGACACGGCGGGCACCGGGTCCGGCGTGGCTTCCGCCGGGCCTGGCGGCCAGCCAGCTCGCGGCCGACGGCGCGACCGTCACCGGGCGGCGCGCGCAGCCGGGCAGCATCCGCCACGGCAGTGACTGCAGCGAGCCCGGGGGCACGACGACAAGCGGCCGCTCGCCGAGCAGCCCCGCCAGCGGTGCCAGCAGCGCCTGGTCGAGCTGCCGCGCCGCGTGGGCGGCCAGGGTGGCCGCGGCGTCGAGGGAGGCCGCCGACCCGTGCCCGGTCAGCAGCCGGCGCCAGCCGAACCGCAGCGACTCAAGCTCCGCCAGCAGCGGCTCAACCGGGCCGAGCGCGCGCAGCGACGGCCGCGGGCGCACCGCCCGCGCCTGCCCTCCTGGCGCCGGGCCGCGGGAAACGGCGGTTCCCGGGACGACGACCGCGTGCAGGATGCCACCGCACTCGACGTACTCCACGAGGACCGCCTCGCCGAGCAGGTCGGCAAGGGCGCGCGCCAGGCCGCCCGCTGACGTGCCGGGAACCGCGGCGCCGGCTCGCCGGGCGGCAGGCCGGCCGTCCGCACCCGGTCCCGCCGGGCGGCGTCGGCCGGCCCGGGCGCTGTGCCGGCACCGGTGCCGCCGGGCAGCGCCGTGCCGCCGCTCGCCTGCTCGTCCGGCCCCGGCTGCTGGCCGTCAGGGGCACCTCGGTAGTGCCGCAGCCGATTCCTGAGCTGGTCCTCCAGGGCGTGCTGGCGGCGGCTGAGCGCCTGCGAGGGCCTGGCCGGCGAGCTGGGCCCGCTCCGCCTCGCCCGCGGCGGCGCGAAGCTGGGCGCGCAGCGCGGCGAGGCTCTCGTCGGCCGGCGGGAGGACCGGCCGTATCCGCAGGCTGGCGGCGCGGTGGCGCTCGGCGGACCACAAGACGCGGTCGGCCGCGCCGTCGGTGACGGCCAGCCAGACGCCGAGCTCGGCGAGCTCCGCCACGTGCGAGGCGACCATGACGCGCAATTCGGTCGCGCCGAGCAGCAGCCGCACCCGCTCGGCCGCCGTCAGCCCGGCGGACACCGCCGCGTAGGCGCCCCTGCGGTCGCCCGCCTGCACCCGCAGCAGCGCGAGCGCGTGCCAGGCCCGGGCGCGCCGCTCTAGCTGGGTGGAATTGCGTGCCCTGGCGGCGGACTCCAGCTCCGTCCGTGCCACCTCCAGGCGCCGCAGCCCGGTGGCGATCCGCGCGGCCAGCAGCCGCAGGTCCAGCGCCGCGGTCGGCCAGCTGACCGCGTCGAGCTCGGCGGCGGCCCGCCGGGTGGACCGCAGCAGGGCAGCGGACACGTCCCCGGCGGCCCACGCCGCGTGCGCCTCGACGTACCGGGCCACCGCCGCCCAGGCGGGCCGCTGCTGGCGGGTGAAGCCGCGCCGCGCGGCGGCGGCGCTCTCGCTCGCCGGGCCGGCCAGCCCCGCGGCCAGCTGCGCGCGGGCCAGCAGCAGGCGGGCCTCGGCGAGGTCGGCGGCCTTCCTGGCCCGGGCCAGCTCCGCGATGGCGGCCGAGACGGCGGTGAGCGCCTCGCTGGCCAGCCCCGCCGACAGCAGCACCTCGCCCTTCTCCGTGAGCAGCGCGCCCATCGGCCAGCCGCCCTTGCGGTACTCGTCGGCGGCGCGGTCGATCGCGGCCAGCGCGGCCGGGATGTTGCCGTGCATGCCCTCGATGACGCCGAGGTTGAGCTGCGCCTTGGCCAGCACGCGGGTGTTGCCCAGCGCCGCGTGCAGCCTCGTCGCCTGGATGATGTCGCTCCTGGCCCGGCCCAGATGCCCCTGGAAGGCGTGCAGGATGGCCCGGTTGTTGCGCAGCCGGGCTTCCCAGAGGCGGTCGCCGTGCCGTCGCAGCGCGGGCAGCGCCGCGCTGTAAACGGCGAGGGCCTGGTCCAGCTGGCCCGCCCGCTGCAGGATCAGCGCCTGCTGGGCGAGCGCCCGGGCCCGGTCCACCCCTTGCATGCTCGACACCGCGGCGTCCGCGTCCCGCAGCGCCGCCGCAAGCCGGCCGAGTGACAGCAGGATGAACGCCCGGCTCATTCGGGCCTGGGCCGCATGGCCCGCCAGCCCGGCCGTATCCGCCACTCGCACCGCGCAGTGCAGGGCGCGCAGCGCGCTGTCAACGTCACCGAGCTCATGGGCCGACAGGCCGAGCGCCCGGTACGCCACGGACCGGGCGACGGGATCCCGCTCGCGCCGGGCGATTCCGAGCGCGCTGGCAGCATCCGCCCGGGCCCGGCGGGGGTCGGCGGGCACCAGGTCCAGCGCGGCCTGCGCGGCGCGCGCGGCTGCTCCGGTCACTGCGTCCCGGTCATGCGATCCGGCTCATGGGCGGCGGCTCCTTAGGCTGCCCGCGATTACTCTCCTTTTATACCGACTCTGCTTATACCGTCGTCCAGGTAGTCACGATTCTCGTGCCATTCGTCATCCGGCAGCGCAGCCGGAACGGGCCGGAGGGCAGCCCGCGCACGCTGAACCAGCCGTGCGCGCTGACCGGGACGCTCACCGGCGGCCCGCCCGGCACCTGGGCCTCGACCGCCGACGCCGCGCCGCCCGAGAGCTGCCCGCTGACGTCCCGCTGCCCGGCACGCGCCGTCACCTCGCACTCGATGGTGGTGCCGCCCGCCTCGTAGGACAGCATGCGTGCTTCCGCGCCCCGCGCCACCGTGGCCCGCACCGCCGTCAGCGGGGCGTCCATCGCGGAGTCCCGGACTAGCTCGGCGATCTGGGCGTCGAGGTCACGCAGGCCGAACGCCGCGCGCGCCGCCGCCATGACGGCCCCGGGGACCGGATCGGCCGTGGCCGCGATCCGGCGCAGCCGCTCCATAAGCTCGTCGTCCCCGGGCGCGCCCGCGCCGCCCGGATCCCGTGGCCCGGTTCCCGTCATGGCCGCGGGCCCCTCATCAGGCGCGCCCCGGTCATGGCTCGCTCCCGTCCAGCCCGGCCAGCTGGCGCAGTCGCGCGAGGCACCGCTGCCGGGTGGGGCCGATGCTGCCGACCTTCATGCCCAAGATGACCGACGCCTCGGCGTAGGACGGCGGGGGATCGGCCAGCAGGACGCGAAGGAGCCGCCGGCACGGCTCGCCGAGCTTCGCGAGCGCCTGCCACAGGGCGGCGTCGCGCTCCTCGCGCAGCATCAGGTCGCCCGGCCCGGGGCCATCGTCGGGGATGGCGGCGAAGTCATCGCCCGGCCGGAGCACGTCGGCGCGGCGGGAGACGCGCAGGCACTCGCGGCGGACGGTGGTCGCCAGCCAGCCGGGCAGGCGCTCCGGGTCCACGATCCGGTCCAGGTTCTCGACGAGGCGCAGCCAGGTCGTCTGCACGACGTCGGCCGCGTCCGCCGGGGAGAGCCGGTAGGACCGGGTCAGGGACCACAGCATGGCACCGTACCGGCCGACGATGGCATCCCAGGCCGACTGGTCGCCCGCGGCGGCGGCCGCGACGAGCTCCTTGTTCGTGAAGCGATCGTTCATCAGGTCATCGACCACGACACATGATCGGGTCAGCATCGGCGCCACGTCAATTCGAGGGTCACATCTGTGGAAGAGACGACGAACCGTAATCGAATACACGCGATTTTGGCGTCCGGCTGAGCCGGAGCCGTTGGGAATAGGGGATTGGATCTTTCCCGGGTTGGTTTCTGTCGGGACCGTCCCGTTCGCGGTGATCCGTGCTCGCGGATTTTCGCGTGCCGCTAGTGGGTGAACGACCGCCGCTTGGCCTGGTACTCCGGTGGCATCTGGACCTGCGGGTGATGCTGGAGGACGCGCAGGTGCGTCCGGAAGTCATCCAGCAGCAGGTTGGCGAGGTCCATGCTGAACCCGTTCCTGACGACGATCCGCATCACGGCCATGTCGGTCAGGTTCTCAGGGAACGTGTAGGCCGGCACCTGCCAGCCGCGCTGGCGCAGCCGCTCGGAGACGTCGAACACCGAGTACCCGGTGACGTCCTCCTTCAGCCTGAACGCGAACACGGGCAGCTCGCTGCCATCGGACAGCAGCTCAAAGGGGCCGAGCTTGCTGATCTCGCGCGACAGGTACATCGCGATGTCCTGGCAGGTCTGGTGCACCTTGCGGTAACCGGACTCGCCGAGCCGCAGGAAGTTGAAGTACTGCGCGGCGACCTGGGCACCGGGGCGGGAGAAGTTCAGCGCGAACGTCGGCATCTCCCCGCCCAGGTAGTTCACCTTGAAGATGAGGTCCTCGGGCAGCGCTTCCTTATCGCGCCACATGATCCAGCCGACACCCGGGTACACGAGGCCGTACTTGTGCCCCGAGGTGTTGATCGACGCCACCCGCGCCACCCGGAAGTCCCACTCCAGGTCGGGCTGGAGGAACGGCGCGACGAACCCGCCGGACGCGCCGTCCACGTGAATGGGCACGTCGACGCCCTGCGCGGCCTGAAGGGTGTCCAGGGCCGCGTTCACCGCGGCGACCGGCTCGTACGAGCCGTCCATCGTCGATCCGAGGATCACGACGACGCCGATCGTGTTCTCGTCGCACAGCGCCACCGCCTCGGGCGCGCCGAGCTGGTAGCGGCCCGGCTCCAGCGGCACGTACCGCGGCTCGACGTCCCAGTACCGGCAGAACTTCTCCCAGCAGACCTGGACGTTCGACCCCATCACCATGTTCGGCCGGCTGGTCGGCTTCCCGGCCGCCTTGCGCCGGGCGCGCCAGCGCCACAGCAGCGCCATGCCGCCGAGCATGCACGCCTCGCTCGACCCGGTGGTGGAGCAGCCGACGGCCTCGTCGTGCGTCGCGTGCCACAGGTGGCCGAGGATGTTCACGCAACGGCGCTCAAGCTCGGCCGTCTGCGGGTACTCGTCCTTGTCGATCATGTTCTTCTGGGCGCACTCGGCCATCAGCTGTTCGGCCTCTGGCTCCATCCAGGTGGTCACGAACGTCGCGAGGTTCAGCCGGGCGTTGCCGTCGAGGATCAGCTCGTCGCGGACGATCTGCAGTGCCGTGCGCGGCAGCACGCCGTGCTCCGGGATCTTGAACCGCGGGATTTCGCAGCTCTTCTCCCGGAAGTACACGGGATTAATGTCGACTTCGAAGGCAGACTCATGCTCTTGAACTCGCTTGTGCAGCGCCATGTCGATAGCGTAACGCTATAGGATATACCGCACGCGGATCTCGTCGGTGGATATACGAGGCTGTAATGTGACGCTGTGGAGCCTCTGGCGGCAGACGATCCGCGGCAAGTCGGTGTTTACCGGCTCCATGCCCGGCTCGGGGCAGGCGGTATGGGACGGGTCTACCTTGGCTATTCGCCAGGGGGGCGAGCGGTAGCGGTCAAGATCGTCCATCCTGAGCTGGCCGGGGACCCGGAGTTCATGACCCGCTTTCAGCGTGAGGCGGAGGCGGCCGCGGCGGTCGGCGGCGTGTACACCGCGCCTGTCCTCGGCGCCGGCCCGACCGACAACCCGCCCTGGCTCGCGACGGCGTTCGTCGCCGGGCCGTCGCTCGCGGACCTGGTCGCCCGCACGGGGCCGCTGCCCCCGGCGGCGGTGTGGCGGCTGGCCGGCGGCCTGGTCGAGGCGCTGCAGGCGATCCACGCGCAGGGGCTGATCCACCGGGACCTCAAGCCGGGCAATATCCTCCTCGCCCCCGACGGGCCGCGCGTCATCGACTTCGGGATCTCCCGCGCGCTGCAGGGCGCCCACGTGACGGCGACCAAGATGACCATGGGCACGCCCGCGTTCATGTCGCCCGAGCAGGTGGAAGGGCGCGAGGCCGGGCCGGCGAGCGACGTCTTCTCGCTGGGCAGCGTGCTCGCCTACGCGACGACGGGAACCGCGCCGTTCGAGGGCGGGCAGCCGTTCGCGATCTTCTACAAGGTCATCAGCGGCGAGCCCGACCTCAGCCGCCTGCCCGAGGGGCCGTACGGCCCGACCGGGCCGGGACTGCGCGCCCTCGTCGCCGCGTGCCTGGCCAAGGACCCTGCCAGGCGCCCGACGCTCGATCAGCTCATCTCCGCGATCGGGACCGCGGGCAATGCCTTCCCGCCGGTCGCGCCGGGGAGCTTCTGGCCCGCCCCGGTGGCGGCGCTCATCGAGTCACGGACATCGGCCGCGCCGGGCGCCGGGACGCTCCCGCCGGGCATGGGGACGCCACCTGGCATGGCGACGCCGCCCGGCATGGGGACGCCGCCCGGCGTTCCAGTGGGCCAGCCGATAACGCCCGTGCCGGGGCCGATGCCGCTCACCACGCCGCCGACGCGGCGTTCGGGAGGAACCTGGATCGTGCTCACCGCGAGCGGGGTAGCGGTGGCCGCGGCGATCGGCGGCATCCTGGCGCTAGCGCTCAACCACGCAGACTCGACGTCAACGGGGACAACCCCGCCCGCGGCGTCCCAGGCGTCGGCTGTCGCAGGCCCCCGGGCGCGGCTAGCGCGAGCGGCACGCCGACCGCGAGCAACTCGCTGATCGCGATCACCGTCTGCACCGAGCCGGCCGATGGCTGCACCATGGCCGGGGCGTCGCAGGTCATGGAGGTCAAGCCGGTGCAGATCACCACGTCGGGCGACGGTTCGGCCTACGTGGACAAGATCACCTGGTCGAGCTGGGGCGGCAGCCGGGCGACCGGAACCGGGACTCTCAAGCTCAACGACTGCAACCCGAACTGCGCCCAGGGCACCTACAGCGGCTACCCCGCGACCGTGACCCTCGACGGCCTGAAGCCCTACGGCACCGGCCTGGAGGCGTACTCCACGATCGTGGTCCAGTCCCCGTCGTCCCACACGACCTACACGTACACGACCGGCACGGTCCCGTAGGCCGCGGATCGGTGCCCGCTCAGCCAGTGAAGGGGTTGAGGACCGGGACGCCGGCTCGCTCGAAATCCTTGACGTTGCGGGTGACGACGGTCAGCCCGTTCACCCTCGCTGTCGCGGCGATGAGCGCGTCAATGACCGGCACGTCGGGCTGCTGCGGCGGCTGTCGTCCCCACTCGGCGGCGACACGCAGCGTCACGGGCAACGCGCGGTCGGCGAAGCCTTTCTCAATGCCGCGCATCCACCGCTCCAGGGCGTCTGCTTGCATCTGATCTCCGCGCGCCCGGATACGGGCTAGGCCCCGCGTGATCTCGCCCAGTGTGAGCACCGAGACATGCAGATGGTCAGGGGGCGTCGACTTTATCCAGTCGACGACGCCCGGCGCCGGATCGCGCTTGCGGGTCTCGGACAGGATGTTGGTATCGAGAAGGTAGGTCACCAGCCGATCTCCCGGTCCAGGTCGCGCCCGTAGTCCAGCTTGCGCTCCGCCTCGACCTGGGCGAGGATGGCGGCGCTGTCGTCGTCGCGCGTTGAGGGAGCGAGCAGGCAGCTCCGTCAGGTCGTCTGCCGGGGTTGTCAGCTTGTGCCACCCGGCGATGTCGATGATCACGGCCACGTCCTCCCCGTGCCTGGTGATGATCTGCGGCCCCTCGTGCTCAACCGCACGGATCACCTCGCTGAAACGCTGCTTGGCCTCCTGGAGCTGCCAGTGCGGCGGACCCGGCTCAGCCATCGGGCCCCGAATCTGTCCTGTCCTGTCTAGACAGACACTGTATCACGTCCGAAGCCAACCGCCACGAGTGATTCTCGCGGCGCGATGCCCCTTAGCCGACACGGGCCTTCACGCAGGTGTAGGCGCCGTACAGGCGCCGCTCGTAGCTGACATCGGCGATCTCGAAGCCGGCCGCCGCGAGCATCGGCTCGAGCAGCCAGCGGAAGGTGCTGTGCTCGGTGCGGATGTGCTCGGCGTAATCGGCCGCGGTGTACCCGTCAGCCGGGTCCGCCGCGGCGCCGGCGAGCCAGCCGGCGAAGACCTCCTCCGCCTCCCGCGGCCGGAAGTCGTAGACGAGGTCCCGCAGCCGCAGCACCCCGCCGGGCCGAGCATGGCGGCGATCCGCGCCAGCGCGATCGCCTTCCAGAAGTCGGGGAGCTGGTGCAGCGCGTTGCGGGTGAACACGCCGTCAACCGGCTGCGGCGGGGAAGAAGTTGAGGAACCCGCCCCGGTCGTACTCCAGCGAGGGCGGCGGCCCGCTGGCCCCGGCCTTGGCGCGCATCGCGCTGAGCATGGCCGGCGACACGTCCACCGCGATCACGCGCCCGAAGCGCCGGGCCGCCGGCAGCGCGAACTGCCCCGTCCCCGCGCCGAGGTCCACCACGACCGACTCCCGGCCAAGCCCGTGCGCCTCGAGCGCGGCGATGTCCTCCTCCGGGTTCGGGTGCCCCTGCTTGCGGTCAAAGCCCGCGATGAACGCCGCGTCGAGGTGCTCGGGCCCCGCGTGCGCCATCTCGTCCAGCATCCACGACGGCATCCGCGGGTCGCGTGTCTCCTTCACCCGGCGATTGTCGCCCGTGGGAGCCGCTACGCGCGAGCGGTTTTCCGGCGGGGGACCGCTACGCCTGCCGGGCGACGAGGAGCGGCTGGGCCACCGAGCCGATCTGGCCGTCCCGGTCGCCGAGCGTTCCCAGGCTGGACCCCAGGCCATCGGCCGCGAGCGTCGACGTCGCCGCCAGGTAGACCCAGTCGCCCTCGGGATGGCGGTGCAGCGTGACCGTGATGGCCGGCGGGATGAACAGCCACTCCCTGGGATTGAGCGCCGAGCTCACCCCGTTCGCGGAGTCGGCGATGACGAGGACGCGCTCCAGGGGGTGCAAGGGCTGGCCGGCGACCAGCGGGATCCGGGGCCGCGCCCAGACCACGGCCTCTCCGGCGCTGTCGTAGGAGCCGCGCACCCAGCGCCACTCGACCGACTCGCCGTATCCCCAGTGCCGGAACCCGGAGAAGTACTCCTGCGCCATCGCGTCAGGCAGCGGGGGCGCGGCCGCGGCGGCCAGGCCCTCGGCGGGGATGCCGCCGTCCGGGCTGGTGGCGATCTGCCAGGCGCGGGCGATCGCCACCGGCTTGCCCTCGGCGAGCAGCGACGCCTCGACCAGCCGGATGCGCCGGCCGTCGCGGATGACCGACGCCTGGGCCGTCAGCGGCGCTCGCGGGATGGAGCCGAGGAACTCGTTCGTGATCCGCGCGATCCGCATGCCGTCGACGTGCAGCCTGGTCCGCATCACGTGCGCGAGCAGCGCCGTCGGCGGCCCGCCGTGCTGGGCGTCGGAGGACCACGGGCTCTCCGTCGCCAGGGTCGGCTCGAAGGTGCCGCCAGGCCCGGGGAGGTAGTACGCCTCGGGCGAGTCGGGGGCCTCCCGCGTGCTGCCCGCGGCGCTCTGCGTCCGTGTCATGCGCGCAACCATATCCGGGCTATTCGGAACTCGCGGCGAAGGTACGGCGATATGCCTGCGGGCTGGTCGCAAGCGCACCGCCGAACTGCTTGCGCAAGTTGGCCGCCGATCCTAGGCCGCAGTCACGGGCGATCACCTCGACGGGCAGGCCGGTCAGCCACGGCGTCGGCCGGTCTAGCTTGGCAGCTTTGGCGCGCATAGCGTCAATGACGCCGCTCTCGGGCGGCACCCGCACGGCGGAGGCTGGTGACATGCGAAGTACTCACCAGTCATCGAGGCCGCGTGAAGGCGCGGCCGCCCGGCACGTGATTATCGACCGCGATCCCGGCGGTTCCCGGCCGCTTGGGCGCGCGGGGCGTCGCCATGGCGAGCGTCCTGCTGACCGCCGGCATGGGCCCGCTGTCCTGGCGAGCTGGCTGAGCCCTGGCCGTGCTACGCGCCCCGCTTGGCCGCCGGCTGAGCCTGGCCGGCGACGGGACCGGGTGATCCCGGCGTGTCGGCCGCCTTGCGCGATCCCCGCAGCAGGGACGCCAGGCCCGCCAGCACCGACAGGCCCGCGGAGACGGTGAACACCACGATCAGGCCGCTGTGGAACGGCCCGGAGATCAGGCTGGGGAAGAACGACTGGCCGGTCAGCGCCGCCCGGCTCGCCGGCGGCAGCGACGACAGGATGCCGGTCGGCGCGAGCAGGTGCTGTATCGGGTTCACGCCAAGCACCGAGGCGAACAGCGACGCCACTGGCGGCAGCGTGGCCACCTGGTGCGCCATCGCCGACGGCACGCCGAGGCGGACCAGGCCGCTGCCCAGCGAGGACGGCAGCGTGCTCGACAGTCCGGCGATCATCAGCGTGAACACGATGCCGATGGACACCGCGGTGCCGGAGTTCTGGAACGTCGCCCGCATGCCGGAGGCCACGCCGCGGTCGCGGGCGGGGACGGCCCCCATGATCGAGGAGGAGTTCGGCGCGGCGAACATCCCCGACCCGATGCCGTTCAGCGCCATCAAGATGGCGAACTGCCAGTACGAGAAGTTGACCGGCAGCAGCATCAGCCCGATGAAGCTGGCCGCGAACACCGCCATGCCGGCGGTGGCGATCCCGCGCGAGCCGAACCTGTCCGACAAGATCCCCGATGTCGGCCCCGACACCAGGAACCCGGCGGTCATCGGCAGCATGAAGATTCCCGCCCACAGCGGCGTCTGGTCGAAGCTGTAGCCGTGCAACGGCAGCCAGATGCCCTGCAGCCAGATGATCAGCATGAACTGGATGCCGCCGCGCGCGACGGCCACCAGCAGGCCGGCCAGGCTCCCGAACGTGAAGGCCCTGATCTTGAACAGCCCGACGCGGAACATCGGCTCGGCCGCCTTCGTCTCGATGACCACGAAGACGGCGAGCAAGACCACCCCGCCGATGAGCTCGGCCAGCACGACCGGGCTCTCCCAGCCCATCGAGTCGCCGTGGTAGGGCTGGATGCCGTAGGTGCAGCCGACCAGGACCGATCCCAGGCCGAGCGCGAACGTGATGTTGCCCCACCAGTCGATCTTGCCGCGGTGCCGCTCGCCGTTGTCGCGCAGCCGCAGGTAGGCCCACGCGGTCCCGAAGATGCCCACGGGCACGTTGATCCAGAACACGGCGCGCCAGTCCCACACCACGAGGATGCCGCCGAGTACCAGCCCGATGAACATGCCCGCCAGCGCCGCGATCTGGTTAGTGCCGAGGGCGAAGCCGCGCCGCTCCGGCGGGAAGGCGTCGGTGAGGATCGCCGCCGAGTTCGCCATGAGCATCGATCCGCCGATGGCCTGCAGGAACCGCCAGCCGATGAGCCACATCGCGCCGTGCGTGCCGTGGAACGGGTCGAACGACAGCAGGATCGACGCGACGGTGAAGACCACGAAGCCCTGGTTGTACATCCGCACCCGGCCGAACATGTCGCCGAGCCGTCCCAGGTTGACCACGAGCACCGCCTGCACCAGCCGGTAGCCCATGATCATCCACAGCAGGTAGCTGATGTTCCCGGCCGACAGCGGGTCCAGCTGGATGCCGCGGAAGATCGCCGGCAGCGCGATGATCACGATGGACCCGTCGAGCGCGGCCATGAACTGGGCGGCCGTCGTGTTGGCGAGGGCCACCCACTTGTAGCTGTCGTCGCGCCTGAGCTGGCGGGCGCTCGCCTTGTCCGCGCTCGCCGCGGGCGGGCCGGCCATCAGAGCTTCTCCGCCAGTCGCTCGATCAGCGCCACCATCGCCCGCAACTGGGCAAGCTCGCCCGGGGTGAAGCCGTCGCGCAGCGCCCGCGCGATCTGCTCGGTCCGCGCGCCGCGCCGGCTGTGGACTACCTGCCGGCCTGCCTCCGTGAGAGAGAGCACGATCCTCCTGCCATCCCCGGGATCCCGGTCCCGTGCGATCAGTCCGTGCTGCTCAAGGGCGGCGACGGTGACGCCCATCGACTGCGGGCTGATCCGGTCCTGCCGGGCCAGGTCGCTCGACGTCATCGGTCCGCCGCGGTCCAGCCGCGACAGCGCCGACGTCTTCGGGCATCGTCAGGTCTCCCGCGGGATCGGTCTGCTTCAGCCGCCGGACCAGGATCCCGACGCTGACCCGCAGCGCCCCGGCCAGCTCATCGATCTCCCCCTGCGGGACTTCCCCTGCCTCGGTCATACAGTAAGTCTAATCTTATAAGGACAGGCTTAGCAATAAGGCGCGGCGGATCGGGTCCGCCCGCCTTCCCCTGGGCCTGCTTCCGGGAGCACCTCGCGCAAGGCCGGCCAAAGGAAGCGCAAGAACCCGTGCCGGGCTCTCACCGGCACGCTCGCGCGACCGACCCGCTGGCGGGCGGGGTTGTCAGGCGGGCAGGGCCGTATAGCGGCAGAAGAGCACGCCGTCTTCTTCCAGGAGGTGGGCCAGGCTGAGGCGGCGGGCGGTGAACGGGTCGCCGCCGAGGACGCGGGACGGGCCGGGACCGGACAGGACCGGGCTGAGGGTCAGGCACAGCTCGTCGAGCAGGCCGGCGGCGGTGAGGTCGCGCAGCAGGCGCGGGCCGCCCTCGCACAGGACGCGGGCCAGGCCACGGACGGCCAGCGCCGCCAGCGCCGCCTTCAGGTCGACCGAGTCGTCGCCCGCCACGATGACGTCGGCGGCGCCATCCAGCGCGGCGCGCCTGGCCGCGGGCGAGGCGGCGCAGGTGATGACGATCGTTCGCGCGTCGGCCGGGGCCCCGGCGATCAGCGGGGCGGCCGGGTCCAGGTCGAGCGAGCGGCTGACCAGCGCGAGCGGGGGAGCGGACGGGCGCCCGTCGCGCAGGTCCAGCGCGTCCCAGGGCGCCTTCATCCGCGTCGGGTGGTACCCCTCGGCGCGGGCCGTGCCCGCGCCGACGAGGATCACGTCCGCCAGCGCCCGCAGCGCCCAGAAAACGCGCCGGTCTCCCGGGGACGACAACCCGCCGGACAGGCCGTCCACCGTCGCCGCGCCGTCAAGGCTGCCCACCATGTTGCCGCGCACGAGGCCGCCGCGACCGTCCGGGTAGGCGTACAAGGATGCCAGCGCTCCGTCATCGAGGGCCGTCCCCGGCCCGGCAGGCGGGAGGGGGGGTGTCAGGGGGCGTCCCCCCTGAGCCGGGGGGTCGACAGCGGGGTCGCCCCCCCGGGAGGGAACAGCAGCCGCATGGTCAGGCGCCGGACATGAGCACGGTGACGGCCCGGCCCGCCACCTCGACCTTGGCCTTCGGCAGCTGGTCAGCGGACGCGGAAGTGCCGCGAGGGGAGCTGGTGTCGACCACGATCTCCCACTCCCCGCCCGCCTTGACCTCCGGCAGCGTGAACGTGATCGGGTCCGCGCCCGCGTTGAACAGCATGAGGAACTTGCTGTCGGTCACCGGCTCACCGCGCGGGTCAGGCTCGCTGATCGCCGAGCCGTCAAGCAGGACCGCGACCGACTTCGCGTAGCCCGCCTGCCAGTCCGACTCCGTCATCTCCTGGGCCGCGGGGGTCAGCCACTGGATATCGCCGGGCTTGAAGAACCGGCGCCGCCGGAATACCGGGTGGTGCCGGCGCAGCCTCGCCAGCCGCTCGGTGAAGGCCAGGAGGTCGCGCTCGCCGGCCGCGCGGGACCAGTCCATCCAGGAGGCCTCGCTGTCCTGGCAGTAAGCGTTGTTGTTGCCGCCCTGGGTGCGGCCGATCTCGTCGCCGGCCAGCAGCATCGGGACGCCCTGCGAGCAGAACAGCGTGACCAGGAAGTTGCGTTGCTGCCTGGCCCGCAGCTCGATGACCTCCGGGTCCTCCGCCGGGCCCTCGGCTCCGCAGTTCCAGGACCGGTTGTCGTCGGTCCCGTCCCTGTTGTCCTCGCCGTTGGCCTCGTTGTGCTTGCCGTTGTAGGACACCAAGTCGGCGAGCGTGAACCCGTCATGGCAGGTGACGAAGTTGACCGAGGCGACGGGCCGGCGGCCGGAGGTCTCGTACAGGTCGCTGGACCCGGCCAGCCGGGACGCGAACTCCGGCAGCGTCCCCGGCCGGCCGCGCCAGAAGTCGCGGACGGTGTCGCGGTACTTGCCGTTCCACTCCGTCCACAGCGGCGGGAAGTTGCCGACCTGGTAGCCGCCGACGCCGACGTCCCACGGCTCGGCGATCAGCTTCACCTGGGACACCACCGGGTCTTGCTGGACCAGGTCGAAGAACGTGGACAGCCGGTCCACGTCGTAGAACTCGCGGGCCAATGCCGACGCGAGGTCGAAACGGAACCCGTCGACGTGCATCTCCAGGATCCAGTACCGCAGCGAGTCCATGATCAGCTGCAGTGAGTGCGGGTGCCGGACGTTCAGGCTGTTGCCGCAGCCCGTGTAGTCGATGTAGCGCCAGCGCTCGCGGTCATCGAGCCGGTAGTACGCCGCGTTGTCGATACCGCGGAACGACAGCGTGGGCCCGCGGCCATCGCCTTCCGCCGTGTGGTTGTACACCACGTCGAGGATGACCTCGATGCCGGCCGAGTGCAGGGCCTTGACCATCGTCTTGAACTCGCCCACCTGCTCTCCGCTTTGCCCGGAGCTGCAGTAGCGGTTGTGCGGGGCGAGGAAGCCGATCGTGTTGTAGCCCCAGTAGTTCGTCAGGCCCCGGGCGGTCAGCGCCTGCTCGGCAACGAACTGGTGGACGGGCAGCAACTCCACCGCCGTGACGCCGATCCGCCGCAGGTGCTCGATGACCGCCGGGTGCGCCAGCCCGGCGTAGGAGCCCCGCTGGTGCAATGGGATATCGGGGTGACGCAGCGTCATCCCGCGCACGTGGGCTTCGTAGATGACCGTTTCGTGGTACTGGGTGCGCGGCGGCCGGTCGTTGCCCCAGTCGAAGAACGGATTGATCACGACGTTCTTCGGCATGAATTTCGCGCTATCGGCCGTGTTCGGCTTGCGCGGGTCGGCCCACTGGTAGTCGAACAGGGCCTCGTCCCACGTCACGTCGCCGTCCACGGCCTTGCCGTAGGGGTCAAGCAGCAGCTTCGCCGGGGCGCAGCGCAGGCCGCGCCGCGGGTCGTAGGGGCCGTGGACGCGATAGCCGTAGCGTTGCCCAGGACTGACCGCGGGCAGGTAGCCATGCCAGACGAAGCCATCGACTTCCGTCAGGTCGACTCGTGACTCGGTGCCAGCCTCATCGAACAGGCACAACTCGACCCGCTCGGCGGTCTCCGAGAACAGGGCGAAGTTCGTCCCCCACCCGTCCCACGTAGCCCCGAGCGGGTACGCGGCTCCCGGCCAGATCTGCAAGTTTTCACTCCCTACGCGGTTTCCTGCCGCCTGCCGTGCTTTCCGCGCGGCTTTGCGCCAGGCCGCGCTTAGCCTCCGGCGCGCTTGAGACGCGACCTCTTCCCTCGTTTCGCCTCGTGTCCGTCTTCGTGCCCGTGACCACAGGGCCGGCGCGTCGCACGGCCCTTGCGGCTTCCCTCTACCGCGCTAGGGTATTCGCGTCTCCGCCTGCCCGCACCTCCGTCGTCCGGTCTCCTGATCGTGTTTGCCCAAGAGCGGGCGACTTGTAACGGTGTGGGGCCACTGCCAGTCAGGCCCCATACTAGAGTCTCGCAACTGTCCGTGTGGTTACGCGCGAGTACCGGCGTCGGGATAGCGGAGAAGTACCTCTCGAGGATGACATCGGCGACCTCAGGGGCGGCGCCGAGCGGCTCAGAGACGACGGCGGCGCCCGCCTGGCGGGCCTGGACGCGGATCTTGTCCGCGAAGTGGCCGGGCGCGAGCACGTAGCTGGCGACCACGACCGGGCCGCCGCCAGGCCGCCCGCCGCAGCGCACGGACCGCCTCGGCCGGGGAAGGGCCGGACGCCGAGGCGAACGCGGGCACGACGCGCCGCCAGCCACCCGCCGCCTGCCACCGCGCGGCCAGGGAGGCGATCGTGGCATTCGCCGCGGGATCGGATGACCCGGCCGCGGCGAGCACCACGCTTGTCTCGGCGCGGCGGCGCGGCCGGCGGACCGGCGCCGGCCTGGGCCAGGCGGCGTTCCAGCGCCGCGAGAAGCAGGGGATGCGGGCCGAGGGCACTCACCTGGCGCACCCGCAGCCCGGATAGCCGTGCCGCCGCGGCGGCGACCTGCGCCGGGATGTCCGTCTTACTGTGATACGCGGCGGTCAGCAGGAGCGGTACCACGACGATGTCGGCCGGGGCGGATCGCGGCCGGCGCCCCGCGGCCGCCCGCGCGCCCTGAGCTTCACCCGTGCCGGCCGCCCGGCCAGCGGCCAGCGCGGACAAGACGCCGGGCAGCGAGGGGACGCAGTGGTCAAGGAAGGCGGCCCGCACGGCGAGGCCCGGCTGGCCGGCCCGGGCGCGCACCACGGACAGCAGGTCAGCGATCGTGGCGGCCGCGCGCGGGTCCTTGCTCCCGTGCGCGGCCGCCACGAGCGGAGGTGCGAGATTCACCAGGATTAGCGGGCCGTCACGCGTGCAGGCCGCACTCGGTCTTGCCGGTCCCCGCCCACCGGCCGCTGCGCGGGTCGGCGCCGGGCGTCACCCGGGAGGTGCAGGTGCGGCAGCCAATCGACGGGTAGCCGTCGTAGACCAGCGGGTTAACGAGCACGCCCTCGGTGGCGATGTACTCGTCCACCTGCGCGGCGGTCCACCTGGCGATCGGGTTGACCTTGACCATCCGACGCCTGGCGTCCCAGTCGACGACCGGGGCGTCGCGCCGGGCGAGCGTCTCGTCGCGTCGCAGGCCGGAGATCCAGGCGTCGTAGTTGTTCCGCAGCGTCCGCTCAAGCGGCTCTACCTTGCGCAGGTAGCAGCACAGGTCCGGGTTGCGCCCGTACAGCCGAGGGCCCAGCTCGGCGTCCTGCTCGGCCACCGTCCGCGACGGGGTGACGTTGACGAGGGTGATCGGGTACACGGCCTCGACCGCGTCACGGGTGCCGACCGTCTCGGGGAAGTGGTAGCCCGTATCGAGGAACACCACGTCGATTCCCGGCCGCACCGAGGAGGCCAGGTGGATGAGGACCGCGTCCGTCATCGACGAGGTGATGCAGATGCGGTCGCCGAACGTGTCGGTGGCCCAGCGAATGATCTCCTGCGCGGAAGCGTCTTCCAGCTCCTTCGCGGCCGTTGCGGCGAGGCTGCGCATGTACTGAGGATCCTCCCGGTGCCTGGCGGACACGGTTCCGGGGGCGGGCGACGGGTCGCCAGCCCCCGAGATAGTTGAACTCAGCGTAAGACCGTTGTCACTCATAGTGCTGCCCCCATACCGGAGAAACGAAGCTGGAAACTTCTGGCGCAGCTCCGGCAGTGCCATTCGCCATCCACCGGCCCTTGCGGTTCTAGGTCTTCCTCGCCGCAGTACGGGCAGTAGAACGGCACCGCGCGGCCCGGACGGGCTGGTCATGACAGCTCCTCTTCGCTGGCCCGCAGCGTCCACGCTCCGAACGACTCGCCGTCGCGCCGCGCCTCCTGGAAGCGGCGCAGCACGCGCTCCACGTAGTCCGGGAGCTCTTCAGCCGTCGCCTTGAGGCCGCGGACTTTACGCCCGAAGCCCGACCCGGTGGCGTCGCCGCCGCTCAGCGTCCCGCCCAGGTGAACCTGGAAGCCCTCCACCTGGTTCCCGCGGTCGTCGGTGACGAGCTGACCCTTGAGGCCGATGTCGGCGACCTGGATGCGGGCACAGGAGTTGGGGCACCCATTGACGTTGATCGTCACGGGAGCGTCGAAGTCAGGCAGCCGCCGCTCGAGCTCGTCGATCAGGCTCGCCGCGCGGGCCTTCGTCTCGACGATCGCCAGCTTGCAGAACTCGATCCCGGTGCAGGCCATCGTGTGCCGCCGGAAGGTGGTCGGCGCGACCCGCAGGTCGGCTGCCTCAAGCTCGGCGGCCAGCGCGTCAGCCCGGCCTGCCGGGACGTCCACGATGACCATCTTCTGCTGCGCCGTGGTGCGTACCCGCCCGCTGCCGTACCGGTCGGCCAGGTCCGCGATGGTGAACAGGGCGGCGGCGTCCAGCCGCCCCACCCGCGGCGCGAAGCCCACGTAGTACCGGCCATCTCGCTGTGCCCGGATGCCGATGTGGTCGCGCTCGCCGTTCGTCGGCGCCTCCGGCGCGGGGCCGTCCGGCAGCGCGTAGCCGAGGTACTCCTTCTCCATGACCTCGCGGAACCGCTGCGGCCCCCAGTCGGCGACCAGGAACTTGATGCGCGCCCGGTGCCGCAGCCGGCGGTAGCCGTAGTCACGGAAGACCCCGGCGACGGCCGCCCATACCTCCGGTACCTGGCCGGGCTTGACGAACACGCCGAGCCGCTTGGCGATCATCGGGTTGGTGGACAGGCCGCCGCCGACCCACAGGTCGTAGCCGAGCTCGCCCGGTCTCCGGGTGCCGGACCCCGGCGAACGCCACGTCGTTGATCTCGTGGTGGGTGCACTGCCCCGGGCAGCCGCTCACCGATGACTTGAACTTGCGCGGCAGGTTGGACAGCGACGGGTCGCCGATGAACCGGTCGTTGATCGCGGAGATCTCCGCGGTCGCGTCGATGACCTCGTCCGCGTCCACCCCGGCGAGGGGACAGCCGAGGATGACCCGGGGCGTGTCGCCGCAGGCTTCGGTCGTGTCGAGGCCCACCGACTCCAGCGCCTCCCAGATCGCGGGGACGCTCTCGATCTCCACCCAGTGGAGCTGGATGTTCTGCCGGTCGGTGACGTCGGCGGTGCCCCGCGCGTAGTCACGCGAGATGCCCGCGATGACGCGCAGCTGCTCGCTGCTGAGCTGGCCGCCGTCGATCCGGATCCGCAGCATGAAGTACTCGTCGTCGAGCTCCTCCGGCTCCAGGATCGCGGTCTTGCCGCCGTCGATCCCGGGGCGTCGCTGCGTGTACAGGCCGTACCAGCGGAACCGGCCCCGCAGGTCGGCCGGGTCGATCGAGTCGAACCCGTTCTTGGCGTAGATGTCGATGATCCGCTGGCGGACGTTCAGCCCGTCGTCGTTCTTCTTGTTTTCCTCGTTCTTGTTGAGGGGCTCGCGGTAGCCGAGGGCCCACTGGCCCTCGCCGCGCTTGCGCCTCGCGGATTGCGGGCGGCGAGTCGCCGCGCTTCCAGCGGTAGCTGTGTCCCCAGTGACGGGAGGCATTCGGCAGCTTCCTTACTGACGTCGAGTCATGGCGGGCGGGCGTCCGGCATCCGGGCGTCGTCCCCGGGCGGTGCTGCGACCACTGGGAAGCTGCCTGAAGGCAGCAAGCAAAGGCCGGCCTCGGGCGCCCTGAGGTTAACGTGATTTGTAACGTCGGGGGCGGTCAGCGAGCGCGGCGACACATGGCGCTACGGACGCGCAGCAAGTCGACGTGCCGGCGCACGACGAGCATGGGGTCCGTAACACTCACCTCAGCAGGATCACACGAAATAGCCCGGTCTGTCCAGCGGAGGCGGCTCATGCTGGTGGCCAACTCCCGGTGCCGGCGGCGTATTCCGCCTGCCGCAGGATTTTCACTTGTAAATGAGCCGCGGCTGTGAAGTGCGCTACATCTCCGCTCGCCATCGCCGGGGGCCGCTCACCCGCCGCCTGGCCCGCCGTCAGCCCTGCCGCACCCAGTTCACCGGCGGCTCGGTGGCCTGGCCGGCTGCCTGCTCCGCGTCCTGCCCGCGCTGCTCCGCGTCCTGCGCGGGGCCGGCCGGCGGCAGGTGCTGGCAGTCGCACCAGGTGCCTCCCGGGCAGTCCTCGTGATGCTGCCCGCGGCAGTGCACGCAGATCATGTGCCCATTGTCGCCCCGTGGCCCGGCTGGCCAGCACGGGGGCCGGAAAAGCAGGCGGGCCATGACCGTAGTCATGGCCCTGCTGCTTCGTTGCGTGGGAGAGTTGTGCGCCTGACCGGGCCCGTGGGCCTGCCCGGCGCGCTGACGCTGCTCGGCGCCCCTAGTAGCGCAATCGTGAGCGAGTCTCAGGCCGCGTTGGCGCGGCGCATCCGGCGACGGCGCTCCGCCGAGCGCTCGTCCTCGTTCAGTCCGCCCCAGGTGCCGTACTTCTCAGGACGAGCGACCGCATAGTTCAGGCAGTCGATCCGGACGGGGCAGCTCGCGCAGACGGCCTTGGCCTTGCGCTCCCTGACGTCCCGCTCTGGCTGGCGCTCACCGTCCGGCCCAAAGAAGAGCATCAGATCCTCGCCACGACACGCGGCAGCATCCTGCCACCCCCAGTTTGGGCGGGGAAGCATCGCTGTCTGCCTACGCACCTGAGACATGGATCAGTCACCTCAAACAAAGTAGCTCTGGTCTTGCGTTACCCTCGTGATAGTGGCCCGTTAGCACGCGAGCCCCAGTCCCGTGCGGTAACTGCCGCTGCCTGAGCAACGTCCGGCGGCACCGTTCTGTTCCCCGCTGGGCGGGAGCATTCCCTGAGGTGCTTTCGCGTGCTCAGGCGGCGTCGCGTGGGCAGTGCTGGCTGGCGAGTTGCCGGGGGGCTGGCGCATGCGTGATACGACTGCCCCGTTACGCGGAACCCTAACTGTGGCCTATCTGGCATACGTACCTGATCTTGCACAGTGCCGGGCAGCGCTGGTCCGGGGCAGTGAAGCCTGCGGACTATGATGCCACCTCGCGTGCCGCTCGCGCATGCGGGGTCGGAACTTTCTTATGCGCGTTGCGGAAATTTATGGGTCGTGTGAGGTTCGCGCGCATTGCGGTGGGTATGACCACTTGCCTCCCGCCCATGCCCTTGGCGTGCCGAGACGAATGGCGAGGCCGGGCGCGGCCGGCCAGATGAGCCGACCGGTCAACGCCCAGCGTCCGCCACCGATACTCTGTACGAACTGGACAAGGACTGGGGGAGGGAGCCACCATGGGCAGCATGGCAGCGTCGGACGCAGCACCACTGCCCCGGCTCGGAGAAGTCTTCTTTGACGTGCGCGGCAGTTCGCGCAGCATGCGTCTGAGTTGGTATGCCGACACCGGGATCGCAGTGTTCAGCATTTGGCAGGGCGGAACCTGCACCGGCACCTTCCGGCTCCCGATGGATGACCTCTCCCGCCTGATGGACTCCCTCCGCAGGGGCATGCCCGGCGGGCAAGACGACTTCCAGGAACCATCCCAGGCGATCGAGGGCCCGCGCGGGCGGCTCGCGATCGGTGCCGCCCCCGAGCCGTACACCGGTGCCCTGGTCGCCCTGGGGGCGACCCCGCTGGCCAGCCCGGCAGTCGCCGAGGCACGAGGCGCCCGGGCGTGGCGGCCGGCCCGGGTTACGGGGACCCGGTTTATCCCGGCGATGACCGTGACCAGTGGCGCTACGCGCGACCGCAGCCCGCCTGGCGACCCGCAGGTTACCCCGGCGCCCAGGGCCTACGGCGACCAGCCCGCGTACGACGCCCAGTCCTTATGAAGGCCAGCGGGACTTCGACGGCCAGCCGGGCTACTCGGAAGGCTGGCAGGGCAATGGCGCGGGCCAGTCCTATCCCGCTGGCCAGTCGTACGGTCCTGTCCCGTCTTACGGGCAGCAGGAGGCTTACGGGGATGGCCGGCCCTTCGGGGAACGGCGCCGGCGATTCCTACCCGCAAGGGCAACGGTTCCCCGATGCCCGCCCGTACCTGGCCGTCGCGCCAGGTGTACCCGGGGCGGGCGGGCCTGCAGGGGTGGCGGGCGGCGCCGGAAGAGCAACGAGCGGTCCTCAGCAGGCCCTCGGGTACGCCGAGCACGAGCGCGGTGCCCACGGCTTCATCCCTCACGGGTATGACGCGCAGGGCTACGCGATGCCGGGGTATGCCGAGCCGGTGCCTACCGGTCCTGACTATCCCGACAGCGGCTTCGGCAACCGGGGCTATGGCCCGCAAGATCCCACCCCGCAGGCCTACCCGCAGGTGCTCTCGGCGCCGGTGGAGCCTGCCCCGCCCGGCATGGGGCGATTCACCGGCCCTATGCCGGCCATCCGCGGGTCCCGTGCCGGTCGCGCCGCCTCCCGGCCCGTCGGCAGGCCAGGCCGAGGCGCCGCTGGCCGAGCGATTCCCGCTCGCCTATCGTGAGCAGCCCGCCTACCCGGAGCCCGCCGGGCTACCCGGGACCGGCCGGGTACGGCGACGTCCCCGGCCAGCCGGAGCAGGCCGGCTACCCCGCGCCGGGCGACTACCAGGACCCGGGCCTAGGACCAGGGCTTCCAGAACGGCACCCACCCCGGCGCGAGCGCCTATCACGACGACAGTGCCTACCGCGACGACGTGCCTACCGCGACGACAGTGGTACCGCGACGACAGTGATACGCGGGCACCGCGGGCTACCCCGCCGCGAACGGGACAGGTGCCTACAACGGCGCGGCGGGTTACAACGGCGCTCCCCTCTACAACGGCGCTCCCGGCAACGGTGCCGGCGACTACGCGGGCGTGGCCGGCTACGGCGGCGCGGCGGGGCCGATGGCGCGGCGATCGCGAACGGTTCAGGGAACTACCCCGCCGGGGCATACAACGGCACCACCAGCGGGTCCTACCCGGTCGCGGGGTATCCCGCTCCCGGGTACGCGCCCGCCTTCTACCCCTGGCGGCCCCGTGCCCTCCGGCGCCGCGCACGGCGCGCCCGCGACGAGTTCCGCCTTCGTCCCGAACGGCACGGGTCCCGCTGGTGCCGCCTTCGTGCCCCCGGCGGGCTATGGTCCGGGTCCCGGAGTACGGGGGCTCCCCGGTAGCAGAGGGCGGATACCAGGCAGACGGGTACGGAACCGGCGGCTTCCCCGCCGGCCAGGGCTACGCCGGGAATACCGGGTACGGTCGCCGGCGCCAGGTCGGCTACCAGGCTCCCGAAGGCTACCCGGCGCCGGAGGGATACGCCCCGCCAGAGGGCTTCGTGCCCGGGTACCCCGAGGGACCACAGTACGGCCAGCCGGAGAACGTGCGGGATCCGAGGGAACAGGGATATCCCCCGCGGCGTTAACTGTACTGGCCGGTGCGGCTAGGGTCCCCCGGGCCGCACCTAATATCGCCTTCGCGGAATACCGTTCGGCTGGAGCCGCGATGAGCCTCTCGCCGAGGAGGCGACCTGTCGCACCGGCCCCGACACTCTGGTGACCCCTGTGCTTGCGCACCGGGGGTCGTCTCGGGTTATCTCCCGGGGGGACGACCCCCCGGACCCCCCGCTGCGGGCTTCGCCCGCGTTGTCCGGCGCCCCTGTGCTTGCGCACCGGGGTCGTCTCGGGTTATCTCCCGGGGGACGACCCCCGGACCCCCCGCTGCGGGCTTCGCCCGCGTTGTCTCTGGCTGACCCCTGTGCTTGCGCACCGGGGCGTCGGGTACGCCCGAGGCGTACGTACCTCAGGACCCCCCGCTGCTGGCTTCGCCGCGTTCGACGGCCGCGCTGCGCACCGGGCGGTCACTCGCGCTAGGGGCTACCCCCGGGCCTCAGGGATTTTCCCTCTGGTCCGGGTTGCCCTGCGGAGCGGGGATGCCATGCGGGCCCGGGGCAGTGACGGCGGGGTCAGCGGTTTCCGGTCCGCGGCATCAGGCTCGGGAGGCGGCGGCACGGGTCCGACCACCGCGTTCAGTACCTGCGAGTTGGGTACCGACACGACGGTTCCCCCGGAGGACAGCCGCACGTAAGTGATGCCGATCTCCGTCACGGTTCCCTCGAGCTCGCCGCCGAGCGCGCCTGCCCGGAAGCGGACCGTGTTCCCGACCGGAACGGCCGGGTGACGAGCAAGACGATCCCCGCGAACACGTTGCCCAGTGCCTGCTGCGCGGCGATCCCGACGAACACGCTGGTCAGCGCGCCGCCGAGGACCAGCTGGCCGACCGGGACGTGAAACAGGTCCAGCGTGATGATGAGCGTGGTGAACGCGCCGATCAGGAGCAGCGCGTAACGGACAATGGCCGCGTGGGCGGCCCCGGCGCGCGGGGCGAGCACGTCGCGCGCGTTCCCCGACAGCCCGTAGGTCGCGATGCTCGCGAAGACGCAGAACACTCACGGCGCATGCCGGCCGCGATCAGCTGCATGGGCACGTGCGTCGCTGGACAGGAAGTGCTGGAAGCCCGCGTGCGCCCAGCCGGACGCAATGCCACAGGCGATGGCGAGCACGAGGGCGATGATCGACCGCCACGGCCGGGCCTTCGCCCGCACCATGGCGACCTGCGCGGACAGGTCTAGTTGCGGCCCGTTGTGCATCCCCGACCCAAACCTCCCGTCTCACCGGATACGGCAGTAACAATAATCGGCCTAACCGTACCCGGCGAGCGGGAGGTGCGGGGACCTGAGGCCCCCGCCAGGATGCGCGATCAGCCAGGCAGGCTTAGGAGACCAGCGGCCTGCCCACGGGGAGCCTGATCTTGCCGCCGATCCCGTTGGCGACGCCCGCGAAGGACGTGTACCAGGCCACCAGCGCGGTGAGGATGCCGAGGTACGCCGCCCACCTGGACGATGTTGCTGTTGTTCTGCGAAGTTGCCGATGAACAGGACGATCTCGGTGAGTTCGAGGGTGAGGAAGACGCCGAACACCGCAACGTTGACCTGCGTGCTCATGACCAGCATGTAGGTGTTGAAGATCGCGAAAGCGAGCAGGATCCAGCCGAGGTCGTGGTTAGCCGCCGACGCGCTGGTCGCGCTGCGGCGCGACGAACCTGGCCCACAGGAAAAGCCCGATCCAGAAGCCTCCGTAGGTGGAGAACGCCGTGGCGCCGAAGACGTTCTTGTTGCGGAATTCCCACATGCCGGCCAGCAACTGGCAACCGCCGCCGTAGGCGAGTGCGTAGCCGAGCCACGCGCTTCCGGTAGCGGCGTTCATCAACTTGGCGTTGGCGGCCGAGAGGAGGAACGTCGTGAGGGCGAACGCGGCGAGGCCGAGTGGTCCGGGGTCCGCGATGGCGGGCGACGGCGCTGCCGCGGGCGTGGTGGCGAGCTGTGCTGTGCTGTCTTCGTTGACGGTCATGAATGCCTCCGAGCTTGCCAGCCCGGGCGGGGCCCCTTTGCGGGGTACGGGGATCGTCCCCCGGAAGAACTCTGTTGCCGTCGTCCGGGCACTTTTTTTACGCCCTTAGCGTAACGCCGGGGGATCTTTCACGCGAGATCTAAACGAATTTCTGTTACTGGGGCGAATGCCGTATAACGACGGGCTGTTGCCGGCGAGGAACCGGCTCAGCCCGGCTCTGGTGGCGACCACAAAGACCCGGTCCCCGGCGTTGAGCTCATGGTCTCGGCGCGGTGCCCAGTCGGGCCGCGGTGACCCCGTTTCCTGCAGTGCGAGAATGTGCGCCAGCCCATCCCGCTCAAGGTCGGCCAGTTGCTGCCCCACCAGGCCGCCGCCATCCTCGACGCGGACATCGGCGATCAGCAGGACGTGCCGCCCGACGGCGATCGTGCGGAGCACCGAGTGCTCAAGCAGGGCCGCCGCGAACGCGGGCGCGGCCATGTAGGAGATGCTCCGGGACACGATGTTCCCGACCGTCTGCTGCACGCGCTGCGCGAGGTCGTCGTCGAACAGGCGCAATACGATGCGCAGGTTCGCGCGCAGCGCGTTGGCCTGCAGTGCCGTCTCCAGGTTAACGATGTCGTTGCTGGTCACCGCCACGAGCGCGGAGCACGTGTCGATGCCCGCCGCGCGCAGCGTCTCCTCGGCGAACGCGTCGCCGATCACCGTCGGCAGGCCAAGGCGGCGGGCGAGCGTGATGCCCTGGGCCGCCGGGTCGGGGTCTACGCAGGCGACGCTGAAGCCGAGGGCGTGCAGTTCCCTGACCACCTGCGTCCCGATGTTGCCCAGGCCCGCCACGATGACGTGCCCTCCCGGCGGCTTCGGCTCGCCGCGCAGCGACCCGGTCAGCCGGGCGCCGACGATGAGGGCGGTGATGAACGGGAGGAACGCCATGCCGTCCACCGTGAGAATGACCTGGGACAGCTTCTCGGAGCCGCTATTGCTCGTGCCGGTGAGGGCGGATCCGGTCAGGTCCATGATGGTCAGGTAGAACGCGTTGCTGACGGAGTAGGTCGGATGAGCGCGGACGTTGTGGTCGACCGAGTTGAGGAGGAGGACGAATCCGGCCGCCATCACGGCGAGCAGCACCCCGAAAACGGCCCCATACCTGTTTCTGACCAGCCGCCGCGTCATCCCGAGCGCCGTGCGCACCGGATGGCGCCTGCGAGCGAGCGGGTCCCGCGTGACCCCGTTCGCCACCGCGAGCACGAGCGGCTCGTCCCGGGTGGAGGCCCGGTCCGGCCGCGTCCTGGCCGGGTCCGCGTCCGGCTCGATGTAAGTCATGCCCGGCGGCAGCAGCCGGGTGGCGCCGGCCGGCCCGCCAGGCGCCGCGACCAGCCCGCAGAGCACGTTCTTGGGCGCGACATCGTCGCGCCTGGCGACGTAGAGCGTGCGGCCGGACACCTCGACATGGCTCGGGGCCGGCTCGCCGAGCGCCGCGGCCACGAAGGACGGGGCCGCCATCGCCGTGCCGGACAGCATCGTGCAGTCGGTGAAGAACGGGCGGAAGTGCTCGCCCAGCCGGGTGTTGAACACGGAAACCACGAGCCGGATGCCCGGATGCAGGTCCTGGGCACGCAACGCGGCGTGGAAGTTCGCGATGTCGTCCGGCCATAGCAAGGCGACCGCCCGGGCCGAGGCCACTCGCGGCCTCCACGAGCACCTCGCTCGTCAGCTCCGGCCGCTCCAGCACGGAGACACCCGGCAATTCGCTGATGCGCGGGCCGGAGTTCCTGCGCCGCGACGGCAGGATCACCGTGACCTGCTCGCGGTAGCGCGAGGTCAGCTCTTCAGTGGTGCGATACGCGAGAGGGCCGTCGCCGCAGACAATGAAATGGCTGCCGGACGGGGGGAGCGCGGGCATGCGCAGGATCATATTCAAGCGCGCCCGGTAACATGGCGTCAGGGACTGCTCCAATGGGACCTCTTCTCCTGTTAGACAAGGAGGGCCCGCCCGATGACCAGCGACCACATCCGCGCGTCGGACCACGACAGGGACGCCGTGGTGGCCACGCTTCGTGATGCCTATAGCGAGGGACGGCTGACCCTCGACGAGTTTCAGGAGCGGACGACGGCGGCCTACGCCGGCCGCACCTGGGGTGACCTGCGCGAGCTGACCACCGACTTGCCGGTACAGCCCTCGCTCGGTGCCGACTTGCCGCCGGGCGCGCACCCGGAGCTGACGGGCGCCCCGCCCCCGGGCGCCCATCCCGGCTTCGACGCCCCGCAGGCTCCTGGTGCGCGGCCGTTCCCCGGCGCGGAGCCAGTACCCGGCTCGCAGCCCGTCCCTGGTTCCCAGCCCGAGATCGGGTCCGCGCCGCGCCCTGGCCAGCCGGCGCCGGGCAACTTGCCGCCGTCGCCGCGGCCGCATCCCCGGCTGGGCCCGGTGCTCCCCGTGGTGGGCATGTGGATCCTGTTCGCCGTGGCGACCAGGTCGATCGGCGGGGCGGTGGTCTTCCTCATCGCCGTGGTGACGATCGTGACGCTCGCGTCGATAGCCCGCCGGCGCTGAGGGACTTTCCGGTCACTGACCCCCACTCCCGGACGACACGGTGACGGTTAGTGAGCACTAGTGGTCAACTGTGTGTACCCGCGCTGTAACTTCTTGGCGTCGGTAGTACCGCCTACAGGTGGAGGACACGCTGCGGGTCACGTCTCCAGGGGGGTCCGCCGTCCCGGAGGGCACCAGAAGCGGGCCCTGGAGGCGGCGCTCGCCGGCCTCGCGCCTGCGCAGGCTAGCCGGGCTGCTCGCCGCCCAGCACCCCTTCGCCATCCCCGTGATGCTCGCGGCGGCGCTGCGGGCCGTCGTGATGCTCGGCTACCCGCCCGCGATGTTCTTCAACGACTCCTACAACTACATGACCGACGCGGTGCGCCAGGAGCCGGACGCCGTGCGCGCCAACGGGTACCCGTTCCTGCTGCGGCTGCTGCTCCCGGCCCACAACCTGGACCTGGTCACGGGACTCCAGGGGGGTATGGGCCTGGCAGCCGGGATCGCCATCTACGCCGTGCTGCGCCGCCGCGGCCTGCCGTGGTGGGGCGCGACGATCCCGGCGCTGCCGTCGCTGTTCGACGTGTGGGAGCTGCAGATCGAGCACACGATCGGGTCCGACGCGCTCTTCACCGCGCTTGTCACCGCCGTGGTGATCCTGCTGTGCTGGTGGGACCGGCCGCCCCTGTGGGCGGTCATCCTGGCCGGCCTGCTCGCCGGGTACTCGGCCACGGTCCGGTCGGTCGGCGAGCTGCTGCTGGTCGTTGTCGCCATCGGGATGATCGCGCGCCGCGCGGGCTGGCAGCGCGTCCTCGCCGTGACGCTAGCCGGGACGCTGCCGGTCGCGTGTTACATGACGTGGTTCTACGCCCGGGATGGCCGCTTCGCGCTCACCGAGTCGTCGGGGACGTTCCTGTACAGCCGGGTCAGCAGCTTCGCCGAGTGCTCGCGGATGGATCCGCCGCCGGCCCTGCGGGTCCTGTGCGACCCGCGGCCCCCGGGACGCCGGGAAGGCTCCCAGGAGTACCTGTGGGCCAATGACACCCCGCTCGCGACCTTGACCGGGCCCGACAACAGCTACCGGTTCACCCCGCACATCGAGTACCTGACCAGCCGGTTCGCCGAGCGGGCGATCGTGTCCCAGCCGCTGTCCTACGCCGCCGTCGTCGCCGACGACACCTGGCGGACCTTCGGCTGGACGCGGTTCCGGTCAGACCTCGCCGGCTCTGGTGACAAGTTCCGTTTCGAGGCCGCCACCGAGCCGGTGCCGGGCTGGGTGACCGGCGACGCGGGCAATGCCAAGGCCGCCGCCGCCTTTGGCGGCAGCACGCTGGGCCGGCCGAGGGCGACCCAGCCGTGGGCGGCCTTCCTGCAGTTCTACGAGAAGTGGGGCTACTTGCGCGGCCCGTTCCTGCTGGCCTTCCTCGTGACGGGGCTGGGCGGCATCGTCATCTCGTGGCGTCGCCGGCACGGCCTCGCCGGCCAGCGCGCGGCCGTGGGCGGGCTGGGCCTGCTGCCCTGGCTCGTGGGCGTCGCGCTGATCGTCGGGCCGCCGATGACGGCAGGCTTCAGCTACCGGTACGTCCTGACCGCGGTGCCGGCGACGTGCCTTGCGGCGGGCCTGGCGTTCGCCGGCCGGGGCAGCCTGATCGCCTGGTCTGGCTCCGGCGCTGGCGGGTCGCCGACGCCCGCGAGGCACGGCTCATCGAGACCGGCGGCGACGGATCGCCGGAAGACCAGATCGCCGGGTGCCACGGCTACACCCCGGTCCCGAAGGCGCAGGACGGCATGCGCCACGCTGACGCCGCAATGATCCTGGCCGCCGAGACGCCCGGCTCCGGAAGGTCATCGCCGGCGCGGACGGGTCCCGGAAGCGAAGCGTGAGGGACCCCGCGGGTGAGCTCGATGCAACGGCGGGAGGCTGCGGGGCCAGGGGGTCTGGGGGGATTGTGTGTATCCCCCCAGAAAACTCAGTGCGCCCCGGGCCGGCCGACGTCGTGCGGGACCTTCGCCGCGGCGGCAGAGTCCAGCAGGAACAGCGTCCGCTGCCTGCCGCGGGCGCCGGCGGCGGGCAACTGCACCGGGCCGGCGTCGGACAGGGCGAGCGCGACGGCGTCCGACTTCTCCGCGCCGGAGGCCAGGATCCAGACCTCGCGGGCCGCCTGGATGGACGGGAAGGTCAGCGAGATACGGGTGGGCGGCGGCTTGGGTGAGCCGCGCACCGCCACCACCGGCCGGTTGTCGTACACCGCCGGCATGCCAGGGAACAGTGACGCCACGTGTCCCTCGGGGCCGATGCCGAGCATCAGGATGTCGAAGGCCGGCACCGGGCCGTGGTCCTCCGGCCGGGTGGCCGCGGCGAGCGACGCCGCGTACCGGGCGGCGGCCGCCTCCGGGTCATCCCCGTCGGGACCATCCGGGCCCGGCATCGGGTGCACCCGCGCCGGGTCAACGTCGATCTTGTCCAGCAGCGCGGCGCGGGCGCCCGTCTCGTTCCGGTCCGGGTGGCCGGTCGCGGCGAACCGCTCGTCACCCCACCAGAAGTCCACGGCCTGCCAGTCGACCGCGTCCCTGGCGGGCGCGGCGGCCAGCTCGGCCAGTACCGCCGTGCCGATGCCGCCGCCGGTGAGGACCAGGTTGGCCCGGTCGGCGGCCGACACCGCGTCGACCAGCCGGGTGACCAGCCGGGCGGCGACGGCCTTGGCCAGCAGCCCGGCATCCGCGTGGACGAGGATCTCCGGGGGCGCGCCTCTCCTCCCGCTCATGCTCTACCTCCGCTCAGTCGGGGCACCATTTCTCTCCTCCAAGCCAGCCCCGCCGGGTCCACCCGCCTCACGCGTCCGCCGTCCACGGTGCGGCGGGCGTCGTGAACGACCCGAGCGACTCCAGGGTCTCGGCGTACACCTCGTCCGGATCGAGCCGGCGCAGCTCCTCGGCCAGCAGCTCGGCGATCTCCCGGCGGTGCAGGGCCACGCTCCGGTCGGGCCGCCCCGGCCAGGACAAGATGCCGGTGCGGCCATCGGTCCTGGTCAGGCTCAGGTCGCCCGCGCTGGTGTTGAACAAGACCCCGGTGATGCCGGGCCCGGCGGAGTCGGAGCGGCGCACCGGGATCTGCAGGCGGCAGCGCAGCCACGCCGCGATCAGGTCGGCGGCCGGGTTGCCCGGCTCGGCGGACACCTCGGCCGCGCGCAGTGGCGGCACCTGCTGGTCGAGGGTGGCCGCGATCACCGAGCGCCACGGCGTGGCCCGCGTCCACCCGAAGTCCGTGTCGCCGGGCGCGTACGACTTGGCCAGTCGCATGAGGACGTCGTGCGCGTTCTCGGTCGCCGCCGAGTCCGTCACCCGACGCTGCGCCAGCGCGCCCAGCGGGTGCGCCGCCGGATCCGCCGGAGGCTCGTCCGGCCACCAGGTGACCACGGGCGCGTCCGGCACGAGCAGCGGGGCCACCACCGAGTCCGCGTGCTGGCCGAGCAGGCCGTACATCCGCAGCACGATGGTCTCTCCGGGTGACGACTCGCCGACCCGGATCTCGGCGTCGAGCCGGGAATCGGCCTTGGGCTTGCGGGTGATCACGGCGAGGACGCGGGCCGGGTGCTCGCGGGCGGCCTGGTTGGCCGCCCGGATGGCGTCGTACTGCGCCGCCTCATCAGTCACGATGATGAGAGTCAGCACCATGCCCATGGTCATCCCGCCGAGCCGCCGCCGCGCCTCGGTGAGCGCCTGGGCGATGGCGGCGGTGCTCGTGTCGGTGAGGTCAATCGTCATCGCGGACCAGCCCCTTTCACAGTCGCCGCCAGGCGCGGCCGTCGCGCGCCATCAGGGCATCGGCGGACGCGGGGCCTGGCCCGCCCGCCATGTACTCCTCGGGCTTGGTGTTCTCGGCCCAGAAGTCTTCGATCGGGTCGAGGATGCGCCATGACAGCTCGACCTCTTCCTGCCGGGGGAACAGCGGCGGGTCCCCGATCAGCACGTCAAGGATCAGCCGCTCGTAGGCCTCCGGCGAGGACTCGGTGAAGGACTCGCCGTAGGCGAAGTCCATGTTGACGTCCCGGACCTCCATCGCGGACCCCGGCACCTTCGAGCCGAACCGCACGGTCACGCCCTCGTCTGGCTGGACGCGGATGACCAGGGCGTTCTTGCCGAGTTCCTTGGTGTCGGTGGCGGCGAACGGCAGGTGCGGCGCGCGCTGGAACATCAGCGCGATCTCCGTCATCCGCCGCGTCAGCCGCTTGCCGGTGCGCAGGTAGAACGGCACGCCCGCCCACCGCCGGGTATCGACGGTCAGCCGGACGGCGGCGTAGGTCTCCGTCCGGGAGTCTGGCGGGATGCCTTCCTCCTCCAGGTAGCCGACCACCTGACGGCCGCCCTGCCAGCCGCCCGCGTACTGCCCGCGGGCGGTGCCGGTGGCCAGGTCGACGGGGAGCCGGACGGCGGACAGCACCTTCTCCTTCTCCTGCCGCAGCGAGTCCGCGTCGAACGAGACGGGCTCCTCCATGGCGGTCAGCGCCAGGAGCTGCAGCAGGTGGTTCTGGATGACGTCACGGGCCGCGCCGATGCCGTCGTAGTACCCGGCCCTGCCGCCGATCCCGATGTCCTCCGACATCGTGATCTGCACGTGGTCGACGTACCCGCGGTTCCAGACCGGCTCGTACAGGGTGTTGGCGAAGCGCAGGGCCAGGATGTTCTGGACCGTCTCCTTGCCCAGGTAGTGGTCGATGCGGAACACCGCGTGCGCGGGGAAGACCGCGTCCACGATGTCGTTCAGGTCGCGGGCGGAGGCCAGGTCGCGGCCGAACGGCTTCTCGATCACGACCCGCCGCCACGGCCGCCGGCCCGTCTCCGGGTCGGCCGGGCCGGGGTCGGACAGCCCGGACCGCTTGAGCTGCTGAACGACGAGCGGGAAGGACTTGGGGGGGATCGACAGGTAGAACGCGTAGTTCCCGCCGGTGCCCCGCTCGGCGTCCAGGTCGGCGACCGTCCTGGCCAGCTGGTCGAAGGCCGCGTCGTCGTCGAACTCGCCCTGCACGAACCGGACGCCCTCGCTCATCTGCTTCCACACCGTGTCGCGGAACGGCGTCCGCGCGTGCTGCTTCACCGCCTCGTAGGTGACCTGGGCGAAGTCCTCGTCCTGCCAGTCCCGCCGGGCGAATCCGACCAGCGAGAAGCCCGGCGGCAGCAGGCCCCGGTTCGCCAGGTCGTAGATGGCCGGCAGCAGCTTCTTGCGCGCGAGGTCGCCGGTGACCCCGAACATGACCATCACGCACGGGCCGGCCACCCGTGGTATCCGGCGGTCCCGCGGGTCGCGCAGGGGATTTGCTGGATCCCCTGCGCTCGCGATAACCCCCGGATTCGCCGGCGCCGGGCCGCAGACCTCGGCGTTCGGCTCATCCATCGTGAAACCTCCTGCAGTTCCTACTTGGCTAGTTCGGCGCGGATCGTCTCGAGCAACTCGTTCCACGAGGCCTCGAACTTCGCCACGCCCTCGTCCTCAAGAACCTTGACGACGTCGTCGTAGCCGACGCCGAGCGCCGCCAGGTCGGCGAAGAGCTTCCTGGCGTCCGCGTACGTGCCGTGAACGGTGTCGCCCTGCAGGACGCCGTGGTCGGCCGTGGCCCGCAAGGTCGCCTCGGGCATCGTGTTGACGGTGTCCTTGGTGACAAGGTCGACCACGTAAAGGGTGTCGGGCAGCGACGGGTCCTTGGTGGACGTGGACGCCCACAGCGGCCGCTGTACCTTCGCGCCCTTGGCCGCCAGCGCCCGCCAGCGGTCGGTGTCCAGCTTCTGCTCGTACAGCTCGTAGGCCAGCCGCGCGTTGGCGATAGCGGCCTTGCTCTTCAGGGCGAGGGCCTCCGGCGTGCCCAGCTTCTCCAGCCGCTTGTCCACCTCGGTGTCCACCCGGCTGACGAAGAAGCTCGCGACGCTCGCGATCTTGGTGATGTCGTGACCGTTCTCCGCGGCCTTCTCCAGGCCGGCGTAGTACGCGTCGATGACCTCGGCGTACCGCTCCAGCGAGAAGATCAGCGTCACGTTGACGCTGATCCCCTCGGCCAGGACCGCGGTGATCGCGGGGATGCCCTCGGCCGTGGCCGGGATCTTGATGAACAGGTTGGGCCGGTCGACGAGCCACCACAGCTGCCTGGCCTCGGCGATCGTCTCGGCCGTCTTGCGGGCCAGCCGCGGGTCGACCTCGATCGACACCCGCCCGTCGACGAGGCCGGTGGACTCGTACACCGGGCGGAGCACGTCGCAGGCCCACCGGATGTCGTAGGTGGTGATCATCCGCGACGCCTCCTCGACGGTGACGCCGCGCAGCTTCAAGTCGGCGAGCTGGGCGTCGTAGGCGCTGCCCTTGCTCAGCGCGTGGGCGAAGATCGTCGGGTTGGACGTCACGCCGCGCACGTGGAAGTTGTCGATCAGGTCCTGGAGGTTGCCGGTGCGGAGCCGCTCGCGGCTGATGTCATCCAGCCAGACCGACACGCCTGCCTCGGTAAGCTCCCCGAGTACGTCACTCATCTTTACTGCTTCTTTCTTCCGTCGTTCCTGCTTCGTGCCGCGGGGCCGCGGCACGGCCGGGCCGTGCCGCCGGTACCGGCCGCTGCTAGCCGCGCGCCGCCGCGATGCTTACCTTGGCGGCCTCGGCCACCGCCTCCGCCGTGATACCGAACTTCTCGAAGATGACCTCGGCGGCGGCCGAGGCGCCGTAGTGGTCGACCCCGATGCTCAGGCCGGCGTCCCCGACCAACGCCTTCCAGGGCTGCGTGATCCCCGCCTCGACCGACACCCGCGCCCTCATCGCCGCCGGGAGTACGGCCTCTTGATAGGAAACGTCCTGCTGCTTGAACCATTCCACACTCGGCATCGACACAACCCGCGCGGAGATGCCTTCCTTGGCCAGCAGCTCCCGCGCCGCGACCGCGAGCTGCACCTCGCTGCCGGTGCCGACGAGGATGACATCGGTGCCGTCGGCCATCACGTAGGCGCCGCGCGCCGTCCCGTCCGCGGACGCGAAGATGGTCCGGTCGAACGTCGGCACGTTCTGGCGGGTCAGGCACAGGCCCGCCGGGCGGTCCTTGTGCTCCAGGATCGTCTTCCACGCGACCGCCGTCTCGTTGGCGTCGGCGGGGCGGACGATGTCCAGGCCAGGGATGTTGCGCAGCGACCACAGGTGCTCGATCGGCTGGTGCGTCGGGCCGTCCTCGCCCAGGCCGACGGAGTCGTGCGTCCACACGAACGTGACCGGCTGCTCCATCAGCGCCGCCAGCCGGACCGAGGGCCGCATGTAGTCACTGAACTGCAGGAACGTGCCGCCGTACGGCCGGGTGCCGCCGTGCAGGGCGATGCCGTTGAGGATCGCGCCCATGCCGTGCTCGCGGATGCCGAAGTGCAGGGTCCGGCCGTACGGGTTGCCCGGCCACATCGCCGTCTGGTGCTCGGCCGGGACGAAGGACGGCTCGCCCTCCATCGTGGTGTTGTTCGACTCGGCCAGGTCGGCCGACCCGCCCCACAGTTCGGGCAGCACCGGGGCGAGCGCGGTGAGGATCTTGCCCGAGGCGCGCCGGGTGCCGGTGCCCTTGGGGTCGGCGGGGAACGTCGGCAGCGCCGCCTCCCAGCCCTCCGGCAGGTCACGCCGGGAGATCCGGTCGAACAGCGCGTGCCGTTCGGGGTTCTCCTTGGCCCACGCCGCGAACGCCTCGTCCCACTGCGCGTGCGCCTGCTTTCCGCGCTCGGCGACCGCGCGGGCGTGCGCCAGCGCCTCCTCCTCGACCGGGAACTTCACCGCCGGGTCGAAGCCCAGGATCTCCTTGGTCGCGGCGACCTCGGCATCGCCGAGCGCCGAGCCATGGGCGGCGCCGGTGTCCTTCTTGGTCGGGGCCGGCCAGCCGATGATCGTCCGCAGCACGATCAGCGAAGGCTTGCCGGTGACGGCCTTGGCCGCCTCGAAGGCGTCGTTCAGGGCCTGGACGTTCTCGTCGTAGCCGCCGTCCGCCTGCACCCATGAGACATGCTGCACGTGCCAGCCGTAGGCCTCGTAGCGCGCGCCGACGTCCTCGGACTTGGCGATGCTGGTGTTGTCCTCGATGGAGATCCGGTTGTCGTCGTACAGCAGGATCAGGTTGCCGAGCTCCTGGTGCGCGGCGAGCGACGACGCCTCGTGAGTGATGCCCTCCTCGATGTCGCCGTCGGAGGCGAAGGCGTAGATGAAGTGGTCGAACGGGCTGGTGCCCGGCGCGGCGTCGGGGTCGAACAGGCCGCGCTCACGGCGGGCGGCCATCGCCATCCCGACCGCGTTCGACAGGCCCTGGCCCAGCGGGCCTGTCGTCACCTCGATGCCCGGAGTCAGCCCGTGCTCCGGGTGACCAGGGGTGATGCTGCCCCAGGTCCGCAGCGCCTCGAGGTCACCAAGCGACAGGGCGTAGCCCGACAGGTAGAGCTGGATGTACTGGGTCAGGCTGGAGTGACCGCACGACAGGACGAACCGGTCACGGCCCGGCCACTTGGGGTCCGCCGGGTCGTGCCGCAGCACGCGCTGGTACAGGAGGTACGCGGCGGGAGCCAGGCTCATCGCGGTGCCAGGGTGCCCGTTGCCCACCTTCTGCACCGCGTCCATCGCCAGGACGCGAACAAGATCGACGGCACGCTTGTCGGTGGCCGACCAGTCAAGGGCGCTTGTGCTCACCGTAATCCCTTCTGCGGTCGTGAATCGAATGAGCAGCGCCGACGGTTGCGGGCAAGGTGAACCCCCGTGGCTGCGGCGCCATTTTTAGTTACTACAAGAGCCTATCCCGGCGGGATTACGGGTCTTCGTCGCGGGGGAGAGGGTTCCCACAAGGTTCATTATGTACGGGTCTAGGCCACTTGCCGTGCGCGGGCGCCTCGCGCGGCGGGGCACGAAGTAAGCTACCCCTCATGGCCGAGCGCACCCCCGTGTTCGACCCGCGGGCGGTGATCGACGGGCGTGCCCAGGGCCGCACGCCGGTCGCGTTCATCGTAGGGATCGTGATCACCGCGGCCTGCGGCATCGTGGCCCTCGGCCTGGACGCGGTGCAGGGCTTTCGCGCGGGGGACGGGGCGGTGCCGTTCATGGTGGCGCTGCCGCTGGCGCTCCTGCCCGTCCCGCTGCTGGTCGGGGTCGTGCTATGGGTGGACCGGCTGGAACCGGAGCCACGCGGTAACCTGGTCTTCGCGTTCGGCTGGGGGGCCGGCATCGCCGCGCTGCTCGCCCTGCTCATCAACACCGCCGGCCTCGTCTACGTGACTCAGCCGTCGCTCGGGACGACTCGCGGGGAGTTCGTGTCGGCGACGTTCGGCGCCCCGCTCGTCGAGGAGACGCTCAAGGGCGCGGTCCTCGTCGGCCTGCTGTGGCGGCGTCGCCAGGAGTTCGACGGCCCCACCGACGGCGTCACCTACGCGGCGATGGTCGGCCTCGGCTTCGCGATGATCGAGAACGTCGGGTACTACATCAACGCGCTGGTCACGCCCGTGCAGGGCGGCGTTGAGCTACTCGGCTTCACCTTCGTGCTGCGCGGCATCCTCGCCCCCATGCTGCACCCCCTCTTCACCTCGATGACCGGGCTGGGCGTGGCCTGCGCCGCCGCCCGCCCGCCCGGCTGGGCGCGCGCCTGGCCGGTGATCGTCGGCTGGCTGGCGGCGATGGTGCTGCACGGCTTGTGGAACGCCCTGTCCGCCTGGGGCGCGACGGGGCTGTTCATCGGCTACGGCGTCATGTCCTGCGTGGCGGCCGCCGTGATCGTCGTGCTGGTCATGGACCGGCGCCGGCTCGTCCGGCTGATCCGCCGCTACCTGCCGCCGTACGGGGAGACGGGCCTGGTGTCGGCCGACGACATCACCATGCTCGCCTCGCTGCGCGCCCGCGCCCGCGCCCGCAACTGGGCCACGGCCACCGTCGGCCTGGCGGCGGGGAAGGCGATGGCGGACTACCAGCTGGCCGCGACCGAGCTCGCGCTGCTGCACAGCAAGGCGGAGGCCGGCGTCGTCTCGGCCACTGACTTCCTCGACCGCCAGCACGACCTGGTCGGCCTCATGCACCTGGCCCGTGAGGCGTTCTTGTCCCGCCAGGAGGCCCCGCCCGCCGCCCCCTGGGCATCGCTGGGCGTCTCCGGCTTCGCCCACGGCACCTCGCGCCCCGCGCCCCTGCCTCCGTACACCGGATGACCGGGCGCAGGCGGCCGCCTATGCCGGCGCCGGCCGGAACGTGGCCGCGAAGGCCTGGAAGTAGCGATAGTCGGCGCTCCACTCGCTTTCCGGCGTGGACCAGTAGAGCGCGTAGGCGTGGCGCGCGTTCGCCAGGACGTTCCGGTTCAGGACGTGCACGAGGACGCCGTCCCGCTTATAGGTGAACTCCCAGTCCGCGGCCTTCTCCGCCTGCGGATAGCTTACGGTCGCCAGGCGGATCAGGTGATAGTCCGGGTAGCTGCCCGCACGGTTGGCCTGCTGCTGTTCCCAGTCGGCGAGCGGGTTGGGCTTCGGGTCGTCCGACTGGTCGATGAGCAGGTAGATGCTGGCGTTCGCCGGGTCGCTGACGTAGACGTAGTGGCCGGCGTGCGAGATCGTCCAGCCGGGCGGCACGCCGATCGAGAAGCCCGTTGAGTTCGTGAACCGGTGGTATCCGGCCGGCAGCGTCCCGTACCCGGCAGCGGGGCTGCTGCCCGCCGGGCCGGGCGAGGCGGACGGCGATCCGGACACTGACCCGGCTGACGTGCTGTCCGGGGCGTCCGGAGACGGCGACGCGCCGCGCGACGATGGCGGCGTCGACCGCGGGGACGCCGGGTGCGAGGCCGCGCGAGGAGCCGGCGAGCCGCTCAGGGCCAGCGCTGCGGCGATCCCGGCCGCCGCGATCCCGGCCGCCGCGATGGCCAGCACCCCCAGCCGCCATCGCGGCCGGGCGCGGCGTTCGGGGGCGGGGCGAGGCGGGGACTCCGGTTCCTGGGGAGCAGGGCCGTCCGGGGGCTGTGGCGCCTCAGGGCCCGGGGGAGGCGCGGGGTCAGGCGCGGGCTCTTCAAGGCGCGGGCGGGAACCGAACCAGCGTGACCTGGGAGCGCCGCCCAAGGCGACGTGCCGGAGCATCCGCTCGGCCTCGGCCGGTCCTAGGCGCCGGCCCGGGTCCTTGGCCAGCAGGCCGGTAATCACCGGCAGCAAGGCCCCGGCATTGACGGCTGGCTCCGCCTCGTCCGCGACCACGGCGGTGAGGCTGGCCAGCGGGCTGTCCCGTTCGAATGGCGGCCGGCCTTCCACCGCGGTGTACAGCGAAGCGCCGAGTCCCCACAGGTCGCTGGCCGGCCCTTCCGTGATCGCCCAGGGCACGCTCCGGCGCGATGTACGACGGCGAGCCGGCCAGCATGCCGGAACTGGTGAGCGTCGCGCTGTCAACGGCCCGCGCTATCCCGAAGTCAGTGAGCACCACCCGCCCATCGGGGCCGGCCAGGATGTTCCCCGGCTTTACGTCCCGGTGCAAGACGCCCTCGTCGTGCGCGGCACGAAGGGCCGCCAGGATGCCCAGCCCCAGCTCGGCCGCCCGCGTCGGCGACAGCGGTCCGTCCTCGTTGATGATGTCGCGCAGCGACCGGTAGGGGAGGAGCCTCCATGACGATCCACGGGCGGTCATCCTCCTCGATGATGTCGTAAATGCCGACGACATTCGGGTGCCGCAGCCGTGCGGCCATCTGCGCTTCGCGCAACGCGCGGCGGCGTGCGGTCGCCAGCTCGGCCTCGCCGGAGTAGGCCGGCCACATGATCTCCTTGATCGCCACGTCCCGGTCGAGCAGCTCATCGTGGGCACGCCATACAGCTCCCATTCCGCCACGGCCAATGACCGCGTCGAGGCGATAACGCCCCGCGAGAAGGGGGACGTGGCCCGCTACGCTCATGCTCGCGCGCTACCCAGCTGCGCGCGATGCTAACGATTTGTCCGGCAATGTGCCGCCCTGGCGCCATCGGCCATGGCGTCCGCCGAGCTAGCGCGACCGGTCAGCCTCCGGACAGCGTGGTTGTGCGCGTGGCGTCGGCAGCGGCGACGGCAGGCGCGGCCGCGGCTGCCTGGGCGGTGGCTGTAGCCGTGGCCCGGGAGAGGCGCTCGCGGGTGGACAGGTAAAGCCGCAGGACCAGGATCCACAGCAAGACCGCGCCCGCGACGTGCACCCACACCAGGCCCGCCGGCAGGTGGAGGAAGTACTGCGTGTACCCGATGGCCGCCTGCAAGATCACCCCGCCGACCACGATCCACCCGTGCCGCCTGACCGGCGCCGGCGCCCCCGAGTAGCGCAGCCCGATCGCGAGGGCGAGCGACGTCGCGGAGATGAACCATGCGATGTCCGCGTGGAACTGCGTCACGTCGACCAGCGGCAGGTGGAAGCGCGGCAGCGTCGTGTAGTGCCCGTGCGAGTCGATCTCGGTCCCGGCCAGTGGCCCGGTCCCGGTCACCACGGTGCCCGCCACCAGCATGGCGCAGGTCGCGCCGGCCAGCAGCCAGGCCAGCACCCGCAGGTCCGCGCGGACGAGCGGCCGGGCCGGCCCGTCGCCTTCCGGCACTCGCGCGTGCAGCACGACCGCCACCCCGAGAAGGCCCGCCGACAGCAGGAAGTGCGCCGCGACCACGGCCGGGTTCAGCCTCGTCAGGACCACGATCCCGCCCACGACGGCCTGGGCGACGATGCCGAGCGGCAGCACCGCCGACAGGCGCGCCAGGTCGCGCCGCCGCTGGCCATCGGCGGACCGGTACCGCCAGCACGCGATGAACGCCAGTCCCGCGATGGCCACCAGCGGGTAGTTCAGCAGCCGGTTGCCGAACTCGATCCAGGTGTTCAGCGTGGTCTGCCCGGAGACGTGCGAGGCGATCAGGCTCGTCGTGGTGCACCTGGGCCAGTCGTCGCAGCCCAGGCCGGACGACGAGAGCCGCACCGCCGCGCCCGTCGTGATGATCACCGCGTTGGAGATCACCGCCGCCAGCGCCCATCCGCGCACCGCGCCCAGCGTCGGCCGCCAGACGGAGTTCCACGCCCTGGTAACAACCCTCAAGATCGCCCTCCTCGCGCCGCCCCCGCCGAGGCGGCCACGACGCAGCAGATTCCCGTCCACTCGGCCACGCTGAGCCGCTGCCCCAGCATGACCAGCCCGATCAGCGCGGCCACCGCGGGCTGCAGGCTCATCCACACGCCGAACACCCTGGCCGGGACCCGCCGCAGCGCCTCCAGCTCCAGCCAGTACGGGATAACCGACGACAGCAGCCCGATCCCCGCGCCCGCGCCGAGCAGCGCCGGCCGGAACATGGACCGCCCGCCAGCGGCCACCCCCGGCGCGGTGACCAGCGCCGCCGCCACCGCCATCGCCAGGACCAGTCCCGACGCTCCGGTCATCCGCTGCCCGGTTGCCTTGCTCAGCAAGATGTACGCCGCCCACCCGGCCGCGGCGACCAGGGCCCACGCGATCCCCGCGGCGTTCAGGTGCCCGCCAGAACCGCGCGCCAGCAGCAGCACCCCCGCGGCCGCGAGCGCCACCCACGCGCTGTTGATCAGCCGCCGCGCGCCGGCGACCGCGACCGCCAGCGGCCCGAGGAACTCGGTGGTGACGGCGATCCCCAGGGGGATCCGGGCGAACGCCTGGTAGATCGCGAAGTTCATCACCGCCAGCCCTGCTCCGAACGCGAGCGTTGACCGCGCCGTGCCCCAGTCCCTGTGCCGTGCCAGCTGGCTGACCGCCCGCGCCGTGCCGCGCCCGGCCACCGCCGCCAGGATGAGGGCGGCGCCCCACAGCCGCAGCGTGGTCACGGCGGCGGGAGGCACCTGCGTGAACAGCCTGTCCGCGATCCCGGCGCCGAACTGCACGGAGACGGCGCCGGTGAGCACCAGCCCGGCCGGCAGCGCCCGTCCCAGGGGCGACGACGCCCCGCTGCCCGCGTGAAGGGCGCTGGCTGGCGCGGCCCCCTGGCCGGCGGTCCTCACTCCCACCGGAATGACCGCGCGGCGAGGGTGATCGCGACCACGGCCCAGGCCGCCAGCGTGACGACGTCCCGCGCCGGCAGCGCCGTCCCGTAGGCGAGGGCGTCGCGCAGCCCGGTCGACAGCGCCCCGGTGGGCAGCAGCTCGAGGAAGGGGCGGGCGCCCGCGGGGAACTTCGTGAGGGGGAAGACGACGCCGCCGATCCCCAGCAGCACGACGTAAACGAGGTTCGCCGCCGCGAGCGTCGCCTCGGCGCGCAGCGTGCCGGCCATCAGCAGGGCCAGCCCGCTGAACGCGGCGGTCCCCAGCAAGATCAGCAACGGCACCGTGATGACCGCCCACCCGGTCGCGTGCGGCCTCCAGCCGAGGGCGAGCGCCACTCCGGCGATGATCACCGCCTGCAGCAGCTCCACGACGACGACCGTGATCGTCTTGGCCGCGATGAGGCCCGCGCGGGACAGCGGCGTCGCGCCCAGCCGCTTGAGCACCCCGTACCGGCGCTCGAACCCGGTCGCGATCGCCTGGCTCGTGAACGCGGTTGACATCACCGCCAGGGCCATGACACCCGGCGTCAGGAAGTCGATCCGGCTGATGGGGACGCCGAAGCTGACCAGGTTCTCCAGGCTGAACGCGGCGAGCAGCAGCAGCGGGATCACCAGCGTGAGCGTGAGCTGCTCGCCGTTGCGCAGCAGCGTCCTGGTCTCCAGCGCCGCCTGCGCGGCGATCATCCGCCAGACCGGGGCGGGTCCCGGGGCGGAGGCGAAGTCGGCCGGGGCAAGCTGCACGGTCATGCGGTGTCCCCCCTCATGACCGGAGCTCCTTTCCGGTCAGCTCGAGGAACACGTCTTCCAGCGTGCGCGATTCGATCTTCAGCGAGCTGGCCAGCACGCCCCGGTCGGCGCACCACGCCGTCACGGCGGCGAGCAGCCCCGGATCCACGGCTTCCTGGACCTCGAGCAGGTAATGCCCGGCCGGCGACTCCTTGGCGGCGCTTCCCGGCGGCAGGGCGGCCAGCAGGCTCTCGGTGTCCAGGCTCGGCTGGGCGCGGAAGCGGAGCTGCCCGGCCGAGCCGGTCAGCTCGGCCGGGCTGCCGGAGGCGACCACGCGCCCGCGGTCGATGATGACGACGTGGTCGCTCAGCCGCTCGGCTTCCTCCATGAAGTGCGTCGTGAGGATCACGCTCACCCCGGCGTCCCGCAGCGCCCGCACCAGGTCCCAGGTCGCGTGCCTGGCCTGTGGGTCCATCCCGGCGGTCGGCTCGTCGAGGAACACCAGCTCAGGGCGCCCGATGAGGGCCGCCGCCAGCGACAGCCGCTGCTGCTGCCCGCCGGACAGCCGCTTGTACGGGGTCTTCGCCACCTGCGTGAGGCCCACCGTCTCCAGCAGCCAGCGCGGGTCGAGCGGGCGCGCGTGGAAGCGGCTGAGCAACGTCAGGTACTCGATGCCGGGGACCGACTGCGGGATGCCGCCGGACTGCAGCATGACGCCGACCCGCGGCCGCAGCCTCCTGCCGTCGGCGGCGGGGTCGAGGCCGAGGACCCGGACGGTCCCGTCGTCGGCGCGCCGGTATCCCTCGCACGTCTCGACGGTGGTGGTCTTGCCAGCGCCATTGGGCCCTAGGATCGAGGTCACCTCGCCCCGGCGGGCGGTGAGGGTGAGCCCGTCCACGGCGGTCAGCGTGCCATAGCGCTTGACCATGCCCGAGATCTCGACGGCGGGGCCGCAGACCCCGTCGGCGGGCTGATTACTCACGCACGCAGTTTAAGGGCCGCACGTCGCCACAGAGCCGCCCGGGGCCGACAATGTGTAGTAGTTGACATCGTCCCGGCCCGGAACGGCGGCGTCAGTCGCGGCCCAGCCTTCGGGCTTCCTTCTTCATCTGCGCCAGCTTGCGCTTCGCGAGCTTGCGCAGGGACCGGCTGGTGGTCGGCCAGTCGGGGCCGTCCGGCCAGGCGGCGACGGCGCACGGGAAGTCGGCGTGCGGATTGCGTCCCGCCGCCATGAACCGCTCGGCCCTGGTCGCGCCGGGCAGCTCGACGCGCGCGGACTTGAGCGCCGCGCAGCAGCCGTCAGCGGTGGCGGTGAGCTCCAGCCAGGAGATCTGCTGCGTCCGCAGGTACACCGGCGGCCTGCCCCGTCCCGTCTCGATCGCCTCGACTACTGACGTGCACGATCCGGAGTTGGCGTAGAAGCCATCGCCGTGGGCGCGCAGTTCCGGATGGTGGGTGTGCCCGGACAGGAAGCCCATGTAGCCCTCGGCGATGAGCTCGTCGGCCCGCTCGCGGGCTGCCCTGTTCTGCCCGTAGCCCCGCTCGGCCAGCGCCAGCGCGCTGAGGGACAGCCAGGCCCGGCGAGACACGATCGTGATGATGAGGGCGATGATCGCCAGGTCCACGACCGCGCCGTAGCCGAGGATCTCGCCGTCGTGCAGCCACTGCGCGCCGGTCGGGTAGTGCTTGCGCAGGTTCACGACCTGCGCGAGCCGCAAGATCCCGATCAGCGCGATCGGCAGCAGGATGAGCCACCACAGATGGCGGGTCAGCTTGCGGTAGACGAGGCGGGAGGCGAGGAACGAAGGGAAGTCTCCCGGATCGGCCATCTCGTGCGCGCCGTCCAGCCAGCCGCCGCCGAGCCACTCGACCTTGGGCAGGACCTCGCGCACGATGTGGTGCCCGAGGGGCGTGTCGAGGGAGTTGCGCGGGTCGCGGAAGCAGTTGTACGGGTCGATCTGGTGGCCGTGCTCCACCCGGACCCGCTTGCCGTCCGGCATGACCAGGTCGGCCGCGAGGCAGAGCTTCGCGCGGGTGAGGTCGCGCACGGCGGCGGCCGCCTTCAGGTCCCAGGCGAGGTCGCCGTCGTGGTTGCCCACCGTGTAGATGACCTGGCCGCCGCGCTCGGTGACGTCGGCCAGCGCCGCGCACAGGTCAGAGTGCGCCTCCAGGATGGTGTTCGCGTCGGTCTCCGGGTAGGCGAGCATCTCCACGATGTCCCCCGCGAGCACCACGATGAGGTTCTCGCTTTGGCCTGCCGACTGGGTTAGCCTGCTGGCCAGCATTCGCGCGCAGCGCCCGGACACGTCGGTGCGCGCGGGCGGCAGGTGCAGGTCGCTGATCGCGATCACCGTGCCGCCCGGCGGTACGGGAACGTCGAGCAGGTCGGCGACATCGGGCCGTGGCGAAGCCATGACAGTCAAGATTCCTTCCCCCGGTACACGCGATGAAGCGCTGAGTGGGGCCTCAACTTCGGAGATACGTCCTAAGCATGCAGCTCGGCGCACAAAGCGTAGCGTTCCTCACCAGAGTAGACGTCCCGTTCTTGATGAAGGTTCACCGTCTTCCCAGTATCTCGCGCCTTACACGGGAGCGGCCCGGCACCTGCGGGGGTGCCGGGCCGCGGTCCTGGCCGTCGGGGAGTAAGTCACCCGGGCGGCGAGGCCGCCCGGGTGCCGGGGAGTGCCGGGCTAGCTGGCGCGTACCCAGGTGGCGCTGAAGTTCTCATTACTTGTCAGCGCGGACACAGTGTCCTTGTCCTGGCCGCTGCTGTTGATCATGATGATCTCGACCGGGTTCAGGGTGCCAATGGCCGCGCCATTGACGAGCGAGTTGCTCACGTTGACCGTGCCAAAGTCCGCGAGCGGCAGGATGCCGCCGCCGGAGGTGCAGCATGGTGCCTCGATGATGACTTCGGCGGAGTTGCGGGGCGCACCCGACAGCGTCTTGGTCGTGGTGGTGGTCCAGCCCTTGGTCGTATCGGACAGCGACAGCAGGTACTTATTGCTGCCCTGATAGGTGACCGAGGCCTTGATGGTGTCACCGGCGCTAATCGATTTGCCGAAGTTGAACGACGGGTTCGGGTACATCTCGTACCAGCCGTAGTACACCGGCTTGCCGCTGCTGCAGTCGGTGTCAGTGCCAGTCTGCTCGACCGAGTTGCTGCTGAAGCCGTCCAGGCCCACCCAGAAGCTGGCGTAGCGGGTGGCGGAGGTGCAGATGCCCTTCGGCTGCACCCAGGTGGCGGACACGGAGGTATAGGTGCCGCTATCAGCGGCGTACCCGGACCAGTTGGTGCTCTGGTCTTCGTGCGCGATGCCGCCGTGCGCGCTGAACGGCCGGGTGCCCGGCTTGACGAGGTGAACCGCGACGCCGCCGTTGCGCAAGGCGCCATGGGAGACCGCGGCGTGCGCGGATGCGGCGGCCGGCCGGGCGGTGGCGGCCTGGGTGCTCGTGGCGGACGTCGCCAGCGCGGTGAGCGCGGGGGCGGCGGCGATGGCCAGGACTGCGAGGGATACGCACATTCGTCTTAGCATGCGTGCTCCTTGTGGGATGAAAGCTACGCGTGATTACGGGGGTGTCGCCGCCACGAGGGTCTTTGGCCCGCGGCGGCTGTTTCGACGGACGCGGACCACCTGAAGGTAACTTATGCGGTACTTTCCGTAAAGATCTGTATTCCCTATACACAATGCCAAATTTTGTGGAAACTGTTGCATTTGAGTAAGATGTGACGTGTGGGCGTGTCTAGCTATTCTGTGTTCGTGGTGGATCACGGGTGATCCGGATGCCTCCAGCTAGCCGCGAGGCGTGACGGTGCCGGCAGATGCCGCCAGCGGGTGGAGCTTTCCGCCACACCAGCACCGCCAGCGTTGAGGCGCCCGGGAGAACGGAGGCCTCGAGGGGCTGGTTGGCACCCCCAGGCCGACACCGTGATTTACGTCACGCGGACGTTGGTTAAAACTTGCGGCGCGGTAATGATTTAGGGCATGCTGGCGTTGTGAAAAACGTGGGGACATCGGACGGCGCGGCCAGCGCCGAGCGAACGACGGGCAGCGCGGTGCCGCAGCAGGCACCGGCCGGTGCCGGGTCTCCCTTCGCCGTGCCCGGCAGCGAGCGCGGGACCCGCGGCCAGGTCGCCCGGCTCATCCTGGAGCTCGGGCCGTCCACCGCGGCGACGCTGGGCGGACGGCTGGGCCTCACCCCAGCGGCCATCCGGCGTCACCTGGACAACCTCATAGCGGAAGGCATGGTCGAGACGCGGACCGCGCGGACCTACGGGAACCGGGGCCGTGGCCGGCCGGCCAAGCTCTTCGTCATCACCGACGCCGGCCGCAGCGCCTTCCAGCACGCCTACGATGGCCTGGCGACGAGCGCGCTGCGGTTCATCGCCGAGCGGATGGGGCAGCAGGGGGTCACCGAGTTCGCCCGCAGGCAGGTGTCGGAACTGGAGCGGCGGTATGCCCCCGTCGTGGCGAAGGGGGAGCTGACGGCGCGGGTGCAGGCGCTGGCCGAGGCGCTCAACGCCGACGGCTACGCCGCGTCGGTGCGGCCCGCCCCCGCCATCGGGCCGGCGACGGCCGAGTCGGCGCGGGGCGAGCAAGTGTGCCAGCATCACTGCCCGGTCGCGCACGTCGCGGCCGAGTTCCCGCAGCTGTGCGAGGCGGAGACAGAGGCGTTCGGCAGGCTGCTCGGGACGCCGGTGCAGCGGCTCGCCACGATCGCGCACGGCGACGGGGTCTGCACGACCCACGTCACGTGCACGGGCACTCGTGCCCGGAAGGACAACGACACTACAGAGTCCGGAGGGCTCTCCATATGACGACCACCGCGAATGACCAGCTCGAGGGGCTAGGCACGTACAAGTTCGGCTGGGCCGACTCGGACGTGGCCGGCGCCTCCGCCCGGCGCGGGCTGTCCGAAGAGGTAGTCCGGGACATCTCGGCCCGCAAGAGCGAGCCGGAGTGGGTGCTGGACCTGCGGCTGAAGGGCCTGAAGTACTTCGAGCGCAAGCCGATGCCGGCCTGGGGCGCTGACCTCTCGGGCATCGACTTCGCCAACATCAAGTACTTCGTGCGGTCAACGGAGAAGCAGGCCGAGTCCTGGGATGACCTCCCCGCCGACATCAAGAACACCTACGACAAGCTCGGCATCCCGGAGGCGGAGAAGCAGCGCCTGATCGCGGGCGTGGCCGCCCAGTACGAGTCGGAGGTCGTCTACCACAAGATCCGCGAGGATCTTGAGGAGAAGGGCGTCATCTTCCTCGACACCGACACGGCGCTGAAGGAGCACCCTGACCTGTTCCGTGAGTACTTCGGCACGGTGATCCCGTCCGGCGACAACAAGTTCGCCTCGCTCAACACCGCCGTCTGGTCGGGTGGCAGCTTCATCTACGTTCCCAAGGGCGTGCAGGTCGAGATCCCGCTGCAGGCCTACTTCCGGATCAACACCGAGAACATGGGCCAGTTCGAGCGGACGCTGATCATCGTCGATGAGGGTGCCTACGTGCACTACGTCGAAGGCTGCACCGCGCCGATCTACAAGTCTGACTCGCTGCACTCGGCCGTCGTCGAGATCATCGTGAAGAAGGACGCGCGCTGCCGTTACACGACCATCCAGAACTGGTCGAACAACGTCTACAACCTGGTCACCAAGCGGGCCGTCGCGCAGGCCGGCGCGACCATGGAGTGGGTCGACGGCAACATCGGGTCCAAGGTCACCATGAAGTACCCGGCGGTCTACCTGATGGGCGAGCACGCCAAGGGCGAGACGCTGTCGGTCGCGTTCGCCGGCGAGGGCCAGCACCAGGACGCGGGAGCCAAGATGGTGCACTGCGCCCCGCACACCAGCTCCACCATCGTGTCCAAGTCCGTCGCCCGCGGCGGCGGCCGGACCTCCTACCGCGGCCTGATCGAGGTGCAAGACGGCGCGGCGCACTCCAGGTCGACCGTCAAGTGCGACGCGCTGCTCGTCGACACGATCAGCCGCTCGGATACCTACCCGTACAACGACATCCGCGAGGACGACGTTGAGATGGGCCACGAGGCGACCGTCTCGAAGATCTCCGCGGACCAGCTGTTCTACCTCATGTCCCGGGGCATGAGCGAGGATGAGGCGATGGCCATGATCGTGCGCGGCTTCGTCGAGCCGATCGCGCGAGAGCTGCCGATGGAGTACGCGCTGGAGCTGAACCGCCTCATCGAGCTGCAGATGGAAGGGGCGGTCGGCTAGCTATGGCCACCACACTGAGCGGGGCGGTCGAGACCTCCCCGGTGGTGAGCGTGCACGCGTTCACGTCCACCGACCCGGACGCGTTCGAGGTGCCGGGAGGGCGCGAGGAGGAATGGCGGTTCACCCCGCTGCGCCGGCTGCGCGCCCTGCACAAGGACGCATCCCTGGTGCCGGCTGGCACTGTCCCGGCTGGCACTGTCCCGGCTGGCACTGTCCCGGCCGGGGCCAGCGACGCCGGGGTCACCGTGGAATGGGACGCCGCGCCCGAGGTGACGGTCCGGATGGCGGACCGGGCCGGCGCCTCGCCGGCCGCCTCGGCCTTCGTTCCCGCCAACCGGGTCAGCGCCCGCGCCTACGCCGCCTCGACGCGGGCCATCGTCGTCACCGTGGCCCAGGAGGCACGGGCGTCGCGCCCGACGTACATCCGGATCGCCGGCACTGGCACCGGGCAGGCCACGGCCGGGCACCTGGTGATCGACGTGCAGCCGTTCGGCCGGGCCACCGTCGTGATCGACCAGCGCGGCAGCGCCACCTACGCGGACAACGTGGAGATCGTGGTCGGCGACAGCGCCGATCTTGAGGTCATATCGATCGCGGACTGGGCCGCCGACGCCGTGCAGGTGTCGGCGCACCACGCGACGGTGGGCAGGGACGCCCACTTCAAGCACGTCGCGGTCACGCTGGGCGGCTCGCTGGTGCGGCTGTCGCCGACCGTCTCCTACAGCGGCCAGGGCGGCGACGCCGAGCTCTACGGGATCTGCTTCGCCGACGCGGGCCAGCACCTGGAGCACCGGCTGTTCGTCGACCACGGCCTGCCCAACTGCCGTAGCCTCGTGCGCTACAAGGGGGCCCTGAGCGGCGACGGCGCGCACACTGTCTGGATCGGCGACGTGCTGATCCGGCCGGAGGCGACCGGCACCGACACCTACGAGTACAACCGTAACCTGGTCCTGAGCGACAATGCGCGCGCCGACTCGGTGCCGAACCTGGAGATCCTCACCGGCGAGGTCGCCGGCGCCGGGCACGCGAGCGCCAACGGGAGGCTCGAGGAGGAGCACCTGTTCTACCTCATGGCCCGCGGCATCCCGGAGACGGAAGCCCGCCGCCTGGTGGTCCGCGGGTTCTTCGGCGAGCTGGTCGACAAGGTCAGCGTGCCGGAACTGCGCGAGCGCGTCATGGCGTCCCTGGAGGAAGAGCTGGGGATGGAGGAGGCGCGATGAGCGACTTCGTCTCCGTGTGCAAGGTCTCCGACCTTCCCGCCGACGGCACGGCGGCCGGCTTCGACGTGGACGGCGAGCCGGTCGCGATCGTGCGCACCGAGGGGGAGGTATTCGCCATCAGCGACGTCTGCTCGCACGCCGAGGTGGCGCTGTCCGAGGGCGAGGTCGACGGCTACACCATCGAGTGCTGGCTGCACGGGTCCTGCTTTGACGTGCGCACCGGCGAGCCGACGAACCTGCCCGCCACCGAGCCCGTGCCGGTCTACCCGGTGAAAGTCCAGGGCGACGACGTCCTCGTATCGATCAATGTCAAGAAAGCAGTGGAGTCATAGTGTCCACCCTTGAGATCCGCGACCTTCACGTGTCCGTCGCCGAGCGCGACGGCGCCGCGCGGGAGATCCTGCGCGGCGTCAACCTGGCGGTCGGGGACGGCGAGACCCACGCCATCATGGGCCCCAACGGGTCCGGCAAGTCGACTCTCGCGTACGCCATCGCCGGCCACCCGAAGTACATCGTCACCTCTGGCAGCGTCACGCTGGACGGCCAGGACGTGCTCGCGATGAACGTGGACGCCCGCGCCCGTGCCGGGCTGTTCCTCGGCATGCAGTACCCCGTCGAGGTACCGGGCGTGTCGGTGTCGAACTTCCTGCGCACGGCCGTTACCGCGGTCCGCGGCGAGGCGCCGAAGCTGCGCGAGTTCATCAAGGAGATGCGCGGCGCGATGGGCGAGCTGTCCATCGACTCCAAGTTCGCCGAGCGCAGCCTCAACGACGGCTTCTCCGGTGGCGAGAAGAAGCGCCAGGAGATCCTCCAGATGGAGCTGCTCAACCCGGGCATCGCGATCCTGGACGAGATCGACTCCGGCCTGGACGTGGACGCGCTGAAGATCGTGGCCGAGGGCATCAACCGGTTCCGCGCCAAGCCCGGCCACGGCGTGCTGCTCATCACCCACTACACCCGCATCCTGCGGTACGTCCGGCCGGAATACGTGCACGTGTTCGTGGCCGGCCGGATCGTGGCGGAAGGCGGCCCCGAGCTCGCCGACGTGCTGGAAAACGAGGGCTACGAGCGGTTCACGACGGCCGACGCGGCCGCGGGGGCGAGCCAGGACGCGGGAGCGAGGTGACGTGGGCATGACCGGTCCGGCCGGCACTGTGGGCCTGGACGACACTGTGGGCCTGAACGACACTGTCCACCTGGACACCGAGAAGATCAGGGCGGACTTCCCGATCTTGTCCAGGCGAGTCCGCAACGACAAGGCACTGGTCTACCTGGACTCCGGTGCCACGTCACAGCACCCCCGCCAGGTGCTCGACGCCGAGCGGGAGTATTACGAGCGGCACAACGCCGCGGCCCACCGCGGCGCGCACCTGCTCGGCGAGGAGGCGACCGAGGTCTACGAGGGTGCCCGCGCGAAGGTCGCCCGGTTCATCGGGGCCTCCTCGGCGAACGAGGTCGTCTTCACCAAGAGCGCGACGGAATCGGTCAACCTGGTCGCCTACGCGCTCGGCTCAGGGAACTCGGTCAAGGCCGGCGATGAGATCCTCATCTCCGAAATCGAGCACCACGCCAACCTGGTGCCCTGGCAGCAGCTCGCGCAGCGGACCGGCGCGACCCTGCGCTGGTTCAAGGCGCTGCCCGACGGCCGGATCGACGTTGACCCGGCACTGATCACGGACCGGACGAAGGTCGTCGCCATCACCGGCCAGTCCAACGTCACCGGCGTCATCCCGCCGGTTGCCGAGATCACCCGGCTCGCCCACGAGGCGGGGGCGATGGTCCTGGTCGATGGCGCGCAGTCGGTGCCGCACCACCCGGTGGACGTCACCGCGCTCGACGCCGACTTCCTGGCCTTCTCCGGGCACAAGATGCTCGGCCCGCTCGGCCTCGGCGTCCTGTACGGGAAGCACGCCCGGCTGGAGGCGCTGCCGCCGTTCCTCACCGGCGGGTCGATGATCGAGGTCGTCCGCATGGAGCGGTCCACCTTCCTGCCGCCGCCGGCCCGGTTCGAGCCGGGCGTGCCGCCGGTCGCGGAGGCGGCGGGCCTGGCCGCGGCCGTGGACTACCTGACGGCGCTGGGCATGGACAACGTCGCCGCGCACGAGGAGTCACTGACGGCGCACGCGCTCGACGCGCTGCGGGAGATCCCCGGCCTGCGGATCCTGGGCCCGGACACCACCAAGGACCGCGGCGGCACCGTCGCGTTCGAGGTTGACGGGGTGCACCCGCACGACATGGGCCAGGTGCTCGACGAGCTGGGCGTGGCGGTCCGCACCGGGCACCACTGCGCGTGGCCGCTGCACCGGGCCCTGGGCGTGCAGGCGTCGACCCGGGCGAGCTTCTACATCTACAACACCCACGACGAGGTTGAGGCGCTCGCCGACGGGATCCGGTATGCCCAGCGTTTCTTCGGCGTCTGAGGTGGCCATCGAGGGCGCCCGGAAGTGCCCCGGCCGGGCGGAACACCACCGTCGGCCGGCGTGTTTCAGAGGACATCATGCAGCTTGAGTCGATGTACCAGGACATCATCCTGGACCACTACCGCAACCCGCACCACAAGGGCCTGCGGGATCCGTTCGACGCCGAGGTCTATCACGTCAACCCCACCTGCGGGGACGAGGTGACCCTGAGGGTCTCGCTCAAGACAGTGCCTACCGGAACCCCGGGGGCCGGCGAGCATGTGGTCGAGGACGTTTCCTACGATGCACTCGGCTGCTCGATCAGCCAGGCCAGCGCATCGGTACTGACCGACCTCGTGATCGGCAAGCCGGTCGGCGAGGCGATGCGGATCGGTGACGCCTTCCTTGAGCTGATGCAGTCCAAGGGGCACGGCCAGCCCGACGAGGACGTGCTGGAGGACGCGGTCGCCTTCGCGGGCGTCTCGAAGTACCCGGCGCGCATCAAGTGCGCCCTGCTTGGCTGGATGGCGTGGAAGGACGCGACCGCGCGGGCGCTAGCGAAGGACGGCGAGGAATGACTGACAACGTGAGCACGGAGGCCGGGACCGCTCCTGAGCCGCTTAGCCAGGAGGTCGAGGACGTCCTGGAGGCGCTGCACGACGTGGTCGACCCTGAGCTGGGGATCAACGTGGTGGACCTCGGCCTCGTGTACGGGGTTGACGTGGACCAGGCGAAGGTCGCCACCGTCGACATGACGCTGACCAGCGCGGCGTGCCCGCTCACCGACGTGATCGAGGAGCAGGCGCGCGAGGCGCTGGAGGGCATCGTGACGGACTTCCGGATCAACTGGGTCTGGATGCCGCCATGGGGCCCGGAGAACATCACCGACGAAGGCCGCGATCAGCTGCGCGCTCTCGGTTTCAATATTTAGCCTCATTTAGCCTCCCTCGGCCCCGGCCAGGGCCGCCGGGCTGCGCGTTGCGGCTGCGCCTTCCGATGCTGAAGTGACGGAATGTGGCTGCCGTGCCTGGGTATTACGCCTGCTGTAAGCCCTGGCCTGTATTACCGGGGAGCCAGGCGTATCCGGGGGGCTAGTTAATGTTTCGAACTATGGCGGTAGCGTTGTCTATCGCAGTCCTTGCCTTCGTCGGCGGCTGCGGTTCGGGCGCAAGCCCGGCACCGGGCGGTGCCGGCGTCAACACCGCCGCGGCGCGGGCGTCCGCGTCGACGAATTGCCCGGCCAAGGCGACGAAGAAGGCCGCTAAGACGCTCTTCGTCGTCGACGCGGGCCTGGCCGCGGGCGCCTTCAAGAAGTGGCTCTACAGCCCGTGGAAGGCCAGGGCCTTCAACAAGGGCACGAAGGGGCGCATCAAGGCGATGGTCAAGGCCGCCGTCGCCGGGGCGTTCGTCATCAACCGGCTGAACGCGGCCAAGGTCAACGCGCAGTCCGACCCGCTCTTGTGCAAGCTGACGATCGCTCCGATCAACAAGCTCACCTCGTCGATCCAGGGCCTTGTCAGCAAGGCCAAGACCGGCCGCCTCAACCCGGCGGACGTGGCGGGCCGGCCAGTGAACTGGACCAGTTCAAGTCGGCGTCATCGGGCGCGGGCGCACCGGTCAAGGAGGAGACGCCCTCGGTACCCGGCCTGAGTTAACCGGCTGGCGAGGGGCGGGCCCCGGCCGCGCGGCGGTCCGGGGCCCGCCGGCTTTCAGAACATCTTGACCGCGTCCGGGCACAGGCGCAGGCTCACGCCGCCGCCGCCCGGGTTGATGGCGATTCCCAGGTGCGACGGCAGCAGCCCGGCCAGCCCGGTAAACGGGACGACTACGTGCCTGATCATCGCGGTGCCCGAGATCATGTCCCGCGCCCAGGCCGGATCTCCCGAGCGGACGGGCGCGTCCCAGCCGCCCGGGTCGCTGCGCATCGTGCGAGGGTTGACCCAGGTCCCCAGCCGCTGCACCGAGGTGAACGCGGGCACGAAGTCGGTGCCGGCGCAGCCGATCACGGGCAAGACGATCGCGGACCCGTCGGTGACAGGCTTTGGCCCGGCCGGCAGCGGCAGCCACAGCCGGGCGCGGACGAGCTCCCCGGCCAGCTGCGCCATCCGGACGGCATCCGCGTCCGGGCCCTCCTCGGCGCCCTCCGCGTCGTCCGCGGTCCCGTTGCCGTGCACGCCGATGATGGCCTGCTCGATGACCTCGCACGAGGAATAGCCTGCCTGGGGAATCGGCACCGCCCCGCTCGCCAGGGTGCCGTCCCACGCGATGACGCCCGGCCGCACGAACGTGCCACCGTAGGGAATCATGGGTGGCCTCCTCGGAGATCGACTTGATCTACGCATGGTAAGCACTGAGAGGCACTCCGTGAAGGGTGATTCGGATGGCGGGCGGTGGATCGAGGTGTCGCCTGTCCGTTTTCCCGGCTGGATCGACGCATTCGGCAGCCGGCACGGCGCCACGGACGAGGCTCCGCTCGCGGTCGCGGCCAGCCGGGCCGCGGGCGAGGAGAACGTGATCTTCGTCGCACCCGATGGCGCGATGGCGCGCTGCCACCCGCCGTTTCCCGGGTACATGGCGCGAATGGGCCTGATCGCCAGCGACAGCGCGTCGGCCATCGCGGCGCATGCCCTGGCCAGCCGGGCCGTCGGCGTCCTGCTCGTCCGGCTCGGCGGCTACGCCGCCGGCGTCTTCACCGGGTCGCCGCCGCGGCTGGCCGGCTCGAAGGCCGGCAGCAGGCCCGTGCACGGCCGCAGCGCGGCGGGCGGCTGGTCGCAGCAGCGCTTCGCGCGGCGCCGCGATAAGCAGGCCAGCGAGGCGCTGAGCGCGGCGGCGTCCGCCGCGCTCGAGGTGTGGGATGGCTGGGCGCGCGGCGCGAGCCGTTCGGTCGACGAGGGACGGCGGCCCGGGCAGGCCCGGGCGGGCGAGCCGGGTACGGCCGGGGCGCGGGCCGCCGGGCTGGACGCCGTCGTCCTGGGCGGGGACAAGAGGGCCGTCGCCGAGCTGCGCCAGGACGCCCGGCTGGCCCCCTACCTTGACCTGGCGGTCCCGCGGTTCCTCACGGTCCCCGACCCGAAGATGGCCGTCCTGGCCGACAGCCCCCGGCTCTTCCTGGCCGTCCGCATCTGGCTCACCGAGTCCTGACGGGCCTCGGGTATCCTGGTGAGCATGCAGCCACTCGCGATGTGACGGCGGGCGAAGCGTCCCGCGACCCGTGGCGCGCGGTGCGCGCATCACGGGTCGCCTTGCGTGCTCATCCCGAGGGACGACCCCTCGCCCCCGGCAAGCTCTCAGTGCCCCTGCCGGGGCAGTAACCCAGGAGTGGAGAGAAGTGATCGTCGCCAGTGGCATCGAGCTGCGTGCCGGTGCCCGGCTGCTGCTGTCTGACGCCTCGTTCCAGGTCGCCGAGGGCGACCGGATCGGCCTCGTCGGCCGGAACGGGGCGGGCAAGACCACCCTGTGCAAGGTGCTGTCCGGCACGGCGCTGCCGGCCACCGGGTCAGTCAGGCACTCCGGGTCGGTTGGCTACCTGCCGCAGGACCCGCGAACCGGGGACCTGGACGTCCTCGCGCTGGACCGGATCCTGTCGGCGCGCGGCCTGGATGAGGTCCGCGCCCAGATGCGCAAGGCCGAGGCGCAGATGTCGGACCCGAACCCGGAGATCGCCGAGAAGGCGATCAAGCGGTACGGCGCGCTGTCGCGACCGGCTGGCCGTGCTCGGCGGCTACGCGGCCGAGTCCGAGGCCGCCAGCCTCACCGCGAGCCTGGGGCTAGCCGACCGGGTGCTGCACCAGCCGCTGCACACGCTGTCTGGCGGCCAGCGGCGGCGGGTCGAGCTGGCCCGGATCCTGTTCGGCGACTCTCAGACGCTGCTGCTCGACGAGCCGACCAACCACCTGGACGCGGACTCGATCACCTGGCTGCGCGACCACCTCAAGAGCTACCGGGGCGGGCTGATCGTGATCAGCCACGACGTCGACCTGCTCGAGCACGGTCGTCAACAAGGTGTTCCACCTGGACGCCAACCGCTCCGTGCTCGACGTCTACAACGTCGGCTGGAAGGCGTACCTGCAGCAGCGGGAGACCGACGAGCGGCGCCGCCACCGGGAGAAGGCGAACGCCGAGCGGCAGGCCACCGCGCTGCAGCAGCAGGCCGACAAGATGCGGCGCCAAGGCGACCAAGGCCAAGGCCGCGCAGAACATGATGCGCCGGGCCGACAAGCTCCTGGCGGGGATCGAGCAGGAGCGCGCCGCCGACCGGGTGGCCAGGCTGCGGTTCCCCGACCCGGCACCGTGCGGCCGGACCCCGCTGACCGCGGCCGGGCTGTCGAAGTCCTACGGCTCGCTCGAGGTCTTCACCGACGTCGACCTGGCCATCGACCGGGGCAGCCGGGTGGTCATCCTCGGCCTCAACGGCGCCGGGAAGACGACCCTGCTGCGGCTGCTGGCGGGCGTCGAGGAGCCGGACACCGGCACGGTGCTGCCGGGCCACGGCCTCAAGCTCGGGTATTACGCCCAGGAGCACGAGACCCTCGACACCGAGCGCACCCTGATCGAGAACATGCGCACCGCCTCACCCGAGCTGACCGATACCGAGCAGCGCAAGGTCCTCGGTTCCTTCCTGTTCTCCGGCGAAGACGTCGATAAGCCAGTCGGGGTTCTTTCCGGCGGCGAGAAGACGCGATTGGCATTGGCGCTTCTTGTTGTCTCAGGCGCGAATGTGCTGCTTCTTGACGAGCCGACGAACAACCTGGACCCGGCGAGCCGCGAGGAGATCCTCGCCGCGCTGCGCGGTTACCGGGGCGCGATCGTCCTCGTCACCCACGATGAGGGGGCGGTGGACGCGCTCTCGCCGCAGCGCGTCATTGTCCTTCCCGAGGGGACCGAGGACGCCTGGAGCGACGATTTCACCGAGCTGGTCGCGCTGGCTTAACGCCGCGCCGCCCGCGGGCCGGCCCGCCCGCCGGCCCGGCCCATATTTGCCGTGATGTGGGTGGTCAACTACGCGCTGATGCGTGATCATTGCGTTTGGGGGAGTAACGCAATGAGCGGTCCACCTAACGGGAGGTATAAGTGGCCGATGCATTCCGGACCGATGGGCACAGCCGCGAGCCGATGAAGAAGGGCACCCGGGTGACCGGGCCGACCGGGCGAGGATGGCGACCGACCTGAAGAACCGCTACGACGCCGGGGAGTCCATCCGGGCGCTCGCCCTGGCCACCGGGCGGTCCTACGGGTTCATCCACCGGATCCTCACCGAGCAGGGCGTCGCCCTGCGCGGCCGCGGCGGATCTACCCGGGCCCGCCAGGTGGCGAGCTAGGCGCGACGAGGCGGGGCTCACCCTGGGCGAAACCTCGAGCGGGAAGCGCCTCTGGTCGCACTAGGTTGAGAGGATCATGTACAGAGGCGCCGCATTCAACGGGGTCCGCGGGTTCCGGATGGACCCCTCGGTCACCAAGCAGAAGCTCAAGCCGGGGACAGTCCGGCGCATCGCGCGGTACGCGCGGCCCTACCGGTGGCTGCTCGCCGCCTTCCTTTTCGGCACCGCGCTGGACGCCGTCATCACGGTCGTGAACCCGCTGCTGCTGCGCGAGGTCATCGACCACGGCATCATCGCCAGGAACGAGCGCGTCATCGTCTTCGTCGCCCTGGCGGTCGCGGCGGTCGCGATATTCGACGTGTTCCTCGGCTTCGCCAACCGCTGGTTTTCCGCCCGGATCGGCGAGAGCCTCATCTATGACCTGCGCACGCAGGTGTTCGGCCACGTGCAGCGCCAGCCCATTGCCTTCTTCACCCGCGCCCAGACCGGGTCGCTCGTCAGCCGGCTCGACGGGGACGTCGTGGGCGCGCAGACGGCCATCGTCGGGACGCTCTCGTCCATCCTGGCCAACGTCTTGTCGCTGGCCGCCTTGCTGGTCACGATGTTCTACCTGTCCTGGGTCGTCAGCGTCATCACCTTGGTCCTCGTCCCGCTCTTCATCCTCCCCGCACGAGTGATCGGCCGCAGGATGCAGCGGCTGACGCGCGAGTCCATGCAGCTCAACGCCGAGATGGGCTCCATGATGACCGAGCGGTTCAATGTCTCGGGCGCCATGCTGGTCAAGCTGTTCGGCCGCCCCCGCGATGAGGCCGCGATGTTCGCGGGCAACGCCGCCAAGGTCCGCGACATCGGCGTCACCCAGGCGCTGTACGGCCAGGTGTTCCCGGTGCTGCTCACCCTGCTCGCGGCGCTCGTCACCGCCCTGGTCTACGGGATCGGCGGCACCCTGGTCATCCGGGGCGCGTTCGAGATCGGCACGCTCGTGGCGCTGTCCCAGCTGATCGGCCGCGTCTACGGCCCGATCGCGTCGCTGACCAACGTGCAGGTGCAGGTGATGACGGCGCTGGTCAGCTTCGACCGGGTCTTCGAGGTGCTCGACCTGGAGCCGCTGATCAAGGAGAAGCCAGACGCCGTCGAGCTGCCCAGGTCCACGGCGCGGGACGCGCAGGGCGGGACGGGCGGGGGAGGCACCACGCGCCCGACATCCGGTTCGACCACGTGTCGTTCCGCTACCCGACGGCCTCCGAGGTCTCCCTGGCATCCCTGGAGTCGATCGCCCTGAAGGTGCCCGAGCGGGCGGGCGCCACCGCCGCGGTGCTGCGCGACATGTCATTCACCGCCCCGGCCGGCCAGCTCACCGCGCTCGTCGGCCCGTCCGGGGCCGGCAAGACCACGATCACCGCGCTGGTGTCGCGGATGTATGACCCGAACGACGGCGCGGTCCTGATCGCCGGCCTTGACCTGCGCGATGTCACGCTGGACTCGCTGCGCGAGGTCGTCGGCGTGGTCACCCAGGACGCGCACCTGTTCCATGACACGCTGCGCTCCAACCTGCTCTACGCCCGCCCGTCGGCCACCGAGGCCGAGGTCGTCGAGGCGTGCGAGGCGGCCCAGATCTGGGACCTGATCCGGGAGCTGCCCGACGGCCTCGACACGATCGTGGGGGACCGGGGCTACCGGCTGTCCGGCGGCGAGAAGCAGCGGGTCGCGCTGGCCCGGCTCCTGCTCAAGGCGCCGTCCATCGTCGTGCTTGACGAGGCGACCGCGCACCTGGACTCCGAGTCCGAGGCCGCCGTGCAGCGCGCGCTCAAGGTGGCGCTCGCTGGCCGGACGTCCCTGGTCATCGCGCACCGGCTGTCCACCATCCGCGAGGCCGACCAGATCCTCGTGATCGATGGCGGCCAGGTCGTGGAACGCGGCCGCCACGAGGACCTGCTCGCCGCGGGCGGCCTGTACGCCGAGCTGTACCACACCCAGTTCGCAGGCCAGGAGCGCAACCCGGTCGCGCCCGCGTAGCGCGCGCTGACGCCCAGCGGGCTGGGCGTCCGCCTGGGCTACGAGTAGCCAAGCCGCCGCAGCTCCTCGCCCGCGACCTTCTCGATGTCGGCGACCTGACTCGCGGACAGGACACGCCGCCAGGCCGTGGCGTCGCCCCGTGACTTGCGGTTGGCCGGGGCGACCGGCGCGGCGATCGTCGTGCCGGTGAACTCCGACAGGGCCGCCGCCGTGCCGCCGGGGGAGCGCACCATGTCCTCGTAGCGCAGCGTCTTCAGCTGGTCGTCCGGGATCTCCTTGCGCAGCCGGGCCGCCTGGCGGATCGCCCACCGCCAGCGCAGCGCGCACTTGCCGGCGGCCGACGTCCCGGGCCACGCCGTCCGGTCCAGTTCGTCCTCGACGCCGTAGAACGGGTTGGGGAACTCGGTGTCCAGGTTGACCACGCTCGGCCGGTACCACGACATCGCGACCGGGTCGGCGAGCATCGCGGCGACCACGTCCCGGCCGTCCCGCACCACCTGGACGATCTGGGCGTCGGGGAACGCCTTGACGAGCTCCTCGGCGCAGTACGCGAGGTCGGGCGTGGCGTCGCCGTACCGGGCCAGGCCGCGCACCTCGGCGCACGGGCCGATCGCGTCGGCCGCCAGCCCGGCCGCCGTCCGGCACTGCGCGGTGCACTGCGCGCAGCCCGTCGGCGTGAGCTGCCAGGCCTGCGCGAACCCGTCCCGGATCACCGAGAGCGCGGCCGTCCCGCGGCCCTGGTACAAGGAGGGCCGCCGGGCGAACGCGTGCACGGCCTGGAGCACCGCCGCCTGGCCGATCGTGACGTGGAATCCCGGGGACAGCTTGAGCGCCGCGCCGACCTCGGCCGCCCCGGAGTGCGGTGCGCCGATCACGAAGACCGGCCTGGTGACCTTCCGCGAGTTGACGATAAGGATGTAACGCGAGGACATGGTGAGCCGTCTGGCACCTGGCCGCGAAGTGGGCGGGCACGGACTCGAACCTCCAGGGGTCTTGCGCTGACATCGATGGTCATTCGGTGCCACTCTCCCGATACCGTACTCGGTGCGGGGAGCGCGTAGGCTGCATCCATGGCGCTGCTCTCCCATGTCGGGGGGACGACCCCCCGGACCCCCCGTGCATGCCCGGCCGAAGGGCGAGGGTAATGGGCATCCGCCGTGCCGTCATTGCCGCCCTCGTGCTCGCGGCGGGCGTCGCCGGCGCCACCGGGTGCGCCGCGATGGATAAGGCCCTTAGCCAGCAGCAGGCCACCGTGACCTTCCGGGACGGCACCTCGATCGCGACGCGCTTGCAGGTCCGTGCCGCCTGCGGCAAGCTGCCCAATGTCAGCCCCGTTGCGCTGCCCTCTGGCATCCCGCTCGCTGAGAGCCTCGACCAGGTGGTGTACCAGGTGAATAACGCCTCCGCCGCCGACGAGGCCCGGCTGCAGGAATGCCTGGCCAAGTACCCGTCGGTGCTCGGGCTTAGCCTCTCGGACTCGACCGACCAGGGTTCCTGACCGCCGCTCCCGGCGGCCCGGTCGCCCCGGCCGGCATCACTCGCGTTCCTAAAGTCTACTATTTCGCTCGGATGTGATAACTTATTAAGCCCGAGTAAATCGATAGAGATAGGGAACTTCATGCGACGCATCTTGGCGACCGCCGCCGCCGTCGCGGGCGGCGCGCTGCTCATCGCGGCGTGCTCGTCCGGGTCCGGCTCCACCCCCGCGAGCGGCGGCGCGGGTGGTGCCGGATCCGGTGCCGACCCGGTGACCGTGCGGCTTGGCTACCTGGCCAACATCACGCATGCCCCGGCCCTCATCGCCGTGAAAAACGGCTACTTCACCCGGCAGCTCGGCGCGGCCGGCACCCTGAAGACATCGGTCTTCACCTCGGGCACCCAGGAGACCACCGCGATCTTGTCGGGCCAGCTCGACGCCGCCTACGTGGTGCCCAACCCGGCCATCAACGCCTGGCAGAAGTCCGGCGGCACCGCCATCAGGATCGTCTCCGGCGCGGCGAACGGCGGCGCGTCCGTCGTCGTGAAGCCGGGCATTACCAGCGCCGCGCAGCTCAAGGGCCAGTCGGTCGCCACCCCGTCGCTCGGCAACACCCAGGACGTCGCGGTCAGGTACTGGCTCAAGCAGCAGGGCCTGGCGACCAGCATCACCGGCGGGGGCGACGTCTCCGTCAAGCCGACGTCGCCGAACTCGGCCGCCGTCCTGGAGTTCCAGTCCCATCAGATCGCCGGGGCCTCCGAGCCCGCTCCGTACGACGTGCAGATGGTCAAGGACGGCGGCACGGTGCTCTACTCCGAGCCGGGCGTGACGACCGTCCTGGTGGTGACGCAGTCGTTCCTGACCGCCCACCCGGCCGTCGTCGCCGACCTGGTGAAGGCGCAGGTCGAGGCCAACGACTTCATCAAGTCCGACCCGGCGCAGGCCGAGGCGGACGCCAACGCCGAGCTCGCCGCCTACACCGGCAAGCCGCTGAAGGCCTCGATCGTGGCCGCGTCGTTCAAGGAGATCACCTTCACCAACGACCCGGACGCCACGTCGCTGACGCAGGACGCGTCCCAGGCCGTGAGCGTCGGCCTGCTCAAGCCGGTCACGCTCGAGCGGCATCTTCGACCTCGGGCCGCTGAACCAGGTCCTCACCGCGGCCGGCGAGCCGCAGGTCGCCGGTTCCTAGCCGGACCGGCAGCAAGGGGAAGCATCACGATGAGCACTCCAGCCTCGGTCGCGGGCACCGCCTCCGGCGGGGTCGCCGCGGCCGCCGTCATGCTCCGCGGCGTGTCCAAGGTGTACGGCACGGGCGCGGCGGCGGTCCGCGCCCTCGACGACGTCTCCCTCACTGTCACCAGGGGCGAGTTCACCTGCCTGATCGGCGCGTCGGGCTGCGGTAAGTCGACCTTGCTCAGCCTGGCCGCGGGCCTGGAGCGGCCGACGGCCGGCACCGTCAGCGTCGCCGGCACGGTGGCCCTGATGTTCCAGGAGGCGGCGCTGTTCCCGTGGCTGACGGCCGCGGGCAACGTCGAGCTCGCGCTGCGCGGCCGGGGCGTGCCCCGCGCGGAGCGCAAGCGGAAGGCGCGCGAGCTGCTCGAAACGGTCCGGCTCGGCGGTTTCGGCGGCAAGCGGCCGCACGAGCTGTCCGGCGGCATGAAGCAGCGCGTGGCGCTCGCCCGCGCCCTCGCGCAGGACGCCGACGTGCTGCTCATGGACGAGCCGTTCGGGGCGCTCGACGCGATGACCAGGGACGCGCTGCACGACGAGCTCGACCGGATCACCGCCGAGCGTGCCCTGACCGTCGTGTTCGTGACGCACAACGTCCGGGAGGCAGTCCGGCTCGGGGACCGCGTCGTCCTGCTCAGCAGCCGCCCGGGCCGGGTGCTCGCGCAGTACCCGGTAGGCATTGAGCGGCCCCGCCGCATCGACTCCGCTCCGGTCGCGGAGCTTGCCGCCACGATCACCGACCGGCTCCGCGCGGCCGCCGGGGGCGAGAAAGGAGGCCGCCATGGCCAGCACTGAGACGGCCCTGGACTGGCTGGACGCCCTGGAGCAGCCGCCAGCGGCGGCGCGGGCGGCCTCGCGCGCCCGCGCGTGGCGCGCCGCGTGGCCGAAGCTCGCGGCGATCGCCCTCGTGCTGCTGATCTGGGAGCTCATCGCGGTCTCCGGCTGGAAGAAGCTCATCTTCCCGGCACCCGGTCCCACCCTGGCGAACCTGTGGGACCAGCTCGGCACCGGGCTGCTGTGGCACGCGCTCGGCACCACGCTGTACCGGGCGCTGATCGGGTTCGCGCTCGCGCTGGTCATCGGCGCGGTCGTCGGCGCGCTCGTGTCCCGGATCGCCCCGTTGCGGGCGGCGGTGGGCTCGCTGCTCACCGGCCTGCAGACGATGCCGTCCATCGCCTGGTTCCCGTTCGCCATCATCTTGTTCGGCCTGACCACGCAGGCGATCATGTTCGTCATCGTGCTGGGGGCGGCGCCGTCGGTCGCCAACGGCCTCATCGCCGGGGTGGACTACACCCCGCCGCTGCTGCTCAAGGCGGGCCGCGTGATGGGGCTGCGCGGGCTGTCGCTGTACCGCTACCTCATCATCCCGGCGTCGCTCCCGTCGTTCGTGGCGGGCCTGAAGCAGGGATGGGCCTTCGCCTGGCGGTCCCTGATGGCCGGCGAGCTCCTCGTGATCATCGCCAACCAGCCCTCGCTCGGCGTCTTGCTGCAGACCGACCAGGACCAGGCCGACCTGGTCGAGCGCGACCGCGATCATGATCGTGATCCTCATCATCGGCATCGTCGTCGACAGCGTCTTCAGCGCCGCGGACCGGTCCCTCCGGCGCCGCTGGGGACTTACTAGGCTGAGCCGGACCTGCTCCCAGTCGCGCTGGCCGTCAGGCGGAGTCGGCCTGCTCCGCGGCAGCCGGCCCGGGCGGCGCCGCGCCCGGCACCGGCTGCTCCGGCTCGGCGGGCGTGATCGTCGCGGCGAGCCGCAGGAACCGGGTGGCCAGCGCGAACGTCCGCGTGACGCTGTGCCCGGCCAGCCGCTCCTGGTAGGCGAGGTACCGGCCGCGCTCCCACTCCTGCCCGCGCGGGGACAGCTCGGCGGACTCCGGCGGGGGCAGCGGCCGCCACGCGAGCGAGGTGGTGCCCGCCCGGGTGGCCGGCACCACGGCGACGAACTCCGCGGGGTCGAGGTGGACGCCCATCTGATTGCGGACATAGCGCAGCCCGGTGAGGGTCAGCTCGATCTCCGAGCGCTGCTGCGGCGGCTGGGCGTCCATGGCCGCGTCGTAGCTCGCCGGGGTGATAGCGGACGAGGGTCGCGTCGACGATGGTGACCCACCACGTCGCGTCGCTCACCGCGACCGCGGCGTGCCGGGGGTCGAGGCTCCGGGCGCGGGCCAGCCGTCCCGTCGCCTCCGACATCGCCGTCAGCGACCAGTCGAGCGCGGCGCCCGACACGTCGGAGTGCCGCGCGTTCGCCTTATTCCACGCGAGCCGGCACTCCGCCGAGCAGAACCGGGAGTGCTCCCGGCGCGGGACGAACTCCCTGCCGCACTCCTCGCACCGCCGCACATCGGACATCAGACCATGGTATGCCGTCATCCCGGGGTCATCCTCGCTGGTCACGCGCTGAGCGTGGACTCCGGCGAGCGGATCGCGGCCGCCTGCCGCAAGAAGCCGGCGGCGAGCGTGAACGCGCGGGTGACGGGCCGGCCCGCGAGCCAGTGCTGGTAAGCCTGGTACCGGCTGTACTCCCACTCCTGGGCGCGCGGCGTCAGGTCGGGGATGACGGGCGCGGGCAGCAGGCTCCATGTCCAGGCCGGCTCCCCGCGTAGCCATGTCCCCCGCGCCGCCGGGTCGGCCTGGAGGAAGTCGACAGGGTCAATGTGCAGGCCCATCTGGTTGCGGACGTAGCGCAGCCCGGCAAGCGTCTGCTCGATCTCCTCCCGCTCGGCGGGCGGCAGCAGCTCAAGGGTCGCGTCGTACTCGCACGGCTGGTAGCGGACCAGGGTCGCGTCAACGAGCGTGACCCACCAGGTCGCGTCGCTCACCGCCGTGGCGACCGTGGCGATGATGCCCGGCTGGTGGCCGCTGTCCTCGAGCCGGCTGGTGACCTCGGTCATGGCGTTGACGGACCAGTCAAGTGCGGCGAAGGAGACGGTCGCCTGCCGCGGGTCTCCGCGGTTCCACGCCATCCGGCACCCGGTCGAGCAGAACCGGGCGTGCTCCCGGCGCGGCGTGAACTCCGTGCCGCACTGCTCGCATGCCCGGATGTCAACCATCTGCATACGCTATGCGGGAACCAGTGCAGGACGCTTAACCGAACATGACTAGCTGGTAACGCGCTCATGTACATTCCATGCGGCGGCCAAGTGGTCCGCCTCGCTGCGCGGCCGTGACGTCGCCGCGGGCACCGGGGAAATTCCCGTCGGCGCGTCCCGCGGCAGAGCGATGCTATCACTGGGGTGTCCGTGTATCTTTGCCGCACGGTCAATCACTATGGTTGGGAATCAACTCGGATGGAGCATGTGAGCGAAGTAGTCGTAGTGCATGTCCCGGGGAGCGATGTCGACGAGGCACTGGCGCGCACGGTGCGGCAGTTCATCGCCGAGGTCTCGCAGCCAGACGAGCCCAGCCCAGCCGACCCGGCCGCCTGAGGCCGGCCTTGCGGTCGGCCCGCCGACTCTCGCGCGCGCATCAAGGCGCACCTGGACGCCGGGGCGGACCACGCGGTCATCCAGCTACTGAACGCAAGCGGCGGCTTCGCGGCCGGGGACCTGGCCGAGCTGGCGGCCCTGGTCGGCGACCTGGGCTAAGCGGGCCCTGGCGTCATCGTGCCCGTGGGGGCGGGCGTCACGCTGTGCCCCATCGATCGGCTCGCACCCCCCGCCCGTTGCAGGCACCGCAGGCACCGCGGCCACCGCGGCGCCAGGCGAGGCCGCCCGCGCGCCCGTCCCGTCGACCGAGTACAGGCCACGGAGCCGGTCCCCGCGCTGCCTGGTGGCGTCCGGCCGCCCGGGTACGCCCTGCCCGGCAGTGTCGTGTCCGGCAGTGTCGCGCCTGGGCAGGCCCAGGCGACGCCAGGCCGTCGCGAAGGCGTGCACGTGCCGCGGTGAGCCACCGCAGCCGCACACGATGGCGTGCACCATGTCCAGGCTGGGGAGGGTGTCCGCGCTCAGCGCCGTGCACATCGTGGAGGCGGCGAACCGGCGCGCGCACTGCCGCTCCATGGCGCGGAAGGACGGCTTCCCGGCCCACGCGCGGAAGCCGCGCAGGGCATCCATGAACTCCTCTGGCGTGCGCGCGGCACCCGGGTCGGGGCACAAGTCGGTGCCGGGCAGGCCCGGGATCGTCGGCCGGGCCGCCATCGCCGTCGCCCAGTCCGGCGCCGGTGCGCGCGCCGCGCCGGGCATGGCAGGCGCATCCTGGGCGGTCTCACCGGTCTGGGCGCTACCGGTGTGGGCGGTACCGGTGTGGGCGGTACCGGGCGGCACCGCCGGGGCCGGCGGCGCGGCGGGGGACGGTGCGCCCGCTGGCGGGAGGGCGACGGGTGCCCGGCGCCGCACGAGGTCCCGCTCGTACTGCGCGAGGGCCAGTTCCCGCCGGGCCTGGGCGCTGAGCCCCCTGGCCTCGGCCAGGCAGTCGCGGGCGACGGCGAACGCGGTCGCGACGCTGTCGGGATCGACGCCAGCCGAGCGCATACTCGCATAGGCGCTCGCCAGCGACTGCTCGGCGGCGGCGATCCGCGCTGACCGCCGGTCAACGGGCAGGGATTTTCGCCCGATCCGGTGCGGTTCATCCGTATTCATCGTTATACCACCCACAGTGTGAGGTGATAGCGAATATTCGCCATTTGGGTGATTTGCCGGATCTCGGAACGCTTGGACGTGCGCCGCGCCACCACTCGCCCGCGGCGCGTGGCCACCACGATACTCCTGCCGTGTGTGGCATGGGGTTACTTTGCGCACGAGTTAACGCGACGGGGTGCAAATTCGATGAAATGCCGAGAATGAATTGCCGCGCGGCCGTCCCTCAGTCGATCGCGACCTCGGCCTCGATCTCCACCGGGATGCCAAGGGGAAGTGCCGCCACCCCGATCGCGGACCGGGCGTGCGCGCCCGCGACCGGTCCCCACAAGTCGAGGATGAGGTCGGAGAAGCCGTTGATCACCGCGGGCATGCGAGTGAAGTCAGGGCCCGCGTTGACCATCCCGAAGACGCGCAGCCATCCGGTCACCCGGTCCAGGTCGCCGATGGCGCGCTGCAGGCTCGCCAGGATCGACAGGGCCGTCAGGCGGGCCGCCTCGTACGCCTGGTCCTCGGTGATGTCGGTGCCGACCTTACCGAGGAGCGCCGGCGGGACGGCGCCGTGGGGGAGGAGGGGGCCATGACCGGAGACGAACGCGCGCCCTGGCCGCTCCTGCGGCCACAGCCGGACCCAGGGAAAAGGAAGCGCCATGCCCGCCGGGACGGGCATGGGCGCTGGCAGGACGAGGCCGCGCTCGGCCAGGCGTTGCTCAATGCGCATGCCGTCATTATCCCAGAAGGACCGGCCATCGCCGGGCGGGCCGTGGGCTGTTAGGCTCGTTAAGGGTGATATATCGCCTTTTCGAGGGTTCTGGGCATTGGCGGCCCCTCGCGACTCGAAGGCGAAATCAAGGCAGCGAGGAGCGTTTTAGCGGACGTTCCCGGCCGTCCGGGAATTCCAGTTCGACATTAACCGGCCGCTTACAGGGATTAAAGTGACGAGGTCCTTCTCGGGTATCGTGCCCGGCATGGCCGCGTACCTGCCCCGTGGTGGCCGGCTCCGGCGCGGCGCGGCCTACTCGTCAGTAGCAGTGTCTTTTTCCGCTATTATCACCGAAAAATACACTGCTACCAGCGGGTAACAGGATTTCGGGCGCCCGACGGCCGCCGGACCCTCGGACTTCAACCTCTGGATTCGCTAGCGGGCGCGAAGCAGGGCGTCGCGCTGCTCGTTGTCGATCTCCCGCAGCCGGGCCAGGGCGGGGACCGCCGCGGCCAGCGCCGCCGCCTCGTCCGGCGGCAGCTCGCTGACCAGCGTCGCGAACGCCTCGGTGCCCGCCTGCCTGCGGTGCCGGATGTAGTCCCGGCCCGCGCTGGTGAGGGAGACCATGGAGACCCGCCGGTCGTTCGGGTCGCCGCTGCGCTCGACGAGGCCGGACTTCTCCAGGCCCGCGATGAGCGTCGTCATGGACGGCTGGGTGACCCCCTCGATGGCGGCCAGCTCGGTGATCCTCTTGGCCCCGGCCCGGTCCAGCGTGGCCAGCGTCGCCAGCGACGTCAGGCTGATGTCCCGCGGGATCCGGCGCAGCAGCGTGGCGACCAGCCCGTAGACGGCGGCGGCCGAGACAAGGCTCTGCTCGTCCCCGCCGGCCTGCGCGCTGTCCATGCTCCGTCCTCCCGCTCGCCCGAAGCCCTGGGCTCGCCCTTTCCTGGAGCATAGTGGGACGGCCCGCTCCGTGATGCATTGATCTTTCTATATACGTTTGTAATATAGTTGCCCTATGCAAACTGAACCTTCGTCCGGGCACGGCGCCGCGGTCAGCCCCTTCCGCCAGCCGAAGGCGGTCTGGGCGGTCGCCTTCGCCTGCGTCATCTCGTTCATGGGCATCGGCCTCGTCGACCCGATCCTGCCGTCGCTGGCGAGCAAGCTGAACGCCAGCCCAGCCCAGGTGGAGTTGCTGTTCACCAGCTACCTGGTGGTCACGGCCGTCGCGATGCTCGTCACCGGCTGGGTGTCGAGCCGCATCGGCGCCAAGCGCACGCTGATCGCCGGCCTGGTCCTCATCGTCGTCTTCGCCGCGCTCGCCGGCAGCAGCGGCAGCATCAGCCGAGATCGTCGGGTTCCGCGCGGGCTGGGGCCTGGGCAACGCGCTGTTCATCGCCACGTCGCTCGCGGTCATCGTCGGCTCGGCGCAGCGGCGGCTTCGCCGGCGCGATCGTCCTGTACGAGACGGCGCTCGGCGTCGGCATCGCCTGCGGCCCGCTGCTCGGCGGCCTGCTGGGCAACATCAGCTGGCGCGGCCCGTTCTACGGCGTGTCGCGTCCTGATGTTCATCGCCCTGGTCGCCACGATCGTCCTGGTCCCCGCGACCCCGCCGGCCGCAGCGCAAGACGTCCATCATCGAGCCGATCACCGCGCTGCGGCACCGCGCGCTGGCGACGACCAGCGTCGTCCGGCCTGCTCTACAACTGGGGCTTCTTCACCATCCTCGGCTACGCGCCGTTCCTGATGGACCTGTCCCCGCTGCGCCTCGGCGCGGTCTTCTGCGGCTGGGGCGTGCTCGTGGCGATCTTCGCGGTCTTCGGCGCGCCGTGGTTCAAGGCCCGCTTCGGCACGCCGCGGACGCTGTACGGCAACGTTCGTCCTGATGGCCGTCCTGTCCGCCGTCATCGGCATCTGGCCGGACAACAAGGCCGCCGTCATCGTCGCGATCATCGTCTCCGGCATCGTTCATCGGCGTGAACAACACGCTCGTCACCACCGCCGTCATGAGCATCGCGCCGGTGCCGCGCCCGGTCGCCTCGGCGACCTACGGCTTCGTCCGGTTCATCGGCGGCGGCCTGGCGCCGTTCGCGGCCGGCAAGCTGGTCGAGCACTACAACGCGCACGTGCCGTTCCTGCTCGGCGCGGGCACGGTCGTCGCTGGCCGGCGGTCGTCCTCAGCGACGGTGCACCGCCCGCTCGCCGCGGCCGACGACGAGGCCCACCAGCCGCGATCGCACGAGCGCGCCGACGCGGAAGCGGCTGCCTCCGAGGCGCCCGGCATTCCCGACGAGGCCATCCTCGCCGAGGAAGCCCTGGCCGCAAGACCGCGCCCTCGGCCCGCAGTGAGCTAACGCGGCAGGACCCAGGAAATGTCGCTGTGCGCGAGACCCTCGCCGAGACCGGACCCACAGCTTAGGAGGTCTTTTCGAGTCCTGCGGCCAACTGCTGCGCTCGTGATAAGGGCCGGTTTCCTCCTCGTCCTGGTGCCGCTTAATGTCCGTGGTTTTCACTTCGATCGGGCACGCGAAGGGCACGCGGCACGCCTCGATGCGAACTACCGGCGCGCACCTACTCGGTTGCCGAAAGTCCAGCGTAGAAAGCGCGTTGAGGTTGGTTGGCGCTAGTGATCGCTCGGGTCAACACGCTACAATGCGGCTATATCGGCAGGCAGCAAGGACGACAGCATGTCGGGATATGGTAGAGACCGCGATGGGAACCTGTACCGGAGGGTCGGAGGCGACTCCGAGGGGTGCGGTTGCTTTATCGGGGCCATCTTGGTGCTTTTTGTTGTCGGGGTGGTAGTCACCCTTGTCGGGGGGTAGTCCGCCACAGCACTTTCGGGGCCGCATGGGTGGGCCTACACGTTTACTCGTATTTCAACAACAACAACGCGCCGGGAGCGTACGAGACCAGGCCCGATTATTTCTACGCGTGCGCGGGCGTGCTCTTTGTGCTTGCCGTAGGCACGGCGCTGGCGATGCTCGTGGCGCTACTGGCCCGCTCGGGCAGTGCAGCCAAGATAGGGGGTGCCCTGTTCGCCCTGACGGTTGTCGCCTTCATCGTGACCGTGATCACCCACCAGCTGTACTTCCCGCCCCCTGGCGACAACACCCAAGGTTATCACTCTAGCGGATACCTGACTTGGCTCACGCTGGTCCGAAAATAGAACCTCAGCCTCGGAGCGCGATTGGCCTACTGGCCGCTCTTGGGCCGTCTTGTCTGGACTGCTTGGCCTTATCCATGGTGATCTGACGCCTCCGTCGGACGGGTTCCGTCAAGAATCGGCGTAGCCGATCCCGAAAGGGCGCCGTAGGCGTTCTCGACAGGGTTCCGTTGCGGACGCTCGCCACAGACGACAGATTCGGGCTTTCTATCACTCGTCGTTTGCTGGCGGGAGGCCGGGATTGGCACCGGTGGAGATGTCGGTTGTCGAGCAGCAGTACCGGGCTGTTTTGGAGGTTAAGCCGGGGGTGCCGGTGACGGAGGTCGCGGCCAGGTTCGGGGTGTCGCGGCAGAGCGTTCATGCCTGGGCGCGCTGGTATGCCGAGGGTGGCCTGCAGGGCACCGGTCGGCCCCGGGCCGCCGAGATGTTCGCCGACGCCGCGCAGGACAACCCGCCAGTCGATCGCGCGGCTCAAGGCGAGCCCGTTCATCCCGCACGAGGACGCGATCAGGGGCTTCGCGTTCGACCTGGCGGACTGGCAAGCTGAACGAGGTCTTCTAGGACGCGGCAGGGGCCTTGACCGCCGCTGACCGGGCGCTCCTGGCGCGCGTGGTCTTGGCGTCGGCTGTCTTGGCGCTTGCGGTCTTGCGAGCGGAAGACGCGCGGGGCTTCTCGCGGGCGTACATGAGCGCCTGCTTGCCGTCGCCCGGGCTGCGCCGCTCGATCTCGAACAGCGTGGTCGCCGTGATCAGGTCGCTCAGCTTGCCGTAGCCGTAGCTGCGGGAGTCGAAGTCGGGGCGCTGGTTGGTGATGATGTTGCCGACCGAGGAGAGCGGCGCCCACCCGTCGTCGTCGGACGCGGCCTCGACCGCGTTGCGGAGCAGGCCGACCAGCGCGGCGTCGCCCTTGAGCTGCGCCGCCGTGGCGGGCGTGGGCCGGGCCGGCTTGGCGCGCCGGCGCATCGGTGCGCCGTCGTCCTCCTCGGCGAACTGCAGGTTCTCGACGTAGATGAACTTGTCGCACGCGGCCACGAACGGCTTGGGCGTCTTGCGCTCGCCGAACCCGTAGACCGTCAGCCCGGACTCGCGCAGCCGCTGCGGCGAGCCGGGTGAAGTCGCTGTCGCTCGACACGATGCAGAACCCGTCGAACCGCCCCGAGTACAGCAGGTCCATCGCGTCGATCACCATGGCCGCGTCGGTGGCGTTCTTGCCCTTGGTGTAGGCGAACTGCTGGATCGGCTGGATCGACTGGGCGAGCAGCTGGTCCTTCCAGCCGCGCAGGTTCGGTCCCGTCCAGTCGCCGTAGGCGCGCTTGACGTGCGCGGTCCCGTACTTGGCGACCTCCGCGAGCAGCCCCTCGGTGATGGACGGCTGCGCGTTGTCCGCGTCGATCAGCACCGCGAGCCGGGCGGTGTTCTCCGTGGCCATGGCGTCGATTATCCCCCAAGCGCGGCGCGAAGGTCTCACGCCTCTACTCGGACTCGCAGCGCCTCGTGGCGCACTACACGCAGGTACACGGAAGCTCGGCCGAAATTACCGGACTGGTCCGCGTGGCCGGAACTGTGTCGGCCCGCGGGCGGGGCGGGCGGACTGGTCCCCGCCGTGCTGCCCCGCTGCGGGCAAGGCCCCGCCAGGCAGGCGGAAGGACGACGCGGAAGGCCGCGACTAGCGCTCGCCCGGCCGTGCCCCGCGCGGCGTTCCTACCGGGCCGTCCTTAGCGGGCTGTGTCCCTACCGGGCGGTGCCGGTGATTCCGGAGTAGCCGGCGACGGCCGACGGCGCCGGCCCGCCCGCCGGCGGGTCGTAGGTCGCGAACTGCTCCAGGTAATCCAGGGTCGCCCGCGCGACCGGCTGCCCCGGCGACAGGAAGCCGGGGACGTCAAGCGGTAGCCGGCCGCTGGCCTGCGCGGTCACCGTGACCTGGGCCGCCACGTCGTAGAAGAGCAGCGCGCCCCCGTCGGCGGTGCGCAGTCCGAAGACGGGGTCCGTGGCGGCGAAATGGCGGTCCGTTTCCGCTGCGGCGGGAAACTTCCGGTGCAGGGACGCGAGCGCCTGCTGGTCGGCCAGGCCGGCCGGGGCGGCCGGGGCGCCGGTCCCGCTGTCCAGTGCGGTCGCGGTTGCCTTGCTGGCGGTGGCGGGCGACAGCGCCAGCCCGGCGTCGCCGGCGGTCACCGCGGTCGCGTAGCCGTTCGCGTCGATGGCGACACGTGGCGGCGTGACTCCCGTGACGATGAAGGGCTCGATCGCGTTCTTCCATGAGGCCCCGGGCGCGGCTTGGGTGAAGACCAGGTACTCGCTGTTGATGACCTGGCCCGGGGCGCGGGCGAGCGCGTTGCGGACCTGGACGGCGAACCAGCGCGGGTAGCCGGGGGCTCCAGCGGGATGTAGTAGGCGGCGTGGGCCGGCCCGTAGGCCGGGTACGGCGCGGACCCGCTCGCGTGCTTCACCCGGTCGATGCCCGCGTCGATCGCCAGGCTGCTGCCGGTCTCGACGGTGGCCAGCTGGGGCTGGCTGGCCTGTGCGTTGGCCGTGTTGTTCGTCGAGGTGTACGTGGCGAGGACCTGCTGGGCCTGCGCCTGGGTTACCGGCGGCGCGGTGGCCGAGGCGGCGGCACCGCTTGCGGGGGTGCCGCGCGCCGGGGTGCCCGGCCCGGCAGTGCCCGGCCCGGCAGTGCCCGGCGCGACGGTGCCACCGGGCAGCGCCGAGGAGGGCAGCGACTGGTTGACCCGGCCGGTGACGATCACGACGCCGAAGCCGAGGATGGCGGCGGCGACCGCCGTGATGGCGACGACGCGTCCCGTGAGCCGCCCGCCCGCGGCGATGCGGAAGGGATCGCGGCGCGCCCGGGGCGGCCAGGGCTCGTCCGGGTCCGGCTCCGCCCGCCGGGCCGCCTCCTGCGGCCCGGCGGGCCCGTGCTCCCAGGCGGGCCCGGCGGGCGGGAAGTCGTCGTAGCCCGCGTAGTCGTCGAGTGGCGCTCCGCCGGGGCCCTCGCCGGGACCTGGGCCAGCGATCCCGGTAGGAGGGCAGGTCGGGAACCGTGTCGTCATCGAGGGCGGGGTACTCCTCCAGGGCCGGCTCCGGCTCCGCGTCCGGGTACACGGTCTGGTCGTAGGTCACCGGGTGGAACCAGATGTCGTCGTCGTTGTCGGGTGCCGCGTCGTGGTACGCGTACCGCGCGGGCCCATCGTCCCAGTTGCTCACATTCGTGACTACGTAATGAATACAGGGAAGGTTCAATGCGTAATCAGGAGGGGCGTCCCCGGTAAGGCGAGCAGGCCCCGTCCGTACCAGTCGCTGGCGTCGCGCACGCCGGGCAGCACGAAGAAGTAGCCGCCGCCGAATGGCTGCACGTAGTCCACCAGTGGCTCGTTGACCAGCCGCTTCGCGACGGTCACGAACTGCCGTTCCAGGTCCTGCTGGTAGGCCAGGAAGATATGCCCGGCCTGCATGTTCCCGTTCTCGTCCACGCCGAGGTCGTAGTTGTAGGACCGGCGGACCAGGCGCTGGTCCGCCGTCGCGGCGGTGCGCGGGTTGGCCAGCCGGATGTGGGAGTCCAGCGGTATCACCGCGCCGTGCGGGTCGGCCGCGTAGTCCGGCGTGTCGAACTCGCTGTTCCCGTCCAGCGGGGCACCGCTGTCGCGCCGCCGGCCGAACATCCCTTCCTGCTCGTTGATCGAGACCCGGTCCCAGAAGTCCACGAGCATGCGGATCAGCCGCACCGCCTGGTATGAGCCGCCCGCGGTCCACGCGGGCTCGGCGGGGTCGTCCACCCACACCAGTGAGGTGGCGGCCGGCCCGGCGGGGTTCGCCGTCCCGTCCTTGAAGCCCAGCAGGTTCCGTCCGGTCCCCGATGGCCGGGGCGGTGAGGCGTATCCCTGTATCTTCCAGTTCAGTTGCATGCCGCCGCGGGTGTGCCGCATGATGTCGCGCAGCGCGTGGTGCACCGCGTCCGGGTGGCTGGCGCACAGCTGCAGCGAGAGGTCGCCGTGCAGCCAGGCGTCCTCCAGCGCGTCGTTCGGGAACGCGAGCATCTGGGTCAGCCGCACGGGCTTGCGCGAGCCGAGCCCGAACCGGTCGTCGAACAGGCTCGACCCGGCGCCCAGCGTCACCGTCAGCCCGTCGGCTGGCATCGACGGGCCGAGCACGTCGCTGTCCGCGGGCGGCTGGCCGATGCCCAGGTCGGGCGGCGGGCCGCCCGCCGTCAGCGTCCGCGCCCGCCGGGTCAGCGTCTGGAGCAGGCCGGCCAGCTCCGCCTTGCTGTCGGCCGTCACGTCGAACGACGCCAGGACCATGGCCGCTTGCTTGTCCGACGGCGCCGGCGTGAGGATGCCCGCCTGGTGCGCGCCGTGGAACGGGTAGGACGCGGCGGGGGCGGCGTCACCGGTGGTGGTCGCGGCCGTGGCGTCCGCGTGGGCGCCGCCGATCAGCACTCCGCCGGCGAGCGCGGTCCCGGCCGCGCCGGACACGGCGCCCTTCAGGAAATTGCGTCGGCTGGGGTTCACGCGGGCCTCACTTCGAGAAGATCGGGGACGGCGGACATCGTCTCAAGCAGCGCGCCTAGGCTTGCGTCGACGGACTGGCGCGCGGTCAGGGGAACCCGCGCCGGGGGCAGCCAGCGGGCGCCCGCCCGGGTCGCCAGCAGCGCCCGCGCCAGCGCCGCCTGCTGGCTGGTGATCGTCGCGACCAGGCCGGGCTGGCGGGAGCTGATCAGCGGGGCGAGCTCGGCGATCACGGCCTGGTCGGCCTGGAGGTCGGCGTACGTCATCGGGTAGGCGGCGCCCGCCCCCTCGTCGTCGATCCCGGACAAGTGGTCGCGCAGCGCGTCCTCCAGGATCTCGTGGGCCCGCAGCGGGAGGTTCGTCGGGTCGCCGGCGAGGTCATCGCCGGAGAGGTTCTTGCGCACCGCGGTCACGCTCGCGGCGAGCTGGTTCGCGATGGGCAGGAGCTCCCTGGCGCTCTCCCGGTTCCATAGCCCGTACTCCAGCCGGTGCAGCCCGATGAAGCCGGGGTCGTTGACGCCGAGGGGGAGCGTGGTCGGCAGCAGGTCGACGTCGAGGCCGAACTGGCCGAAGCTGTCGTAGGACGCGCCGACCCGCTCCCACTGCAGCTGCGCGTCCAGCCAGTCGGCCCTGGCCCTGGCGATGTCGCTCGCTTCCGGGCCGGGTGCCTTGAGGTCCGCCTGGATCCTGGCGACGTCGGCCGACAGCGTGCGCAGGACGCGGGCCGCGTACGCCTGGTAGGCGTTGTTCGGTGGCGTCAGCTCGGCTAGCGTGACGGGCCTGGGCGCCACCGGGGCGGTCGCGGTGGCCGTCCCGCTGACTGTCACCGCAGCCGAGGACATCGCCGGCTTCCCGGACAGGAAGCAGGCGAGCGTGTAGCTGCCGGCGCTCAGCGTGACCGACAGTGGCGCGCTCGTTGCCGGGCCGAGGGTCTCGATCTCGCCGACGATCCCGCCGCCGGCGTTGCGCAGGTTGACCTCGCCGGAGGCGGAGGATGAGTTCCGCACGGTGAGGGTCTGCGTCCCCGCGTGCGCCGCGGTGAAGTCCTGCCCGCAGGTGGTGCCGGTCACCGTGACCGTGGACGAGGTGCCGCTCGCGGCGGGCAGCGCGACGATCGTCGCCCCGGCGGCCAGCGCGGGCACGGCCACGAGCACGCCCGCGACCACCCAGGCCCGCTGCCCGGCCAGGCGTTCCCAGCGGCCTGGCTGGGCGGCCGCCGCGGCTGGCTGGCCGGCGGCGGTCGTCCCGGCGGGCGCGGCTGCTCGCCGGGCGGGCCGGGACAGGAAGTTCCACGAGATCACCACGAGGTAGGCGACCCAGGCGACAACCTGCAAGACAGTCATCCTGGGCGTCAGGTTGGTCAGGCCGCTGATGATCGAGACCCACCACGACCCGGTGCCGATGTGCCCGGACAGGTTGAACGCGACCCAGGCGCGCCCCGGCAGCAGCCCCGCGTCCTGCAGGTCACCGAGGCCGTAGGCGAGCACGCCGGCGGCGATCACGATGAGGGCGATCGCGGTGCGGCTGAAGAACGCCCCGATGTTCAGCCGCAGCGCCCGCCGGTACAGCCCCCAGCACAACGCGACGGCGGTCACGATGCCGATGGCGGCCCCGGCGAGAGGGGCGACCGTCTGCCCCGACGCCCGCGCCGCCGTCCACAGGAACAGCGTGGTCTCCAGCCCCTCACGGCCGACCGACAAGAACGCGGTGAGCGTCAGCGCCCCCGTGCCGATCACCGCGGCCTGCGCTACCTGCTCCTTCAGGTGCGCCGACATCGTCCGCGCGGTCCGCCGCATCCAGAAGATCATCCAGGTGACCAGGCCGACGGCCAGGACGCTGAGCAGCCCGCCGGCGGCCTCCTGGCCGCTGCTGGACAAGACGTCGGAGGAGTAGGTCAGCACCGCCGCGAAGCTGCCCGACAGCATGACGGCGCCCAGCACGCCAAGCCAGACGGGAGCGGTGGAGGCGCGCTGCCCGTCGCCGCGGGGGATCTTCCGCACCGCCGCCAGCAAGATGCTGACGACGAGTCCCGCCTCAAGGCCCTCGCGGAGCCCGATAAGCAGGTTAGGTGCGCTGTCGGCCCAGTTCACGCGCCCTAAGGTAAGGCAATCCTTACCAAGGCGTCTAGCGTTTCGCGGGAGATAAGCATCGCATTTCATTCCCAACGGGTCCGCCTGGCGCCCGGCCTCATCCCTCGCCGCTGGCCGCCCGGAACCGGAGCGGCGGAACGCGATACTGAGCTACCAGGCCGCTACGGCGGGTGCCAGAATACGGAAGGTGAACACTATCCAATCTGAGAAGGTCGCGGCCGGCCGCGGCTTCTTCGCCGCCCTTGACCAAAGCGGCGGCAGCACGCCCAAGGCGCTGGCCGAGTACGGCATCGGCCGTGACCGCTACAGCTCAGACGCCGAGATGTTCGACCTGGTCCACGCCATGCGGACCCGCGTGATGACCAGCCCGGCGTTCGACGGCTCCCGCGTCCTCGCGGCGATCTTGTTCGAGCAGACCATGGACCGGGACATCCACGGCGTTCCCACGGCGCGGTACCTGTGGGACGAGAAGGACGTGGTGCCGTTCCTGAAGGTCGACAAGGGGCTCGCGCCCGAGCAGGACGGCGTCCAGCTCATGAAGCCCATCGACACCCTCGATGAGCTGCTCGACCGTGCCACGCGGCACCAGGTCTTCGGCACCAAGATGCGCTCGGTGATCAACGACGCCAACGAGGGCGGGGTTTCGGCGATCGTGGACCAGCAGTTCGATTACGCCCGCCGGATCATGGCCGCCGGCCTGGTGCCGATCATCGAGCCCGAGGTCAGCATCTCCAGCCCGCGCAAGGAACAGGCGGAGGCGCTGCTGTGCGACGCGATCACCAAGCACGTCGAGGCGCTGCCGGCGGGAGCGGTCGTGATGCTGAAGGTCACCATCCCGGCCCGGCCCGGCCTGTACGGCGCGCTGGCGGCTGACCCGCGCGTCCTGCGGGTCGTGGCCCTGTCCGGCGGCTATAGCCGTGACGAGGCCTGTGCCTTGCTGGCACGTGACCCCGTCCTCATCGCTAGCTTCTCGCGCGCGCTCCTCGAAGGGCTGACCGCCAGCCAGACCGACGAGGAATTCAACGCCCAGCTCGAGTCCTCGATCGAGCAGATCTACCAGGCGTCGGCCCGCAAGCAGCCAGCCGGCGCGTAAGCCCGGGTCCCCGGCAGGCCCGGGGCGTGGTTCCTAGTACGTCATCGCCATGGCGGCCCGCACTTCGCCGAGGGTGGCGTCCGCGATCTCGCGGGCGCGGTCATTGCCGTCGCTGAGCACCTGCCGGACGTACCCCGGGTCGGCCGCGAGCTGCGCCCGGCGGGCGCGGATAGGGGCGAGCCGCTCGTTGACCGCCTCGGTAGCGACCTCCTTGAGCCTGGCCGCCCCGCCGCCGCCGATCTCGCCGGCCAGCCGCGCCGGGGCACGGCCGGCGGCGAGCGCGGCCAGGAGCACCAGCGATGACACCTCGGGCCGGGCCGCCGGGTCGTACGAGACGTGCCGGACCGAATCGGTCTTCGCGCCCCGGATCAGCCGCGCGGTCTCATCGCTGGTCGCTGCCAGCGCGATCGCGTTTCCCCGGCTCTTGCTCATCTTGGCGCCGTCGGTGCCGAGCAGCAGCGGCGCGTCCGACAGGAGCGCGTCGGGGACGGGGAAGACGGCGCCGTACCGCTCGTTGAACCTGCGCGCGATCAGCCGGGTCACCTCGAGGTGCGGCAGCTGGTCCTGCCCGACCGGCACCAGGGTGGCCTTGCAGCACAGGATGTCCGCCGCCTGGTGGACGGGGTAGGTCAGCATCAGCCCGCTGACGGACGACTGCCGTGAGTGGGTGATCTCGTCCTTCACCGTCGGGTTGCGCTGGAGCTCGGGGACGGAGACCAGGCTGAGGAAGGGGAGCAGCAGCTGGTTCAGGGCGGGCACGGCGCTGTGCGCGAAGATGGCCGAGCGCCGCGGGTCGATTCCGCACGCCAGGTAGTCCAGCACGAGGCCGGTCACGCAGTCGCTGAGGTTCCCGGCGCTGTCCCTGTCGGTCAGCGCCTGGTAGTCGGCGACCAGCACGAAGACCTCGGCCCCCAGCTCCTGGAGCCGGACCCGGTTGGCGACGGTGCCGAAGTAATGGCCCACGTGCAACGGCCCGGTCGGCCGGTCCCCGGTCAGGACGCGCGTGCCCGGCGAAAGGTCGTCCCGCTCGATCGCGGCCTCAAGCGCGGCCGACCGTCGCAGCGTCGCGGCGAGGGAGTCGCGGACGGTCACGGAAATGAGTGCGGTCATGGGTTCCTCCAGTGATCTTCGATAAGGTCACGGGCGGCCGGGCACCGGGCCAGGAACCACGAAGGCCGCCCGTATCGGACGGCCAGCTTGCGCGCGCGGGACTAAAGGCGGCCACCCCTCAGGGACGCCGCCACCACTGGGCACCTCGCGCGCGGTTCACGCCACCAACTATAGCACCCGCGGGGCCTCGCAGTGATTACCAACAGTGATCTTTCGATTACCCCTTCCGCATGCTCCGGTACGCGATTACCATATGCGTACGATCAGTTACAAATATGGATTATCCTGCCGCAGGGCACCGAGGGCGCAAACTGGCCCGCACCGGGCTCCACGGCAGGCAGATCGTACCGGGGAGGACCGGCCATGACCATGACCAGCGCAACGACCAGCCCAGCCCAACGCAAGCCGCCGGCTGCCGGGCGGTCCGTCGCGACCGTGTCCCTCGGCGACGGAACGCTCGAGGAGAAGCTGGCCGCCGCGGCCGCCGCCGGGTTCGACGGCGTGGAGCTGTGCGAGGCGGACATGGCGGCCAGCCGCCTGTCCCCGCCCGAGGCGGGCCAGGCGGCCGCGGACCTCGGCCTTCGCGTCTACCTGTACCAGCCCTTCAGGGACTTCGAGGCCGTCCCCGGCAGCCAGCTGCGGGCCAGCCTGGACCGCGCCGAGCGCGCCTTCGACGCGATGGCCGCCCTGCGCGCGGACACGCTCCTCGCCTGCTCAAGCACTAGCCCGGAGGCCATCGACGACGACGGCCTGGCCGCGAGCCAGCTCGCGCTGCTCGCCGACCGCGCCCATGCCCGCGGCATGCGCGTTGCCTGGGAGTCCCTGTCATGGGCCACCCGGGTCAGCGACTACCGGCACGGCTGGCGGATCGTCCAGGCCGCCGCGCACCCGGCCCTGGGGGTGTGCCTCGACTCCTTCCACATCCTGGCCCAGCGCCACGACCCCGGCGACATCCGGCGGATCCCAGCAGAGAAGATCTTCTTCGCCCAGCTCGCCGACGCTCCCATGATGACGCTGGACCTGCTCACCTGGAGCCGCCACCACCGCTGCCTGCCCGGTCGCGGCGACCTTGACGTCACCGGGTTCGCCGCCATCCTGGCCGGCGCGGGCTACGGCGGCCCGTGGTCACTAGAGGTGTTCAGCGACCAGCTGCGCGCCGCCCGCCCCGCGGCGGCCGCGGCCGACTGCCTGCGGTCCCTGGCGGAGCTTGAGGAGGCGCTCGGCGGCCGGACGGCCATGGCCCGGTCATGGCGGCACGGCCGCAGGCGTCATCGCCGGATCGCCTAGCGTGGCCCCGCGTGTTCGGGCCGCCTCCCGGGGGAAACCAGGCCAGCCCGGGAGGCGAGCGTGTGAAAAGGTATCAGCATGGAGTACACGCATCTTGGCCGGTCCGGCCTCAAGGTCAGCCGCTTGTGCCTCGGGACGATGAACTTCGGGCCGCTCACCCCGCCGGACGAGGCGCACCGGATCATGGACCACGCCCATGAGCTGGGCATTAACTTCTTCGACACCGCCAACCGGTACGGCCGCGCCGACGGGCCGCCCGGGCAGGCGGCCCGGTCCACCCAGGGCGCGCACGCCGGGTGGACCGAGGAGATCATCGGCGACTGGTTCGCCGGCGCCCCGTCCCGCCGGGACAAGACCGTCCTGGCCACCAAGCTCTACGGCGACATGGACGACTGGCCGAACTACGGCCGGCTGTCCGCGCTGAACATCCGCCGGGCCTGCGAGGCGTCGCTGCGCCGGCTGCGGACCGACTACATCGACCTGTACCAGATGCACCACGTGGACCGTGACACCCCGTGGGAAGAGATCTGGCAGGCCATGGAGGTGCTCGTCGCGCAGGGCAAGATCTTGTACGTCGGGTCGTCCAACTTCGCCGGCTGGCACATCGCGCAGGCCTGCGGCGCGGCGGCGGCGCGCGGCTTCTTCGGCCTGGTCAGCGAGCAGTCCATCTACAACCTGATGACCCGTGAGATCGAGCTTGAGGTGCTGCCCGCGGCGATCGACTACGGAGTCGGCGTCATCCCGTGGTCACCGCTCAACGGCGGCCTGCTCGGCGGCGTGCTCAGGAAGGAGCGCGAGGGCGCCCGCCGGGTCTCCGGGCGCGCTGCCGAGGCCGTGGCGGCCAACCGTGACAGGCTCGCCGCGTACGAGGACCTGTGCGACGAGCTCGGCGAGGAGCCGGCCAGCGTCGCCCTGGCCTGGCTGCTGCACGCCGAAGGCGTCACCGCGCCGGTCATCGGGCCGCGGACGCATGACCAGCTCGACGGCGCGCCGCGGGCGGTCAGCCTGGAGCTCGGCGACGACGTGCGCAAGCGGCTCGATGACATCTTCCCCGGGTACAAGACAGCCCCGGAGCACTATGCCTGGTGACGCGTGGCGGTCGCCGGCGGGCAGTTGCTGCGGGACCGGTCGGCCGGCAGCCGGGTCACTAGCATCGAGCTGTTCTTCGACCTCGTCTACGCCTTCGCGGTCACGCAGCTGTCGCACCAGCTCCTCGCCGACCCGACGCCGCGCGGCGCGCTGCGGTCCGCGTTGCTGTGGGCCATGGTCTGGCTGGCGTGGGTTTACACGACCTGGGTCACCAACTGGATGGACTCGTGGAATCGCCTGGCCGGGATCGCCGCCCTGGCCCTGCTCGCCGTGACCGTGCCGGTCCTGCCGGAGATCGCCCTCGCCGCCTGCGCCGCCGCCGTGGTCGCCATCATCGCCGCGACGGACAGGAGGCGAGCCTCCGGCTGACCCCGGCGGGGCGAGCTTCCGCCGCGGTGTCGCATCCCCCGATGCTCCGCGGCGAGGCTACTCCTCTTCGGAGTCGATGATGACGCTGACGTTGTCGTTCTGCAGGAGGAACGAGATGTCCTCCAGGCTCTTGGCGATCGAGAACAGGAGATAAGGCACCGCGGCGGTCGCGTCGCCGCTGAGCATTCCGGCCGCCACCCTCAGCTGAGGGCTGTAGTCGGAGCCGAGCTCTTCCTGAAGCTCGTCCAGCAGGCCTTCATCGTCCATGTGAACCGGTGCCTCCCGTTAAGTCCCGCGTGCCCGTCGATGGGCTGGCTTGGGAATACTAGTGCACCCTGGCGAGCGGTCGGCGGGGACTCCCGCAGGAGTGAGCCAAAACGAAACATGCCGGGCCTGGTCGCCCAGGCCCGGCATGGTACGTGCTCGCTCCCGGCGAGGGGAGCCGTGACTTTACGACGCGAAGTCGAGCAGCGGCTGCGCCCGCGACGGGTGCCGCAGCTTCGACAGCGACTGCTTCTCCAGCTGGCGGATACGCTCACGGGTGAGGCCCAGCGCGCGCCCTATCTCGTCCAGGGTGTGCGGGTTGCCGTCGTACAGGCCAAAGCGCATCGCCATGATCGTCGCCTCGCGCGGCGTCAGGGCGTCCAGCGCCGAGCGCAGCTGCTCGGCCATCAGCTGCCGGTCGACCAGCTCCGAGGCCTCCGGCGCGTCAACGTCCTCGATGAGGTCGCCGATCGAGGTCTCGCCGTCCTCGCCGATCGTCGAGTCCAGCGAAATCGGCTGCCGCGACGTGCGCAGCAGCTCCTCGATCTGGTCCGGGGTCCGGTCCAGCTCGACGGCAAGCTCCTCGGGCGTAGGCTCGCGGCCCAGCCGCTGGTGCATGTCACGCTCCACGCGCGACAGCTTCGACAGCATCTCCAGCACGTGCACGGGCAGCCTGATCGTCCGCGCCGAGTCAGCGAACCCGCGCTGGATCGCCTGCCGGATCCACCACATCGCGTAGGTGGAGAACTTGTAGCCCTTCGTGTAGTCGAACTTCTCGACCGCGCGGATCAGGCCCAGGTTCCCCTCCTGGACGACGTCAAGCAGGGACAGCCCCCGGTCGCTGTACTTCTTGGCGACCGAGACGACCAGCCGGAGGTTGGCCTCCAGCATGTGCGCCTTGGCCCGCCGGCCGTCCTCGGCGACAAGCTCCAGGTCACGCCGGAAGTCAGCGGAAAGGTCAGGGTCGCTGTCCAGCTTGTGCTCGGCGAACAGGCCCGCCTCGATGCGCTTGGCCAGGTCGACCTCCTGCTCGGCGGTGAGCAGGCTGGTGCGGCCGATGGACTTCAGGTACGTGTGGACCGAGTCACCCATCGCCGGGGTCTGGTCGTCGAGGTCGACGCCATCGAAGACCGACGCCTCGGCCTCCATCGCCGCGAGGTCGTCGTCGCCCAATTCCCCGTCGTTGAAGGATTCGTCACCGGACGCGGACTCCTTGGCCCCGGCCTGCGTCGCGGGAGTGGCGGCGCTGGCCTTCGTCGTGGTGGCCCTGGCGGTCCGGGTCTTCTTCACGGCGGCGGGCTTGACCGCGTCCGTGGCGCCGGTCACCGTGGCCTTGGCCTCAAGGGCCTCCTCAGCGTCCATGGTCTCCTCCGGATCCGCGACCGGCGCCGGGGCGCTCTTCGGCGTCGCGGCCTTCCTCACCGGGGCGGCCTTCACGGTGCTGTCCTTTGAACCAGTGCTGGCCTTCGCCACGCTGCTCTTGGAGCTGGCGGCAGCCTTGCGGGCGGGCCTGGGCGCGAGCAGCTCAGGCTCCTCGTTGGCCAGCCGGACGCCGGCCTCGCTCAGCTCGCGGAGAATGGACCGGGCCTCAGTCGGGGTCAGTCCGGCCTGCTCGAAAGCGGTCCGCAGGTCCGAAAGGGACAGGTGACCCTGGCTGCGGCCGCGTTGGATCAGGTCATCAACGCGCGAAGAAGTGGCCTCGTCGGCCAGAGCGCCTGCCCCGATCGTGCTTGCTCCGACCGAGGTAGCGTTGGCGATCCGCGGCATGAGACACCTCCCTCCTTCTGTATACGTGCGCATGCGCTGCGCCGTTCAACATCGTCGTCTTACGGTGCCCAAGATGGCTTCAACAAGGCCCGCCTGGGTTGACTGGCGTTTCCCGCGGGCACAAGTAATAACGCTTCGCGGCGGAGATTGTTCCCGTCAGCGTAACGTTCCCGCCGTTTTCGGGCCTCGCTGGGGGAGTCCCAGCCGGTCCCAACCACGGTCAGCCCACACGGAGTCGCGCGAGGTCGGGCTTGCCGTTGGAAAGCACCGGGATGGTGTCAGCGAGCACGACTTCGGTGGGACAAGCGTAACGTGGCAGCGCCGTCCGCACATGGATACGTAGCAATTCAAGGGTCGGGGGGCATGCCCGGTCGACTGGGACGATGACCGCGGTGACCCGCTGGCCCCACTCCGGGTCGGGCCGCCCCACGACGACCACCTCGCGCACGCCAGGACACGAGGACAAGGCGGCGGCCACCTCTCCGGGAACGACCTTATGCCCGCCAGTATTGATCACGTCATCGGCCCGCCCGCGCACTACCACGCGCCCGGCCTCATCGACGGAGCCGAGGTCCGACGTCACGAACTCGCGGGGCCCTGGCCCCCCCGCCAGGACCGAGGCCGTCAGCGACGGCTGCCCGTAGTACCCGTTCATCAGCACCGGCCCGGAGATCCGCAGCCGCCCGTCCTGGCCTGCCCGCACCGACACGCCGTCAAGCGGCACCCCGTCGTACACGCACCCGCCGCAGGTCTCCGACATGCCGTAGGTGGTCACCGCCCGCACCCCGGCCGCCCGCGCCCGCGCCAGCAGCCCCGCGGCCGCCGCCGCGCCCCCGACGAGGACCGAGGCGAAGCCAGCGAGCGCCTCCTGGCCGGCCGGACTGGCCATCAGCCGCACGAGCTGGGTCGGGACGATGGACACGTGCGCGGCCGCGTCCCGGGCGGACAGGGCGCGAGCCAGCGACCGGGCGTCCGCCACGGCGGCCACCGCCGGCTCGGTTCCCGACTCCAGCGACCGCACGAGCACCTGCAGCCCGGCCACGTGGGTGACCGGCAGGCACGCCAGCCATCGCTGGCCCGCCCGCGCCCCCACCCGCGCGAGCGAGGCCCGCGCCGACGCGCGCAGCGCGCCCGCGCTCAGCTCGACGCCCTTGGGCGCCCCGGTGGACCCCGATGTGCTGATGATCACCGCGGTGTCCTGCGCGACGCCCGGCGCCGGGGCCGGGCCCGCGGTCAGTTCCCCGTCCGCGGAAACGACCTCGTCCGCCTGGAACGCCTCGACGAGCCGGGCGACCTGGTCCGGAGATAGCCCCGCGTCAACGGGCAGGATGGCCGGCCCGGTGCCGTCGAGCGCGGCCCGCAGCGGCTCGATGAGCCGGGGAGCGTCGGCGGGCCGTTCAGGAGGATCGCCTGGAGGGGTCTCCGGTTGCGGGGGGAAGTCGTCACGGTGATTAACCTTAGACCCGCATCAGACGGAGGTTACGAATGGTTGAATGGCAGCGGTCTGGCCCGGGGGGCGGCAAAGACTATGAGGACATCTGGTACGACACGGCCGGCGGCGTCGCGAAGATAACGATCAACCGGCCCGAGCGGCGCAACGCTTTCCGGCCCACGACGCTGTTTGAGCTGTCCCACGCGTTCAATGTCGCGCGGGATGACCCCTCAATCGGGGTGATTATCCTCACGGGGGCCGGAGACATGGCTTTCTGCTCCGGTGGCGACCAGAAGATCCGCGGCGACGACGGCTACGTGGGCCCCGACGGCATCGGCCGGCTGAACGTGCTCGACCTGCAGGTGCAGATCCGCCGCACCCCCAAGCCGGTGATCGCGATGGTGGCCGGCTACGCGATCGGGGGCGGCCATGTGCTGCACGTCTGCTGCGACCTGACGATCGCGGCCGACAACGCGGTCTTCGGGCAGACAGGGCCGAAGGTCGGCTCGTTCGACGCGGGCTACGGCTCCTCCCTGCTCGCGGCCACGGTCGGGCTGAAGAAGGCCCGGGAGATCTGGTACCTCTGCCGTCAGTACAGCGCGCGGGAAGCCCTCGACATGGGCCTGGTCAACGCGGTCGTCCCGCTGGCCGAGCTGGAGGCCGAGACGCTGCGCTGGTGCGATGAGCTGCTGGCGAAGTCCCCGCTGGCGCTGCGGATGCTCAAGGGCGCGCTCAACGCCGTCACCGACGGGGCCGCCGGGATGCAGCAGTTCGCGGGCGACGCGACGATGCTCTACTACATGAGCGAGGAGGCCCAGGAGGGTCGCGACGCCTTCAAGGAGAAGCGCTCCCCGGACTTCAGCAACTTCCCCCGGAGGCCGTGAGGGTGCCGTCGGTGAGCGTGCTAGCCGACCTGCTGACTGGCCTGCGGGCGTTCGAGATCCCGATGCGGACCAGGTTCCGCGGGATCACCATCCGGCGCGGGGCGCTCATCGAGGGCCCCGCGGGATGGGGGGAGTTCTCCCCGTTCGAGGAGTACGCGCCAGGGAATCGGCGCGCTGGCTCGCCAGTGCCCTGGAGTCGGCGACGGTGCCATGGCCGGCCCCGCTGCGGGACCGGGTCCCGGTCAACGTCACCGTGCCCGCCGTCGGCCCGGAGGCGGCGGCCGATATCGTGCGGGCCTCAGGATGCCGGACGGCCAAGGTCAAGGTCGCGGAGCGGGACGCTGTCGCGCGGGGCACCGCCGAGGCCGAGGACATTGAGCGGGTCGCCGCCGTCCGCGACGCGCTCGGCGCGTCCGGCGCGATCCGGGTGGACGCCAACGGCGGCTGGGACGTCGGCACGGCGGCGCGCATGCTGCGGCGGCTCGCCGCTTACTCGCTGGAGTACGCCGAGCAACCCTGCGCGACCCTGGACGAGCTGGCCGCGCTCCGGCGGCTGGTCGACGTCCCGGTGGCCGCCGACGAGTCCGTCCGCAAGGCCGAGGACCCGCTTCGGGTGCGCGCGGCGGGCGCCGCGGACATCGTCGTGCTCAAGGTGCAGCCGCTGGGCGGCGTGCGCAACGCGCTGCGGGTGGCGGACGCCTGCGGACTGCCTGTCGTGGTGTCGAGTGCCGTCGACTCCTCCGTGGGCCTGGCCGCCGGAGTGGCGCTCGCCGCGGCCCTGCCGCGGCTGCCCTACGCGTGCGGGCTGGCCACGATGTCGCTGCTGGCCGGGGACGTGACCGCGCGGCCGCTGGCCGAAGCGGACGGCTCGCTTCCCGTGCGACGGCCGCCGGCGGACCCGGCCGAGCTGGCGAAGTGGGAGGCCGACCCCGGGCCGTGGCGGCGGCGCGCGCTGGCGGCGGCGCGGTACCTGGCCGAGGTGCCCGGCTTCTCCGGCGACGGCGTGCCCGCGTGAACCCGTCGACCGCTTTCGCCACCGTGTTCGCCGACGAGCTCGCCCGGTGCGGCGTCCGCGAGGTCGTCATCGCCCCCGGCTCCCGGTCCACCCCGATGGCGATGGCGTTCCACGCGCTGGACCGCGCCGGCCGGCTGCGGCTGCACGTGCGGATCGACGAGCGCGCCGCGTCGTTCACCGCGCTCGGCCTGGCGAAGGCCGCCCGCCGCCCCGTCGCGATCTTGTGCACGTCGGGCACGGCGGCGGCGAACTTCCACCCGGCGGTCATCGAGGCGTCCGAGTCCGGCGTGCCGCTGCTCGTGCTCACCGCCGATCGTCCCCCTGAGCTGCTCGGTGCCGGCGCGAGCCAGACGATCGACCAGGTCAAGCTGTATGGCGACGCCGTCCGCTGGTACGCCGACCCGGGCGTGCCGCAGCGCCGGGCGGGCGCGGCCGCCGCCTGGCGGTCCCTCGCCTGCCAGGCCTGGGCCCAGGCGTCGGGCGCGGCCGGCGCCTTCCCGGGGCCGGTCCACCTCAACCTGCCGTTCCGCGAGCCGCTGGTCCCCGGCGCGGCCACGGCTGGGCCAGGAGGCGCGGACTGGCCCGAGCCGACCGACGGCCGTCCCGGCGGGCAGCCATGGACCAGGTTCGCGGGCTCGTCACCGCCGGGCCCGCCGCTGTCCCTTCCCTGGACCGAGCGGGGCGTCGTCGTCTGCGGCGATGGCGACTACGACGCCGGGCCGCTGCTCGCCCTGGCCGCGCGGGCGGGCTGGCCGGTGCTCGCCGAGCCGTCCTCCAGTGCCCGGCGCGGCCGCAACGCCCTGACCGCCTACCAGTACCTCCTGGCCTCGCCGGAATTCATGGCGGCGCACCGCCCCGACGTGATCATTTCCGCCGGGCGCCCCGGCCTGTCCCGTCCCCAGTCGGCATTGCTGCGCGCCCCGGCCGCGCGCCACGTCGTCATCCGGCAGGGCCCCGGCCACTGGGCCGACCAGGCCCGGATGTCGACGGACGTCGCGGCGGCCGTCGAGCTGCACCGGCGCGCCAGCGGGACCCGGCGGCGCGATGCCGGCCAGTTCCTGGCTGGCCGGCTGGCAGCGCGCGGACGAGGCTGCCCTCGCCGCCATCGACGCGATCCTGGACTCCGGCGACGCCCTGAGCGAGCCGCGCCTGGCACGGGACCTGCTGCGCGCGATGCCGGACGGGTCACTCCTGTGGGTCGGGTCGAGCATGCCCGTCCGTGATGTTGATAACAGCAAGATGCGCCCCGGCGCCGGCATCCGTGTCCTGTGCAGCAGGGGAGCCAGCGGGATCGACGGCACGACCTCGTCGGCGATCGGCGCGGCCCTGGCGCACCAGGCCGGCGCTCTCGCCGGTCACGCGGGCCCCGGCCAGCCCCCGGGCGGCCCGGCGTTCGCCCTGCTCGGCGACCTCGCGTTCGTCCATGACGCGGCGGGCCTGGCGATCGGCCCCGCAGAGCCGCGGCCGGACCTGTGCCTGATCGTGGTGAACAACGATGGCGGCGGGATCTTCTCCACGCTGGAGCCGGGCTATCCCGGGCTGTTCGAGCGCGTCTTCGGGACGCCGCACGGGACTGACTTCGAGCAGCTGGCCGGGGCGTTCGGCATCCCGTACGTCCGGGCTGACGCCCCCGACGACCTGGTGAAGGCGCTGTCGCAGGCCGTTCCGGGCGCCGGGGTGCGCATCGTGGAGGCCAGGACCGACCGGGCGGCGGGCGCGGCCCTGCGCGCCCGGATCCGCGAGGCGGCGGTGCGGGCGGCCGCGAGAGCGGGAGCCTGAGCCGGCCCGCTGTGGCGGGCGCGCCGGACGAGGTTCGATGGGCGAATTGCGCTGGCCGCTACACTGAGTGTGTACTTGGCTAGTAGCGGCGGGTGATGGTGCCCGCCGGGGGATGAAGAATGTCTTCGATGGAGTGTCCGAGGCGCGGCCCCGGCCCGGGGGAACTCGGGCTGCTGTGCGAGCTGCTCGCTCAGCAGCCCGCTGCCCTGGCCTACGTGGCCGCGCCGACCTGGTCTTCGAGTTCGCCAGCGAGGGCTACCGGCGCGCCTTCGGCGGGCGTGACCTGATCGGCCGTCCCTTCAGCCAGGCGGTGCCGGAAGCCGTCGGCCAGCCCCTCTTTCAGGCCCTGCGCCGGGTGCTGCGGACCGGCGAGCCCTACCACGCCCGCGGCGAGGAAGTGCGGGTGCGCCGGCACGGCACAGAGCCGGAGCAGGTGTACATCGACTCGGTCTATCAGCCAATCCGCGACGAGGCGGGCCAGGTCGCGGGCGTGCTGATCTTCCGGACCGACGTCTCCGATCACGTCAGGGACCGCCATCAGCTGGAGGAGCTGGCGAGCCGCCTGCAGCGCAGCGAGGAGCGGTACCGGACGCTGTTCGAGACGCTGCCGCACGGCATCATCCGCTTCGAGCGCGATGGGTCCCCCATCGGGGCCAATCCCGTCGCGGAGGAGATCCTGGGCCTTCCGGCCAACCACACCGTGGACGAGCGGGCCAGGCACACACTGCATGAGGACGGCACGCCCTACCGGCCCGATGAGCTTCCCGCGGTCATCGCCCTGCGCACGGGCACGGTGGTGTCCGGGGTGCCCGCCGGGGTGCGCAACGCGCGGACCGGTGAAGTGCGCTGGATACGGATCACCGCGGTGCCCGACGCGTGGGACGCCCAGGGCCGGCCGCGGCGCGCCTACTCGGTGTTCACCGACATCACCGACCAGCGCAGGGCGCGGGCGGAATTGCGGGAGAGCACGCGGCTGCTCGGGCGGTTGCGGGAGACGAACGTCCTCGGCGTCGTGGTGGCCAACGAGCAGGGCATCCTGGAGGCCAACGACGCCTTCCTCGACATGATCGGCTACACGCACAGCGACCTGGAGGCCGGCCGCATCACGTGGCGGGCGATTACGCCGCCGGACTGGGTGCACATCTACGACGAGGCCGTCGAGCACATGCGGCGTACCGGGGCGTGCCCGCCGTATGACAAGGAGTACCTGCACCGGGACGGGCACCGCGTGCCCGTCCTCATCGGGGCGGCCGTGCTCGCTCACCATCCGCTGCGCTGGACGACGTTCATCGTGGACCTCACCGCCCGGCAGCGCGCCGAGCAGGAGCGAGCCGAGCTGCTGGCACGGGAGCAGGCGGCCCGGCTGGCGGCCGAGGCCGCGCAGGACCGGCTCGGCTTGCTGCTGGACGCCAGCAGCCTGGTGGCCGCGATGGGGAGCGTGGAGGAACTGCGCGCCCGGCTAGCGCAGCTGATGGTGCCGACCCTGGCCGATTCCTGCACGGCGTTCATGCTGACCGCGCAGGGAACGCTGCGCGCCACCTCGGTGGTCCACCGGGACCCGGCCAGGGCCGCGATCCTCGAGGGCCTGCAGCCCCTCGACATCCCGTCGGACAGCCCGGTGCTGCACGCGGCACTGACCCGGGCCTCTACCCAGATCGTCCCCGACGTCAGCGCCATGATGACCGCCCGGACGCCGGCGGCGCTGGAGGCGAAGGACATCCTGAGGCGCGCACGCCTCGAGAGCATGCTCGTCATGCCGCTGCTCATCGGCGAGCGCGCGGCCGGGGTGGCGGTGCTGGGGCGCGACGGTGCCCGCCGGCCCTTCAGCGAGACCGACGTGGTCGTCATCGACGAGCTCGCCCGCCGGCTGGCGGCCGGGTGGGCGAACGTCGAGACGTTCGCCCGCGAGCACACCGTCGCCGAGACCCTCCAGCATGCCCTGATGCCGGAGGCGCCGCCGGAGATCCCCGGCCTCGACGTGGCCGTACGGTACCTGCCCGCCACCGGCGGCGTGCACGTCGGGGGCGACTGGTATGACGTCTTCCCGCTCGACCACGACCGGGTCGCCCTGGTCATGGGGGACGTGGTCGGCCATAGCATCGACTCCGCGCCCGTCATGGGCCAGATCCGCAGCATGCTGCGCGCCTACAGCCTGGAGCACCCCGCTCCCGCCGACGTCCTGCGGGCCACCAATGCCGCCGTGAGCCACCTTTTGCCGGATGCCTTCGCCACCGTCTTCTACGCCGTGCTCGACCTGTCCACGGGCGACGTCGCCTATGCCAACGCGGGCCATCCGCCCGCGCTGGTCGCCGGGAGCAAGGGCGACGTCGAGTACCTCGACGGGACCGCCGGGGCCATGCTGGGCGTCAGCGCGGACACTCGCTACAGCGCCGGCCGACGGCGCCTGGCCCCCGGGGCGAGGCTCGTCCTCTACACCGACGGGCTGATCGAGGACCGCAGGCGGGACATCGCCGAGGGCTTCGGCGCCCTCGCCAGGGCCGTGCGCGGGTCCTTCACCCAGACGGCGGAACGGACCTGCCAATTGGTGCAGACGGCGATGCTCGGCGCGGGTACCCGCGCCGACGACGTGTGCATCCTCGCCGTCCATCTCGATGACTGAGACGTCCGGCAGGGCACGGGAGCCAATCCTGGCACCGCCCTCGCGGCGGCGGGGTCACCGTGCTAGGCGTCGCCGGCGGCGGTCCGCAGCTCGCGCAGGCCGGCGGTGATCTCGACGGCGCGCGCCTTGGACACCCCGGGGAGGCCGAACTCGGACTGGTTCAGGGCATCGGTCGCCTCGCTGACGACGGCCCGGCCCTCATCGGTGATCGTCGCGAGCACGACGCGCCGGTCGTCGGGGGACAGGCGCCGGTCGACCAGGCCCCGTGACTCCAGCTTGCGGATCGCGTTGGTGACCGACGCCGGGTGCACCATGAGGCGCTCGCCCATCTTGCCCATCGGGAGCGAGCCGCGCCGGGTGAAGGCAAGCAACCGCAGCGCCTCGTAGGCGGCGAACGTCAGGCCGTAGGGCTTGAGCACGTCCTCGACCCGGCTGAGCAGCAGCTGCTGGACGCGCATCACCGACGTGACGGCGGCCATGTGGTCGGCATGCTCTGGCCAGCGCGCGGACCACTGACGGTGTGCCTCGGCGATCGGGTCGAAATCAAGCACGAGCAAACGGTACGCCAGTGCGCCGCTACTCGCGAGTGCCGCGCGGCGAGCCGATTTGACTTAGCTCCCTAAATTCCTTTAGCGTCCAAATATTGAGCGTCCAAAGAGCTTGTTATGCGGACCGCGCGGGAACGACGATGCGGAAGAAGGCTGCAGGGGGTTCCATGAGTGAGCTGAGCAGGCCGGCACTCCAGGGGAAGGGGCTGCACAGCCCCGTGTATCCGGTGCGGTTCGTGACGGCGGCGGCGCTGTTCGACGGGCATGACGCCGCGATCAACATCATGCGCCGCATCCTGCAGGCGCAGGGCGCCGAGGTTATCCACCTGGGCCACGACCGGTCGGTCAAGGACGTGGTGGACGCGGCTATCGAGGAGGACGTCCAGGGCATCGCGGTCAGCTCCTACCAGGGCGGGCACGTCGAGTACTTCGAGTACCTGGCGCGACTGCTCAAGGAGCGGGGCGCGGGCCACGTGAAGGTCTTCGGCGGCGGCGGGGGAGTCATCGTCCCGGCGGAGGCCGAGCGCCTGGCGGCGGCTGGCGTCCGGATCTTCTCGCCCGAGGACGGCCAGCGGCTCGGGCTGCCCGGCATGATCAATGAGCTGATCCGCGAGTGCGACGTGGACCTCGCCGCGACACCGCCGGACATGACGGCCCTGCTCGCGGGCGAGACGCCCGCCCTGGCCCGGGCGATCACCTGCCTGGAGGCGGGCACGCCCCTGGAGGCCCCGTTGCCCCCGGGCGCCGCCCCGGTCCTCGGCATCACCGGCACCGGCGGTTCAGGCAAGTCGTCGCTGACCGATGAGCTGGTCCGCCGGTTCCGCGTCGACCAGCAGGACAAGCTGCGGATCGCGGTCCTCGCGGTCGACCCGACGCGGCGGCGCGGCGGCGGTGCCCTGCTCGGCGACCGCATCCGGATGAACTCACTCGACGGCCAGCATGTCTTCTTCCGCTCGCTGGCCACCCGCGGGGCACGCGAGCTGCCCGAGAACATCGCCGGCATCATCGCCGCCTGCCAGGCCGCCGGGTATGACCTGATCATCGTGGAGACCCCCGGCATCGGCCAGGGCGACGCCCCCGTGACCAGCCTGGCTGACGTGAGCCTCTACGTCATGACGCCGGAATTCGGGGCCGCGTCCCAGCTGGAGAAGATCGACATGCTCGACTTCGCCGACGTTGTCGCGGTCAACAAGTTCGAGCGTCGCGGCGGCGCGGACGCGGTCCGCGACGTGTCCAGGCAGCTCATCAGGAACCGGGACGCCTTCGGCGCGCGGCCGCAGGACATGCCCGTCTTCGGCACGAGCGCGGCGACATTCAACGACAACGGCGTCACCGCGCTGTACCAGCACCTGGCGGGCCTGCTGCGCTCCCGGGGGCTGGCGTCCCTTTCCGAGGGCGTGCTGGCCACGGTCACCGGCCGCACCTCCACCGAGGCCGCGCCGGTCATCTCGCCGGCCCGGGTCGGTTACCTCGCCGAGATCGCGGGCACGGTGCGCGGCTATCATGAGATAACAGCAAGAAGCGCGAGCGCCGTCCGCAAGGTGCAGCAGGTCGAGGCGGTGCTCGCCGACCTCGCCGGCGCCCCCCCGGCGGACACCGGCGGCCGGCACCGCTAGCACCGCCGCCCGGGACGCCCTCTCGGCCATGCTCGACGAGGCCAGCCGCCAGGTGCCGCCGGCCGACGCCGCGCTCATCAGGGACTGGCCGGGCGTTGCGAAGTCCTACGCCGGTGACGAGCGCGTCGTCGTCATCCGGGATAAGGAAATCCGGACCAGGCTCGCGCGCGAGTCGCTGGCGGGAAGCCGGATACCGCGGGTGGCCCTGCCCCGCTACACCGACCACGGTGAGCTGCTGCGGTTCCTGCGGGAGGAGAACCTCCCGGGCATGTTCCCGTTCACCGCGGGCGTGTTCCCCTTCAAGCGGGACAACGAGGATCCGGCCCGGATGTTCGCCGGGGAGGGCGACGCGTTCCGCACGAACCGGCGGTTCAAGCTGCTGTCGCACGGGCAGCCGGCCACCCGGCTGTCGACGGCCTTCGACAGCGTCACCCTCTACGGCCGGGACCCGGCCGAGGTGCCCGACGTCTACGGGAAGGTCGGTACCTCAGGGGTGTCGATCGCGACCATTGAGGACATGAAGGCGCTCTATGAGGGCTTCGACCTGACCGCGCCCGAGACCTCGGTGTCGATGACGATCAACGGCCCCGCGCCGACGATCCTCGCCTTCTTCCTCAACACGGCGATCGACCAGGGCGCGGCGAAGGGCCTGTCGGCGCGGGAGGTGCTCCAGACCGTCCGGGGCACGGTGCAGGCCGACATCCTCAAGGAGGACCAGGGGCAGAACACCTGCATCTTCTCCACTGACTTCAGCCTGCGGGTGATGGCCGACATCCAGGAATGGTTCATCCAGCAGCAGGTGCGGAACTTCTACTCCGTCTCTATCTCCGGCTACCACATCGCCGAGGCCGGGGCGAACCCGATCAGCCAGCTCGCCTTCACCCTGGCCAACGCCTTCACCTACGTGGAGGCCTACCTGGCGCGCGGGATGAAGATCGACGACTTCGCGCCGAACCTGTCCTTCTTCTTCTCCAACGGCATGGACGCCGAGTACACGGTCATCGGCCGCGTCGCCCGGCGGATCTGGTCGGTCGCCATGCGGGACCGGTACGGCGCCAATGAGCGGTCACAGAAGCTCAAGTACCACATCCAGACCTCCGGGCGGTCGCTGCACGCGCAGGAGATGGCGTTCAACGACATCCGCACCACGCTGCAGGCCCTGTGCGCCATCTACGACAATGCCAACAGCCTGCACACCAACGCCTACGACGAGGCGGTCACCACGCCGAGCGAGGAATCGGTCCGGCGGGCGCTGGCCATCCAGCTCGTCATCGGCAAGGAGTGGGGCCTGGCGATGAACGAGAACCCGCTTTCGGGGTCGTTCATCGTCGAGGAGCTCACCGACCTGGTAGAGGAGGCCGTCCTGCTGGAATTCGAGCGGATCTCGCAGCGCGGCGGCGTCCTTGGCGCGATGGAGACCGGCTACCAGCGCGGCCGTATCCAGGACGAGTCGATGCTGTACGAGCAGCGCAAGCATGACGGGACGCTCCCGGTGATCGGCGTCAACACGTTCCGCGCGCCGGCCGGCTCGCAGGCGGCCCCGGTGGCGATCCCGCTGTCGCGCGGCACCGAGGAAGAGAAGAAGTCGCAGCTCGCCCGGGTCCGCGACTTCCAGGACCGCAATCGTGGTGAGGCGGCGGCGGCGCTCACGGCGCTGAAGGAGGCCGCTCGTTCCGGCGGTAACGTCTTCGAGGCCCTGATGCCCGCCGCGCGAGTGTGCTCCCTGCAGCAGGTAACCGAGGCGTTCTTCGAAGTGGGCGGCCAGTACCGGCGCAACGTCTAGCCGCCGAGCCGCAGTCCCGCGAGCCGCTTCGGGTCGGTAATGCCGTCCACCGCCGTGATGCGCCCGCCGGCGACCGTGACGGCGACGAGGGACACTGGCCGTCCCTTAACGGTGATCAGCATTCCCGCGACGCCGTTGACCAGCACCGGGGTGAAGTCCGCCTGCGGACTGGCCGTCGCGATCGTCGCCGACGCGACCTGCGCCGCGCCCCGCATGATGAGGGAGGGAACCGGGCCGCCCATCCCGCCGTCCGCCCGTACCACGACGTCGGGGTCGAGCAGTTCCACGAGCCGGTCGAAGTCCCCGGCCCGCGCCGCCGCGAAGAACGCGCTCACCACCGCCCGCTGCTCGGCCAGGTCCACGTCCGGCACCGCGGGCCCCGCGGCCCGCACCTGCCGCCGTGCCCGGCTGGCCAGTTGCCGCGCCGCCGCCTCCGACCGCCCCACCATCGGCCCGATCATCGCGAACGGCACGTCGAATATGTCGTGCAGCACGAATGCCACGCGCTCCGGCTGGCGTCAGCGTGCCGAGGACGACCACCAGGGCAAGGCCAACCGAGTCGGCGAGCAGCGCCTCCTCCTCCGGACCGGGCGTGGCGTCGTCAGCCGGACGGCGATGGGGTCGGGCACGTGCACGCCAGCGGGCTGCTCGGGCCGCGCGGCCCGAGCGCGCAGCGCGTTCAGGCAGACCCGGGTGACGATCGTGGTCAGCCATCCGCCCAGGTTCTCCACGCCATCGGTCCCGGCGGCGGCGAACCGGACCCACGCCTCCTGCACCGCGTCGTCGGCCTCCGGCAGCGACCCGAGCATCCGGTAGGCGATCGCCCGGAGGTGGCCCCGGTGCTCTTCGAACAGGTCCGCGAGGCTGGCATCGTCGCTCACCGGTCACATTCTCCCATCGCCGCGTGTCATCAGCACTGACACGCCGGGCCTCGCCGGCGTGACGAGAGGAGCGGGCAATGCGAATACTCGTCGTCGGCGCGAGCGGCGCCATCGGTACTCACCTCACCAGGCAGTTGTGCGAGCGTGGCCACGACGTGACGGGCACGTCCCGGTCGGCGGCGAAGGCGGGGCAGATCCGGGCGCTCGGGGCGACGCCGATGGCCCTCGACGTCCTGGACGCCGCCGCGACGCGCGCGGTGGTGGCGGCGGTCCGGCCGGACGCGATCATCTACCAGGCGACGGCGCTGGCCGGCATGCGGTTCGGCCGCAGCCTCGACAAGACGTTCGCGCCAACCAACCGGCTGCGCACCGCGGGCACCGACAACCTCATCGCGGCCGCCCGCGAGGCGGGCGTGCGGCGGCTGATCGCGCAGAGCTTCGCCCCCTACCGGTACGCCGGCGGGGACGGGCCGGTGGCGACGGAGGACGACCCGCTGCTCGCCAGCCCGCCCGCCACCGCGAGGCAGACGTTCGCGGCGATGGCCCACCTGGACGACGCGGTGACCGCGGCCGGCGGGATCGCCCTGCGGTACGGCGGCTTCTACGGCGAGCCGGACCAGATGACGACCGCGGTGCGCAAGCGCCAGTACCCGCTGATCGGCGACGGCGCGGGCATGATGTCGTTCATCCACCTGCACGACGCGGCGGCCGCCGCGGTCGCCGCCCTGGACGCCGAGGGACCGGCCATCTACAACATCACGGATGACGAGCCCGCCCCGATGCGCGACTGGCTCCCGGCACTCGCCCAGGCCCTGGGGGCCAAGCGCCCGGTGCGAGTGCCCGAGTGGACCGCCAGGGCCGTCATGGGCGGCGCGCTGGACATGATGACCCGCGCCCGCGGGGCGTCTAACGCGCTGGCCAAGAAGGAACTGGCATGGACATTGCGGTACCCCTCGTGGCGCCAGGGGTTCCCCGCGTCCTTCGGCGGGCGGTGACCGCTACCGTTTCAGGTGTGCCAGGTGCCAGCGACCAGCTCCCCGACGACCAGCCCCGTGATGCCGGCCCCGTGACGACCTTGGGTGCGCCATGGCGGTCACCCGGCCGGCCCGGCGGGTGGTGTCGCTGGTCCCGTCGCTCACCGAGTCGGTCGCCGTGACCCGGCCTGGCTCGCTCGTCGGCGCGACCCAGTGGTGCACCCACCCGGCGGGCCTGGACGTTACCCGGGTGCGCGGCACGAAGAACCCGGACATCTCCGCCGTCATCGGCCTCCGGCCGGACCTCGTCCTGGCCAACCAGGAGGAGAACAGGAAGCTGGACGTCGAGCGGCTCCGCGCGGCCGGGGTGCCGGTCTGGGTGACCGTCATCCGCACGGTCGATGAGGCCCTGGCCTCCCTGCGGCGAATGTTCACCGAGGCGCTCGGCTGGCAGGTCCCCGGCTGGCTCGACGAGGCCGACCGGACCTGGGCCGTGCCGCCACTGCGGGACAGGCCGTCGGCCGCCCGCAAGCGCGCGGCCATCTGCGTCTGGCGCGACCCGTGGATGGTCGTCGGCCGGGACACGTTCACCAGTGACCTGGCCAGCCGCCTCGGCCTGGACAACGTCTTCGCCGACCAGCCCGTCGCCGTGCGCCGTCAAGACCGCTACCCGCATGTCGAGGTGGCCGACATCCTTGGCCGCCACCCGGACGTCGTGATCCTCCCCGACGAGCCGTACGAGTTCACCACGACCGACGGCCCGGAGTCGTTCACCGAGGTAGACGTCGCCCTGGTCTCCGGTCGCGACCTCACCTGGTACGGCCCGTCCCTCGTCGCTGCCCGGCCCCGCCTGACCCGCGCGATATGGCCCGGATGACTGCGTGACTTGTCGCCCGCGTGCTGATCTCCAGGCATGCTGACGCCCGCGACCAGGCCCGGTGCTTCCCGGTCGCGGGTGTCATGGGGTGCGGGTGTCATGGGGTGCGGGTGGCTGGCGGCTCGACCTTAGGGTGGTCCCTGATCGGCGGGTGGCCGGTGGTCCGGTGGCCCTTGTCCTGGCGGTCCTTGTCTGGCGGTCCCTGGTCGCCTGGTGGCCCGTGGGTGTGGATGCGCCTGCCCGTGGGGGCCGTGTGCGGTGGTGGTGGCGTCGGGGTGCAGGGTGAGGCGCCAGCCTTTTCGGTGGATGCAGATGTCGTGGTGGTACTGGCACAGCAGGACGCAGTTGGCCAGGGAGGTTTCGCCGCCGTCGGCCTGGTGGCGCAGGTGGTGGATGTCGCAGTGGACGGCTTTCCTGGCGCAGCGGGGCCATTCGCAGGTGCCGCGGGCGCGGAGCTGGACGGCGCGGCGGATGTGGCCGGGGATGCTGGCGGAGCAGCCGATGTCCAGGACGACGGACTTGCTGTTGTAGGGGGCGTCGAGGAGGCCGCGGCGCAAGGCGGCGGCGAGCCGGTCCGGGCCGGAGACCAGGTCGATGGCCAGGCGGGCGATGGCGTAGCGCAGTGCCTGCCAGGCTTCGGGGGATAGTGCCTGGGAGCGGGCGGTGGCGGTGCCTGCCCGTGCCGGGCCGGTGGCGCTTGGGTCGCTGTGGTTGCCGGGGCTGGCGGGGCCTGGGTCCTGGCTGGTGCCTACCGGGCCGGTGGAGCCGGGGCCGGTGGTGCTGGGGTCGTCGTGCCCGGGCGTGCCGGGGCCCGGCCGCGGGGTCCCTGGTGGCGTCGAGGCAGGCCAGCAGGAGGGCGATCATCTGGTCGACGACGGTGATGTCGGGGGTGCCGGTGACGACGGGGTGGATGGTGGCGTCGCAGGCGGCGACTTCGGCGTCCTGGCCGGCCAGGTAGCCGGGCTGGCCGGCCAGGGCCGCGAGCCAGGTGTCTTGCAGCTCGGAGGCGCCCGGCAGCTGGAGCAGGTCGGCGAGGGAGATGACGGCGTCGACGTGGGTGTCGGCGCAGGCCCGGCCGGGGACGAGGTCGGCGCGGAGCAGGAGCTGGCAGGCGAGCTGGAGGGCGTCGTGGTAGCGCTGGGCCTCGGTGCGGTCGTCGTCGGGGCCGGCCTTCTTGCCCAGGGACTCCAGGACCGCCTGCAGGGAGGCGGCGCACTCCGGGGTCAGGTCGCCGCCGAGGCGGCCCGCGCCGTCGATCGTGGTGCCGAGCTTCAGGTACCGGTCATCGAAGCCGTCGTCGGGGTCGTCGGGGTCGGGCTGCTGCGACCGCCATTTCTCGTAGGCGGCCTGGGCGACGACGGCGAGGTCTTCCAGGCTGGCGCCGGCCGAGGCGGTGTCGGCCAGCAGCCTGTCGATGTCGTCGCGCCAGCCGGCCGGGAGCTTGCCGGTCCAGCTGGCGATCTGGTCGGCCCATGATGGCGACAGGTCGCCGCGGGCGACGGCGGCGGCGATGACGGGGTGGGCGGTGAACTGCCGCATCCGGCGGACCTCGGCGCCCGCCGCCTTGCGGGTGACGCGGCCCTTGGCGGCCAGCCAGGACGCCGATGACCCGTAGCCGTCGGCGTCGTGGCCGCGGGCCGCGTCGAACCGGGCCAGGACCGCCGACCGGGCGGCGGCCAGCTTCCCCGACACGACATCAGCGACTCCAGCACCCCGCCCAGCTCCGCCTCCGCCAGCCCCGCAGCGCCCGCGCCCGCCGAGCCGGCCGCCGGCCCGGCCGCGCCGGGCCGGAACCGCCGGCGCCGGCCAGGTAGTCGCCGTTGAGGAAGTCCAGGGCGGCGTCCATCATGCGCAGCGCATCGCCGACGCTTCCTGGTGGCTCGATGCCGGGCCGGCTGCCCTCCGTGCACACGCGGATCACCTCCCCGAGGCGGAACAGGAGGATCCGGGGCTACCCGCCGCAAAGGGGCGGGCTTCCGGCGCTCTCGCCGGGGCTGACGCGGACCCATTTACAGTATGCCATCGCCTCACAGATAATTCAATATGTAGCACAAAGAAGTATGTTCGATTTCAAGATCAGGCTCTTCCCCGGCACCGGGTCGCCGCGCTACACATGGATCATGACGGCATCCAGCGGCAACGCACCCAGCCCGACCCCCGCCCGACGCAGCGCCACCTGGTTCGCCGCGGGAGGGCGAGCCGGGATGAACCACCGGGCGTGGATGCGCAGCCAAGGGTTCACCTCTGAGGTGTTCGACGGCCGCCCGGTGATCGGGATCGCGACGACCTGGTCGGAACTGGCGCCGTGCAACGTCCACCTCCACCGGGTCGCGGAGTCCGTCAAGCGCGGCGTCTGGCAGGCCGGCGGGTTCCCGCTGGAGTTTCCCGCGATGGCCCTCGGCGAGACGCTGCTGCGCCCAACCGCCATGCTGTACCGGAACCTGCTGGCCATGGAGGCCGAGGAGCTCATCCGGGCCAACCCGCTGGACGGCGTGGTGCTGCTGTCCGGCTGCGACAAGACCACCCCAGGCCTGCTCATGGCGTCGGCCAGCGTGGGCCTGCCCGCCATCATGGTCACGGGCGGCCCGATGCTCAGCGGGAAGTACCAGGGCCGCGACGTCGGCTCCGGCACGGCCGTCTGGCGCTGGGAGGAGGACCTCCTCGCCGGGCGGATGACGCAGGAGGAGTGCGCCTTGGCCGAGGGCTGCATGGCCCGCTCCAACGGGCACTGCATGACGATGGGCACCGCCTCCACGATGGCGTCGATGGCCGAGGCCCTGGGCATGCAACTGCCGTACTCAGCGACCTGGCCCGCCGTCGACGCCCGCCGCTACGAGACCGCGCAGCGGGCCGGCCAGCGGATCGTCGGCCTGGTTGAGGACGACGTCACGCCCGCGAAGATCATGACGAGGGAGGCGTTCGAGAACGCGATCCGGGTCAACGCGGCCATCGGCGGGTCCACGAACGCGGTCATTCACCTGCTGGCGATCGCCGGCCGCCTCGGGGTCCAGCTGACGCTGGACGACTTCGACGCCCTGATCCGCGACGTGCCCACCCTGGTCAATCTCCAGCCGAGCGGGAAGTACCTGATGGAGGACTTCTGCTACGCGGGCGGGCTGCCCGCCGTGATGCGCGAGCTCAGCGAGGGCGGGCTGCTGCACGCGCAGGCGCTAACCGTCAATGGCACGACCGTGGGCGAGAACGTGGGGGACGCGGCCTGCTGGAACCGCGACGTGATCGCTCCGCTCGCCGCACCGGTCCAGGAGGCCGGCTCCGGCACCGCCGTCCTGCGCGGGAACCTCGCGCCGGACGGAGCCGTCATCAAGCAGTCCGCTGCCTCACCGCACCTGCTCAAGCACCGGGGCCGCGCCCTCGTCTTCGACTCGCCCGAGGCGTATCACCAGGTCGTGGCGGATCCTGACCTCGAGGCCGACGAGGACACCGTGCTGGTCATCCGCTACTGCGGCCCGAAGGGCTACCCCGGCATGCCGGAGGTCGCCAACGTCCCGCTGCCGGCGAAGCTGCTGCGGCGCGGCGTCCGCGATATCGTCCGGATTTGCGACGGCCGGATGTCCGGCACCGCCTACGGGACCGTGGTGCTGCACGTCGCGCCCGAGGCGGCCGTGGGCGGTCCGCTCGCACTCGTCCGCACCGGTGACTGGATCACCCTCGACGTGCCATCCCGCACGCTCACGCTCGAGGTCGCCGACGACGATCTGGCCGCCCGGCGCGCCGCGTGGGTGGCCCCGGCACCGGCCGCCTCCCGCGGCTGGACCTGGCTGTACACCCACCACGTGCAGGGCGCCGACACCGGTGCCGACCTGGACTTCCTCACCGGTGCCAGCGGGGCCGCCGTCGGACGTGACTCGCACTGAGCAGACGAGCTCCTGCGAGGAGGGGTCCGCCGCCAGCCGGCGATCAGGCCAGCCCCTGGATCCTGGCCGCCGCCGCCGCGTGCCTGGCCAGGATCCCGTCGACGCCGGGCACGGTCAGCGCGCCGTCGCGGACCAGCGGCACGCCCGCCACCACCGTGTGCCGGGCGGCTACCGGGCCGCATCGCAGCCACGCCTCCACCGGGTCGGCCAGCGCGCCCGCGTACTGGACGCCTTCTTGCGGCCAGCACACCAGGTCCCCGGCCGCGCCGACGGTGAGCTCGCCGAGCTCACCGGAACGCCCCAGGCAGGCCGCCCCGCCCCGGGTCGCGATGTCGAGGACCTCCCGCGCCGTCATCCCCGTCGGTCCCTTGCGCTGGCGGCCCAGGAGGAGCGCGGCGCGTGCCTCGATCCACAACGAGGCGCTGTCGACGGAAGCCGAGCCGTCGCAGCCCAGGCCCACCGGGACCCCGGCGGCGCGGAATTCCCGCACCGGCGCGAAGCCGCCGCCGCCGATCAGCATGTTGGAGCTGGGGCAGTGCGCCACCCCGACGCCCGCCGCGCCGAGCCGCGCCACCTCCGCCTGGTCCGGGTAGATGCAGTGCGCCACCCACGCGCGGGAAGTCATCCAGCCGACCTCCTCGAACTGCTCCACCGGCCGCCTGCCGAACCGCTCCAGGCAGAACGCGTCCTCGTCCGGGTCCTCGGCCAGGTGCGTGTGCAGCCGCACGTCGAGCCGTTCGGCCAGTTCGGCCGTCTGCCGCATGAGCGAGGGCGACACCGAGAACGGCGAGCACGGCGCGAGCGCCACCCGCACCATCGCGCCCCACGACGGGTCGTGGTGCAGCCGGACCAGCCGCTCGCTGTCCGCCAGCACGTCGTCGTCGTCCTGTACCACCGAGTCCGGCGGCAGCCCGCCGTCCTTGCGCGACAGCGTCATCGAGCCGCGCGTGCAGTGGAACCGCATGCCCAGCTCGCGGGCCGCGGTGATCTCGGCGGTCCACAAGTCCCCGCCGCCGCGCGGCGCGACGTACAGGTGGTCCGTCGTCGTCGTGCAGCCGCCCAGCGCGAGCTCGGCCAGGCCCGTCCAGGCCGACAGGTACGCCGATTCCTCGTCGAGCCCGGCCCACAGCGGGTAGAGCACGGTCAGCCAGGAGAACAGCGACCCGTTGATGGCCGGCGCGTAGGAGCGGGTGAGGTTCTGGTAGATGTGATGGTGGGTGTTCACCAGCCCCGGGGTGACCAGGCAGCCGGAGGCGTCCAGCGTCGACGCGGCGGGCGGCATCGGGTCAGCCGCCGAGCCGACCCCGGAGACCAGCCCGTTCGTGATCGCCACCCACCCGCCCGGCAGCTCGCGCCCATCAGGGTCGCAGGTGGCGACCAGCTTGGCGTCGCGGACGAGCAGGTCGGCGGGGGGACCCGGGGGGCCGTCTCCCCGGGACGGCGCAGTGGCGGGCGCTCCCGCGGGGGAACCGAGCTCAGCGGCCTCAGGCATGCTCCGAGCTTGCCATAAGGACCGCCGTCACCCAACCCGCCCCCGTCGCGGGCGGTCCCGGTGCCGCTAGCCCCGCGCCGGGCTGGCCACCTTCGCGAGGAAGACCGGCTCGCCTGTCTGGAGATCGGTCACCAGCAGCAGGTAGGGCCGGTTGAAGTCGACTTCCCTTCCGGCGAAGCCTTCGGCCGGCACGACCCCGACGGCTGCCGCCGCCGCGCCTACCGTGCCCGTCTCATCAACCTTGAGGGTGGCGGCCTGCTGCACGAAGCCGATGCTGGCCGCCTGCCGTGACAGTCCCGTGAAGTCAGCGGACGGGCCGAACGCCTGCGCCATGCCCAGCGACTTCAGCTCGCCGTCCATCCTGGCGCTCGAGCTGATGTCCAGCCTCGGCAGGCCGATCATGGCACCAGGGCCCTGGTTGACGAGGACGGCCCGGGTGAGCGCGGCCAGGCCGGAAGCCGACGGGACCGCGCAGCCGCCAGCCCCCGCGGGCGGCAGGATCGCCAGCATCCCCAGCTTGGCGCCCTGGTAGGACAGCCACGCCCCGGTCCAGCCGCCCGATCCGTTCAACGGCACCGGCCGGGAGCTGTGCATGTACTGCGCGGTCACGGCCGTGCCCGCCTGCGTGGTGAACGTGCCGCCCGCCGTCTGGCCGGGATCGAACGGGGTGAGCCAGCGCGCGTCCATGTACAGCGCGGAGGTGAGCACCCAGCCCATGTCCGCCACCATGTCCGGGGTCACCAGCTTCGGGACCTGGCCGCGGGTATCCCGCGAGATTGCCTGGTTCACCTCGGCCGCGGCCAGCTGCGGGTCCGTCTGGAACGGTGCCTCGCCGACCCCCGCGCCGTAGCCGGTCGCGGCATCGTCGAGATAGGACTTCAGCGGCGGCAGTGACGGGGTCGGACCATACGTTGTCGCTCGCCGCCAGCGTGACGCCGCCGCCGCTGGCCGCGCGCAGCGCCGCCTGCCGCGCCGCCAGCCCGGCCAGCAGCGCGTCGCGGGACCGGGCGGGCAGGTGCAGGACGCTGGCCATCGCGGTCGCGGTCGGTCCGTTCGCGCCCAGGTAGGCCAGGCCGAGCGCGGAGGCGAGCACCGCGGGCGAGAACACGAGGTTGGCGTCCGGGTCCGCCTGGCACCAGGCATGCAGGACGTCCAGCCCGAACGCGGTATCCGCCGCCCCGTACGGCGCCGGGCTGGCCGCGGGCTCGACGTAGGAGACGCCGCGTGCCACCTTCGGCCCGGGCACGGGCGACGGCCCGCTGGTCCCCGCGCCGCCCGAGCACGCGGCGAGGAGGGCGGCGGCGGCCACGAGCACGGCGGCGTGGGTGATGCGTCGCATGAAGTCAGCCCCTTACCCCTGGTGACCCGACTGGACGGCGAGCTTCTCGGCCGTGGCCAGCGGGATCCCGGTGACGACGCCCGCGCTGGACTGGGCGGCACTCGAGGAGCCGGTCCCGGCGGCGGCCGAGTACGACACGGCGAAGTCCCAGCAGCCCGCGCCGCGCAGGAGCACCTGCCCGTCGGCCACCGTGGCGGCCTGGAGCACCGGGCCAGGAGCGCCGGAGGCGGCCGGAGGCGAAACGATCCCGAACAGCTCGCCACCAGGCGCGAAGGTCGTCGGCTGCGCGCCGGCCTGGGCGTGCCCGTGCCGGCGCTCGGGCCGGCGGTCGTGCTCGTCCCCGCGACCCACGCGACGCTGCCGGACGTCACCGTCGGGCCGGCGAGCGTGCGGACCGACCGGAGCGTCAGCGAGTAGTAGGCCGGCGTGCCGCTGCCCGCGCCGGCGCCCCGCTGGTCAGCGTGCCGTACCCGACGATGACCGACGCGCCCTCGCGCACCGCCGCGGTCAGCTCGCCCTGCAGCCGCGCGGCGTCGCAGCTGGCTCGGCCGACCACGCTGTTATCCGGGCCGGCGACCCTGCCGTCCTGACCCCCGGCGGTCGGCGCGGCGGCGGGCGCGGCGGCGGCGCCGCTGGCCGGGGCGGACACGGACGCGGTCCCGATGCCGGCGACTCGCGCCGCGCAGCAGCACTCCCGCGACCACGGCGACGATCGCTACGGCCAGCCCGCCGGACGTGGCGAACATCCGGTTGCGGGCGGCACGCCGCTTGCGGCCGAACGACGCGAGCACGTGGTCCGGCTCGGGAGCGTTCCCCGACAGCGACTCCGTGAGCTGATCGATGTTCACGCCGTTACCCCCTCTCCGTCCGCCGCGACCAGGCGTAGTGTCGTCCGGGCCCGTGACAGGTGCGACCGCACCGTCCCGGTGGTGCAGCCGAGCGCGCGGGCGATCTGCTCGTCGGACTCATCGAGCAGGTACCGCATCACGATGGCGGCCTTCTGCTGCGGAGGCAGCGCGGCAAGCAGCCGGGCCACCTCCAGGCGGTCGACCACGGCGTCCGCGGCGTCCGGAGCCGGGCGGTCAAGCACCTCGGCGTCGCCGGACGGGTCGGTGCGCCGCCGCTGGACCTTGCGCCGGTCGTCCAGGTACGTGGTCACCACGACGCGCCGGACGTAGGCGGCCGGGTCATCGAGCGACCCGATCCGCCGCCATCGCCGCGCCACCTTCACCAGAGCGTCGGACAGTATGTCCTCGGCTAGGTACCTGTCGCCGGTGAGGGCGCCAGCGAACCTCGATAGCCCGCCCATCTCCGCACGGACGAACTCGTCAAATGTCACGCGCCTTCCTTCCGGACGGAAAGCACTTCTTGGTTGTCTGCCGAGAGAACGGCACGAGGCCCCCCTGGTGTTGCATGAAAGACCTTACCCACGACGCAACGGATCCGGCACATCGCGTCACTGGGGCATATCGCGTCACGCAAGCGAGCCCGGGGGCCGCATGGCCGCCGCGATGGCTACAGGTAGTCCTGCGCGCCCGGCTCCAGCGTGAGCTCCCTCTCATCGCTGTCATAGTCGTACAGCTCGGCGTACCGGCCCCAGTCGATCGCGGTCTCGAGCTGGTTGCGCGCCTCCTGCGGGGAAAATCCCCGGCGCAGCACGTCGAGGAAGAAGTCCTCGCGCAGCGTGTGATCCTGCGTCGCCGCCAGTGCCTGCGTGATGGCCCGGACCAGGGGCGCGTGCCGGGCCGCGTGCCGGGCGAACAGCTGCTTGCTGGTGAGGATGCCCGCGGCGGCGAACTCCTTGCCGTCGGCGGTGATCGAGAGGTCTGACCCCTCGATGCGCGCCAGGCCAAGCAGCAGGGCGGCGTCCGTCAGCGGCAGCAGGTCGTCCACCTCGAAGCTCAGGTCGTCGGCGATCTCGGCCAGGCCGTCCCGGCCACCGCGCGCCATGAGGATCTCCAGGAGGCCGGACAGCCCGCCCGGGCTCACGCTGGGCAGCGGCGCGTTGACGGGGGTCGGCGCCGGGCCGCCGGCACCGCGGCGGCACCGCCGGCTCCGGCCGTGCCGGTCCCGTCCACGGCCGCCGGGACCGGGCGCGGCCACGGTGACGTCCTCGAAGACCTTCGCCGCGGCCTGCTCGCGCCCGGTGAGGATGCCGTAGATGGTGTCCACGTAGCCCTCGAACGTGGCGCTGTGCCGGTCGCGCGGCCGGGGCAGGCCGATCCTCAGCTCCGCCTGGATCCGGCCGGGGTTGGAGGACAGCACGAGGACCCGGTCGGCGAGCAGGACCGCTTCCTCGATGTTGTGCGTGACGATGAGGATGGACTTGACCGGCGCGCCGTGCCCCTCCCACAGCTTGACCAGCTCGTTGCGGAGGTTCTCCGCGGTCAGCACGTCGAGGGCGGAGAACGGCTCGTCCATCAGCAGCGCGTCCGGCTCGGTGACAATGGCGCGGGCGAAGCCGACCCGCTGCCGCATGCCGCCCGACAGCTCCTTCGGGTAGGCCGACTCGAAGCCGTCCAGGCCGATGATGTCGATGGCCCGCAGCGCGCGCTCGGCCCGGCTCGCCTCGGGCACCCCTCGGGCCTGCAGGCCCAGCTCCACGTTCTGCTGCACGGTCAGCCAGGGCAGCAGCGCGAACGTCTGGAACACCATCGCCACGCCGGCGCTGGCCCCGGCCAGCCGGGTGCCGCGGTAGGACACCGTGCCGGTCGTCGGCGCGATCAGCCCGGCGATGCAGCGCAGCAGCGTCGACTTGCCGGAGCCGGACTTGCCGAGCAGGGCGACGATCTCCCCTTCCGACACCGTCAGGCTCACGCCGTCAAGCACGGGAAGGTCGTGACCGTCCGGGGTGGTGAAGGCCTTGGTGACCGAATCGGCCCGGAGTATCTCCGCACCCGTCGAGGCGGCTCGCGGCGGGGTGGCGGGGGATGCCGGCCGAGGGCCGGGCGTAGTGCTCACAGCGCGTACCTCCGCTCAGCGAGAGCATACAGGCGGCGCCACACCAGCCGGTTCGCCGCGACCACGTAGACGCTCATGACGACGATGCCCACGAGGATCTTCGGGAAGTCGCCCACCGCTGTCGCCTGGGCGATGTAGGCCCCCAGGCCAGTGGCGGTCAGGTGATGATGTCCGTAGCTGACCACCTCCGCGACGATGGCGGCGTTCCAGGCGCCGCCCGCGGCCGTGATGCCTCCGGTGACGTAGGACGAGAAGATGGCCGGCAGGATGAACGTCCGCCACTTCAGCCAGCCGCTCACCTGCAGGCTCGTCATCGCCTCGCGCAGGTCCGACGGGATCGCCGAGGCGCCGGCGATGATGTTGAACAGGATGTACCACTGGGCGCCCAGCGCCATCAGGAGCACCGAGCCGACGTCCAGCGGGATGTCCCAGGCGATGAAGACAACGGTGGCGAAGGGGAACAGGAAGTTCGCCGGGAAGCCGGCCAGCACCTGCACGATGGGCTGCGCGAACCGGGTGACCTTCGGGTTCATGCCGATCCACACCCCGACCGGCACCCAGACCACGGTCGCGACGACGGTCAGCAGGATGACGCGGGCGAACGTGGCCGCGCCGAGCGCGAACGCGTACCCGAACTCGCCGAACCCGGTGGTGGCGCGGACGTAGCCGAGCGCCTGCCAGGCCCCGTAGACGACGACCGCGGCGATCACGCCGCCGAAGAACACGTCCGTGGTGCGCTCGCGTGCCCGCGACGGGATGAGCGGGTGCTCGGCCAGGCCGAACGGGCGGGTGCCCCGGTCAAGCAGCCGGCCGACCGGGCGCAGCGGCCGGGCGATCTGCCCGGGCACGTGCGAGCGGCGCAGCACGTCAAGGACGAGGCTCCGGGGCTTTTCCGCGGCCTCGGACTCCTCGACGCGAAACCGTTCCGCCCACGCGGTCACCGGCCGCCAGAACAGGAAGTTCACCCCGATGACCAGCAGGACCTCGACGGCGATCGCGATTCCCACGTCTCCCAGGTTGCCCTGCTCTATCGCCGCGGCGGCGTAGGAGCCGATGCCGGGCAGCGCGTAGCGGTGGTTGAGCACGGAGATGGACTCCGACGCGGCCAGGAAGAACCAGGCGCCGCCGAAGCTCATCATGCCGTTCCAGACGAGCGGGATCATGCCGGACGGCACGTCCAGCTGCCAGAACCGCTGCCACTTGGTCAGCCGCAGGACCCGCGCGGCCTCGTCCAGGTCGCGCGGCTGGGAGATCAGCGAGTAGTAGAACGCGAAGGTCATGTTCCACGCCATCGACGTGAAGATGGCGAAAATCGAGGCGCATTCCAGGCCGAGCTCGGAGCCGGGGAACAGGTTGATGAACGCGGTTACCGTCACCGACAGGAACCCGAGCACGGGCACCGACTGCAGGATGTCCAGGACGGGCAGCAGGACCTTGTCCAGCCGCCGCAGCCGGGCCGCCGCCGTCGCGTACACGAACGTGAACACGAGCGACAAGATCAGCGCCGCGAACATCCGCACCAGCGAGCGGACCGCGTAGTAGGGCAGGTTGGCCGGGTCGGTCGACACGGCGCTGGGCGCCGTCTTCGGCAGGAACGGCGCGTTCAGCGCCGGGGCGAGCCGGACCAGGCCATAGATCAGCGCGATCAGCGCGGCCCCCACCACGATGTCCACCCACCGCAGGCTCGGCCGCCGCCATAGGCCCTGGGCCGGGAAGCCGGAGGTGGGGTTCGTCACAGTTGTATCCCTTCCCTCTCGTCTCGGCAGACTGAGCAGGTCCCAGCAGGCTAAGCCAAGAATGTCGCCGCCGTGGCTCCGCTGAGCGAGAATATAGGCACCGCATCAGCCGGAGGGGCGCGGCCTCATGCCCACAGCAGGGCGGCCACCGATGCCGCGCTGGCGGCGACCGCCAGGCACGCGCCGGTCGCCATGAACCTCCGCACCGGGATCGTCACCCCGGCCGCCGCGCAGCGCTCATACCAAAGCAGCGTCGCGAGGGACGCCCACGGCGTGATGACCGGCCCGACGTTCACGCCGATGAGGCACCCGAGCAGCTGGACGTGGTTGGCGCCGGGTATGACCGCCTCGCCGGCGACGTAGGCGGGCAGGTTGTTCACCAGGTTCGCCAGCACCGCCCCGGTGGACGCCGCGCGGAACGTCCCGGCTACGCCTCCTGACGAGCTCACCAGCATGGACGTGACCGGTCCGAGGACGTGCAGGGTGATGGTCTGGACCACGAGGAACAGTCCCGTGACGAACACCGGCAGCCGCCACGGGATGAGCGACCAGCGCAGGGCGGACCGCCGCCGGACCGTGAACGCGGCCACCACGATGCCCGCCGCGATCGCGGACGCGACCCCGAGCTCAACGCCGCCCAGGATCGCCGCGATGAAGAACAGGCAGGCCAGCGCCGCGATGCGCAGCAGCCACGGGTCGCCGGCCGTGAACGGTCCCGGCGGCTCGTACCGGTCGGCGCCCCGGCGGCCCCGCCGCCAGTAGAACAGCCACAGCAGCGCCGCCGTGACCAGCAGCGCGGCGGCCTGGGCCGGCGCCATCCGCGCCGCGAAGGAGGGCGGGGACAGCGCGACCCGGTTGGCCGCCAGCAGGTTCGTCAGGTTCGAGACCGGCAGCAGCAGCGAGGCGGTGTTGGCCAGCCACGCCGTGCACATGGCCAGCGGCAGCGCCGACACCGGCCCGGTGCGATCCGCCGCCCGCAGCGTCCGGGCGAGCGCCAGCATCACCGGCGTGAGCAGCACTGCGGTGGTGTCCAGGTTGAGGCAGATCGTGGTGACCGCCGCGAAGGCCACGCACGCCACGAACAGCGCGGCGAAGTTGCCGCGCGCGACGATCGCCAGCCGCGTCGCCGCCACGTCGAAGACGCCTGCCGCCGCCGTCAGCTCGGCCAGCACCAGGATCGTCGCGAGGAATAGCAGCAGCGGCAGGATCCGCCGCACGGCGGCGGACGCGTCGTCATACGGCAGCAGCCCGCTGGCGACGAACGCTAGCCCGGCGGCTAGCAGGCCGATCGCGGCCCAGTCGAGGACGCCGAGCCGTCGCGGCGTTTCGGCCCGCGCGACCACTACCCGGCGGCCTGGGCCGGGGGCCGGTGAGCCAGGGCCCGGTGCGCCCACGCGGTGATGTCGCCGCCCTCGATCGCCAGGGCCAGCAGGTCAGGGAACGCGTCGGGGGTGCACGCGAACGCCGGCACCCGAGTGCGGCCAGGGCGGCGGCGTGCTCGTGGTCGTAGGACGGCGCGCCGTCGTCTGACAGCGCGAGCAGGGCCACGACGGTCACGCCGCTCGCCGTGAGGGCCGCCACCCGGGCCAGCATCTCCTCCCGGATGCCGCCCTCGTACAGGTCGGAGATCAGCACGAAGATCGGAGTCCCTGGGCCGGGTGATCAGGCCCTGGCAGTAGGCGATCGCCCGGTTGATGTCGGTGCCGCCGCCCAGCTGGGTGCCGAAGAGCACCTCGACCGGGTCGGCTGAGCTTGTCGGTGAGGTCCACCACGGTGGTGTCGAAGACCACCAGCGAGGTCTTCAGCGCCCGCATCGACGCCAGCACCGCGCCGAATACCGACGCGTACACCACCGACGACGCCATCGATCCCGACTGGTCGATGGCCAGCACGATGTCCCTCGCCACGACCTGCTGCCGCCGCCCGTAGCCGACCAGTCGCTCCGGGATGACGGTGCGGTGCTCCGGCAGGTAGCGGGTGAGGTTCGCGGCGATCGTCCGGTTCCAGTCGATGTCGCGCGGCTTGGGCCGCCGGGCGCGGGCCGCCCGGTTCAGCGCCCCGGACACCGCGCGCGCGCGTCCGCTGCGCGACCCTCCGCTCCACCTCCGCCACGACCTTCGCGACGACCTGCCGCGCGGTCGCCTTCGTCGTCTCCGGCATGAGGTGGTTCAGGCTCAGCAGGGTGCCGACCAGGTGCACGTCCGGCTCGACGGCCTGGAGCATCTCCTTCTCGAGCAGCAGCTGCCGCAGGTCCAGCCGGTCGATCGCGTCGCGCTGCATCACCTGCACGACCGTGGACGGGAAGTAGCGGCGGATGTCGCCCAGCCAGCGGGCCACGCTCGGTGCGGACGCGCCGAGCCCGGCCGACCGCTGGCCGCCCCGGCGGCTGTCGCGGCTTGGCGTCATAGAGGGCGGCCAGCGCCGCGTCGATGCCCCGGTCGGCGTCGGACAGCCCCGTGCCCGGCGAGCCGCCGAGACCGCCCGCAGGGCCGGAGCCGGCCGCCCGGCCGAGCCCGAGGCCCTCCTCGGCCGGCGAGCCGAGGAGCAGCCGCCAGCGGCGGAGCCGCTCCGGTCTCCGGGGACGCGTGCCTCAGGCGCGGACGGCTGCCAGCTGGTCAACGCGAGCCTCCCAGGATCAGGGCGACCGTGGCGAGGGCGCCCGTCGCCCGGTCGGCGTCGATGTCGTCCGCGTCCGCGCCGCGGCTGCGCCCGTGCCCGCGGCGGGAGAACCGGACAGGCGCCCGGCGGCGCGGCCGATGGCGGCCCGCTCGGGCGCGGAGAACTCGCCGAACGTTCGCCGCAGCAGCGGCAGCACGTCGAGGAAGTCCTCATCATCCAGCGAGGCCACCCAGCCGTCCAGCACGCCGAGCAGGTCACGGTCGTGCACGAGCAGCAGGCCGCCGCCGGACAGGAAGCCCTCGGCCCACGTGGCCTTGCCCGTCGCCGTCACGCCGACCGACAGCGCGGCGCGCAGTCGCACGGCCGCCTCCGGCCAGGGCACGATCCCGGCGTCGGCGAGCAGCCGGGTGACCCGCCCGGCGACGAGGCCGTGCACGTCCCGCCGGCCAGCCACGGAGGCGAGCACCGCCATCCACCCGTCCCGGGGGGTCGACTGAGGTGCTGACCCGGCGGAGACGGGAAGGGGGGTGTCGGGGGGCATCCCCCCTGAGCCGGGGGTCGACAGGGGGGTCGCCCCCCGGGAAACAGAGCGCCAGCGCCGCGTGCATGGCGTCGATCGCGGAGCGCAGCCGCGCGGCGGCGTCGTCGGCCAGGCCGCCCACGGCGGCCGGGCAGGCCCGGCGCAGACCCGGACCGTCAGCGCGTCTGATCACGGCCGCCAGCGCCGCGGTGTCGGTGCCGCGGACGGTCGCCGTACCGGATGGCGCGAACCAGGGCCGGGACGGCGGACATCAGGTCAGCGACGTCGGAGTCGGCGGCGGCCGTGGGCGTCGAGCGCGCGCAGCACCGGGCCGAGGGCGCTCGGGCAGTCCCGCGACGAGCACTAGCTCCACCGCGGCGGTGACGGCCGCCAGTCGGCCGCGCTCGCCGCCGCGTCGATGATCGCGGCGGTCGCGGCGTCCGGGACCGTCGTGCCCCAGACGGCGGCGTCGATGATGTCGACGGCGAGCTCGGGCCGCCAGCGCAGCGTCCATGTCTCGTGGAAGGTGCCGGTCCCCCTGACCAGGTCCTCGGTGACGGCGCCCCAGCCGATGCCGAGCGCGGTCAGCTGATGCAGGAACGCCGACCGGCCCGGTCCAGTCTCGGTGCGCAGGTCCAGCGCGAGCGTCCTGTCCAGCGGCTCGATCCGCAGCTTCAGCGACCTCGCCCGGGCGCGCAGGTCCGCGTCGAGCGGAACCGGCGGCGCGTCGTCGGGGACGCTGCCGAGCAGCTCGCCCGACGACCAGGTCGCGGGTGACGAAGGCCGCCGCGACGTCGTCGCCGTCGCACATGACCGCCTTCGTGGCCTCGCTGACCTCGGCCAGCCCGGCCAGCGGCCGCCCGCGCAGGGTGGCCAGCGTCTGCGCCAGCCGGACCGCCTCGATGACGTGCGCTGACGACACCGGCAGGTCATGGTCGCGCAGCACGCCGGCGACCCGGGTCATCCAGCGCTCGATCGTCTTGTCCGGCGCGGTGAACAGGTGGTGGTACCAGCCCGGCGAGGTGATGCCCGCGCCGTAGCCGGACGCGGCCGCCAGTCGCGAGTGCGTCCACGGCACCCAGGCGAGCGCCGCCTTCCGCCTGGGCATGCCGCGCAGCAGCGCCGCGTCCCTGGCGGCCGGCGGCAGCGGGCCGGCCAGCGCGGGCGCGTGCCAGGCGCCGCACACCACCGCCACGGTGCCGTCGGTCTCCCGCAGCGCCGCGCGCAGCACCTGCCGCATGTGCGCCTCGCGGCGCTGCTCGCGCAGCGTCGCCGTCCCGGCGCGCGCCCCGTGCTGCCGCGCGATCCGCTGCTCCGCCTCGCGCAGCTCGGCCATCGCCTCGGCCAGCGCGGCGAACGGCGCTCCCGCCGTCCGATCCGCGACTCGACCAGGTCATCCCACCAGCGCTCCGGGTCGTCGTACCCGGCCGCCGCGGCCATCTCCCCGATCGGGTCCAGGGACAAGAGCCGTTCCCCCGCGTCGGGAACGGCGAGCCCGTTTCGCTGGCACCGCTGCTCGCTGGCGCCGTGTTCGCTGGCGCCGCGTTCCGCGTCATCGCCCTGGACCGCGGCGCCGGTGTCGCCGGGGCCGTAGTCGCCGTCGTCGGGGTCGCGGTCGTCGAGGTCGCGGTCATCGGCTTCGCGGCCGGCCAGCACGATGCTGGCCGGCAGGTCGCAGAACCGCACCGGCACCTCGTGCGCGGGCCGCCCAGCGTCAGGCCTGCCACTCCGGGGAGAAGACGGCGTACGGCCAGAACGCCGACAGCCGCGGCGCGTCGGGCGCGTACGCCAGCAGCGCGACCGGCGGCACCATGCCCGGCGCGGCGGCGAGCGCCAGCAGCGGGTCGGCGTCGGCGGGCCCCTCGATCAGCACGGTGGCCGGCCGGAGCCGGTCCAGCTCGGCCGCGACCGACCGCGCGGACCCCGGCCCGTGATGCCGGACGCCGAGCACGGCACAGCCGGTCATCGCTCATGGGTGCACCTCGCTCACGTCCCGGTTACCTCGCGGCAGGCCCGGTAGAAGTCCCCCCAGCCGGGGCGCTCGCGGACGACCGCCTCCAGGTACTCGGTCCAGACCGGGACGTCGGAGACCGGGTCCTTGACGACCGCGCCGACGATCCCGGCGGCCACGTCGGCCGGCGCGCAGCACCCCGTCGCCGAAGTGCGCGGCCAGCGCGATGCCGCTCGTGACGACCGAGATCGCCTCGGCCGGGGACATCGTCCCGGTCGGGGACTTGAGCCGGGTCCGCTGGTCGGCGGTCACCCCGGAGCGAAGCTCGCGGAACACCGTCACCACCCGGCGGATCTCCTCCAGCGCCGACGGCACCTCGGGCAGCTCCAGTGCCCGGCCGAGCTGCTCGACCCGGCGGGCCACGATGCCGACCTCCTCCTCCTCGGTGGCGGGCAGCGGCAGCACCACCGTGTTGAACCGGCGGCGCAGCGCCGAGGACAGCTCGTTGACGCCGCGGTCCCGGTCGTTGGCCGTCGCGATCACCGAGAAGCCCTTGGCCGCCTGGACCTCGGTGCCCAGCTCCGGCACCGGCAGCGTCTTCTCCGACAAGATCGTGATCAGCGCGTCCTGCACGTCCGACGGGATGCGGGTCAGCTCCTCCACGCGGGCGATCCGGCCCTCGGCCATCGCCGTCATCACCGGGGAGGCGACCAGCGCGGCCCGCGACGGCCCCTCGGCGAGCAGTCGCGCGTAGTTCCAGCCGTACCGGATCGCCTCCTCGGCGGTCCCGCTCGTGCCCTGCACCAGCAGCGTCGAGTCGCCGGAGATCGCGGCGGCCAGGTGCTCGGACACCCACGTCTTGGCGGTGCCGGGCACGCCGAGCAGCAGCAGCGCCCGGTCGGTGGCCAGCGTGGCGACGGCGACCTCGATCAGCCGCCGCGGGCCGACGTACTTCGCGGTGATGACCGTGCCGTCGGCGCTCACCCCGCCGAGCAGGTAGGTGACCACCGCCTGCGGCGACAGCCGCCACGACGGCGGCCGCGCCCGGTCGTCGGCGCGGGCGAGGGCCGCGAGCTCGTCGGCGTAAACCTGCTCGGCATGCGGCCGCAACAGCGTTGTCTGCGGGGTGCCCCCCGGTGCGGCCTCGGGGGCTTGCGTGGCTGCCATGGCACCTACGCTATCGACCCCGGCCGACATTCCGGTGGTCTCGCGGCTTGCCTGGGTGTGCGTCCGATTTGCAGGTGGTCAGCCTTTGCTCTTGGCGCGGTGGGTGGCGGCCTTGACCCGGCTCTGGCAGCGCGTGGAGCAGAACCGCTTTCCGAGGTTGGGCGAGGTGTCGATGTACACCCGGTCGCAGGGGTCAGCCTGGCAGATGCCAAGGCGGCCCGCGAGGTCGGAACCGATGGCCATTCCGAGGCCGGCCGCGATGCCGGCGCCCCAGCCGACCACGATGCTTGTGTCGCGGCCATGGAAGTGAAGGGTCCAGCCTCCTCCCCGCGCGGGGTCGAGGCGGGGAGCAGCGCCGAATTCTTCGAGCAGGTCATTGACCATGCAGGCGGCGCTGGCCACATCGCCGGACGAGCTTGCCGTGAAGACCTCGCGGACTCGTTGCGCGAGCGCTGTCAGCGCGTTTGCCTGGTCCTCGGTGAGGGCCGGCCGGTAGTCGTCACGCTCGAGCACCACGCGGACGGCGTCAGCCCGGTGACCGATCGGCGGCGGCTCTACCGGCCGGGTGCCGTCATGCCCCGCTGTCAGCGCGTTGACCAAACGGCACGCGACGTCGGTAACCACCCATACATGACTGTCGAAATGCATTTGACCAGTCATGCGTACTTCCAATACCGTCTCGCTCATGACTGCTAGTATCCCATCTGCCAGTCACGAAGATGGTCGCTGGCCGCGCCCTCTACTGGCGCTCGTGCTGGCCCGTGCCGTCAATCAGCTCGGTGCCTTCGCGATGTCGTTCCTGGCCGTCGCGCTCGTAGACGTCTACGGTGCCTCGCTCGTCACCGCCGGGTGGGTGGTCGCGCTCTTTGGCCTCGCAACGGTGCCATCGCGGCTGGCCGGCGGGCGGATGGCCGACCGCCTCGGGCGACGCCCGACGATCGTGCTCGGGCTCCTCGGCTGTTCTGTTTCGCTGCTCGTCATTGCCGTCTCGCCCGGTGTTGGCGGAGCGGCGGCCGGAGCCGCGCTGCTCGGGTTCGCCTTCGAGATCTACGAGCCGCCCAGCCAGGCGCTACTCGCCGAGATGGTGGCGCCTGAACGGCGTCCGCAGGCCTTCGGGCTTCTCGGTGCCGCGCTGGCCGCCGCCGGCGTTGGCGCGGGGATCCTCGCGGTGCTGCTCGGCGGCGTCAGCCTGCGGCTACTCTTCGTCGCGGACTCTGTCACCTGCCTGGCAGCGGCAGCGCTGATCGTGATGTGGGTGCATGAGCCGTCCGCAGCGCGGCCGGCCACGCGCAACGGCAACCCGTGGCGCGATGGCCGCCTGCTGGTGATGCTCGGGGTCGGCACGGGGTTCGCCTTCGCCGGGAACGTCTCGCTCACCACGCTCCCGCTGACGGTTGCCGCCCGCGGCCTTGACCCTGCGGAAACGGGCTGGCTTCTCGCAGTAGCGGCTGTCGTGACGATCGTCGGCCAGCGCTTCCTCCGGGGCGCTGCGGCACGGCCGTTCTTCCTGATGGCGGTCGGGCTTGTCGTCGTCGGCGCAGGATTCGCCGTTGTCGCGTTCGCCGACGTGATCCCGCTGCTCTGCCTGGGTGCCGCCACCATGGCGCTGGGCCAGGTCTTCCTTCTCGGACCTCCGTACGCCGTTGTGTCCGGTCTGGCGGACGACGGCTCCCGCGCGGGGTACCTGGCGGCATACGGCACTTGCTGGGGCATCGCCCAGACCCTTGGGCCGCCCGCCTGGACTCGCCTGTTGTCCATCGGGGTGCCCGTGGCCTGGCTTACCGGCGCCGCCCTGTGCCTCCTGCTGGCCGCGCTCGTCCCGTTCGCTGGAAGGGCCGTGACAATGGCTGAGCGCCGCTCCGCCCGCGAGGCCGCAGCCCGGTTGTTACCGCCCGGCCTGCTGGCTAGCGGGGCGACAGGCGGTACGCGCGGGCGCCGGCGGCGAACGCCCCGTGCAGGTCGTCGGCCTTCGGGGCGCTGTCAGGCCCGTACCCGATGTTGTTGAACTTGGCGAACTGGCGGTTGTCACGGCAGATCACGTCGTAGGCGGCGATGACGCCCTCCTCGTCGCTGATGACCTGCACGTCGGCCTGCCGCCGCCTGCCCCGGAGGATGACCTCCACCGGCTCCCCGGTCCGCATGTTGCGCGCCCAGGCGAACGGGGTGCCGATGAGCAAGGCACCCTCGTTCCTGGTGTAGGCGACCGGGACGGAGTACTTCTTGCCGCTCTTGCGGCCGGTGACGTTGACGATGAGCAGCCGCTTGCCCATGCCGCTGCTCACCCCGGGCGTGCGCAGCAGGGTCCTCACGATGCTGTTGGCCACCTTCTGCACGGCCATGACTTGCGCCTGGCCCGCGGGCCGTGCCGCGGTTGGGGTCCGTTCGGTCATTTGTCGGTTCCTTCCTGGTGTGCTGGAAGCAGTTGGCCGGCCAGCGTGGCCGCGAGCCACTGCTCGTACTGGCCGGGGGACCAGCCCCGCCCGGTGACGAGCAGCCGGTAGACCTCGGGCGACGCGAGCGCGTGGACGATGTCGGCGGCGGTCCGCTCGCTGAGGCCGGGCCGCAGTGAGCGGCGGTCGGCCAGGCACAGGGAAAGGTGCCCCTGGCCCTGCTCGCGGGTCCGGGTGTAGGCCGCGAGCAGGGCGGCCGCCTGCGGGTCGGACCCGGCGGCGGTCACGAGGATGGGGTACACCTCTGATCCGCGGGACAGGATGTCGCGGGCGATGCCGGCGAACAGGGCCACCTGCACCCGGGGGTCCGGCTCGGCGAGCAGGGCGGCGAGCCGCGGGTGGTCAGGCACCGGGACCGGCTCGCCGTCCGCGCCGACGACGCCCTCGTGGAGGGTTGCGTTGAATAGCTCTTGCAGGAGCCGCAGCTTGGAGGAGAACAGCCGGTACACCGTGGCGGAGGGGACGCTGGAGGCGGCGCTGATCGCCTCGAAGGTCGTCGCGGCATAGCCCCGCTCCAGGAACAGCGCCCTGGCCGCGTCAAGGACCGCTGCCCGCGCGAGCCGGGTCCGTGCCTGGGCGTCCGTAGCCATAACAATGACAGTAACACTCTCAAATTGAGATGGCAACTCTCAATTTGAGAGTGTTACTCTCGGCCGCCCGCCGTGCAAGGGCGAAGGTCGCGGAAAGCGGGAAGTTGCCCCCGCGCTAGCGGCGGGTCAGCTCCAGCACCGGGATCGTGCGGAAGCCCGCGGCCTTGGCCTCGTACTCGCCGAAGCCGGGCATTCGCCGGACCTGCTCGGCGTAGACGCGGTCCCGCTCCTCGCCGCCGACCTCGGTGATGGTGACGGGGTAGCGACCGGTACCCACCTCGATGGTGGCCTGCCCGGCCGCGAGGAGGTTGAGGTACCAGTCAGGGTGGTCCGGCGCGCCGGCCTTGGAGCCGAAGATGTAGATCGTGTCGTCGTCGCCGTCCTTCGGCAGGTACACCAGCGGGGTGACGTACTCCTTGCCGCTCGCGCGGCCCACATGGTGCACCAAGACCATCGGGGCACCCGCGAAGCCGCCGCCAACTCGGCCCTCGTTGGCCCGGAACTCGGCGATGACCTGCTGGTTCCAGGAGTTGAGATCAGTCATTTGCTATCCGTCCTCTGCTCACTAGGGGTTGTTCACGCGGCTGGAGGCAGCCCGCCGTTGCCCTGGGCACGGCCCGCCTTGGCGGCGGGGACGCGGGTCGCCGGGTCGAGCGGGTTGGCGCCGATGGCCTCCCGCGACGCCGCGTCCGGCTCGATGACCGTGACCTCGGAGCCGCCCGCCCGTAGCTTGGCCACGGCCTCGCGCAGCGGCAACAGGGTGGGGAGCACGGAATCCAGGCCCAGCGGCGAGATGACGATGATCCGGGCCGCGCCCTCCGCCAGGTCGGCGTTGTCGCTTGAGCGGACGCCGCCGTCCATGAAACGGCGGTCCCCGATCGTCACCGGCGGCCAGATGCCGGGCACCGCGCAACTCGCCGCTACCGCGTCCGCCAGGCTGACCCCGCCGGAGGCGTCGAATACCTCGGTCGCGCCGCTCTCGCAGTCCACCGCAACGATCTTAATCACGCGCGACGGCCACTCGTGCGACGGGAGCCGGCCGGCGATCACCGCCAGCCGGTCGGCCTCTGGCACCGTGCTCGCGGCCAGCGCGAACGCGCCGAATAGCCGCAGCATGTCCTCGGGTGAGGTCGCGTCGGCCAGGTAGGGGCCGATGTCCGCGGCGAACTTCGCCAGGTCGACCTCGGCCGGGATCTCACGGGACTGCAGCGCTGGATCAGCCTGCCGGGCGTACAGGTCCCCGAGGGGCAGGCCACTGCCCAGCTGCGCCGCCACCGTGGCACCGGCGGACGTGCCGATGACCAGGTCGGCACCGGTCACGTCCCGCCCGGCATCCGCCAGTCCCGCCAGCAGCCCGGTCATCCACGCGATGCCCGCGACGCCCCCGCCGCCGAGCACCAGTGCCTGGTCAGCCGCCATGACTCCTCCTCGCCCGAAGATCGTGACGCATAGCCTATGGCCCGGCGGCAAGCCTATGGCCCGGCGGCGCCCGGCAGGTCGTGCGCCGGCGAGGATTCGGCGAGGGCGGCGTGGAAGGCGCGCCGCAGCGCGAGGGTGTCGGCGGCCCGGCGCAAGACCGCGACCCAGGGATGCGCGCAGTCAGGCGCGTTACTCAGCCCGGTCAGCTCGGCGGCGTAGTCGCGGGGACCGGTGACCGGGACGTGCCGCGCGGCCGAGGCGACCAGTCCCTGCAGGACCCGGACCGCGCCTTGCGCCGAGAGGCCGGCCGTCACCATCGTGAGCACGTAGTCCGCCACGGCGTCCGGCCATGGCCCCGGCCAGGCGGTGAGCTCGGCGATCGCGGTCGCGGACGCGCTGACTGCCCGCCTTCGGGCCGTCCATGCCGCTGCGCCGCCCGGGTGAGGCGGGGGAAGGCGCCGGCGGCCAGCGACGCCCGGGTAGCCGGGTCCAGCAGTGCCGCCAGGTCATGAGTGCCCGCCCAGGCCGCCTGCGGCCGGCCGGGCGCGAGCAGCGGCCCGTCGCACGACAGCAGCGCCGCGGCCCATCGCGCGTCGCCCTGGGCGCCGCCGCGAGCCGCCACCCGGCGTGGACCTCACGTCAGGCCCGCCGCCGCGCTCTCGCCCCGCCCCCATGGACAGGCCCGGGCCAGGCCTGATCTCCAGGGACACGATCTCCGGTGCGCTCATCCCGAACCGCCGCACCCACTCGCCCAGCGGTGCCGCCGCGATCAGCTGCGTGAGCTGCCAGGCGCCGGCCCCGATCCCGGCCCCGGGCGGGCTACCGGAGATCCCGTCGCGTGCCAGCTCCGGGCCCGGGGCATCATCGGGCAGGCTGACCTCCAGCCACTGCCGCGTCCGCGGCGGACCTCAGCCGCAGCGCCACCGTGGCCCGGGCCGCCGCGCGCTGCAGGAACGACGACCCGGGCAGCCGTGCCAGCAGGTCACGGGCGGCCGCGCGGACCACCGGCCGCCCGGTCGTCCAGCGCGTCCTCCAGGAACTCCTCGTCCGCGAGGGACAGGCCGTGCCGCAGCGCGGCCAGCAATTGCGCCCGCTCCTCGGCGTTCTCCCGTGACCAGCCAGCCGCCAGCAGTTCCCTGGCCACCACGGGATCCTGGCCGCGCAACGCCGTCAGGTAGCCGACCCGCTCGGCCCGGCCGCCCGTCTCCCAGGCGCGCGGGTCGGCCAGCAGGGCGTCCCTGGCGGTGCCGGCCAGGGCCAGCATCCGCCTGGTCGGTGACCCGCCGCCAGTCGGCCCGGTGCGCGGCCAGCCACCGGCCCCGCGACCCCAGCGTCGCGTTGACGGCGGGGCGCAGCGCCACCGACCGCGCGGCCGCCTCCAGCAGGGCCGGCAGCAGCGGGGCAGGCGCGCGAAAGCCGGCCGTCGGCCGTCGCGACCAGCAGGTCCGCCAGCAGCTCGGCATCGCCGGCGGCCTGCCGCAGCATCCGCGCCGCCCGCGGGCGGCAGCTCCGGTGCCAGGTCGGGCGGCATCGGCGAGGGCAGCGTCACGTCCCGTGGGAGCACCATGCCCGCCCGGCGGGCGACCACGTGCGCGCGGCCGCGTCGAGCAGCGCGTCCGCCGGGTCGTCCCGGGCGACCGTCCCCGGGACGGTCAGCGCCCCCAGGCCGCTGCGCGCGCCGCTGGCAGCGGCCGCCGCGACAGGCCCACGGTCACCGCCGTCACCAGGTCGTCGTACGTCACAGCCCCACCGCCTGGCTGCCGTGCCATACCGTCAGCGCGGTCAGGCCATCGGGCGTCCACTCGCCCGCCACGGTGACCGGGTTGCCGCCGGAGACCGCCAGCAGCGTCCACAGCGACTCGGAGTACCGCAGCGGCACCGCCGTGCCGCCGGGGTCGACAAGGTGCCACTGCCCGGCGCCTCGCGGGGCTGAAGGGAAGTCGTCTCCCCGGGCGGAGGCGGTGCCGCCGGCACCATCGGCGTCCCGGCCAGCAGCGCGGGCCAGGACGTCAGCCACGGGTCAGCCGCGATCCCGTCCGCCCAGCTAGCCAGCAGTCCGCCCGACGTCGCCGGGCTCCGGGGCGCGCCCGCCGCGCAGCCGGTGCCGCCCGCCGCTGCCCGATGAGGGCGCGCTGGGGCGGATCTCCCGGGTAGTAGTGCAGGTCGGCGTCGATCTCCGTGCCCAGCGGCAGCATGGCGGTGTCGGGGTCGGACCAGGTGCCGTTCACCGCGAACGCCAGCAGCAGGGCGGAGCGCCGCGAGGACCGTCCGCGCAGCCAGATCCGGCGGGTCGGCACCGTCGCGTCGGGAATGTCGCGTACCCCGGTCACCAGCCACCGGTCGGCGACGGCGCGGCTGGGCGAGTACCTCCTGCCTGGCCGGTCGTGTACCCGATCCGGGTCCGCACCGTCGCCGCCAGCCCGGCGGCAGCTCCTCCAGCCGCTCGTACGCGCGGGCCAGCAAGTGGAGCTGCGCGTACCCGGCGAGCAGCCGGCCCGGCCAGTCCGCACCGGACATCGGGACGAGCGACAGGTCCCGCAGCACCCCGGCAACCCCCGGTGCCTGGGCGTCCGCCATCCGCGCGGCCATGACGTCCGCGTGGCCGCCCCCCCCGCCCGCCGCGCTCCCGCCCGCGGTCCCCTGGACGGACGAGGCCAGCCCGACCCGCACCTGGTCGCGCAGCCACTCCTGGCAGTTCCGACAGGCCGGCGGCGATCCGCTCCGCCCGCTGGGCGCGGCGGGCGGTCGCGGCGCTGTCTCGCTTGCGCGCGGTGGCCGCCTCCGCCGGGGACCGGGCCTCGCCGTGGCGGCGCGCATCCTGGGCCGCGGGGGAACTGGCGCGCGCCGCCGTCCTCACGGCCCTCGCCCGGCGCTCGCCCGCCCACGCCACCGCGTAGTCCGACGGTTGCGCCTGGTCGGGAACCTCGCCGTTCGCCCAGGCCAGCAGGAGCGCGAGCGTGTGCTTGCAGGGGAGCTTCCGTGACGGGCACGAGCACTTGTACGCCGGCCCGGACAACTCGACGATGACCTGGTACGGGTGCCTGCCGGAGCCGGCGCACAGCCCCCACACCAGGTCCGGGAGTCGACCCGGTGTCGCTCCACGGCGCGGGCCGCGCCAGCCCCCGCGCGGCCCTGCGGGACGACTCGTCGGCCGCGAGCGCGAGCACGGCATCGGCGCTCCAACGCGTTGACATAACCGGGACGTTACCCGTCCCCACCGACATTCCAAGACTGTGCCCACGATGTCACGGAAGGCGTCAGTTTCACCAGCCTCCGGCCGCGCGCTAGCTGCCTCGGTACGTCGAGTACGCGAACGGCGATAGCAGCAGTGGCACGTGATAGTGCCCGGAGGCCACCGTGAAGGTGACCGTGACCTTCGGGTAGAACGACGTCGATCGCCGCGCTCGCGAAGTACGTGGCCAGTCCCGAACGTCAGGCTGTACTGGCCCGCCCGCAGGCCGCGTTCGCCGCCTGCCGCGCCGGAGGGGAACCGCAGCCGGCCGTCCGCGTCGGTGACGCCGTGCCCGGCTACCCGCCGCGGCCGTCAGGCGGTCTGCCGGCGTCGAGGGCCTCCAGGACGACCTGGATCCCGGCAGCCGGGACGCCCGTCATCGAGTCGAGCACATGCGTCGAGATCGTGCAGCCCGCGCCGTTCCCGCTCCCGGCGGCCACGCTCACGGCGACGCCAGCTTCCGGGCGCGCAGCATCGTGATCTTCAGCAGCTCACCCGCCGCCACGGCCCGCTCGGCCGCGGGGTCGTGAGACAGCCTCTCCCGCAGCGCCGCGAGCATCTGCTCCCCGCTCAGCCCGGACGCGCAGATGAGGAACACGTGCCCGAACCGGTCCTCGTACGCGACATTGCCGGCCAGCAGGCGGCGCGAGACGCATCGGTGACGCCGGATTGCTCGGCGGCGGACGTCCCGGTCACCCGGGCGCCGATCCGCGGGTGCCCGGCCATCGCCTCCAGCACGTCGTCCCACGTCAGCGAGGCGAAGGCAGCAGTGATCGCCGCCTCAAGCGCGTCAGCGGACGCGTACGGGCGGCCAGTGGCCACCACGGACGCGAACGCCCGCGAGCCGCAGCAGGACAGCATCGCGGCCTCGGCGTCAGCCGCCGAGGCCGCGTTGAAGGAAGCGAGGGACACGCCTCGATTATTCAGGCAGCGCGTTCGCCCGGGTCACCTGGGCGTAGTACTCGCCGCTGCGCTTGAGGATCCGCCGCTGGGTGGCGAAGTCGACGAAGGACAGCCCGAACCGCTTGGCGTACCCCTCGGCCCACTCGAAGTTGTCCAGCAGCGACCAGGCGAAGTACCCGCGCACGTTGCACCCCGTCGGCGATCGCCTCGGCCACCGCGCCCAGGTGCCCGCGCAGGTACGACACCCGCTCGCAGGTCCTACGACCTCGCCGTCCTGGTTCACGTAGTCGTACCAGGACGACCCGTTCTCCGTGATGTACACCGGCAGGCCGCCGGTCGGCGGGCGCGACGACCCGGGTCAGCAGCTCGTGCAGCGACGTCGGCTCGACCAGCCAGTCCATCGCGGTCACCGGCAGCCCGGCGGGCCGCACCTCCACGAAGCCGTCCTCCAGCCGGCCGCTCGCCCGCCCGCAGCTCGCCATCGGCGGCGCCACGCCGACGTAGCCGGGGGAGTAGTAGTTGACGCCGAGGAAGTCGATCGGCGCGGCGATGACGGCGAGGTCGCCGTCGCTGCACCAGGCCGGGCACGGCGGCGGGCGACCACTCCGCCGACAGCCGCGACGGGTAGCCGCCGGAGAACAGCGGCCCGAGGTACACGCCGTTGTGCCGGGCCTCCAGCTCGGCCGCCATGTCGGCCGCCTCCGGCGAGATCGGCCGCGACACGGCCAGGTTCAGCGTGATGCCGACCTCGGCCGGCCGCCGCGCGCTGGCCGCGCGGATCGCCCGCACGGCCAGGCCGTGCGCGAGCAGCAGGTGGTGGTTGGCCGCGACCGCCTGCGCCGGCGTCGGTGATGGCCCGGCGCGTGCCGCCCGTCCCGGTAGCCGACGTTCGAGACCACCCACGGCTCGTTCAGCGTGATCCACCGCTGCACGCGGTCGCCGAGACGCCTCGGCCGCGATCGCCGGCGTACGTCGGCGAACGCCTCGGCGATCTCCCGGTTCGCCCAGCCGCCGCAGGCGTCCTGCAGCGCCTGCGGCAGGTCCCAGTGGTAGAGCGTCGGCGACCGGCGTGATGCCGGCCTCGAGCAGCGCGTCGACCAGCCGGCTGTAGTAGTCGAGGCCCTTGGAGTTCGACGTCGCCGCGCCCCGTCGGCAGGATCCGCGGCCACGACAGGCTGAACCGGTACGCCCCCACGCCCAGCCGCTTCAGCAGCTCGATGTCCTCGGGGTAGCGGTGGTAGCTGTCGCAGGCGACGTCGCCGGTGTCCCCGTGGTAGACCTTGCCCGGGGTGTGGCTGAACGTGTCCCAGATCGACGGCCCCTTGCCGTCCTCCGTCGCCGCGCCCTCGATCTGGTACGCGGCCGTCGCCGCGCCCCACAGGAAGCGGTCAGGGAAGCTCGCGTCGCTGCTCATACGCATGTCGCCTTTCAAGCTCGGCGTCCACCTACTAAACCGCTTTAGTACATCATGCCGTGGCACTACTCTGGCAGTCGTGATCTCGATTCGTGAGCTCACCCCGGCGGATGGCCCGGCCATGGCAAGGGTCCGCCGTGCCAGCTGGCAGGCGGCCTACACGGGGATCATCCGGCAGTCGCTCCTGGACCAGGTGATGGCCCGGCCCTCTGGGCTGCCTCCAGCCCGCCCCCTGGCGCCGGACGCTGGTCGCGGTCCCCGGCAGCGGTGCCGCCGTGGTCGGCTACGCCTCCTTCGGGCCCGAACGCTCCCTCCAGCCGTCCCCGCCGGCCGCTACCCGCGTCGGCGCCCCGGCCGCCGCCAGCCGCCGGCGACCCCGCCCGGGCTTACCGAGGCGGGCGTGGCCGGCCTGGTGGGCGAGGTGTACGCCCTCTACGTGGCCCCGGACTGGTGGTCGACCGGCACCGGGCGGTCGCTGATGGCCCGCGCGACCGCCGCCCTGGCGGATGCCGGGTACGAGCGAGGAGTCTTGTGGGTGCTTGAGGCCAATGCCCGCGCCCGCCGGTTCTACGAAAAGGCCGGCTGGGCCGCCGACGGCGCGTCCAACGCCCTGGACGGCCTGGGCGGCGTCATCGAGGTCCGCTACGCCCGCCCGCTGTGACGTCCCGCTCATCCCAGGAGCTCGCTGCCGCGCGCGGCGGCGTGCAGCAGCCTCCATCGTTCCTCGCGCGCAGGCGGCGGAGCATGCGGGCGTCGGAGAAGCCGACGGCACGGGCGGCGGCCTCGACGGCCGTGCCCTGGCCGATCAGGTGCTCGGCCCGCTCCACGCGCAGCTCCTGCTGGTAGCGCAGCGGCGTCAGGCCGGTCGCGGCGGTGAAGCGGCGGGTCAGGGTGCGCTCGCTGACGCCGCAGGCGTGCGCGATGTCCTCCAGCGGCAGCGGTCCGGAGAACCGGGCCTCGATGTGATCCTGGGCGCGATGCGCGGTGTCGCTGAGGTGGCCGCGATGCCGGAGCATGGCGCTGGCCTGCCGCTCGTCCCCGTTCCTGCGGGCGTAGACGACCATCTGCCTGGCGACCCTCGCGGCCATGGCCGGGCCGTCCCGGACGGCGATCAGGTGCAGCGCGAGGTCGATGCCGCTGGCGATGCCCGCCGAGGTGGCCACCCGCCCGTCGATGACGTAGAGCACGTCGCGGACGACGGAGGTCCGCGGGTAGCGCCGCGCGAGCTCGTCCTGGATGTCATGGTGCGTCGTGCAACGGCGGCCGTCGAGCAGCCCTGCCCGGCCGAGGGCGTCGGCCCCCGCGCAGACGCTGGCGACCGTGCCGCCATTCGCGTGATGGGCGGCGACGCGGTGAGCGTGGCCGCCGACAGCGGGCCGGTGCCCGCGATGCCGCGGGCGGCCCGCCAGCCGGGCACGATGACCAGGTCCTCGCGGCCCAGCGCCGGCCAGTCCGTGGCGGCGCGGACGGTGAGGCCCTGCGCGGTGGGGACGTCCTCCTGCTCGCCGACGTAGCTCAGCTCGTAGCGGCAGCCGAGGCTGGCGGCGGTGCCGAACGCCTGCGCGGGCCCGGCGAGGTCGAGCAGGTGCAGGTGCGGCACCAGCAGGAAAACGATCCTAGTCACGATCTGGTCAGCTTAGCGCGGCGGCCTCCGCTGCCGTCTCCTGCACGCCCACCACGTCGGCGATCGTGGCGATGGTCGCGAAGCGCCCGGCGAGCGCGTACTCGGTCCGCTCGATGACCGCGCCGACGGGCAGCGTACGCGGGTCCGCGAGCAGTTCCGCGACCGTCTGGTCCTCGGGAGCGTCGCGGCGCGGTATCGGGTTGGTGGCCGTGGCCTCGGTCACGAACGTGACGTCGTAGCCGAGATCGGAGGCGACCCGGGCCGTGGTCTCGCAGCACTGCTCGGTCCTGATGCCGCAGATCACCACCTCGGTGATGCCCGCCCGGGTCAGGATCTGCTGGAGACTCGTCGTCGTGAACGCGTTGTGCGAGGTCTTGGTCAGGACCGGCTCGCCGGGCCGGGGCACCAGCGGCTCGATCAGCCGGACGTGCCCGCTGGCCGGGTCGAACGCCCCGCCCGTCCCCGGCTCGGCGTGCAGTACCCACACGACGAGGTCGCCGCTGGCCCGGACGCCGTCGACCAGGCGGGCGGCGTCACCGGCGATGCCGGGGTTGGAGATGGCCTGCCACAGCGGCCGCTGCCGGAACGATTCCTGGACGTCAATCACGATGAGAGCGCGAGTCATACCGTCAAGCGTGCCGCGCGCCGGCCCTGCCGTTAAGTCAGGATCAGGTCCTGTTGCGGAACGATCCGGTCAGCGTAGTGGAATACGCGCGATCCAGCAGGCTCTGGTCACTCGGCCGGCAATGGCTGATGCTGCGACAGCGTCCTTGATGGACGCCATCGCCGTCCGTCACAGTGGCACCTCTGCTGGACTTCGCATACTAGCCGTATGGACAAATCGCTCATATCACCCGGCAAAGTGGTCGCAGAGTATGTGAAGTCTGCCCGGGGAGGTGGGAGAGGGCCACAGCCAGGACCAGATCTCGGGGCGCTGCTGTAAGTGCCAGTCGCCGGTCGTGATGATGAGGGCATGGTGGTTTAGCACGCCGATGGCTGCCGTGATGTCTGCCAGGGACTCGGCAGACGGGGGTTTGGCCAGGCTGAGGGGCCGGATGATGACGTAGTTGTGGGTTAGCAGTTCGTCGCGCAGCTTGCCCTGCTCCAGTTTCTCGAGCCAGTCCCTGAGGGTCATCAGCGCGGGGCAGGACACCGGCGGTGCCTGCGTCGAGGTAGCCACGGCCGACGCGGTGCTCGTCCGCGACACGACCAACCGCGACGGCTTCACCCTCAGCGTGAGCCCCGGCGCGTGGCTGAAGTTCACCACCTCCATCAAGTAACGCCGGCGCACCAGGCTTGGCCCGTGACGACTGAAGTCGTCACGGGCTTTTCTTTAACGGCCGCCGCACCGGAAATCACCGTCCGTGATTGTCTCGCCAGTTGTCTCTGTCTCACGCCTTGCATGCGTCTGCACGAACCGGGCGGCGAGCTGGCCCGGCCGGCCTCCGTGACCAGCAGGGCCCGATGGCAGCGGCCGGGACGGACCCAGTCCCGCTCGCGGAACTGCTCCAGCAGGATGCCGCCCACCACCCCGGCCATGTGGTGCCGCTGCTCGGTCCAGTCCACGCAGCAGCGGACGGCCCGGTTCGCGGGCGGCCGCACGCCCAGGTCGCGCAGGGCGTCCGCTCCGGCGTCCGTCAGCACGTAGGCGGCGGGATCGAGGACGCCGCCGGCCGGCCGCGAGCCGCTCATCCGGTCCAGGTCGACGCTCCCGTCGTGCCCGGCCAGCAGCCCTCGGTCGAGGAACGCGCTGGTCAGCGCCACGGCAAGGCGGCCGCCTAGGTGGTCGTAGCAGGACCGCGCCCGGCGGAGCGCGCTGGCCCGCGTGCCCTCCCGCAGCGACGTGACCGGGCGCGGCGGCGCGACCCGCGCCACGGCCTCCAGCAGGTCGCTGACCTGCGGGCCGGCCAGCCGGTAGTACCGGTGCCTGCCGCGCGGGGTCACCGTCACCAGGCCACCGTCGAGCAGCTTTCGCAGGTGCTCGCTGATGGTGGCCGCGCTGACGCCCGCCTCGGCCGCCAGCATGCTCGCGGGAAGCTCCCGGCCATCGGCGAGGGCCTGCAGCGCTCGCGCCCGGGCGGGCTCGGCCAGCAGCGAGCCCACGCTCGCCAGGTCCGCGTCACCGCTCATCATGGGGCCAGCCTAGGCGCGGCACGCTTCGGCGCGGGCCGAAGCGTGCCGCGCGGGGGTTTCCTGCCAGCCGCGCTCGCGCCGCTACCCGCGTCCTGCCGTGTCCGCGAAGCTCTCCCTCCCGAGCACCCGCAGCAGGGCCAGTTGCTCCGCCGACTCGGTGCCCGGCCGCGCGGTGAACAGGACCAGCGTCTGGTCGCCCGGGCCGGCCAGCAGCGACTCGCACTCGAGCTCGATCCGCCCAACCGTCGGGTGGATGATCGTCTTGCGCGTGCCGCGCAGCACGGCCACGTCGTGCTGCTGCCACAGTTCACGGAACTCCTCGCTCATCGCCGAGAGGTCGCGGATGAGGGCGTCGAGCTCCAGGTCGTCCGGGCGCCTGGCGTGGGCGGCGCGCAGGTTCGCCACGTGGCTGGCCAGGATCCGCGGGCGCTCCTCGGGCGGCACCAGCGCCCGGTGCCCGGCGCTGGTGAAGGCGAGCCAGTTGATGTTCCCCGCCCGCCCCGGCCGTACGGGCGCGCCGAAGAGCGCCTCGGCCATCGCGTTGCGCGCGAGCACCTGCCCGATGTCGCTGACGACCTGCGCCGGGGCGTCGACCAGCCGGTCGAGCACGAGCAGCAGCCCGGGACGCACGTGCTCGCTCGGTGCTGTCCGGTTCCGGGTCGGGTGCCCGGCCAGCCGGTGCAGGTAGTCGCACTCGTCGTCGGTCAGCCGCAGCGCTCGCGCGAGCGCGCCCACGACCTGCGCCGAGGGATGCGCGCCGCGGGACTGCTCGAGACGGGTGTAGTAATCCACCGAGATGCCCGCCTGCTGGGCCACGTCCTCGCGTCGCAGCCCCGGCGTGCGGGTGCGGTTGCGCGGCGGGAGCCGAAGGAACCGGGATCCAGTCGCTCCCGGCTGCGCCGCAGGAAGTCGGCGAGCGCCGCGCGATCGATCTGGCTCATGCGATCCATTCTCGCCCAGGTCACCGAGGGTAGCCAGGGACGGCCGGTCCCAGGCTAAGCCGGTCTCTGTAACCCCGGGCCCGGCCGCGACAAGGTGGAGATCACCGATCGCTCGCGGCCCGCCGCGAGCACCCGAACGACCCTCACTGGAGTACTTCCCCATGCCATCCACCACGAACACGACGCCCGCCCGGCCCCGCGCTCACTCCGCCATCCTCGTCACCGGCGCCACCGGTCAGGTCGGCCGCCGCCTCGTGCCGCGCCTGCTCGGCTGGCGGGAGCCGGATGAGCACGTCAGGGTACTGGTGCGCACCCAGGAGGCCGCGGACCGATTCGCGGCGCTCGGCGCCGAGGCCGTGGTCGGCGACCTGCGCGAGACCGAGGACCGCAAGCGCGCGCTGGACGGCGTGAGCGTCGTGGTGAACTCCGCGGCGACCTTCCGCACGCCGGGCCTGACGGCGGACGACATGTACTCGGTGAACCGGGACGCCGCCGTCGCCCTGGCCACCGAGTCGGCTGCGGCAGGCGTCGGGCGCTTCGTGCAGATCAGCACGAACCTCGTTTACGGTCCTGGCGTTGGCCGCCCGCATCGAGAGGACGACGAGCCGCGCGCCGAGGGCGGGTATCCGTACGCGCAGACCAAGCGCGAGGCCGAGGAGCGGATCGCGCGGGTGCGGGCGGAGACCGGGCTCGACGTGGTGACGCTGCGCCTGGCGTTCGTCTACGGCGAAGGCGACCCGCACATCGTCGACTGGCTGCCTCGCGCCGCGGGCTGGGCGGCGCACCAGCGTCTGCCGATGGTCCACCACGCGGACGTGGCCCAAGCCGTGATCCGCGCGATCCGGACCCCGGGCATCGCCGGGCGCGCGTACAACGTCGGCGACGACGCGGCGCTCACGGCGGTGGAGCTGTTCGCGCTGGCCGGCCGCGAGTTCGACCTCGAAGCCGCGGCCGGCCGCATCGTGGAAGACCCCTGGCTCGGGGTCCCCGACACTCGTCTCGCGCACAGGGAACTCGGCTACCGGCCGGCCTACCCGACCGCCTGGGCCGCCTGGCGCGACGGCGCCCTGTAGGCCGCGGCCTCGTGAGCGCCAACCGCCTTACCAGCCTCGGGCGCGCCATTCCTCGAGGTGCGGGCGCTCGGCGCCGAGCGTCGTGTCGTTGCCGTGGCCGGGGTACACCCAGGTCTCGTCGGGGAGCCTGTCGAAGATCTTGGTCCGCACGCCGTCCAGCAGCGAGGAGAAGCGCGCGGCGTCCTGCTGGGTATTGCCGACGCCGCCGGGGAACAGGCAGTCGCCGGTGAACAGGTGCGGCCGGTCGCTGGCACGCAGCAGCAGGGCGATGCTGCCGGGGGTGTGCCCGACGAGGTGGATGGCCTCCAGTTGCACGCCGCCGAAGCGGATCACGCCCTCATCGCGGACGAGCTCGTCGGTCGCGACCGGGATGCCGCCGGCGTCCAGCGGATGCGCGACCGTGGCGGCACCGGTCGCGGCCTTCACGTCCGCCAGCGCGCCCCAGTGGTCGTGGTGCTGGTGGGTGGTCACGATCTTCTCTACCGGGACGTTCCCGATCAGTCCTATCAGCCGGTCCGGCTCGGCGGCGGCGTCGATGAGGAGCGCCTGCCCGGTGGAGTTGTCGCGCAGCAGGTACGCGTTGTTATTCATCGGCCCGACGGCGACCTTGGACATCGTGATGCCGTCGATCTCGCGGATGTCGGCCGTCCCGCCGACCTCAACTTCTCCTGTGTACGTCACGATCAGAATCTAATCGGTGGCGCCGTGGTCCGGCCAGGGCCCCCGTGCCCGGCCGAACCACGATGCCCGGCCACCGGCCGCACGCACCATCATGCCGGGGAGGTACGACATTCCAGCGGGCCGCGCGACCGCTGACGGGCCGCCGCGGAGGGCCGCTTACGACCCGCCGGCGATCAGCCCCGTGGCGAGGGCGGGCGAGAAATCGCCGGCCTGCGTCCCCGCGCCGGCCCCGCAGTCGCCGTCGGATTCACCGGGTGCCTTGATCCACAGTCCCATGTCGCCGCGGTCGTCGAGAGCCTGCGGGGCCGCGCCCAGCTGATGGCCGGGCGGGTTGCACCACGGTTTCGGCCCGCTGATGCTGCCGCCGCAGTTGAGATGGGGGATGTCGTACGTGACCAGGACCGGCACCTTGTGCTGGCTCGCCGCGGCGCTCGTGTAGTCCGACACGGCGGCGGTGACGTCACCGGTCCATGCGCCGAACCATTCAGCCGTCGGCTGGTTCGCGATGCGCTGCTGGATCTCCTGCGCCCGGGGGTCGCCGGGGTGGGCGCGAACCCAGTCGGCCGCTTGCGTGTTGGGGTCGGTGTAGAGCTGGCCCGCCAGCGCGCCGCCGGCGGCGCCCGGCAGGGCCCGCGCCATCGGGCCGGCGGGCGGGTCGGCCTGACCGCTCGCCCCGGCGCCGCCGTTGCGGCTGGTGTCGATGACGAACCGCTTGGCCATTCCCAGCTGCTGGTCCAGGTCCTTGGCGTAGCCCATCTCCTGATCGGTCGGGTCGAAGTTGGACACGTTCAGGGAGAACCCGTAGGCCGCGGCGATATTGGCGGCCCGGAGGCGGGCCGCCATCTGGCTAGCCGGCACCCAGTTCGAGTGGCCCGCGTCCAGGTACACCTGGTCGCTGTTGGTCTGGAGGGTCTTGACAGCGTAGGACAGCATCTGCAGCCGGGCTTGCTGCTGGGCGCTGTCCAGGCAGCTGTCCAGCTGGGCGACCGCGTCCGGCTCAAGGATCACCACGGCGGGCCGGCCACCGAGGCCGGCCGCGAACTCGTTGACCCACTTCTCGTACGCCCGCTCGTCGCTTCCGAGAACAGGAGGCTGCGCGCGAAGGAACAGGTACCCCAGTGCGGCGAGCACGACAAGGACGCCGGCCGCGATCGCGGCCACCATCCTCCGGCTGATCCCCGAATACCAAGCCATGACTGGGAGTGTTCCCGTTTCACCTGCCACGGCTACCACAGGACACAACTTCTGCCTAATGCGACCAATTCACTGACTTTGCCCACTCTGTGCCGAAAGATCGAAAGATCAAGGCGGCGCCACGCTCACCTGGGAGGAGGGAGCCGGAACCGGCGGTGCCGACACCCTGGGCCGAGGCCATCCGCCCGGCCCGGGGCCAAGCCCGCTGCCTGCGAGGCGGCCGGGATCGAGCCAGGGGTCACCACCCCGGTCCGTCCGGCCGACGCTGCCGCCTGGCCCCGCGACCTCGAGGTTCCGAACAAGTCCTGATAATCAAGGGAGATGCTCAGTAACCCCCGCACCTCGCGGGAAACTGATCCGACACAGCCCTTCCCAGCGACGCCAGGAGAGCACCACTCCGATGCCGGACATCGTTAAGCGCGTCACGCGGTTGAGTGACGGCCGTGAGCTCATCTACTTCGATGACGCGGACACCACGCTCGCGCCGGGCCGCAAGCCCGACACCCGGGACCCGCAGCCCCGCCCCGACCTGCCCACCCTCCGCCAGGACCCGCTGACCGGCGAATGGATCTCGATCGCCGCCGCCCGGCAGGACCGTGCCTTCCTGCCGCCCGCCGAGCTGGACCCGCTGGCGCCCTCGACACCCGAATACGCCACCGAGATCCCCGACAACTACGACGTCGCCGTCTTCGAGAACAAGTCACCGTCCTTCGGCCCTGGCCTGCCAAGGCAAGGGCACGACCAGGACAGCGACTTCGACGCCGCCCGTGGCGAGCTCACCGCCATCGGCCTCGGTCGCGAACTGCCCGGCTACGGCCGCTGCGAGGTCATCTGCTTCGGCCCGCGGCGCACTGGCTCGTGGGCCGACTTCAGCCCGTAGCCGGGCCCGACCGTCGTCGAGGCGTGGGCCGACCGCACGGCCGCGCTGTCGCGGCTGAACGGCGTCCAGCAGGTGTACGTCTTCGAGAACCGCGGCCCGGAGATCGGCGTCACCCTGCACCACCCGCACGGGCAGATCTACGCCTTCCCCTACGTCCCGCCCAAGACGCGGAGCCTGCTCGCCGCCATCAGCCACTACGGCCCGACGCTCATGCAGGACATCCTCGACTTCGAGCGCAAGTCCGAGCGGAAGCTCATCGAGGCCGAGCACTTCACCGTCTTCGTCCCGTTCGCCGCCCGCTGGCCGGTCGAGGTGCACATGCTGGCGCACCGCCAGGTTCCCGACCTCGCCGCGACCACCGCGCAAGAACGCGACGAGATCGCCGTCCTGTACCCGCGGATCCTCACCGCGCTGGACCGGCTCTACGACACCCCGACCCCCTACATCGCCGCCTGGCACCAGGCCCCCGTGCACCAGGGCCGCGCCGACATCCGGCTGATGCTCCAGGTCACCTCGCCCCGGCGGGCGAAGGACAAGCTCAAGTACACCGCCGGGTCGGAGACGGGCATGGGCGCCTTCATCGGCGACATCGTGCCGGAGGCCGCGGCCGCCCGGCTCCGGGAGGTCCTGGGTGAATAGCCCGCCGGCGCCGCCTCCGGCTTCGCCGGCCCCACGTCACCTGGTCCGCTCCCGGCCGCGCGAACCTCATCGGCGAGCACACCGACTACAACGAGGGCCTCGTCCTCCCGTTCGCCATCGCCGAGCGCACCAGCGTCGCCGCGACCGCCCGCGACGACGGTGTCATCGAGGTCGGCATCGGCGCAGTTCCCGGGCACCGCGCGCGCCCGGCTGCCGGACATAGGCCCGGGCGCCGTCCCCGGCTGGGCCGGCTACCCGCTCGGCGTCGCCTGGGCCCTCGCCCTTTCCCGGACGGGCCGTCCCGTCGGGGCATCCCTCTCCATCCAGTCGTCGGTTCCCGCGGGCGCCGGGCTCTCGTCCTCGGCGGCGCTGGAGATGGCGGTCGCCTGCGCGCTGAACGACCTGTGGGGCCTCGGCCGCACCGTGCCCGAGCTCGCCCGCGCCGGGCGGAAGGCGGAGAACGAGGTGGTCGGCGCCCCCACCGGCATCATGGACCAGTACGCGTCGCTGCTCGGGCAGGCCGACTCGGCGGTCTTCCTGGACTGCCGCACCGAGGAGGCCAGGATCGTGCCGCTGCGGCTGTCCCGGTCGGGCCTTGAGCTCGCGCTGATCGACACCGGCGAGCGGCACTCCCACGCGGCGGGCGGCTACGCGGCCCGCCGGGCCTCCTGCGAGCGGGCGGCCCGCGAGCTGGGCGTCCCGGCGCTGCGCGACGTCACGCTGGCGGACCTGCCGGCGGCGGCCCGCGTGCTGGACGAAGAGACCTTCCGCCGCGCCCGGCACATCGTGACCGAGAACGAGCGGGTCGCCCAGGCGGTGGCGGCGCTGGAGAAGGACGACATGGCCGCCGTGGGCGCGCTGCTCACCGAGTCGCACGCCTCGATGCGCGACGACTTCGAGATCACCACGCCCGCGCTTGACCTGGCGGTCGAGGTCGCGCTGGGGGAAGGCGCGCTCGGTGCCCGGATGACCGGCGGCGGCTTCGGCGGCGCGGCCATCGCGCTCATCGAGTCCGGCCGGATGCCCGCGCTGCGGCAAGCGGCGTGGGCCGCGTTCCGCGCGGCTGGCCTCGGCGAGCCGACGGCACGCGTCGTGGTCCCCAGCGCGGGGGCCCGTCAGGAACCCTGATCGAGGCGGGCCCGGGGCCGCCCGGGCCCTGGGCCCGCCGGGGGAGGCGAGGACGGCGGCTCCGCTCGCGACCGGGGACAGGGAGCCCGGATAGAAGTGCCGCGCCGCGTCGACCACCTCGGGCAGCGGCGGCCACCAGCGCCCGTGGCGCAGCGATCCGAGGGCGGTGTGCACCCCGGCGACCTGCTCGGCGGTCTCGCTGGCCGCCACGACCGCGACCCGGTGCGGGCGCAGCTGGCGCAGCGGGCCCAGGTAGAAGTCGGGGGCCGGCTCGACGCCCGGCGGGGCCTGCCGCGCGAGCACCAGGTAGTAATCGGGCAGCTCGAATTGCCCGGACCGCCACGACGCGAGCGCCTCGCCCGCCCGCAGTTCGAACGCGTCACCGCCCCGCGGGCTGTCTGAGATCTCCCACATTGCCTGCCACTCGGCGGCGACCGCGGCCAGCGGATCGGCCGCGACCAGGACATAAGGCGAGGTGATGCCGGCCGCCCGGCGCAGCGCGGAGGCGGCGTCCGCGCCCTCGGCCGGGCGGACCAGGGACACGTTCATGAGCCGGCCGATGGCCGCGAGCAGGCCCTCGCCGGGATGCCCGGCCAGGACCACGACGGTTGACGGGTTGTGCCTCACGCCTCGATCGTAGTGGCGGCCCGGAAGGGCGCCTCTATCACCCGGGCAGGCCCCGCTAGGTCACAAGTGCGCGCCAACTTCGCAAATCGCTTGGTGATGCTATACCTAACTTTTATCCTCCAGACATGACGAGTGGGGCGGGCACTCTAATTGGCGGGCGGTTCCGGCTGGACCAGCCGATCGGGCAAGGCGGCATGGGCCGTGTCTGGCGGGGGCATGACCAGGTACTTGACCGTGACGTCGCGGTCAAGGAGGTGCTGTTCCCCGTAGGCTTGCCGGATGCCGAGCGGGCCGAGCTGGTCGCGCGGACGCTACGGGAGGCGCGGGCGGCGGCCCGGCTGAGTAACCCCGGCGTGATCACCATCCACGACGTGGTCGAGCACGAGGGTGCCCCGTGGATCGTCATGGAGCTCATCAAGGGCCGGTCCCTCGGTGCCGAGCTGGCCGCGAGCGGCGGGCGGCTGCCGTGGGAGCGGGTGGCGGACATCGGCGCGAAGATCGCCGACGCGCTGGCGACCGCGCACGCCGCGGGCATCGTGCACCGCGACCTGAAGCCCGACAACGTCCTGCTCGCCGGGGACCGGGTGGTGGTGACGGACTTCGGCATCGCGCGGGTGGCCGACGCGAACAGCCAGATCACCAAGACCGGCACGATCATGGGCACCCCGCAGTACATGGCACCGGAGCAGCTGGAGGGCAGCCAGGCCGGGCCCGCCGCCGACATGTGGGCGCTGGGCGCGACCCTGTACTCGGCTCTCGAGGGCCTGCGCGTTCGACGGCCCCACGCTGACCGCGATCATCACCGCCGTCCTCGCGCGAGACCCCGCGCCCCCGCGGTTCTCCGGGCCGCTGACCTACACCCTCGCCCAGCTGCTGACCAAGGTGCCCGACGCCAGGCCGAACGCGATCGCGGCGGCGCTGGCGCTGCGCGCGCCGGGCGGCGTCCCCGGCGCCATGCCGGGCACCGCCTTCCAGGGGGCCGGCCCGTACCAGCCGGGGACGCAGAACCCGCCGGGGCCGGTCACCCCGGGCCCGTTCCAGGCATCGGGGACGAACCCGCCGTGGGCCTACCCTGGCGTCCCGCAGCCAGGCGCTCCCCAGGGGTTCGTCCCGCAAGGGCAGGTTCCGCAAGGGCAGGGGCCGCAGCCGTACGGGCAGCTGGGGTACGGTCAGCAGAGCCCGGTCCCGCCGGTGCCGCGCCCGGCCAGCCCGCCCGCCGCGGGGCCGGTCCTGGCGCTCATCGCCGCGGTCCTCGGCATCATCGCGACGGTCTTGTATACCGGGACCCCCGCGAAGTCCGAGGCGATCTTGTGGGTCACTTACCTGCTCGGAGGTGGTGCCGCCATCGCCGCGCTCGCGGTGGGCGGCCGTCCGGCGGGGCGCTGGCTGCGGCCGTTCACCCTCGGGCTGTGGGCCATCAGCGTGTCGTTCGTGCCCGATGACCTGCTGTCCGTGCCCGCTTACCACGAGTTCAGTTACGGCGCGCGCTTGTCCGCCGCGTTCACCTTCTCGACGCTGAGCGACGTGGCCGGGGCAACCGCCGCGATCGTCCTGCTCGCCACCCTCCGCGCGCGGCGCGGCAGGTGGGCGAAGCCCGCCGCCCTAGCGGGATTGATGGCGGGCGGCACGGTGCTGTCGTGGGTGCTACGGCAGGGCGAGCAGGTCTACACCATGGTCTCCTCTAACGGCGGGCATTACGTCCTCACCCAGGAGTACCCGACGCTGGCCTACGTGGTCCTGGGAGTGGCCGTGGCCTTCTTCGTCGCGCTGTACGCGCCCCGGCTGGCCGACCCCGTGCTCGGCGGGGGCCTTGTCGCGGGCTGGGCCGTGACGTCGTTTTTCTTCTTCCTGCTGTTCACCGTGGGCAGCTATACCCTCGCCGCATGGGCCGTCGGCCTTAACTGGCTGGTCGCGATCATGCTCGTGGCTGTCGCGATCCTCGCCATCGTGTACGCGCGGCGCAAGCAGCCCGCCTGACGTACGCTGGGAGAGGCTGGCCCAACGGGGTGCTCAGCCGTCGGCATGGGGAATAACCTGCCGGGCGGGCGCGGTTTCCACGACATCTCTCGAATGTCAGATCAAGTCGCTACGATAGCGGTGGCCCCCTTTCCCCCACGACCCTCCACCAGAGAAGAGCGCGCAGTGGCTGACCGGCTTGTCGTTCGCGGCGCACGCGAGCACAACCTCAAGGACGTGTCTCTCGACCTGCCGCGCGACGCCATGATCGTGTTCACCGGGCTGTCCGGGTCGGGGAAGTCCAGCCTCGCGTTCGACACGATCTTCGCCGAGGGCCAGCGGCGGTACGTCGAGTCGCTGTCGGCCTACGCCCGGCAGTTCCTGGGCCAGATGGACAAGCCCGATGTCGACTTCATCGACGGCCTGTCCCCGGCCGTGTCGATCGACCAGAAGGCCGCCAGCCGCAACCCGCGGTCCACCGTCGGCACGATCACCGAGGTCTATGACTACTTGCGGCTGCTGTACGCGCGCGTCGGCAAGCCGCACTGCCCGCTGTGCGGGCGGCCGATCGCCAGGCAGAGCCCGCAGCAGATCGTCGACCGCGTGCTCGAGCTGGCGGAGGGGACCCGGTTCCAGGTCCTCGCGCCGGTCGTCAGGGGCCGTAAGGGGGAGTACGGCGAGCTGCTCAAGGAGCTGCAGGCCAAGGGGTACTCGCGGGCGCGGGTGGACGGCACGGTCATCCGCCTGGACGAGGTGACGGGGGACAAGGGCGCGCTGCCGGCGCTGAAGAAGTACGAGAAGCACGACATCGAGGTCATCATCGACCGGCTCGCGGTCAAGGACAGCGCCCGCCGCCGCCTGACCGACTCGGTCGAGACCGCGCTGGGCCTGGCCGGCGGCGTCGTGGTCCTGGACTTCGTCGACCTGCCGGACAACGACCCGCACCGGGAGCGGATGTACTCCGAGCACCTGGCCTGCCTGTATGACGACCTGTCGTTCGACGAGCTGGAGCCGCGGTCGTTCTCGTTCAACTCCCCGTGGGGTGCCTGCCCCGACTGCACCGGCCTGGGCACCCGGCTGGAGGTCGACCCGGAGCTGATCGTTCCCGACGGGTCGAAGTCGCTCGCCGAGGGCGCGATCGCCCCGTGGGCCGGCGGGCACGTCAGCGACTACTTCGACCGGCTGATCGAGGCCCTCGCCGAGACGATCGGGTTCCGGCTCGACACCCCGTGGGACCGCCTGCCGAAGAAGGCGCAGGCCGCGCTGCTCAAGGGCCACGAAACCCAGGTGCATGTCCGGTACAAGAACCGGTACGGCCGCGAGCGCTCCTATTACACGAACTTCGAGGGCGCGATCAGCTACGTGGAGCGGCGGCACGCCGAGGCCGAGTCCGACTCCAGCCGGGAGAAGTTCGCCGGCTTCATGCGGGAGGTGCCGTGCCCGTCGTGCAAGGGCGCGCGGCTCAAGCCGGTGTCGCTCGCCGTCACGATCGGCGGGCAGTCCATCTCCGCCCTGTGCGCCCAGCCCATCGGCGAGCTGGCCAAGAACCTGCTCGGCCTCGACCTGTCCGAGCGGGACACGCAGATCGCCCGGCTGATCCTCAAGGAGGTCAATGCCCGGCTCGGCTTCCTGCTCGACGTGGGGCTGGACTACCTGTCGCTTGACCGGGCGTCCGCCACGCTGGCGGGCGGCGAGGCGCAGCGCATCCGGCTCGCCACCCAGATCGGGTCCGGGCTGGTCGGCGTCCTGTACGTGCTGGACGAGCCGTCGATCGGGCTGCACCAGCGAGACAACCAGCGGCTGCTCGACACGCTGCTGCGGCTGCGCGACATGGGGAACACGCTGATCGTCGTCGAGCACGACGAGGACACCATCCGCGCGGCCGACTGGGTCGTCGACATCGGCCCTGGCGCGGGCGAGCATGGCGGCCATGTCGTCGTTTCCGGTCCGGTCGAGGAACTGCTGGCCAGCGAGACGTCGCTGACGGGCGCGTACCTGGCCGGCCGCAGGGAGATCCCCGTCCCTGCGGCCAGGCGCAAGCCGGATAAGAGCCGCCAGGTCGTGGTCAAGGGCGCGGCCGAGCACAATCTCAAGGGCGTGGACGTCGCCTTCCCGCTCGGCTGCCTCGTCGCCGTCACCGGCGTGTCAGGCTCCGGCAAGTCCACGCTGGTCAACGACATCCTGTACCAGGTGCTCGCCCGCGAGCTGCACCACGCGCGGACGGTCCCGGGCAAGCATCGCACCGTCACGGGCATCGACCAGCTGGACAAGGTCGTGCACGTCGACCAGGGGCCGATCGGCCGCACGCCGCGGTCCAACCCGGCCACCTACACGGGCGTGTTCGACCACATCAGGAAGCTGTTCGCGGCGACCACCGAGGCCAAGGTCCGCGGCTACCAGCAGGGCCGGTTCTCGTTCAACGTCAAGGGCGGCCGGTGCGAGGCCTGTTCCGGCGACGGCACGATCAAGATCGAGATGCAGTTCCTGCCCGACGTGTACGTGCCGTGCGAGGTCTGCCACGGCGCCCGGTACAACACCGACACGCTGCAGGTGCACTTCAAGGGCAAGTCGATCGCCGAGGTCCTGGACATGCCGATCGAGGAGGCCGCGACGTTCTTCGAGGCGGTCCCGGCGATCCATCGCCACCTCAGGACGCTCGTTGACGTCGGCCTCGGCTACGTCCGGCTCGGCCAGCCCGCCACCACGCTGTCCGGCGGCGAGGCGCAGCGCGTCAAGCTGTCATCGGAGCTGCAGCGCCGCTCCACTGGCCGCACTATCTACGTGCTCGACGAGCCGACCACCGGCCTGCACTTCGAGGACATCCGCAAGCTGCTGGGCGTCTTGACCAAGCTGGTCGACAACGGTAACACCGTCATCGTCATCGAGCACAACCTCGACGTCATCAAGACCGCCGACTGGCTCATCGACATGGGCCCGAGGGCGGCTCCGGCGGCGGCACGATCGTCGTCACCGGCTCCCCGGAGCAGGTCGCCGCGAGCGAGAAGAGTTACACCGGCCAGTTCCTCAAGCCGCTACTGGGCTAGGCGGCCAGGTCAGGGCCGCGCTGCGCTCAAGGTGCCGCCTCGCGCCAGTGGTGGATGGGGGCGAGGACGGGCCTGCCGGGCGCGGGCGGGCCCGTTACCGTGGCACCTCGTGGAGACGGAGAGGGAGCCCGTGACGGAGATCGAGACCGCCGCCGGGCCAGCCCGGGTGGCGATAGCCGAGCCGCCGGGGGAGCCTGCCTTCCTGGCGGTCTTGACCCATGGCTCGGGCGGCACGCCGGATACGGCCGACGTGCTCGCCGTCCGGGACGCGGGCCTGGCGCTCGGCGCGGTGACCGCGCTGGTCACTCAGCCCTACGTGGTGCGGGGAGCGAAGGCGCCGGGATCGGCCGTGAAGCAGGACGCCGCCTGGGCCGAGATCGTCGCGGCCCTGAGGGCCCGGTACCCGGGGCTCCCGCTCATCCAGGGCGGCCGGAGCAACGGCGCCCGGGTGGCGTGCCGTACCGCGCCCGCGGTGGGGGCGCGCGGGGTCATCGCGCTGGCCTTCCCGCTCCACCCGCCGGGACAGCCAGGAAAGTCCCGCGCTCATGAGCTGGCCAGCGCCGGAACCGCGGTACTCGTTCTGAACGGTGACCGGGATCCCTTCGGGATGCCCGAGGCGGGAGGCGGCACCCGCGTCGTGGCGCTTCCCGGCGAGACGCACGCCTTGTCAAGGAACCCCGTCGCGGTCGGCGAGATCGCCAGCGGCTGGCTCCGCGAGGTGCTCGCGGGGCCCGCGAGATGAGGCCCTCGCGGGCCTGGCCGGGCTGGCTCAGGTAGGCCCCGTCAGGCGGCGCGCCCGGCGTGGCCAGCCGCGCGGTGCGGCGCGATCGTCGCGCCGTCCGGCAGCAGTTCGCCAGTGTCCTCGAAGATGACAACACCATTGCAGAGCAGGCTCCAGCCCTGCTCCGGGTGACTGGCTATAGTGTGAGCCGCCTCGCGGTCCGGTGCCTTGGCGTCCGGGCATGGCGGCGTGTGCGGGCACATTCAAGTGCCTCCTGTGTTTCCCTCAGCAGTGGCCGGTCTGGACCATGTGGCTACCCCTGCCATTGGCCTAGACCACTAATGTTTACTTTGCCCCGTCATCCTGTGATACGCAAGGAGCTTGTCCGTTGGTTCATGCAGGATTCTCCGACTAGTTATGCGGGCGCCGGTGACTACCGGCTACGGCTATACCCATGACTCAAAGTAATCATGCAGTAACTATACGTAACTACGGGGATTGAGGGATTCCCGGGGCCGACCCGCGATTGCCGCCGCTGACTACATGACGGGGACGCGCGGGACCTCGGGGATGTGGTTGAGCCGGTGGTTCTCCCGCAAGGTGAGCAGCCGTTCCGCCTCGGCGGTCAGCACGCGCACGGCCGGCTTGGCCTTCGCCTTGCGCAGGAAAATACGGTCCTCGTAGCCGCGCGGGCCGATCTCGGCGCGCTGGGCCGCATAGGCCGCGTGCATCGCCGCGGTCAGGGCCGCGTCGAGCTCCTTCGCCAGCCGGTGCCGCTCGGTCACCGGTGCCGGCCGGCCTCCGCCGCCCGGAACGCGATGTCCGCCTCGCGCGCCTTGTCGACCAGGTGGCCGCGATCGGTGGCCAGCGCCACGTCAGCCGCGTGCTTGTCCGCCGCCTCCTGGCTCGCCTTGTACATTGCTGATGTTCCGCCTTCCAACCCGCGTTCGCCGTCAACCGTGAACCGCTTGCCTAGATTACCCGCGCCGCCGGCCGGCTCGCCGGGTGCCCCGCTCGCGGGACCGCGAGCCCGGGCGGGGGCGCTGACGCCGGGCGGGCATCGCCCCCCGGGCACGGTGCCTCACGCCAAGCTCGCGGCCCAGCGGGCGTGCAGCCCGGCGTACTCGCCGGGCCGGCCGAGGAGCTCCGCGGGCGAGCCGTCCTCGATGATCTCGCCGCCGCGCAGGACGAGGACCCGGTCGGCGATCGCCACCGTGGACAGCCGGTGCGCGATGATCACCGCCGTGCGGCCGGCCAGGACCGTCCGCAGCGCCGCCTGGACCAGGCGCTCAGTCGGGATGTCCAGCAGCGCGGTCGCCTCGTCGAGCACGAGGACACCGGGTGCGGCGATGAACGCCCGGGCGAACGACAGCAGTTGCCGCTGCCCGGCCGACAGCCGCCCGCCGCGCTTGCCGACGGGCGTGGCGTACCCGGCGGGCATGGCCGCGATGAACGAGTGCGCCCCGATCGCCCGGGCCGCCTCTTCCACGTCAGCATCGGAGGCCGACGGCTGCCCCAGCCGGATGTTGTCCGCGATGGTGCCCTCGAACAGGAAGCTCTCCTGGGTGATCAGGACGACCTCCTGGCGCAGTACCGCGTCGGGAAGGTCGCGCAGGTTGACGCCGTCGAGCGTGACCCGCCCGTGCTGAGGGTCATAGAACCGGGCCATCAGCCGGGCGACCGTCGTCTTGCCCGCCCCCGTCTCCCCGACGAGCGCGACGGTCTGCCCGGCTGGGATGTCCAGGTCAAAGCGGGGGAGCACGACCGCGCCCGCCTGCGGGGACACGCCGTTCCCTCCGGAACCGCCTGGGTCCTTCCGGTAGGCGAACCGGACGGACTCAAACCGCACCCGCCGGCCGCCGGCCTGCCCGACAGGGCCGCGAGAGCCCGCGGCGCGCGCCTGGCGCGGCGCGGGGAGCTCGCGGGCAACCACCGGATCGGCCACGGACGGCTCCTCGTCCAGGATGCCGGACAGTTTCTCCAGCGCCGACGCCGCTCCCTGGAAGGAGTTGTAGAACTGGGACACATCCTGCAGCGGGTCGAAGAACCGCTGCAGGTACAGCAGGAACGACGCCAGCACGCCGACCTGCAGCGCGCCGTCGATCGCGAGCAGGCCGCCGTAGATCAGCACGACCGCCATCACCGCGTTAGCCACCAGCGAGATCCCCGAGGCGAACAGGGCGTTGAGCCGCGCCGACCACGAGCTCGCCCGCGCGTAGTCGAGCGAAAGGCCGTCGAAGATCTCCTGGTTGCGTGCCTCCCGGCGGAACGCCTGAACCGCCCGCAGGCCCCCGAACGTCTCCACGAAGTGCACGATCACCAGCGCGTTGGCATCCCGGATCCGCCGGTACGCGATCGCTGACTCGCGCCGGAACCACCCCGCCAGCAGTGCCAGCGGCACGAACGCCGCGAGCACCACCACGGCCAGCCGCCAGTCAAGCAGCAGCATCCCCGTGCCGACGAGGACGAGCGTCAAGACCGCCGTGATCAGCGAGTCAAGCCCCTCCTCGAACAACGCGGAGATCGCCTCGATGTCTGAGGTCTGCCGGGAGATGACCCGGCCCGAAGTGTAGGACTCGTGGAACGCGGCCGGCAGCCGCAGCATGTGCCAGAAGACCCGGCGCCGCAGTTCCAGCACCACCGATTGGCCGACCCGCCCGGTCATCGTGACGAACGCGCGCGTCGCGACCGCCTGCACGCAGACTGTCACGGCGAACGCCGCCGCGATCCACGCCAGCGGCGCGGCGTCCCCGGACCTCAGGACGGGCGGGATCCCGGAGTCGATCGCGAGGCCAACCAGCCACGGGCCGGCCAGCGCCGCCAGCGACGCGACCACGATCGCCGCCCCGGTCCACGCGGCCCCGCGCAACTGCGGGCGCAGCAGGTCCACCATGAGCGCACGGCTCCGCCTGCGCAGAAAGACGGCGAGCGAGGAGGGAACGTCATCGACCTTCTCGGCGGCGATGCCTCTCCAGTCCTGGGGGGTATAAACCAACCCCCCAGACCCCCCAGATGGTGCAGCCTCCCGCCGTTCATCGGGCTTCGCCGCGCGGGGACCCCTCGTACCTCGGGGCCCCGCGGGCTCGCCCGATCGCTCCAGGCTCCGCTCCTTCTCCTGGGCTTTCTGCTCGGTCATGTCGTCGCCGTCTCCTCCATGGTCATCAGGGACGCGTACGCGGGCTGGGTCGCCAGCAGCTCCCGGTGGCTGCCCACGGCCGCGATCGTCCCGCCGGCGAGCAGCGCGACCCGGTCGGCGAGCGCCACGGTGGACGGGCGGTGCGCGACGACCAGCGCCGTGGTGCCCGCCAGGACCGAGCCGAGTGCACGGGTCACCCGGTCTTCGGTATGCACGTCCAGCGCCGAGAGGGGATCGTCGAGGACGAGCACCGACGGCCGGGCCAGAATCGCCCGGGCCAGCGCGACCCGCTGCCGCTGCCCGCCGGACAGCGCCATGCCCTGCTCGCCGATCCGCGTGTCCAGGCCCCACGGCAGGTCGTAGGCGAACCGCGCCTGGGCGGCGGTCAGCGCCGTCTCGATCTCCTCCTCCGTCGCGTCGGGCGCGCCGAACGTCACGTTCTCCCGCACGCTCGCGGAGAACAGCGTCGCTTCCTCGAAGGCGAACCCCACCGCGGTCCGCAGCTCCGGCAACGGCACGCCCCGGACGTCGCGCCCGCCGACAAGCACCCGCCCGCCCGTCACGTCGGCTAGCCGGGGTACCAGGTGCAGCAGCGTCGTCTTTCCCGACCCGGTCGCTCCCGCGATGACCAGGGTCTCGCCCCGGGCCACCGACAGGCTGACATCCCGCAGCACGGGCTGCGCCGCACCCGGGTAATAGAACTGAACGTGATCGAAAACTACGTACTGTGAATCAGGACGGCTCGTGTCCGGCCTGGCGACGACCTCCAATCGCGGCGGGCCCGCCTGTCCGTTCCCTTGCGGGGATCCGCCGGCCCGCGCGTCCGTGATGGCGGGCGCGGTGTCGAAGATCTCCAGGACCCGCTGCGCGGCCGTGCCGGCCTCCTCGGCCGAGGCGAGGATGTACCCGAGTGCCTCGATGGGCCATACCAGTTGCAGCGCCAGGGTGATGAACGCGACGAGGCCGCCAAGGGTCAGCGCGTGCCTGCTGACCGCGATCGCGCCGAGGACCAGGATGAGGCCGATCGCCGCGTTGGGGATCAGGTCCAGCACCGACCAGAACGCTCCGAGCAGCCGTGCCATCGACACCTTCGTGCGGTACATCGCGGTGGCCTGCGCGAGGTGAGCGGCCGAGGCCTCGGGGGCGCGGCCGAGGGCCTTGAGCACGCGGACGCCGACGGCCGCCTCCTCGATCAAGGTGGCCAGGTCGCCCTCCTGGTCCTGCACGCGACGGGCGAGCACCTTGTACCGGCGCTCGAACCGGGTGCAGAAGACGATGACCGGCGCGACCATGCAGCTGGTGGCCAGGCCCATCCACCAGTTGAGGTGGATCAGCAGGAGGGTGACCGCGGTGAAGGTGGCCACGGTAATGATGAGGAAGACCAGGCCGAACCCGGCGAACCTGCGGATCGAGGACAGGTCGGAGGTGGCGCGCGACAGCAGCTGCCCCGACTGCCAGCCGTCATGGAACCCGGGCTCCAGCCGCTGCAGGTGAGCGTACAGGTCGTCGCGGATCGCCTTTTCCATGCCGGCGACCGCGCTGCCCTGGATCCAGCGGCGGATGAGGCTCAGCCCCGCCTCGGCGATTCCCAGGCCAAGGGCGGCAAGGCCGAGCGGAATGAGGAGCCGGCTGTCGTGGTGGGCGATCGCCCCGTCGATGACCGCCTTGGCCAGCAGCGGGATGATGATGGCGGCGGCCTCGGTGCCCAGCGCCGCCGCCAGCATGGCGAGGAGCTGGAAACGGTACGGGCGAAGGTAGCGGCGCAACCGCCACAGGGAGGCTACCGCCGAGGGGCTAGTACCGGACGCTGAGGGCGTCGCGGGTGCGGATGATAGCTGGCGGCCTGACCCCGATTCGCACACTGGCGGAGCTTAGATCGACACGAATCGAATTGTCACCTGATTTATGCGCCGCCTGTCCCGTGCGGCTATACACAAGCCGCACAACGCCTGCGTGTCGCTAGGTAGCTGAAAGTATCCCGATGGTAACGTATGGCTGTCGGTTAGGTTGTTGCTACGGGGGGTAACAATTATGGCCCGCTACCTGTCGGGGCTTTGCGTCGCGAGCCTTGGCCTGTGCGCCGGCGGCTGGCTGATCGTCACCGCCGTCCTGCTCGGCGCCGAGCCAACGGACGCGAGCCTGGTCAGCCTCGGCACCGGCGCGGGCCTTGCGGTGGTGTCGGCCGTCGGTATCGCGTGCTGGTCGATGGCCTGGCGGCAGCGGATGCGCCGCGACGGGGTGCTCGCGGGCACCGCGTGCCCGGCACCTGACGGTCGTGCGGTGACCGCTGTCAGTCCGGCGTCCGCGGGCCCGTCGCCGGCCGGGACGGCCAAGCGCAGCAGCCGGGTGCTCCGCAGGGACATGCGCCGCGCGGCCCGCGCGGCCAGGCGCCAGGCGCGGCGTCGCGGCGCCAGCATGGGCACGATCGCGTACGGGGAGAGCGCCGCGCGCCAGGGCGCCACCCAGCGGGCCGGCGCGGCGCGGCGGGCCGGCGGGGCCGGGCGGGCCGGCGCGGCCCGTCAGGACGGGGCGGCCATCGAGGCGATCCGCCCGCCGGCGGCCGTGCCGCAAGATCCCGCGCTGCTGCTCAGCGAGATCAGGGCACTGCTTGAGCCGCTCCTGGCGGCGGCCCACGAAGCGGCGGTTCCTGGTGCCGCCCGCGACGCGGACGCGGTACCGCGCCTGATGCCGGACGCGCTGCCCGACGAGACGCCAGGCAAGGCACCCGACAAGCGGCCGGCCCCGCAGGACGCCCCCGCACCGGTCCGGACGCCCGCGGTGGCCCCGCGTGAGGCGCCGGCCACCGCGCCCGTGCCCAGGCCGGACGGGCCGCTGGCCGGGGCGTGCCCGCCGGGGACCGGGGACGGCGAGGAGTCATGGTGAGCCGGACCGGGTCCGGTGTGCTCGCCTTCATCTTCCTCGCTGGCCTCTGGCTGGTAGTCGCGCCGTTCGCGCTGCGTTTCCAGCACGCGCACGCCGGGTGGACGGGAGCCACCCGGGCCGACGTGATCACCGGCGCGATCCTCGCGCTGGCGGCGTTCGCCGGGATGTTCGGGATCCTCGCGGGGCGGGTGCGAGAGATGTATTCTGATGCCGCTTCTGTCGCCACACCGGCGTGTTTGGCCGATTTCGCCCCTAGGGAATGAGGACCGTCCGTGACGATCAACATCGGCCACGTCCGCGCGGGCTACCCCGCACTGCGCGACGAGCACGCCTACCTGGACGGCGCCGCGGGCACGCAGGTCCCCGAGTCGGTGATCGAGGCGATCGCGGACGCCTACCGCGCCGGGATCGGCAACGTCGGAGGCGCGTTCCCCGCCTCCAGCCGGTCGGCCGCGATCGTGGCCGAGGCACGGCAGGCGGTCGCCGACCTGACCGGCGGGGTCGCCGACGGGGTTGTCTTCGGGCCGAGCGCCACCGCGCTGACCTACCGGATCGCCGCGGCCCTCGCGAAGTCCTGGGGACCCGGAGACGAGGTCATCGTCTCCCGGCTGGATCACGACTCCAACATCCGCCCGTGGGCCCAGGCAGCCGAGCGCGCGGGCGCGACCCTGCGATGGGCGGAGGTTGACCCGGCGACGGGGGCGCTGCCGGCCGCGCAGTACGCGGGCCTGATCGGCGAGCGGACCCGCGTGGTGGCCGTGACGGCGGCCAGCAACGTCCTGGGCACCCGGCCCGACGTGCCCGCGATTTCCGCGCTGGCGCATGCCGCGGGCGCGCTGTGCTACGTGGACGGCGTGCACGCCACCCCGCACGTCCCGGTGGACGTCGCGGCCCTGGGCGCGGATTTTTACACGACCAGCGCCTACAAGTGGTCCGGCCCGCACGTCGCCGCCGTGATCGCCGCGCCGTCGCTGCTGGAGAGCCTGCACCCGGACAAGCTCGCGCCATCGCCGGACAGCGTCCCCGACCGGTTCGAGCGCGGAACCCTCCCGTTCGCCGACCTCGCCGGGGTGGCCGCCGCCGTCAACCACCTCGCCTCCCTCTCCGCCGCGCACCTGGACGGCCCCGGGTACCTCGCTGGCTCAGCGGCGGGCGGTCGCCGCGAGCGCGTGCTCGCCTCGATGGCCGCCGTCGAGAAGTATGAGTCAGCGCTATTCGCCAGCATGCTCAGCGGGCTGGCGTCCCTGGGCCACATCACCCTGTACGGGGCCAGGGCAGCAGACGCCGCGACGCGACGCGCGCCGACCGCGTTCTTCACCGTCGCCGGCCTCTCGCCCCGGGCGGTCGCCGAGTCGCTCGCGGCCCGCGGCGTCAACGTGTGGAGCGGGAACAACTACGCCCTTGAACTGTGCCGCGCCCTCGGCCTCGCGCCCGACGGCGCCGTCCGGGCCGGCCTCGTCCACTACAACGACCAGACCGACGTGGACCGCCTGCTGTCCTGCCTGGACGACCTCGGCTAGCGGGACTGGCCGCGCGGCCGCGCGGCCTTGTACGCTGAGAGCGGTTTCCCTCTCGGCGGGACGGTGCCATGATGCTTGCCTGGTGGCCGCGCGGCGTGCTCCGCGCGCTCGCGTGGCCGGCGCTGGCGTGCGCCGCGCCGGCCGTTACCGGGTACCTGCTCGCCGACGCGCCGGGGCCGCAGCGACTCGCGCTGCTCGCCGTGGCCGTCGTCGCCGTCGCGGTGGCCGGCTGCCTCGCGGCCGGGGTCACCTTCTCCCGCCCGGTGGCGGGGACCTTCGTCACGAGCCGCGCCACGGCCCTGCGGGACAAGTCCTGGCGCGTCGCCTTCCTCCGGCAGCGCGACCCCGACGCCGCCGGCCGTCCGCGGCCGAGAGCGCCAGGAACGGCCCCGGCGGCCGCCTGATCCGGGCACGCCTTTAGCTGCCCTTCCCCGGGGTGCTCGCCTCGGGGTGCTCTCTTCGGGGTTGCTCGCACGGCCATGCGCCCGCCTTCAGATCGCATCATCGCCGACCTGGAAGGCCATCTCCCATGCCCAGCTTCTTCCTTGGCGTCCCTGTGGACGCCGCCTATCACCTTGTCTGCGCCCTGACCAGCCTGCTCACCCCCGTGCTCGGCGGCCTCGCCGCCGCCGCGGGCATCATCGCGTTCACCATGGCGGTCCGGCTGCTGATCGCGCCGCTCAGCTTCCGGGCCCTGCGCGGCCAGGCCGCGCAGGCCCGGCTCGTCCCGCAACTCCAGGCGCTCAACCAGCGGTACGCCCGGCAGCCGGAGCGGCTGCGGAGCGAGGCGGCCGCGCTCTACCGGCGCGAGGGAACGACCATGCTCGCCGGGATCTGGCCGATCCTGGCCCAGTGGCCATTCCTGAGCGTGATGTACGCGATCTTCCGCTCGCCGCGCGTGGCGGGCGGACCGAACCAGTTGCTGAGCCGCACGGTGCTCGGCGTCCGCCTCGGCGCGCACTGGCTTTCCGTGCCGGGCGTGCTGAGCGTCCAGGGCGGGGTCTTCCTCGGCGTCTTCGCCGTCCTCGCCGCCCTGTGCTGGCTATCGGCTGGCGCGGCGCGGCGAATGGCACCCGCCAGGGAAGCGGCTCCCGCGCCGCGCGGCGCGCGGCTCATCGGCGCCATCTCGCCGTACGTCACGGTGGTCATCGCGGCCTTCATGCCGCTGGCGGCCTGCCTCTACCTGATCACGACCGTGGCCTGGTCAGCCGCCGAGCGCTGGCTCTTCACGCGCCGGGCCACCGTCACGGCGACGGCGAAAGGCGGCCGCCGGCACTAGGGCGCGGCGCTACGACTTCACGGCTACCCGGACTGACGGGTAGCCGGAGGCGCCGTTGGGAGCCACGTCGGCGACCAGCGATGTCTGCGTGTAGCCGGTCTTGTCGGTGGCGCGAGCCCGGATCACGTGGTTGCCCGGTGCGGGGCTGGCCCACTGCCACGTCCACTGCCGCCAGGTGTCGAGGCCCGGCACCGCCGCGAGGGTCGCCTCGTTCCACGGCCCGTTGTCGACCTGCACCTCGACCGCGGCAATGCCCTTGTGCTGGGCCCACGCCACCCCGGCGACCATGACCGGGCCGGCCCGATCGGCGAGGAGCCGGTCGGGACGTCAATCCTGGACTCTGTCTTGATCGGCGCCTGCTGCGACCAGCCGTTCTGCACCCAGTAGGCGGCCGCGCGCGAGAACGTCGTCACCTCAATGTCGGTGACCCACTTGCACGCCGACACGTAGCCGTACAGGCCCGGCACCACCAGGCGGGCCGGGAACCCGTGCTCGACCGGCAGCGCCGTGCCGTTCATGGCCACGGCCACCAGCGCGTCCCGGCCGTCCATCACGACCGTCAGCGGGGTGCCCGAGGTGAACCCGTCCACCGACGTGCACAGCAACTGGTCGGCGCCGGCCAGCGGCCGGGCCTCGCGCAGGAGGGACGCCAGGGACGCGCCGAGCCACTTCGCGTTCCCGATGTACGGGCCGGCGACCGGGTCGGAGACGCAGCACAGCGTGATGTAGTCCTCGATCAGCGGCCTGCGCAGCAGGTCCGCGAACGTCACCGTCACCTCCCGCGCGACCATTCCGTGGATGCGCAGCTTCCATCCCTCGGGCGCGACCTCGGGGACGATGAGCGCGGTGTCGATGCGGTAGAACTGGTTGTTCGGGGTGATGAACTGGGAGAGTCCCGCGACGCGGGGATTGATCCCGGCCGGCAGCGGCGGCGCGGGCACCGCCGGGCCTGGGAACTGGATGGCGGCCCGCGCGGCGGTCACGTTCTTCCTGGTGGACAGCTCCCGCCCGGCGTACTCGCCTGCCGCCGCCACGGCGAGCGCCGCTCCCGCGGTGGTGAGGAACCTGCGGCGGCTCCCCCGGGGACTACCGGGACCAGGCGGCTCCGCGGGCTCGGGCACGTCCCCGGGCGACGGCCGCGCGGCCCGCGGGCCGCCGGTCCCGCCGGCTGTCCAGGCCGACTCGATCGGGGAGGCTCCGGTTCCGGTGCCCGGTCCGGCCGTGTCGTCGTCGGGTGCCCCGGGGCTGGCCGCCTTCTTGGTGCTGGCGGTGCCGAAGACGATCGGCGGCAGTGGCGGCGCAGGTGGCGGCGGGACCGCCGCGACGGCCGCCTTGACCAGCATCGAGAGGGCGACCGCCCCGGCCGCGCCGCCGATGAGCGTCGGCCAGATCCAGGAGGCGGACGAGTCCGGCCGGGTGAGCACCGCGGCCAGCCCGATGGCGCCGAAGACTCCCAGCCCCGCCATGCCCAGCGCCACCCGCCGCATCGCGACGACGCCGATCACCGCGGCGAAAGCGAACAGCAGCACGAGGACGCCGCCGACGAGCACGGTCTTGTCGTTCGTCCCGAACGTCGCTGTCGCCCAGTCCTTCACCGGCAACGGCGTCCCGCCGATGACGCACTGCCCGACGGCGACCACCGGGGAGGCCTGCGGCGTGGTCAGCCCGGCGAAGAGCTGCGCGACCCCGATGGAGGCCGCCGCCGTGATGATCCCGGAAACTACCCCGGTCGCCGTCCCGGGCCGTGCGGCGCTCGGCCGTCTCGCGATGCTCATGCTGTCAAGTCCGTGTCCGGTCGCCCGCTATTACACCAGGAACGCTACCCGGGCTGCGGAGCCGCCAGGCGCCGGGGACGATGGCCTGCTGATTACCGTCCGAGGACAGTCCCTCCTGGCCAGGCGCGTCGCCGGGCTAGTCCTCGTCGAATGACCACCGGGTCACCGAGCCCGTGAAGTCGCTGTGCAGCATGGAGTAGACCCGGTGCGGGCGGACGCCGATCGTGGCGTTCTTCTCGGGGTTGAGGAAGTCGAGCGTGATGTCGCTGTGGTACTTGGCGTTCATCAGGTCGACGACGCGCTGGATGGCGGCCGTTTCGGTGACGATGCGGGCGCTTCCCTCGATGATCACGGGGTCGGAGGCATCTTCCGTGGTCACGCAGCAGCGCGGGTCGGCGCGCAGGTTGCGGACCTTTCGTGACTCTGTGGCGCTGGTAAACCACAGCGTGCTGTCATCCCAGGTGCCCCAGACCGGCATGGCGTGCGGCCGGCCGTCTGGCCAGGTGGTGACCACCCAGTAATTCCTGGCGGCGGTGAGGCGCTCCGCCGCCCAGGACCAGTGCAGCAGGCCGGTTCCCTGGTCGGGCCCGGCGACGCCGTATCCGGGCATATAGGGTCTGCTGACCCGAGGGATCTCCATGGAAGGTGTCTACCATGGGCCGGCGCACCAAGCACCGACAACATCGGCGTCGCGACAACTAGTGCCGACAGGGACTAACGTTGAGCCTCGTGAAGGCATCTCCGGAGGCGCAGCTGCGGCTGCTTGAACTGGCCGACTTGGACACCGAGCTCGCCCGCCTTGACCACCGGCGGCGGATGCTCCCCGAGCACGCGGAGCTGGAGCAGCTCGCGGCCCGCGCGGCCAGGGCGCGTGACGCGCTGGTGGTGGCGGAGACCGAGCTCAGCGACCTGAGCAGGGAGCAGGAGCGGGCCGAGCGCGACGTCGAGCAGGTACGGACCCGGATTGACAAGGACCAGTCCCGCCTCGACGGTGGCGCCGTGTCCTCGGCCAGGGAACTGGAGTCGCTGCAGTCCGAGGTGGTATCGCTCAAGCGCCGCCAGGGCGACCTCGAGGAGGTCGTGCTGGAGCTGATGGAAAGGCTGGAGGGCGCGACTGCCCGCCGGGACGCGACAGCGGCCGAGCAGGCCGAGGTCTCGGCGAGCATGTCCGCCGTGACCGACCGCCGGGACGCCGCGCTAGCGGAGATCGGCGAGGCCGCGGCGAAGGCGTCCGACGCCCGGGCCGGCGTCATCGCCGGGGTGCCCGCGGACTTGCTGGCCCTGTACGACAAGGTGAAGGCGGCCGCGGGCGGGATCGGTGCCGCGATGCTGCGGCGCGGGCGGTGCGAGGGCTGCCGGGAGTCGTTGTCCATGGCCGAGCTGAGCGAGATACGGGCGGCCGCGGCCGACGAGGTCATCCGGCACGAGGAGTGCCGGCGCATCCTTGTCCGGACCCCGGAGTCCGGCTTGTGACATTGTTAGCGAACAGTGTCGGGCCGGCACCGCGGGATGCGACGCTCACCCTGGATCGTTCAAATAAACTCAGCGCCCGTGGATGAACGTGGCAAGATCAGCGCTCCAGGCTCCCTGAACGAGGGCGCCGTCATCTCGGCGGACGCCCCCCTGCTGCCCGATGAGCCGCTAGCCGGCCTGGCGGCGCGGTACAGGCTGAAGCTGAGCGGTGCCCGCCCGTCGCTGCGGGAGTACATGCGGGCGCTCTGGCAGCGGCGGCACTTCATCGTGGGCTACGCCACCGCGCGGAACGTGTCGATGTACACCGACGCGAAGCTCGGCCAGCTCTGGCAGGTGCTCACGCCGCTGCTGAACGCGGGCGTCTACTACCTGATCTTCGGCCTGCTATTCCAGCAGTCCAAGGGCGTGGAGCACTACGAGGCGTTCCTGGTCGCGGGCGTGTTCGTGTTCGCGTTCACCGAGCGGTCCATCGTGACCGGTTCCACCGTGATGCGGACCAACCTGCAGCTCATCCGCGCGCTGTACTTTCCCCGGGCCTCGCTGCCGCTGGCCTACGTGCTGGTCGAGCTGCAGCAGATGCTCGTTGGCCTGGGCGTCCTCGCGGTCATCGTGCTCGCCTACGGCGAGCCGCCGACCTGGTACTGGTTCCTGGTCGTGCCGGCGGTCATCTGCCAGACGCTGTTCAACATCGGCGCGGCGCTGATCGTCGCCCGGATGGGCGGCAGCATGGCCGACGTCAGCGAGCTGATCCCGTTCTTCCTGCGGATCGCGCGGTACTTCTGCGGCGTGATGTACATGGTCACGACGTTGCCGACCGCGGTGCCCGGCTGGGCGATGAAGGTCCTCACGCTCAACCCGCCCGCGGTGTTCATCACGCTGGTCCGGGTCGCGCTGATGAAGTCCTACCGGACCAACGCGCCCGGTAACGCGCCGTACAACGCCAGCGCATGCGCGCGCTTCCACCGCTCGCCGGGTGGCAGCCACGTCTCGGCGGCGGCGCACAAGCTGGTCTCGAACATCCCGCTGCAGGCCAGCTGCCACGCGGTCGTGACCAACCCCGAGCTGTGGATCGCGGCGGCGTGCTGGGGCGTCGGCTTCTTCGCCGTCGGGCTGGTGTTCTTCTGGCGGGCCGAGCACCTGTACGGTCGCGGCTGACCGCCCGCCCTGCTGGCGGCCCGCCCGCCTAGGCGACCGTCAGCAGGGGCGCGGGCTCGCGGGCGTTCTTGTAGTCGCCAGAGGCCAGGCAGGCCATGGTGGCCAGCGCCCATACCGTCGCGCGGTCGGCGTGCGGGATCGCGAGCGCCTTCTCGGCGGCGGCCCGGCTGACGACCTCGAACAGGTCGCCGATAGTGCCGTTGTCGAGGGTGTAATCGCGCAGGAAGCGGGCCATCTGCTCGCCGTACTGGCGCCGCCAGTCGAACGTCTGGGGCACTGACCCGGCGACGGGCTTGCCCGCGTAGGAGATATCGGCCAGCATCGCCCAGGGCTTTTCCCCCGCCCCGGTCGCCCGGCCCTTTCGGCCCTCCCCGGTCAGCTCGCGGAGCACCGCCTCCTGCAGCTCGCCGCTGACCCGGCCGGCCAGTGGCACCGCGCGGGCGGCCCGCACCACGCCGTCGTCGAACAGCGGCTGGACCAGGTGCTCGCGCAGCAGGTACGCCTGGCGGGCGGCGGCCGACCAGCGGCCGGCCCGGTTCGCCAGGTAGAAGTCGTCGAGCGCCTGCAGCGGGCCGTGGGACAGCGCTGTCACGCTCCACGGGCGGAGGCTGGCGACGTACCCGGCCGCCGTGCCCCGGCGAAGCAGCGCGACGTGCCCGGTGGTGAGGCGGCGCAGCAGTTCGGTGGCCCGCGCCGACCGCTTGGCGTATGCCGCGGCCCCGGGCCGGAACCGGCTCCCGGCCGCGGTCTCGGCGTATCCGCCACGAAGCAGCTCACCGCCGTGCCCGCCGGCCGTGACCGCGGCGGAGGCGACGTGATCCGGGCGCCCCACGTTCTCGAACGCCGACAGCATCCCGTCGGCTACCAGCACGGTGGCGCGAAGCCTGGTGGCCACGTCGATCTTGGCCTCCGGCGTGGCGGGCGTCCGCACCTCGTGCTCGATGCCGAGCAGGCGCGCGACCTCGGCGGCCACGACGACGTCGGGGTGCTGCGGGAAGCCGTGGGTCCTGGCGCGCACCGGCACGCCGGCCGCGACGAGGGCGGCGGCGACCAGCCGGCTGTCCTTCCCGCCGGTCAGGCTCAGCTGTACCGGCTCTTGCACGGAGCGCAGCGGCGCCACCGCCGCGATGAGTGCCTCGGCGACCCGCGCGGCGCCCGCTGGCCGGTCGTCCGGCGCGGCCTCGCTGGCGCTGGACGGCCGCTCTAGCAGCGACCCGCCCAGCGCCTCCAGCGACGTCGAGCCGTCGGCCGCGCGGACCCCAGCGAACGGGGTTGCCGCGCCCAGCGGGTAGCCGGGCCCGCCCAGCAGCGCGCACAGGTGCAGCGGGTCAGGATTGCCGAGCCTGTTCGCGGCGGACGCCGCCCACATGGCCCGGTCCGACAGGATCACCCCGTCGGCCACCTCGGCCACGTACACGGGGTCCACCCGGGTCAGCGAGGTCCGGGCGCGCAGTGGCGCCCGGTAGACCTCCGCCGACGGGTCCGCCCAGATCGTCCCCGCCCGCGACGCCAGCGGCCGGCCGCCGCCGTCGCTGCTTCCCCCGCCCGGCCCTCCCCGGCCCGGCCCTGCGCGGGCTCGCCCCAGTAGAGCAGGGCGGCACAGTCGTCCCGTGAGCGCCAGGCGACCGTCGCCGGGCCGGGGATGGGCATCACCGTGGGGTCGATAATCCGCGCCCGTTCGGTGAGCGCCGTGCAGCGCTCCGGGGTGGCCGCGCTGATCGCGAGCGTGAAGTACACCCCCGGCCTCCGGCTAGGCGCCCGAGGGGAGGTTCTCGGTGAGCACCTGGTACCAGGTGCCGGCGACCACCGCCAGGTCCCACGCCAGCACCTGCTCCCGCGCCAGGACGCCCGCGGCCCGCCAGGACTCCTCGTCGCGGTAACCCGCGATCGCGGCCGCCATCTCCAGCGGAGTCTCGTGCAGCCAGCGCTTGTCGTAGATCGTCTCCGCGCCCGGCCAGTGCCGGATCACCGGGACCGCCCGCGAGGCCATGCCCTCGGCCGGCGCCACGTGGAAGGACTCGTCGTCGCTGGTGGACAGCACGAACCCGATGCGGCGCAGCCACGAGGGGACGTCGGGCCCGGCGTCGTCGAAGACCACCGCGCCCCGCAGCAGCGGCGAGCGCTGTACCCGGCGCAGCGCGGTCATGTAATGCTCCCGCTCCTGCGGGCTCTGCCACACCCACCAGTGCTCCCACGGCATGCCGGACTTCACCGAGAGCATGTACCTGTCGTCGTCGCGGCGCAGTTCCTCGAGCACGTCGAGGGCCAGGTCGAGCCGCTTGCGCATCGGCACGATGCCGACCAGGCCGATATTGAAGCGCGCGCCGTCCAGCTTCGCCCGGTCCATCTGCCCGGTGGGCAGCGGGTTCGGCACGGTCACCACCTTCGCGGCCGGCCAGCCGGTCTGCTCGCGAGTCAGCCGGGTGTAGTGGTCGCTGACGCAGATCACCTGGTCGACGGCGGAGATCTTCACCAGTCCCGGGTAATCGGAGTACAGCTCGAACCGGTGCAGGTGAACCAGCAGCCGGGTGCCGCGCCGCTTGTGGCGGCTGTACCAGACCGCGTTCGGGCCGCACCACTCGCAGATGACGACGTCCGCCCACTCCGCCAGCTCCCGTGACACGGCCGGGTCATGCTCGCCGAGCGCCGCCCACTGGTCCAGCCGGACCTCGACGTCCGGCCGCAGCCGCAGCAGCGCCACCAGCTGAGTGAAGAACTTCAGGTCGTGCCCGGCGATCACCACGCGCAGCGTCGGGGACGTGCGCGACTCGACCGGGGCCGGCACCGACGCGGCCAGGTACCGCCGTAGCCGGGCGGCGGCCCGGTCCATCGTGTAGTCCTCGGTCGCGGCGGCGGTCCGGCTGGCCGCCAGCGCGAAGACGGCGGGGTCGGTGCCGGCCAGCGCCGCCACGTCCGCCACGTCGTCCAGGCTCGCCGCGAACAGCGGGTAGTCCGCGCCGAGCAGCGCCTCGTGCATCGGCGTCCGGTTCAAGATGACCGGCAGCCCCAGGGCGCCGAATTCAAGCACTTTCGTCGACAGCTCAAGGGAGGCATCCAGCTCGGGGTGCCGCCACGACAGGCCGATGTCGCCCGCGGCGGCGATCGCCATCGCCTCGGACCGCGGCTTGCCGCCGTGCCACACGACACCGGGCGCCGCGCCCTCCGCGCCTGCGGCGTCGGCCTCCCCGGCCTTGTGCCCGCCCGATACACCCGCCTTTTGATCGGGCAGGCTTCGGGGGGTACGGGGGGTCGCCCCCCCGAGGGAAGCAAGCATCCGGCGCTTGTACGCGGGGTCCTTCGGGTCGTCGTGGATCTTGTCGCCGACCATGTCCACCTCGGCCGGCACCCCTCGCTTGTCCAGCAGCGCCGGGAAGCCGGTCATCTCGAGGGTGTTCCAGCGGGGCGCGAACTTCCCCGTGTACACCAGGCGCAACGGGGTGCTCTCGGTCGGGCGGGGCGGGGCCGGGCGCCGGCGCGCGGGATCGGCGGGCAGCACGGGCGGGAACAGCACTGACTTGCCGCAGGCCGCCTGGACGCTGCCCTCCAGGAAGCAGCGCAGTTCCTCGGTCTGGCACAGCAGGTAGCGGGAGGCCCGGGCGATCTGGGCGAGGTCCTCGGCGGCCTGCGGGGTGACCGCGGGAACCGACTGCGGTACGTCGGTGAGATAAGACCACATCCGCCCGTCGAACGCGCCGTGCCTGGCCGCCGCCGAGACCAGGGCGCGACCGCGCAGCACCACCAGGTCGTGGCGCGACTGTTCGTCCAGGGCGGCCAGCACCGTCACCGCCTGGCCGACGGTGAGACTCCTTCTCTAGCCCCGGGCGGGGTCAGGTCAGGCAGCAGCCGCTCGGCGTGCGGCAGCCGGACGGTCACCTCATCCATCGCCAGCAGCGGGGCGACGAGCCGGTCGGTGCGGATCGGTGCCTTGAGGGCCAGGGTCACCGAGCACCCGGCGGCGACCAGCGCCTGGGTGACCGACTGCAGCCAGATGGCCGAGCCGTCGAGCAGGTTCATGTCCACGTCGCCGTAGACCAGCGCGCGGGGGCGGAGTGCGGCCACGTCAGTGCGCTCCTTCCAGGGCGGCAGCGCCTTCCAGGGCGCCCGTGCCCTCCGTGGCGGCTGCGCCTTCGGGGGCCGCGCCGTCTGGCGGGGCAGTATCGCCGGGCGCGGTCCTGCCGATCACGAACGTCCGGAAGCCGCGCGCGCCCCACGCGTCCGGGGACGGGCTGCCGGGCAGGAACAACTCGCGGCGGGCCAGGGCGGGCCGGGCCAGCCGCTGGGTGAACTCGTACTCGCCGGGGACCGCCTCGGAAGCGGCATGGCCCGCGGTGACCGTGTCGAAGCCGACCGCGTCGGCCTGCGCGCATTCCCGTGCGCAGGCGAGGTCGAGCAGGTACGTGCCGGGCAGGCCGGGCGCCCGGCCGGCCGCTGGCCGGCCACGGGGCCACCCACGGCGAGGTCGCGAGCGCCGCCAGCCGCGCCAGCCCGCCTCCGGTGGCGGGGTCGCCCGCGCCGGGGTCACGGGCGGGGAAACCGGTGACGCGCACGCGGACGCCGGCGTCCCGGAGGGCGCCCAGCGCCTTGGCCACGAGGTCAGCCTGCCCCTCGGGCGCGCCCGCGATGACTTCGGCGGGCCGCAGCCGCTGGCCGAGCAGCGCGTCAGCGAGGTCGCGGGCCGCGACCGCGTCGTCCGCCGTCGCCAGCACGCTCACCTCGCGGCCGCCGGCCAGCGCGGCGGGCAGGCCGGCGGCGCGGGCGATCCCGGCCAGCCTGACCGGGGTCGCGTGCGCCTCGAAGATCTCCCGTAGCCCTGCCCGGGCCTCGGCGGCCGTCAGCGCGGCGGCGGAGCTGGCCGACGCCAGCTCGGCGGCTACCGCCGCGGCGGCGGCGCCGCTGCCCACCGGGCCCGCCACCCGTGCCCCGCAGGCGCGCTGCTCCAGCGCCTGGTCCCGCGACGCCGTGAGGAACACCCCGTTGCCCCGGTACAGCTCGGGGAGGGCGCGCCAGTTCCGCTCCCCGGTGACCAGGACCCGGGCGTCCTGGCCGGCGGTCAGCTCATCGAGCAGCGCGCGGACGGCGGGCCGCTCGCGGGGGTCGCGGTCGCCGGCGTAGAGCGGGCGGGCGGGCCGGCCGGCGGCCACCCCGATGGGGTTGAACCGGGCGAGCTGGACGCCGAGCCCTCGTCCCACACGACGTCACAGGCCGCCGCCACCCAGCCGAGAGCCGGGAGCAGGGCCGGCGGGACGTTGCGGACGAGCGCGACTGGCTTGCCCAGCGAGCGGGCCATGACGATCATCCTCGCCAGCCGCCTGCCACGGTCGGCTCCTGACGGGTCGGTGGCGTACGCCCACGGGGAGCCGGGCAGCAGCGCGGCCGCCTCGATGATCACCAGGTCGGCCCCGGTGCCGTCGATGAGAACGTCCGCGTCGTGCGGCAGCAGCGGGTGGACGACCGCGTCCGGTGCCAGCGTGGCGCAGGCGAGCGGGGTCAGCGCGCCGGTGATCACCAGCCGCCGCGGCTCGGCGCCCGCGGCCCCGAGTACCGGGTCGGCCAGGCTCACCGCGCCCGGCGCGGTGAGCGCGGACAGGAACCGGCCGCCGGTCCCCTTCAGGTCGTTGAGCTGGGCCGCCGCCAGCGCGGTGGCCAGGTTAGCGCCGCCAGACCTGCCGGGCGCGCCCCTGTCCTTCCACATCCGGTACAGGTCGCGCGGCAGCTGCGCGCCGCGCGGCCAGGGCCGCTTGGCCGCGTTGACGAGCGTCTTGCCGAGCGTCATGGTGGCGGAGTTCTGCAGCGCCGTGAGCCGGGCCTGGGTCAGCGCGAGCTGCATGCGGGCCTCGCGGAGCTGGCGGGCCAGCCGCTCGCGCTCGGCGACGACCCCGGCGTGCTCGCCCGTGCCGTCGGCGGCGTCAAGGCCCGCCTCGCCAGCGCCGGCGTCGAGGGCCGCGAGGTCCACGCCGTGGGCCTCGAGCGCCGCGGCCTCGACAGCGGCGGGGTCGAGGGCCGTGCGGCCCAGCGCCCTGGCGTCGGGGGGAATGTCGCTCATGGGATCAGCCAGGCAGTGGTGATGGCGGCGATGCGCTCGCCGGCGTGGCCGTCCCACAGCGGGGGCAGCTCTCCGGCGTAGGGGCCGTCGGCGACGGCGGTGAGGACGGCGGCGGCCAGCCCGTCGCGGGTGACGAGCTGGTTGCTGCCGCTGGTGATGGTGATGGGGCGCTCGGTGTTGGGCCGCAGCGTCAGGCAGGGCACGCGCAGCAGCGTAGTCTCTTCCTGCACGCCGCCCGAATCGGTCACGATCGCGGCCGCGCCGCGGACCAGCGACATGAACTCGACGTACCCGAGCGGCTCCACGACCTTGACGCGCGGTGAGTCAAGCAGCCCGGCGGCGGTCAGCGTGGCCCGGCCGCGCGGGTGCAGCGGGATGATCACGTCCAGCTCGGCGGCCACCCCGTGCAGCGCCTTGACCAGCTCGCCGGCAATGACGGGGGAGTCAACGTTCGCGGGGCGGTGCAGGGTGGCCACGACGTACTGGCCGTCGAGCCGGTACTGCGCCCGGGCACGCTCCGCGTCGAACTTGTCCAGGTTGGCCAGCAGCGTGTCGATCATCGGGTTGCCGACCAGGTGGATCGCGTCGGCGGCGCGGCCCTCCCGCGCCAGGTGCCCGATGGCCTCGGGGGACGTGGCGAACAGCAGGTCGCACAGCTGGTCGGTGACCCGCCGGTTGATCTCCTCGGGCATCGTGTTGTCGAAGCTCCGCAACCCCGCCTCGACATGCGCCAGCGGCACCCCCAGCTTGGCCCCGGCCAGCGCGGCGGCTACCGTGGAGTTCACGTCGCCGTACAGGACCACCATGGCCGGTGAATTCTCGGTGAATTCCTGCTCAAGGCCGACCATGACCTCGGCGGTCTGCCGCGCGTGGGTACCGGAGCCGACCCCGAGGTTCACGTCCGGCTTCGGGCAGCCCGAGCTGGACGAAGAAGACGTCGGACATCCGCTCGTCGTAGTGCTGGCCGGTGTGGATGACCCGCTGGTCAGCGCCGGCGCCGGCGAGGGCCCGGATGACAGGCGCCGCCTTCACGAAGTTCGGCCTGGCCCCCAGCACGTGCGTTATCGAACCGCGCATCGCCTTCCTTGAGGTTGTGATCCCGTTCACCTGGTCTCGCCGCTAATATCTGCCGCCGTGACTGTACAGCCCCTCACGCGCGCCACGCCCCGCGCCGTGGTCCTCGCCGCCTCTGTGGCGGTCCGGCACGTTTCCGACGACCCGGTGCGCGCCCTGACGCTCGCCTGGCGGGCGCTACCGACCTTGCTGCGTGGCTGGGTCCGGCTCGCGGGGCCGTACGGTCGCGCCGCCGCGCTGTGGGGCGCGGGGGACCGGCGCGGCGCGCTTACCGTGCTGGAGGCGTCTCCGGCCCGGCTGGCCGCCTTCAGCCTAGCCGTCGATCAGCCCGCGGTCGCCCGATCCGCGGTGGCCCGGCTCCCGGCGCAGTCCAGCGCGGCCCCCCGGATCGCCGCCCGGCTAGCTTACCGCGAAGGCCGGCTCACGGAGGCGATCCAGGCGCTGTCCGGGGCCTCCGGCTGGCGGTCGCGACGACTGCGCAAGACCCTGCAGGCCGAGCTCGGCATGCTTCGGCCGGGGCAGCTGGCCGCCCCGGCCGCGGCGCGCGGCACGCCGGTCAAGGGGCGGGTGCTGCACATCGTCACTGACGCGCTGCCGTCGGTGAGCGCCGGCTATACCGTGCGCACTCAGGAGATCGCCGTCGCCCAGCGGGCCGCGGGGCTGGACCCGCATGTCGTCACCCGGATCGGCTTCCCGGTCACCGCGGGGAAGATCGACGGGCGTGATCAGGTCGACGTGGACGGCGTGCCCTACCACCGGCTGCTGCCATGGATCATGCCCGGCCGGGTGGACGCGGTCGCCGCGCACGGCCTGCGCCGGGCTGCCCGGCTGGCCAGCCGGCTGCGGCCCGCGGTGTTCCACGCCGCCAGCAACTACTCCAACGCGCTCACCGCGATCGCGCTGCGCGACGCCTTCGGCCTCCCGTTCGTCTACGAGGTCCGCGGCTTCTGGGAGGACACCTGGCTGTCCCGGCACGCGGCGACCGCCGGGCTGGAGACATCCGAGCGGTACCGCCTCAGCCGTGGCGCTCGAGGCGCATTGCATGCGCTCCGCCGACCTGGTGGTCACGCTCGGTGAGGCGATGCGCGACGAGATCATCGCGCGCGGCGTGGACCCGGGCAAGATCATCATCGTGCCGAACGGCGTGAGCGCCGACTTCCTCCAGCCGCTGCCGGACGGCAGCGCGCTGCGGGCGCGGCTGGGCATCGGCCCGGAGGAGTTCGTCGTCGGCCTGGTGTCCAGCCTGGTCGCCCATGAGGGCATCGGCACGCTCCTGGCCGCCGTCCGGCTGATGCAAGACGCCGGAGCGCCGGCGCGAGCGCTCATCGTCGGCGACGGCCCGGAGAAGGCCGCGCTCCAGCGGCAGGCCGCCGACATCGGCATCAACGCCATCTTCACCGGCCGGGTCCCGATGTCCAGGGTCCGCGACTACCACGCCGTCCTGGACGCCTTCGTCGTGCCGCGCAACCCCGACCGGGTCTGCCAGCTCGTCACCCCGCTGAAGCCCGTGGAGGCCATGGCAAGCGGCCTGCCGGTCGTCGTTAGCGCGGTACGCGCCCTTGGCGAGATCGTTAGGGATAAGGTAACGGGAATGCAGGCGCCCCCGCAGGACGCCGCCGCGCTGGCGGACTGCCTGCAGCAGCTGCTCGCCCGCCCCGACCTGCGCCGGGAACTGGGGGCGAACGCCCGCGAGTGGGTCGCGCGTGACCGCACCTGGGGGCACAACGCCGAGCGTTACCGCGCCGCCTACGCCCGCCTCGGCGCCGTTTGAATCACACTACGTCATCTCCTCGTAACGTCCCACGCAAGTGCGCGCGGGTTCTAGCATGAGGGTCACTGGAAGGCAAGGAGGCTGATCATGAAGGTCGTGATCATCGGGCTGGGCTACGTGGGCCTGCCGCTGGCGCAGGAGGCGGTCCGGGTCGGGCTGAATGTCACCGGCCTGGACGTCAAGCAGGCAACCGTGGACTCGCTCAACGCGGGGCGCAGCCACGTGGACGACCTGACCGACGCGGACGTGTCCGCGATGGCGGCCGGCGGCTTCCGCGCGGTGGCCACCGTGCCCGAGGCCGCCGCGGTGGTGGGCGAGCAGGGGCCGGACGTCATCGTCATCTGCGTGCCGACCCCGCTGTCGGAGTCCGACGGCCCCGACCTGACCGCCGTGAAGGCGGCCACCGACTCCGCCGCGAGGCTGCTGCGCGCCGGGACCGCGGTCATCCTGGAGTCCACGACCTACCCGGGGACCACCGACGAGATCGTCCGCCCGATGCTGGAGAAGGCGACCGGGCTGACCGCGGGGATCGACTTCAGCCTGGCGTTCTCGCCCGAGCGCATCGACCCGGGCAACGGCGTCTACGGCATCCGCAACACGCCGAAGGTGGTCGGTGGCATCACTCCCGCCTGCACCGACGCGGCCGTCGCCTTCTACTCCCAGCTCTGTGACACCGTCGTGCAGGCCAAGACGGCCCGCGAGGCGGAGATGGCCAAGCTGCTGGAGAACACCTACAGGCACGTGAACATCGCGCTGGTCAACGAGATGGCGATCTTCTGCCACGAGCTCGGCGTGGACCTGTGGGACGCGATCAGGTGCGCGTCGAGCAAGCCGTTCGGCTTCCAGGCGTTCTACCCTGGCCCGGGTGTCGGCGGGCACTGCATACCGATCGACCCGAACTACCTGTCCTACAAGGTCCGGATGGAGCTGTCGTACCCGTTCCGGTTCGTGGAGCTGGCGCAGGAGATCAACAACCGGATGCCGGGCTATGTCGTCGACCGGGCCGCCGAGATCCTCAACTCCGACGCCAAGCCGCTGAAGGGCGCCCGCGTCCTGCTGCTCGGCGTGACCTACAAGAAGGACATCGCCGACCAGCGCGAGTCGCCCGCCCGGCCGATCGCCCGCAAGCTGCTGCAGCGCGGGGCCGTGCTCAGCTACCACGACCCGTACGTGGAAAGCTGGACGGTCGACGGCAGGCAGATCCCCCGGGCGCAGGCCCCGACCGACGAGGCCGACCTGACGATCCTGCTGCAGGCGCACTCCGTCTACGACCTGGACGAGGTGGCGGCGCGGGCGCACCTGCTGTTCGACACCCGCGGCCAGCAGCTGCACGGCGACTCGGTCTTCCCGCTGTAGCCCGGCCCGCACGCCCCCAGGAGGCCCTACGGTGCGCGTCCTTGTCTGCACGGTCGTCCACCACCCGGCCGACGCGCGGATCTACTTCCGGCAGGTCCGCGCGCTGCTGGCGGCCGGGCACGAGGTCACGTACGTCGCGCCGATGGGGGAGCGGGGCGCGCCCGCCAGCATCGGGCCAGGCCTGACCGCGGTCGCCATCCCGAGGGCGGTGGGCAAGCGCCGGCTCGGGGCGCTGCGCGCGGCGCGCGCCGCCATGCGCGAGCACGCGCCGTCGGCGGACCTGCTGCTCGTGCACGACCCGGAGCTGCTGCTGGTCCTCCCGCCGCGATCCGGCCGCCCCCCGACGGTCTGGGACGTCCACGAGGACACGGCGGCCGCCCTGACGACGAAGGCGTGGCTGCCGACGTTCCTGCGCCCGCTCGCGGCCGGAGGGGTGGCCGCGGCCGAGCGCCTCGCCGAGCGCCGCCTGCACCTGATCCTCGCCGAGACCGGCTATAACGAGCGCTTCAAGGGCACCCACCCGGTCGTGCCGAACACGACGTACGTACCGGACGTGGCGGCTCCGCCGGGCGGCCCGCGCCGGGTCATCTACATCGGCTGGATCTCTCCCGACCGGGGCAGCGCGGAGATGGCCGAGCTTGGCCGCCTGCTCGCGCCGCACGGCATCAGCGTCGAGATCGTCGGCCAGGCGGACGCGGCGGCCCAGGAGCACATCAGGGCCGCCGGAGACGCGGTTCACTGGCACGGCTTCGTCCCCAACGAGCAGGCGCTTCAGCAAGCGGACGGTGCCCTGGCGGGCCTGTCGCTGCTGCAAGACGAGGCGAACTTCCGTCACTCGATGCCGACGAAGGTCATCGAGTACATGGCCCGCGGGCTTCCGGTCATCACCACCCCGCTGCCACTGGCGGTCGAGTTGGTCCAGTCAGCCGACTGCGGCTTCGTCGTCCCCTTCAACGACCCGCGCGCGGCGGCCGACGCGATCCTGAAGCTAGACGCCGACCCCGACCTGCGCGTCGCGATGGGGGCGCGCGGCCACGAGGCCGCCCGGCGCGACCTCGGGTGGCCCGCGGCCGCCAAGGAGTTCGTTTCCCAGCTGGAGCAGTGGTCCCGCAGGCCGTAGCCCTCAGCCAGTGGTGCTCGCTGGCGCTTCTGGAAAGATTCTGGTGCCGCGCCTGCGGGTGTTTCATGCCGATAGGATCAACCGCGTGACAGCCAGCACCACGCCAGGGACTCAGCGGCGCGCGCTCGGGCTGCCCGGCCAGGGATGGTCGTGGCTGCGCGAGGCGGCACGGCGGAACCGGTGGTTCACGGTCGCCCTCGCGGGCGGCGCGCTGCTGCGGCTGATCGCGGTGATCGGGTACCCGGGCGCGCTATGGTTCGCCGGCGACTCCTACGTCTACCTGGGCGCGGCACTGCGGCCGCAGCCCAACTTGTCGAAGACCACCGGGTACTCGCTGTTCCTGCGGCTGCTGCTGCCGTTCCACAGCCTCACGCTCGTCGCCGTCAGCCAGCATCTCATGGGGCTGGCGGACGCGGTGATGATCTACGCGCTGCTGCGGCGGGCCAACGTCTCCAGGAAGTGGGCGGCCATCGCGACGCTGCCCGTCCTGTTCGACGGGTTCATGATCGAGGACGAGCACCTCATCATGACGGAGGCGCTCTTCACCTTCTGCGTCATGCTGGCGCTGCTGCTGGTCATGAGGTACCGGCGGATGACCTGGTGGATGGCGCTGATCGCCGGGCTGCTGCTGGGCTACGCGGCGATCGTGCGGACCGAGGGGCTGGTCTTCCTCGCCGTCTTCCCCCTGTTCCTGCTGGCCCGCAACTTCCGGGTCCTCGGATGGAGGAAGCTGCGGGCCTGGATCGTGGCGATCACGATGGCCGTCGGGTGCGCGCTCCCGGTCTTCGGCTACGCGCTGTGGTTCCAGTCCCATTCCGGGACCTTCGGACTGACCTTGTCTCAGGGCTACTACCTGTGGGGCCGGGTGTCCTCGTTCGCCGACTGCGCGGTGATCAAGCCCACCGGGGAACAGGCGGTCGTCTGCCCGAAGGAGCCCATCAAGAAGCGCACGCCGCCGGGCAACTTCATCTGGCACGCCCCAGAGGTGCACGCGGACCTGGACAGCACCGGCGGCCCGGTCACCCCCAAGAACAACACGCTGCTCACCGACTTCGCGATCCACGCGGTCGGGGCGCAGCCCGTGGGGTACGCGAAGTCCGTCGCGCGCGGGCTGGTGATGACCGTCGAGCCGCAGCGCAAGGACTACCCCGGCGGCGGCACCGTGTACTACTACTACTTCCACCGGCATGAGATCCCGATCCCGCACCACTCGTGGATCAAGGGCGGCTACGCCGACCAGGACTGGACGGCTTACGGGCACCAGAAGGCGGGCGTGGCGATCGAGCCGTTCGCGGCCTTCCTGATCGCCTACCAGCGGGTGTTCTGGACGTGGGGGCCGCTGCTCGGGATCATCATGGTCATGGGCCTAGGCGGCCTGTTCCGGGTCCGCCGGCCCCGTGACTGGCGGGCGCGCCGCGCGCGGCTGCCGGTGTACTGGGCGCCGCGCGGCACCTCGATGTTCCCGTGGGTGGTGAGCGTCGTCATGCTGGTGACGCCGATCGCGATCGCCGACTTCGACTACCGCTACCTGCTCCCCGTCATCCCGTTCGCCTGCCTCGCGGCGGGCCTGGCGCTCGCGCCCCGATCGGCCGTCGGCACCCCGGGACAGGCCGCCGGGGCACCGGCGGAGAGCACCACCCCCGAGATCACGTCCGTGTGACCGCACACTGCCTTGAAGGGCGATGCCCGGGAGTGATCACGGGGACTAGGTATTTCAGCCTATTTTTGGAAGTTTCACGGCAATTTGTCCGAACTGGCCCGGCTATTGCAGACGTGATACCAATCACGTCCATAAGATGACCAGGTGAGCTATCCAGGCGGGCTGTCACGAGACCTCGTGATCGTCGGCGCGCCTATCGACTCCGTCGGCGCGGTCGGCCCTGGTGACGCCCGGTTTGGCTGCGAGCTCATGCCGGGAACTCTTCGCGCGGCGGGCCTAGCCACGGCCGTGGGCGCCCCGGACGAGGGGGACATGGCCATTCGGATCGTCGGCCGGGACGTGGACTCCGAGACCGGGATGTTCGCGTGGCCGTCGGTCGCCGAGGTCACGACCTCGATCCGCGTGCGGGTCGCCGGGCTGCTGCGCGCGGGCAAGGTCCCGGTGGTGATCGGCGGCTGCTGCGCGCTCGTCCCTGGCGTGATCGCCGGCGCGCGGGACGCGGCCGGCCCTGTCGGCCTGGCCTACGTGGACGGCCACCTCGACCTCTACGACGCCATCTCCTCGCCCACCAGGGAAGCCGCCGACATGCCGGTCGCCGTCATCGCGGGACTCGGCCCGGCAGCCTGGTGCGCGCACGTCGGCGCGCCGCTGCTGGACCCGCGGCGGCTTGTCCTGCTCGGCGCGGCGGACCGGGAGGAGGCGGCGTCGCTGCGCTCCAGGATGCCCGAGGACCTGGGGATCCCGGTCGAGCTTTCACCCGCCGTCGTCCGGTCGATCGGCCCCGAGCACGTCGGCCGGGGCGCGCTGGACCGGGTCGGCGACAAGTACTGGGTCCACCTGGACGTGGACGTCTTCGACCAGCGGGAGTTCCCCGCGACCGACTACCCCATCTCCGGTGGCCTGAGCCTGGACGACGCCACCGCGCTGCTGCGGCCGCTGACCGGGTCGCCCGGCATGATCGGCTTCTCCGTGGCCTGCTACAACCCGGACATGGACCCCGACGGCGACTGCGCTCGCTCGCTCGTGGGCCTGCTCGGCGAGGTCCTCAGCAAGTCCTGACCGAGGCCGTCGCGGATGCGACCGGGCGGGTCCCTTCGGTATCCGCGCAGCTAGCCAATATTCTGTCGCGTGCGGATTAAGGAAGCCCGCAGAACTGGGAGTAGGCAATGACGCAGACACCGCCGTACCAGGTGACCGACCCGGCGACAGGAGAGGTCGTCGAGACTTTCCCCTTCGCCACCGACGCGGAAGTCGAGCAGGCGCTCGAAGCGGCCACCGTCGCCTTCGCGCAATGGCGCAAGCGCCCGGTCGAAGAGCGCGCCGCGATCGTGAAGCGGGTGGGCGAGCTCTTCGCCGAGCGGGCCGCCGACCTGGGTGCCCTCATCACCAGGGAGATGGGCAAGCGGCCCTCCCAGGCGTCCGGCGAGGCCGAGTTCTGTGCCGAGATCTTCGGCTACTACGCCGACAACGGCCCCGCGCTGCTCGCCGACAAGCCGCTGCCGGGCCACGACTCGGCCCGCATCGAGTACCTGCCCGTGGGTGCGGTCCTCGGCGTGATGCCGTGGAACTACCCGTACTACCAGGTCGCCCGGTTCGCGGCCCCGAACCTGGTGGCGGGCAACACCGTCATACTCAAGCACGCGGAGAACTGCCCGACGTCGGCGCTGGCGATCGCCGGCATCATGCGGGAGGCGGGCGTCCCGGACGGCGTCTACGTGAACCTGTTCGCCACGCACGAGCAGGTCGCCGCGATGATCGCCGACCCCCGGCTGCGCGGCGTGTCGCTGACCGGATCCGAGCGGGCCGGCACGGTCGTCGCCGAGACGGCCGGCCGGAACCTCAAGAAGGTCGTCCTTGAGCTCGGCGGGTCCGACCCGTACATCATCCTCGACGCCCCCGACATCGAGGAGGCGGCGAAGACCGCCTGGGTCACCCGGATGGAGAACGTCGGCCAGGCGTGCAACTCCAACAAGCGGATGATCGTCATGGATAACATCTACGACGACTTCGTGGCCGCCCTGGTCAAGCGAGCCGCCGCGACGACCCCGCGCCAGCCAGGCGACGACTCGCCCAAGTCCTACAGCCCGATGGTCTCCCGCAAGGCGGCGGAGAACCTGCTCGCCCAGGTGCAGGACGCCGTCAGCAAGGGCGCGACCCTCCACGTCGGAGGCCAGATCGTCGGCGACACCGGCGCCTACTTCGCCCCGGCCGTGCTCACCGGGGTGACCCCGGAGATGCGGGCCTACAAGGAGGAGCTGTTCGGCCCGGTCGCCGTCGTCTACAAGGTGGCCAGCGACGACGAGGCCGTGCAGCTGGCTAACGTGGTCGACTTCGGCCTAGGCGGCGCCGTGTGGAGCGCGGATGAGGCGCGCGCGGCGGCGGTGGCCGGGCAGCTCGAGGTCGGCATGGCCAACGTCAACACCCCGGCCGGTGAGGGTGCCGACCTGCCCTTCGGCGGGACCAAGCGGTCCGGGTTCGGCCGTGAGCTGGGCCCGCTCGGCATCGACGAGTTCGTCAACAAGCGGCTGTTCTACGTGCAGAAGTAGCATCGCGGCTCGGCCGGGCGCGGCGCGACGCCGATGGTGCGCGCCGCGCCCGGTCCGTTCTGCGTGAAGTTCCCCTATCCTGTGTGACAGGTGAGTCGGCCGGGCGGTCGCGCCGGGCCGAGGCCTTCGGGTCCAGGCCCGGTGAGGAAGGTCCGGGCGCCACAGGGCAGGGTGGTCGGTAACGCCGACCCGGGGTGACCCGCGGGACAGTGCCACAGAAAGCAAACCGCCCCGCGCGCCCGGCCGGGAGGCAGGACGCGGCGGGGTAAGGGTGAAACGGTGGTGTAAGAGACCACCAGCGCCGCAGGTGACTGCGGCGGCTCGGTAAACCCCACCCGGAGCAAGGTCAAGAGGGCTGGCCGCCGCAAGGCGGTGGCCTGCGCGAGCGTTCGAGGGCTGCCCGCCCGATGCTCGCGGGTAGACCGCACGAGGCTGTCGGCAACGGCAGCCCTAGATGGATGACCGTCGCTCCGCCGCACGGCGGAGGCACAGAACCCGGCCTACAGGCCGGCTCACCCCCTTTATCGTTCCGCTGACCTGCGGCGAAGCCTCAGCTAGGCGGCCTCGGGGGCACTTTCGGGGCACACGCCCCGCGCTGGGGCGCCGGCGTCGGCTGGCTTCTTCGCGTTCGCGCGGGCGGCGGCGAACGCGCCGTCCAGGGCGTCGCGAGCGTGGCCGCTCGCCTCGGGGACGAGATGGCCGTACAGGTCGACGGTGGTGGTGGTGATCGACCTGTGCCCCAGCCAGCGGGACACCTCGGAGATGGGCACGCCCTGGGCGAGCGCCGTGCTGGCGAAGGTGTGTCGCAGGTCGTGGAACGTGGTGTCGTCGGGGAGCCCGACGACCCTGATCGCGGGCTTCCAGATCTCCCGGTTGTAGTAGTCCCGCCGCAGGAGGGTCTTGCGCGGAGTGCGGCAGACTACCTCCTTGCCGCTTAGCCTGAGCCGGGCGGCGTGGCTGGCGATCTCCTCCTGGAGGAAGCCGGGCATCGGGACATCGCGCTTGGACGCCGAGGTCTTTGGCTCGGCGAGGACCGGGTGCCGGTCGACGATGATGACCTGCTGGTTCACTGTGATCATGCAGGTCTCCGTGTGCACCCGGTCGAGCGCTAGGCCGAACGCCTCGCCTTGGCGAAGGCCCGCGCCCGCGCCCGCGCCGAGCAGAATCAGCAGGCCGTACCGGGCGGGCATGGCCTGGGCCAGGTCGAGCACCTGGACGGGCGTGAGCAGCCGGACCGTGGTCGGGATTTTCTCGGGCAGCCGGATGTCGTCGCAGGGAGTCTTGCGGATGTAGCCGTCCCGGACCGCCCCGCGCATGATGCTGGCGAAGATGACGTAGATCGTCTCGATCGTGCTTGGCGCCAGTCCCTTGACGGCCTGCAGGTCCTTGACCCACTGCTGGACCATCGTCGGCCTGATCGCCGCGAGCCGTACCTCCCGAAGGCCGGGATGATGTGGTTCCGCAGGTGCAGCTCGTACGTGTCGCTGGTGCCGGCCTTGTGCAGACCTTCACCGCGCAGAGCCACTCGGCATGGCATGCAGGGCTTTTCTTCGTACAGGGCTTTGCAGGCCAGCTTACCTTTCTGGAATTCTATCACGAGGCTTGCCTGGATGTAACGTCCTTACTTCGAACCTAGATGCTAAGCAGCTCCGTACGCAAGGGGGAGAAGGCTCTGTTCATCATGAGCGCCCGGCCAGCCAATTCTGCTTTGGCGTCTTATCTCCCCTTCCCTGGCCGGATGAGTAGGCGGTGCAGCAGGACGACTGGCGAGTGAGGTTAGAAACAAAGTTAGGATCGCTGGTCCGGGACTGGCTCGTGGAGGGCGCTGGAGGCTGGTGCGGCCTAGTGGAGGCCGTCGGCAGGGACCACCCAGACGGCTTCCCGGCTGTGACTTGGCGGGGCTGAAGATCGGCTCAGGGCTAGGTCATGACCACCAGCCCTTGTCAACGGCAGCGCTCTGCAGGCGGTGGTGGACGCTGGTTAGCAGCCAGCCATGAGAATTCCGGATGGCGGCCGACAACCTCGCGAGCAGTAATCTTCTTCGTGCGAAAGACGGTCTTCGTCAAGTACTCGCAGGCGTTCGTGGTGCTGCCCGGCGGGTACGGCACGCTGGATGAGCTGTTCGAGGCGGTGACCCTCGTGGCGACGGGGAAGATCACCAAGTTCCCCGTCGTCCTCGTCGGCCGCGAGTACTGGTCGGGCCTGCTGTCCTGGCTGCGCGAGAGGGTCCAGGCCGAGGGCAAGATCCACCCGGAGGAACTGGACCTGGTCCAGGTCGCCGACGACCCGGAAGAGGTCGTCCAGATCATCAGGAAGGCCCACGCCGAGGCCGGCCTCAACCATCCCGTCGCCAACGGCGACGCCAGCTTCCACGCCCGGGCTTTTCCAGCGAACTAGCAAATGCTAGAAAAATGCTAGCGACCGGCGGCAGCGACCGACCCGTGGTGAGACCTGGAGGACAGCGCAGCGTGTTGCCGTCTAGCCCTGCCGGACGACGGCCGGCCCCGGCCGCGCGCCCCTCCGCAGGCGGAGATCCTGCTGCATCGCGCGGCATTGCCACGTTGTCCCGCCGGACACCCTGTGGCGGCGGTGCGCCGCACCGGCTACGGCAAGCCCCAGGACTCGAGCCGGGCCTAGCGCCACCGCGAGGAGGCTACCGCCGTGGTGTCGAGCACAACCTCCACGCCCCGATATGCCCAAAACGGCTACGGCGTCCGCGGCCGGTCCGCCGCCTGGCTGCACCCCGGTAGCCCCAGCCACACCGCGCCAACAGCGGCCTCGGCACCAGGACCGGAACTGGGCGGCGCCCACCCGCCCAGGGCAGCATCGGTGCCGCCCAGCCCGGCCCGTACCTCGGCAGTCCCTCGAGGGCTATCGACGGCAAGCTCCAGCGCCCGCGCGACCCGCCGCGGGACGGGTATCCCGGCAAGTCCCGACAGCAGCAAGGCGGCGCTGCTGATCTGCCCGATCCGCATAGCCCGCAGCACTGCCGCGCAACTCCCCGGATCAACCGCGCCCGCCCACCCGGGGCGCGGGTGTCCCACCCGCCGACGTCCTCCCCGGCACTCCGCCAGCCGCAGGGCAAGCCGCCACCGAAAGCGACCGCAGGCCGCCCGCCTTCACCACGCCAATGGCCCTGCCGAATATTCGCGGCTAGCGCAACCGTCAGTCAGCTGGGACGATGGCGCCCGGATTGTCCCGTTCTGCGCGCCCTTGCCTGGCTGCCGTGGTCGCGAGTTGATCTGCTTGCGCCCACAAGTCATTTAGTGTTCTACTTAACCATAACAATCTTTCGGCCGATCCAATCCGGGAAGGGACGTGCAGTGTGATCGACTTCCATGTCGATAAGGCGGGCAGCGTGCCCGTCTACGCGCAGCTGGTGCGCCAGGTGCGGGAGGCGATGCGGCTGGGTCTGCTGCATCCCGGTGACCGGCTGCCAACCGTGCGAGAGGTCGTCACCTCGTGCACGGTGAACGCGGCCACCGTGCTCAAGGCGTATCGCGAGCTGGAGATGTCCGGGCTCGCCGAGTCCCGGCAGGGTTCCGGGACATTCGTCACCGGCACTCTGGGATCTGCTGATCCCCACGTCATGGCCCGGCTGCGGGGCGGCTTGTCACGCTGGCTGGATCAGGCGCGCGAGGCAGGACTCGAAGACGAGGACGTCCAGGCGCTTGTGGCCTCCGTGCTCGCCCAGCAGGCAGCGGGCGCGCCACGAGCCGGAGATCCCGGTCCGGCACGGCGGGCCGCCGGCACAGAAGCGGCACCGCGTGCCGCCGGGATCGGAGGTGCGGCGTGAGCGAGGAGCCGAGCGCCCTGGAGGCCCGGGGCCTGACCAAGCGCTACCGCGACGTGGTGGCGCTGAGCGAGTGCAGCTTCCAGCTGCCCGCGCACCGCATCATCGCGCTGGTCGGGGCCAACGGCGCGGGCAAGTCCACGCTGATGAGCATCGCCGCCGGGCTGCTGCCGGCCACCAGCGGTGAGATCCTGGCCGGCGGGCAACGCGTTGACCCGCACCGCCGGGCCCGCCCGGCCGACACCGCGCACCGGGTCGCCATCCTCGCCCAGGACAAGCCGCTCTACCGCGACTTCACCGTCGCCGACATGCTGAAGTTCGGGCAGCACACCAACCGCGTCTGGGACCAGCGGCGGGCGGTGAACTGGCTGGACCGCTTCGAGGTGCCGCTCGAGCGGCGCTGCGGCCGGCTGTCCGGCGGGCAGCGCGCCCAGGTCGCCCTCGCGGTCGCGCTCGGCGCTGCCCCGATGTGCTGCTGCTGGACGAACCGCTAGCGAACCTGGACCCCGTCGCCCGCAGCGAGGTCACCGGGGAGCTGATAGCCGAGGTCGCCGACAGCGGCATGACCGTGATCCTCTCCACCCACATCGTGGCCGAGCTCGCCGGGGTCGGCGAGTACCTGCTGCTGCTGGCCGCGGGCCGGCCAGTGCTGGCCGGTGACATCGAGGAACTGCTCGCCGGCCATGTGCGGCTGACCGGCCCCCGCGCGGACCTGCCACCGTGCCCCGGCCAGATCGTCCGGGCCCAGCACACCGAGCGCCAGTCCACCTTCATCGTCCGGCTGCCCAGCCAGGCCGTGCCCTCCGCTGTCGCCCCGGGCTGGAGCAGCAGGCCGGTGACCCTCGAGCAACTGACCATCACCTACCTCAAGACGTCCGCGAAGCCGCCCCGAGCCCTGGAGGCCGCCGTATGAGCGCACTGAGCACACCCGGTTCTGCCACCCCCGCGGCGTACCGCGGCCGGGGACGCGGCGGCGCGCGCCTGGCCGACCTGGTCTGGCTCACCTGGCGTCAGCACCGCCCGGTCATCGTCACGGGCCTGGCAGTCGCCGGCGTGGTCACCGGTTCCATGCTCTACGTCGCCGCGCGCGTCGCGACGATCAACCACAAGTGCGAGAACACGGCCTGCCCGCCCGGCTCGGCCCAGGCCGCGTCCCTCACGGGCCTCTTCGGACTCACCAGTCTGTCGATCTACCTCACCATCATCGTGATGTTCCTGCCGTTGCTGACCGGCGTGTTCCTCGGCGCCCCGCTGCTGGCCCGCGAACACGAGCAGCGCACCCTGCTGCTGGCCTGGAGCCAGGACATCACCCCGCAGCGCTGGCTGTGGACCAAGTTCGCGCTGCTCGGCGTCCTGACCGCAGCGGCGGCAGCGGCGGTGTCCGCAGCTGCCGGGCACCTGGCCCACGTGGTGAGCATCGCGACCGGGAAGAGCTTGTTCTCCCTGTTCTCCGGCGCCGGGTTCCTGGTCACCGGCATGCTGCCGCTGGCGCTGCAGACCGTGGCGTGGCTCGCCGTCGGCGTGGCGCTGGGCGCCGCGTACCGCCGCACCCTGCCCGCCATCTTCACCGCGCTCACCGGGTACACCGCCGTTCTCTTCCTTGTCGTGTGGCGGTATCCGTCCCTCATGACGCCGCTGACAGCCCTGGTCCCCGTCAGCGGCAACCAGGACTTCACCTCCCGGCTGGGCGCCAACATCCTGGTCATCCACCAGGGCATGAACACGATCTACGACGCGTCCGGCCACGCCATGAGCCGCGCCGCCGTGCAGTCGCTGTGCCCGTCACTAAACAGCGACTGCCCGGCGCAACACCACCTTATGGAAGCCCTGCGCTATCAGCCAGGAAGCCGGATCCCCGACTTCCACCTCATCCTGGCCTGCGGCTACCTCGCCCTCGGCGCGATCGCCGTCGCCGTCGTGTGGTGGCTGGTCCGGCGCACCAGCCTGAGCGCCGGCTAACGAACCCAGACCCGGTCCTAGCGTCGAGAAGGACAACGGTGCCCGCCTAGACGTGGCGCGCCTATGTCCGGCGGCTTCCAGATGGATGCCGAGCAGGGCGGCAAGACCTAGGGGTAGTCCGCCCTGCAGCAGAAATGACAGCAGTTGGGGCTGACCAGATCACTCACCACGTCACCACGACCGAAGCGGACCACCGCGCCGAACATCCCGGTATGGGCGCGGTCCGCACTGTCACGCTCACATGCTGACAGACGACCAGATCGGCGGGTACTCGCGCTGCCGTCATGAGGCCGACGGTTACGCTCCGCGATAGTGGCGTTGGAGTGCCGGTTGGCAGCCCCGCGGACACACTCCTGATTACTGACGCTCGCGAGCCGGATCGGGGCCGTGGTCCGGCTGACTGTCCTTTGCCTGCATGAAGCCGACGATGGCGTTGTCGATCACTTTGGCGGGGCCGGTGGCCATCAGGCCACCGCGGGTGATCACGGTGTCGATGCGGGCGCTGCAGCGCTGCCCGATCTCGGCGAAGTAGCTGAACCACTGCTGGAAGGCATCCTCTCCGGAGGGGATGGCCTTCTGGCCGGTGAAGAACCGGGAGGTGTATTGCCGGTCGATCGGCGGGATCAGGGCGGGCAGAAGGTGGTGCAGTGTCTTGGAGCCGGCGACGATCTGCGTTTCTGACGTGCTCGCCCGGATCGTCGCGATGACCTGCCAGGCGCGCTGGCCCACGGCCGGCACGCTGGCCGGGGCCAGCCGGGTGATGTCTAGCGGCCACAGTTCCTCGATGGCTGGCGCGGCTGCCCGCAGCGAGGCGGCCAGCTCGCCGAACTCCGTGACCTTTGCCGCCTGGGTGCCCATCCGGTGCATGCCCCAGGACGGCAGGACCGCGTAAACGTACTCTACGAACAGCTGATCGGCGAGCAGGCTGCTAGCGGTGGCGTGCAGGCGCCGCCGCTCGATGGCCCGCTCGTGGAAGTAGACGCTCGGCCCCGTGAACACGCCGCTGGCCTCGAACCGCCGCACGTGCCCGTCAAAGTCCGCGACCAGCGCCTCGACGTTGGGCCGGGCCTGGTCACGGCGGCCCGGCCGAGGCAAGCGAGCCGGCACCGGCATGGCGGCGGCCGGCACCGGCATGGCCCGGGTGTCCGGGCCTGCCCGGACGTAGAGGCCGTGATCGACGCGCCGCAGCAACGGCGTGCGCGTGCCCAGGGGATTGTTCTGGGCCCGATTCAGGGCGTTGGCGGTCGCTGCCTGGATGTGGGCCGCCAGGGTGGCCTCGTTCACCTCGGGGTAGTGGCGGCGGAACCAGCCGATGACCTCGCTCCTGCGGAACGGCTCATCGAGCTGGCCGACGCACTCCTCCAGCATGGACCACACAGTCACCATCACAGTGTGCGCGGTCCTGCCGCCAGATGAACACAGCCTGACCAGCAACGCGGCCATATAACGCCGATTTAGCGCGGGCGCCGACGGGTCGTGTCGACGCCGCCCTCGTGCGCCTATCACCCAAATCGGTGTCCCGGCCGGCCCTGCGGACTGTGGCCGGATTAACGTGTGCAGAAAGGGTACGGAAAGCACGTACCTTTCTTCGCACAGTCTTTCAGCCCCGGTCGGCGCGGCTCCGTGCCGCGGCGGATTGCCCGTTATGTGCCGTCGGCGTGCTGCCGGTACCTGTATTCGGATCCCGGCCATGGCGGCGGATCTGGAGCGTGGAGTCTCGGTGTCGACGTCGGCTCGGCCGTCGCCGACACTCGGCGTCGTCAAGGTTGCAGTGCCGGCGGCGGGGGCTGGGCGAGCGGCGGGGCGGTGCGTTGACGCGGGCGGGGTGCTGGGCTGGCCCGGCGGCTGGTGCCGCAGGCGGGCGGGAGTGAGGGCGTGCCCGCCTGCGGGTGCCAGGGCGGTAAGCTCACGGTCGGCGCGGCGACGTCGCGCGGTGGATGACGGGCAAGAGGATGCGGACTGATGGCAACAGGAACAGTGAAGTGGTTCAACGCCGATAAGGGCTTCGGCTTCATCGCTCCCGATGACGGGACGGCGGACGTGTTCGTGCACTTCTCCGCGATCTCGAGCTTCCGGCTACCGGTCGCTGGATGAGAACCAGAAGGTCGAGTTCGACGCGACCCAGGGGCAGAAGGGACCGCAGGCGGAGAACGTCCGCCCGCTCTGAGGCACAACGCGCTGTGCCGCCGCGCTGGCCGGGCCGGCCCGCCCGGCATCAGCGGCGCGTGCACCCGGCACGGGCCGGTGCCAGTGACGGCCGCGCGGCGCCTGGTTCGCCCCGGCCGCCTGCCGGCGACCCGGTCAAGGCCTGGTGCCAGGCGGATCGGGTGAGCCAGCAGTGCCGTTCTGCGCATGCCGCTCATCTGCGGTATTCCTCATTTCTGGCCAGCGTGGCAGGCGAGCAGGCCGAGGCTCCGTCCACGGCCTGCCGGCAGGCCCCGCCGCCCCGGCTGCAGGGCGGGCACGTACCCGCCCTGCAGCACCGCGGCCAGCGCGGCGGCGGCCTGCGGGCCGGGTGAGGCATCGAGTTCCCCGCGCGCGCCCTTCCTCGAGGGCCCGCCGAGCCGGGTGCGCAGCCAGCAGGAAGTTTCGTTGACGGGGCGGCGCAGGTCCGGGTCGGTCGTCGCCTCGGGGTCCTGGGTGCGGCGTCCACTGGGCGGCTGCGCCTCCCGGGCGTCCTTGCCTGAGGCGCGTCTCGCATGCCCGCCTGCGAGGTCATGGCGCGTCTGCGCGCGTGCTGTGCACCTGGACCAGTCCGTTGCTGCCGCGGATGAAGGTCTCGCAGATCAGCGCCGGGTCGAAGAGGCAGCCTGATGCCATGGCGCCGTCGCGGAGCATGACGAAGTGCTGCGCGGCGAACACCGCCTTATATTCCTCGATGCTCGCCATCAGGCTGGTGATCACCTCGGCGAACCACTGCCGGTGCGCGAGGACGGCCTGGTGCACGGGGTGGCCGGGATCGGGGTACTCGGCCACGGCGTTCAGGAAGGCGCAGCCGCGGAAGCCGGGAGACTGGATGTCCCGGGCGATCGACGCGGCGATGGCCCGGAGGCCGTCGGCCGCGGGCACGCCGGCTATGGCCGCGTCGACCTGGCTGCGGATGGCCTGATCGGCCGCCTGAAGGTAGGCGACGACCAGATCCTCCTTGCCGGGAAAATGCCGGTAGAAGGTGGCGCGGGTCACTTTCGCCTCGGTGATGACCCGGTCGACGCCGACCGAGTGGATTCCCTCCGCGTAGAAGATCCTGGTCGCCGTGGCCAGGAGCCGCAGGCGTGCCTCGGACGGCCGCGTTTCGGTGGCGGTGCGCGTCATGCGAAGACTTTAAGACAGAACGTTCGGTCTCGTCAACTGCCTCGCGCTTGGCCTGGACAAGACAGAACGTTCCGTCTTGACAAGTGGCCAGCGCGGCTGCCACTGTCAAGAGGACAGAACGTTCGTTCTCTTAGGATGGCGCATCCGGCCGTGGCGCCCCGCTGGCCGCAGCTCCCTCCGTGGCAACCGAAAGGACCACCCATGACCGCCGAAAGGACCACCATGACCACCGCTGCCGGACCTGACATCTCCGCGGCCTCCGCGCTGCGGCGGCTGTACTTCGTCCGCTTCGGGTTCGCGATCGTCTGGGCCCTCGTGATGTTCACGACCGCCAGGCATCTCGGGCCGCTCGCCCGCACCCTGCTCGTGGTCTACCCGGCGTTCGACGTGGCCGCCGCCGTCACCGACGCCCGCACCTCGCGCACCGCCAGCCGGCCCGTCCTGCTGTACGTGAACATCGCGATCAGCACGATCGCCGTGATCGGCCTGGCCTTCGCGGGCGCTTCCGGCATCCCGGCGGTCCTGCGCGCGTGGGGCTCGTGGGCGGTCGTGGCCGGCGCGATACAGCTGGCCGTGGCCCTCACCCGCCGCGCGATGGGCGGCCAGTGGCCGATGATCATCAGCGGCGCCATCTCCGTGCTGGCCGGCATCCTGTTCATCGCCAGCGCCGGCGTGCACAACCCGACGCTGACCAGCGCGATCGGCTACGCCATCCCCGGCGCCATCTTCTTCCTCATCTCGGCCGTCCGCCTCGGTCGCTCGGCGAAGGGGAACTGACCTGCGGGACCTCACGTACGACGTCGTCGTCATCGGCGCCGGGCCGGTCGGGGAGAACGTGGCCGACCGGGTGGCGCAGGGCGGGCTGACTGCCGCCGTCGTCGAGCGGGAGCTGGTCGGCGGCGAGTGCTCCTACTGGGCCTGCATGCCGACCAAGGCGCTACTGCGCAGCCCGGTCGCGCTCCGGGCGGCCCGCCAGCTGCCCGGAGCCCGCGAGGCCGTGACCGGTGAGCTCGACGTGGCCGCGGTGCTGCGCCGTCGCGACTCCTTCGCCTCCCACTGGAAGGACGACGGGCAGGCGTCCTGGCTCAACTCGGCCGGGATCGCGCTGCACTGGGGCCAGGGGCGGATCAGCTCCGACCGGGTGGCAGAGGTAACCAGCACCGACGGTACCGCTACCCTGCTCACCGCCCGCCAGGCGGTCGTCGTCGCGACCGGAAGCAGCGCCCTGCTCCCGGACATCACCGGCCTGCGCGAGGCGGCCCCGTGGACCAGCCGGGAGGCGGCCGCCGCAAGTCGGGTCCCCGGCCGGCTCGCCGTTATCGGCTACGTGAATAGGGTGGTGAGCACGGCGTTCCTCATGTGTCCCTGGTCATCATTCGCCAGGCGCCGAGGGTCGTCCAACCCGCCAGCCAGGCGATGATGACGCAAGCGGCCTCGGTGGCCGGCTCGGACACGAGTGTTAGCGCCGCCCCCGGGCGGGCGATGCCTCCGGCTACCCCTGGCAGCCCGAAGCCGAGGGGAAGCGCGGAGGGCATCAGGCGCTCCATGGCCAGCCCGACGAACCAGCGCTGCATGTCCAGCAGGTGGGGGATGGCGACCGTGGAAAGGATCGGCGTCACGATCATCTGGAACACGATGAGCAGGATCAGCGGGACGGTTCTTTGCCCCATCAGCGAGGCGAGCCCGAGTGCGAGGATGAATGCGACGGCTGCGTCGAGCTCGAGCCACAAGACGGCCCCGATCATGAGGGAACCCGGCGGGGAGCGGACGATGGCGGTGTAGCCGGGGTAGTCGTCCCTGGCGATCTTGATGGCCAGGGCTTCAAGCGCGGCCGGCGCGGGCTGGGCTGGGGCGGCTGCCGACCGTGACCAGACGTCGTGCGGGCACGCGACATTCCCGGGAACCGGGCCGTCGTAGGGGAGACTGCACACGACCGGCACGGCGCGGTTCCCGGCCCAGTTCTCGAAGGCGGCGCGCGACAGGCCGGGAGGCACGTTGATGCCGTTGTCGTTGACGAGGGTAGGTGCGGCGAGGGCGCAGACCGCGCAGACGATCACGGCGCCGGCCGCGACGATCGACATGACGATGGCCAGTCCGGCGGGGATCCGGGCCAGGTACAGCGCGAGCCTGGACCGGCCCGTCACGACCAGGTGCCGGAACATTCCCTCGGTGAGGTCCCGCGACCCGACTGTGCAGCCCACCATGATGGCGGTGATGAAGCCGAAGGTGGGCAGGAAGCCTCCTACCAGGACCAGGAAGATGTCCTGGCCGCCGGCGGGCGCGTTGGCCTGCGGCGCGAAGGCGTGGCCGATCAAGCGGATGGAGAGGAACAGTGCCGGGAACCCGATGTTCAGCGCGATGAGGGTGATCATGAGGCCGCGCCGTTTACGCAACTCCATGATCCTGGTGGCGATCATGCCGGCGGTGGGAACCGGGGATCCCCGGCGATCGCGTGAGCGGCTGGCAGCTGCCGCCTGGACTGCCTGGTCCGGTTCCGGCGCGCCACGGGCGGGCCTGGTCGTCATTCCGGCTCTCCTAGCCTGCTCGTGACCTGCAGGAACCATGATTCGAGCGAGGTCTGGACCGGCTGGAGCCGGTAGACGGAAACTCCGCCTTCGACGAGAAGGCGGTTGACGTCGGCGACAGCGTCGAGCCCCGCGCCCGCGGGCAGCGTGATCCCCAGCCCCAGCCCCGTCCCCAGCCTCGATGGCAGGGCCTCGACGCGGGCACCCAGGGCCGTTCCCGTGAGCAGGGCCCGTGCCCGGCCCGGGTCCGAGCATTCGACCTCAAGGACGAGGCGAGCCCCCGCTAGCAGCTCGGAGATCGGTCCCTGCGCGATGACACTGCCCCGGTCCACGATGGCGACCGCGTCACAGGTCCGCTCCACCTCGTCCAGCAGGTGGGAGGACAGGACGACCGTCCGGCCCTCGGACACCATGGAAAGGATCATGTCCCGCATCTCGCTCATCCCGGCCGGGTCGAGCCCGTTCATCGGCTCGTCCAGAAGGAGCAGCTGGGGGTCTCCGAGCAGGCACGCCGCGACCCCAAGGCGCTGCCGCATCCCCATCGAGTACTCCGAGACCCGGTCGTCGGCGCGATGGGCCAGGCCGACGCGTTCCAGTGCCGGCCCGACGCGGTCCCGGGCGGCCTGCTCGCGTGCCGCGGCCAGCAGCCGCAAGTTCTGCCTGCCCGTGAGGTGCCGGTAGAACCGTGGCTCGTCGACGATGGCGCCGACCCGGGCCAGCGCCATGTCCCGATGCTGCGGCACGGGGTATCCGAGCAGGGACATCGTGCCGGCGTCGGCGTGGGTTAGCCCGAGCAGGACCCGGATCAGGGTGGTCTTGCCGGCGCCATTGGGGCCGAGGTAGCCGAACGCCGATCCCCGGGGGACGAGAAGATCGACGCCGTTCACGGCCGTCTTCGCCCCGAATCGCTTGGTGAGCGCATGGGTCTCCACGGCCCAGTCGCTGGCGATCATCAGAACCTTCCTTCACCTGGCTGGCCTGTGACGCAACAGCATGCCGATACCGGGGCCGGAATGTCTTCTGCGCAGGGTTGGAACGCACTGCTCTAACCGCGGGCGGAGACGTATCCGCCCGGGGTTGGAGCGCGACGTGCTGTCGTCCGGGCCGGGGTGCCGGTAACGTTAGCGAGGTGAGCGCAGACCCTGCGGCCAGTGCTGTCCTCGCCAGGCTGCGCAGGGCGCGGGCGCAGCAGGAGGCATCCCACCGGTGGATCCGCCGCCTCGGCCCGCCGCTGTTCGCCGCGGTGGCAGCGGTGGTGTTCACCAGTGGCCGCGATCCGGGGCTCGCCGATCCGCGACGTGGGCACGACCGTCGCCGTGGCCGGGCTCGCGCTGGGCGGGCTGGGCGCGCTGAGGGTCCGGTATCGCCGCGCGGCGGTCCGCATCGTCTTCGCCCTGATGCTCCTGGCCAGTTCGGCGGCGCTGATGAGGCTGCAACCCGGCGGAGTGGGCCTGTCGGGGATCCTGGCCGGCCTGGTGCTGCTCCCGCCGCGGATACCGGATCGCTTCCCGGTCGCCGTGTCGGTCGCCGGGATCGCCTGCCTGGCGGCGCTCGTGGTAGCCGTCAGCCAGTACTCGCCCGCCTCGGCGCTGATCGACGTCATCTCGATCATCGGCTTCCCCGGCATGATCTTGCTGTCCCGGCGGCTCGGGCAGGCCAACCAGCAAGCCGAACGGCTCCTGATCGAGTTGCAGGAAACCCGGGCCGCGCAGGCACAGGCCGCCAGGCTGGCCGAACGCCAGCGGCTGGCCCGGGAGATGCACGACGTGCTCGCCCATTCCCTGTCCGGGCTCATGCTCCAGCTGGAAGGCGCCCGGATGCTGGCGGCCGATGACCCCGGCGACCCCCGGCTGCCAGCGATCATCGAGCATGCCCACGGCCTGGGCAAGTCAGGACTTGACGAGGCCCGCCGCGCGATCGGCGTGCTGCGCGACGACGTACTGCCCGGGACCCGAGGGCCTGGCCAGCCTGGCCGCGCGGTTCCAAGAGGCTCAGCGGCGTCCCGTGCCAGTTCACGGTGTCCGGCCCCGCCTGCGACCTCCCGTCGCAAGCCCGGCTCGCGGTGTACCGGGTAGCGCAAGAAGCCCTGACGAACATCACCAAGCACGCCTGCCCGGAACGGGTCGAGATGCGCCTCGCCTACGAGCCTGGCCACACCCGCCTGACGGTCGAGGACTTCACGCTGAGCAAGATGCCGCCGCGGGCGGCCAGCCACCATCCCAGGCTACGGGCTGACCGGGATGCGCGAGCGGGCCGAACTGCTCGGCGGCGAGCTCACCACGACGATGACGCCCGGTGGCTTCCGCGTCGAGTTGCGGGTGCCGGCGTGAGCCCGCAGATCCGCGTCCTCATCGCTGACGACCAGCGGGTCGTCCGGGAAGGACTGGCGATGGTGCTCGGCCTGCTGCCCGAAGTCGAGGTCGTGGGCTGCGCCTGCGACGGTCACGGAGGCCGTCGCCCTGGCCGCTGACCTGCTCCCGGACATCGTGCTCATGGACCTGCGAATGCCCCGCTGCGATGGCGTCGAGGCCACCCGCCTGCTGCACGAGCGCGCACCGCAGACCATGGTCGTGGTACTCACCACGTATGCCGATGACCGGTCGGTGCTCGACGCCCTGCGGGCCGGCGCCCGCGGCTACCTGACCAAGGACGCGGGCGGGACCGACATCCGCCACGCCCTCAGGCAAGTCCTCGATAACCACGCCATGATCGACCCCGCCGTCCAGCACCACGTCATCGACGCCATCGCCACGCTATCTCCGGCCCCGGCCGGCCGGCCGCCCTTGCCGCTTCCCGCTGGCCTCACCCCCCGGGAAGCCGAGGTACTGTCGCTGATCGCCGCCGGCATGTCGAACCGCGAGATAGCCGAACGCCTCGTCATCACCGAGGGCACCGTCAAGAGCCACATCAACCACCTGCTCCCCAAGATCGACGCGCGCGACCGCGCCCAGGCAGTCACCTACGCCTATCAGCACGGACTCGCCCCTCCGTGGGAACAGGCCGACTGAAAGTCCCTAACCGGGCCCCGACCAAGAATCAGCCCAGAATATCCGTTATGCACCAAACCACCAGCGCAATTCCTGACCCCAACAGCCGTGCAGATCGGCGGATCGGGCACCCCTGTCTTGTGCTCTCAGGGCCAACGTCCTGCCCCGGGCGGCGAACCGATCATCGACGGTTACCACGGTGCGGGATCGGCCGCGTCCACGGCGACCGCCGAAGGCTATTGTCGCTTTGTGCCTGCCCCGCGATTCGTCGTGCAGCTGCATGACGCGACGACGCTCCACTTCGACCTGCGAATCCAGGCCGGCGACGTGCTGCGCTCCTGGGCCGTCCCGAAGGGACCGTCGCTCGATCCGGCTGTCCGGCGCCTGGCCGTCCCCGTCGAGGATCACGAGCTGCCGGCCGGCGAGTTCGAGGGAGTACACGAGGGACAGCTGCGGGGCAGCGGCGCTGTGATCATCTGGGACGAGGGACACGCCGAGGTCACCCGCGATGACCCTGGCCACGTGGCCTTCACCCTCCACGGCAGCAAGCTGGCCGGGGGCTTCGCCCTGACTCGCACCGGCGAGCAGCGGTGGATCTTGGTTAAGGCCAGGGACGCAACCGCTCGCCCTGGCTCGGACATCGTTGCGGAACGTCCTGCGAGCGTGCGCACCGGAAGGACATGGGAGGAAGTCGCGGCAGAGGCCGGGCCTGGCGGGCGCGCGAGGAGGAGTTCCGGCGGCAGCACGGTCTAGTGCAGCTGACCGGCGCGCGCACCACTTCATGCCGGAGCAGCCGTGCTCGTTGAACACGGAGTGCTTCCCGGGGACGGAACACCGCCAGCCTGCGGCGCGGTAGGTTTGCCCGGGTGAGCTTTGATGTCAGCCCCGGCGCCTACCTGCAGTTCATGGGGCGGTACTCCGAGCCGCTGGCGGCGCAGTTCGCCGGCCTGGCAGGGGTCGGTCGCGGCCAGCGGGTGCTGGATGTGGGTTGCGGGCCCGGCGCGCTGACGGCTGAGCTGGCGGACCGGGCCGGCGCGGAGTCGGTCAGCGCCGTGGACCCGTCGGCGTCGTTCGCGGCCGCGGTGCGGGAACGGCTGCCTGGGGTAGATGTCCGGCAGTCAGCGGCCGAGCAGCTGCCGTTCCCCGACGGCACGTTCGGCATCACGCTGGCGCAGCTGGTCGTTCACTTCATGGCTGACCCGGTGCAGGGACTGCGGGAGATGCGCCGGGTCACCCGGCCCGGCGGAACGGTCGCGGCCTGCGTGTGGGACCACGCGGGCGAGCGCGGGCCGCTGGCCGCGTTCTGGTCCGCCGTCCGCGAGCTTGACCCGGCCGCACCTGGTGAGTCGGACCTCCCCGGCGTCCGCGAAGGCCATCTGGCCAGCCTGTTCACGCAGGCCGGGCTGGGCAGGACGCAGGTGAGCACGCTGAGTGTCCACGTCCGCCACGCCAGCTTCGACGACTGGTGGCGGCCGTTCACGCTCGGCGTCGGCCCGGCCGGAGCGTACGTGGCTTCCCTGACCCCCGATCGCCGGGCAGCGCTCCGCGGGCAATGCCAGCACCGGCTGCCCGCAGGAGCGGTAGAGATCACCGCCGTCGCCTGGGCAGCCAGCGGCCGCGCCTGAGCAGCCGCCCGCCACCCCGCACGGCACAGAATCCCCGATTGTGCGCGCGGCAGCAGACAGCCAGCCCGACCTGTGGAACCGCACATAAGGCGGATCTCGCGCACAAGGTACCGACGAGCGTCGATCACGTAGCGTGTACAGATGGCCGCCACGTCCGGCGAGCGGATCGAGCTCTATCCTCGCGTCCGCCGACGGCTGGCGGGCATCGCGCCGTTCCTCGCGGCCGGCTTCGCCCGCAAGCTCGGCGCGGTCGTGAACTGGTCCGGGATAGGCAACCCTTCGGGGCAGTCGGCGGCGGGCGCCGCGCTGCTGCTGGTCATCGGGGTGCTGGGCATCTTGCTGATCGTCGTGCTGTGGCTTGAGCTGCTGCTGCGGAACGCGGCGATCGCGGTGCTGATCGCGGTGTCCCCGATCGCGGCGGCGGGCCAGGTCAGCGACCTCACCAAGGCGTGGTGGTCCCGGACCGTCGCCGCCACGGTGCAGCTGATGGTCCTCAAGCCGGTGATCGCGCTGGTGTTCGCGGTCGGGTTCGGGATGGCCGGGGGCTCGTCCGGGCTGGCGGGGCTGTTGCAGGGGCTGCTGGTGCTGGGTCTGGCGGCGTTCGCGTGGCCGGTGATCGCCCGGTTCTTCACCTTCGCCACCATCCAGGCCGCTGATTCCGGTGCCGGGGCGCTGCTGGGCCTGGCGGCGGGGGTGGCAGCGGGCCGGGTCGGCGGCCGCGCCGGGGTGCCGCCGGACCAGCTCGGCCGCGACACCGAGGCCCGCGTCATGGGACCGGCGGCTAGCGGCCGGGCGGCGGCCGGCGGGGGAGGCGGCGGTGGCGCGGTGGCCGGCGGTGTCGGGTTCGCGCTGGGCAAGCTGCACCAGGCGGGCACGATGCTGGCCGGGCGGATGGAGCAGACCGCCGCGCACGGCGGGATGCACGGCGCCTACCCCTACTCGACGATCTCCGGTGCTCGCCGGATCGCGCCCCCGCAGCCGGCAGGCGCGGCACCGGGCGCGGGCACGCCGGCAGGCTCGCCCCCGGCTGCTGGTTCCGCGGCGGGTGACTGGGGCTGGGATGACCCGGACGCGGGCGACGGGCCCGGGGCGGGCGGGCACTGGCCAGGCCCGTACGGGCCAGGCGGCGGCCATGACGGCGGGGGCGCGTGATGACGGGCGAGCAGGAGCCGGGCCGGGCCTACGGCGGCTGGCAGCTGGAGCGGGTGGACTTCCTGTTCGGGCTGTCGGGGCGGCGGGCGGCGCTGCTGGCCGCCGCGATCCTGGCGGCGCTGTGGCCGGTGGCCACCACGCGGCCGCGCGAGGCTGTAGTGGCCTGGCCTGCGGCGGTGCTGCTCGCGCTGGCCGCCACGGTCCGGGCCCGGGGCCGGACGGCGGATGAGTGGGCGGCGGGCGGCCTGTCCTGGCTGGCGATCCGCGTGCAGGGGCAGCACCGGTTCGCCGGCGGCCCGTACGCCCCGGCATCCACGACGGCTGCTGATGACCTGAGCGGCGCGTTCCTGGACCTGCCCGGGCATCCTGGCCCCGCTGCGGATCCTGTCGGTGCCGTCCGGCGCCGGTGACCTGGCCGTCGTCCACCACGCCCTCGACCGGACCTGGACGGCGGTGGCCAGGATCGCGGTCCCCGGCATCGCGCTGGCCGACTCAGGGCGGCGGGACCAGCGGGTCGACGCGTGGGGCGCGCTGCTGGCGGGCCTGTGCGCCGAGGGCAGCCCCGTCACCCGGATCCAGGTGCTGCAGCGCGCCGTCCCGGAACCGGGGGTGCTGCTGCAGGCGTGGCATGAGGCCCACCTGATCCCGGACGCTCCCGGGCTGGCGGCCCGGGTAGCGGGCCAGCTGCTGGGCGCGGCCCCGGCGGCCGCGTGCAAGCGGGAGGCCTACGTGGCCGTCACCATGGACGGGCACCGGGCGCGGGCGGCGATCCGGGCCGCCGGCGGCGGCGACACGGGCGCGGCCGCCGTCCTGATCCGGCACCTGCGGGCGCTCACCCAGGCGCTGGCCACCGCCGACCTTGAGGTGGAGGACTGGCTGGGTGCCCGGGACCTGGCCGGGGTGATCGCCACCGCCTATGACCCGGACGCGGCCTGGTCGCTGGATGCCCGCCGCGCCATCGCGGCATCGGCCGAGGCCAGCGGCGAGCCCGCCACGCTGGCGCCGGGTGTCGGCCCCCGGCATGCCGGGCCGGTGCACGCGGAGGCGCTGCCGGGCCGGTACGTGCACGACGGCGGGGTGTCGGCGTCGTACTGGGTGCAGGAGTGGCCGCGGTCGCAGGCCTGGTGCACGGTGCTGGCACCGCTGCTGGCCGGCGGCGGCGCCCGCCGGGCGGTCAGCCTGGTGTACGAGCCGCTGCCGCCTCGGGCGGCCGAGCGGGCCGTCATGCGGGACCGCACGGCCCGGCAGGTCGCGGTGCGGATGCGGCAGCGGACCGGGCAGGTGGTGCCCGAGCACGAGCGCGCCGCGATGGCGGTCGCCGCCGGGCAGGACGCCGAGCGGGCGTCCGGCCACGGCCTGGTCCGGTTCGCCGGCTACGTCACCGTCACGGTCACCGACCCGGCGACACTGGCCGATGCCTGCGCGGCGCTGGAGGCCGACGCCGCCGCCGCGCGGATCGCCCTGGGCCGCCTGTGGTTCTCCCAGGACAGCGGGTTCGCGTTCACGCTCCCGCTCGGCCTGGGCCTGCCCCGGCGGCGGTGGTGACCATGCCCGGAAGCAGCACCGAGCTCACCACGATCAGCCTCGCCCAGCCCGCGCGCCGGCCAGCACCAGGCCGGCAGGAGAGGGAAGCCAGGGAGCGGGACGGCCGGGAGCACACCCGGGTCCCGGTCCCGCCGCGCCGGGGCTGGCCGCGACGGTGGGGCGGCCGGGCGGCGGTCTTGTCCCAGGTTCCGGTGTACCGGGGGTCGACCGGGCAGGTGCAGGGCCTGTACCCGTGGCTGTATCGGCGGGGCGCTGCCGGCGGCGGGGGCGGTGATCGGGACGGACTGCCTGACCGGGGCCGCGTTCTGCTGCCACCCGCTGGCCTGGCTGCAGGCGGGGATCATCGGCAACCCGAACATCATCGTCACCGGCGACCCGGGGGCGGGCAAGAGCGCCACGGTCAAGGCGCTGGCGCTGCGGCTGATGCCCTACGGGATCCGGGCGTTCGTGGCCGGGGACCTGAAGGACGAGTACGCGCCGCTGGCCCGCGCCCTCGGCGTCGAGCCGGTTGAGCTGGGCCCCGGGCTGCCCGGCCGCCTCAACCCGCTCGACGCCGGGCCGCTAGCGGCGGACATGCCTGTCCGGCGAGGCGGAGCGGGCGGGGCGGCTGGCGGAGGTTCACCGCCGCCGCCTGGTGCTGGTCGGCTCGCTGGCCGCGACCCGGCTGGGCCGGCCGCTGACGCCGACCGAGGAAACCGCGATATCACTCGCCATCGCGCAAGCTTCCGCAGGACCAGCTCCTGCGGGAGGGGCGGGGGCTGGCCGAGCGCTCGGGGGAGCACGCGACGCCAGCCCCACGATCCCCCAGGTCTGGGCCGCGCTCCGCGACCCCGCCACCGAAATGGCCCGCGAGCTCCGCATCCGCGGCGACTCCGCCGACGAGCTACGGGAGATGACCCGCCCGGTCACCGACGCCCTCGGCGCCATGGTCAGCGGCGCGCTGGCGGGCCTGTTCGACGCCCCGACCACCATCCGGCCCGACTTCGACGCCCCCATCCAGGTCATCGGCCTGTCCCGGATCGCCGACCGCGGCGATGAGGCGGTGGCGATGATCCTGGCCTGCGTCTCCAGCTGGGCGCAGGCCGCCATCGACGCCCCCGGCCCGGCCCGGATGATCATCCGGGACGAGCTGTGGCGGTCGCTGCGCATCCCGGCGCTGCTGCGCAAGGCCGACTCAGACCTTCGGCTGTCGCGGGCGCACGGCACCATCCAGGTACTGGCCACCCACCGGCTCGCCGACTTCCAGGCCGCCGGCCCCGCCGGGTCACCGGAGGCCGCGATCGCCGCCGGGCTGGTGGCCAGCTGCGACACCCGCGTCTGCCTGCGCCAGGACACCGCCCCGCTCGCCGACCTCGCCGCGCAGATCGGCCTCACCGATGCCGAGTGCGCCCACATCAGCTCCTGGACCGCCCGGCATGCCGGCCGGGCGGTCTGGAAGGCCGGCCGCACCGCCAGCGCCGTGGTCCAGCTGGCCCTCACCCCTGCCGAGCAGCGCCTGTACTGGACAAACGAGAGGATGTCGCTGTTATGCCCCCGCACCGTCCCGCCGCGGGCCGCCCTCACCAGCAGCCTGGCCGACCTCATCGTCCTGGCGGCGGTGACCATCGCCGCGATCGTCACGACCTGGTCGTGGCTGACCGGGCAGCTGGCCGCCCTGCTCTTCGGCGGGCACTGGCCGCCGGTCTCGGTCTGGCAGGCGCTGGCTGCCGCCTGGTCCCTGCCCGGGCACCTCAGCGATCCCCGCCAGGCGTGGCCGGCCAGCGTCCGGCCGCAGCTGCCGGGCCCGTGGGGGTTCCTGGCCGCGGGAACCGTGTCGGCCACCGGTCACCGGGGCCATCACCACGATCGCTGGGCCGGCACGCGTGGCGGCAACCGGGCACCCCGGGGGTTCGCGTCCCGGGCGCGGCGCCGGGGCGCTGTCGGAGCGGGCCGTGCTGGCCAAGGCCGCCGTGGTGCGGCCCAGCCTGGCACGGCGAGAAGAGATGCCAGGTCACCGACGCCGGGGTGCGGATCGGGCGGGCCGTCCCGTCCGGGATGCCGCTGGCCTGCTCGGCGGAGGACTCCGTCGCGGTGGTCGCCGCGCCCCGGCAGGGCAAGTCCTCGGCAGTCATCATCCCCTGGCTGCACGCCTGGCCCGGCCCAGCCGTCTGCACCTCGATCCGCCCCGACGTGCTGCTGGCCACCGCCATCCCCCGCGGCAGGCGCGGCCCGGTCGCGGTGATGGCGCCCACCGGGATGATCGGCTGGCCGGACAAGCTCCGCTGGTCACCCGGTCTCGGGGTGCGCCGACTTCAACAAGGCGCACGCCCGCGCCGAGGTGATGGTCACCGTCGGGAAGTCCCGCGACGGCGGGGACAGCACCGATTCCGGCTACTTCGCGATGAACGCCACCAACCTGCTCGCCGCCTGGCTGCACGCCGCCGCCCTCTCGGAAGGGTCGGCGCGGGACCTGGTGGCGTGGGCGTTCAACGAGCGCATCGACGCCCCGGTCCGGATCCTGGCCTCGCACCCGGGCGCGGCGGAGGGGACCGCGCAGATGCTGGACGCGCTGTGCCGGCTGCAGGCCGACACCACCCGCGCCTCGCTGTGGACCACCGCGCAGACCGCCGTCGCCCCGCTGCTCGCGCCCGCCGCCCGCGACACCTTCATGCCCCCGCCAGGCGAGGAGACCGACCTGGCCGCGTTCCTGCGGGCGGGCGGCACCTGCTACCTGCTGGCCGACGAGCGCCGCGCGGCGACGCTGGCCCCGGTGATGTCCGCGTTCGCCGATGACCTGATCGAGACCGCCAAGGCGATCGCGGACGGGATGCCGGGCGGGCGGCTGGACCCGCCGCTGGGCCTGTTCCTGGACGAGGTCGCCAACATCGTCCCGCTGCCGCAGCTGCCCGCCCTGCTGTCCTTCGCCGGCGGCACCGGCATCTTCATCACCGCCGTCCTGCAGTCCCTGGCCCAGGCCCGCAACCGCTGGGGGCACGACGCCGCCGCGATGCTGTGGGGAGCGGCCACCGTCAAGGTCATCCTCGGCGGCCTGGCCGGCGATGACCTGCGCGAGGTCTCCGAGCTGTGCGGGGAGTACCGCGAGACCGTCACCAGCTGGCAGCACGGCCACGGCGGATCCTCGGTCTCCGCGACCCTGCAAGACCGGCGCACCGTCACCCCCGAGCAGGTCCGCACCCTGTCCGCGGCCCGCCGCGAGGCCCTGGTCATCCACGCCACCACCCCCGTCATCCGCGCCCGGCTGACCCGCCACTACGAGGGGCCCCACGCCGCCGAGTTCGCCGCCTCCGTCCGCCAGTCCCGCCGCATCGCCGGCCTCGACCACCCCGCCAGCGACGACGGCAGCGACGAGGCGGAAGACGAGTGACCGGGACCGGTACCGCGCTAGTGCACCGCGCCGAGCAGGCCGTCCTCGGCGCGCTGCTCGCCGGCCACGACCCCGCCCCGCTCCGCGACCTGCACGCCAGCCACTTCACCGACCCCCACCACCAGGCCCTCTACCTCGCCATCACCACCCCCGCCAGCACCAGCCGGGCAGCACGGCTGCGAGCCCGCCTCGCCCGCCTCACCAGCAGCCGCGCCCGGCACGCCGCCGCCTACGCCAGCCAGCTCCGCAGCCTGTGCCCCGCCCCCGGGCACCGGTGGGTGTACGCGGCCATGCTCCTGGAAGCCCACCGCGACCGGCAGCCGGAACCCGGCACCCCGGCCGGGGAGCCACGGCAAGGCGGCGCGGACCGGCAGCTGGCCAGCGCCGGGCAATGGCTGTCAGCCGCGCAGGCCGGCGGCAGGCGGCGGGGAAGGCGCGCAACCGAGCACAACGGAACCGTCGGACGCCGCACCCGGCAGCTAGCGCAGATGCTGCGGCCCGCCGTCCAGGCACTCGTCCTGGAGGGGCAGGCGGCTCGCGCGGCCCGCAGGGACGCGGCACACGGCGGGCCCATGCCGGACGGGGAAGCAAGCCCGGGGGAGCGGCGGCTGCGCCGCGAGGACCTGCAAGACGCGGTCCTGGCCGACCTGATGCGCCGCCCCGGCGACGCGAAGGCGCTCGTTCGGCGGGTGCCCGCCGAGGCGTTCACCCCCGGCGCGCGACGGGACCTGTATACGTTCCTCGCCAAGTCAATCCGCGCGGGCATCCCCGTCGACCCGCTGATCACGGCGTGGCAGGCCAGCAAGCGCGAGGCCGGCGCGGCCGGGCAGCCGCACTCCGACGGCAGGGAATCCCTCACTGAGCTCGCCATCCGGCTCGGGGAGATGCCGACGGCGCGGGGAACCGCCGCGGTCCTCGCGCGGGTCCTGCTGGCCGACCACGAGTGCACGGCGGCGTTCGGCCCCGGCTGGGCCGGCCAGCCGCTCACCTGGGGCACTGCCGCCGCAGGGCCGGCCGGCGGCGGCCAGGAGCCCCGGGGGGACGCGCCCGGCACGGCCCCGGGCCCGCTGCGGCCGGCCCCGGCCGCCCGCGCCAGGCAGCAGGCCCCGGCCCCCGGGAGCTTCCGCCGCCGCGACCGGGCGAGGACGCCGTGCCGCTGCCACGGCAGGCGCGATGACCTGGCAGCAGGGGAGGATGTCCCCTCGGGCGCGGAAGTCCCTGCGGCGCGGGCCGCGCCCCCCTGCCCGGCTGCCGAAGAGGCGGCCCGGTCCTGCCGGGGCGGCGGAAGTCCCGGCCGGGCAGGTGCTGGCCGAGTGGCACGAGATGACGCCCGGCCAGCTGGCCGTCGAGTGGTCCGGGCTGCGGGCCTGGGTGACCTGGCTGCACGGCCGCTACGAGCTGAGCGTGGAGGAACGGCTGCCGCGCTGCTGGGCACTGCACCCCGGCCTGGTCGAGGAACTGTCGGCGCTGCGCGCCTGGCGCACGGAAATCTACGCCTGCGAGCAGCCCGGCGGCGGGCAGGCCGCGCTGTACTGGCACTCCGAGCTGCGGCGCGTCATCCAGGCCGCCACCACCGTCTACGCGGCCGGGTGCCGCACCGGGCACCGCGGCGCGCCCGCCCCTGCCGGCACAGGCGCGAAGGCCTTCGGCGAGCCAGGCGGCGCGGGCCCGCTGGCCGGGGTGCCCCGGATCGACATCGTGGCCGGGCAGGCCCGCGGGACCAGCGACTGGGCAGCCGGGGAGGAGATCGCGATCGCGCTCGACCTGGGCGAGGCCTGGCAAGTGCCGGGAAGCGAGCTGGTCAGGCGGGCCGGGACCTGCTGGGCAGCCGCCGCCGGGGGATGGGCCCGGGTACCGGAATGGGCCCGGGCGCCAGGGGCCTCAGCCGGGCCGGGCACCGGCCCGCATGAAGATAGGCAGGCCGGACCGTGGACCCGCTGACGGCGCGCGCCGAGCGGGCACTGCTCGGCGCGATGATCGAAGACCCCGCCCTCGCCGGAAGGGTAAGGATCAGCCCGGCCGAGTTCGCCAGCCGCCGGCACGCCGCCGCCTACGAGAGCATCCGCGCCGCCGCCCGGGCACGGCCGTTCCAGGGCACCGAAGGCTGGCGAGCGGCGATCCTCCGCGCCGGGCCGTTCCTGACCGCGGCCGACCTGGACGCCCTGGCCGCGGCGTGCCCGTTCGCGGCGCACGGGCCCGCCTACGCGGTGATGGTGGTCCAGGCCTGGGCGCGGCGCCACCTCGATGACAGCTCGCGCGCCCTGGACGCCAGGAGCAGGCAACTCGACGCCGACTCCCGCCAGCTCATGCCATCCGACCCCACCGCCGCCGTGGAGATGGCCGCCACGGCCGGCCAGATGCGCGAGGTCGCCTTCGCCATCCACGAGCACGCCCGCGACCTCAGCCCCGCCTCACCCGGCCACTCCAGCGGCCGCCGCGACAGCACCACCCCCGAACGCGCCCGCCGTGAGGAAGCCATCCTCGCCGCCCTCCTGCACCCGGCCCCCGAGCGCGACGCCGACATCCTGTCGACCCTGCCAGCCGAGGCGTTCACCAGCCCGCACCGCCAGGAGATCTACTCCGTCGTCAAGGCCATGCACATGACAGGTAAGCCCGTCGATGAGCTCACCCTGGACTGGGAGCTCGCCACCCAGGGCATCCCGCTGGACGCCCGGCAAGGCTGGCACCCCGTCAACGACGACCAGACCTACGCCACCCGCCTGGCCCGCCGCCACCACGGCTACCAGGAGCCGCTCACCACCGCCGCGGAACTGGCCGCCGAGCACGCGCAGTCCCGGTCAGGGCACCCCGCCGGCAGCGCCCGGCTCAGGACAGCCGACGGCCGGCAGCAGGCCAGGACACCCGGGAACACCCCAGCCAGGCCGGTTCCCGGGCGCCCCGCCCTCCGGCTCGTCCAGCCACCACCGGAAGCTGGCCCTGCCGGGCGCGGCCCCCAGCAGGCCAGGTAAGCCATGACCTGGTCCCAGCCGGACGACGGCCATCCCGCGCAGGACTCCAGGGCGGAGCCGGGCCGCGAGGCCGCCGACGACGAGGTAGTGCTGGAGATCACGCACGCCCAGATGGACGCGGCCGTGAGCACCGGCGACGCGGTGCCGCTGGACCTGGCCGGCGACTGGCTCGCCCGCTACCAGGACGCCTGGTGGGTCCTGGCGGAGGCCGGCTGGCTCCGCGTCACCGACCAGGCAACCGCCGCCGACATCGACCACGTCGCCGCCCGCCTCACCGAAGCCGCCGACGACGCCAGCGGAGCGCATGGGTACGGCGCTGGCCGGGGAAGCCCCGGCGTGGGCGCGGAGGAGTGACGCGGCTCTGACGCGCGCACCACGCCGATAGCGACCAGAGGCCACGGCTGGTCGACCCGCTTGCATGAGCCCGCCCGTGCGTGTGCCGGGCCTGGGCGCTAGGCGAGAAGTCGTCGATGCCGGTCAATCTGAGCCGTCCGCATCCCGTGTCCGGGCCTGTCGGCGGGTCGACCGCATTGTGCATCTGCGCCGGATCTATTCGGCGTCCTTCATCAGGTAACGATTTGCCGTTAATCCGCCTGACCTTCCCTGGCCGTTGAGCCTTGCGCATTAGCATAAAAGTGATTTACCGTGGCACGCGGGGAGGTAGATGTGATGGCGAACGCTGTCTGGGTGGAAACGGTGGAGCTTGACGACACCGGGACGCGGCGAATCGGCCGGCGGCAACGGACGTCGGCGCTACTGCGTGAACGCCGCGGGGATATTGAGGCGGCAGTGACGGAAGCTTGCGCAATCGTGCAGGGGTCTGCGGCTAAAGTCGATGAGCAGCGTGGGTGGCGCGTTAGCAGCCTTGAGGCGCGGTTCGGGGTGACGCTTTGCGCGGAGGTCGGCGTCATCGTGTCGAGAGCGTCCGCGGAAGCGTCCTTTGACGTCACAGTCACCATCGAGCGTACCTGAGGGCGGCCCATGGCTGGAGAGTCTGATTACTGGGTCGAGATTTCCTGGCAGGGCAGGCGCCTGGGCGGGGGCTTCGCGGTAGACCGCCATCATATCCTGACCGCGTCCCATTGCCTGCGCCGCCTCGATTCCGATGACGCGGACCTGGAGCTTTCGTTCGCGAGCGGCGAAGTGTCGCCCGGCCGGGTGTGCGAGCGTGACCCGGGCGCGGACCTGGCTCTTATCACCATCCGCAATGCGCTCAACGGAAAGTACGCGCTCCCGGTTGCCGATAGGGCAACGCGGGGCGATAGGTGGTTCGCTCCGTACCGCCCCACGACCGGCGACCCCCACCTCAGCGGCGAGGTCGACAGCGGGCCCATGGCGTATCGCTGCGAAACCGGGCACGAGATCGAGGTATTGCAACTCGGCTGCGCGCAGCGGTTGGGCAGCTACTATGGGTACTCGGGTGGTCCCATCGAGCGTGATAAATCAGGCGACCGGGTGCTGCTCGGGGTGCTGCTGGAGCAGGCGCCGGATCGAGTGGATGCCGGCCGAGCGGCTGACGTGCTATTCGCCGCGACCATCGCCGAGGCGATACGGCGCTTCCGGTGCCTCAGTGCTGAACGTTTGTTCAAATTTGTATCGGCAGGCATGCCGGCGCCATTCGGCTGCTCCTCAGATGCGCCATTTACGCGTGACGATCTGCCGTCGTCCTCGGACCTGCGCGCCGATGTCCTCAGATGGGAATTGAGCAGAATCCGCCAATTGGTAACCGAAGGGGTCCTGGACGAAGCGGAGATGCGCCAGGTGAAAATTGAGCGCATTCACCGCTTCCTGGACGGCGGCAACGGGCCCGTCCCGTGAGCGAGCTGCTCCGGAACACGATCCTGGCCGCTGAACGGGCGCTGGCCGGCGATGATGACCTTGGCATGCATGACTCTCTTGCGAGTCTCCTCCGCGATCCAGGCGAGCTCGAGTCTGGCAGCGACGAAGAGCGCATGTACCTCGCCGGCATTCTGGAGGCGCTGAACCTGCCTAACATGGCCACGCTGATACTTGGCGCCGACGGCCGTCCCGGGCAGGATAATGCGAATGCCGCGTTCCGCAACCTGGAGGGGATGCTGGCGGCGCTTCACGGGGACAACGACAAGGCGCGACGCATGCTGCGGGACGCGCTGAGCGCGGCCGGGTCTCCAGCCATGAAGGCCAAGATCCTCGCCAACCTGGCTGCCGTAAGCTTCAAGTCCGGGGCGGTCGAAGAAGCCGAGGCATGGGCCGACGCCTACACTTACGGTCCAGCCAGAACTGCCGCCGCCGATGTCCTGGTGGCGTCTACCCACATTGACATAGCCGTAGCGAGAGGCGGCGACCTGCCGGCTCTCCGCGCAGCCGTGAACGCGCTCGCCGATGCCTGTGCCGCCCGGATGGCTAAACTTGACACGGCAGATCCGCAGGCACTATCCCTCATCGCTGGCCTCGCCCGAGGTCGCATCCTGGTGGCGACGGCGGAAAATTCCGTCGAAGACCTGGATCGCGCAACCGAGGCACTAGAGGTTGCAGCGTTCCGGCTTGCCGCCGAGGCCGGCGCAGATGACCCTCGCGCGCTGGCCGCGAGGTCCATGCTGGACTCAGTCCACGATGGCCGGCTAGCAATCAGCGAAGGCGCGCGCACTGCCGGCCAGTTGCCCGCCACAACTGGGGAAATGGGCCAGACCGCCGATACCGGTGCCCGCATGGCCCTCAGCGGAACACGCCGGAACCTCGTACGGCCGATCCTCATTCAGATGGGGTTGCGCGCGGCTAAGCGCCTTGCGGAGATCGGCAGACGTGCTGAGCTACCCGCCAGAACACGACGGCCTGCACAGGACGCCGCACCACTGACAGACCTTCTGGAGACTGCCGATAGGACAGGGCAAGTCAACCCCCTGCTACAGCGCCTCGCGCGGCGGGAGATCGAGCGGGTGAGCGTTCGTGCGCCAGTTGCCTGCCGGCGGCGAGATAACTTATGACGGCGAAGACCGCGACTGGCTGCTCGGGCTTACGCGAGAGGCCGAGCGCTCCGTCGACGCCATCTCCCTGTCCACGGTGGACTCCGGGATGCGCGGCTTCGATGGCGGGCTCTGGACGAGTGACCTGGGTACTCGCTACCTGGAGTTCCAGCGTGAGGCGATCGCCCGCAATGTCCGCATCCGGCGCATCTTCGTGCTGGAGAACGAGGACCTGGCCCGCGACGAGGCTTTCCTGCTGATTACCCAGATGCAGCGTGACGCCGGGGTCGAGGTCCGGATGCTCGATCATCGGCTTATCCCGGACTGGCTGCAGCCAATGATCTTCGACTTCATCGTCTTCGACAGCGCTGTCAGCTACGAGACGACGTCGGCGACGAAGTTCTCGGAGGGCCAGACGAGGCCAGCCGTGGTCCGGACCTTGCTAGGGCCGAAGTCGGCGCGGGTCCGGAGCCTGGAGGACCAGTTCGAGCTGTTGTGGGAAGCTGCCAGCCCCGACCGTCACATTGACGAGTGACTACACCCCCGCCCAGGTCGCCAGCCAGTTCGCAGCCGCACCCGGCGCGACGCTGGAGAGTCGGCTCTCAACCACCCCACGGCCTTCTGCAAAACGCCAGCAGCGCAGCATCGGATACGGCACCGGGCCTGGAGAGCACGGGTAAGGACCTCAAGGGATGACACCACCCTTGCATCATGGGCCTTGGTCTTCGCCGTCCCGGGTGACGATGTAGCCGATGCCGGGAAAGCGGTCCAGCAGCCCTTCCCGCGCGAGCAGGCCCACCGCCTTAGCCGCCGTCTGCCGCGCGACGTCATGCTCCTGCGTGAGATACGTGATCGACACCAGGTCGCGCTTCCCCAGCTTGCCTTCCTTGATGCGGCTCCGGATGCTGTCGGCGATCCGCATGTACTTCCAGGACTCCTCCACCACGCCGCCCCTTCAGGTCGTGCGCTAGCAAAAAGGCCCGCCGGGAACCCGGGAGTTGCCGTCACAGGCCGGCAGGAACCTTCCGGCCGACGCCGGCGTAGATGCCGATCTTCGCCAGGTCCTTCGGGCGGGGCCGCCTTCCGTCCGGGCGCCACAGCGGGGCCTGCACCAGGCCCGGCTCGACCAGCTCGAAGCCGTCGAAGAATCCCGCGACCTGATCGAGGGCACGCGGCACGAACGGTGCCGTCGCGCTCTCGTACACGGCGACGGCCGGCCCGACCGCTCCCGGCGGGTGGAAATCAGCCGTCGCGTGCGACAGGGCGAGGAAGCTACCTGGGGCGAGGGCGTCTCGCAGCGTGGCCACGATCCCGGCGGGGTCCTGCTGGTCGGTGATGAAGTGCAGGATCGCGATGAGCAGCACGGCGACCGGCCGGGTGAAGTCGATCATCGCGCGGACCTTCGGGTGGGCGATGATGGACCCGGGATCACGGAGGTCGGCCAGCACGATGGCGGTGGTGCCGCTGCCGGTCAGCAGGGCGTTGGCGTGGACGTGGACGATCGGGTCGTTGTCCACGTAGACGACCCGGGCACCGGGCGCGACCTGCCCGGCGACCTCGTGCACGTTGCCCGCCGACGGGATGCCGGTCCCGATGTCGATGAACTGCCGGATCCCCGCCTCCTCGGCCAGGAACCGCACCGCCCGCTGCAAGAATGCCCGGTTGGCGATGGCGATCGCCCGCACCTCCGGGAAGTCCCGCAGGATCAGCCGGACGGCCTCCCGGTCCATAGGGTAGTTATCCCGGCCGCCAAGGTAAGCGTCATACATCCGCGCCGGGTGCGGCCTGGACGTGTCGATCTCCGAGGCAGCGAAACCTGGCTCCATCGGGTCCTTCCCTGTCGCGGTCATTGGCCGCTCCAAGCATCCGTGTCGGATCGGCAGGCGGGAAGATGACAATCGCGGCCATTCCCGGACACCGACACTGCCCATCCGGAGCAAGTTGGACCCGAATTCCCGCCAGTGGGCGACTTCCCTGCCGCGCCCGCGTCGTGGCGCTGACCGGGTGCCGATGTGTGCAACCCGTTAGGGCGGCATTCATTACGATCACTGCACGGATCCTGGTACCTGGCACTCCCTCGAAAATGGCCAGGCCGCCCAGTATCGACTATGGTCGTGCTGCCAAAGCGACATGGGTGACTCGTTCCCGCGCCGGACTGGAAGCCGCCGAACGGGAGAAGGGAGGATGGTGGGTGATCCGGTGTCCCGTGTTTCTTTCGTTGCCCGGCAGGAGCATTCCGCGAGGGAATTTACGTTCTTCGCATGCCTCGGTTGGTGAGAAGCTTTGCATTAAGGGCCGTGGCTGTGGGGGCGCTGAGGGGGACGGATGGCTAGGGAACGGCGGTCGTTGCAGGATCTTATCCGGAGCCGTCAGCAGAGCGGTTTCGTCGGCCGCCACGGGCAGCTGGCCGAGTTCCAGGAGAACCTTGCCCTGCCTGCTGATGATGAGCGGCGACGGTTCCTGTTCAACATTCACGGCAATGCCGGAGTCGGCAAGACGTACCTAACTAAGCAGCTCCGGCAAGTCGCGGCCGGTCACGGCTGCCTTACGGCTTATGTCGACGAGACGGCCGATGACGTGGTCTCGGCTATGACCGTCATTGCGGGGGAATTCAGCCGCGGCGGTGCCCGGCTGGGTGACTTTGAGAAGCGCGCTGCCGCGTACCGGAAGCGCCGCCATGAACTAGAGTCCGATCCTCAGGCTCCCGATGGCGTCGCCACGTTCCTCACCAAGACTGCAATCACGATTGGTCTTGCCGCAGCCCGGGACGTCCCCCTCGCGGGGAGCCTGCTGGCCCCGGTGGACGCAGCCGCGGCGCTTGATCAGTTCGACCGGGCGCGAGCGTATCTGGCCCGGAAGTTCAGCGATCACGCTGACGTGCGCCTTCTCCTGTCCCCAGCGGACGAGCTGACCCCGGTCTTCGTCGCCGGGGTCAACCGCGCGGCGAAGACCAGCCGGTCGCGCTGTTCTTCGACACCTACGAGCGCACCGGCCCGCTACTGGACGGCTGGCTCCGCCGCCTGTACGCAGGGGGATACGGGGACCTGCCAGGCACCCTCATCACCACCATCTCGGGGCAGAGCCCGCTCAATCCCAACAGTTGGGGGGACTACCTCCCTTTCATTGCCGACGTTCCCTTGGAGCCGTTCAGTGACGCTGAGGCGCGCCAGTTCCTCGCCAGCAAGAACATCGACGATGAGAACCTGGTCCAGGTCATCCTGACCCTGTCAGGCTGCCTGCCCATGTGGCTGGCTACCCTCGCCGAAGTCCCGGCCCGCCGATGCGGCCGACATCGGCGACCCGGCGGGCGACGCCGTCGAGCGATTCCTCAAGTGGGAGGATGACCCGGCGCGCCGGACCATCGCGATGACCGCCGCACTACCCAGGACAGTTAACCAGGACGTTATAGCGGCAATCACGCCGGTCGGCAGGGCACGCGAGCTGTTCGGCTGGCTGTGCGGACTCCCCTTCGTCACGGGGCGGGGAGGATCGTGGGCGTACCACGAGGTAGTCCGCGCCGCCATGCTCCGGCTTCAGCGCGCTCAGGCACCCAGCGAGTGGCGCTCCAACCATGTCATGCTGGCAGAAGCCAACGCGGGCTGGGCGCGCGACACCGTCGGCAGCACTGACCAGCAATGGGCAAACGCCCGGTGGGCTGATCACACCCGCGAGGAAACCTACCACCTGCTATGCGCAGATTCCACTGGCAACCTCCCCACAGCGCTCGCCTCAGGTGTCAGGGCAGCCAAGCACAGCACCCTTCGGGCACGGCAATGGGCGCAGCTCATCGCCGACGCTGGCCGTGACGTGGATGATCCCGCGCTCCGCCAGTGGGGCAAGCGCCTGCGAGACGGCATCCGCGACAACGACCTGAGCCAGTACCTCACCTGCCTGATCAACGACGCCCACCTCGACACCACCACCCTCATCACCGCGCTTGAGCAACGCGGCGAAGGCCACCGGCTAGCCGGGCGCTACGGTGAGGCCCTCGCTGACTTCGACCGCGTCATCGAGCTCGACCCCAACCGCGCCCGGGTCACAGGCAGCCGCGGCGAGACCTACCGGCTGTTGCAGCGCTACGACGAGGCTGTCGCCGATTACAGTCGCGCCATCGAACTCGACCCGCGTGAGGCCTGGGTCATCACCAGCCGCGGCCGGGCCTATCGGCTACTGGAACGCTACGACGAGGCCTTCGCCGATTACAGCCGCGCCCTTGAACTCGATCCTGACCGCGCCTGGATCATCACCAGCCGCGGCCGGGCCTACCAGGCGTCGGGACGGCACGAGGAGGCTGTCGCCGATTACAGTCGCGCCATCGAACTCGACCCCAGCTACGTCCCGGCCCTCGCCCGCCGAGCTGAGACCTACCATGCGATGAAGCGGTACAGCGACGCTCTCGCCGATCTCAATCGCACTATCGAACTCGACCCCAGCTATGCCCTAATCGTTGCCTGCCGCATTGAGACCTACCAAGCGATGGAGCGGTACGGCGGCGCTCTCGCTCTCTTCAATCGCGCTAAAGAACTCGACCCCTACTGCACGCCTCCTACTGTCTAGCGGATGAGAAACCTATCGCTGTGCGTTGGACCCTCTAGATCGTTGATCGGTATTTCGTGGCTGGTGGGAGGGTCGTGCGGCGACACGCCTTAGGGGTGCGTGACCTGCTGCTTCTTGATAGGACTTGACCGGGCGCCTGCTCAGGCATGGCCGTTCTCGCTGAGCACGGCCTGCAGCGCTTGCCGGAGTCCGGCCGCTCCAGCGTTGCCTAGCGTCGCCGTGAAGTCCCGCTCGGTCTCGGAGTACCGGCTCTCTGCCTGCCGGAATACCTCCCAGCCGTGGTCGGTGAGCGCGAGGATGTTGCGTCGCCGGTCTTGTTCCGAGGGCCTGCGCGCGACGATTCCCTGGCGTTCGAGCGCGTCGAGGAGCGCGACCATCGAGGTGCGGTCGACGCCCAGCACGGCCGCGGCTTCCTGCTGTGACTCCGCCTCCCCGCTTGCGATGACCCTGAGCACGCCGAGATCGCGAACGGTCACCCCCACGTCGGCGAGAGCGGCCTGCGCCCGGTGCTCCAGCGCGAGGTGCGCGTGCTTGAGGAGATAGCCGAGCACGTCGTCACGCGCGCGGACCTGGCCCGCTGCGTCAGAACCCGGCCTCGACACCCCCGATAATACCAGTAGACTGACTGTCAGTTCTACTGATGATTTGTTACACCGACGAAAGGAACGCGATGATTCTCGTCACCGGAGGGTCCGGGTTCATCGGCTCCCACACCGTGCGCGCGCTGCACGGCCTCGGCGAGCCGAGCGTCGTGATGCAGCGCCGCAGCGGCCAGGTCCCCCCGCAACTCGCGGACCTGCCCGTCGTCGCGGAGCAGGCCGACGTCGCCGACCTGGACTCGCTGCGGGCGATCGGCGGGCGCCACGAGATCACCGGCATCGTGCACCTCGCGGGCTACCCCGCGCCGCGGGGCACGGCCGGGGGCATCGAGGCCACCCAGGGCCTGCTCGACGGGCTCCTCAACATCGCCCGCGTCGCCGCGGAATGGGGCGTGCGCCGGGTGAGCCTCGCCAGCACGCTCGGGGTCTACGGCGGCATCCAGCACGGCGGCCCGCTGACGGAGGACCTGCCGGTGCTCCTGACCGCTCCGCACCCGATCCCGCGGTCGAAGAAGATCGCCGAGCTTCTCGGGGAGCAGCTCGCGGAGGCGACCGGCACGGAGATCGTCAGCCTCCGGATCTCCGGCACCTGGGGCCCCCTCGGCCACGAGGACCCGTTCTTCGCCGCACCCGCGCTCATCCAAGCGGCAGCCAGCGGCAAGCCCCTGGACCTGTCCGCCCTGCTCATCCCGCCGCACCTCGGCGACGGGCTCGACCTGTGCTACGTCAAGGACACCGGCCGCGCGATCGCGCTGGTCCAGCTCGCCGGGCATCTCCAGCACCGCACCTACAACGTCGCGTCCGGGCGGGTGACCACGAACGCAGAGGTGATCGCAGCGATCCGCGAAGCCGTGCCCGAGGCCGAACTCGGCCTCCCGGCCGGCGCCGGCCGGCCAGGCGCCGCTCTCGACATCACCCGGCTCCGCCGGGACACCGGGTTCGAGCCGGAGTACGACACCGTGCGCGCAGCCGCCGACTACATCGCCTGGCTCAGAGCGGGCAACGAGCGCTGACCCGCACCGCCGGCAGTCCCGCCAGCACGTCGCCGACACCAGCCCGGCGCGGTCAGAACGGGCGGACACCGGCTTTGCCGGATGGCGGGCGCGGCCGCTCGCCACGAACAAGGGCGGCCGCTGCACCCGAACAAGCCACACGTCCGGATCCTGGAGCCCGTCATGACCGCCGACCTGGACACTCTCCTGACCGCACTCTACGTGGAACTGACCGACCGGATCATCCCGTTTCGCGGGCCCGGCCGCCGCGGGCCGGGAAGGCCGCCGGACGTCACCGACGCCGAGCTCGCCTGCCTGGCCGTGGCGCAGGTCCTGCTCCGGTGCGACGACGAGCGGCACTGGCTGCGCGCCGCCCCGCGCCTGGTCGGGCACCTGTTCCCGCGGCTGCTGGCCCAGAGCGAGTACAACACCAGGCTGCGGCAGATCGCGCCGCTGATGGAGGCCGCCCTGCGCTGGCTCGCCGACGCCACCCCGGCCACCGCGGAGCAGTTGCGGCTGATGGACGCCACCCCGGTCCCGTGCGGCACCTCCGCCGTCACCGCGAAGCGCTCTGACCTGTTCGGGTACGCCGGCTACGGGTACTGCGCGAGCCATTCCCGCTGGTACTGGGGCTGCAAGCTGCTGCTGATCTGCACCTGCGACGGCACCGTGACCGGGTTCAGCCTGGCGAACCCGAAACTGCACGGCGAACGGGACCAGGCCCGCCAGACCCTGGAACGCCAGCCCGCGAACCGCCCCGCGCCCGGCACCGCCATCGTCACCGACAAGGGCCTGTCCGGCCAGGGCACCGAGGAGTTCTTCGCCGGCGACGGCCTCCGCCTGACCCTGATCCGCCCCGCCCGCAAAGACGAGAAGCAGCCGCGCCCGTTCCCGAACTGGCTCCGCCAGCGCGTCGAGGCCGTCATCTGGACGCTGAAGAGCCAGCTCGGCCTCGAACGCCACGGCGGCCGCATCCCCGCAGGACTCTGGGCCCGCATCATCCAGCGGCTCCTCGCCCTCAACGCCTGCATCTGGCACAACTGGCTGATCGGCGCCCCGGTCAAACGATCCCTGATCGCCTACGACCACATCTGAACTGCCCGCATTTCCCGATCAACGATCTAGCGGGCCGAACGTGGCCGGTTCCAGCGTGCGGCGTGATCGTCAGCCCGCAGCGTGCTGATCCGCATGGCGAGTTCCCTGCGCGCGAATGGCTGGGCGGGGGCGTTGCGGATGTAGGTGCTTAGTCCGCTGATCTCCCGGATGGCGACCAGGGTGGCCAAGCCGGGCCAGTCGCGGGGATCCCAGCCGTAGGCGGCCCCGAAGCCTTCGACATCATCTTGCGCGGGATAGCCGAGCCGGCGACTGGTGTAGTAGATCTGGGCGAGGTCCCACTCGGGCGGGCCGATGGCGACGTGGTCCCAGTCGCCGAGCACGATCGTGCCGTCCTGTGCCCGGATCAGGTTGCCGGGGTGCGCGTCCCCGTGGACCAGGGCGGGAGTGAGCGGGAATCGCAGTTCGGCCCACGTGCGGCGCAGTTCGGTGACCCGGTTGGCGAGCCAGTCCCGGTCCGGGCGGGGAATAGCGCCGGGGGGCGATGACTGGAGGGCGGCCGTGACGCTGACCAGGGGATCGGGGAGTGCCTCCGGAGGGGATGGCGGTAGCGGGCGGGAGTGCAGGTCCCGCAGGATGCGGGCGAGGTCCCTGGCGGACGGGGGAGGGCTGGGTGCCTCCGGAATGTACTGCCAGACCGTGGCGACCTTGCCGTCGATGGTGAAGGGCTGCCCGGTGACCGGCGCGGGCGCCGTGCACGGGAAGCCGCTTTCGGCCAGCCATGCCGTGACCTTCAATGACTCGGTGATGCGGGCACGCGCGTCGAGGCTTGTCGAAATTCGCACGACCAGGCGCGCGGAGGGGAGCGCGTAGACCGCGTTGCCATGCAGGTGCAGGAGTTTCGCGCCCGATGGCGGGACGCCGATCAGGTGGCAGACGTCAGCGAGCACGGCGTCGAACTGGCGGCGGAATCCGTCGCCTTCCATGACCACGCCTGCCTGCCCGGGAGATGACTTGCCGCAGGCTTGCATATGGCCGCTAGGGCTGTGCCACAAGCTTGCGGACGGAGGGCCTTCTAGCGTGGGATCTTAGCGCGCTGTACGAGAGCCGGATCATCCGGATAGGGGATGCGGCCCGGCGGTGACGGCCTCGCGGCCGAACTCCTCGATCTGGTCGCCCAGGCCCCGCGCTTGCGGCGAGTCCCGGAAGACCGGCGCGGCGAGCTCATCGCGAACCCGGGCCAGCCGGCTGGTCAGCGTAGCCACCCGCTGGGCAGGCGGCAGGGCCAAGACCGGCTGCAGCGCCGTCGTAGCGGCGTCCAGCGCGCCTGATCGCAGCCGGACGACAGCCAGGTCGGTGCCTGCCAGTGCCTTGCCGGCAACCCCGTGGTGCTCTCCGGGACGCGGGCCCTGGTCGTACAGGCTGATGGCACGCTCGAGTTCCTCGGCTGCCTCGCGTCCGTCGTTAACCTCGGCGAGCGCGCCTCCGGCCATGGAGTACGTGGCGGCCTCGGAGAGGGCGAATTCCTCGCCGCCGATTTCCGCGAGGTCGTCGCGGTACTCGTCCTGCCATGCGGCATGCGCGAGCCCGACCGCATGGCGGGCCGCGTCGTGATCGCCCAGCCGGGCGAGGGCGCGGGCCTTTTCCAGGTGCAGGTTGGCGCCGACCAGGCCTTGCGAGGCGTACCTCAGGCCGTCGGCTGCCAGGTCGCGGCTGTCGGCGTAGCGCCCGCGCCAGTACATGACGTAGGACAGTCGCGCCCGAAGCATGCCCCGCAGGGCGCTGTGGTCGATCACGTTGGCGTAGGCCCAGCCCGCGCGGAGCAGCTCCTCTGCGGCGTCAGGGTAGCCGAGTCGGTTGGCGGTCAAGCCCATCAGCCCGTTGCAGGCAGCCGAGCAGGAGGTACAGGTCGGCCTCATCCCGCGGGCGAGCCGCCGGTCCAGCAGCCGGTAGATCCGGTCGCGGACCTGGCGCATGTCCAGGAACGCGGGAGAGGGCGCGCCCGTATCGCAAAGGCCGGACAGTCGGACAAGATCAGCCCGGAGTTGCTCCAGCGTGGCCTCACCGACGTCGTGCTGCTCGTGCTCCGCAGCGTGTTCGCTTGCCTTGTGTGCCGCCGTCATGACCTCATGCTCAACCGCGAACCCGCCCAAATCGAGACGTACTCCTGCCTTCCCGAGTAGGCGACGAGGGCGGAGGCTGGTCAAGGCAGCCGGGCGCTGCTCGGGCACGAGGACGGCAGGAGCAGCAGGGACGGCCTCGCCAGGTGACCCCGGTGCCACGGCGTCTGCCGGTTCTCCGCTGGTGGGCGGGCCGAATTGGCTGGGGTGGATGTTGTAGGCGCGGCAGTAGTGGAGCTTGTGGCGTTCGGAGACGCCTCCTTCGCGTTCCCAGCGGTGGATGTTGTGGAGCATGCCGTTGAGCTCGGGCATGGCGGTGTCGCCGGCGTCGTGGCCGGCGCGGATGAGGCGGCGGGCCATTTCGTGCTTGGACCAGCCGCGGTCTTGTCGCTGCTGGCGCAGCCAGGTGCCGAGCTCGCTGTCCATCGCGCCCTGCTCCTTACGGGTTTCGGGGGTGGGTGAGGCTGGGCTGCGGGGCGGACAGTCCGGGCACGGGGCGTGTCCGGGACTGTCCGCTGCTGTCACTGATCGGTTACGCCGTGGGGTGGGCGTGGCTGGGCTGGTCAGGTGAGGAGGTCGTCGGCGAGGCCGGCCTTGGCGCCGTTGATGAAGGCGCGGATCTCGTTGGGCGCGAGGATGAGGGCGGGGCCGTGGGGGTCGGTGGACTGGCGGAGCGCGACCTGGCCGCCGGGGAGTTTCCTGGCTTCGAGGCAGTCGCCGCCGTTGGGGCCGCTCCAGGGCTTGATCCAGCCGTCGTCGCCGGGGCCGTGGGCGGGGGTGCCGTTGGTGGTCATGGTCATGTCTCCTTGCGTATCTGGCGGAGTATTTTCGCGGTGTCGGCGGTGGGTGCGGCCTGGGCGCTGATGCGGTCCAGGGCCTGGGTGTAGAGGGCGGTCTCGTCGGGCTTGTCGATGTAGAAGGCGCTGGTCATGGTCTCGGCGTAGGTGATGTCGGGCTGGTCGTGGCCGTCGAAGCGGAAGATCCGGAAGGGCCCGTACATGGCGGGGTGCAGGCCGGCGGTGAACGGCAGGACCTGGACGGTGACGTTGGGCTGTTCGGTGTCGTCGGTGAGCTTGGCGAGCTGGGCGCGGGCTGTGTCGGGGGTGGTGGCGGCGGTCATGCGGCGCAGCGCGGCCTCGTCGATGACCAGCCATAGCCGGGGCGGGTCGGGGCGGGTGAGGATGTGCTGGCGGGCGAGGCGCAGTTCGACGCGGCGCTGTACTTCGGCGGGGGTGGCGTCGGGGAAGCCGGTGGTGACGCTGGCGCGGGCGTAGTCGGGGGTCTGGAGGAGGCCGGGGATGGACTGGGGGTCGTAGCCGCGGATGAGGGTGGCGGCTTCTTCCAGGCCGATGAGGGTGCGGAACCAGGCGGGCAGGACGTCGTCGTAGCTGTGCCACCAGCCGGGGCGGGAGGCGTCGCGGGCCAGGGCGAGGAAGGCGTCGATGTCGGCGGGGCTGGTGACGCCGTAGGCGATGAGGAGGGACTTGACGTTGAGGGGCTTGAGGCCGCCCTCGGCGCGTTCCATCCGGCGGACGGTGTGCGGGGAGGCGTAGATGACCTCGGCTGCCTGGTCGTAGGTCAGGCCGGCCTTCTCGCGCAGTGCCTGGAGCTGGCGGCCCAGGATCATCCGCAGCACGGTCGGCCCGCCGGGCCGGGTGTCGGTCATGTCGTGCGCCCTTCGCGTGTGCTGTCGGGGACAGCGTGCCATGCCTGTGGTGCCGGCGCAATGGCGCTGGGCGCATGTTGTCACGGACTGGGCTGAACCGGCTCCGGCTGTCAGTGGTGTTTTGCAATTCGCATTTGGCATCATGGCGGAACCGGGCCGTGCCAGGCCTGCGCCGGAACGTGACGCTTCCCCGGGTCACGCTCCGGGCGGGGCCGGGCACGGGCCGGGCTACCAGGTGCTCGTCCGCCGCGATGCCAGGCGGGCAGGCGCGCAACCGCGCGGAAAGGAGCCAAGCCACGATGCCCCAGGCAACCCAGGCACAGCAGGCCGGCGGCGCCAGCCGCCAGGCCCGCCTGCCCGGGCCTCACCCCGGGTTGCGGTCCGCGGATCAGCAACGGGACCGCCCGGCCGCAACCCCAGCCAGCATCGCCGGCACCGTGCCCGAAGGCACGTGCCTCGCCCGGCGCGGCCAGGGCCGGAGCAGCCGGGCACGCCCAGGCCACGGCGCAGCGCGGCGGCCAGATGGCGCGGTCGCCTGCCGCGCGCTGGTGCCCGGCCGCCGGCCCGGGGCGGGTGATGGCGATGCCCGTCACTGCCGATGAGGGCCGTCAGGCCCAGGCGGTCACCGTGCCGCCCGGCAGGCCGGTCCCGCCGGTCTTGTGGTGGGCTCGCGGTTTCCCGGGCGGTGAGGACCAGGTCCGCGAGGCGCGGCACTGGATCGGGGACCTGCTGCCCGAGTGCGAGCCGCTCGCCGACATCGTGCTGCTGGCCAGCGAGGCGTGCACCAACGCGGTCACGCACACCCGCAGCGGGCAGCCCGGCGGGCGGTTCACCGTCGACGTCGAATGGGCACCGCAGGCCGCCAGGGTGGTCATCGGGGACCAGGGCTCGCCCACCGTCCCGGCCGTCACCGCCAAGACGGCGGACACGGCCTGGACCGATGAGGACGGGCGCGGGCTGTGGCTCGTCAACGAGCTGGCCGACGACTGGGGAACGGCCACCCGCGCCGGGAACCGCTGGGTGTGGATCGACATCCAGTGGCAGGCCAGGGGCGGCCCGCTACCAGTAGCCCCGGGCGGCTGCGAGACCGCGCACGCGGACATCACAGCCATGCGCGAGGCGTTCCCCGGCACCACGATCTGGTGGGGCCACCAGACGCGCACCTGGCGGGCGGCCCTCCCCGGGACCGCCGACACCGGGGGTGAGTGCGTCAGCGCCGCCACCCGCAGCGGACTATGCCAGCTGCTGGCGCTCGCGTATCGGAGTTCGGGAAGTCCTCGCGGTCATGCCTAGTGACGCGAGCAGGCCAGGGACGGGGATCGCGGAGGTGGTCGCGAGCCTGCGGCAGGCGATCGCGTGCGGCGCGATCCCGCCGGGGGAGCAGGTCAGGGGCGGCAGCCCCGGATGGCCACGCGGCCTGAACGGCGCCACCGCCCGCAGCGCACTGGCCATCCTGCACCGCGACGGCCTGGCCCACTGGCACCGCCACGCCTACTACGCCGCCCCGGCCGGCCCCCGCAGCCAGCGGTGACCGCACGGCTCGGCCGGGTCCTGGCCGGCGTCCGCGACGCCCTCGGCCTCACCGTCCCCGCGCTGGCCACCCGCATCGTCGACGGCGACGGCCCGTGGGGACCCGGCAGCCGCCAGCACATGATCATCCTCCGGATCGCCGATATCACCGCCGCCGAGAACGGCACCTGGCAGCCCCGGCAAGCCTGGCGGCACATCGACGCCGCCGTCCACGCGGACGGGACCCTGCTCCGCGTCCACGACAACCTGTACGCCTGCCAGCGCCCGTCACCGGCTCACCGCAACTCACGGAAAGGGAAGAACGCCATGACCGCGACACGCTGCATATGCGGGTTCCAGCGGCTGGACGACGAGGAGGTCACCGACCACCTGCTAGCCGCCTTCGCACCCGACGACTCCGTTGGCATCGACAGCAACGTGCACCAGGAACTAGCCAGGCTGGCCTGCTCCTGCGGCTACACCGCCACCACAGCGCCGGAGATGGACAGCCACTTCCTGGCGGTCTTCGCCCCCACCGGGTCCGTCGGTCGTGACGGCGTCAAGCACGAGCCTGCCGCGTGACCGGGGCACCGGCCGGCCACGGCCTCCAGGCCCGCGAGCCGGGCATCAGCGTCCCTGGCGCCGTCCGGGAGGCGGCAGTGCGGGCGGGCCGCAGGCGGCAGCCGGCGGACTTGCGGCTGCTACGGCGAGTACTGGACGGGCTGCGGCGGCTTCCCGCGCCTTGCCCGGCAGCCGATTGCTCACCCGCCGTTTCGGATCAGTGCCCGCCGGCCTCGCGCTGAAGGGAGGGAAAGTGCAGTGGAGCGTGACAGCACTTCTGCCGGTCAGGAAGGGCGGGCGCGGGATCCCGCCGGTACTGCTGAAGATGGAAGACGACAAGAAATGGCCGTGTTCGGGGTGGGTCACCGGGGACGGTGAGATGACCCGAGGGTCGTTCCGCGAACGGCCTGGTGATGCTGGTGCGCGCCGCTTTCGTGATCGCGGCGCGGCAATCAGTTAGTAGAGGGGGTGCTTGGGCCGCTACTCACGCCGAGCACCTTTAGCAGGCGCTTCCGCATGCGTTCCTTGCGCTGGGCGTAGGAGAGGAGGAAATCGGTGAGGTCGAGCGAGAGGCCGTCGAGGTCATTATCACGGAGGTAAGTGGAGCGCTGCTCGGAGGAAGGGAAAGCACTGGCGAGCCATTTGCTGGGCAGCTTGGCCTGCTTCTCGACGTTCGGGATGCCAGCCAGGAGTTGCAGGTTCGGCAGGCAGTCGACGGCATCCCGGTAACTTTCAATGTCGCCGGGCGGAATGCCAGCATCGGCCAGGCGCTTGGCCGTGAACCGTGACCTGGGGAAGACATGGTCCTCATGAAATTCCTTGGTGAGGTCCAATCCTGGGTATAGCAGAGATAGCACCGCGAACGTCCGCTGGCCGCCGTAGCGCATCTCCAGCAGCTCGTCGATCTCAGTCGGGTCGAACGAAAGTGATTTCCCCAGCGCGGTCATGTCGCGTTCAAGATCCGTTACGGGGAAGCCGTTCCGCCCGTGCTCGTCAATGGTACGCCGCAGTCTGGTCAGCAGGGTATCGAGACCGGATCCCCATATTCCCCGCTTAACCAGGGAGCGGGTTACCCAGTTTTGGGCAGCCAGCCGGTCGCCGGCATCGGTTGTGGAGTGCAGGTAGCTGTCGGCCAGGCCCCTACGGTGCAGGTAATAGGCAAGCAGCAGGAGAACGCTGTCAGCGGTCAGGGTTCTGCTGCTGAAGCCGAACGTGTCCAGGAGCGTGGCTGCCCGCAACAGCGCGTCTCGGGTCTGGTCCCACGTGGCCTCCACCTTCTTCATGTTGTCCTGGGTAAAGTTCGAGACCCTGAACCGGACATCGACATCTGCGATGAGCAGAGCAGTCTTTAGCACGACATCCTTGGAAAAGCTAAACTCACGTGGCCCGCCGGTGTTAAGTTGCTGGACTAGCGCGCGGACCTCCTCGCGGGCGTCCCGGTGCTGCCATTGGTTGGTGGCCATCGACAGGAGCAGGTCCGAGTACGACAAGGTAGTGCCGCCGCTGTTGACCCGCACGAAGATGTCCAGGACCTTGTCGGGGTTCTGGTCGGTTTCCAGATAGTAATTGATCGGCTTGACCATCCGGAACGCCTGGTATAGGTCGTAAAGACGTTGGTAGGCGTCTGTGGCTTGCGCCGTGTCGCTGAATCCGCGCGCGGCCACCTCGGCCAACATGGCCGGGCCGGAGTTGGCAATCTCCATCACGCGGGCAACTGGATACCATTTATCCGGATCGCCGGGCTCGTGTGCGGCTTCCTCGTCTGTGAGGAACCTCAGGTCGTAGCGCAGCCCGAGATCGTCCGGGTCGGCGTCGGCCAGGAGGTTAAGGTACAACCGCTTCTTCGGGAAAGCGTCCGTGCTGCTCCACCACGCGTACTTCTTCTTGACCGCGAGGCTGCCGTAGACCGCAATGTTGAGTGCGGTGAGGCGTTGTTGCCCGTCGAGGACCGCCAAGACACCCTGGCCCCCCGGGACGACTGCCCTGGACGCGTACGGGTGATCTCGTGCATGAAAATCAGTCAGGAAGTCATAGAACACGTACGACTTTGCCGTCTCGGGGTTGACTTTCCAGATGAGGAACGATCCGATCGGGTACCCGCGCATCAGACTATCTACCAGGCGGCGAACCTGGTCGGCATCCCACACGAACTCCCGCTGGATGGCCGGCAGCAGATATTCCTTGTGATGTATCCCCTGCAAGATCTCGCCGACGGTTACAGGCGTCTGAAAGCTCAACGCTACCTCCCGAGGTGATTATAGGGCCCAGGGAACACTCGCGCGCTTTCATGTCGGTCGCGCCCGTTCAGGTGCGCCTCGTTCGCAAGTCAGATCTACTCGTCTGCAAGCCCGCACAGGTGCAGCAATGCGGGGAACCCCGTTGCCTGCTCGGTGTGCAGGTACATCCGGCGGATGCTGCTGGTCAGCGTCGAGCTCGGTGACGCTGACCGGGGTCTGCACCTGGTCCGACCTTGGGTTGATGGAGGAGAAGACCCAGTCGGTGAACCTGAAGAGCCCGCTGATCCGGCTGACCTTGGGTCCTGTTTCCTTGTCTTCCACCCCGAACCCGCGTGCGACTCCACTCGCGGACGACCGGTCGCACACCCAGATGATGCGTAGCCCAGGGCATTCCTCAGGAGACAGCGTCCGCGGGTGCTGGCCTCGTCCTCGCACCATTCGGCGCCTGGGAGGACCGCGCGGTCGGGCTGGATGCGCTTGTCCTGAAGCCAGTCCCATCCCCAGTTGCGAACGCCTGCCGAGCGGACGAGCTACCCCTGGTGACCATGACGTTGTCGCCATTGGGCCGCGCAGCCCCTGATGCCTCACGACACCGTCTTTCCCGCGGCTTCGCTCCACTCGGCACGCGCGTCGGCAGTCCGGGCAATGTGACTAAATCACGCTTGGTAGCTGTCCGCTTTAGCGCTCATGGGATAACTTATTGCGAAACTGTACGGTCGATCACGTACCTGAGCTGCGAGCGGAAGCGGGGGCACGTTTTGTCCACCTTGCACGACTCTGCAGGGATCAGCATCGCCCCGGGCTCGGTGGTCATCGTGCGGGACGAGGAATGGCTGGTTACCGGCGTCGAGCACACCACCGACGGGCGGCTGCTGCGCTGCCAGGGCCTGTCGGAGCTGGTCAGGGACACGACCGCCAGCTTCTACGAGGGCCTCGACCCGACCTGCGACGTGCTCGACCCCGCGGCAGCGAGCGTGGTGGCCGACGACTCGCCGCACTACCGGCGCTCCCGGCTCTGGCTCGAGGCGACGCTGCGCAAGACCGCGGTGCCGCTCGACGGCACGGCCCTCACGGTCAGCGGCGACATGCTCGCCGACCCGCTCGGCTACCAGCAGGCCGCCGTGCGCAAGGCCCTCGACCAGGCGAACCTCCGCACGCGCATCCTGCTGGCCGACGCGGTGGGGCTGGGCAAGACGCTCGAGATCGGCATGATCCTGTCCGAGCTGATCAGGCGCGGCCGCGGCGAGCGGATCCTGATCGTCACGCCCCGGCACGTGCTCGAGCAGATGCAGAACGAGATGTGGTCGCGGTTCGCGATTCCGTTCGTGCGGCTGGACTCGCTCGGCATCCAGCGGGTCCGCCAGAAGCTGCCCGCCACCCGCAACCCGTTCAGCTACTTCAAGCGCGTCATCATCTCGATCGACACGCTCAAGAGCAGGCAGTACCTGGATCACCTGCGGCGGCAGCCGTGGGACGCGGTCGTCATCGACGAGTCCCACAACGTGACCAACTCCGAGCACGCTGAACAACCAGCTCGCCCGCGTGCTGGCGCCGAACACCGACGCGCTGATCCTCGCGTCGGCCACGCCGCACAACGGCAAGCCGGAGTCCTTCGCCGAGCTGATCCGGCTGCTCGAGCCGACCGCCGTGCGCCCGGACGGCACGGTCATCGAGGACGAGGTGCGCCGCCTGGTCATCCGGCGGCACCGGCACAGCCCCGAGGTCGCCAGCGTGGTCGGCGCCGACTGGGCCGAGCGCAAGGAGCCGCAGAACTGGCTCGTTCCCGCCTCCGACGCCGAGAACGAGGTGGCGCGCGAGCTGGACACGGTGTGGCTGCACCCGGCATCCGGCAGCTTCCCCCTACTCGGGGTCAGCCGCCACGCTCTTCCCCTGGACGCTGGCCAAGGCCTTCCTGTCCTCCCCGGCCGCGCTGCTCGAGTCCATCAAGGAGCGCATCGGCCGCCTGGGCAAGCACCCGACGGCCGCCCAGGAGCGGGAGATCGAGGCACTGCTGCGGCTCGAGGCCCTGGCCCGCAAGGCCGACGACACCAGCTCGGGCAAGTACACCAGGCTGCTGAGCTACCTGCGCGAGCTCGGCGTCGGCCCGGACAGCCCGATGCGGGTGGTGATCTTCGCCGAGCGCGTCCGCACGCTGAAGTGGCTGCAGGAGCACCTGCAGGCCGACCTCAAGCTCGGCCCCAAGCAGGCGGTCATCCTGCACGGCGGCCTGACCGACGAAGAGCAGCAGGACGTCGTCGAAAGCTTCAAGAAGGCCTCGTCGCCGATCCGCGTGCTCATCACCGGCGACCTGGCCAGCGAGGGCGTGAACCTGCACGAGCAGTGCCACGAGCTCGATCCACTACGACATCCCGTGGTCCCTGATCCGGATCGAGCAGCGCAACGGCCGCATCGACCGCTACGGTCAGCGGCACCCGCCGCAGATCACGACGCTGCTGCTCAACCCCGAGACCGAGGCGTTCTCCGGTGACCTGCGGGTGCTCAGCCGCCTCATCGAGAAGGAGCACGAGGCGCACACCGCGCTCGGCGACGCCGCGTCGCTGATGGGCAAGTACGACGTCGGCGCGGAAGAGGACGAGATCCGCAAGGTGCTGGCCGGGAAGGCCAGCCTGGACGACGTCGTGAAGGACGACCCAGGCCGTCAAGGCCGAGGACTCCATCGCTGGCATGCTCGCCCGCATCATGGCCGGCGCCGCCCGCGCCCGGCGCCTCCCAGGCGCCGCCGATGACGCCGACCGGCCAGTCTTCTCTCTATCCCTCGCAGGTGGCCTTCCTGCGGGACGCCCTTGAGGAGGCGTACAAGACGCCCGCGGCGCACGGTCGCCGCAGGCGGGGTCGGCTGGCGAGACTACGGCCCGCAGCAGATCGTCGAGCTCGTCCCGCCGCCGGACCTGCGGCAGCGGCTGGAGGTGCTGCCGCAGACCTATCTGGCCGAACGGAAGGTGATCGAGCTGTTCAAGCTCGTCACCTCGAAGGCACGCGGCAAGGCGCTGCTCGCCGACGCCCTCACCGACGAGTCGGACTCCTCCTGGCCCGAGGCGCACTACCTCGGCCCGCTGCACCCGGTCATCGACTGGGCCGCCGACCGGGCGATGGCCAGCCTCGGCCGCAACCAGGTCTTCGCCGTCCGCGGCGACGTGGACCACCCGACCGTCCTGCTGCTCGGCACGCTGACCAACCGCCGTGGCCAGGTCGTGGCGTCCTCCTACCTCACGGCGGAGTTCCCGAACCCGGGCAACCCCGCGTTCTGCATGGTCACCCCGCACGAGTCGGCGACGGCGATGGCCGCCGCGGTCGGGTACGCCGAGACGGCGAGCAACCCCGGCCCGGTGGCCGGGGCCGACGCGCTGCGACCCCTGATCGCCCACGCGGTGCGGTCGGCGGCCGCCGAGATGACCGCCGTCTTCGCCGCGGCCGCAGGACGCGATCACCGCGCCGGGTCGCAGGAGTGGTCGCGCCGGGTCACGGACTGGACCGACGAGGCCGACGCGCTCATCCAGCGCTCCGAGCTCCGCCAGCGCCGCGTCAGCGTCCAGGAGGAGCAGGCGATAGCGGCCCGGATGGTGCCCGAGCGGCAGCTCGTCCGGCCGCTGCTCGTCGTGGTGCCGCAAGACCACCCGGTCGCCGGGTCAGGGGAGGAATAGGTCATGGCCGCGAGCGATGCCCTGATCGTCGGCGAGGACTGGATCAGCGAGCACTACTTCACCACCGACGCGAAGTCCGAGTCGTTCCAGGCGAAGGTCGCCGAACGGCGCAAGGCGTGGGACGAGGACGCCAAGAGCGGCGCCGCGACCGTCCGCTCGCGGTTCATCGCCGCGCGCGGCCACCTGGGGACGTCGATCGCCGACCTGCTCGCCGGCCAGCCGGGCGTCGGCGACGACAGCCTGCCCGAGCTGTACGCCGAGCTTCGCCAGGTGCTCGGCTACGACAGCGGCGAGTACGCGCTGACGCAGCGTGGCCCGGTCATCGGAGTCAGCACGCCGGACCTCAGCGAGGGCGCGCCGCTGGTGCTCGTCGAGGCGAGGGCCGCCGAGACCATCGAGGACCTGATCGCCAAGGACGGCCAGACGCTGCTGTCGCCCGTACGAGGTCGACGAGAAGACGACGATCACCTCCGTCGCCCGGCTGCTGTCCGCAGCTGTTCGTCGCCGACGACGGACCCGAGTTCGCCCTGGTGCTGGCCGGGCGGTGGCTGCTCGTCGCCGAGCGAGCCCGCTGGGCCGAGGGCCGCTACCTGGCCGTCGACCTGCAGCTGGTCTGCGAGCGCAACGACGCCAAGAGCGGCGGCGAGATCGACCGCGCCCTGACCTGCGTCAGCGCGGAGTCGCTCGCGCCCGGACGCCGAGGGCGACATCTGGTGGCACGGCGTCCTCGAGGACTCCATCAAGCACACCGTCGGGGTGTCGCAGGACCTGCGCGAGGGCGTCCGGCTGTCCATCGAGATCATCGCCAACGAGGTCGTCCGCCGCCGCCGCGCCCAAGGAGCTCGACCCGCTGCCGCAGGACCAGGCGCAGCCGCTGGCCCGGCAGGCGCTGCGCTACCTGTACCGGATCCTGTTCCTGCTCTACGCCGAGGCGTCGCCCGAGCTCGAGGTGCTGCCCGTCGGCGCGGAGGAGTACGACCAGGGCTACGGCCTCGACCGGCTCCGCGAGCTGACGCTGGTCGAGCTGGCCGGCCCGCGCGCCATGAACGGCACGCACCTGTACGACTCGCTGGCCCGGCTGTTCACGCTCGTCGACCAGGGACACGAGCCGCCGGCCGCCGAAGGACGGCGAGCAGGCCGGGCCTGGTCTTCCACAGCCTGCGCGCCGACCTGTTCCTGCCCGCGGCGACCGCGCTGATCGACGAGATCGGCCTCGGCAACGCGGCGCTGCAGCGGGTGCTGCGCCACCTGCTGCTCAGCAAGGAGGCCAGGGGCAAGGACCGCGGCTTCATCTCCTACGCCGAGCTCGGCATCAACCAGCTCGGCGCGGTCTACGAGGGCCTGATGTCCTACACCGGCTTCTTCGCCGAGACCGACCTGTACGAGGTGGCCAAGGACGGCGACCCGTCCAAGGGATCCTGGGTCGTCCCGGTCGAGCGGGCCGACGGCATCGCCGAGAAGGACTTCGTCCGCGTCGAGGACGAGATCACCGGCGAGGACAAGGCGGTCCTGCACCAGCGGGGCACGTTCGTCTTCCGGCTCGCGGGCCGGGAGCGCCAGCAGTCCGCGTCGTACTACACGCCCGAGGTGCTCACCCGGTTCACCGTCTCCCAGGCCCTGGAGGAGCTGCTCGACCAGGACGGGCACACCACGACCGCCGAGGAGATCCTGGGGCTGACCATCTGCGAGCCGGCCCTCGGGTCCGGCGCGTTCGCCATCGAGGCCGTCCGCCAGCTCGCCGAGCAGTACCTGCGCCGCCGCCAGGACGAACTCGGCGAGCGGATCGACCCGGACGAGTACCCGACCGAGCTGCAGCGGGTCAAGGCGTACATCGCGCTGCACCAGGTCTACGGGGTGGACCTCAACGCGACCGCCGTCGAGCTGGCCGAGATCTCGCTCTGGCTGGACACGATGGTGTCCGGGCTGCAGGCCCCGTGGTTCGGCCTGCACCTGCGGCGCGGCAACTCGCTGATCGGCGCGCGCCGGGCGGTCTACACGCGGGCGCAGGTGAACGACAAGTCGTGGCTGAAGGCCACGCCGACCGACGTGCCGCTGACCGGCATGGTCGAGGAGATGGCGAACGGAGACGACCGCGCGGCAGACCGACGGCCGCATCCACCACTTCCTGCTGCCCGCGAGCGGCTGGGGCTCGGCGGTCGAGGCCAAGGAGGCCGGAGGTCGCCCTCGCCCCGGAGGCCGCTGCCGGCGCTGAAGAAGTGGCGCTCGGCGATCACCGGCAAGCCGAGCCAGCAAGCAGCTCAACGCGCTGGTCGAACTGGCCCACCGGGTCGAGTCGCTGTGGCAGCTGACGCTGCGCCGGCTGCAGATCGCCGAGGCGGAGGCCCGGCGCGACATCCCGCTGTGGGGCCGGGAAGAGCCGGAGCACACCGCAGGCCGTCACCCGGGAGCAGATCGAGACAGACCCTCAGCGACCCGAACGGCGCGTACCAGCGCCTGCGCCGGGTCATGGACGCCTGGGCCGCGCTGTGGTTCTGGCCGCTCACCGACACCGGCGGCGTAACGCCGCCCACCCTGGACCAGTGGATCGAGGCGTGCCAGGCGCTGCTCGGCCGCGAGCCCGAGGCGCGCAAGAACAGCCGAGGCATGACGCCCTTGGGCGAGGGCAGCAACTGGGACGACCTGAACGCCGCCGAGGAACTGAACCTGGACTTCGCCGGCGCGGCCAATGTCGAGCAGGTGCTCAAGAGTCACCCGTGGCTCGGAGGTCTGCGAGACGGTCGCCGAGCAGCAGGGCTTCTTCCACTGGGAACTCGACTTCGCAACGGTGTTCGCACGTGGCGGCTTCGACCTGCAGCTAGGCAACCCGCCGTGGGTGCGCCCGCAGACTGACATGGACGCTCTGCTCGCCGAGGGCGATCCGTGGTGGCAGTTGGCCCTCAAGCCAAGCGAGGCCGCCCGCAATACCAAGCGGGAAGCGACTCTGGCTCTTCCCGGGAATCCGCGACTCGTTTCGAATGCAACGACAGAAGTGGCCGTCACTACCGAGTATCTCGGTTCAGTCCAAGCCTACCCGCTGCTTGTAGGACTTGCAGCCGGACCTCTATCGGTGCTTCATGGAAAAGACATGGAACCACAGCTCGAACCGCGGAGTCGTAGCGCTGGTTCATCCAGAGACGCATTTCACGGATGAAAAGGCTGGGCTGCTTCGCGAGAATACATACTTGCGCATGCGGCGACACTGGCAGTTCATCAACGAACTACAGCTTTACGATATTGCGCATCAGCAGCGATATGGTGTCACGGCCCCGGCAAGTTTGATTTCCGTGCCCGAGTGGGCCGGGTGACGGGTTAATGCGCGGGAGTGCATGGTTGCCGGTTCTGGTGCGGGGTGACCGGTTTGACAGGCGGGCACGGTTCCGGAGGATCGGAGGTACCACCCGTCCTGCCCTCCGGAAAGTACCGTGCCCGCTCTCCTATCTTCCCTGATTGACGTCCCTCGTGACGGCTTGTCCGCTGCCCTCGCCGGCGAGGCCTTCCCGCCTGCTGCCTGCGGGAGTGGCTGGCTGCTGGTCCCGGACCCGCGCAAGCGGGCCGGGCGGTGGCACCCGCTGGAGTTCGTGCTGGCCCTGGCGGTGTTCGCGTTCACCGCGGCCGGGCACGACTCGCCGACCGCGATCGCGGAATGGGCGGCCGAGCTGCTCGCGGGAGACGCTGCTGATCCTCGGCGGCCGGCCGGACCCGCTGACCGGCCGCGTCTGGCCGCCCAGCACGCGGACCTTCCGGCGGGTCTTCGCCAGGATCGACGCAGACGCGCTCAACCAGGCGCTTTACGGCTTCCTGGAGGCCATGCCCGCCGCCGCGGCGGGAGAACTGCCGGAGGTGGCGCGGCACGAGCGGGAGCAGCGCCGCGCCGCCGCGGTCGCCCGCGAGCCCGCCGTGCCGGGCCTGCTGCCGCACGCCGCCGCAGACGGCAAGACCGCCCGCGGTGCCGTCCGCCCCGACGGCAGCCAGGTCCACCTGCTGTCCGCCTTCCACGTCACCGAGGGCCGCACCATGGCCCAGCGGGAAGTAGACGCGAAGACGAACGAGATCCCCGGAGCTCCTCCCCATGCTGGAAGGACTGGACCTTGACGGCATGGTGATCACGGCCGACGCGCTGCACGGGCAGCGGGAAACCGCCCGGAAGATCCGCGAGGACCTGGGCGCGCACTACCTCCTGTTCATCAAGGCGAACCAGCCGTCCCTGCTGGCAGGCCATCACCGCCAGGCTGAACGGCACCGACGCCGAGTTCGCGGACACCACCTGGACTGACCAGGGGAAAGGCCACGGCCGCCGCGAGAAGCGCACCATCCGCACCGCCCCCGCCACGGAATCGACTGGCCGCACGCCGCCCAGGTCCTGCGCATCCGCCGCGACGCCGGCCCCACCCGCGGCCCCTGGGAAAGCAAGGAGATCGCCTACGGCATCACCAGCCTCCCCGCCAGCCTCGCCGGACCCCGCCACCTCGCCATCTACGCACGCCAGCACTGGGCAATCGAAAACAGGGAGCATTACGTCCGCGACGTCACATTCCGGGAGGACGCCCAGAAAACACGCACCGGAAACCAGCCCAACGCCCACGCAGGCATCCGCAACCTCGTCATGGGAGCATTCCGCAGGAAAGGACACGCCAACATCGCCGCCGCCCGCCGCTACTACGGCCGCGACGACCAGCGCATCCTCGCACTCTACGGATACCGCTAAACCGACACCAGAAGCATAACTTCACATAACACCAACATGCCGGGGCCGTGGATATGGTGTCCATGTCTATGGAAATCCCGCGGGAAATGTTAGATTCCTCACGGCGTCATCGCTGTATCATCCGGATACGGTTGAGCGGTCCATGAGGCATGACGGGACCGGAGCATGAGTGGTTCCAGGGCTTCATCCGCCATGACGGGAACCGGTACCACATCTGGGGCGGCCGCCCGCGCGGCCAGGGAATGCCCGCGTTTCCCCGGGGCCGCGCCGCGCCCGCCTTCCCGAGGATCGGCCCGGCGGCCAGGGTCAAGGACCCGCTCCTCGATCCGGTCAGCAGCCCGCAGTCCTGGTACGCCCGCTGGACCCAGCGGGCCCTCGGCGTCACCGCAGGCCACGGGGCGCGCCTGGCGCGGCAGCTGCTTGAGCGCCTCGCCCGCGCGGACATCCTGCACACGGTCGCGACCGAGGGCGGCGGCACCGTGTTCACCATCCCGGCGAGCGCGGTCGTCGTCAGCCCGGCTGCCCTGGTGGACATGCTCGGCCAGCGGAACCTGCTCACCTGCACCGTCTGCCGTACCGAGCAGCCGGGCACCGCCACGGTCGTCGGCCAGCTCGACGGGGCGCCCTGCATGCTCGTGCGCTGCCCGGGGCGGCTGCGCCGCGAGCCGCGGGCGGACAACTACTACCGTCGCTTGTACGCGTCGACGGACATGCGGCGGATCGTCGCGCGGGAGCACACCGGCCTGGTCGATGACGTCACCCGGCTGAAGTACGAGAGCGAGTTCAAGGAGTCGACCAGCGACCCGGGCGCGCCGAACGTACTTGTCGCGACGCCGACGCTGGAGATGGGCATCGACATCGGCGACCTGTCCGCTGTCCTGCTCTCGTCGCTGCCCAAGACGGTCGCGTCCTACCTGCAGCGGGTCGGCCGGGCCGGGCGCCTTACGGGCAGCGCGCTCGACCTCGCCTTCGTCACCGGCCGCGGCGATCAGCTGCCCCGGCTTGAGGATCCCCTGTCGGTCATCAACGGGCAGGTCCGCGCGCCCGCGACGTACCTGTCCGCCGAGGAGATCCTGCGCCGACAGTACGTCGCCCACCTCATCGACTGCTTCGCCCGCGAGGAGGACCGGCCGCACCCCCGGCGGGCGCGCGGCGCGCTCGGCTCGGCCGACGCGGGCACCTTCCTCGGCGAGCTGATCCGCTTCGCCGAAGATAGTGCGGCGGGTCACCTGGACCGGTTCCTCGGCAGCTTCGACGGGCTGGCCGGGGCGGCGACCGGCAGCCTGCGCGGCTGGGCGGCCCCGGTCGACGGGGAGCCGAACACGAGCACTCTTGCTGCGCACCTGTACGACGCGTCGCAGCGCTGGGTGGCGGCCGTCGAGGGGCTCGCGCACCGCCGGGCGGCGATCGAGCAGGCGCTGCCCGAGCTCATCCGCATCGAGGCGCGCCCGGCTGCCAGCGACGACGACCGGCGTGCCCTGCGTTCCGCGCGCGCCGCGCTGGCCATGACCAAGAAGGAGTCCCAGCGGCTCACGGGCGAGTACTGGATTGCGGTGCTCGAGGAGTTCGGGGTCCTGCCCAACTACACGCTGCTCGACGACATGGTCACCCTCGATGTGTCGGTGACCTGGATCGACCCGGAGACCCAGGAGTACCATTCTGAGCCGGAGAGCTTCCTGCGTTCGTCGGCGAACGCGCTGCGCGAGTTCGCCCCCGGTGCGACCTTCTACGCGCGGGGCCTTGAGATCCTCGTCGATGCCGTCGACCTGGGGCCGGATGACTCGGCGATCAGGGCGATGGCGTTCTGCCCGAACTGCGGTTACGCGGCTGACCTGAGCGCGCCGGCCGGCCCGCGCCGCGCCAGCGCTGTGCCCGCGGTGCGGCGGGGCCGGGCTGTCCGGGACCGAGCACCGCCTGGACGTCGTGGAGCTGAGCCGGGTCTCGGCGCAGTTGCGGCGCGACGAGGCGATGATCAGCGACCGCAACGACGAGCGCAAGCGGGAGCGCTACGCCATCGCGGTGGCCGCCGACATCGACCCGGCGTACGTCGCGAAGCGGTGGTACGTCAACGACTACGACTTCGGCACCAAGTACCTGCGCCGGATGGTGGTCCGCTGGGTGAACGTCGGCCGGGCCAGGGCGCGCTGCCAGGCGGTGACGCCGCCCCGGGTCAGCACGCCGAGGCCGAGCGGGAACGCCGCGCCGCGCGCGTGCAGGGCGGCATGGCGGAGCTGCTCGTAGCGGGCGTCCAGCCCGCCGCCGGGAGCGGGAGCCTGGCCGGCATCCAGGCGGGCGCCTGGTTCAGCAGCCGCGTGGCCAGGTGGTGTGAGCAGGGACAGGGACGGGCTATCCTCCTTCCGCATCTCGCGGGCGGGCAGTTCCGCGGCTTTTGGAGTGGCGCTCGCGGCGGCGGGCCAGCGCTCGCTCGACCGAGCGGGGGTGCACGCGCACGCCGAAGGCCTCTTCGATCCGGTCCGGCAGCTGCGCCGGGCGCAGCGCGGGGCTGGCGGCGAGCTGCTCCTCGGCCCAGGCGAGGATCTCCTCCGTCAGCTTGCTGGCGCCGCGCGGCCCGGGCCGGGCGGGCACCAGCCCTTCCAGCCCGGAGGACTCCAGCGCGGCGGCCGCGGCGTAGTAGGCCGGCCGGGAGTAGCCGAACGCTGCCGCGGCCTCGGTGACGGGGGCGCCGCCCGCCTTGACCTTGCGCACCATCTCGTACTTGACCTGCACCGCGTCCCGGGCGTCGAAGAAGTCGCTGGCCAGGAACTCCGCATCCGTCACCTGCTCCGGGTGCGGGTTCAGGCACCGCGCCTCCGCCAGCGCCGCCTCCTTGGGGTCTTGCCTGCGCTGCTGCCCGGCCATGCCGCCTCCTCATCCTGATCTCTGTCAGGATGATTTTGCCGTAGCTTGCCGGTGGAGGCACGTACCGCTGCCAGCGTGTCGCGACATTCTCCAGGAGAATGAGGCACTCAGCCCAGGCAATGACCGGGAATGCGATCAGCGCTGCCAAGAAGGACGGCATAATCCTCTTGACATTCACGGCATAATCTTCTTTACGGCCTCGGTGCCGTCCCGCTGCGCGCGGAGCCAGTCCACCAGGTCAGCCAGCGCCAGCAGGCCAGCCGTGCTGAACGGCGCCCTGCCCGCCGCGACCACCACGAACGGGTCCGCCGCAGCCGCGTCGGTCCACGCTGCTGGCAGCGAGAACAGCTGTCCGTTCTCGTCGTGCAGGTGGACCCGGTCCTCACCCCAGTTCTGGCGGTAGACGACGAGCTCGAAGTCGCGGCCATGCAGTGGGTGGAACGGGTGCGTCACCCGGACGCGCCGGTACCGGTCGTGCGGATCGGGTGTAGTTGACGATGCGGGGCAACTCGATCATGGAACGCTGGATCGGCAGTTGCCGGCGCGAGTTGCTGGACCGGACCCTGATCTGGAACCAGCGCCACCTGATGACCGTCCTGCGTGAGTATGAGGACTTCTTACAACCAGCACCGGCCGCACCGCACCCTGAACCAGGCCGCGCCGCGTCGCCCGCTACCCGGTGGCGTCACCGACCTAGACCGCTTCCGCGTCCTCCGGCGCGACCGCGCTGGAGGCGTGATTCATGAATATCGCCTGGTGGCATAGGTTTTCGGCACGCACAGGCACTTATCGGGGCGAGATGGCGGTTTCAGGCCTTGGCCAGGTCGGCTAGGCGGTTGCGCACGCGCTCTGCATCAGGGGCCATGCCCAGGCGCTGGAAGATGTCCAGGGCCTGTTCGAGATGGGCGGCGGCGAGCTCGTCTTCGCTGGTGGCCAGGTGGCATTCGCCGAGGCCTTCGAGCGCGATGGCCTCGTCGTCGGGCTTGTTCAGTTCCCGGTTCATGGCCAGGGCCTGCTGGTAGAGGGTCAGGGCGCGGGAGCGCTCGCCGAGGGCGGCGAGGGTGGCGGCGTAGTGGTTCAGTGCCCAGGCCTCGTTGTTGCGGTTGCCGGTCTCGCGGTAGATCTTCAGCGCCCGCAGCTGGGCGTCAGCGGCCCCCGCCAGGTCCCCGGCCCGATGCCGCACCTGCCCCAGAGGAGGTCAGGGCAACTGCCACGCCGTTGCGGCTGCCGATCTCGCGGCAGATCTCCAGCACCCGCAGCTGGGCGTCAGCGGCCCCCGCCAGGTCCCCGGCCTGATGCCGCACCTGCCCCAAAATGGCCAGGGCGTGGGCCTCGCCGTTGCGGTTGCCGGTCTCGCGGCAGATCTCCAGCGCCCGCTCCAGGGCGTCAGCGGCCCCCGCCAGGTCCCCGGTCAGATGCCGCACCTGCCCCAGGGAGGTCAGGGCGCGGGCCTCGTTGTTGCGGTTGCCGGTCTCGCGGTGGATCTTCAGCGCCCGCTCCAGGGCGTCGGCGGCCCCCGGAAAGTCCCCGGTCGTATTCCGCACCTGCCCCAGGAAGGTCAGGCCGTGGGCCTCGCTCAGGCGGTTGCCGGTCTCGCGGCAGATCTCCAGCGCCCGCTCTAGGGCGTCAGTGGCCCCCGTAAAGTCCCCGGTCTGATACCGCACCCGCCCCAGGGACGTCAGGGCGTGGGCCTCGCTCAGGCGGTTGCCGGTCTCGCGGCAGATCTCCAGCGCCCGCTGCTGGGCGTCAGCGGCCCCCGCGAGGTCCCCGGTCAGGTGCCGCACCTGCCCCAGGTCGGTCAGGGCGGTGGCGTGCGCGGCGGGCTGGTGGCGGTGTCCGGCCACCTCGGCGGCGGCCTGGTGGACCTCCAGCGCGCGAGTCCAGGGGCCGTCGGAGAGCAGGATTTCTGCCAGTCCCGCGGCCAGGGCGGTGATGTGCTGGTCGAGTGCGGGGGTGCCGGCGCGGGCGTGGGCGAAGGCTGCCTCCAGGTTGGGGTATTCGGTGCGCAGCCAGGCGCGGGCGGCCTCGGGGTCCTGGAGCGCGGGCGCGTGGGGCGGAGCCGGCCCGCCGGGCTCGGGCCGTGGTGCGCGCGCGATGGGGATGGAGGCCCGCTGCGCGGTATGGGCGTAGTAGCGCAGCAGCCGGTCAAGCGCCTCCCGGCTGCGCTCGGCGGGGCCGGCCTCGGCCAGGGCGCGGGCGTGGGCGCGCAGCAGGTCATGCAGCCGGTAGCGGCCAACGGCGTGCTCGGTCAGCAGGTTGTGGTCGACCAGGTCCTGCAGCAGCGCGGTTGCGCCGTCCGTGTCGCATTCCAGCAGGGCTGCGGCGGCGTAGGCATCGGCGTCCGGACCCGGCACCAGGCCCAGGCGCCGGAACAGCAGCCGGTGCGGTTCATCCAGGCCGGCGTAGGACAGGTCGAACACCGCGGCCAGGTCGCGCTCCCCGTCGGACAGGGCCCGCACCCGGTGCCGCAGGTCGCGCAGCAGCCCGGCCAGGTGCCCCAGGCTCCACGCCGGGCGGTGGCGCAGCAGCGCGCCGCCGATCCGCAGCGCGAGGGGCAGCCGCCCGCACAGGCCGGCGATCACGCCGAGCAGCGGGTCGTCGGCCGCGATGCGCTCGGCTCCGGCCACGGCGCGCAGCAGCGCGACTGCGTCGTGCGGCGGCAGCAGGTCCAGGGCCAGGCTGCGTGCGTCGTCCAGGCCCTTCAGGCGCCTGCGGCTGGTGACCAGCACCAGGCACCCGGGCTGCACCCGGCAGCAGGGGACGCACCTGCGCCTCATCGCTCGCGTTGTCCAGCACGATCAGCGTCCTGGTGCCGGCCAGGCGCTGGCGGTAGAGCGCGGCGCGCTCCTCGGCTTCCTGGGGGACCTGTCCCGCGGGTACGCCCAGGGCGCGCAGGAACGCCTCGAGCGCCTGACCCGGCTCGCGGGGCGGCTGGCCCTTGGTGTAGCCGTGCAGGTCGATGAACAGCTGCCCGTCCGGGAACCGCCCGGACAGCCGGCGGGCAGCGTGCACGGCCAGCGCGGTCTTGCCGATTCCCGCCATCCCGTCGATCGCCGAGATCACCACCGTGTCCCCGGCCCCGGCCGGCTCGCCGCGTTCCGGAAGCCCTGTCAGCCATTCCAGCTCGGCATCGCGGCCGGTGAAATGCGCGGGAGCCGCCGGCAGCTGGCGCGGCCGCGGAGCGTGCGCCCCCGCCGACATCGCCGGCCCTTCGGACGGTGTCGGCCCTTCGGCCGATGCCGACAGGGCCGGCTCGGCCTCGCCGAGGGCCAGAATGCGCTCGTGCAGGCGCGCGGTGGCGGCGTCCTCGTTGGCGGTATCGGGGGCTTGCCTTACCGGGGCGGTGTCTGCCGGGGGTGGCGTCTGGGCGTCCGCTGCCAGGATCTGCTGGTGGATGGCGCGTAGTTCGGGGCCGGGCTCGATGCCGAGCTCGTCGATGAGGATCCGGCGTGCCTGCTGGTAGGCGCCCAGCGCCTGGGCCCGGCGGCCGGCGGCGGCCAGCGCGAGCATGTGCTGGGCGTGGAACCGTTCCTGCAGCGGATAGCGGGCCGTCGCCTCCAGCAGCTGCGGGGCCAGCTCCTCGTAGCACCCCAGCCGCAGCCCCGCGTCGAACCCGTCCTCCAGGGCCTGGAGCCGCAGCCGTTCCAGGCGCGGCACGAACTTCCCGCGCAGGGCCTCGGAGGGGATGTCCAGCAGCGGGTCGGCCCGCCACAGTCCCAGGGCCCGGGCGGCCGCGGCGGACGCGTCGGTCCACTGCCCGGCCCGCAGCGCGGCCCGGGCGTCGGCGCACAGCGCCTCGAACTGCAAGACGTCCAGTTCCTGGCATCCGGCGCGGATCAGGTACCCGGGATGGCGGGCCGTGATCGGCGCGGGGTCGCCGCCCAGCGCCTGGCGCAGCCGCGCCGCGTACGACCGCAGCGTCACGGTCGCGCCGGGCGGCGGCGAGCCGTCCCATACCAGCTCGGCCAGCTCGCCGGCCGCCACCGGGACGTTCGCGTGCAGCAGCAGCGCCGCCAGCATGACCCGCAGCCGCGGCCCGGCCAGCGCCGCCCGGTCACCCTCGCCGTCCGCCACCACAAGCGGCCCCAGCAGCGAGAATCGCATCCCAGCACTCCTGTACGCAGTCTGCCGCCGGCTAGCGCACAGCCAGGCGTAAAACCCACTTTCCTCAACATTAGGCCCCCGTGCCCCCCAGATGCCACGCAGCTGCTGCCGGGATGCCCCGTCAATGCCACACAGATGCCCCGCCCCGCAGTCAGCATGGTCACGGGACAGTCGGCAGGCGGTCCCGGGTTCTCCCGGCGAAAGGCGAGGCAGCGCTCTCAACCGGTAGCCGGGCCAGAGGAGAAGCAGATGAAGAAGCGATCATTCAAGATGGCAACCGCCTTCGCCGGGGCAGCCGCAGCCGCAGCCGCAACCACCATGGGACTCGGGCCGGCGGCGCTGGCCGCGACCGCGCGGCCGGCCTCCCGCACGGGAGTATCAGGAACCTGCCGTGCACGAAGTCTAGCGTCAACGGCATACACCACTGGGTCCACCTGTACTACCCCAGCAACAGCCACGTCTCCGAATGCTTCGGCTACGTGGGCAAGACCACCGCCCGCGCCACCATCTCCGGAGAGTGCTCGGGCAATAACCTCGGCAAACTCTTCGTCTCTGGACTTCTAGGCTCAGTTCCGTTGCAAGCGAAGGGTCACTCGATAGAACATTTTTGGTTCGGGGGCGTTCGACTCCCCGTCGTCACCGTCACCAAAGTCAGCATAAAGGGTTGGACCGGCCACTCCTCGTGCACGGGTTGGTACCCCAGCTGACGCGGTTGCGCAGGTTGCATAGGCCGGTCTGGGGGCCAGTCGCAGGCCCCTGAGGCAGGCATGACGGGAGCTAGTGGGCCACGGCCCGGGCTGATACCCGGGGAGAAGGAGGGCTGGTGGACGCTGTGAGCATCGGCGGGGGTGACGGCGGTGGGGCGACGGCAGCCTTGGCACCGGAAGGCGCCGTGAACGGGTTCTTCGTGCCCGGTGCGGTGGGTGATCCGGTGTTCGTGCTGTGCATGGGGCGGTCGGGGTCGACGTTGCTGCGGTTCCTGCTGGATGCGCATCCGGAGCTGGCGTGCCCGCCGGAGACGATGCTGCCCGCGCTGTGCGGGCAGCTGTCGGTGGTGTGGTCGCTGATCGAGGGGGCGCCGCTGTCGGCTGAACCGGGGGGACGCGCCGCCGCGGGTGCCGGACGCGGCGATCGCGGGGATCCGGCGGATGGTGGACGAGATGACCGGCGGGTACCTGGCCCGGCGGGGCAAGAAGCGGTTCTGCGACAAGAGCCTCGGCTCGGCGCTGTCGGCGGACCTGCTGTTGCGGATCTACCCGGAGGCCCGGTTCATCTGCGTGTACCGGCACCCGATGGACATGATCAGGTCGGGCCTGGATGCCTGCCCGTGGGGCCTGAACGGGTACGGGTTCGACCAGTACTCCGGCTGCCTCGCCGGGCAACGCGGTGCTGGCGCTGGCCCGGTACTGGCTGGACCACGCGACGGCGATCGCCGCGGTCGAGGAGCAGCACCCGGACCGCTGCCACCGGGTGCGGTACGAGGACCTGGTCACCGCGCCGGAGGAGACCGCTGCGGACCTGTTCGGGTTCCTCGGCGCCGCGCCGGCGCCCGGGATCACCGAGCGCTGCTTCACCGGCGAGCGGGAGCGGTTCGGCCCCGCTGACTACAAGATCTGGGCCACCTCGGCGATCACCAGCGACTCGGTGGGCCGGGGCGAGTCCGTCCCGGCCGCGTTGATCCCCCCGCCGGTCACCGAGGCCATCAACGAACTGGCCGGCAAGCTCGGCTACCTGCCCATCGACGAGGAGTGGGGCACCCCGGGCAGGCCCGCCGACCCGCGTGTCCCCGGGACGGCGAAGGTCCCGGCCGTCCCGCCGGCGGGCAGCGAACTGCCCGCCGAGGCGGCCGGCCTGCTGGAGGAAAGCCTGCGGGCCGGGGTGGCGGGCACTGGCGACCGGTTCACCAGCCGCTGGGCACCCTTCCTGGCCGGCAAGTTCCTGGTCGTGTGCCGCACGCTGGCCGGCGGCGGCGGCGAGGCCGGCTGGGTGGTCGACCTCGCCGCCCGCACCGTCGCCCGCGACGTCGAGGAGCCCGATGCGGAGCCTGACGGCGATGACCCCGACGACGTCGAGTGGACCATCCTCGGCTCACCGGAAACCTGGCAGGCGGTCCTGTCCGGCCGGGCGAACCTGCACGTCGCGCTGCGCCACAACGACCTGCGGTACGGCTCCGCCGGGGACGACCACGTGCTCGCCTTCGACTCCAGGGTCGCGATGCTGGCCGACCTGCTCGGGCTCAGCCCCTGGCAGCAGGGCGACAGCGGCCCGGCCGGGCACGACGGTCGCGACGGCACCGCGGCCGTCCTGGCCGCGGTGCCGTCGTGACCGGCACTGTCCCGCTGGGCGCGCGGCAGCTGCGCCCCCCGCGCCGCCGGATGAGGTTCCTCGCCATGGCGGTCGCGGTCGCGGCGGCGGCCCTGGCAGCGGGCCTGACGGCCGCGCTGCGCGCGGCACCGCCGGCGTCCGCCGCGCGGTCCCCGCTGTCCGCCGTAACCGGCGCGCTGGCGCGGACCGCAGCCCGCAGTTACGCCTTTACCGTCCAGACGACCGTGCGCAACCCGGTCTCGGGAACTGTACTCGGTCCTTGTCTCCGGTGCCTACGATCCCGGCCAGCGCCTCGGCGCGGAAGCGCTGACAGAATCCGACGCCGGGCAGGACACGCGGGTGCAGGTCCGTTTCATCGGCGCGTACCTGTACACGTCCGTACCTTCCGGTTCCGGGTTCGGCAGGCCCTGGGACAAGTCGTCGCTCGCCGCCGCCACGGCCGCCGCCGTGGCCGCCGGGCCGCCGCCGAACGACCCTTATGGCTTTGCCTCAGACCAGGTGGTCAGCCCGTCCGGGCTGATCGCGGTACTGCGGTTGCCGGGCACGACGGTGCGCGGCCCAGGACCCGCCTCCGGCCCGGGCTGGACCGGCGTCAGGTACACGTTCGCCGCACGCGACGGGCAGGCAACCATCAGCGGGGCGGTGGACGTGGACCAGCAAGGCCGGGCCCGGCGGATGACGATCACCACTGATGATGGCGTGCGGCCGATCACGACGACCGACAGGGACATCAGCTTCGGTGACTACGGCGCTGCGGTGCGGGTCAGCCCGCCTCCGGCCAGCCAGGTGGAATACACAACCGGCCGACCTTACCGGGGATTCTACTTCTGAATCGCATCAACCACGGTCACCCCGGGACCCGGTCTCCCAGTAAGAGCGTGCCGCAGGCGGGGCGCGTCGTGGAGCCGGGCGTCCTTGGCGGCCTGCGGTCGCTTCCGGGGTCACGCGGCCGACGGCAAGGCGTAAACCTTCGGCCAAGCCCAAGTTCCCCGCCACTGCGACCGGCCCGGGGGCGCGAGCCTCCTCTACCAGTTCCATGTCCTGTCCGGCTCGACCGTCGTCGCGTCCGGTTGGTATAGTCAGGCGGGATTCCGGTCGCGCGATGCCGTCCGGCCGGGACGTTGGCTGGCTGGCTTCTTCGCGGCCATTCGCTCGCCTCGGCTGGCGGATTCAGTCACCTGTTCGCGCGGCCCGCGTACCAGGATCCCGGGACCGGCAGGGGCGTGCCGGACGTCGCGGGAGACGCCGGGCCCAACGGAATGGCGGTCGCGGTCACCTCGACAGGCGCATCATACGGACTCGGGGCGGCTCACGGCACCAGCGCCGCGGCACCGCTGTGGGCAGGGCTGATCGCCCTGGCCGACCAGGACGCCGGACACGACCTCGGCGCGTCAACCCGGCCATATACCGCATCGCCCGCGGCCCGCTTCACCACAAGGCATTCCTCCACGACATCACCACCGGTAACAACACCGTGAGCTTCGCCTCGCCGCCCGCCACCGTCACCGGCTACAAGGCAGGACCGGGCTGTGACCCGGTCACTGGCTGGGGCACCCCCATCGCCCAGGTCCTCGTCCCGCTGCTCGCTCGCTAGCCCTGGCTTTCATCGGGGGGAAGTCATGAGGGCGTGACCGGCGGCTGGCCAGACGAGACAGGCCGCCTGCCTACGGTCCCAGGGCCATCGCGCGGCAAGAGCCGGACCCGATCGGTGACTCGATGCGAGGGCGCTGCTGGCCTGGGCCAGCGGTCAGAGGAGGCCGTGGTCGCGGGCGTAGATGGCGGCGTGGGTGCGGTCCCGCAGCCCCAGCCGGGCGAGGATGCGGGAGATGTGGTTCTTCACCGTGCCCTCGGACAGGAACAGCTGCGCGGCGATCTCGCGGTTCGTCGTGCCGCGCACCAGGCGCAGGACATCGGCCTCGCGGGCGGTCAGCGGCTGCCCTGGCTGACCGGGGATCGTCCCGGTGACGTCGGCGGGTCCCTGGCACCGGGTGCCTGGCGAGCAGCCGACGCCAGCCGCCCGGTGACCTGGGCGCCGAACTGGGCGATGCCGGCGTGGGCCAGCCGGACGGCGCTGGCAAGCTCGGCGGCGGGCAGGTCCTTGAGCAGGTAGCCGACGGCGCCGGCCTGCAGCGCCTGCACGACGTACTCCTCGTCGTCGAACGTGGTCAGCATCATCACCTGGCAGGCGGGCAGGTCCCGGCGGATCCGGGCCGTCGCCTGGGTGCCGTCGCACCCGGGCATGCGGACGTCCATCAGGACCACGTCCGGCTGCTAGGGCGAGTGCCTGCTCGACCGCTTCCCGGCCGTCGCGGGCCGTGCCCACCACGTCGATGCCGGGCTGGATGCCTAGCAGGGACGCGATCCCCTCGCGGATGAGCTGCTGGTCGTCAGCCACCAGGACGCGGACCGGCGGTCTCGTCGCGTCCGCGGCTGCGGGGGCGCCCTGCTGGCTGGTCACGCCGGCACCGCGCTGGCGGCCTGGGACCGGGGGATAGTCACGGTGACCGTGGTCCCCGCTCCTGGCCGGCTGTCGACCTCGGTGCGCCCGCCGGCCAGGGCGGCTCGCTCGCGCATGCCTGCCAGCCCGAGGCCATGTTGCGCCTGCGCGGCGTGCGGCAACGGGTCGAAGCCGCATCCGTCATCGGAGACGATGAGCCGCACCTCGCAGTCACCGAACGTCACTGACATGGATACCTGGTGCGCGCCGCTATGCTTGCGGGCGTTTGTGAGGGCCTCCTGCGCCGCGCGGAAGACGACCGTGCGAGCGCTCGCGGCGACGGCGGCCTCGTCCCCGGTGATGGTCAGGGTGACCTGCGGTTCCCCCATACTGGCCTGCCGCGCGAGTTCGGCGAGCATGGCTGACAGCGAGGCTGACAGCTCGTCGCCGCGCAGCGCGCGTACCGATCCGCGCACGTCCTGCAGCGCCTGCCGGGCGAGGGAGCGGGCATCCGCCACCGCCTGGCTGGCTGCCGTCTGGTCCCGGTCCCGGAACGCCTCCGCCTTCTCCAACTGGACCGCGATCGCTGTCAGGAAGTGACCGAGGCTGTCGTGGATGTCCCTGGCGAGCCGGTTGCGCTCGGCCGCGGCAGACAGCTCGGCGACCTGAGCGGTGGAGGCGGCGAGCTGGTCGTGCGATTCCCGCAGATCGTGCAGCGCGGCCTGCAGCCGGATCCGGCTGGCCTGCTCGCCGACCGCGATGCCCGCCATGGCGATCGCCAGGACCACGCCCACGCCGAACATCAAGACGTCGGACACGTACGCCGGCCGCGCGTACCAGTGCGGGTCCCGGAGCGTGAAGCCCGCGGCGAGCAGGGCCAGGCACAGCCCGCCCAGGGCGAAGCTCACGCCGCGGCCGAAGGCGAAGTAGGCGGCGAACGGCACCAGGATGAACAGCACCCGCGACTCACCTGAGGAGTCCAGCGCCGTCGCGGCGGCGAACAGGCCCAGCCGTGCCGCGAGCAGCGCGAGCACCGCCCACCGCGGCTCCGGTGGCGCCAGCCACCGCCGCTCGGCGGCCTCGATGGCGAGCAGCACCGCCATTACCGCGGCGAATCCGGCCACCCGTGCCCCAGGGCCGCCGCCGAGGCTCATCGCGCCGTGGTACAGGCCAGCCGCCAGGACGACGCAGTAGATCATCACGGGAACCCAGCGCGACGAAATCCAGCCGGGGGTCATGGGCTGTCCTCCTTCACGCGCCGGGCCTTCCAGCACGGCACCTCCCCAGGCTAGCCCGGACACGCCGGGCCGGTCCCGGGCCGCGCGCAACGCACACCGAACTGGCCGGACGGCACGTGCCGGACGGCACCACGGCGGGCGCTGTGGCCGTGACTCCCGGCGGCAACACTGGCAGGCGCGCACTTCCCGGCCGGGCACCGTCCCTCCTACGGTCGGCCTTACCAGCGCGGCCGACTTCGCCCGGAGCACGGCCGCTAATCACGAGAGGCGCGCAGCAGTGACCCCAGACCTCCCCCGGTTCAGCGCGGCGAGCGGCTTGCTGGCCGGGCTGTTCCTCGCCGTGGCCGGATTCGTCAGCATCTTCACCGGCAAGACCGCAGGCGCGGCCTTCGTCATCGCGCTGGTCCCGGCGCTGGCGATACCGCTGCTCGTCGCCGTCTTCCATCAGCGGCACGCTGATGTCCCCGGCACGTTCGGCCCGGTGGCCTACGCGGTCAACCTGATCGGTCTCGGCCTGTTCGGCGGCGCAGTATTCACCATCGACACCGCGCTGTTCTACCTTCGCTGCCCCCGTCCGGGACCACCTCAAGCACGAGCCGACCATCGCGGCCCTGCTGGGCAGCGCCGTCTTCTTCGCCGTGGGCTCGGTGCTGTTCGGCGTCTTCCTGCTGCGCACCAGGGCGTATCCACGGCTGCTGTGCTGGGCCTACATCGTGTTCCCGGCACTGCTGGCGGCACTGTCGCCGCTGCCCGACTCCCCGCTCAAGAACGCCATCCACTGCCTGGCCGGCGCCACCATCGCATGGCTGGCCGTCACGCTCTGGCGCACGAAGGCCGGTGATCAATAGCTGAACGGGTAGAGCTGGCTCCCACCTGGGCCTAGGGTGTAGCCAGACCGGGTGGCTGGGCTGAGCTGCACGTAACTCCCGAAAATCAACAGGAATATGTTCAGGAAATTGAACTTCTCTATTCGCCGGATTCCGGTCCCGTCCTCGTTCGCGATGATCATGCTCGACATCGCGTTGTTGTTGGGGGTCGGCGCGTAGAAGTCAGGCCCGGCGATCTCCTGTACCGCGAACTCGGCATGAGCCTGGTCAATGGCTGGGTGCTCGTACGGGCCGCCACCGAGGGTTAGCATCGTGCCGTCTTGGGCGGCAAGGTTGTAGATCCCGACCCCGGGTGACCCCAGGCCGGGTGAGACGGCCACGTTGGTCGCCGAGTCCACGGCCAGGCCCATCGCCTCGCCCGACGTGACGGCGGGGAATGACGCTAGGGCGTGGCTGGACAGGTCGGCCGCGACGATCATCGATGGCCCGCTGAAGTTATTGAAGTCGGTGATGGCGGCGACGGCCTGGCCGGTCGCGGTGTCCTGGTCGAATCCGCCGACGAACGGCTGGCCGAGCGCGGCCAATGCGGGGGCGAGGCTGACCGGGGCGCTGAACGTGTTGGCCGTGATGGTGCTTGTCATGACCTCGTAGGTAGGCTGGGCGCCGCCCTGGCCCGTGATGACCGCGGTGTCAGTGGTGGCCTGGTTCGGTGCGGGGCAGGCGATCATCCCGCTGGAGTCGGCGCCCGGCGGCGTCCAGGTTCCCGTCGCCTTCGCCGACACGGGGTCGAGGACCTTGAATGCGTCGGACGTGGCGGTGGAATCCTCGTACACGCCGACGTCCCCGTCGAAGATGCCCGGGCAGCCCCCCGATGGCGTGCCGTAGGTGTCGGATGACGAGGCGGCGGTCGACACGATGGCGTTAGAGCGCTGGTCGAATGTCTCGACCGACCCGAGGTCCTTGCCGGCCGCGGTGACCTGGTTGGAGGTGACAAAGCCGTCCGTGCCGCTGGCGTTGACGGCAAAGCCGTTGGCCACGCTGCCGCCGTCAGCTGGCTGGACCCCGTTCATGCTCACTGAGCTGACACCGCTCGCCTCGCCCACGACGATGTCACCGTGGGTGGGGACAACCCTGATCACGTGGTTCATCGTCGGGGACAGTCCGAGGCTGGCGCTGTTTACGGTGACGGTGCCGCGTGCGGCGGGCAGCCGGATGTAGCTCACTGAGCCGGAATCGGCTCCGTTGTCGTCACGCTCGCTGCCGTTCGGGTTGTTGAACGTGTTGTAGCTGCCGAAGTTCGTGGGCCCGGCGGCGCCCACTTCGAGCATCGCGGAGTCCGCGCCCTTGACGTTGGCTACGTCGTAGCTGACCTGGAATGAGGCGTGATACGGGATGCTGAGGAAGTGTGCCGGCGCCAAGTCCTGGTACGACAGGGTGGGAGGCGCGGGCGGCGCCGAATCGGCGGGTGCCATCCTGGTGAAGGCGAACGCGGTGTAGTTCGTGGCCGCCGCGCCGCCTGGAGACGACTGAATGCCGATTCCGTAGAGCCCCGCGCCCTGCAGCGCCGATACGGGAACGTTAATAGTGCCGCTCACCGCGGTCACCGGCGTGCTGTAGGCCGGGCGGAAGAACAGCCCGGACGCGGGATCGACCCGGCCCGGCTCGGACACCACGAACACCGGATCGGTCATGGGGGATACGCCACTCAAGTCGTAGCGCACCGGAATGACCGGACCCCGCGACATGGCCGGCACGATGGGGGCGAGGGTGCTGGGCGCGGTGCCGTCGGACGGCCCGAACGTCAGCGCTACCGTCGCCGCGGCTAGCGTCTGTCCTCCCGCTGTCGCGGTGTAGGTGAAGGTGACGGTGCGAGAGGTGGCGGAAATCAGCGGCTGTCCTGCTGCCGCCAGCAGTTGCTCCGGCAGAAGGCGCGCCCAGGGCGTGGTCGCGAGGATAGCGCCCGATCCGCCGAGCGCGGTGAGCTGGTAGCGGACACCATCGGCGGGCAGCCCGACCCAGTCGGGCGCGATCGTGATCCAGGCGTTCAGCAGCCGCCCGGTCGAGCGAGATCGTTCCCCGGGTCGGTGGCGGTCATGATCGACCCGCTCAGCGCGCTCGCTTGCTGCCGCTGCTCGACGGCGACCCGCGGGACGGACTGGGCGGCCTGAGCAGCCGGCGTCGGCAAGCAGCGTGGACACGGCGTTGCCGATGTCGATCTGCGGTGCCGACGTGTGATATCGACGTCGGACTGCGATACTGCGGCACCGCGCTGCCCGTCTGCGCGAGGAACTGCCGTACCGTCGAGCGGGTCGCCCGATAGGCCATCGTCGCCGGTGAGCCCGCGCGACCTGAAGGACGATCGCCACCGCGGCGGCCGCCTCGGGCGCCGACGCGGACGTGCCGCCCGTCCGTTCACCGCACCACTGCGCGTCCTGGCCCATGGCGTGCGAGAAGCCCAGCACGTTGTCGCCAGGGGCAGACACGTTGACCCGGGAGCCGAACCCGCTGGCGTAATTCCGAACGCCGTCGAAGCGGATCACCGGGAATGCGTGGCTGTGCCGGAGGCGCGGCGTTGGCTGGATCCTGCGGCGGCGCGGAGATGATGTCATCGAGCGTCGTGGCCCCGATGTCGATGGCGCCCGAGTTGAAGTCCGCCGACGCCGCGCCGGAAAACGCGACGTCGCTAAGGCTGATCGGCGTGCCCCCGCGTGGCACGGTACTCGGTGGCGGCGCTGCCCCCTGCCGGCGGGACGGCCGCGTTCGTGAGCGGGCGCAGCCCATCACCACTCGCCACGCACACCACGATGTGGTAGGAGTGCACGATGGTCGCGATTATCGCTTCGGTGACGGGGTCGTCCTCCAGGTAGCGGGCGGAGAACCCGAAGGAGTCCTCGCCGAACCCCAGTGAGGCCGTGATGACTTCCGGTCGCGGCTTCTGGCTAGCAGCGGCGATCAGGGCGGCGTCGACATCGGTAATCGCTCCTCCCGCGGTGGACGGGACGACTAGGCGGTAGCTAGCGCCAGCGGCGATGCCGAGCAGGTCAGTGAGCGATGCGCCCAGAGCGTCCGGTCGCTGCAGGTCATGTGGGAGCGGCGCCATCATCGAGAAATCGAGGCCCACCTCGGTGAGGTTGGGATCATCGGCGCCGCAAGTCTCGCCCGCCGGGTCGAGCTTCCCCGCCTCGCTAGCCGTGTAGGTGGGGATGAGCGGCATCGACGGCCAGTCCAGGTACCGCTGGCCGCCTATCATCTCCGTCGTCGGGCCGTAGGTTGTCGCGAAGCCATGGCAGGGGTCCTTGGCATTGGCCACCGCGCTCGCGTCGTCGAGGGTGCCAAGAGAGACATTAGTTATCGTTTCCCCTTGGCCGGGGAGCTGGTGGTAGCGGTCCTCGATGGTGACGTAGGCAGGGACCTCATCCATGCCCGGCCGGTTGAGCAGAGCCTGCGCGCTCGAGGTCAGCGCATAGTTCTGCGGCACGTCCGCGGCGCCGGAAGGACCGGCCGCGCCGGGTCCGGCAGCGGCCGGCGCCCGGGTGGCCGCCGGGCCCGCGGGTGCGCCAGCCGCCTGTGGCGGCGTGTACGTGGTGCTCACGATCCAGTCGGGCCCGGCGTACGCGACGTCCGGGTCGGCCCGCAGCGCGCTCACCGCGGCGGGCACGGAATCGGCGGTCAGATGCAGCAAGACGGCACGGGAGATGTCGAGGGGCTGCTGGGAGGGCAGGTCGGCGAAGAGCCGGCTGGCCCTGTCCACGCCGAGGCGCGCGAGAACGCTATTCAGCGTCGGCTTGTCGGTGTAACGCGGCACGGATGCGGCACGCGTCCGCAAGGCCTGCGGCGACGCGACGTAGACGGTCGCCGCCGTCGGCACGGCGTCGCGGTAAACCGCCACGATCTCCTGCGGCGCATAAGGCGCCGACCGCTGGCGCAGCAGGTCAGCTATCAGCTCTCCCTTACCAGGCAGGTCCGCTCCGCCGGAGTCGGCCAGGCTAGTACCTCCGCCGTTCGGGTCGAGCAGCGGAACCCAGGTGAACTCCATCCGGCTACCCGCCTGGCCCGGGCCACCGGACACTTCCGCGAGGCCGTCGGAGTACACCAGCGCATGCCGTCCGTCTGGAAGTTGCAGATCGGGGTAGGCGACCGTCGCCCGTACTCCTGCCTGCCCGGGCGAATGCGCTGCGCCAGTTTCCTGGGCTGCCCCCGGTTCCAGGGCCGCCCCGGCCTCCTGGCCCGCGCCGGCGGCGGGACCGGCGAAGCTGAGGGCTGCCGCGATCGTAGCGGCGCATATGAGTATGGCGGGGCGAGCCGATCGCATGAGGCAACTCCGAACAGAAGAGGTGATAACGACCGAAGTCCAACAAATAACAACGTCGCTAAAACGTCCGCCGCCGTCAAGCCCTCATCTGCCAGATGGGGTGGAGACCAGGCCATGCAGAGCGACCAGCCCGGCCGGGCAGTTCAACCGAGGCGTTCGACGCCCTCGTCCGCGCCACCCCGCCACCGGCTGACCCGGTCACGGGGCGGGGCGCCGGTCAGGGCCGTTGAGCCCTGAGCAGGTCGGCGTTCATCTGGGCGATGGTTTCCAGCGGGATGCCTTTCGGGCACACGGTGGTGCAGACCCCGGTGTTGGAGCAGCCACCGAAGCCTTCCGCGTCCATCTGCCCGGCCATGGCGGTGACACGCTGGTAGCGCTCTGGCTGTCCTTGCGGCAGCAGGGCGAGGTGGGTCACCATGGCCGCGGTGAATAGCATGGCGGATGCATTGGGGCATCCGGCGCCGCAGGCGCCGCAGCCGATGCAGGTGGTCGTGGTCCCCTCGGTGGTCCTGCCGTGCCCCCCAGGCATCGCCGCTTTCCCGATAGCCCGCCCCGGCCTGCACAGCACGGTCGCACTGGCCCGCCGCAAGGACGTTCGTGCGACCCACGCAGCCCAGGCATTCCGCGAGACAGGTCCTCAGATCGGCGAGTCCTGGCGCGACGGTATCGCCGCCTGGGCTTGGGTCCGCCGTCGGGTGAGTCCCAGTGCAGCGTCAGCGCTCCACCGGCCAGGACCCATGACGAGGACAGCCGCGAGCAGGCCGATCAGGTAGACGTTCAGTTCCCAGCCGATCTTCTGCGCCGTGACGAAGAATCCTGCTGAGTAGCTGACGGACGTCACGGCGATGATCATCTCGATGATTAGCCCTGCCGTCGCCGCGACGGTCAGCAAGCCCAGCGCGATCGCGATGCCGCCGAAGAACTCGAGGATCCCGGCCACGTAGGCGGACGCGTGCGGGGCAGGCAGGCCGACGAAGGTGAAGAAGGCCGTCGTGCCGGTGATGCCGGTACCGCCGAACCAGCCAAACAGCTTTTGGCCGCCGTGCGCGATGAAGGCGACGGCCAGCGCGGCGCGCATGATGAGCGCGGCGGCATCGACTGAGCCCCAGCTGGAATGCACTCCCCGCAGGGGTCGGCCAGCAGAATTCAGCATCGGTCTCCTTCCGCCGAATATTGACAGATATCAACTAGAACGTACATGAATCCCCGCCGTTATCTTCTATTTTCCTTCTGTCTCTTGCGTTATTTCTTCTGGTTTTCCTCTGTGCCTTCTTGTCTGGTTCGGCGTGCGCGCCGTTGACGTCGGCGGAGAAGGAGCCGGCGGCGAGTCCCGTGCCGCCCGCAACTCAAAACTGGCCTTGACGTCCACGATTTCGCAGGACCTGCACAGGCAACTGGGGCTGACCGCGTCCTGCGTCAGCAGGGTGAGGTCGAGGCCGCTCACCGAGATGGCTGGCGTCGTCCGAAACCATAAGTGGCTTCCTCTTGCCGGTCGTTCATCCCGTGGCGCTCATGCGCGCCTGGCTATGCTTCGAACTCATGCGCAGCAAGGCAGAGTTGAGCGCGGCCATCCGCCGGGATGGCCGCGCCGCCCTGGTGGTGAACACGCGGTCCCGCCGCGGCCGGCGGCTCTACCCGGCAGTGCGCTCCGGGCTGCGGGCCGCTGGGCTGGACCTGCTGGGCGCCTTTCCCAGCAGCGAGGCGGGCGGCCTGGATGCGGCCCTGACCGCCGCGATGGGCTTGCGGCCGGACCTGCTGATCGTGGGCGGCGGGGACGGCACCCTCTGCGAGGCCGCGCGCCGCCTCGCGCACCGTGACGTGGCCCTGGGTGTCATCCCGCTGGGCACCACGAACAACTTCGCCCGGACGCTAGCCATCCCGCTGGACCTGCCTGCAGCGATCAGCGTCCTGGCCGACGGCAAGGTCGCCGACGTTGACCTTGGCCAGGCAGGAGACGCCGTTTTCGCCAACCTGGTGAGCGTCGGGCTGTCCGTCCAGGTCGCGAACACAGTCCCGCACCATCTCAAGCGCCTTCTCGGCCGGGCCGCCTACCCGCTCACCGCGCTGGCCGGACTGCCTCGCCATCGCCCGCTGCGGGCCGTGGTCACTGTGGGGGACCGGCGCTATCCACTGGTTACCCATCAGCTCAACATCGCTAATGGCAGCTTCCACGGCGGGCGGCCGATCGCCCGTGACGCGAGCGCGGACGACCGGCTGCTGCTTGTCTACCCCCTTGGCGGCCCCAGCCGCTGGGCGCTACTCGGCTCCGCGGTCCGGCATGCGATCCAGGGGATCCGCTGGACGATGAGTGCAGCCGGCATTCCTCGCCGTACGCGAGCTATGGCTGGAGACCGACCCCCCGCTGAAGCTTGACGTCGATGGCGAAATCCGCGGCCACACTCCGACGCGGGTCGTGCTCTCCCCCGAGGCGCTGCGCGTCATGGTGGCCCCTGCGTTCCCCGATTCCTGACCTCGGACCCGCTGCGCCCGCGGTGGTCGCCAGCACTTGCTGACTATGCTCGGGAACGTGCCGCGGGCCGGCCGAAAACCGTCATTCATCTCGGATGCCCCGTGCTGAATCCGTGCTGCATCATGCTTGGCATCCGTCCGGCAAACCAGGGGCATGGGTATCCCCATCGGTAGAGGCCATCGGAACCCCTTCGTGGCCATGTTCCCGCAGGTCGTTCTAGTTGCGGGGTATACCGATGTCTCTGCCCTTGCGCGAAGATCTTCACCATTTTTGAGGGCACGTCCGAGATCCAGCGCATGATCATCGGCCGGGCCATCACCGGGCTAGACGTTCGCTAGCCTGACCTGCGGATATACCGAGCGTGTACCCGGAAGGCGGGCCGCCCCGCTCCCGAGTGGGGCGGCCTCTTCTCGTGTCCCATTTGCCCGAATCATGCCGGTTATTTCCCGTCGTTTCCGGACCCCGTGCTGAATCCGTGCTGATACCTGTGACGCATTGGTCTAGACCAATTGTGAAATAGGTCTAGACCAATGGCTGAACGGTGCAGGTGTGACACGGATTTTAAGTTGGAGGGACGATGATGGACGACGGTGTCCGTTTATGTCCATGGTCGGCCGGGTGCGGGCAGGGTCGTTCCGTGGGACGGTGCCTAGCCATAGGGTAGCGGATTAAGAGTACCGGCCCGTACCGCCGCGTCCGAGCAAACATGGAGCAAACATCGATGCGGAAAGGTCTAGACCACTGCCGGTAAAGGTATAGTTGCCCGCCACGTGGTACATGATGGCCGCGCCCGGAGTCCGGCGGCTGCGGCCCGACACGGTAAGTGATCTCCGCTGGTGGCGCCTGAAATATACCTCGGAGCCAAGCCAGGGATGGGAGTTGGACCCGGCGTCTACCTGGCCAGGGATCGGTGGCGGCCTGGGTTGTCGCCGACTGCAGATCGTCGCCGGGCGGCCTGGGCATGCCCAGGCGAACGGGAGTGCCTGGAGCACGGCGAGCGCCCCGGGACCGGGCGCTACCAGGTGCCCGAGGCCGGGGCAGGGCTGAACCAGGAGCCTGACGGTCGCCGTCAGCAGGACCAGCCAGCCAGCCCGCCAGGCAGACCAGCTGGCGCAGTAGGCCACACACCTGCTTAAGGAAGACCATGACGGCGCGGACTTCCCTTTCCTGCCTGCCCGGGCAAGCCGCTGCTGGCAACGTCCTCCGAAGCGAGCGCGAAATGCCAGGTAGGACGCTTATGCGGGAGTTCTGGCACGGCACAGGGCTGCGCGAGAAGGTGCTCGCCCACCTGGCCGCCAACCCGGGCAGGATTTCACCCCGCACGAGATCCACAAGGTCAACGGGCACAGCTCCGGCGCGATCGCCAACGCCCTGGAGACCCTGGTCAAGCTCGGCGACGCCGAGGTGGCCACCGAGAAGCCGCGCCGGTTCCGCCTGGCCGAACGGCGGCCGACGCCGCCCCCGGGGCGGACGACGCGGGCAGCCCGGCCGAGACCGAGGACGGCCCGGAGCTGGCGGGTGCCGCATGACAACCCCCGATGGCAGCCGGGGCGGCAGCGCGCCGCCCCGGCCCCCGGCCGGCAGGCCGCAGCAATGGTTCATCTTCCGGCCCTGGGTGTTCGACGTCAGCCTGGCCGGCTTCTTGCTGCGCGCCACCCCGCGCCCGCCCGTGCCGATCTCGGTCGAGGCGTGGGCGCGCGCCTACGGGCTGGCCCGCGACCCCGCCGAAGCCCGGCAGGCCATCTCCCTGATCGGCGCCGGCCCGGACTTCAGCCCCGAGTACGCCATGACCACCGACCCCGGCGAGCCGGTCATCCTCGCCACCCTGACCAGCCCGGTCGGGAAGCCAGGCCGGGCCGTTGTTGATCGACGGTTATGCACCCGTGCCTGAGGCTGACCACCACCGCGTGCGGGACGTATGCGGTACGTCCGCCCGGCCGCGCCCTGATGACCGGCTAAGGCCAGGTGCGCATGAGTGTCTCTACCTCAGGGTTCCTGACTAGGAACCCGCCCCCGCCCCACCTTTTCCCCGGCTCTGGCCGGCGTGGGCGGGGGTACGGAAATTCCAGCCCCAGGGCGGCGACTTTGCCGTCACGGCCGAAGACGACTTCCCGATTGCCCCGCCGGCCGCGAAAGCCAGCGGGACACCCACCACGGTGTAACCGCCGAACTGCCGGGCGGACGCGGCATCTATGCGCTCGAAGCTGCCGACGGAGTCTGCCGCCTTCGCCCACGCGCGGGCGAACCACCGGTCCAGGTGCACCTGTCCGCGCAGGCTCGCGTCCAGTTCCCGGTCCGCCTTCTCCCAGTGGCCTTCGATGAGGTCGCTGAAGAGCACAGACGCCCTGTCCCTCGCATCGGGCGGGATGTCCTGGGTCATCGGCTCGCCTCTGTCCTGATCGGCCGGTCACCTTGATCTGGGCGCTTTGTCACTAGTCTGCCTCCTCGTAGTCGTCAGTTGCTGTCGGCATAACGCGCAACGCCGCGGGCGAAAGGGCAGGCAAGCCTGGATCCGCCCTGAGATGCTGCGCCGCTGAGATCCTTCCGGCTGGATACCGACACCGGGCCTGCTCCGCGCAGAAGGCCGTTGGCTACGGTCCCGCGGTGCACACGGTCGGGCACGGCGCACCGGACCGCCGCCGGAAGCTCCGGGAAGCCCGCTGTCAGGCGGGTCATGCACTGCTTGGTCATTGTCCGCGTGTTACTGGCGTTCGCGGCGGTGCTCGCGGATTCGCCTGATGAGGTGGATCAGGACCCGGAGGACGGGGTTTTTTCCTGCGTTCAGCCAGTCCTGGCCCGATGCCATGGACGTCACTTCCTTCCCTGAGTCTGCGGTCCCGGCAGGCAAGATCAGTCCCGCCGGCCGGGGTCACGAGCGGGCGTAGCGGGCGAGCAGGGGGACGAGCGCCTGCGCGTTGGGGCTTCCCCAGCCGGTGACCGGGTCCCAGCCGGGTCCGGCCTGGTAGCCGGTGATGGCGTGGCCGGGGAACGTCACGGTGTTGGTGCCAGTGCCCGGCCACACCACGGGTCTGATCACGGCGGGGCCAGTCCGGTTGGCGACTCAGCGGGCTGACCGGGTAAAGGTGAAGCGTTGCTGGCGACGCTTCCTCATCAGGTGGATCGGCGGCAGCACGTGAGCGGCGAGGCCGGCTACGGCCAGCAGTATGGCGACTCCGAGCGGGAGGGTGACTCCCCTGGTCGTGCAGCCGGCCGACGCGTGCCCCGGGCAGCCGGCTGCCGCGGACAATGCGGCCACGAGGCCGAAGAAAAGCGCCACCAGGCCGGCGGGCGACACGAAGGTGGCGATCAGCTTGTCGCGCCGGCTCCATGTCGGGGAGGTCCACAAGATCAGCACCCCGGCGATCCAGCCCAGCCCGCTCGCGACCGGGCCGAAGATGATCAGCCACGGCGCCCACGCGTCCCAGCGGCGGCTGTCGGGGGACGGCGCGCCTGCCTCGGCGGCGATGGCAGCGGGGTCGCCGACCTTGTCGAGGAGGGTCCGGACGCTCGCTGTGTCGTCGGTATCGAGCCTGTCCCGCCCTTGTTCGATGTGCTCGTGCACTTCGGCGAGGATCTCCTCCCTCCGGGAGGCGTCGACGCCCTGCAGCGCCGTGTCCAGTTGCGCCATGTAGCGCCGGACGAGCTTGTCGGCCTCGCCGGCGGTTTGTCTGGAGGTCACTCCTGGCTCCCTTCGCTGAGGATCTCGTCGACGGCGTCGCGGAAGACGCGCCACTGTTTCTTGAAGCTGGCCAGGGCTAGTTCCCCGTCGCTGGTGAGGTGGTAGTAGCGGCGCGGCGGGCCGGAGGTGGACTCCCGCCATGACGTCTCGACCAGGCCGTTGCGCCGCAGGCGGGCGAGCAGCGGGTAGAGCGTCCCTTCGCTGGCGATGATCTGCCCCCGTGCCCCGAGCTCGCGCGCCAGCTCGAACCCGTACCTTTCCCCCCTGGTGAGCAGGGCCAGGACGCACTGCTCGGCCACGCCCCTCCGGACCTGGGGCAGCCAGTTAGTGTCCTCGCCTGGTTCCATGCACCGCATAGTACCCGGCACGGGCTAGGAGGGTCAAGGAAAGCCAGCGCCGGGCTCGGCCCGCTGCGCGCCGACCTGGACAGCCGCTACTGGGAATGGGAAAACGAGCCGGGATTCATCCCCGGTTCGGGCGCGAGCCACCGTCGGCACCGTACGATTACTCTCCGTGCTTGACAATCACTGGCGATTGCAGATCACCTGGCGGGGGCTGGCACCGCTGTCCGCCTTGCTTCCCGAGGCGAGAGGTGCGGCCGATGACCTTGACGGCTGGCTTGATCGCGAGGATATTCCGGACGGCGTTCCGTACCTGATCTCGCCGGATCTTGAGTACGACATTGACCTGAACCGGTATTTCCTGCGTCCGGCGCTTGTGGGGGCGCCCCGGAACACGCAGCTGGCTGCCGCGCGGGACGTCCGCCGGTTCCTGGACTTCCTGTGGTGCGCCCGCGGGGGCCTGGGATGGCGGGACGCGGATGGGGCGGATCATGACGCCTACTGGTACTGGAGGCGCCAGGATCCCGCGGGCCCGCGCGTGGCGGGGTCGACCTGGAACCGGGAACTGTCGATGCTCAACGGGTTCTACGCGTGGGCAGCCAGGCGCGGCTTGGTGACTGAAAGCCCGATAGCCCAGCGCCGGAGACGGCCGTCTCCGGCCGCGACGTCGCAGGGGCACGCTGGCACGGGCGAGCTGACCGCCGCGGCGCAGGCCCGGGACGCGCGCCGGGACCTGGTGGAATGGCTGACCCCCGCCCAGTACCGGTTCTGGCGGGATACCGGGCTGCGCGGCTATGACGCGCGGGGCCTTCCCGATCCCCGGTTCCGCGGCCGGTGGGCGGCCCGGAACGCGCTGTTCGCCGACCTCATGGTCCGGACCGGGCTGCGGCTGACCGAGGAGGGGAGCCTCACCGTGCTGGACATACCGCAGAGCGGAGGCAGTGAGGCTTACCACCGGTTCTGGCTGCCGGCGGCGATTGCCAAGGGCGGCTCCGCCCGCTGGGTTTACGTTCCGGACAGTATCGCGCGGAAGATCGGCGAGTACATCGCCGCCGACCGCGCCGACGTGATCGAGCAGGCACGGGCCAGGGGAACCTACGACCGGATCACCAGCCCGCTGATCATCGAGGACCCCGGCGCCCGTCACCCGCGCGTCACGATACGGGGGCAGGCCGGCAGCACCGCTGAGGTGCCGGCTGAGCAGCTTGAGCCGGATGAACGCGCGCGGCTGCTGGTCCGCACGGCCGGCGGGCTCGAGCCCGCCGCGCTGTGGCTGGGCGAGCACGGCATGCCGATTACCGCGTCGGGCTGGAAGCAGGTGTTCGCCGCGGCCAACGAGCGCTGCGAGCACGCCGGGGTGGCAGTCTCCTGCCATCCCCATCTCCTGCGCCACAGCTTTGCGGTTGTTACCTTGGAGCAGCTGCAGCGAGGCCACCTGGCGGCCCTGGCCACGACGACCGCTGAGCAGCGCGGCCACTACACGAAGATCTTCGGGGACCCGCTGGACTGGGTCCGCCGCCGTCTTGGCCACGCCTCGATCGCGTCAACGCTGATTTACCTGCATGCCCTGCAGGAACTGGAGATGCGGACCCGGATGACGCTGGTGCCCGACGACTGGGAAGACCCGCCGCCGGGAGAGCCTGAGACGGGCGAGGCCGCGTGAAGGGACACGCGCGCACCGGCCCCGGCAGGCCGTCGGCTCTCCCTCCCGGCCCTTACTCTTCCCCTGAGCCTGTCCGGCCTGGTCAGGCCGGGGCCGAGGTCGCGTTCACGGGCGATGACGGACGCCGGCGTGTCTTCGGCACCGCGGAGCTGGCCCTGCCGGGCTGGCGGGCCCGGTGGCTGCCGCGCTCGCGGCCCGCACCGGCATCAGCGGCGGGCTGCGGACCCTGGCCTCCGCGGAGGGCACCTGGCAGACCACCCGGCGGTTCGTCAGTTTCCTGTCGCTCCTGCAGCCGCCGCCGTCCTCACCCGGCGACCTGACGGCGGCCCACCTCGACGCCTTCCACGCCGAGAAGTCCCGCACCATGTCCAGGCCGAGGGCGCTGGCAGAACTGCGCCGAGTGCTCCTCCTGCTTGACCAGCAGCCGCTGAAGCCCGTGCTGGCACCCGACGTGATCGACTACCTCGGACGGAGATGGCCCGATCCCCGGGCTGACGGTGCTCCGGGGTACTCCGACGGGGAACTGGCCCAGATCGTGGCCGCCGCCCGGTCAGACGCCGTGGCGATCAGCTCTCGCATCGAGGCAGGCGAGCGGCTCGCGACGCGCTACCGCGAAGCGCCAGCCACCCTGGCCCGGCAGAAGAACTCATGGCCCGCGGACTCGCGGAGATGGCGGAAACGGGGCTGGTGCCCTGCCCGGACGGGGTACTCACAGAAGTGCTGCACTGGCGGGTGGAGACAGCCGAACGCCTGTTCCTCACCATCCGGGACGTCGTCCCGCTGCTGGTCCTCGGCGTCGTCCTGACCGGCCGCAATGTTGAGACGCTCAAGGAGCTTCCGGCTCAGCACCGGCTGCTGGAGGACAAGGCAGTCGAGGTCACCGTGGTCAAGCGCCGCCGCGGCGCAGGGCACTGGCATGACCAGGCGACCTGGGAGATCGGCCCGCCCAGCCGGCGGCTGCACACGCCGGGCGGCTTCTACCTGCTGCTCTGGCGCCTGACAGCACCAAGCCGGGCCTTCAGCGGCTCGATGACGATCTGGTCGGTCTGGCGCAACGGCCACCGCGCCGGGGTCACCGGCACGGCCGAGCACTGGGACCCGTTCGCGGACAAGCTCAGGACACCGCTGCGGCTCTTTGACTGGGCCGACCGCCACGACCTGCGCGGCGACGACGGCCGCCGCCTGAAGCTGGACATGAACCGGCTGCGGACCAGCGTCGAGGTCCGTCGCACGAAGCAGATGGGCGGGCACCTTCCCTCAGCAGCCCGTACCAACACCATGCAGACGCTGTGGTCCAGCTACCTGCGCGGCGACCCGGCCGTCGCCGAATGGGCCGAGGACATTCTTGACGATGCCTTCGCCGATGCCGAGCGCGCGGCGCTGGATGCGCACGACCGGGCACTCGCTGCTCACTCGGGCACGCTCCGCATCGTCGCGGAGCAGGCCGGGGACGACGGCATGCCCGCCGGGCAGGCAGGCGTCGATGAGGAGACTGCGCGCAAGGCGGCCTCGGGCGCGCTGGACACTGGCTGGACCGCGTGCGCCGACCCGGAGCACGGGCCGTGGAACGAGGGGCCGTGCACGGCGTCGTTCCTGGACTGCTTCCACTGCGGGAACTGCCTGATCACCCATGACCACCTGCCCCGGCTCCTTGCCCTGCTGGGCTCCATGGAACAGCGGCGCCAGGAGATCCCGCTACCCGCATGGTGGCAGCGGTACGGGCCGGCCTGGGCCGCCATCCGCCACCAGGTGCTCCCGGAGTTCAGCCCGGCGGAAATCACGGCGGCAGAAGCCGTCGAGCCCAGGGCACGCTCCTGGACCTGGTCGAAGGCCTGCGGGAGGATTCATGACTGTCCCCGCGCCCGCATTGCCGGCCGCGCCTGGCGCTCACCCGGCAGGCGAGCAGGACTACGTGCTCAGCGGCCGGCCGCAGCGCCCGGGCACCTCCCTCGGGTCAACGGCCCGCTTCGGCGACGACTGGTGGGACCTGAGGCCGGCGCAGCTTCAGAACCAGGCCAAGGCGCTGTCGCTCAACTTCGCGAACGTCCCGGAACGTTACCGGGCCGACGCTAAGAACCTGTTCCGGCTGCTGCTGAACGGGCCTCACCCGGCCGGCGTCGCGGAGATGTCCATAGACACGATCCGCCAGAAGTTCAGCGCCCTCGCCTCCTTCTGGCGCTGGCTCGACGACCGCGCGGCAGGCCCGGGCACGGCGATGGCCACGCTGACCGGACGTGACCTTGAGGATTATCGCCGGCACATCCTCGCCACGACCAGGAGCCGGTCCCTGCGAGCCCACCGCAAGTCGGCGGTCCGCCTGCTGTGGTTCTACCGCCGCCAGATCAGCGACGGCCTCGCATTCGACCCGTCCCATCTGGACGACTGGGCCGAGCCGCATACAGACGGGCGCGGCGAGAACCGCACCGACCGGATCCCGGGCCCGTGATGGGACCGCTGCTGGCCTGGTCACTCAGGTTCATCAGGGACTTCGCCGACGATATCCTCCGGGCCGCCGCGGAGGC